>JAHEBZ010000003.1 GCA_024641985.1 Rhodoluna sp. | reverse complement strand
AGAAGCTAAGACCTCCAGCGCCGATGGTACTGCAAGGGTGACCTTGTGGGAGAGTAGGACACCGCCGGACTTAATTTAAGAAAATGGCCACCTTTCGAGGTGGCCATTTTCGTTTAACTACGTTTTTTAGCGTAGTTTTGGCATTGAAACACACTTAAATAAGGAGATCCACATGGCTGAACGCGATTTCGGAAGTCGCTCAGACCGCAGCACCGGTCGACCAGACCGTAATTCATCGGGCCAGGGGCCACGAAATGGTTCGGGCGAACGCTCCTCGGGCATGGGTTCTGGTCGTGGTGGATCTGATAAGCGACAAGACGCGCCTTCGGGGCGCGCGCAGCGTCGCGATGGCCAGGAATCTAGGCCGAATTGGCAAGAGCGAGTGGCCCGACCTGTCGATTATGACAAGCCAAAGAGCCCTGCGATTCCAGAAGAGATCACCGAGAAAGACCTTGAAATGGGTCTGCGGGCTCAGCTAAAGACGCTCACGCCTGAAAATGCAGAAAAAGTGGCTCGCCACTTGGTAATGGTTAATCTTTTAATTGATCAAGACCCCGATTTGGCGCACCGGCACGCGGTTGCCGCTGCGGAACGAGCTGGTCGCATTGGTATGGTGCGCGAGGTTGTGGGCGTCACCGCCTACACCGTTGGGGAGTACGCCTTAGCACTTCGCGAGTTACTTACATTCCGTAGAATTTCGGGTTCTAACGACCAGATCCCGGTTATGGTCGATTGCGAACGTGGGCTTGGTCGACCAGACCGAGCCCTTGAACTTGGTCGCTCTGTGGATCGAGCCGCTTTACCGATAAGTGTGCGGGTTAACTTGGCGATCGCAATGTCTGGCGCTCGTCTAGACCGAGGTGAAAATGATCTTGCCTTAGCTGAGTTGCAAATTGCCGAGCTAAATCCTGCCCGCGTATTCGAATATTCGCCGTCGTTGTTTCGAGCCTATGCCGACACTCTCGAAGTTTTAGGCAAAGATGCCGAAGCTAAGACCTGGTTCGATCTCGCAGATAGAGCTGATATGGCTCTTGCTGGCAATCCTGGCCCCGAGAACGAACTTGTTGAGGTACTCGAAGAGATCGAGATTCCCGTGCTTGCTGAGAAGAAAGTTTGGGAACCTCGTGAGGGTGATGCCCGTGGCAGCCGCACTGATGAAAGACGCGATTTTGCGCCACGAGCCCCACGCCGTGATGGATTTACCCCACGGCGTGATGGCGATGCGCCGCGCTACCCACGTCGTGATGGCGATGGCGATGCGAGGCCTGCTCGTCGTGATGGCGATGCGGCGAGAACAGTTTCGCGAGACGAAGAGCGCCAGCCGCGCACCTTTGACCGCATAAATAAGCCGACAGAAAAGCGCGATGAATAAAATCTGGGGCGCTTACGATGTTCTACTCGCCGACCTCGATGGTGTCGTTTATGAGGGAACCAAAGCTATAGTTGATGCGCCCGAGACGATCTGCGAATTGCAGCGCCTTGATGTGCCAATTGGTTATGTGACCAATAATTCTTCTAGAAAACCTGAAGCCATTGCATCGCAATTGGCCGGATTTGGCGTAACGACAAAACCCGAAGACATCATTGGTTCGGGTCAGGTTGGCGTGCAATTGCTTGCGACCTTGGTTAGCCCCGGGTCAAAAATTTTGGTGGTTGGCGGCGATGGTTTGCGAGCTAGAGTGCTTGAGGGTGGTTTTGAACTCGTTGAATCTGCAGACGACAAGCCTGAGGCCGTAATTCAGGGATTTGCCCCCGACGTGGCCTGGAAACACTTAGCCGAAGCGGCGTTTGCCATTCAGCAAGGCGCCAAGTGGGTTGCCACGAACTCTGACTGGACCCTGCCTCAAGAACGGGGCATGGCCCCAGGAAACGGCACCCTCGTATCCGCTGTTCACACAGCGGTAGGGCAATTACCGCTTGTGGCCGGCAAGCCAGAACCCGCCATTTTTGAAGCAGCGGTTAGGCATTTTGCGGCCAAGCGTCCACTATTCATCGGTGATCGAATTGACACAGACATCACCGGTGCCAACAGAACTGGCATCGACTCGGTGTTGGTGTTAACGGGCGTTAGCACTCGCAAAGAAGTTTTGGGTATCAAGCTTGAGGGGCGCCCGAATTTTATTGTTGGTTCTATGGCCGAGTTATTGAAGCCATATGACGTGCCAAAGCAAACCAAACGAGGCTTTTCGTGCGCCAACGCCTCAGTTGAATTGCTTGGCAACAAAGTTGTGGTTACCGAAGGCGACCCTAAGAGCTTGTCGGCACTTCGGGCTGCGTGTGCCGTTATCTACTCATCTGATGTCCCAATTTATGGTCTTGATGTTGAGTCGGCGCTTTACGAATAGGCTTGAGTTATGTCTGAAGAACTTATCGCACGAGTTGCCGCTGAGGTGGACCGAATTGTTGCGCTGCCGTTAGACCAGCAGCCAACGGCCTTTGGCCTTGTTCGCGATGAACTTGAATCGGTGCTAAACGGCGCCGAGAATTCTTTTTTTGACGGTTCTTCGAAGACAGGCGAATAGATTTGCGTATTGATGTCGCGTTAGTGGAACGCGGGCTTGCGCGTTCGCGAAACCAGGCTGCCGCAATGGTCGATGCCGAACGTATCTTGATTAATGGCAAGGTTGCCCGCAAAGCATCTCAGATCACTCAAGAAACTGATCAAATCAGAGTTCTTGAAGCCGTTGACTATGTTTCTCGCGCCGGATTCAAGCTTGCTAGCGCACTCGACACCTTTGGTTCGATTGATCTTGTTGGCAAGGTTGCCCTCGATGTCGGCGCTTCGACAGGCGGGTTTACCGACGTATTGCTGCGTCGCGGTGTAGCGAAAGTTTTTGCCATTGACGTGGGGCACGACCAGATGGTTGAAGAGCTGCTTGCTAACAAAAAGGTAGTCAGCATCGAAGGGTTCAACGCACGCGAACTTTCGCCAGAAACTCTTGAAGAGCGTGTCGGCGCAGCTGTGCCAAAAATCGATATTGTCGTGGGCGACCTGTCTTTCATTTCGCTAACCCTGGTATTGAAGCAGATGCTCTCGGTTGCACCTGAGGCCGAGTTTATATTGTTGGTTAAACCTCAGTTTGAGGTTGGCAAACAGTCGCTCAGCGCTCACGGGTTGGTGACCGATCATCGTCTTCGGGCGGGTGCCATAAAACAGGTGGTCGAGGAGGCAAACGCCTTGGGAATGGGAGTTCGCGGTGTCGAGAGATCCGAACTTCCGGGAACGCACGGCAATGTCGAATACTTGCTGTGGATATCTCCGAACGAGCCTAAAAATGCGTCAAACTGGTTTGAGCGAATTGAATCAATAGCCAAGGAGGCGAGATGACCGAAACTAGATTTGTGTTGGTTGTTTCGCATACACGCCGCGAAGACGCCATCGCGACGGCATTAGAGGCCTGCGGTCAATTAATTGCAGCGAGAATCACACCCGTGATGACTGCTGTTGAGCTGCAAGAGCTGAGAAGTTTTGCGAGATTGCAAAAGAGCGTTGACGCTCAAGCCGATGTAGCGGAACAAGTTCTAGAACTGGGTTTGCACTGCTCTCTTGGTCAGATCGAATTGGCGATGGTTCTTGGCGGCGATGGCACAATTCTTAAAGCTGCCGAGATTGTGCGCGAAGCAGAAATTCCGCTGATGGGAATAAACCTCGGTCACGTTGGTTTTTTGGCTGAAAGCGAGCGCGAAGGGCTGAACGATGCCGTTCAGCGAATAGTAGAGCGTGATTACATCGTAAAAGAGCGCATGGCTCTCGACGTGGCAGTAATTGTTGAAGGCCGAGAGGTATTTCATACCTGGGCTTTGAATGAGGCAACTGTTGAAAAGAGTTCGCGCGAGCGAATGCTAGAAGTAGTGGTTGAGGTTGAAGAGCACCCGTTGTCGAGTTTCGGTTGCGACGGCATTGTGATGGCAACCCCAACGGGTTCAACAGCCTATGCGTTTTCGGCGGGCGGGCCTGTGGTTTGGCCTTCGGTTGAGGCTTTGCTGCTAGTGCCGTTGAGTGCCCACGCTCTTTTTGCGAGGCCGTTGGTTGTAAAGCCCGAAGCCATGATGGCGGTTGAGGTTTTGAAGCGCAGTGCTGCTCAAGGCGTGCTTTGGTGTGATGGCCGCAGAACCTGGGAGTTGCCGCCTGGTGCACGAGTAGAGGTGCGCAAGTCTGACAAACCAGTTCTTCTGGCTCGCCTGCGACAGAGCACATTTACTGACCGACTGGTTCGCAAATTTTCTCTTCCGGTTGCCGGTTGGCGAGGGCCAGACGACAACTCGCAAAACCTTGGATAACCATGCTCGAAGAAATCTATATTCGCGATCTTGGTGTAATTGAAGAAGCCCGGCTAAGTTTCAAATCGGGTCTCACCGTGCTCACTGGCGAAACCGGAGCCGGAAAGACCATGGTTTTGACCGCATTGGGTTTGCTGCTCGGGCAGCGCGGCGATAGTTCGGCGGTTCGCCGTGGCCAAGATCAGGCTTATGTAGAGGGTCGTTGGTTTGTGCCAGGCAATGCGCAGGTTGCAGCCAGGCTCGATGAAGTTGGTGCTAGCTCGGCTGATGGCGAATTGATCCTGAATCGCTCGATATCGACCGAGGGACGAAGCCGTGCAGCGCTTTCGGGTAGGGCAGTTCCGGTGAGTGTCTTGGCAGACCTTGGCGACCAATTAGTGGTTGTGCACGGTCAATCTGACCAGCTGCGGCTTAAGTCAGCATCGGCTCAACGTGAAGCGCTCGATCAATTTGCTGGATCACCCTTGCTAAACGCATTGATCAGTTATCGCGAGGCCTATGAGCAACACCGCGAGAGCTCAACCCAATTGAACGAGATCAAACTCTCAACCACTGAACGACTTGCCGAGGCCGAAAGCCTGAAGGCGTTGTTCGAAGAGTTCGAAAAGGTGCAGCCACAAGATGGCGAGGATGGGCAATTGGCCGATTTGGCCAATCGGTTGACCCATGTAGAAGAGTTGAGATTAGCGGCTTCGGCAGCCCATGAGGCAATTTCGTCGGAGACTTTTGACTCGAACTTAGATGCCATCGGATTGTTGGGTGTGGCCCGCAAGCAGCTTGAGCACGTTGCCGACCATGACATCGAATTGGCGCGACTCGCAAGAGTTGCTGCAGAGATTGGCTACCAACTAGGCGAATTGGCGGCCGAGCTTTCGAGCTATGTTTCAGGGCTCGAGGTTGAGGGCGAGCATGACCTTGAATTGGTTCAAAGTCGCCGAGCGGTGTTAACTGCGCTCATTCGCAAGCATGGCGAAAGCCTTCAAGACGTCTTCGATTTTGCCAATTTGGCATCAAATCGTCTGCTGCAACTAGATTCTTCGGCTGAGCGCATCGAGGCGCTCGAAGCAGAAGTGGCGCTTCAGTTTGCAACCATGTCAAAACTTGCCTCCGAGATGACCGTAATTCGTCTCGGTGCAGGTGCGCGGCTTGCCGCAGAGGTAACCGATGAGCTCAAAGCGCTGGCAATGCCGGGGGCAGCTTTGGTGGTTGAAGTAACCGAGGCAGCCGATTTTTCGGCAAATGGCAAAGATGTGATTTCGATTCAGCTCGTTTCGTATCCGGGGGCAGAGCCTCGGCCGCTTGGCAAAGGTGCAAGTGGGGGAGAGCTGAGCAGAATCATGCTTGCTCTCGAGGTGGTTCTGGCCAAAACATCTTCGGTTTCAACTTTTATTTTTGACGAAGTTGATGCAGGTGTTGGTGGCGCGGCCGCAATCGAAGTGGGTAGGCGTCTGGCCAAATTGGCAACTCAAGCCCAGGTTATTGTGATCACTCACTTGGCCCAGGTTGCCGCCTTTGCAAACAACCACTTGAACGTTTTAAAAACTCTCGGGCAAGAGTTCACAGTTAGTGATGTAGTGGCGCTAAACGACCAGCAGCGAGTTGGCGAGTTGGCTCGCATGCTCTCGGGTTTGGCTGAATCACAGTCTGCTCAATCGCATGCCATTGAACTCATTAACCTTGCTCGCGCTCAATCGGGGTAAGCCCTAGTCAATCGGGGTAACTCCTAGTCGATGGGGGGTAGGTTCTGCTCGATCTGGATGTTTCGTACTCGATTGCGTTAAAAAATCTTGCGAGTTTCGTGTTCTCGGGCGTTTCGGAATCGCGCCGATGCTAGGCTGAAGTTCCATGGCAGAAGCTTTGGATTCCGGTAGAACACGTCACATTTTCGTCACCGGAGGTGTTGCATCATCACTCGGTAAGGGCCTAACCGCCTCGAGTCTCGGCAACCTACTTCGCGCACGCGGCCTAAAGGTTGTGATGCAAAAACTAGACCCTTATCTAAACGTTGATCCGGGCACAATGAACCCATTTCAGCACGGTGAAGTTTTTGTCACCGACGATGGCGCCGAGACCGACCTCGACATTGGTCACTACGAGCGTTTTCTAGACATCAACCTTGGCCAGTCGGCTAACGTAACCACCGGCCAGGTCTATTCGACGGTTATTGCTCGCGAGCGTCGAGGTGAATATTTGGGCGACACCGTTCAGGTAATTCCGCACATCACTGATGAAATCAAGCGCCGCATGCGTTTGCAGGCACACGAGACCCCGGCACCAGACGTAATCATCACCGAAATTGGTGGCACCGTCG
Organism: Rhodoluna sp.; assembly: GCA_024641985.1. Taxonomy (GTDB): domain Bacteria; phylum Actinomycetota; class Actinomycetes; order Actinomycetales; family Microbacteriaceae; genus Rhodoluna. The sequence goes on along the minus strand of JAHEBZ010000003.1, from coordinate 444,502 downwards.
GCGACATCGAATCTCAGCCGTTCCTCGAAGCTGCGCGCCAAGTTCGCCACGAAGTTGGTCGCGACAATGTGTTCTATGTTCACGTTTCGTTGATTCCATATCTGGCAGCGTCGGGCGAGCTAAAGACCAAGCCAACCCAGCACTCGGTTGCCACGTTGCGTTCGATCGGTATTCAACCGGATGCAGTGGTTTGCCGCAGCGACCGTGAGTTGCCAGATGGCATTAAAAACAAAATAGCTTTGATGTGCGACATCGACCGAAGCGCCGTAGTAACCGCCGCCGACGCAGCCAGCATTTACGACGTGCCTAAGGTGCTTAACGATCAGGGCCTCGACGCATACATTGTGAAAAAGTTTGGTTTCCCAGACAGCACAGTCGACTGGAGCCGCTGGCAGACCGTTTTGGACGCCGTTCACAACCCCAAGCATGAGGTTCGAATCGCGCTGGTTGGAAAGTACATCGACCTTCCGGATGCCTATCTTTCGGTTACCGAAGCGCTTCGCGCGGGTGGTTTTGCCAACATGACCAAGGTGCACATCAAGTGGGTTGCCTCAGACACCTGCGAGACACCAGACGGCGCAGTCGCTGCTCTTGGCGATGTCGACGCAATATGTGTTCCAGGCGGCTTCGGTGTTCGCGGTATCGAAGGCAAGCTCGGAGCCTTAACCTATGCCCGCGAAAACAAGATTCCAACCCTTGGCCTATGCCTAGGTTTGCAGTGTATGGTTATCGAGTTTGCGAGAACCAAGGCTGGTTTGGTAGGGGCATCTTCGACCGAATTCGACCCTGAAGCTCAATACCCTGTGATTGCAACCATGGCCGAACAGGTAGATATTCTGGCCTCGGGCGACATGGGTGGAACTATGCGCCTGGGTCTCTACGAGGCTAAATTAAAGCCTGGTTCAATCGTGGCCGAGGTTTATGGTGCCGATTCAATCGAAGAGCGTCACCGCCACCGTTACGAGGTGAACAACACATACCGCCAGCAAATCGCCGAGGCCGGTTTGGTGTTCTCGGGCACCTCGCCCGATGACCACCTAGTCGAATTCGTAGAGTTGCCTCGCGAAGTGCACCCTTATTATGTTGCTACTCAGGCTCACCCTGAATTCCGTTCACGCCCCACCAACGCACACCCTTTGTTCCGAGGCTTGGTTGCCGCAGCCATCAAGCGCCAAGAGTCAAACAAGTTGTTCGAGGTAAAAGATGCCTAAAGACCGCCCCGCTGCTCTGGCAATAGCCAAGAGCGAGGTTGTCTTTCACGGCAAAATCTGGGACATAACCAGAGAAACATTCGATTACAACGGCGAACCTTTGGTTCGAGAATTCGTGTCGCACCCGGGTGCTGTTGCGGTAATCGCAATGAACGAGTCGGCCGAAGTGCTGCTGATAAATCAATATCGCCACCCGGTTCGAGAATTTTTGTGGGAAATACCGGCAGGCCTTCTAGACGTGCCTGGAGAAAGCAAACTTGAGGCTGCCAAACGTGAACTTCTGGAAGAGACCGGCTATGTTGCCGAGGGCTGGTCTGAACTCATCGAGTTTCACACCACGCCCGGTGGCAACAACGAAACCATAAGTGTGTTCCTAGCAAAAGACCTTCGCCACCAGGGCCACGATCTTGAGCTTGAAGGCGAAGAGACGGACATGGAGCTTGCTTGGGTTTCACTTGCCGAAGCAGTCAACAGTGTTTTGGCTTCTCGAATGAGAAGCCCTAGTGCCGCCGTTGGGCTTATGGCTTTGGCGCTTAAGCACGGCATTCAACCAAGTGCCTAGCCTCCAAACTCTTGTCGATGCCTACCTGAGGCACCTTGCAATTGAACGCGGTGTTGCAAAAAACACTCTTGATGCCTACTCTCGAGATTTACATCGCTACCAAGTTTTTCTGGACGAGATTGGTGTGGCAGCGCCACAAGAAATAAGCGAGCTAAATTTAGTCAAGTTTTCAGAAGAGCTCAGTTCCCGTTACAACCTAAAGAATTCATCGGTGGCCCGCATACTCGCGGCTGTGCGCGGCATCCATCGGTTTTGGCTTTTAGAAAACGTAACCAGTGGCGATGTTTCTGCAACCGTTAAACCCCCAAAGCAACGACGAAATCTGCCAAAGGCAATCAGCCTTGCTCAGGTTGAAGCGCTTTTAGCCGCTGCTGGGCCAGACCCGCAGCAGGTTGGGACATTAGTTGCCGACGAAGTTTCAATCAGGGATCGCGCCTTGCTAGAGGTGCTATATGCAACCGGCGCTCGAGTTTCAGAGGTCGTAAACCTAGATCTCGACGATGTGATCGAAAAATCGCTCGTGCGACTTTTAGGCAAAGGCTCTAAGGAGCGCCTGGTTCCGGTTGGCAGTTATGCGATTAGGGCTCTTGACGCCTACTTGATTAGAGTCAGGCCTGGCCTGGCTGCCAAAGGTAAGGGCACCCCGGCGATTTTTTTGAACCAGCGCGGTGGTCGGCTTTCAAGACAGAGCGCATGGCAAATTATCGCGGATGCTGCCCAAGTCGCGGAGCTTCCGGTCGAAGTTTCGCCGCACAGTCTCAGACACTCTTTCGCTACCCACCTGCTCGAGGGTGGAGCCGATGTGCGAGTGGTGCAAGAACTGTTAGGGCACTCATCTGTGACAACCACCCAGATTTATACGCTTGTTACCGTTGATGCTCTTCGCGAGATTTATGCCGCGGCGCACCCTCGCGCCCGCAAATAGAGCCCCCGGCACGGGTAGGCTATAGATGCAAGTGCAAAGCGTAATTTCGGGAGGAAATAATGGCTAAGGCCTCAAAGGCGGCAACCGATACTCGTTTTGCCATACCTAAGCCCCTATCGAGCCACGGCCCTGCGCGAATTATTGCCATGTGTAATCAAAAAGGCGGCGTGGGCAAAACCACCACGAGCATCAACATGTCTGCAGCGCTAGCCGAATACGGTCGCAAGGTCTTGTTAGTCGACTATGACCCTCAGGGTGCGCTTTCGGCTGGCCTCGGTGTGAATTCTCATGACTCGGTCACAATTTATGACCTCATGCTCGACAAGAGTATCGATCCCAAAACTGCTATTCAGCACACGGCAACGCCAAATCTGGATGTAATCCCGGCCAATATTGAGCTTTCTGCGGCTGAAATGAAGTTAGTCAACGAGATGGCTCGCGAGCGCATCTTGGCCGGCATTTTGAAGCGGGTTTCCGACGATTACGACCTCATAATTATTGACTGCCAACCCTCACTCGGTCTGCTTACGGTCAATGCTCTTACTGCGGCTCACGGTGTGATAATTCCGCTGGCTACAGAATTTTTTGCACTTCGCGGCGTAGCCATACTCGAAGACATCGTTAGCAAGGTTCAAGAGGGTCTAAACCCTGCCTTGCAGTTGGATGGAATCTTGGCAACCATGTTCGACGCCCGTACTTTGCACTCACGTGAGGTTTTGGAGCGTTTGCACGAGGCGTTCGGCGAAAAGGTATTTCGAAGCGTAATCAATCGCACGGTTAAGTTCCCGGATGCCACGGTGGCTCAGGCTCCGATAACCTCTTATGCGCCTGATTCCGAAGCGGCTAGCGCCTATCGCACCGTTGCAAGAGAGCTGGTCTCTCGTGGCTGTGCCCCTTAAATCTGAACTGGCTGAAACCGAGAAATCTTCTGGCTTCGCTGTCAGCCTGACAAACTTTGATGGTCCTTTTGACCTGCTGCTCACGCTTATTTCTAAGCATGAGATGGATATCACTGAAATTTCGCTCAGCAAGGTTACCGACGAATTCATCGGCTATCTAAAGACCCTCGACGATCACGAGGAGTTGGACCAGGCAAGCGAATTTTTGGTGATTGCGGCAACCCTGCTTGATCTCAAAATCGCCGGGCTTTTGCCCAAGGGTGAAGTTGTTGACGCCGAGGATGTGGCGCTTTTGGAGGCGCGCGATCTGCTCTTTGCCAAACTGCTTCAATATCGGGCGTTCAAGCAGGTCTCGAGTTGGTTCAGCACGGCAATGAATCTTGAGGCAAGCAGAGTGCCGCGTGATGTGCGGGTCGAAGAACGCTTTGCCAAGCAAAAGCCCGAACTCGTTTGGACTCTCACACTGTCGGAGTTTGGTCAATTGGCCGAGGCTACCCTTGAACCACGTGAGATTCCGTCGGTTGGTTTAACTCACCTGCACGCGCCTCGGGTAAGCATTCGAGAGCAGGCCGCCGAAGTGATTTCGATGTTGCGAAAATCAACCGGGTTGACTTTTAGAGACCTAATTGGGTCGGTTAGAGATCGCGCAATCGTGGTGGCCAGGTTCTTAGCCGTTCTCGAACTATATCGGTTGGCCGCAATTGGTTTTGAACAGCAGTCTCCGCTGGGCGATCTCAAATTGACCTGGCAGGCCAAAGACTTTGATGATGAACAACTAGCAACTCTTGGAGCCGACTATGACTCATGATGAAACCCAGGACCACACCACTGAGGCGGTGAACGCCGATAACCTCAGGTCTGCAATCGAGGCCATCCTGATGGTGACCGAGCTGCCGCTATCGCTGATGGCACTGGCCACTGCACTCGAGATGCCGGTTGGCGAAGTTCGTGCTGCTGTTGCCGATTTGAAAGCCGACTACGACGGGGTGGCCGGGGCAAACGCCCGAGGTTTTGAACTTAGGGAGGTTGGCGGCGGATGGAGAATTTTTGTTCGCGCCGACTTCGATTGGGCGGTTCGCCTGTTCATCGCCAACGAAAATCCAACCAAGTTGAGCCAGGCTGCGCTCGAAACCTTGGCCGTAATTGCATACAAGCAGCCAATATCACGAGGACAGATCGCTTCGATCCGTGCCGTGAACGTAGACTCTGTGGTTCGTACCTTGCTTAGCCGAGGTTTGATCACCGAGCTTTATACCGACTCAGAAAGCGGCGCAATCCACTATGGCACTACCGAGCTCTTGCTAGAAGTACTAGGCATCAATTCTCTTGACGAGATGCCACTAATCAGCCCATTCCTTCCAGACGCGAACAGCAACTTCGATGTCACAATCTAACCTCGAGCCCGAGGGCGTAAGACTACAAAAGGTAATGGCCTCGGCTGGCGTTGCCTCGCGGCGCGTGTGCGAAGACCTAATTGTTCAGGGCAAGGTGAAGGTAAACGGCAAGCAGGTAACTGAGCTGGGAACCAGAATCAACCCTGAAATTGATAAGGTTTCGGTCAGCGGAACTCCAATTCAGCTTGACAACTCGAGAGTGTATTTGGCTCTCAACAAGCCTTACGGTGTCGTGAGTTCAATGGCAGACGAAAATGGTCGCGCAGACCTATCGCAATTTGTGGTGGGCTACGATCGGGTTTTCAATGTTGGTCGGCTCGACTCAGAAACCACCGGTTTGATCATTATGACCAACGATGGCGATCTTGCACACAAGTTAGCCCACCCAAAATTCGGTGTGACTAAAACCTATGTTGCTCGCGTTGAAGGCGTAGTCACGCCGCCAATCATCCACAAACTGCTTAGCGGTTTCGAGCTTGAAGATGGCTTAATCAAGGCCGACAAGGCGCACATCGTGGATGTGCAACCGGGCGAGAGCTTGGTTGAACTTGTCTTGCACTCTGGGCGTAATCGAATTGTTCGACGCATGTTTGAATTCGTTGGCCACCCGGTGGTTGGCCTTGTGCGGCGCAGCTTTGGCCCGATTCAGCTTGGCCCGCTAAAAGAGGGCCGCATTCGCGAACTCAGTAAAATCGAGGTCGGGGCTTTGTTGAAGGCCGCCGAGGGCGATGGGCGAATTGCTCGACCGCCAAGGCCAAAAAACAAAGCGGCAGCAGCTAACAAGAAGAGGCGATAGCAATGGCAGTAAGAGCGATTCGTGGGGCGATTCAACTCGATGTCGATGAGCGCGAGCACCTGCTCAAATTGACCGCCGAGTTGTTGAGCAAAACTTTGCACGCCAACAACATCTCAAACGACCAGTTGATCTCGGTAATGTTCACTGCCACTCCCGATGTGACCAGCGAGTTTCCGGCTGTGGCCGCTCGCGAACTTGGGCTTGGCGATGTTCCTCTGATGTGTTTCGTTGAAATGGATGTTAAGCGCGCACTGCCACGCACAATTCGCCTCATGATTCACGCCGATATTCCGCAATCGCGTGCAGAAATTCAGCACATTTACCTGCGCGGGGCAACGGCTCTAAGGCTGGACATAGCTCAGTGAACGCACCGAGGTTGACCGACACCATTCGAATTGTCGGTGCTGGTCTTCTTGGAACCAGCATCGGGTTGGCTCTCACAAAAAGGGGCCTAGATGTCGTCATCGAGGATGCCTCTCCGGCAAACCAATCTTTGGCGATCGATTATGGTGCTGGTCGGGCAAGTTCTAGCAGCGACAATCCAAAACTCGTGGTCGTGTGTGTTCCACCAGATGTTACGGCTCGGGTTGTCTGCGACGAGCTCGATAGGTACCCTTCGGCTGTTGTAACCGACGTTGCCAGCGTGAAGGTTTCAATTCAACGTGAACTTGAAACCTTGGGCGCAGACCTTTCAAGGTATGTGGGATCGCACCCGATGGCGGGCCGTGAGCGCGGGGGAGCAATTTCGGGCAGAGCAGACCTGTTTGTTGGGCGCCCGTGGGTAATTGCTTTCGATGAACGCGCATCTTCTGAGGCTGTCACACTGGTTCAAGACTTGGCTCTCGACCTAGAAGCCGCTGTGGCCACTGCAACGCCTGCTAGCCACGACCGAGCTGTCGCGCTGGTGTCACACGTGCCTCAGCTGGTTTCTTCGCTATTGGCGGCACGCTTGGTGGAGGCTGATCTCGCAGATGTTGCACTTGCGGGGCAGGGGCTGCGTGACACCACCCGTATCGCGGCGAGTGACCCGAAACTTTGGCTTCAAATTCTCGGAGCAAACTCTGCTGAGGTGAGCGAAGTGCTGCGAGCTTTCGCTGCCGACTTAGATCTTGTGGTCGAGGCGCTCGATGATGTGAGCGCCCAGGGGTCGCTTAGCAAGCTCGGGCGTGCACTCGAAGCGGGCAACCGCGGCGTTGAGCGAATTCCGGGCAAGCACGGCACCAAAGCTACGGCGTATTCGCAAATTGTTGTGATGATCGACGACAAGCCGGGAGAACTTGGGCGTCTGTTCAACGAAGTTGGCGACATAGGTGTGAACATCGAAGAGTTGAAGCTAGAACACTCACCCAGCTCACTTATTGGTTTAGTTGAATTATTTGTGATGCCAAACGAAGAGGCGCCACTAATAGCTGAACTGGCAAACCGAGGATGGAGAATTGCGGGTTGAGTATCAAGATTGTCGCAATCGATGGCCCCGCCGGATCGGGCAAATCTAGCGTGAGCAAAGAGTCTGCCAGGCAATTGGGGTATGGCTACCTAGACACGGGTGCCGCCTACCGCGCGTTGGCTTGGGCAGTCATAAATTTGCCAGGCTTTGAGTTGGCCACACTCGGCGACAAAGATTTAGAGGCCGAGTTCGCCTACGACATATCTACCGACCCCGACAACTATTGGGTCAGGGTGGGTTCGACAGACGTAACCGACGCAATTAGAGAAGCTGCTGTAGCCGAATCGGTGAGTCAGGTGGCGAGCGTGCCAGCGGTAAGAACGTTCATGAAGGCACTGACTCACAGGCTCGTTGCCAGGTCTAAAAGGCCGGGGGTGGTGGTTGAGGGGCGAGACATCACCACGGTGGTTGCACCCGACGCCGAAAATAAAATTCTGCTAACTGCCACCGAAGCGGTTAGACTTAAACGACGCTCGGCCGAACTGTCAAAAGTTTCAGCCGAAAGCGTCAAGCGTCAAGTATCAGAACGTGACGCCAACGACTCAAAAGTCGTTGACTTTATGACTCCTGCACCTGGAGTCCAACTCGTGGATTCCTCGGATCTCAACTTTGCCCAGACGGTACAAGCCGTTGTTGCCTTGGTTGAACAGATGAATTCGAAGGAATCTAATGACTAAAGACGAAGAATTTTTCGCTGACGCGGCCCAGCCGGAGTTCATCGAACGTTTGCAAAGCATGAGCACCGATGAAGAAGAGGCGCGCGTTCGCACGCTGCGTTCGGGGCTCGACGACTATGACCTAGACGAAGAAGACTACGAAGTTATCGAGAGCGAACTGCTCGAGGATGACACCCACCGATTCTTGCCTGCGTTGCCGGTTCTGGCAATCGTTGGCCGCCCAAACGTGGGCAAGTCGGCGCTCGTAAACCGAATTCTGGGTCGACGCGAGGCGGTTGTCGAAGACAAGCCTGGCGTAACCCGAGACAGGGTTTCATACAAGGCCGAATGGAATGAACGCAAGTTCACGCTCGTTGACACCGGCGGTTGGGAGCCAGACGCTCGAGGAATCGATCGCTCGGTTGCGCTTCAAGCCGAAATTGCCATCGAACTTTCAGACGCCGTGCTTTTTGTGGTTGACGCAATGGTTGGAGCAACCGGATCTGACGAACGAGTGGTTAAATTGCTGCGCAAGAGCGGCAAGCCAGTAATTCTTATCGCCAACAAGATTGATGACGTTCGCCAAGAGCCAGAGGCTGCGAACCTGTGGTCGCTCGGTTTGGGCGAGCCATACCCAGTTTCGGCCCTGCACGGTCGCGGAGTGGCAGACATGCTTGACGCGGCGATGAAGGTTTTGCCTAAGGTTTCAGCCGTTGCCAAAGAAGAATTTGGCGGCCCACGCAGGGTTGCTCTGATTGGCCGACCAAATGTTGGCAAGTCTTCGCTTTTGAACAAGGCAGTCGGTTCTGAGCGTGCCGTGGTGAACGACTTAGCTGGCACCACGCGTGACCCAATCGACGAACAGGTAGAGCTTGCCGGAAAGATCTGGCGTTTCGTAGACACCGCCGGTATTCGCCGCCGCCTTCACCTTGCGCAGGGTGCCGATTTTTATGCTTCGCTTCGCACGGCTGCCGCTCTTGAGCGAGCCGAAGTTGCAGTTGTTTTGTTTGATGTAACCCAGCCAATCAGCGAGGCCGATATTCGCATCGTCGACATGGCTCTCGAGTCGGGTCGCGCTTTGGTGTTGGCATTCAACAAGTGGGATGAAATCGACGACGATCGTCGACGCTACCTCGAACGCGAAATTGAGCAAGATCTGGCTCACGTTGATTGGGCGCCACGAGTGAATATCTCGGCAAAGACCGGTCGCCACGTTGAAAAGCTGGTGCCAGCGCTTGAAGTGGCTCTCGACTCATGGGATCAGCGAATTCCTACGGGCAAGCTAAACGCTTTCATCCAAGAGTTGGCCATGGAAACGCCCCACCCGGTTCGCGGCGGAAAACAGCCGAGAATTTTGTTTGCAACCCAAGCTGGCAGCCGCCCACCAAAATTTGTTTTGTTCACCACCGGTTTCTTAGAGCCTGGTTATCGCCGATTCATCACGCGTCGACTTCGCGAAACCTACGGTTTTGAGGGAAGCCCGATTGAGGTTGGCATGCGCGTGCGCGAGAAGCGTAAGCGCAGCTAAGCGTAAACTCGGGGTATGTCGATGCAGCCAGGGGAGCGCCTTAGGGATCAGTTTCTGACCGTGCCAAACTTGCTCAGCGCGCTTCGTTTGGCTCTCGTGCCAATATTTTTGCTGCTGCTGCTGAATGAGAAATTCTTTTTAGCCATCGTGGTTTTGGCTACTGCGAGCCTGACTGACTACCTTGACGGCTATTTTGCTCGTAAGTGGAATCAGATCACGCGGTTGGGGCAAATTCTTGACCCGGCAGCCGACCGGCTATACATCTTTTCGACTCTGGTTGGCCTAACTGTTGCCGGAATCGTGCCGTTGTGGTTGATGCTGGTGATTGTGGCGCGCGATTTTATGTTGCTGGTTGCCTATGTAATTCTTGCCAACCATGGTTTCGGGCCGCTGCCGGTTCATTACCTCGGCAAGGCGGGCACTTTTGCACTTTTGTATGCTTTCCCACTACTTTTGATTTCATACATCTGGACAGCCGGTGAGTTTGTAATTCTTCCGCTGGCTTGGGCCTTCGCGCTTTGGGGAGTGGGGCTCTATTGGTGGGCTGGTTTTGTTTACCTGCGCCAGGTGCGAGACGTAGTGAAAAATAGCCCGCTTCGCTTGAAGTAGGCTATGGGGGACAGGGAGTAGAAATCATGGAATCAGCAGAGTTGGGCTTTGGGGGCTCGTCTGACGAGGTCTCGTCGACCCTGCGTTTTTCGGAAGATTTATTGGCCGAATCGGGTGCCAGCCTAGACCCCGAAGATCAGGCCGCAATCGAATCGCTGCCTTCTGGTTCTGGGCTATTGATAGCAAAACGTGGCCCTAATGCTGGTTCGCGATTCTTGTTAGACCAAGCCGCCACCTCAGTTGGCCGTCATCCAAATGCAGATATTTTTCTCGACGACGTGACCGTCTCACGCCGACACGCAGAATTTATTCGCCAGGGCACCAAGTTCGTGGTCAACGACCTGGCTTCGCTAAACGGCACCTATTTCGATGGCGTTCGAATCGACACCGCTCAGCTGCATGACGGCTGTGAAATTCAGGTGGGCAAATTTAGATTCACATTCTTTGCTTCAAGAGCCGACCTGGCTGTGGGCATCTAGTGGCGGCAAACGCCGCTGCCAAGCTCTTTTCAGCTCGGGCAGTAAAGCTATTCAACATCGGCCAGGTTCTTTCGGCTCTCAACCCCGAGTTTCCCGATCTAACCCCATCAAAATTGCGCTTCCTCGAAGAGCAGGGGCTAGTGACCCCTAAGCGAACCGAGTCTGGTTATCGCAAGTTCACCGATCTCGACATCGAGCGCATTCGAATTATTCTTGAATTGCAGCGCGACCAATATTTGCCGCTAAAAGTGATTAGGGCATACCTTGCCGATCTAGATGAAGGCAAGCAGCCAACTTTGCCCGGGGTTTCGTCGGTGAATAGCGCTCACCTTCGCCAGGCCAGGGGCAAGCGTTTCACTCGCATCGAACTAATTGCCGAAACAGCGATCACCGATGCCTTAATTTCTGAAGCCCAAGATGTTTCGTTGTTCGGAGAAGAGCCTTTTGACTCGTCGGCAGTCGAGATTGCGCGAGCCGTGGTGCACCTGCAACGCTTCGGAATCCAGCCAAGACACCTTCGCGGTTTGAAGGCCTCCACCGACCGTGAAATCGGCATTATCGAGGGCGTGGTTGCTCCCGTTCTTGGCAAGAACGACACCTCAAGTCGCTCGCGTGCAGCACACTATGCAGCCGAAATCGAGAACCAATTTTCGGCCATTCGAAGCGAATTGGTGCGGTCTGCAATTTCTAAGCTCGACGACTAGCAAATCCGCGTCATTGCTGGCGACACGCCGAGAGCGATAATTAACCCGCCGATGTGCTCGGTAGGGGCAACAATTAAACCTGAACTTGAACCTTAGAGCGACAGGAAAGGAGCCCCGATGTCAGCTTCAGAGTCAGACAACATGGGCACCTATTCCCAAGACATGCTCTTCACCGATGGCTTGCCTTCGGCTGACCCAAAAGTGGGTTACCGAGGCACTTCGGCCGCCACCGCCTGCGGAATCAGTTACCGTCAGCTCGACTACTGGGACCGCACCGGTTTGGTTCAGCCGAGCGTAAGGGGCGCCGCGGGTTCGGGCTCTCAAAGGCTTTACGCATTCCGCGACATCCTGGTTTTGAAACTGGTTAAGCGACTGCTTGACACAGGTGTTTCGCTGCAGCAGATTCGCATCGCCGTAGATCAGCTGCGGGCCGCCGGCATCAATGACCTAGCGACTATCACCCTGATGTCTGACGGAGCACGTGTTTACCTGTGCACCACCCAAGATGAGGTTTTGGATCTTCTTGGCCGTGGACAGGGTGTTTTTGGAATTGCCGTTGGTCGGGTATTGCGCGAGGTTGAAGCGAGCCTGATTCACATGAAAGAAAACCACATCGATGACGTGGACGAACTGGCTGCACGCAGAAGCACTCGCAAAGCCGTTTAATTAGGCCAAGCCTTGTTGCCCGGATTAGTTTTGCGCCGGCCCAGTTTCTAGATCTTTATCAATCTGTTTGCCTCGCAGAACGCGACTAAACCTAGCAAAACGTTTTTCCTTTTTGGCCGTTCTGGTTTCGTCAACCAGTTGGAATGACACCAGCGCAGCATCGAGCACATCATCGAAAATTTTGGCTACCTGCTGTGCGCTGTCTCCGGGCCAAGTGTGGATGGGGCGCCCAGCGCCTTGGGCCTGTTGAATTGTGGCTTTCTCGTCGAGCAAGATCGTGAGGTATTCGCCCTGAAAAAGATTTTGCAGTTCGCCGATTCGATACTCGTGCTCGTGCGAGCCTTGCCGAACGCGATTGATAACAACACCGAGAGCCCGAAGCCTTGGAGTTAGGCCCTTGCGAAGCTCGTTGATTGCCTTGAGTGCGCGGTCTGCGGCAACCACGCTAAAGATCGAAGGTTCAGAAACGAGAAGGATTCGGTCGCTGGCTACCCAGCCGGTGCGAGTTAGGCCATTGATTGATGGGGGAGTGTCGATCAGAACTAGATCGTATTCGCGCTCGACCAGGCTCAACGCTTCTTCGAGGCGCCAAAGATCGCGCAAAGTGGGGTTCGGGTGGTCAAAATTCAGGGTTTTTGGACTGCCCAACATTACATCTATGTGACCAGACTGAACTTTGCCCCAACTACTCGCTACGATTGAGTCATGCACAACGGCGTGCCGGGGCGAAGACAAAACATCGGCAACGTTTTTTGTTGAAACCCCGAAGGCACCTAGGCCAGTTGATGCATCGCACTGAGGGTCGAGGTCTACCACCAACGTGCGTAGGCCGCGAGCAAATGCGGCAGAAGCCAAACCTAGAGCAACGGTTGTCTTGCCGACGCCTCCTTTGAGGGAGCTGACGCTAAGTACATGCACCCGAATAGGCTACCTTTTTATTCAGGGCACCGTAATTTCATATTCGCCAATACGACGCTTGAGGAACCAATGTTCAAGAAGATTCTGGTCGCCAACCGAGGCGAAATTGCAGTTCGCGCATTCCGCGCCGCCTACGAGCTAGGTGCAAAAACCGTTGCTGTCTTTCCATACGAAGACCGAAACTCAACCCACCGCCTGAAAGCCGACGAGGCATACCAAATCGGCACAGTGGGTCATCCGGTGCGCGCCTACCTCGATGTGAGCGAAATCATTCGAGTAGCCAAAGAGTCTGGCGCCGACGCAATCTACCCTGGCTATGGCTTTCTTTCTGAAAACCCAGAGCTTGCCGAGGCTGCAAAGGCTAACGGCATAACTTTCATCGGCCCGTCTTCTGATGTTCTAGAGATGGCCGGCAACAAGGTCATTGCCAAGGATGCTGCGATTCGTGCAGGCGTTCCGGTTCTAAAATCAACGCCTTCGTCAGCTAACGTTGATGAGTTGGTTGGGCAGGCTGATGCCATTGGGTTCCCGATCTTTGTTAAGGCCGTTGCCGGTGGTGGCGGGCGCGGTATGCGCCGAGTTGCCAAACCAGAAGACCTGCGAGCAGCTCTAATTGAGGCCTCACGTGAGGCCGAGAGCGCATTTGGCGACCCTCGTGTGTTCTTAGAGCAGGCAGTTATTAGGCCACGTCACATCGAAGTTCAAATTTTGGCCGACACCCACGGCAACGTGGTGCACCTATTCGAGCGAGACTGCTCGATTCAGCGACGCAACCAAAAGGTTGTCGAGATTGCCCCGGCGCCATTGATCACGCAGGAGCTTCGCGAAATTCTTTATCGCGATGCCGTTTCGTTTGCAGAACAGATCGGTTACCAAAACGCGGGCACAGTCGAGTTCTTGATCGACACCGTTGGCGCAAACGCTGGCAAGCACGTGTTCATCGAGATGAACCCTCGCATTCAGGTAGAGCACACCGTTTCTGAAGAGATCACAGATGTTGACCTGGTGCAAAGCCAAATGCGAATTGCCGCCGGAGAGAGCCTCCACGACCTGGGTCTAACCCAAGACAAGATTCAGATGCACGGCTTTGCGGTGCAGTGCCGAATCACAACCGAAGACCCGGCAGCCAACTTCCGACCAGACACCGGCAAGATCACCACCTACCGTTCACCCGGTGGTGCCGGCATTCGACTCGACGGCGGAACTGTTTCGACCGGCGCTGAGGTCAGCCCGCACTTTGACTCGATGCTTGTCAAACTGATTGCTACGGGGCGCGACTTCAAATCTGCGGTTACGCGTGCAAAACGAGCGCTCGCCGAATTCCGCATCCGCGGTGTTTCGACCAACATTGCGTTCTTGCAGGCGGTGCTTGCCGACCCAATTTTTGAAACCGGAGATTTGAGCACCTCGTTCATCGACGAACACCCAGAGCTCTTCACTGCTAAGCCCTCACAAGACCGTGGCACCAAGATTTTGTCTTGGCTGGCCGATGTGACAGTAAACCAGCCAAACGGCCCACGTGCGCACCACGTGACCCCGGCTCTTAAGCTGCCTGCCGTTGACCTAACTGCGGCGGCTCCATCTGGTTCGCGCCAGCGCTTGCTGCAGCTTGGCCCAGCCGGTTTCGCAAAAGACCTTCGCGATCGCAGCCAAGTTGCCATCACCGACACAACTTTTCGTGATGCACACCAATCGCTTCTGGCAACCCGTGTTCGCGGCCGCGACTTAATTGCGGTTGCTCCCTACGTTTCTCGTCTAACCCCGCAGCTTCTTTCGGTTGAGGCCTGGGGCGGAGCCACCTATGACGTGGCGTTGCGATTCTTGGGAGAAGACCCTTGGCAGCGTTTGGCGGCACTTCGCACCGCAATGCCTAACCTCTGTATTCAAATGCTGCTGCGCGGGCGCAACACCGTTGGATACACGCCTTACCCAACTGAGGTAACCGAGGCATTCGTGGCCGAGGCAGCCGCTACTGGCGTAGACATCTTCCGTATCTTTGATGCCTTGAACGACATTGATCAGATGAAGCCAGCAATCGATGCTGTCTTGAAGACGGGCACAGCAGTGGCCGAAGTGGCGCTTTGCTACACGGCCGACTTGCTCGACCCAGAAGAGAAGCTCTACACGCTCGACTACTACCTCGACTTGGCGCAACAAATTGTTGACTCGGGTGCACACATAATCGCGATCAAAGACATGGCAGGGCTATTGCGCCCAGCTGCTGCGCAAAAGCTTGTATCGGCATTGCGCGAGCGTTTCGATCTTCCGGTGCACCTGCACACTCACGACACCGCTGGTGGGCAGCTGGCTACACTGATGGCTGCCATCCACGCGGGCGTAGACGCGGTAGACGTGGCAAGCGCGCCTATGGCCGGAACCACCAGCCAACCCTCTGCATCGGCATTGATAGCGGCGCTGGCACACACCCCGCAAGACAGCGGCATTTCGTTGTCTGCGGTTGCTGAGCTTGAGCCATACTGGGAGGCCGTTCGCAAGGTTTACGCACCATTTGAGTCTGGATTGCCAGGCCCAACCGGTCGCGTTTACAAGCACGAAATTCCGGGTGGTCAGCTTTCAAACCTGCGCCAGCAGGCCATTGCGCTTGGTCTTGGTGACCAGTTCGAAAAGGTTGAAAACATGTATGCGGCGGCCAACGAAATTCTCGGCCGTCCGACCAAGGTAACTCCTTCTTCAAAGGTGGTTGGCGACCTAGCGTTGCACTTGGTGGCAGTGAATGCTGACCCGGTTGACTTCGCTCAGAACCCACAAAACTACGATGTACCCGACTCGGTCGTTGGCTTTATGGCTGGTGAGCTTGGTGACCTGCCAGGTGGCTGGCCAGAACCGTTCCGCACAAAAGTCCTGGCAGGCAAAAATCTCAAGTTCGGCATTACGCCGGTTTCTACAGAAGACCTGGCATCGCTTCAGGGCAGTGACTCCAACCTGCGTCGCTCTACTTTGAATCGCTTGCTGTTCCCTGCTCCGACTGCCGAGTTCTTGAAATCTCAGGAAGCATACGGAAACCTGGATCAAATCGACACAGTCGATTACCTATACGGCCTAGAGCAAGGTCACGAACACGTGGTTGAAATCGCCAAGGGTGTTCGCCTGTATGTGGGCCTCGAGGCCATCGGAACCCCAGATGCCAAGGGCTTTAGAACCGTAATGGCAACGATGAACGGACAACTTCGCCCAATCAACGTGCGCGACAACAAAATTGCTGTAGACACTGTTGCCGCGGAGAAGGCAGACGCAAACAACCTCGGACACGTTGCTGCGCCGTTTGCCGGCGTTGTAACCCTGCAGATCGTTGAAGGCACTCACGTTGAAGTCGGTCAGCCGGTGGCAACCATCGAGGCAATGAAAATGGAAGCGACCATCACAGCAAGCGTGGCCGGAACGGTTCGTCGGTTAGCGATTGCCAAAACTGCTCCGGTTGATGCCGGTGATTTGATTCTGGTAGTTGAGCCAACGGCTTAATTCGGCAACGTTTTAGCGCCTGAGGTAAACTGAATGCTCTAATCGCGCATTCGAACTTTTGTGCGCTCAAGCAAGGAGAACCGAATGGCTATTTGGGATAAGAAACCAGAGGGCGACGACTTTCTGGCACCGCGACCTCAAGCCGATGTTCCGGTTGCCGAGCGCACCCATTCACTTGCCGAGATTGCAGTTGATGCGGGCCTAGTAGACGTTACTCCAAGCACTTCTTCTATCGAAATTGTGACCGAAGAGCCAAGGTTGGCTCGCGAATTCGAAAGCATCGATACCGGTTTGGTTCGCAAGACCAACTACTCGCGTCGCGACAGCCTTCGTGGCGAGGTTTTTGATCAGCCCGAACCCGCGGCCATGCTTACCGCAGACCGCCTTATTGACCTAAGCGCCCGAAACCGGCCGGCTCCAGAAGCTGGCTTCCGTCGCTTTCTTTACCTCATCAGCCTCAAGACCATCAACCTTGGTGATTCACTCAAAATTCGTGAGCGCAAGGCTGTTGATGCAAGAATCGGTGCCCAACTTGATGGTGGGGCAAAATTTGTGCCCGTGCTAACCCGAAAGGGCGGCGTTGGCAAAACCACCGTGAGCACACTGCTGGGTATGGCGCTGGCCCTTTCACGCGAAGACAGAATCATTGCCATCGATGCGAACCCCGACCGCGGAACATTGGCTGAGCGAGTCAGCAAATCAACACGCTTCACCGTGCGCGATGTTGTCAACCGTGCCGCTGCTGTTGACGGCTTTACCGACTTCTCGACCATGGTTTCGCGAGATGTAACCCGCCTAGATGTTCTAGCATCAGACAGCGACCCAATGCTGTCGGAGGCTTTCGATGAGGGTGACTACAACGTTGTAGCCGACATGGCAGCCCGTTACTACTCAATCGTGCTTACCGACTGCGGAACCGGAATCGTGCACTCGGTCATGCGACCTACTCTTCAGCGAGCAAGCGGTCTAGTTATTGTTTCGGGCGGCTCTGTAGATGAGGCTCGCTTGGCCTCAGAAACGCTGACTTGGCTCGAGGCTAACGGCTATGGTGATTTGGTCAGAAACTCGGTGGTCGCGCTCAACACGGCCACTCAGGGCACCAACCTAGTAAAGCTCGACGAGATCGAACAACACTTCAAAACCCGAGTTCGCCACGTGGTTCGAATTCCTTATGACCCTGCGCTTGCAGCTGGTTCGGTAATTCGCTTCGACCAACTTCGCAAGGGCACCCGCGATGCGGCACGTGAACTAGCCGCGCTGGTTGTTGACGGTCTAAACAGCCCAATCTAAAGTTCGTGGCAGTTCGCGAAATTCGCCTTTTTGGCGACCCGGTTCTCAAATCTGTTTCGGCAGAGATCAAATCATTTGATGAAGCAACTCGTGCGCTGGTCGAAGACCTGATCGACACCACAAAGTTACCCGGCAGAGCCGGGGTGGCGGCTCCGCAAATCGGTGTAAATCTTCGTGCTTTCAGTTATAACGTAGCTGGAGTTATCGGCTATTTGATCAACCCTAGAATCATCGAACTTGGCGGCGAATTGCTGCCAACCGGCGAAGGATGCCTGTCTGTTCCGGGGCTTTGGCACGATACGCCGCGGCGAACTTTTGCCAGGGCTGAAGGGTTCGACCTGGATGGCAACCGAGTTGAGCTGTCGGGAACCGGCCTGATGGCTCAAATGCTGCAGCACGAATGCGACCACCTCGACGGGTTTGTTTACTTAGACCGTCTTGAGCCGGGTGAGCGCAAAATTGCAATGCGTGCCCTGCGTGAATCAGATTGGTTTATGAAGTAACCAATCGAAGCTGCTACAGCGCCCCGCCCTCGAGTGTTTGTGGGCCGGTTTCGTAGATTTCTTGAACCGAAGGCGCGAAATCGCGAAGCACTATGTCGCGCTTGATCTTTAAAGAAGGCGTTAGGTGCCCCGATTCTTCACTTAGTTCTTGGGTAAGCACAACGAACTTGCGAATCGACTCGGCCTTCGAGAAGTTCTTATTCACCCTGTCGATCGAGCGTTGAATCTCGGCCAAAACGATAGGCGACTTGGCGGCATCAGACACTGTCATGTTTTTGTCGGCACCGTGATTTGCCAACCAGATGGGCAGCATCTCTGGGTCTAACGAAATTAATGCGGCCACGAACGGTTTTTGGTCACCAATCACGACTGCCTGGCCAATTAGCGGGTTGGCGCGAAGTGGGTCTTCAAGTAACGTTGGCGCCACATTTTTGCCGCCTGCTGTAACAAGCAGTTCTTTTTTGCGACCGGTGATGCTCAAAAAGCCATCCTCATCAAGTTCACCAATGTCGCCAGTTTTGAACCACTCGCCATCGATGGCCGCCGCGGTTGCCTCCGGGTTTCTCCAATAGCCACGCATAATGTTGATGCCCCGCAGCCAGATTTCGCCATCATCGGCGATTTTGATGCCGGTGCCGGGCAGCATTCTGCCAACCTTGCCGATCTTGATGTGATTTGGGCGAGCAATCATGGCGGGTGCGGTCGTTTCGGTCAAACCGTAACCTTCCAAAACGATTAGACCGATTGCTCTAAAGAAATGCCCGAGGCGGCTGCCCAGGGGAGCACCACCCGAAACTGCGTAACGAACTTTGCCGCCCATGGCAGCCCTAAGTTTTTTGTAAACCAAGACATCAAAAACCTTGTGTTGTAACTTGAGGCCAAGCGTTGGGCCACTCTTTTGGTCTAGGGCTTTTGAATAGGCGATTGCTGTGTATGCAGCCTTTCGGAAAATCTTTCCTTTGCCGGCTGCCTCGGCCTTTTGCTCGGCCGAGTTGTAAACCTTCTCGAAAACTCTAGGCACCGCGAGCAAAAAGTCTGGCTTAAAGCTGGCCATCGCCGGGCCAACGTTTTTGGAGTCTGGTTGGTGCCCAATTTTTACGCCGCCGTGAACGCAGAGCACTTCTATGAAGCGTGCAAAGACGTGAGCTAACGGCAAGAACAACAGTGTGCTGTGGCCAACCCTGACGATCTCCGACATTTCGATGGTGGCGTTCTTGCTTAGTTCAACAAATCCGCTGTGAGTTAGCTCACAGCCCTTTGGTTTACCCGTTGTTCCCGAGGTGTAGATGATTGTGGCTAGATCTTTTAGTTTGGCTGAGTGCCTTCTTTCCTGAACGGCACCATCCGAGATTAGCTTTCCTGCTTCGATCAGTTGATCGAGAGCACCGGCTTCAAGTGAGTAAATGTTGCGCACCAGCGGGGCGCCGGCTTTTATCTGCTCAAATCGCTCCAGGTGTTCGCTGTTTTCTACGAACAGCGCAACAGCATCCGAGTCACCCAGAATCCATTCCATCTGGCTTGGTGCCGAGGTTTCATAGATAGGCACCCCAACTGCGCCGGTGTACCAGATAGCGAAATCGAGCAGAGTCCATTCGTAGCGAGTGCGGCTCATAATTGCCACGGCCTGGCCGGCAGCGATGCCGCTTGCAATCAGGCCTTTGGCAAGGGCTATAACCTGATTTTCAAATTCTTTGGCAGTGATATCGTGCCAGACGCCCTCGCTAATTTCTCGCGAGAAAATAGCCAAATCGGGAGTCGATAAAGCTCGATTTACCAGCAGGTCAGTGATGTTCTCATCGGGGTTAGAAACCACGATTGCTGGCACGTCGTATGACTTCACTGTCGCTCCTCATTGCTTGAGTATTTCGACCACTCTAGCGTGAAGCGATATACTTTTTGCATAGGCCTGCCGTCTCTTGAACCAGGCAGCTTGATTGAGGAATTCATGTATACGGTTGGTATCGACATTGGCGGCACTAAAATCGCCGGAGCCTTGGTAGACCCCGATGGCAAAATCGTGGCTGAAGCGAAGGTTGCGACCCCTGCCCAAGACCCAGACGCCCTGGTAAGTGCCGTGGTTTCGTTAGTTAACGAGCTCGCTTCTGGACACGAAGTATTGGGAGTTGGCGTGGCCGCCGCCGGATTTATTGATGCAGACCAGGCGAACATCATTTATGCACCTAATTTGAGTTGGCGAAATGAACCGTTCAAGGCCAAATTGCAAGCCAAGTTGCCTCTGCCCATAATCATCGAAAACGATGCCAACGCGGCTGCTTGGGCAGAATTCCGTTACGGCGCAGGTCGCGGCTATCAGCACATGGTCATGTTGACCATTGGCACGGGTGTCGGGGGAGCTGTGATTGTGAACGGGCAGATGCTTCGCGGCGGGTTCGGCATCGCCGGCGAACTTGGTCACCTTAGGGTCGTGCCAAACGGAAAACTGTGCGGCTGTGGCCAGCATGGTTGCCTCGAGTCGTATGGGTCGGGAACTGCTTTGCTTAAGGCGGCCAAAGAACTTGCCGCTTCGGATTTGGCGATCGGTGCTCGCTTGCGAGAGCTGCAAGCCGAGGTGGGCGAGTTAACCGGAGCCCAGGTTTACACGGCGATTTTGGAGCGCGACCCGGGAGCTTTGCAAATTCTTGCTGAACTCGGCGCCTGGTTGGGCGAAGCGATCGCAAGCCTAACCGCAGTGCTTGACCCTCAGGTGGTTGTCATTGGCGGTGGCGTCAGCGCCGCTGGCGACTTGCTTTTGAACCCAATTCGTGAGGCCTATTTGGCGCATTTGCCAGCACGGGGTTTTAGACCCGAGCTGGAGATTAAAGCTGCAGAGTTTGTCAACGACGCTGGTGTTGTTGGGGCAGCCGACTTGGTGCGCTCTGCGCTCGGCTAAACTATTAGTTCGCCGAACGAGCGTTTAGGGAGGGCATGATGGCTTATTTCATTTTGAAAAACCTCATTCTTGGCCCCTTGCTTCGAGTGTTGTTTCGACCATGGGTTCGCGGAATCGAAAACATCCCGGCTACCGGTGCTGCCATTCTGGCTAGCAACCACCTCTCGTTTTCAGACTCAATCTTTTTGCCGCTCCAATCGCGTCGCCCGGTGGTTTTTCTAGCCAAAAGCGAGTACTTCACTGGCAAAGGCATCAAAGGCGCTTTGACCAGATGGTTTTTCAAGGCCACCGGTCAACTGCCAATCGACCGATCAGGTGGCAAGGCTTCCGAGGCTTCGCTAAATACGGGTCTACGGGTATTGTCTGAGGGTTCGTTGCTTGGCATCTATCCCGAGGGAACCAGAAGTCCGGATGGTCGCCTGTATCGCGGCCGCACCGGCATAGCTCGAATGGTGCTCGAGGCTAAGGTTCCCGTGATTCCTGTGGCAATGATCGACACCGAAAAGGTTCAACCGATTGGTCAACGGATGCCAAAAATTCGTCGTATCGGAATTGTTGTCGGGCAGCCGCTAGATTTTTCGCGGTTTGACGGCATGGAAGGTGACCGAATCGTATTGCGAGCGGTTACCGACGAAATCATGTACGAACTGATGAAGATCAGTGGCCAAGAATACATCGATGTCTACGCGTCATCGGTGAAAGAAAAACGAGCAAGGCTCGCAAGGTAGGAACGAGAGAACATGAACGAACCAGTAGTCGCAGCAACCCCGGGTGTAATCGCTGGGCTCGACAACTATCTCAACCTGCCTGCCGCGCAGCAACCAACCTGGCCAAATGCCGAGGCCGTTGCGAAGGTTAGGGATGAGCTCGCTACGCTGCCTCCGCTGGTTTTTGCCGGCGAAGTAGACATCCTTCGACAGAGACTCGCTGAAGCTGCCTCTGGCAAGGCGTTCTTGCTTCAGGGCGGCGATTGCGCCGAAACCTTCGCCGATGCTACCGCCGATCGCATCCGTAACCGCGTTAAGACTTTGTTGCAAATGGCCGTCGTGCTTACCTATGGCGCTTCTATGCCCGTTATCAAAATGGGGCGAATGGCTGGCCAGTTTGCTAAGCCGCGTTCGAGTGATAACGAAACCAGAGGCGATGTAACGCTGCCGGCCTACCGTGGCGACATTGTGAACGGCTACGATTTCACTGCCGAATCACGGGTGCCAGACCCGCAGCGAATGCTCAAGGCCTACAACACCTCTGCGTCAACCTTAAATTTGATTCGCGCCTTTACCCAAGGCGGATTCGCCGACTTGCGTTCGGTTCACGAGTGGAACCGCGGTTTTGCAGATAACCCCGCCAACGCGCGTTACCTTTCGCTTGCGCAAGAAATCGACCGAGCGATCAAGTTCATGGCTGCTTGTGGTGCCGATTTCAACGAGCTGCGCACCACCGAGTTCTATGTAAGCCACGAAGGTTTGCTAATGGATTACGAGCGTCCGATGACCCGAATCGACTCGCGCACGGGTAACCCTTATCTAACCTCGGGTCACTTCATCTGGATCGGTGAAAGAACCCGTCAGATGGATCACGCTCACGTTGACTACCTGTCGCGTGTTCGCAACCCAATTGGCGTAAAACTTGGCCCTACCACTCAGGTGGCTGACGTGGTTGAGCTTATCGAGCGCCTTGATCCAAACCGCGAGCCTGGGCGCCTAACTTTCATCACCCGCATGGGTGCTGGCAAAATTCGCGAAGAGTTGCCAAAGCTAGTTGAGGCTGTTCGTGATTCCGAAGCCAATCCGCTTTGGATAACCGACCCAATGCACGGCAACGGAATTACAACCAAGAACGGCTATAAGTCACGTCGTTTCGACGATGTCATGGATGAAGTTCGTGGCTTCTTCGAAGTGCACAAGGCTGCCGGAACGTTTCCGGGTGGAGTGCACGTTGAGTTAACCGGCGATGACGTTGCTGAGTGTTTAGGTGGCTCGGATGCCATTGACGAAGCCTCGCTTGAAGAGCGTTACGAATCGCTTTGCGACCCACGCCTCAACCACTCGCAGTCGCTTGAACTAGCCTTTTTGGTAGCCGAGCAACTGGCAAAACGCTAAGGCGCTCTTATTTCGACGAGATAGTTACCGAATCGCCAGTTCGCAGTTGCGTTCCGGCGCTAACGCTCGAACGTTTAACTTTGGCGATTCCCCATTTGCTTTGCAGTTGGTTTGTATCAACAATCACAACGAGGCCCAACGACTCAAGTGCGCTTTTAGCTGCTGATATTGTTTCACCGATTACCGCAGGCATCACGACTAGGTTTGGCCCCTTAGAGACCAGAAGTTTTACTTGACCGCCGGCTCCGAGAGGCTCTGTGATAGGGGTGACGCTGATCACCTGCCCCTTGGCAATTGTCTCGCTAAATTCCTCGGTTATTTGCGATACTTTTAGCCCCACGCCTTGAATCATGCCGATAGCGAGTGCTTGGTCAAGGCCGGCCACTACCGGAATTGAGCCTAGAGAAACTTTCAGCGTTATTGCCGAACCCTCAGGCACAGCTTCGTTGGTAGACCCAAGGTATTCGTAAATTTGACCAACGGGTTTGTTGCTAAACCAAGTGCTAACGGCGCCAAGTGTAAACCCAGCGTTGAGTAATTTTGCCGATGCCGTTGCCACATCTAGGTCAATCAAATTTGGCACCTTAACCAATTTTGGGCCACTCGAAATTACCAATTTGATGTCGCCAAATAAATACCAACTGCCGGCTGCTGGCTCGCTGCGAATCACCAATCCCTTGGCTACCGCATTGCTCGATTCGATCACTATTTTGGTTGGTGCGCCGAGCGGATTGATGGCAAGTAGGGCGGCGGATTGGGTGCGATTAGTTAGATCGGGGACCGCACTAAAGCCACCCGGGCCACTGCCAAACCACCAGCCCGCACCCGAACCTACAAGTGCGATTATGGCCGTGATTGCGGTTAATTTGAGCCCACGACGACGAGAACCCAAGACCTCTAGGGGTGATGCTTCGGCCTCGACCATGTCAAAGGAATCGAATGCTTGGGTCGAATTATCGATTGGGCCAAGCACCGAGGTGGCGGCGTTATCTATGGGTGAAAGAACTGCGGTGGCCGAGTGCTCTATTGGCGCAAGTAATGTGGTCGCGGTGCCGTTTTTTATCGCTGCTTTGGCTTTCGTCACGGCAACAAGCAGAGTTTTTGCATCTTGTGGGCGATCTGATGCGTTTTTGGCGGTAGCCCAGAGCACCAGTTGGTCTATCGCGGCAGGAACGCTGGGGTTTAGCGATGACGGTGCGGGAACGCTGGAATGGGCATGTTGATAGGCCACTTGAACAGCTTGATCGCCGACATATGGTTGTCGACCTGTGACCAACTCAAATAGCAAAATTCCGGCAGCATATACATCGCTGCGGGCATCGGCAATTCCTCGGGTAACAAGTTCAGGAGACAGGTATGCCACTGTTCCGACGATTGCTTCGGTAGCCGTTTGATTGTCGGTTTCACGAGCCAGCCCGAAGTCGCCAAGTTTTATTCGACCGTCGTTGGCAAGCAAAACGTTTTCAGGCTTCAAATCTCGATGCAACACTCCGGCATCGTGTGCCGCAGCTAGGCCGCTAAGCAAATATTCGAATAAGTCGAGGGCTCTAATGCCATCGAGTGCACCAAAGTCGTCTAGTGCTTTCCTGAGAGTGATTCCCTCAATGAATTCCATCACCAGAAATGCGATGTTGCCGTCGGTTCCTTGGTCGAACACGTTGACGAGGTTAGGGTGTGAAAGCCTGGCGGCCATCACCGCCTCGCGAATGAATTTGTCTCGGAAACTTTGATTGGTAGCTAAGTGCGAGTGAATTACTTTAACGGCCACTTTGCGATCAAGGCGCAGGTCGAGTGCCAAGTAAACCGTGGCCATTCCGCCTTGCGCAACGTATGCATCGATGCGATAGCGCTCGGCGATAACCGAGCCAATCAAGTCAGCCATTCAAATCTTTTCTCTTACCCGCTGGTAAATATCGTCGCACAACGCTAATAAGTAACCCGAGAGGCGCACAGGTGTGGCAATCTTGTTGGGTGACCGATTCTTTTGCAAGCGTAACCAACTGGCTAACTGTGCCAGACACAGCCGAACAACTCAACATCCCAATTGGCCGGGTGCGACGCCTGATCGAAGAGCATGTGTTGTTCTCGGTCAAGCGCGACGGGATTCAGATGATTCCGGCTGAGTTGATCGTTGACGGCGAGCCTCTTGCCAGCCTTCGCGGCACTATTGTTGTGCTGCTTGACTCTGGTTTTGATTATGACGGCGCCCTGGAGTGGCTGTACAAATCCGACGACTCGCTGCCTGGAACACCGATGGAATTTTTGCTCAAGGGCCACAAATCGGCCGTTCGCCGTTTGGCGATGTCTTTAGCCTTTTAGGCTTGACGCTGAATTACCTTTAGAGCCAATCCGCGCAGCTGAACTTTGGCGGTAGCGTCTATATCTAGCTGCTCAAGCGCCGCCAGGCTCTCCTCGGCCAGCTCTTCCATCATCCGTTCTGTTTTGGCTAGCGCCCCTGATTCCACGATGGTTCGCTGCAGAAATCCAATTTGCTCGGCATCTAGACTGCGGCTCGAAAGCATCTCGTCGAACACGTTGCCAACCGATGTAGAAAGAGCTTCTCTGGTTAGCCCAACCAGCACGGTGCGCTTACCTTCGCGAAGGTCGTCTCCGGCCGGCTTGCCAGTAACAGTTGGGTCGCCGAATACGCCGAGGATGTCATCTTTTAGCTGAAAAGCCATGCCAAGTGGTATGCCAAAAGCCGAGAGGCCACGTAGCAGACCAGGGGCTGCACCGGCGAATGCCGCACCAATCAAAAGCGGCGCTTCGATGCTGTATTTGGCAGTTTTGTAAAGCATTACCCGGTTCGCGCGGCCGACAAGCTCGGCGATCGGGCGAGTGGGTGCGGCATTTTCTTCAAGTACGTCGAGATATTGCCCCGCCATTACTTCGACTCGCATCTTCGAAAATTCATTTCTACAAGCTAATTCGATCTCGCTGGTAGGGGAGTGAAGTAAGGCGTTCCCGAAAATTTCGCTGCTCCACCCGAGCATGAGGTCGCCCACTAAAACCGAACCAGCAACTCCAAAGCGTTCATGGCTTCCGGCCCACTGCGAGGCTTCGTGCAATGACTCAAATTTTTTGTGCACCGATGGCTTGCCTCTGCGGGTATCAGACTGATCAAGCAGGTCGTCATGCACCAACGCTGCGGCGTGAAACATCTCTAGGGCAGCTGTGATGCCAACCATTGCCGCCGCCGAGGCCTGCCGTTGAGATTCTGACTGAGGCGCATCAGAGGTTGCTAAAGCTCCGACCCAAGACCAATATGCGAATAGCGCTCGAAAGCGCTTTCCGCCGGCCAACAAGTCTTGAGTGAAGGTGACTACCGGCACAAGATCTGTAGAAATTGCCGAAAATTCGGTTTCGCGGTCTCGGCAAAAGTCGTCGAGAGATTCTTGAATTAGATCGAGAAGTGCTTTTGATTCGCTCACGGGAATAGCCTAACCGCCCCATGAGGTTTAGGCTTTAGGTATGGCACTTTCGGAACGTGAGCAACGATTGCTTGATGAAATGGAGCGAGGTCTCTACGAGACCGACGCTGCCCTGGTATCAAAATTGAACTCTGCCAAAATATCTTCGCCGCAAAAAATTGTTGCTGGGGCCGCGCTGACTGTGATCGGAATTTCTATTCTGGTCACTGCCGTGGTGCTGCAAATCACCTTGTTAGGTGTGGCTGCATTTCTAGTAATGCTCGCTGGGCTCACCTTGGCGAGTTCTAAATCTGTCGTACAGAAGGCCGGAATAAAACCGACTTCTTCGAAAACCTCTTCGAGCCACACTGCGGCCAAACGCAACTTTTTTGAAGACCGGTGGGATCGCCGTCAGGGCCAGTAACACCCTGCATTCAGCAAAGCTCCCTTAGGGGAGTTTTTTTATGCCCAAATTGGCCAGAAACGATGAAAGTTCTTCCCAATCGCTCCATTTTCCTCCACATGCGAAAAGTCTTGTGTTTACTGGATTTATCGACACGCCGAGTGCGAATTTTTGGCAATTTTTTTCTTATTGTGGATGAAAGTGGTGTAATGTGGAGATAAGCGGAAAATCGATGTCGAGAAGGGGGAGCGGATGCTACTTGGCACACACGCACCCAAGCTGGACGACAAGGGTCGGGTAATTCTTCCGGCCAAATTTCGCGACGAGCTTCAGGGCGGTCTAGTTGTCACCAGGGGGCAGGACCGCTGCCTGTTTGTATTTAGCACCGCCGAGTTCGAATTGGTGCACGACAAAATTCGTCAAGCTCCAGTTACTAGCGCCGAAGCCCGCAACTATTTGCGAGTTTTTCTTTCTGGTGCTTCCAACGAGCAGCCAGATAAGCAAGGCAGAATCACCATTCCAGCTGCCCTTCGCGAGTATGCAGACCTCGGCAAAGATCTAGTGGTAATCGGCGTGGGAACTCGTGCCGAAATATGGGATGCCAAGGCCTGGAACGAATACTTGGCAAAGCAAGAATCAGCTTTCGCGAATGTTGCGGAGGAGGTGATTCCGGGACTCTTCTAGCCCTACTGCTAGATCTCCACCCGTTCAGAAATCGATTGAAGAATCGAGGAGTTGCGAAAACCAAGCTCGCAACGAATGGATGGGGTTCTAGCAAGAGGGATCCTCGGATCAAAATGGCCAAAGAAATCAGTGAAATTCACGAACCGGTAGCACTCGATAGGTGCCTAGATATTCTTGGCGAAGCACTTGGAGGTGACACCGCCGTTTACGTTGACTGCACCCTGGGTCTTGGCGGTCACAGCGAAGCGTTCCTTAAGCGCTTTCCAAACTTGACACTGGTGGGCATTGATCGCGACACCAAGGCTCTCGAATTGGCCGGCCAGCGTCTAGCTGCGTATTCCGACCGAATTCACCTTGTGCACGCGGTTTATGACGAGATCGAAGAGGTTCTCGACGAGCTCGGCATTGATGAAGTTCAGGCAATTTTGCTAGACCTTGGCGTGTCGTCGATGCAGTTGGATGAAGCCGATCGCGGGTTTGCTTATTCATACGACGCCCCGTTGGACATGCGCATGGACACCACAACCGGCCAAACCGCAGCCGAAGTGGTTAATAGCTACAGCGAACAAGAGCTTGCTCGTATTTTCAAAGATTTTGGCGAAGAGCGCTACGCCAAGGCCGTTGCCGCAGCGATTGTGAACCAACGCAAGTCAGTTCCTTTTGAAACCAGCACGCAGCTTGCCGGATTAATTGCCAAGGTAATTCCATTCATCCCGGGCAAAAGTTCGGGTCACCCGGCAAAGCGAGTCTTTCAGGCGCTCAGAATCGAAGTGAATGGCGAGCTTGAAGTGCTCACCAGAACAATGCCGGCAGCTATCCGCTCACTCGCAGTTGGCGGTCGAATCGTAGTTCTTTCTTATCACTCACTTGAAGACAGAATCACCAAACAGGCTTTCGCGGCTGCAGCAACATCTTCGGCACCTCTCGAACTTCCATTCGAGTTGCCTGAGCATGCGCCGGTTGTGCGCCTGCTCGTGAAGGGAGCCGAGCCGGCTTCTGAATCTGAAATTTCAAAAAACCCACGAGCAGCTTCGGTTCGATTGCGCGCCGCTGTAAAGATTCGGAGAGCAGCATGAGCACCCTGCGTTTGGCTCAGAACAATCGACCATCTAACCAAAATCGGCCTGCTCTCAGCATCGCGACATTCCGCCAATCGCGTCCCGGAGTTTTCATTGGTGGCGCCGTCTTGGTTGGCTTTTTAACGATTGCGTTGCTGAATCTTCTTCTGACAATTTTGACTTCAAACGCTGTCTACGAGCTGTCGGCAATTCAGAAAGAAAAGAAGGAATTGACCACGACGACTCAGATTTTGAGCGAAGAGGTAGATTCACTTTCGTCGCAGCAAAATCTTGCTAATGCGGCTTCCAAGCTGGGCATGATTTCGAATGCAAACCCAGTCTTCTTGCGATTGTCTGATCAGAAAGTGTTCGGCAAGCCTAAGGCAGCACTTAATGCCGATGGTCGCGTGGGCCGCAACCTGGTTCCTAACTCTGCCTTAGTTCAGCAATCGAACGGTGCCGAACTGATTGCGGCCGAAGACGTAACTTTGACTAAGTCTGCGATTCCAAGCGCGTCGGTTTCAAGCGGGGCGGCTACCCAGCCGACCGCTATGGCCGCCGGTGTCGCTAAGCCGGTTTCGGTCACCACTACATTAGTTTCGACTGGTGCGGCAATTCCAGCCTCACCTACTCACTAGTTAGGCAGGTCGGCAGATGGCATATCTGACGCCCGGAGACCCAAAATCACGTGGCAAGTGGGTCATGGCCATGGTTGCCATACTCTGCGTCGGTTTCTCCATTCGACTAGTCGACTACCAGGTGGTTCAGGCCGAGGCCATTAATAAAATTTCGTATGAAAACCGGGCCGTAACACGCACACTTCCCGCACTTCGTGGTGAAATTCTCGATGCCAGCGGTGCTGTTCTTGCGCGCACCGTTTATCGCTATGACATAAACGCTGCTCCAAGCAAAGTGTTTGCGGTTAGCCGAAAGGTGAACGGTCAGTCGGTGCTTATCCCGGTAGACCAGATCGCTAATGAAATTGCAACGATTCTAGAAATGACCCAGGTCGAGGTGCTGGCCAAAATCACCGGCACTGGCGAATACTCGCAAATCAAAAAGCGCGTCGATGCTGAAAGCTATCGCAAAATTCGCTCGCTAAATATTCCGTGGCTCTATTACGACCCGATTCCTGATCGCCTTTATCCAAACGGCGCCGTTGCTGGCAACATCATCGGTTATTTGAATAATGAGGGCGTTGCTGTAGAAGGCATCGAGACGTCGTTCAATTCATGTCTTGCCGGCATAGACGGTCAAGAAAGCTTTGAAAAGGGTGTTGATGGCATCAAGATCCCTTCGAGCACGGTTACAACTCAAGCTGCCGTAAACGGCCGGGCCGTGCACCTCACCATTAATGCCGATTTGCAATATTTCGCTCAACAGGTCTTGACCAGCGAGGTTGCTCGGTTGCGAGCCGATTGGGCCGTGGCTACAGTTATTGAGGTTAAAACCGGTCGAATTTTGGTTGCCGCCGAGGCTCCATCGGTCGACCCAAACGAACCGGGCAAAGTTGCCAGTGATGATCGTGGATCCAGAATATTCAGGTTCATGTTTGAGCCCGGCTCGACATTAAAGGCCATAACCGGTGCAACGGCTATCGATCAGGGCAAGGCAACCCCAGCCACCCAAACCATTGCTCCTTTTGGATGGGTAGTGCCGGGCACTTCTTATAAGGTGACCGACAGCCACCCGCACGGCGACGACAAACTGACATTAACCGGTGTACTTCGAGATTCCTCCAACACCGGAATCATGAAGATCGGCCAAGCAGTCGACTACCGCACCCGCTATACGTATCTAAAGAAATTTGGCCTTGGTCAAAAAACCAATGCCGGGTATCCAGGCGAAGAGGCCGGGCTGCTCAATAATGTCGATGAGTGGGATGGCATCAAAAAATATGTATCGATGTTCGGGCAGGGCGTTAGCGTTACTCCGATTCAATCGGCGATGATGTATCAAGCAATTGCCAATAAGGGCGTTCGCCTTTCACCGATCTTGGTCGAGGGGTGTGAAGACTCGAATGGCAACCTGTTGCGCACCGAGGTAAAGCCCGGAGTTCGCGTAATTTCGGAGGCAACAGCCAAATCTACAATGGACATGCTTGAGAAGGTTGTTGAGCAGGGTGGCATCGGAAAGACGGCGGCTGTTCCTGGCTATCGCGTTGGTGGCAAAACCGGAACGGCTCAAATCGCATCTGGATCTTCTGGCTACAGTGGTCGTTATGCCGTCTCGTTCATTGGCGCGGCGCCGGCAGAAAACCCCGACTTTGTAGTGGCTGTAACCGTCTATAAACCACGCACTGTAAGCAACTCGATTGGCGCCACCCCAAGTTTCAAGCGAATCATGCAACAACTGCTCAGAACCTACCGCGTGCCGCCTTCAACTACCCTTTCGGCAAACATTCCAACAGAATGGAAGTGAAGTAAATGAACGAATCCATTCCTCCTATCCTTCGGCCGAATCACGTTGTGCCCGTAGCGGTTTCGCTGATTGCCGAAAGGTTTCAACTTGATTTTGTTGGCGAGCTTGCCGGCTTAATGGCCACCGGAATAAGCATGAACACCGGTGACTTGCGCATGGGCGATATCTTTGTAGCGATGCCGGGCAAAAAAACCCACGGTGCGAGATTTGCAGATAAGGCAATTTCGCTTGGAGCGGTGGCTCTAATCACAGATTCGGCGGGAGCCCAAGAAATAGGCGAATGTTTAGTGCCCGTTTTGTTGCTCGAAAACCCGCGAGCACATCTCGGCGACTTAGCAGCGTTCGTATACGGAAACATCCCCGGAAACATGCCTACTTTGTACGGCACAACCGGCACCAATGGCAAGACATCGACGAGCTATTTGCTCGAGGCTATTCTTCGTCAAGTCGGCGAGACGACGGGCCTAACCTCGACAGCCGAACGTCACATTGCCGGTGAAGTTATTGTGAGCCGCCTCACCACGCCCGAATCGCCTGAAATGCAAGCCTTAATTGCAAGAATGCGTGAAAAGGGCGTTACTTCGGTGGCCGTAGAAGTGTCGGCGCAGGCTCTATCTCAGCTTCGCGTCGACGGCATGCACTTTGACGTGGTTGGTTTCACGAATCTGAGCCACGATCACCTAGACGATTATGCAACCATGGATGAATACCTGGCCGCAAAGGCCGAGCTATTCACTGCCAAGCGGGCATCAAAAGGCGTGGTCTGCCTCGATTCAAAATACGGCCGAGCATTTAAATCCAAGAGTCAAATACCTGTTGCTACAATCACGAGCGAGATGGGTGTTGATGCCGATTGGCACTTGGCGGTAACCGCCGAGACTCCCAAATACACCTCATTTGTTCTTGCCGGGCCGAATGGCATCAATATTCGTTCGCGGGTTCCGCTTTTGGGCGCGCACATGGCGGCAAATGCCGGCCTTGCAATTGCCATGTTGGTCGAAGCTGGTCACGATGCAACGGTGATTGCCAAGGCCATTGAGGGCGGCATCGATGCCTACCTACCCGGTCGCACCGAACGTGTCACCGGTGCCGACGGGCCAGATGTTTATGTTGACTTTGGCCACAGCCCAGACGCTTTTTTGAATACTCTCGCGGCGGTTCGCAAGGTGACCAATGGCCGAGTCTTTATGGTTTTTGGAGCCGATGGAGATCGCGACGCCACTAAACGACCGGCGATGGCTCAGATTGCAGCCGATGGTTGCGATGTTTTGGTTATCACCGATCACCACCCAAGGTTTGAAGATCCGGCAGCCATTCGCAAGACGCTCGTTGATGCCGCCAAAGCCGCTAGACCAAATTTAGAAATTTACGAGGTTAGCCCTCCCGAGGCGGCAATTCGAAAGGCCGTTTCGCTCGCCAAGGTTGGCGACTCGATTCTGTGGGCTGGCCCTGGGCACCAAGACTACCGAGACATTCGTGGTGTTCGCACACCTTATTCGGCAAGGCAAGAGGCCAGAGATGCGCTCAAAGAGAGCGGCTGGTCATGATCGACATTTCGCTTCGCGACTTAGCCGAAGCAATCGGTGCAGAGCCAAACCTTGCCGCGGCCGAGAACCTTGATTTGATCGCAACCGGGTCAGTAGAAACTGATTCGAGATTAGTTGCCCAGGGGGCAATCTTTTTCGCTAAGCCAGGCGAAACAACCGACGGCCACTTATTTGTGGCTTCTGCCTTCAAGACCGGCGCAGTGGCAGCCATAGTGGAGCACTTTGTGGAAGATTCTGCGCATCTTCCACAACTTCGAGTTCGCAATGGTGTAGCGGCCCTGGGTTTGCTTGCTAAACATGTTCTCGAGGAATTAGCCAAAACTGGTTCGCTAGTTGTAATCGGTGTGACTGGCTCGAACGGCAAAACCACCACGAAAAACATGTTGCGCGAGATCTTGCAAACCGCCGGAGAAACAATTGCGCCGATCGAGTCGTACAACAACGAGGTGGGTGCTCCCATATCAATGCTGAAGGCTGATTATCAAACCCGTTACCTTGTGGTCGAGATGGGCGCGGGCGGTAGTGGCAGCATTGCATACTTGGCAGACATAGCCAAACCAAACATCGGAGTCATGCTCAAAGTTGGGCTGGCGCACGTGGGTGAGTTTGGCGGTATTGAAACCACCGCGCAAATAAAATCTGAATTGGCTTCGGCACTCGGCCCTGACGATATTTTTGTTTACAACGCCGATGACGGTTATGTTCGAGAAATGGTTTCGCTAAACCAGGCTGAGAAAATCAGTTTTGGAACCGCGGCCGATGCCGATTATCGTGCAACAAATCTGGCCCTGTCGATCGATGGCACAGCGTTTGAGATGCACTGGCCAGACGCGGCTATTTCAAAAGTGAACCTGAGAATTTTGGGCGAGCATCACGTGATGAATGCGTTAGCAAGCCTGTCGGTGGCCGATCAACTTGGTATCAACCGGGCAAACGCTATTGCGGCACTCGAGTCGATGGCGTTGGCTGAGCGTTGGAGAATGCAGGTGACGCACCGCTCTGACGGCGTAACCATCATCAATGATGCCTACAACGCCAGCCCCGATTCGACTCGCGCGGCTCTGCAAACGCTTGCCCAGCTTGGCAAAACCGGCCGCAGAACCATAGCCATTTTGGGCGAAATGGCAGAGTTGGGAGAGGCCTCGAAAACCGAACACGACTCGATTGGCAGATTCGTCGTGCGCCTAAATATCGATCAGCTTGTGGTTGTTGGCGAGGCCGCCAGATTAATTCACAGCGGCGCAGTGCTCGAGGGTTCGTGGGATCGTGAATCGATTTTCTTCGACCAAATTGACAAAGCATTTGAGGCAGTTCGTGAAATGCTTGAGCCCGGAGACATCGTGCTGGTTAAGTCGTCGAAATCGGCAAATCTCAGACACCTGGGAGACAAACTAATGGAGGTACGTTCATGAGAGCGATTTTGCTCGCCGGCGGCGTAGCCATGGCATTTACTCTGTTAGCCACTCCAGGGTTTATTTGGCTTTTCAGAAGGCTCAGGTGGGGGCAGTTCATCCGTGACGATGGGCCGCAAAGCCACCACACCAAGCGCGGCACCCCGACAATGGGCGGCGTGGTCATTATTGTCGCTGCGGTTTTGGGATACTTTGTCGGTAAATTAGCGAACTTTGAAACACCAAGCGTTTCAGCTTTACTTGTCTTGTTTATGTTGGTTGGTTTGGGTTTGGTGGGGTTCATCGACGACTTCATCAAAACCCATCGGCAACGCAGCCTCGGTCTTTCTGGGTGGGCAAAAATTGCCGGGCAAGGCGTTGTGGCGACCGTTTTTGCTGTTTTGGCACTCAACTTTCCGAACGAGCAAAATTTAACTCCCGCTTCGACCAAAATTTCGTTGGTGCGAGACTCGAATCTCGACCTAATGATGTTTGGCTCGGTAGTTGGAGTTGGGCTTTTTATTCTCTGGATATATTTCATGGTTGCCGGGGCATCCAACGGGGTGAACATCGCCGACGGTCTAGATGGCCTTGCTACCGGGTCGACAATCATGGCGATCGGCGCTTACGCGGTGA
The DNA here is from genome assembly GCA_024641985.1 of Rhodoluna sp. Lineage (GTDB taxonomy): Bacteria > Actinomycetota > Actinomycetes > Actinomycetales > Microbacteriaceae > Rhodoluna. The sequence goes on along the minus strand of JAHEBZ010000003.1, from coordinate 409,893 downwards.
TCGGGTTCTGGCAGTTCAACCAAGCCTGTGGCTCTGTGGTCGAGAATCTCAGCAGTTGCTACAACGTGCGCGACCCGCTCGATCTTGCGGTAGTTGCATCGGCTATAGTCGGAGCGCTCACCGGATTCTTGTGGTGGAATACCTCACCAGCTCAGATCTTTATGGGAGACACCGGTTCGCTGGGCCTCGGTGGGGCACTTGCCGCACTAGCAATTCTTTCGCGCACCGAGTTGCTTTTGGTGTTGATCGGTGGAATTTTCGTAATCGTAACTGGCTCGGTCGTCATTCAGCGGGTCTTCTTTAAAGTTACCAAATGGAAAACTGGCACCGGTAGGCGAGTGTTTTTGATGAGCCCTTTGCATCATCACTTTGAACTACGAGGTTGGGCGCAAATTACAGTTGTTGTGCGCTTTTGGATCATTGCCGGTTTATGTGTGCTCAGCGGTATCGGACTGTTCTACATCGAATGGATTTACGGCTAAATCAAAGCATGAAAGACTTATCGACACTGACGAGCTGGCATTCCGATTGGAAGGGCCTTCGAGTCGTTGTATTTGGATTGGGCGTATCGGGTTTTTCGGTCGCCGACACGTTGGCTGAACTCGGTGCCGATGTTTTGGTTATTGCCGAACATGCTGAAGCGGATCTTCTGGATATTCTCGATGTAATTGGCGTTCCTCATCTGACCGGTGTGCCAGCAAGTGATCTCTTAGCCGCGGCTAAATCTCACGCGCCGCAGGTTTTGATCACCTCACCGGGTGTTCGACCCGAAAACGATGTTTTGACCTGGTGTCAGGCGGCACAGATAGTAGTTTGGGTAGACATCGACCTTGCTTGGCGTCTTCGCGATAAAACCACTCGCGTGGCCAAATGGGTAGCTGTTACGGGCACCAACGGCAAAACCACTACGGTTCAGTTAGTCGAGGCCATGTTAAACGCGGGCGGCATTCGTGCAATTGCCTGCGGCAACATCGGAACGCCAATTTTGGATGCCGTGAGAGATGAAATTGGTTATGACGCTTTAGTGGTTGAACTTTCGAGTTTTCAGCTGCACTATTTGGGGTCAATTCAACCTATGGTGAGCGCCGTTTTGAATCTTGCCGATGATCACCTTGATTGGCACGGTAGCTTTGATGCCTATCGCGACGTGAAGGCCAAGATTTTCGAAAACACCGAGGTTGCCTGCGTTTACAACGTAAACGATCGGGTAACCGAAACGATGGTCGAAAATGCCGATGTAATTGAGGGCGCTCGAGCCATCGGTTTCACGACCGGCATGCCTGGCCGAAGCCAAGTTGGTTATGTAGAAGAAATTCTTTGCGACCGCGCATTCTTGGATGACCGCGCCAACAGCGCGATAGAGGTGGCAACCCTTCATGATTTGGCCGAGATTGGCGTTTTAACGCCGCACCTGATGGCGAATGTGGCCGCCGCAACCGCAATCGCAAGAGCCTGCGGAGTTCAGCCCGGCGAGATCAGGGGCGCTCTGACAAATTTTCGACTCGATGCACATCGAATCGAATTAATTGCCGATAAAAATGGCATTCGCTGGATAGACGACTCGAAAGCAACAAATCCGCATGCAGCCGCCGCTTCGCTGAATTCTTTCGAACGCGTTATTTGGATTGTCGGCGGGTTGCTCAAAGGTGTTGACATCACGGGCCTAGTTGCAGATTATGCGGACAGAATTTCGGCTGCAATTGTTATTGGCAAAGACCGATCTGCGGTAATGCAGGCTCTGGCAGCTCAGGCTTCAGGCATCAAAGTTGTAGAGATTTCAGTTGATGACAATTTGGCCGTGATGAGCGAAGCCGTAGCTGTGGCCGCCGAGCTGGCTTGCCCGGGCGATGTGGTGCTGTTAGCCCCCGCCGCGGCGTCGATGGATCAGTTCAAAGACTATGCCGACCGCGGCGAGCAATTCGCGCAGGCGGTCAGAATTCAGCTTGGGGAACTCAACTAATGCGCAAAAATACATCGGCCAAACAGGCAAATAAGTTGGCAGAAACTCTAGTAACTCGAGGTCGCGAACTCTATTCAACAATTTTCAGAGCTCAGTCGATTCACTTTTATCGTCTTATCGGCGTTGCAGTTTTCTTAACTGTTTTCGGAATCGTGATGGTGCTTTCTGCCTCGTCGATTGATTCGCTGAAGGCCAATAATAATTCGTTCACTATCGGCGGCAAGCAGCTAATCTTCGGCATCTTGGGCTTTATCGCACTGTCGATTATTTCGCTCGCCAAACCTGCGCATCTAGAGAAATTGAGCAAGTTGGCTTTTCAAGTCACAATGCTGCTGCAAATTGCCGTATTTTTTATCGGCCAATCGGTCAACGGAAACCGAAATTGGATCAACCTCGGTTTCACCACCATTCAGCCGTCGGAATTTCTCAAGATGGGCATGATCCTCTACGGAGCACATTACCTATCCAAGCGTGTTGATAATTTTCACGAGGGCCAAACCTGGGCTAAAACTGCCATGTGGGGTCTGCTGGCGATGGCTGCAGTGTTTGTTGGCAGCGACCTCGGCACCGTGCTCATCATGTTCATCTTCTACTTTGGGATGCTCATTTTGGCTGGAATGCCGAACCGGCTAATTATTGCGCTGGTTGGTTTGGCTGCGGTGGGCATTTCAATGGCGCTAACCATCGGCTCGTCGCGTATGGGGCGAATTTTGGCTTGGATGAACCCCACCGCGCCAGACCCAAACGGATATAACTGGCAAGCAGAGCATGGAATGTGGGCTCTATCAGCCGGTCAAATTTTTGGCGCAGGTTTGGGCGAGTCAAAAATGAAATGGAGCTGGATTCCGGAGGTTGAAAACGACTTCATTTTCGCCATCATCGGTGAAGAACTTGGTTTGATTGGAGCTTTGGTAATCCTCGGCACCTTCTTGTTCCTGGCGGTTTGCCTTAATAATATTTTGCGTCGAACCCATGATCTATTTGGTCGTTATGTGGTTTCGGGAGTGATGATATGGATAACCTTCCAGGCTTTGGTGAACATCGCAGTGGTGCTTAGGCTTTTGCCCGTGCTCGGTGTGCCGCTTCCATTTGTTTCTGCTGGAGGTTCGTCGCTTCTATCATCGCTGATGGGTATCGGAATCGTGTTGGCGATAGAACGCGACAACCATGCGCACGAGTCATCGAGAGGCCGTGCTTCGTTGCGGCCGGTTCGGATAAGGCGATGACAAACTTTCTTCTTGCCGGTGGCGGCACGGCAGGTCACGTGAACCCTCTTTTGGCTCTTGCCGATGAGATCACCGATCGCGATGCAAATAATACGGTTTGGGCACTAGGCACATCAGAAGGGCTCGAGACCAAGCTGGTTCCCGCCAAAGGCTACGAACTTTTGGCGGTAGCCAGATTGCCATTTCCTCGAAAGCTCAATGCCTACGCATTTAAGTTTCCGTTCGCTTTTCTCAAAGCCATCGCCACGGTGAAGCGTTATATCAGGCTTCACAAGATCGACATTGTTGTCGGTTTTGGCGGCTACGCAAGCGCGCCAGCATATATCGCAGCAAAGCAGCTGGGCGTTCCAGTGGTCGTTCACGAGGCCAATGCGTTACCCGGTTGGGCTAACAAATTAGGCGCCAAATATGCTGCCGCCGTGGGTGTTACTTTTGCGCTCACACCCCTGCCCAAGGCGCACCTCGTTGGCATGCCGCTGCGAAAAGAGATTGAAATTCTGGTTGATTCGATTGCAGGTTCGCCCGACTTGCCTCTGGCCAAAGCTAATGCCAGAAAATTCTTCGGTCTAGCCCCAGATTCGACAACCTTGCTTGTCACTGGTGGTTCGCTCGGTGCCAAGAGAATCAACGAGACCATCGAGGCTTCGCGCAAGGTCTTATCGGCGGCCGGAATCCAGGTTTTGCACATTGTCGGTGGAAAGTCAGATTTAGAGCCGATTGTGTCAACCGATTATGTTCGAATCGCTTATTGCGATCGCATGGACCTTGCTATTTTGGCAAGCGATGTTGCGGTTTCCCGCGCGGGGTCTTCGACGGTTAGTGAATTTGCGGCGGTGGGCTTGCCCGCCGTTTATGTGCCGTATGCCGTTGGTAATGGCGAGCAGCGTTTCAACGTAGCCGATGTAATAGCCGCAGGTGGGGGCTTGATGGTCGAAGACAAAGACTTTTCTGCCGAGTATGTTGCCCGCGACCTGGTGGCATTGGTTTCAAATTCAAAACGCCTGCTTGAGATGTCGATTGCTGCCAGAGAATCGGGCATTGCCGACGGCACCGATCGCCTCTATGCCCTCGTTGCAGGCGTGTTGTCGGCAAAGTAGCGACTAGATTCACCTAGTCTTCTATAGACGAAAAGGAACAAAATGATCAAGCCCGATTTCACTCAACAGGTGCCAGCCGAATTAGGCACAGTGCACTTTATTGGCATTGGTGGCTCGGGCATGAGCGGCATTGCACGAATCCTGCTGGGTATGGGGCATAGGGTCACCGGTAGCGATCTTCGAGACACCGCCACCGTTGCGGCACTCAGAGAGCTGGGAGCCGAAATATCTATTGGCCACGATGCCGCAAACCTCGGTAAGCCTGACACCGTCGTTGTGACCTCGGCGCTCTGGCCAACCAATCCCGAGTACCTTTTAGCTAAAAAACTTGACATCCCAGTAATTCATCGATCGCAGGCTCTTGCCTACCTAACTTCAAAACGTCGTGTCATAGCCGTCGCTGGTGCCCACGGAAAAACCACAAGCACCGGAATGATCATCACCGGTTTGATGGCAATGGGTGAGGACCCAAGTTTTGTCAACGGCGGCGTGATCGCCTCGCTGAACGCATCTTCGGCCAGTGGTTCTGGAGACCTGTTTGTGATTGAGGCAGACGAGTCTGATGGTTCGTTCTTGCATTACGATACGGCCGTAGCCTTGATCACAAATGTGGATGCTGACCACCTTGACCACTACGGCAGCGAAGAAGCATTCGAGGCAGAATTTGGCCGATTCGCATCGGGTGCCAAAGAGTTCGTGGCGATCAGCTCGGACGACCCCGGTGCCGTAAGGGTTTCGAAACTTATCACCGACAAAAAAGTCATTAGCTTTGGCATGGCTCGCGATGCCGATGTGCGGCTCACGGATGTCGACGCATCGGGCGCGCGGGTCTCTTTTGCGGTTGAATACCTAGGTCAAAAACTTCGTACCGAACTAAACGTTCCGGGGGAGCACAACGCAATCAATGCGGCGGGCGCTCTAGCTGTTTTAGTTGGTCTTGGCTACGACGCCGCCAAGGCGCTTGCGGGAATAGCGAGTTTTGGTGGCACCGAACGCCGTTTTCAGCTACATGGCGAACGTCGCGGTGTGAAGGTTTATGACGATTTTGCTCATCACCCAACCGAAGTTGCTGCTGCAATTAAAGCCGCACGTGCGGTGGTTGGTGACGGCAACTTGATCACGGTGTTCCAGCCGCACCTTTACAGTCGCACGCGGCTCATGGCCAAAGAGTTCGCTTCAGCGCTCTCTGCGAGCGACCAGGTCGTAGTTCTAGACATCTACGCCGCACGTGAAGACCCAGAGCCTGGGGTCACGGGGGCCTTAGTGTCTGATGCCTTCGAGAATCAATCGCAGGTGCACTATGTGCCACTCTGGCAAGATGTTGCAGCGGTGGCTGCAAAGCTTTCGAACTCGGGCGACTTCATTATGACCATGGGTTGTGGCGACATATATCGCATGGTACCTGAGTTGCTAGCAGCTCTAGAGAAGTAGTGAAGCGCCCCAGCGGATCATCAACCCCAAAACCTAAACCGGCTAAGGGGTTGCCAGCTGCACCTTCGGCAAAAGCTCCGATAGCAAAACCTACCAGTGCAAAAGCATCACCTGTAAAGCAGCGTCAGCAAGTTCAGGCAATATCGCGAAATCCAAAGTTTGTATCACAAGTCGTTAAGCCAAAGCGAGCCAAACTTGGTTCGGCATCTATGCTTTCGAGGCTATCGCCAGAAGCCAGCCGATTTGCGGCCTATTCGAGGCGTCGTAGGGCCACCATGGCCATCGTGGTGGCCTCGTTCGGGTCACTAATTCTTTTGGTTGCGGCCACTATGTTTACGCCGATGTTAGCGGTCGAAACTGTGCGAGTCACTGGCAACATTCGAATCCCGATCAAGGCTTTAAATAAAGCGCTTTCTAATCAGATGGGCACTCCGCTGCCAATGGTTAACGCCAACAACATTGCGCAAGACCTAAAATCCTTTGCTTTGATTGAGAGTTTTTCGGTAATTAGTTTGCCTCCGCACACTCTGCGAGTGCACATCACCGAACGCCTGCCAATCGTGATCGTGAATGTGGGCGGCACCGATTATCTATACGACCCAGCCGGAGTTCGAGTTGCGAAAGCCAGCGCTTCAGATGAATTTCCGAGAATGGCGATTAGCGGTGAACCAAAGAGCAGTCGTGAATTTGAAGCTGCCATTGATGTATTGCTTGCATTGCCAAATGCCATATTTCTAAAAGTGAGTTCGATTGATGCCAAAACTAAAGATCAGGTTTCGCTCCGACTTCGCGGAAACTCAGCCCAAAGAATTATTTGGGGAGATGGCTCACAATCTGTATTGAAATCAAAGACGTTAGAAGCATTGTTTAAAAATCAGAAACGCACCGATTACGTGACCTTCGATGTTTCTTCGCCTACTGCGCCAGTCGTTCGCTACGGAAACTTTTAGACACGCCTTAGCGCCTCCGAGTTTCTGGCGGTTATAAGCCGTAGTTTCTTCGCGCAACGTATTAAAACGGCTAAAGGTTAAGTCTCAACTAGACCTTTAGGGATTCAAGTCGCTGCATCAGCTGCCTCGAGGCAGAAGTGAAACCGGAGGATTATCGTGGGTCTAGATCAGAACTACCTAGCAGTCATCAAAGTTGTTGGAGTTGGTGGCGCTGGCGTTAACGCGCTTAACCGCATGATCGAATCTGGCCTGCGTGGTGTTGAGTTCATTGCCATCAACACCGATGCTCAGGCGCTGCTGATGACCGAAGCCCACGTAAAGCTTGATATTGGTCGAGACCTAACCCGCGGGCTGGGCGCAGGCGCTGACCCTGAGATTGGTCGTCGTGCTGCTGAAGACCACGCAGACGAAATTGAAGCTGCCCTCAAGGGAGCCGACATGGTGTTTGTTACTGCTGGTGAGGGTGGCGGAACCGGAACCGGCGCGGCTCCGGTCGTTGCAAGAATTTCAAAGAGCCTCGAGGCCCTGACTGTTGGCGTAGTGACTCGTCCGTTCGGATTCGAAGGAAAGCGTCGGGCGCAGCAGGCTGAACAGGGCATAGAGGTATTGCGCGGCGAGGTCGACACACTTATCGTGGTCCCTAACCAGCGTCTGCTCGAAATGGTCAACAAGACTGTTTCTGTGGTCGAGGCGTTCGCTACCGCCGATGACGTTTTGCGTGCAGGTGTGCAGGGAATCACCGATCTAATTATCACGCCCGGTCTAATCAACCTCGACTTCGCCGATGTGCGTTCGGTCATGAAGGGCGCAGGTTCTGCACTCATGGGTATCGGAACCGCTAAGGGTGAAGACCGCGCCATCAGGGCGGCCGAACTCGCGGTTGCCAGCCCGCTTCTCGAGGCAAACATCGATGGCGCGCATGGCGTGCTGCTTTCAATCCAAGGCGCGTCAGACCTCGGCCTTCACGAGATTGCCGAAGCTGCAAGCCTGGTTCAGGAATCGGTTAGCCCAGAGGCAAACATCATTTTTGGTGCATCGATCGACGACACGCTTGGTGACGAGGTTCGCATTACCGTTATCGCCGCAGGGTTTGATGGTGGCGCACCTAAAGTTAGCCGTGTCGAGCGTCGCCCATACAGCACGCCGTCGACGGCCGCTGCGGCACCAGCTGGTACAGGTTGGTTCGGAAACCCGGTTGCCGAAAGCGCAGCGCCTGTCACCAGTGCGATTCCGGTCGTTGAAGAGGTTTCAGTTGTTGAAGCCGAATTCTTTGCCAAGCAGCCTGAAGTTGGCGCCGAAGCAAGCTCGGTCGAAACCGCTGCACCTAAGCAAACGAATGATGGCACCTGGGGCGACGACCTTGACATCCCAGAGTTTCTTCGTTAATTAATTGTCAGATCTAGCCTCTCGTTACAGCGAGGCGTGGCAACGAATTAATTCGGCAGCTACAGCCTGCGGTCGCAGTTCCGATGAGATTACCCTCGTTGTAATCACAAAGAACCATCCGGCTCAGCTTGTGCTTGACCTGATTGCTTTGGGTGCGCGTGACTTTGGTGAGAACCGAGATCAAGAGGCGGCACCAAAGGCGTTCGAGGTTTCGCAGACTTCTTCTGAAGTCATTAAATGGCACTATGTGGGGCAGTTGCAAAGCAATAAAGCTAGATCGGCGTTGTCTTACTCGTCTGTCTTACACTCGTTAGACCGAGATTCTTTGCTCGAATCGCTGACCAAACTGACGGCGAATCGTGAAATGCCGTTGGATGTTTTTATTCAGTTGAATCTGACAGACGACCCGGGCCGCGGCGGAATTCAACCAGCAAATCTGAGCGCCTTCGCCGAAAAAGCATTGGCTGTTGAAGGGTTAAAAGTTCTCGGTGTCATGGGGGTAGCATCACTCGATCGCGAGCCAGAATTCGATTTCGAAACCATTGCAAACTGCAGCGCCGAGCTTCAACGCCAGGCGCCTCGAGCAAGGTTTATTTCGGCCGGAATGTCTGGTGATTTTGAAACCGCGATTAGTTTTGGAGCGACACACTTACGCATTGGCACCGCAATCACCGGAAATCGCGTGCTTTAGCAATATTCTGAGAGCAACAAGGTTTTTATCGGAGGTAAAAAATGGCTCGAATCTTCTCTGCGGTTGGCGATTGGTTGGGCATGTCTGGCGAAAGCGACCAGGCTCCGGCTCGCCCTGCCGCGGTTAGCAGCCCTGCTGGCGATCAGCGCCCGGCGCGAATCACTCCGATGCGCCCGCGCCGTGGAGCAACCGAAGTTAGCGAGATCTACACGATCGAGCCAAAGACTTACGCAGAAGCTCCAGAGGTAGCTGCCAACTATCGCATCGGAATTCCTGTGATTGTGAACATGGGCGATATGTCGGAGGCAGACTCCAAGCGCATGCTCGATTTCATGCTCGGCCTAAAAGAGGGTCTTGAGGGTCACATGAAGCGCGTCACACCTAAGGTTTTCTTGCTGACTCCAAACCACGTTTTGGTTAACGACGAAGAAGAAGCAGAGTCTCAGACCGACGACCTGCTTGTTCGTCCGTAATCGCTTAGGTAATTGAAATGGGCTTGGTTGCGCTCGTAATTTGGTGGGTGCTCCAGGCCTTTTTCTTTGCCATGATAGGGCGTCTCGTCATCGATCTGGCCCTTTCCGTCAATCGCGGTTGGCGACCCAAAGGTCTAGTGCTGGTCCTGGTCGAGTCTGTGCTCACTGTTACAGATCCCGTCATAAAAACCGTTCGCAAATTTGTTCCACCACTACGAATCGGAATGATCCAGTTTGATTTGGGCTGGACATTGATCGTGATGGCCATTTTCTTCCTGCAGAGCCTCGCTAAGCAGCTGGCCTAAACCCACAACTTAGCCCAACAGGTTTTCTTTGTGCTCCCTACTGCGGTAACCTTTTTCTTACCGACCAGTCACATACTGGCAAGGGCCAAGACTAAAACGAGGTAAGCGCTATGCCTTTGACTCCCGAAGACGTTGTCAATAAGAGATTCCAGCCAACCAAATTCCGCGAAGGTTATGACCAAGACGAAGTCGATGACTTTCTAGATGAAATCGTCGTAGAGCTTCGTCGCCTCGGGCAAGAGAACGAAGACCTTCGCCAGCGACTATTGGCTTCAGAATCTCGCATCGCTGAGCTTCAGCGCAGCGGTGCCGGCATGGCCGAACAGCTGACCGGCCATGTTGATACCGGCTCAACTGCCGTGGTGCCTGTGGTTGCTGTCAGCAGCTTCCCAGAGGCAACCCAAGACCCGTCAACTCTCGACACAAACAACACCAATAACCTGTTGCAACTCGCTCGCAAATTGCATGAAGAGCACGTTCGTGAAGGCCTTGCTAAGCGTGATGCCCTAATCGCTGAGGGGCACGCAACCGCTGCTCGCGTTGTTCGCGAGGCAGAAGCTCAACAGCGTGCCGACATGAGCCGCCTAGAGCAAGACCGAGCCCTAATCGAGCACAGCATTCAAGAGCTCAAGAGTTTCGAGCGCGAATACCGCATCAAGCTGCGCAGTTACATTCAGGGTCAACTCGACGACCTCGAAGATGCCGATTCAGCCGCTCCAGCGGCTCCGGCAACTCCAGAGCTAGGTTATGGTTCTGCGGCGCCGTTCACCCAGCAATCCACACCAACTTCTAACCCGGGTTTCGGCTCTAACCCGGGTTTCGGCTCGGCGCCGTTTAATCCGAATGGGTTCGGTGCCACAGATCCAAACACCGGCTACGGCTACGACGACTAAAAATTGAGTCGCAGCGATACCTTTAAGCGCCAGATCTGGTTTCTATCCTTAGCCTGGTTAATTCTTGTAGTCGACCAGGTAACCAAGACCCTGGCGATCGAAAATCTAACTTTTGCGCGCCCTGTTACAGCAATTCCTGGGCTACTGAACTTCACTTTGCTCTACAACGACTCGGCGGCATTTTCGCTTGGTGCAGGGGCAACCTCGATCTTCACAGTCATTTCATCGATTGCAACCCTGATAATTCTTTGGCTAGCCAAAAAAATAGAGACTACGTCTTGGGCGATAATGGCCGGCATACTGCTTGGCGGTGTCGTTGGTAACCTGGTCGATCGACTGACCAGACAGCCTGGGTTCGGCGTGGGCGAAGTGGTTGACTTCCTGCAACTACCTTTCGGGTTTCCAGTTTTCAACATCGCAGACAGCGCAATTGTGGTCATCGCAATCGCTACGGTCGTGCGGGTTTTTCGCGGTGAATCGATTGGCCGCAAGCGCCGATGAACGAAACCAAGCTGTTGCCTGTGCCCGAGGGGCTTGCCGGTGAGAGGGTAGATGCCGGCGTTGCCAAGTTGATGGGGTTATCTCGCACCGTAGTAGCCGAAATGGCTAATGATGGCCTGATTCAAATGAACGGAAAAGTCGTAGGCAAATCTGACCGGTTAGCGCCGGGTGCATTCTTAGAGGTGAGCCTGCCAAAACCGAAAAACCAGCTAGAAATCATCCCGGTTGAAGTAGAAGGTTTCAAAATTGTCTATCAAGATGCAGACATTGTCGTCATCGACAAACCTGCGGGAGTAGCTGCTCATCCATCGGTTGGCTGGGATGGCCCGACTGTGCCGGGTGCGTTGCTCGCCCTTGGCATTCAGATCAGCACCTCCGGGGCCCCAGAGCGCCAAGGCATCGTGCAACGCCTCGATGTTGGCACCAGCGGGCTCATGACCCTTGCCAAATCTGAAATCGCATACTCGAGGTTGAAACAGGCTTTTCGAGACCGTGCGGTACACAAGATTTATCACGCCGTGATTCAGGGGCATCCAGATCCCTTGGCGGGAACCTTCGACGCTCCGATTGCTCGTCACCCAAAAGCCGAATTCAAATTCACCGTTTCTAATGACGGCAAGCACTCGGTTACTCACTACAAGACACTTGAAGCGTTTCCGGCAGCCTCACTGGTTGAAGTAAATCTTGAAACCGGCAGAACCCACCAAATTCGCGTGCATTTTTCTGCTTTCAGGCATCCACTCGTTGGCGACAGCATGTATGGCGCTGATCCTAAATTGGCGGCTAAATTGGGTCTAGATAGGCAGTGGTTGCACGCGCTGCGGCTAAGTTTTGAACATCCCACATCGGGGGAGCAGGTCTCGTTTGAGAGCTCATATCCGGCCGAGTTGCAGCACGCTCTAAACCTGTTGCGCAGTTAGGCTTAACACCCACCCAATCGAAAGGAGTTTAAGGCTATGTCCGAAGACTCCTTCGTGCACCTGCACGTTCACACCGAATATTCGATGCTCGACGGCGCCGCTCGAATCAAGCCGCTGATCGAAGAAGTTGCCGCTCAGGGTATGCCTGCCATCGGCATCAGCGACCACGGTAATAATCACGGCGCATTCGATTTTTATAAAACCGCCAAAGCTGCCGGCGTAAAGCCGATCATCGGCATTGAGGCCTACCTCTCACCCGGAACAGCAAGGCAAGACCGCAGCCGAGTGCGCTGGGCAACCAGCCCCGACATTGATGGTGATGTTTCTGGTGGCGGCGCGTATACGCACATGACGATGTTCGCCGAGAACACCGCCGGAATGTACAACTTGTTTCGCATGTCATCGAAAGCATGGCTTGACGGTTACTATTTCAAGCCGCGCATGGACCGCGAGTTATTGAACACCTATGGCAAAGGAATCATTGCCACGACCGGTTGTGTTTCGGGAGAAATTCAAACCCGACTTCGATTGGGGCAGTACGAAGAGGCGCGCAAGGCTGCTAGCGAGTTTCAAGATATTTTCGGCAAAGAGAATTTCTTCGCCGAAATCATGGATCACGGCCTAGAAATCGAACGCCGAACCATGTCAGATTTGCTAAAACTGGCCAAAGAGCTAGACATGCCATTGCTAGCCACAAATGATTTGCACTACACGCATGCCGGCGATGCCTCCGCCCACGAAGCGCTCCTCTGTGTGCAATCCGGCTCAACCCTGATTGATCCCAAGCGATTTAAATTTGATTCGCAGGAGTTTTATTTAAAGACTCCGGCACAGATGCGCGCCTTGTTCGCCGATCACCCAGAGTCCTGCGACAACACGCTATTAATTGCCGAGCGCTGCGAAGTGGAATTCGTAGAGCGTGAACTTATGCCAAGGTTCCCGGTGCCAGAGGCATTCACCGAAGCCACCTGGTTCGAGCAAGAGGTTGCCGCCGGAATGGATCGTCGCTACAAGGGTGAAATTCCCGAGGCGCAGGCCAAACAGGTGTCCTACGAGGTTGAAGTAATCAAGCAAATGGGTTTTCCCGGTTACTTCCTGGTGGTAGCCGACTTCATTGCTTGGGCAAGAGCTCAGGGAATTCGCGTTGGACCGGGCCGAGGCTCGGCAGCTGGTTCAATCGTGGCCTATGCGCTCGGCATCACCGAGCTTGACCCGGTGAAGCATGGCCTAATTTTCGAGCGTTTCTTGAACCCAGAACGCGTTTCAATGCCAGATATCGATGTCGATTTCGATGATCGCCGTCGTAGCGAGGTTATCCGCTACGTTTCCGACAAATACGGCGATGACCGTGTGGCGCAGATTGTTACCTTTGGAACCATTAAGGCTAAGCAGGCGCTTAAAGATGCTGGCCGTGTGCTGGCCATGCCATATTCGGTCGGTGAAAAGTTGACCAAGGCAATGCCACCAATGGTTCTTGGCCGCGACGTTGCTCTAAACGACCTTATCGACAAAAAATCTGATCGCTACAAAGAGGCCCAAGATTTTCGCGACCTAATCGAGGGCGACGAAGACTCTGCCACTGTTTTTGAGTTGGCCAAGGGGCTCGAGTCTCTCAAGCGTCAGTGGGGCGTTCATGCTGCGGGCGTAATTATGTCGGCTGAACCGCTCATCGATGTAATTCCGATCATGAAGCGCGAAGACGACGGCGCAATTATCACGCAATTTGATCAGCCTCCTTGCGAGAAGCTCGGCCTGCTCAAAATGGACTTCCTGGGTCTACGAAATTTAACCGTGCTCGATGACACCTTGGCGAACATCAAATCGAACCGCGGCGAAACCGTAATTCTTGAGGATCTAGACCTCGATGCCGACGAGGCCACCTTTGATCTGCTGTCACGCGGTGACACCCTGGGTGTTTTTCAGCTCGACGGAAGCGCCATGCGTTCGCTGTTGCGGCTCTTGAAGCCGACCCTTTTCGAGCACATCTCAGCGGTAATCGCACTGTATCGCCCAGGCCCGATGGGTATGAACTCGCACACCAACTACGCGTTGCGCAAGAACGGCTTGCAAGAGGTTGATTCGGTGCACGAAGAGTTATCTGAATCTCTCGCCGAAGTTCTTGACCCAACTTATGGGCTGATTGTTTATCAAGAGCAGGTTATGGCAGCGGCTCAAAAGGCAGCCGGCTTCACTTTAGGTAAGGCCGACCTGCTGCGTCGTGCCATGGGTAAGAAAAACAAAGAAGAGCTAGACAAGCAATATGAAGGCTTCTCTGACGGCATGAAGGCAAACGGCTACTCGGAGGCCGCCATTAAGGCGCTTTGGGACACACTCTTGCCGTTCGCCGACTATGCGTTTAACCGCGCACACAGCGCAGCCTACGGCGTTCTTTCGTATTGGACCGCCTATCTCAAAGCAAATTACCCTGCCGAATACATGGCGGCGCTGCTCACCTCAGTTGGCGATTCAAAAGACAAACTGGGTCTATACCTCTCAGAATGTCGCCGCATGGGCATCAACGTTTTGGCTCCCGATGTTAACGAGTCAATCGCCGCATTTAGCGCAGTTGGCAAAGACATTCGTTTTGGTTTAGGTGCAGTCAGAAATGTTGGCCTCAATGTGGTCGAGGGAATAGCTTTGGCCCGCACCGAGAAGTCGCGCTTCACGTCATTCCATGATTTTTTGCGCAAAGTGCCGGCAATCGTGTGTTCAAAGCGTGTTATCGAATCGCTCATTAAAGCGGGTGCGTTTGACGACCTTGGCAATACTCGTAGGTCACTTGTTGAAATTCACGAAGAGGCCGTAGACGCGCAAGCTTCGCTTAAGCGCAACGAGGCGGTGGGGCAAGTAGATCTGTTTGGGTCACTTTTCGACGATGCCGGCATCGACGACATGCTTGGTGGCTCGGTGCCTGATCGACCAGAGTGGCCAAAAAAAGAGAAACTGGCCTTCGAGCGCGACATGCTTGGTCTCTATGTAAGCGACCACCCGCTAGCCGGGCGCGAGGCCCAATTGGCTCGCTATTCAGAGCGCACGATTGCTGAGATCGCTTCGGCCGAAAACATAGCCGATGGCGAAACCGTCACAGTCGCCGGCCTGGTTACCTCCGTGCAGCACAAGGTTGCCAGAGCTTCGGGCAATCCTTACGGTGCCGTAGTGCTTGAAGATTTTGAGGGCGAAATCAACGTGATGCTGATGGGCAAGACCTACCAAGAGTTTGGGCGCAACCTAGAAGCCGACCAAGTTGTTGTGGTGCGCGGCCGCCTAAGCCAGCGCGATGATGGCAATAGCATTCACTGCTATTCGATCGAGACAATCGAGGCGGGTGCAGCCGAGCAAACCGCCCCGCTTACTATTCGACTAAATGAAACCGATGCCAACCGAGAAACGCTAGAAGAGCTAGATCGCATTCTGCGGGTGCACGCTGGCAAGCAAGATGTTCTGGTTCGGTTGGTGGGTGCCGAAGGCGAGCGAATGTTTAGGCTTCAGCCCACGGTTTCAACATCAGGCGATCTTTATGGCGAGCTGAAGGTGTTGCTAGGCGCTGGTTGCCTGGGCTAGAGCCAGCCTCGAGTCAAACGTATTGGTGGCTAGTTGCCGATTTGAAGCGCCTGACCCGGGCTGAAATATTGACGCTGGCAATACAGCAGGGCATCGTCGGTTTCGCCAAGCAAACCCTCAACAATGTCTACAATCACCACGGCGTTTGCCTCGATGTTAACAACCTGGCGAACCTTAGCGATCAAAATTGCTGTCGCGGCACCAAAAATTGGCACACCGTGAGGCCCAAACGTCCAATCGTTAGCCACAAATCTTTGCGTGTGGTCGGCTGCCATGCGCGTTGCTAGTTCAAGATTGGTAGCGCCGAGGGTGTGAATTGCCACGTATTCAGCCTTTTCGATGCTTGGCCAGGTGCTTGAGCCTCGAGCAACGTTAAAGCTGGCAAGGGGAGGGTTTGCGCCAAGCGATGTCATTGAGGTGGCAGTAAAGCCAACCGGTGATCCGTTTGCGGCCACGGTGGTGATCACCGAAACGCCAGAGGCGTGGCGCCTAAATGTGGCGCGAAGCGCTTCGATGGGGTCTGATTGTGGCTCAAGGTTTGGCATTCGTGGTCCTCTATGTGCGTAGCTTCAACGATACCGAACCTCGCGGGTAGACCTTCGCTTTAGAATTGAGACGATGTAACCGGAGGTAACCATGGGCGAAAAGAATGCGTTCGCGCTGCGCACTCTAGATTTGCGTGGCAAGTCACTGAGCAGTAGCGAATTGAATTTGGCGCTTCCGAGAGCAGCCCTCGACATCACAGAAGCCATCGAGTTAATTTCACCATTGCTTGAAGATGTGCGCGTTAGGGGCGAAGCCGCTGTGGTTGATGTAACCAAGCAGCGTGACGGGGTAGACCCGAGACCGCTTTTGGTTGGTAAAGAAGAGTTGGCCGCAGCTCTTTCGTCTTTAGATGCAGATCTTCGATTGGCCATCGAACAGGCCATCGAGCGAGTGCGAAAGGTATCAACGGCAAACTTGCCAGTCGATACTCGGGTCGAATTAGCCTCAGGTGCAATTGTTCGCCAACGTTGGCAGCCGGTTGATTCGGTTGGCTTGTATGTGCCCGGCGGCAAGGCTGTTTACCCATCGAGCGTAATTATGAATGTGGTTCCAGCGCAGGTTGCCGGGGTGGGGCGCCTCGCTGTGGCCTCGCCGGCCCAAAAAGATTTCGGCGGCAGGCCGCACCCTACGGTTTTAGCGACGGCAGCACTTTTGGGGGTTGAGCAGGTTTATTGCATGGGTGGGCCAGCTGCGGTTGCAGCCTTTGCTTACGGCCTGCCAACCATCGGGTTCGAACCAGTAAATCTTGTTACCGGCCCCGGAAACATCTTTGTAGCCGCCGCTAAACGGGCTTTACGTGGCAAAATCGGCATTGACTCGGAGGCCGGAACTACGGAAATTTTGATTTTGGCCGACAATTCAGCCGATGCCAAGCTGATTGCCTACGACTTGGTAAGCCAGGCTGAACACGACGAGGCCGCCGCCTCGGTGTTGGTAACGGACTCATTGGAAATTGCCGAGCAGGTCCAGCGAGAATTGCCAGCTATAGTCGCTAGCACATCACACTCCGAGCGTGTGTCGGCAGCATTAGCGGGCCAACAGTCAGCCATCTTGTTGGTCGATAACCTCGACGCGGCCATTCAAGTCTCAAATGACTACGCCACGGAACACCTAGAAATTCACACTCGCGACAACGAAGCCGTGCTGAAGCGAATCACCAATGCTGGCGCCATCTTCTTGGGTGAGTTTTCGCCGGTCAGCCTTGGCGATTATATGGCCGGATCTTCGCACGTTTTGCCCACTGGCCAGCAAGCCAAATTTGGCTCGGGGCTGGGGGTGCACAGTTTCTTACGTCCTCAGCAGATCATCGACTACAACCGCGAAGGGCTCGAACCGATTTCTAAGATGGTTCAAAGCTTTGCCAACGCCGAGGGGTTGCCGGCGCATGGTGAAGCCGTTGCTGCTCGGTTCGAATAAATAATCTTTTATTAAATTTTGGGCACAATCATGCCCTTTTGCTCGCCGCAAGAGGCTCAATTTGCCGTGAATCCAAGCAATTTTGACCGACACGCCGACCGTTGTTGAAATTTGCATCAAATCACCACAAACCACAAGATATAGGGGTTGCACAAAGAAATCTATCCACATCTAGTGCAAATAAAGTGATTTTCTGTGGATAACTTCAGCAAAATTGTGGAAAAGGGGCGTGATTCACCGTGCATTGCCCGTTTTGTCGTTACCCAGACTCCAGAGTCACCGATTCACGAACTTCAGATGATGGTTCGTCGATTCGTCGCCGCAGGCAGTGCCCAGAGTGCAATATGCGTTTCAGCACAACAGAAACTGCAAGCCTCACCGTGGTCAAACGCAGCGGAGTAACTCAGCAATTCAGCAGAGACAAGATCGTGAACGGCGTGCGTAAAGCGTGCCAGGGGCGACCAGTCTCAGAATCAGACTTGGCAATGTTGGCTCAAACCGTCGAAGAGTCGGTTAGGGCCACCGGTGCCGCCCAGATTGAGGCCAACGAGATTGGCCTAGCAATTCTGGAACCGCTTAGAAAGCTTGATGAAGTCGCGTTTATGCGCTTCGCGAGCGTTTACCAAGGTTGGGAAACACTCGAAGATTTCGAAGCGGCAATTAGCGTCTTGAAGGTAAACCGTGCCTCTGCGGTTGCCTCATCGGGGGCAATCAGCTAAAACTGCGGCAACGCTTCGGGCGCGACCAAAGATTTCAACAAATTCAGAACAACATCTACGAAAGGCAAAGCAGTGACCGACACCACAGCTTTCACTGGTTCAACCGGAACCGGTAAGGGACTCACCATCAACCGCATCTACACCACCGAGGGTGTGCACCCATATGACCAGGTCAACTGGGAATATCGCGATGTAGTTCAAACCAACTGGCAGACCGGCGAAACCATTTTCGAACAGCGCGGCGCCGAGTTCCCAGATTTCTGGAGCATCAACGCCAGCACAATCGTTACCACCAAGTATTTCCGCGGTGCCATGGGCACTCCAGAGCGCGAGTACAGCCTGCGCCAGCTGATCAACCGCGTTGTGCTTACCTACACTCAGGCAGGTCGCGACCACGGTTACTTTGCATCCGAAGAAGACGCCACCATTTTTGAGCACGAGCTCACCTACATGCTGCTAAACCAGGTTTTCAGCTTCAACTCGCCGGTTTGGTTCAACGTTGGCACCAAGAGCCCGCAGCAGGTTTCGGCTTGTTTCATCCTCTCTGTCGACGACTCGATGGATTCAATCTTGAACTGGTACCGCGAGGAGGGCATGATCTTCAAGGGTGGTTCAGGTGCTGGCCTAAACCTTTCACGCATTCGCTCGTCTAAAGAGCTTCTAAAGGGTTCTGGCGGCTCTGCTTCGGGCCCTGTTTCATTCATGCGCGGTGCCGACGCCTCAGCAGGAACCATCAAATCGGGTGGCGCAACCCGCCGCGCGGCCAAGATGGTAGTGCTCGACATCGACCACCCAGATATCGAAGAGTTCGTCGAGACCAAGTCTCGTGAAGAAGGCAAGATTCGAGTCCTTCGCGACGCCGGTTACAACATGGAGCTTGGTGGCAAAGACATCAACTCGGTTCAGTACCAGAACGCCAACAACTCGGTTCGCGTAAACGAAGAATTCATGTTGGCCGTCGAGCACGGCACCGAATTTGGTCTACGTGCACGCACCACCGGTGAAGTAATTGAGACCGTTGATGCGCGTGAACTTTGGGCCAAGGTTGCTGACGCGGCATGGGAGTGTGCCGACCCAGGCATCCAGTATGACGACATCATCAACGACTGGCACACCACTCCAGAATCAGGTCGCATCACCGCGTCGAACCCATGTTCTGAATACATGCACCTCGACAACTCGAGCTGTAACCTCGCCAGCTTGAACCTGCTCAAGTTCTTGAACCCAGATGGCTCATTCGACACCGATAAATTCATCAAGGCCAATGAACTTATTTTCACCGCGATGGATATCTCGATTTGCTTCGCAGACTTCCCGACCGAAAATATCGGCGAGACCACAACCGCATTCCGTCAGCTCGGAATCGGCTATGCAAACCTTGGCGCATTGCTAATGGCTATCGGTGTTCCATACGACAGCCAAGAAGGTTTCGCGCTTGCAGCGGCAATCACCTCGTTGATGACCGGCACGGCATACCGTCGCTCGGCAGAACTGGCCGGCGTGGTTGGCCCATACTCGGGCTTCGCCAAGAACAAGGCTGGCCACGAGCGCATCATGGGCAAGCACGAATCAGCGAGCCACCAAATTCGATCGGCTAGCGCCATCGACGTTTCAGTCATCGAAGCAGCCAACGAGCAGTGGGCACTTAACACCCTGATCGGTGAGGCCAACGGATGGCGCAACGCGCAGGCATCGCTTCTTGCACCGACCGGCACCATCGGCTTCATGATGGACTGTGACACCACTGGTATCGAGCCTGACTTCTCACTAGTGAAGTACAAGAAGCTCTCAACCGGTGGCTCGATGCAGATCGTCAACCAAACCATTCCGTTCGCGCTTCACCGTCTCGGTTACTCACAAGAAACAATCGAAGCCATCGTTGATCACATCAGCGCCAATGGTCACGTAGTAGATGCGCCTGGTCTAAAAACCGAGCACTACGCAATCTTCGACACTGCCGTTGGTATTCGCGCCATCGAGCCAATGGGTCACGTTCGCATGATGGCAGCGGTTCAGCCGTTCCTCTCGGGTGCAATTTCGAAGACCGTGAACATGCCAGAGACCGCAACCCGTGAAGAAATCGCCGATGTTTACTTCCAAGGCTGGAAGTTGGGCCTCAAGGCTCTAGCCATCTACCGCGACAACTGCAAGGTTGGTCAGCCGCTCTCAGATGCAAAGGCCAAAACCGCCGAAAAGGCTGAAGAGCTACCAGCTTCGAACGCTTCGATTCCAGGTCTTTCGCACCCAATTCGCAAGCGTTTGCCAAAGTCACGCCCATCTTCAACCACCTCGTTTACCGTTGGTGGAGCAGAGGGCTACATGATTGCCGGCTCATACCCAGATGGCGGCTTGGGTGAGGTGTTCTTGAAGCTCGGAAAGCAGGGCTCGACCCTCGCCGGCGTTATGGATGCCTTCTCGATCGCGGTATCGATTGGCCTTCAATACGGCGTTCCGTTGGAGACCTTCGTGCAGAAGTTCACCAACGTCTCGTTCGAGCCTGCCGGTCTAACCGATGACGCAGATGTGCGCATGGCAAAGTCGCTGATGGACTACATCTTCCGTCGCCTGGCTCTTGACTACTTGCCATTCGAAACTCGCAGCTACCTCGGCATTCACACCTCGGCCGAGCGCTCAGCGGCTCTAGATGCAAGCGCCACCTACACCGCCCCGGTTGCCATCGTTCCAGAGGCAAGCATTGCAGTGGATGAGGCAATTGAAGCAATTGCCGAGGCAGTAGCAGAGGTTGTTTCAGCACCGCAGGCAGTCGAAATTACTCGCAAAGAGGTGCACTCTTCAGCAGAGCTTTTCGAATTGCTACAGGGCAAAGAGTCTGATGCTCCATTGTGCTTTAGCTGTGGCATCAAGATGCGCCCTTCGGGCTCATGCCACGTGTGTGAAGGCTGTGGATCAACCTCTGGTTGCAGCTAAACACTTATCTAGTCAATCGGCCCCTCTTCGGAGGGGTCGATTGGTTTAACCTCGACTAACCTTGAAGAGTGCTCTATCGCCTAATTTTTAATTTATTTTTTACCAAACTAGACCCCGAGTTCGCTCACCACATCGGCATGTTTGGCGTTCGTCTTGCTGGTGCTGTTGGGCTAACTCGTTTGGCCAAATTGCAGGGCACCGGCAGGGGAGCGGTGCAGGCTTTTGGGCTTCACTTCGATGCTCCCTTTGGTGTTGCCGCAGGTTTTGACAAGAACGCGGTTGCAATCAAGGCGCTCGGTGAGCTGGGCTTTTCACACGTCGAGATAGGCACCGTTACGGCCATTGCCCAACCTGGGAACGAAAAGCCTCGATTGTTTCGCTTAGTTCAAGACCGCGCGCTGATCAACCGCATGGGTTTTAACAACGATGGCGCCGAGGTAGTGGCAAAACGCCTGCTCAAGCTTCGTGCCAAATCGGCTGGCAAACTGCCAGTGATTGGCGTAAACATAGGCAAGAGCCGTGTTGTTGAAGTTGAAAATGCGGTCGAAGATTATCGAAGCAGTGCCAAATTATTGGCGCCGGTTGCCGACTACATAGCCGTAAACGTGTCTTCGCCAAACACCCCGGGTTTGCGTTCGCTGCAATCAGTAGAGGCGCTTAGGCCAATTTTGAGTGCCGTTATAGAAGAGGCAGCCGCAAAGCCTGTTCTGGTAAAGATTGCCCCTGATCTGGCCGATGAAGATGTTCTTGCCGTTGCCGACCTTGCACTCGAATTAGGCCTTGCAGGCGTGATTGCAACCAACACCACCATTTCTCGAGCCGGGCTAGTCACCAGCGCAGCAGTTGTCGAGGCAATTGGCGCCGGTGGTCTTTCGGGCGCTCCGCTAAAAAGCCGTTCAATCGAGGTTCTAAACCTCTTGACTCAAAAATTGGCGGGCAAGGTGGCAATCATCTCGGTTGGTGGCATCGAGACCGCCCAAGAAGCACAGCAGCGTCTTGATCTTGGAGCAACACTGGTGCAGGGCTACAGCGGTTTTATTTACGAAGGCCCGCTCTGGGCTCGCCGAATCAACCGCCAGCTCACCAAATAGTCGGCTCAAGCGGGCAACTTAGGGCAATAAAAAAAGGTGGCTCCCAGTTTGGGAACCACCTTTTTTGAACATCAGGCTTAGAACTTGTGTCCGCGCTTAACCTGTGGTTTTGGCAGGCGCATGGGGCGCATCTGAATCGAACGCATCGCGGCATACCAGCGAACGCCCTTTTCAACCTTGTCGTCTCCATATTTTGCCGAGAGACGTTTTTGCACGCCCTTGCCAATAAAGAATGCGTTTACGGCGATGGCAATGAACAGAGTCCACATCACCAGCAGCGTGACCAGCTGAACAACATAGCTGTCGATAGCCGAAATAAGAATTACAACGAATAGCGCTGGCAACACCAATTCACCAACGGTGAACTGTGAGTCAACGATGTCGCGAGCCATTCTGCGCTGAGGGCCGCGGTCGCGAATAGTCAAAAAGCGGTCGTCTCCGGCCATCATGCCTTCGCGCTGGCGCCGACGATCTTCGGTTGCCTTGGCGCGTTCAGCTTTTTTGGCCTCGGGGCTCTTGTTGCCAACCAACGGCTTCACACGAGCCGCCTCTTGCTGTTTGCGAGTAGGAGTAGGGCGACCTTTGCCGCTGCCAGAATTGCTGTTTTCGGTCATTATGTTCCTCTGTGTGATGTTCGAGACTTTAAGATTACCTTCATGGACAAAGAAGTTATGCCGCTCAATTCTGCTCTAATCGAAAATGCCAGGTCGTCTATCACTAGTCAGTTCGATGGCAACATCGAGATTTTGAAAGATCTTGTGCGAATCCCCGGCATTGCCTGGGATGCCTTCGATGCTGCCGATTTAGACGCAAGCGCAAGGGCGGTTCATAACCTGTTCGAGCAAACCGCTGTCTTTGACTTCGTAGAAACTCGCACGGCTATGGTTGATGGCAAGCAGGGGGCTCCGGCCATCGTTGCACGTAGGGCTGCTAAAAATGGCAAACCGCAGATACTTCTTTATGCCCACCACGATGTTCAGCCGCCCGGCGACTCTTCGGCTTGGCAAACTAATCCATTCGAACCATCGATCAAAGCTGGGCGCATGTATGGCCGGGGTGCAGCTGACGATAAAGCGGGAATCATCGCCCACTACAGCGCTGTGCAGGCAATCAAGCAAATAGCCGGTTCAGATTTCGACCTCGGCATAACCCTGTTTATCGAGGGTGAAGAGGAGGCCGGTTCGCCGTCGTTTCGCAACTTCTTAGATGAAAACAAGGCCGACTTGGCTGCCGACGTAATCATCGTTGCCGACTCGAGCAACTGGTCTGAGACCGTTCCTGCTTTAACCACGACCCTGCGCGGCTTGGTTTCGCAAGTAATCCAGGTCAAAACCCTCGATCACGCGTTGCACTCGGGCATGTATGGCGGTGCCGTGCCCGACGCCATGATGGCAATGATTCGCCTTTTGGCCAGCCTGCATGATGATCAGGGCAACGTTGCTGTGCAAGGTTTACACACGGGTCTGGCGGCCGACCTTGAATATTCTGATGCTGACCTGCGCCGCGATTCAGGCTTGCCCGCAACAGTGAGCCAGATAGGTTCGGGTTCGATTCTCGATCGAATCTGGAACAAGCCGTCGATTACGGTGATTGGCATCGATGGCCAGAGCGTTGCTTTGTCTTCGAACACCATGTTGCCGAGCGTTCAAGCCAAAATAAGTATGCGCATCGCGCCAGGCCAGCAGCCCGAACGGGCACTCGAGTTGCTTCGCCAGCACCTTGAATCGAAGCTTCCTTTTGGAGCCGACCTCACCTATGGCGAAATCGAGCTTGGCAAACCTTTCGAATCGGATGCCTCTGGTTGGGCAAAGCAGCTGGCCGAGCAAGCGCTTTCGGCGGCCTACGGTCATAAGTCGGTCGATGTGGGCATCGGAGGTTCGATACCGTTTATCGCCGACCTCACCGAGGTTTTTCCGGCTGCTCAAATTTTGGTTACTGGAGTCGAAGACCCAGATTCGCGTGCGCACAGCCCAAACGAATCGGTGCATCTCGAAGGGCTTCGAAACGCAATGGTGGCAGAGGCTTTGCTGTTGCTGAGCGGGAATGAACTTACGGTTCAATAGGTTCAGCTAATTACAGGTTTGAAAGTTAGACTTGCTCTAGATTTCAGAACACAGAAGGGAACAATCATGTCTCAGACTCTCGAAACCGGCATTCAGCTAACCGAGGTAGCGCAATCAAAGGTTCGCACCTTAATCGACGCCGAGGGCCGAGATGATTTGCGCCTCCGAGTTGCCGTGCAGCCTGGCGGTTGCTCAGGCCTGATCTACCAGCTCTACTTTGACGAGCAGATGGCCGATGGTGATGTTGTCACCGGGTTCAACGGCGTCGAGGTCATCGTCGACAAAATGAGCGTTCCGTATCTAGATGGCGCCTCAATCGACTTCGAAGACACCATCCAAAAGCAGGGTTTCACAATCGACAACCCAAACGCAGCCGGATCTTGCGCATGTGGTGACTCATTCAACTAATAAAAATTTCTAAAAAATCCCCAGCCTGCGCAGCCAGGCTGTGGATTTTCTGGTTTTAAGCGAGCAAACACAGCGGTTTTTGACCAGTCGACACGCTTCGAGGGCGTAGACTGAACGGGTAACGATTCGATATTTGAAGGGTCGATTGTGCTATCTAAGCGTGGATTTAAGTGGGCCACAGTGCCCGCGGCTGCTTCTCTGATGCTGCTACTAAGTGGCTGCACTCAGCAGGAGTTCGAACGAGGTTTGATGCCAGGTGTACCCGGTGTCACTAACCACACAGACCGTATCGTCGGCCTCTGGACAACCTCATGGATCATTCTTTGGATCGTTGGCATCATTGCCTGGGGTTTGATGTTGTGGGCAATTGTGGCTTACCGTCGCCGCAAGGGCGAGACCGGGCTTCCGGCTCAACTTCGCTATAACAACCCAATCGAAACCTTGTTTACGATTGTGCCGTTGATTCTCGTGGTAGGTTTCTTTGCCTTTACCGCTCGCGACATGGCCGCCATCGAAGAGCCAACCGCTGACCCAGATGTCACCATCCAGGTAATCGGCAAGCAGTGGAGCTGGGATTTCAATTACGTTGACGCAAACGTTTATTCAAGTGGCTTGCAATCTGATTTTGCCGGCGAAGAGGGCTCAGAGGCAGACTTGCCAACTCTTTACCTTCCGGTCAACAAAACCGTTCAGATAGACCTCACTGCGCGTGATGTTATTCACTCGTTCTGGGTTATTGACTTCTTGTATAAGAAAGACATGTTCCCAGGTCGCACCAACCACATGTACTTCACCCCTCAGGTCGAAGGAACATACAAGGGCAAGTGTGCCGAGCTTTGTGGCGAGTTCCACTCGCTGATGTTGTTCAATGTCAAGGTTGTTTCGCAGGCCGAATACGATGCGCAGATGGCAAAGCTTGCCACCGAGGGCAACGTTGGCCAACTTGACACCAAGTATGACCGCAACCAGAACCTTCCTGGCGATAACCCAGAGATCAGAGGATAAGGACTATGGCTACCGCAACCGCAACCAAGCCAGGCTCAGTTAAAAAAACCAAGGGCCAAATCTTGGTCGACTGGATCACAACTACCGACCACAAAAAAATCGGTTACCTTTACCTGATTACCTCGTTCGCCTATTTTCTAATTGGTGGCGTGATGGCTTTAGTTATCCGCGCTCAATTGGCGGCTCCGGGTCTCGAACTTGTTCAGACTAAAGAGCAATACAACCAACTCTTCACCATGCACGGCACCATTATGTTGCTCATGTTTGCAACGCCACTCTTCGCAGCCTTTGCAAACATCTTGATGCCGGTGCAAATCGGTGCTCCCGATGTGGCATTCCCGCGCCTAAACGCGATTGCATACTGGTTCTACTTCTTCGGTTCGTTTGTGGCAGTTGCCGGCTTCTTTACTCCGCAGGGTGCAGCCAGCTTCGGTTGGTTTGCCTATGCGCCACTATCTAACACCACCTTCTCACCTGGCCTCGGTGGCGACCTCTGGGTCTTTGGCCTAGCTCTCGGTGGTTTCGGCACAATCATGGGTGGCGTTAACTTCATCACCACCATCTTGACCATGCGTGCACCAGGCATGACAATGTTCCGTCTTCCAATCTTTACCTGGAACACCCTGGTCACCTCAATCCTGGTAATCATGTGTTTCCCGCCTCTTGCAGCGGCGTTGTTCGCGCTTGGTGCCGACCGCCGGTTTGGTGCTCACATCTTCGATCCGGCTAATGGTGGCCCAATGCTTTGGCAGCACCTTTTCTGGTTCTTCGGCCACCCAGAGGTTTACATCTTGGCGCTTCCATTCTTCGGAATTGTGTCAGAGATCTTCCCAGTATTCAGTCGCAAACCAATCTTCGGTTACAAGACTCTCGTCTACGCAACCATTGCCATTGCTGCGCTTTCGATGACAGTGTGGGCGCACCACATGTATGTCACCGGCTCGGTGCTGTTGCCGTTCTTCGCTTTCACCACCATGTTGATTGCCGTGCCGACCGGTGTAAAGGTGTTCAACTGGATCGGAACCCTTTGGAAGGGGTCGGTTACCTTCGAGACGCCGATGCTTTATTCATTGGGCTTCTTGGTTACCTTCATCTTCGGTGGGCTAACCGGTGTCATCTTGGCATCGCCTACCCTCGACTATCACATGTCTGATAGCTACTTCGTGGTTGCACACTTCCACTATGTGGTTTTTGGCACCGTGGTGTTCGCAATGTTTGCCGGAATTTACTTCTGGTATCCAAAGATGACTGGCAAGATGCTGAACGAGCGTTTAGGCAAGATCCAGTTCTGGCTCTTGTTCATTGGTTTCCACACCACCTTCCTTATCCAGCACTGGTTGGGTGTCATCGGCATGCCACGTCGTTATGCAACCTACCTACCCGAAGACGGCTTCACCTGGATGAACGGCCTGTCAACAGTCGGCTCAGCGATCCTTGCTCTGTCAATCATTCCTTTCCTGTGGAACATCTACATCACAGCTCGCAAGGGCGAACGAACCACGTTGAACGACCCTTGGGGTTACGGTCGCTCGCTTGAGTGGGCAACCGCGTCTCCATTCCCACGTCACAACTTCACTTCGATTCCACGCGTGCGTTCAGAGTCACCTGCATTTGACCTAAACCACCCAGAGTTTGCTGCACCTGAGGCTCAGGCCGCAGCCGGCAAGAAGGGCTAACCACCATGAAGTTCAACGGAAACCTGTTCTGGTTCCTTACCGCGTTCTATTTTGTTGATTCCGCTGGTTATGCGGTTTGGTATTACAACTCATACGATGGCGGCTTTGAGCCGATCGGCACCGCGGCCATCGCCATGCTCGGGTTCATGTCGGCGTTCTTGGCCTTCTACCTAAAGAAGACCCACAAAACCCAGGGCACAGTTCCCGAAGACGTTTTGACTGCCAACATTGAAGATGGTGAAACCGAGGTCGGTTTCTTTGCACCTTGGAGTTGGTGGCCATTCTTCCTTGGTTTGTTTGCCGCAATGGCCTTCACCGCTCTTGCGGTGGGTTGGTGGTTGTTCTTCATCGCGTTCCCACTAGCATTAGTTGCCTTGATCGGCTTCGTATACGAACGCAGCCGCGGGCACTTCGCTCACTAGGTTTCAAAGCAAAACCCCTCCTACGGGAGGGGTTTTCTTGTACCGTGAGGAAACAAGCTAGTTGTTGTTGAGTGGATGCTCGAGCTTACCTGCCGAATGGGTGCTCAAAACCTCGGCGATAACCACTCGATAGCCCTCATACCAGCGCGAATATTCACGTTTGGCGTGCTTGTGTGTGTCATCGGCGCTAAATGCCCGCAGCGCATCGAGGGAGTCAAAGTAGTAGACCACGCTTCGCTGGCTTCGATTCTCGTTCCACCAGCGTTCACAGCCTCTGTAGCCCGGGTTTGCTTCGGCTACACCCATGATGATGGCATCTAGCCGGTGGAATTCATCGTCGTAAGTGCCTGGCGCAAAAATGAATGTAGCTGAAATCATGTATCAAGTGTTGCACAGGGGAGTGCTGGGTTTGACTACACCGGCTAAGCAAAAGGCCGATGCCTCTTGCGAGACATCGGCCGATCGGCTTGGTTTGCCAATTACTTCTTTGCAGCCGCTTTCTTAGCAGCAGGCTTCTTAGCTGATGTGACAGCATTCTTTGGTGTTTCTGCAATAGCAGGCTCATCGTGGTGGTGATGAGCTGCGTCAAGCTCAGTTTGAGTGACCGGAATGATGCGGTCTTCAAAATAGAAGCGTGAGAAGCCTGAGCGAATGCGGGCGTTTAGCGTGATTTTGCCTTCGGCATTTGGGCGGGCCAAGGTTGGCGTGTATGACTTGAAATCAATCAGCTTCCACTGGTCAAACTCGTCAAGTGGCTCGTGAACCTCAATGTATTCACCGTGTGGCATGCGAACAATGCGGCCAGTCTCGCGGCCGTGTAGCACGATCTCGCGGTCTTTGCGCTGCAGTGAAAGGCAGGTGCGCTTAGCGATGAAATATGCCACCACAGGGCCAACAATCAGCAGAATCTGCATGCTGGTCAAAACCTGGTTCAACGACATCTTGAAGTTTGTCGCAATCAAGTCGGTGCCCGCGCCAGCCCAAAGAACTGCATAGAAGGTAACGCCTGCGGCGCCGATTGCGGTGCGGGTAGGTGCGTTGCGTGGGCGGTCAAGCACGTGGTGCTCACGCTTGTCGCCGGTTACCCAAGCTTCGATGAATGGGTAGGCCGCAACAACGACCAAGAAACCAACACCGACCAGCATCGGAAGCAAAATGTTCCAAGCCCAAGTGCCGCCGCCACCAATTACCTCAAGGTGCGATGGAGCCAAGCGAAGCGCTCCGTCAAGCCAACCGATGTACCAGTCTGGCTGAGTTCCGGCTGAAACTGGAGATGGGTCGTAGCCACCATAGTTCCAGACAGGGTTGATTGTGAAGGTAGCTGCCATCAGCATGATGATGCCGAAGACGATGAAGAAGAAACCGCCAGCCTTGGCTACGTAAACAGGCATTAGCGGGTAGCCAACAACGTTGGCATCGGTGCGGCCAGGGCCTGAATAGTGAGTGTGCTTGTGAATTACCACCATGAATAGGTGAATAACGATGAACACGAGAATTAAGGCAGGAACCAACAGGATGTGCAGACCATAGAGGCGAGCAACAATTGCTTCGCCAGGGAATTCGCCACCGAAAAGCAGTGATGAGCTGTAGGCGCCGATGACTGGAAGACCCTTGATCATGCCGTCGATGATTCGCAAACCGTTGCCTGAAAGCAGGTCATCTGGGAGCGAGTAACCGGTGAAACCGCCGGCCATGCCGAGCACGAAAAGAACAAAACCGACAACCCAGTTGATTTCGCGTGGCTTGCGGAAGGCGCCGGTGAAGAACACGCGAAGCATGTGCAGGCCCGCGGCAGCAACGAACAACAGCGCAGACCAGTGGTGCACCTGACGCATTAGCAAACCACCGCGTACCTCGAATGAGATGTCGAGGGTTGAGGCATATGCGATCGACATCTCGGCACCCTTTAGCGGGCCGTAAACGCCGTCATAAATAACCGGAACCATAGACGGCTGGAAGAAGAAGGTGAGGAAAGTTCCTGAAATAAGCAAAACCAGGAAGCTATAAAGGGCAACTTCACCCAGCATGAATGACCAGTGGTCAGGGAAGACCTTGCGACCGAACTCCTTGAGGATGCCGGCTACGCCAACGCGTTCGTCGAGGTAGTTAGCGGTTCCGGCAAGGAACCCGCTCTTTTTGCGTGCAGTTACTGCGTTGCTCATTTTTAGCGCTCCCAGAAGCTAGGGCCAACAGGCTCGGTGAAGTCACTCTGCGCGACAAGGTAACCCTCGGCATCGACGGTGATTGGTAGCTGAGGTAATGGGCGAGATGCTGGGCCGAAAACAACCTTGCATTCGTCGGTTACATCGAAAGTTGACTGGTGGCAAGGGCACAGCAGGTGGTGGGTGTGCTGCTCATAAAGCGCAACAGGGCAACCAACGTGGGTGCAAATTTTGCTATAGGCAACGATGCCGTCGTATGACCAGCTCTTGCGCTCGGCTGACTCTTTTAGGTCGGCTGGGTCGAGGCGAACTAGAAGAACTGCGGCCTTGGCCTTCTCTTCTAATTTGCCGTGGTGAAGCTCGGTCAAGCCTTCAGGAATTACGTGAAAAACAGATCCGATGGTTACATCGGTTGCCTTGATTGGCAAACCATTTGGGTCTTTGGTTAGGCGAGTGCCCTTTTTCCAGAGGGTGTGTCGAAGAAGCTCTTGAGGGTCTTTGTTTGGGTTCATGTCACCAAAGAAGAAGATTGCAGGAAGCGGGAACAACGCCAACGCTCCGTAAAGTGAACGGCGAATTAGCTTGCGGCGGGTGAAGCCCGACTCGTTCTCGGCGAGCTTGATGATCTCGATGGCGCGAGCACGCACTTCTTCGGTTCCGCGAGTTTGGTGACGAGCCTCCGAAACCTCGGCGTCTGGCATTAGCGTTTTTGCCCAGTGAACCGCACCGATTCCGATGCCAAGCAAACCCAAAGTGATTCCGAGCCCTAGGAACAGGGTGTTGTTGCGAACTGTGCCGAGTTCTTCGGTCAGAGGGAAGGCAAAATATGCGTAAATCGAGTAGATGCTGCCCAAGATAGATGCGATAAAGAAAGCGGCAACCTGACGAGCGGCGGTTTTTTCGTGCTTAACGCTCTTGTCGGTCATTCGCTCGCGGTGCGGCTCCATGCCTGGGTTTGTTACAGCGTCAGCTGCAACAACGGCAAGTCCGCTTGCGTAGTCGTGCTCTTCCTCATGTGCCGAGGTGCTCGCGAGGCTCTTTTTGTCGCTCACTTATTTACTCCTATTTGTCTTAGCTTTGGCTACTAGTTCGACTTAGCGCCAAGCCAGATGGTGATAGCAATGATGAATCCAAGAATGAAGATCCAGGTGAACAGGCCTTCTACAACTGGCCCTAGGTTCGCAAGTTCATAACCGCCGGCTGATGGGTTTGACTCCACGAACTTTAGGTAGGTGATGATGTCTTTTTTGTCTTGAGGGGTCAAGTTCGCATCGTTAAAAACAGGCATGTTCTGTGGGCCAGTAACCATGGCCTCATAGATGTGCTTCTCGGTTACGCCCTTGAGGGCAGGAGCAAACTTGCCCTGGGTTAGGGCTCCGCCGGCGCCAACAGCATTGTGGCACATGGCGCAGTTGATTCTGAAAAGTTCGCCACCGCGGGTTGAATCTCCGTTTGTCGCGACCATTGCCTCGGTTGGGGTAGCAGGGCCAGGTGCCAAAGAAGCAACATATGCGGCCAGTGCAGCAGTTTGCTCCTCGGTGAATTGAACAGGCTTCTTTTCTAGCTGTGGGCCCGATGATTGGCCAGGCATGCGCCCGGTGCCAACCTGAAAGTCAACCGAAGCCGCGCCTACTCCGATGAGTGAAGGTGCAACTGTTGAACCCTCGGCGGCCTTGCCGTGGCAACTTGCGCAGTTGGCCAAGAAAAGCTTGCGGCCCTCTTCGGTTTGCGCAGCCGAAGCGGCGGCACTTACCGGTTGGGTGCTGGCCACTGCTGCAGTGGTAGCTGCATAGCCGCCACCGGTTAGAGCAAGACCCGCTGCTATTACTAGAACGGCTGCAAATGGGCTACGGCGTGAACCGTTGGCGTTGCGCTTGATGAATGCCATTTAATTGGTCTCCGAGAATTCTTATTTGAGAACGTAAACGATTAGGAATAGGCCGATCCACACCACATCGACGAAGTGCCAGTAGTAAGAAACCACGATCGCGCTGGTGGCCTCGTAGTGACCAAATTTCTTGGCGGCGTAGGTGCGGCCAATTACGAACAAGAAAGCAACTAGACCGCCGGTAACGTGCAGTGCGTGGAACCCGGTGGTGATGTAGAAGGCAGAGCCGTATGAGTTCGAGTTGAGCGCAACGCCTTCAGAAATCAGAGTCGCGTATTCCCAAACCTGGCCAGAAACAAAGAGTGCGCCAAGCACGTAAGAAAGGAAGAACCACTCGACCATTCCCCACTTGACAGGGGAGAGGCCGGTGCGGCGCGGCTGCATGCGCTCAGCCGCGAAAACGCCGAACTGAGCGGTAAACGATGAGGCCACAAGGATGAGCGTGTTCACCAATGCAAATGGCACGTTCAGAATTGCGGTGTCGTGCGCCCAAATCTCGGGGGAGTTAGCGCGAAGGCTGAAGTACATGGCGAAAAGTGCGGCAAAAAACATCACCTCGCTGCCAAGCCAAACGATGGTGCCAACCGAGGTTGCACTTGGGCGGTTAATGACTGGGGCGCTTATGGTCGTCATGCTCTAATTCTAACCCCGTAGAGTCAATCAACTCGGCAATTTGACAGCACCAAATGACCTTTTTCGCTAATAAACTTTGCCCTATGACTCTCTCGCTCGATTGGCCCAACATCTTGGGCAAGCTTTTGCTCAAATCTGACTTGCAAAGGGCAGAAGCAAGTTGGGCAATGGGTCAGATTATGTCCGGAGAGGCAACCGATGCCCAGGTAGGTGCGTTCATGCTTGCCATGCGCAGCAAGGGTGAATCGGTAGCCGAGCTATCGGGGCTCGTCGATGTGATGCTTGAACACTCGGTGATTCTTGACACCGGCAGTGATGCAGTAGATATCGTGGGAACTGGCGGAGATCAGGTTGGCACGGTAAATATCTCGAGCATGGCAGCCATTTTGACCGCCGCGGCGGGCGTGCCCGTGCTAAAACACGGCAGCCGATCCGCTTCGGGCAAGGCCGGTTCGTCTGAAATGCTAGAAGTTCTGGGAATTCGACTCGACAACTCGCCACAGCGTGTTGCAGATATTTTTCGCGAAGTTGGCATCACGTTCTTTTTTGCACCGGTATTCCACCCGGCAATGCGGCACGTGGCTCCCATTCGAAAGCAATTGGGTGTGCCAACAACCTTCAATTTTCTGGGGCCGCTGGCAAATCCGGCTCAACCAATCGCCACATCCTTGGGCGTTTCCAATCCCTACATCGCGCCGTTGATGGCAGCCGAAATGGCTTCACGCGGCCGAACCGCGCTGGTTTTTAGAGGTAGCGACGGGCTCGACGAGCTAACCACCACGGGTGAAAGCCAAATTTGGCAGGTTTGCGGGGGAGAGGTGGCCGAGTATTCGATCGACCCGGTTAGGTTTGGTCTTGCCAAAGTGGAACTATCCGCGTTGTTGGGCGGCGGCGCTCAAGAAAACGCCGAGGTAGCCAGGGATCTGTTTGCCGGCAAGACCGATGGCAATCTTGGTGCCGTGCGAGATATTGTCGCCCTCAACGCCGCCGGCGGCGTGGTGGCCTACGAGCTTGCCAAAGATTCTTCGCGAGCAGATGTCGATTTGAATCTCAGATTTGAAGATTCACTTGAGCGAGTCATAAGGGCTCTTGAGTCTGGCGCAGCTGCGCAAAAGCTTGTCGAATGGGTAAGCGCCTCACAGCAATAACGACCGATAACCGGGGAAGCCGGTTTCAAGCTCCTATGAGCATTACTTGACATAATGTTCATTATCGGCGAATGGGGCTAGCGTTGGAAGTGGTGCTGTAGGAACTCAGCCAGACCGTGTGGGCCAAACTGCTCGCCAGATGCAATGAGGTCGCTAACGTTCCACCAGCGATATTCGAGCACATCGCGACGCTCGTCGGTTGTCCAGCCCGAATCGTCGAGCACAAAATCATTTATTGCGTATGCAAAAAAATAATCTACGTATGTGTGCTGATTTAAACCATCGCCCCAAAACCAAGTTCCCGACGTACGCCAGATTTCTTCGCCGATTTGATCTTTGGTCAGTTCTAAGCCTGTTTCTTCGCGCAGTTCACGAAGGGCAGCTTGCTTTGGCGTTTCGCCTTCGTCGATGCCTCCGCCGGGAGTAATCCATCTTGGCGCCAGCCCAACCTCAGGATCAAAGTGCGTGTGCAACAAGAAAACCTCGCCGTGCGCGTTATGCAGCAAAACTCGTGCGGTTTCGCGATGTTGCCCCGGCTTCAACCGGCACTCGAATCTTGTTTTGCCATCTTGTTTGGTTTCGATTTATAGCCAAAGAACACCAGCGAACCCTGCATCAGATAACCGATGGTTACCGCGAATATCAGGGTTCCTTCACGAACTTGCCCACCCAGTGCCCACCCGATAGCTAAAACCGCAACTTCGATGATGGTGCGAACCAGCCACACCTTCCAGCCAAGCACCTTTTGCAATCCCAATATGAGGCCATCACGCGGCCCTGAACCAAGGTTAGAGGTTATGTAGAGGCCGGTCGCAAAAGCAACTGTCGCTGTTCCGAGGCAAAACATAGCTAAGTTTTGCCAGTATTCGCTGAAAATTGGCGTGAACGGGGTCCAGAAATCCATCCACAGCCCAATCAAAAGGGCGTTCATTATGCTGCCGACACCTGGTTTCACCTTGAGTGGTATCCAGCTGATTAGAACGAAAACGCTAACAATTATGCTGGCCACACCGTATGAGGTGTTTAGTTGATAAGAAATACCCTGCGCCAAGACATCCCACGGCGGAACTCCGATTTTGGCGTTAACCACCATCGAAAGAGCCATCCCATAAATCATCAGGCCGATATTTAGTCGCAGCAGACGCTTCACAGACATAAAATCAAAGCCAAGGCGCATCAGGCCAGCCTAGCCGTGAAGGAGGCAGATTTATTGAGTAATTCCGGCTACCTCTCCCCGGCGTTACCGCGAATCTTTGCTCACCGCGGTCTTGCATTGAGCTTCACCGAGAACACCATCGATGCCTTTGGGGCGGCTATCTTGGCTGGTGCTACTCATATTGAAAGCGATCTTCAACTAACTCGAGATGGCGTTCCCGTGTTGTTTCATGATTCTGATCTGCTCAGAGTTGCCGGTTTGCGGCGCAAAATTTCAGAGATTTCAATCGCAGAACTACAGGCCCTAGAACTGTCGGGTAACGGGCAAATTCCAACCCTTGAACAGGCTTTGTTGGCACTGCCAAATGCAAGGTTCAATCTTGACTTTAAGGTTGAGGCCGTCGTGGCTCCTGCCGCAGCAGTGATAAATCGCCTTGGCGCGCATGATCGCATCTTGGTTGCTTCGTTTAGCGAAAGCCGGCGCCGGCGTGCGGTTGCGGCAATGAACGCACCAGTGGTCTCATCGGCCGGATCTTGGCTGGTGCTAAGCCTTTGGTTGGCTCATAAACTCAATGCCTCTGCTCTAATTGCTCGCCTTGCTAAGCGGGTTCAGTTGCTGCAACTGCCCCTAGTGGCCGGCAAAATTCGCCTCGATGATGCAGCCTTTATTGCTGCAATGACCGCGGCCGGTCTCGAAGTGCATTTTTGGACGATAAACGAAGTCGAGCAAATGAAGGATTTAATTCGCCTTGGTGCGCATGGAATTGTGACCGACAGGGCCGACGTTGCTGTTAATACTCTGCGAATGAGGTGAGTTGGTCTGACGAAAACTTTCGATTTACGGGAAGATTGAGAGTTCGCGATGGGTTAACACCTGTCGAAGCCCCAAAAGGGCGACCCATACAGGAGGAAAAATGGCCCAGCAGACCATGCGCGGTATGCGCCTTGGCACCCAGAGTCTCGAAAGCGAGCGCGGTGTTAACTACTCGGCTCGAGTAACCCACAAATACCAATGCCCTAACAATCACGTTTCAGAGATTGTTTTCTCGGCCGATGCCGAAATTCCGCAGACTTGGCAGTGCAAGAGTTGCCCTCAGCAGGGCATTCAGCTCGAAGATGGCCAATTGATCACGCTTGACTTCGTCGAAGACAAGATTCCGCGCTCACACTGGGAGATGCTGCTTGAACGTCGCACTCGTGAAGAACTTGAAGAAGTTTTGCAAGAGCGCCTCGACTACATTCGTGCTCGTCGAGCCGGCGGCCAAGCCGACCTATAGACCTAAGCGGCGGCTTATGCCCCACTTTGTGACCAGCCATAGTGCCTCAAGCACTATGGCTGTTGTCATTTTTGAGGCTCCTTGCGTGCGTTCCACAAAAGTTATTGGCACTTCAGTCACTGTGCCACCTGCCTTTTGCGTGCGCCAAGCCATTTCGACCTGAAAGCCATAGCCACGTGCCGCAATTCCGCCTAGATCTAGGCTTTGCAAGAAGGTTGCATCGAAGGCTCTAAATCCGGCTGTCATGTCTTTTATCCGGCTGCCAAGCATGATGTCCGCATACAGCGTGCCTGTGCGCGAGATCAGCTTGCGATACCACGGCCAGTTCAGCACAGCTCCCCCGTCAACCCACCGCGAACCGATTACCAAATCGGCTTCACCACATTTTGCCAGCAGTGCCCCGAGGTCTTCGGCTCGGTGACTGCCATCGGCATCCATTTCGACCAAAGTTTCAAAACCCTGTTCGAACCCCCAAGCGAATCCGGCCAGGTAGGCCGCCCCCAGTCCCTCTTTGTTGGTTCGGTGCAGCACGGTTACTTGCGCATCGTCACGTGCGATATTGTCGGCCAGGGCGCCAGTGCCGTCGGGGCTATTGTCGTCGACAATCAAAATGTGAACCTGCGGTTGCGCTAATCTAACCTGCGCCACGCTTCGTTCGAGGTTAGTTGCCTCGTTATAAGTCGGCATGATTACCAAGACACTCATGGCCTGCGCCTAAATCTAGAGCCGGCAAAGCCAGCTAAAGCAACCAGTAGCAGTGCAAAAATATTGATAGCCAAATCGAAGTATCTTCCGATGATCATCGCCGGCGTGATGCTATTTCGAAGTGGAACATCTTCAATCATTGAACCAGCCTCAAAGCTAGGTAAGGCTGACAACGTAGTTCCGTCGGCCAGGTAAATCGCCGAAACGCCAACCGTCGAGATGTTTACTACCGACCGACCAGTCTCTATGGCCCTAAGCTTCGCAAAAGCAGCCTGCTGGTAGGTTTCATCGCTGCGGCCAAAATCGGCATTATTGGTCTGTGAAATGATCACTTGAGCGCCTTGTTGCACCAAATCGCGACCAATGTCGTCGATTGCAATCTCAAAGCAGATGAGTGCGCCAAGTTTCACCGAGTCAATCTCGAATATGCCATCGCGTTCGCCAAAACTGTAGCCCCTAGAGACCAAACCAATCAACTCGGGTGAAAGTTGGTACCAAAAATCTCGGTCTGGAACATATTCAGCAAATGGCACTGGCCTTTTTTTGTCATACCAGTCGGTAGGGCCTAAACCGGGAGTCCAAAGAATTGAACTGTTGTAGAGATTTTCGCCGCGCGCGGTAATGGTGCCGAAGATTAGCGGCACGTGATATTGCTCGTTAACGAGGGTTTGAATGTCTTGAAATGTTTTTGCATCAGAAAAAGGGCTTAGGTCGCTCGCATTTTCGGGCCAAATTATTGCATCAAGGTCTTTTGCTTTTGGGTTCGCGAGCATTTCTTGAGTGGCCTCGATGTGGTTATTAAGAACTTCACCGCGCTTTGTGTTCGCAAATAGGCCCGCATTGGCGTTGCCCTGAACCGCACCGATTCGATATGTGCCTGCCTCGGCTGCACCGGATGGATTGATGGCAAGTGGCATGGCAAGGAGAAATACCAGTGAACCGGCAAGAGCAAATTTTGCCGTTTTGGGTTCGCGACCGATCACGAGCAACAGACCCGCAACCGAAATGAAGGCAACCACAAAAGTTAGCCAGCCAAGGCCGCCAACAAATACCCACTTACTGAGATAGCTATTCGATTGGGTTTGAGCGAGTCTCGACCACGGAAACCCGCCATACGGAAGGGTGATCGAGATCCACTCTCGGGCAGTCCAAATTGTTGCCAGCGCAAGTGCAATTAGAGGGCTTTTTAGCCGATCGTAAACCTTCGAATCTAGCCACTTCCAGACCTGGCTGACAGCCGCCATGCCTATGCCGAATATTATTGACTCTAGGACAGAAAGTGCCAACCATGGAACCGGGCCAAGATAGAGCGTTAGCCACTCGATTTGGCTTAGATAAAATGCCAGGCCACCGACCAAGCCGACAGCGAATGACGCCCAAATTTTGAGCCCGCGAACTGAAAGCGTTAGAGCCGCGACCGAAACAAAAATGAGAGGCCAGATGTCTTCGCGTGGCATAGCAAGGCTCGATGCCAAACCACCGACAATTGCGAGAGCAAGCCGCTTAACCGTAGAAGGAATAGGCAACAATTCCTCGTTTCACTTTGTCTACGGCAGTTTTCGCTGTCTCAGCCAAGGCAGGGTTTGAAGCCTGAGCAATTTGATCTAAAACATCTATGATTTGCTTGGTCCAACGGATGAAGTCTCCGGCCAACAGGTCTGCGCTTTCGAGCACCGCATCGAGCCGAGCACCGGTTGCCCATCGGTAAATCGGCAAACATAGACTCAAATCGAGCGGGTTAGTGCGACGCAATTTGTGGTGCTCGGCTAACTCTTCAAGATCAGACCAGAGTTGCTGGGTTTGTTGAATTACCTCGCCAAAATTACCCTTCGGCAAGCGCGGCTCCCACTCCTCATCGTCGCGACGAGCCTCATAAACCAACGCTGCGGCCATCGCGGCTAAGCCCGCTGGGTCAAGCTTGCTCCATATGTCTTCACGCAGAGCCTCGGCAATTAGCAGATCTCGTTCGCCATATATGCGTGCAAGAGTTTTGCCGCCATCGAGAACGTTGTAGTCAACCAGCTCATCACCATTGCGGTTCGCCTCGATATACCGCAGGTCTACGAGCATCTCGCAAATGCGGTCGAAGGTCTTGGCCACCTGGTTGGTTCTGCCCTCAATTTGGCTCATAACGGCATCGAGTTCGCGACGAAGTTTGAACCAACGCTCGCCCCATCTGGCGTGTGCCTCGCGGTCGTTGCAAGCATGGCACGGATGCGCTCGCAAGTCGCGTTTGAGCTGATTGATTCGTTGCTCTTGAAGATGGCGCCCCTTGCTCTGGCGAATGTCTTTGCCGCGTTCGGCACGCACCCGGCCAGCTGAAAGTGCCCTTTCAATGTCGGTGATTTCGCGTCGCATCGAGGCATATTCAACAAAATTGCCGCGATGGCACTTCATGGCGTCTTCGTATCCCTCTAGGGAAACCTGTTTTTCACGGATTCCCTTGGCAAGCCCAACCACGGCGCGGTCGGCTTGGAACTGGGCAAAAGAGGTTTCGAGCACTTCACGAGCGCGCTCGCGCCCAAATGCCTCAATGAGGTTTACCGCCATGTTGTAGGTGGGCCGGAACGGGCTGATCAATGGATAGGTTCGTTTGCTTGCCAACCCTGCCACACTGTTTGGCTCCATGTTGGCACTCCACTGAATAACCGAGTGCCCCTGTGTATCAATGCCACGGCGACCCGCGCGACCAGTTAGCTGGGTGTATTCGCCAGGCGTTAGATTTACTCGGCCTTCGCCATTGTATTTATCGAGGCGCTCTAGAACTACGGTTCGGGCTGGCATATTTATTCCGAGTGCAAGCGTTTCGGTGGCAAAAACCGCCTTGACTAATTTGCGCAGAAATAGCTCTTCAACCACCTCTTTGAATGCCGGTAGCATGCCTGCGTGGTGGGCTGCCACGCCGCGCTCGAGGCCGCTTAGCCAATCGAAATAGCCAAGGGTATCAAGGTCTTCCTCGGCGATGTTGTAGCACTTTTCTTCCACTAAACGCCGAATCTCTTGCTTCTCTTCGGTTGTGGTGAGTCGAACTCCGTGGCTGTGACAAGCCTTAACTGCGGCTTCACAACCTGCTCGCGAGAATATGAAAAAGATCGCCGGCAACAGGTCTTCGTCTTCGAGTAATTCGACAATCTCGGGTTTGCTAATTCGGTCGATGCGGTTTTGACCCCGGCGATCGTCGCGATAACCACTCCGGCCACGCGGCTTATGCAGTGGTTCGCGCAGTTTGGATATATGCCTTTGAGCAAGGTCTTGATTGACTCGGGTGCCCTTCTCGCTTTCATCAAAAAGGTCGAGCAATTCGTTGCCAAACAAAACGTGTTGATTTAGGGGAACTGGTCGAATTTCAGAAACAATGATGTCGGTTTCGCCGCGCACCTCGTCGAGCCAGGCACCAAACTCTTCTGCGTTAGACACCGTTGCGCTCAGCGAAACGATTTTTACATCCTTAGGCAAGTGCAGAATGACTTCTTCCCAAACCGCTCCCCTGAATTTGTCGGCAAGGTAATGCACCTCGTCCATGACAACGTAGCCGAGGCTGATTAGAGCGTTGGAGTTGGCGTAAATCATGTTGCGCAAAACTTCGGTTGTCATCACAACGATTTGAGCATCAGAGTTTTGATTGTTGTCGCCAGTGAGAATGCCCACTCGCTCTTGACCATATCGCTTCACCAACTCGGCATATTTTTGATTGCTGAGAGCCTTTATCGGAGTGGTGTAAAAAACCTTGAGATCTTTTTCGATGGCCAGGTGAATGGCAAACTCGCCAACGATGGTTTTGCCGGCACCCGTTGGAGCAGCAACCAAAACGCTCTTGCCCTTGGCAAGGCTGCGGCAGGCACGTTCTTGAAAGTCATCCATCGGAAATTTAAGCAGACTAACAAAGCTATCAACCGAAGGCGACGCCGGATTTTTCTTGGCTTTCTTATATCTCTCGGCCGGGCTCAAAATTTGGTCAGCCATCTTGCGCTTCAATTTGTTCGTCAATCGCGATTACTCGGCGTTCACGCCGTTTGTCGTTTAGGGCCGTAACGCCTGCAGCCGCGAAATATAGAACTACTAGCGGAACCATCACCAGGAACATCGACATTGGATCGGCGGTTGGTGTGGCCAAAGCCGCCACCACGGCAATAATAAAAATGGCGATTCGCCATGACTTTACGATGCTCTTTGCCGTGATTAACCCGGCAAAATTGAGCAAAACCAAAACCACCGGCAAAACAAATGCGATACCGAAGACAAGCAAAATTCTGATGGTGAAAAGTATGTATTCGCTGGCATTGATGACGTTGGCGCTGCCCTGTGGTGTGAAGCCAATCAGAGTCTCGACAAAACTCGGCAGTGACACCCACGCAAGCCAACATCCCAGTGCAAAGAGTGGAACAGCGCTGAAAACGAAACCGAGTGTGAATCTTCTTTCACGCCGTTTTAGGCCAGGGGTGATGAATGCCCAGAGGTTGAAGAGCCAGAAGGGGCTCGAGAGTAGCAGGCCGATGAAAATCGATACCTGCAATCGAAGGTCGAACGCCGAGACCACAGTGCCGAAGTTGATGGTTGCATTGACGCCCTTTTTAGTGGCGATTTCGATTACCGGAGCCTGCAAAATTTGGAACACGGGATCAAATAGAAACCAACCCCCGACGGTGGCGGCAAAGATGAAAATGGCAGACCAAAAAAGGCGATTTCTTAGTTCTTTTAGGTGTCCCCCGATGCTCATTTTGCTTTCGGGGTTGCGCTTGCCGGCCAAAGTAATGCCCTGCGCTAATTAGTCTTCGGCAGGCTTGTCGGCCTCGCCAGCATCTGCCGACTTCTTCTTGTCTTCGGGCTTCATCTCGCTCTTAAAAATGCGAAGCGATTGAGCCAAGCTCTTGGCTAAACCAGGCAACTTTGGGCCACCCCAAAGCAACAAAACGATCACAAGGATGATGATCCATTCCCAGCCATTTAGTCGCATTAGTGGAACCTGCTTTCTTCGGGTTTAAACGCTTTTAGAGACGCTATAAGCCTACGCTGTCTTGCCTGTCGATTCTTTGCCTTGGCAACCAAGAGTTTGCTCCACGCTGCCCTTGCCAGACGTGGATCTTGATCGATGCTGTTGGCGGGTTTCTTGGCGGTGCCTTTACGTTGCGTAGCGGATAATAAGTTCGAAACTTTAGGCTCGAGACGGTTTATTTGATGCAGCACATCCATCGCTCGGTTGAACAGTGACTTTGCGATCAGGCCAAGCACACTAAGTGCGGCGATGCCGAGAGTGGTCCAAATGCAGAACCAAGCCCAGAACCCCATTCTTATTCGACCTCGGTTTGGTTAGAGTGTGCCGATTCACCCAACACCTTGAGAGCGTAGTTTTTAACAAGCTCCCGGGCCTCTTTGGGTTCAATTACGCGGGCTTTGCCTCGGTAACGAGAAATCAATTTCGCGATGTTTGGCAAATGGCCAACCTTGATCACGGCGCGAATTGCTCCTTCGCCCGCACTTGTTGGCTCTTCAACCGTCTGAAATTCAGCAATTAGGCCGTAGGCTTCGGGTTCGAGCTCGACGGTGACTTCGATGTCATTTGCCTGTGAAACATAGAGTGAGTCTTCGATTTCTCCAACTGATTTTGCTTCTGCGCTAATCGGTAGTTCTGAAATTTTGATGTTTCGCATGCGGTCAAGCTTGAAGTTTCTTAGGGCTGCATTTACTAGGCAGTAGCCGCGCAAATAAGTGCCATCCGGCCGCACATCGATTCGCAGAGGGTCAATCTCGCGTATGGTTTGCTCGCCTTTGGCATTCAGGTATTCGCACGAGATTCTTCGGCCGGCCAGCAAAGCCTCTCGCAGAACCTCGGCATATTGCGCTTCGGTGCCTGGGGCAACAGTGATCGCTGGTGCGCTTCCACGGCCAGAGCCTTGACTCATAAGCTCTTGAAGCGACTTGAGCTCGGCGTCGTCGGCGAATGCGGGCATTGTTGCAAGATAGTTTAAGCCAGCCCCGATTGCCGCGGCTTGGCGACTTGAAAGCCTTGGTACATCTTGAATCAAATCATTTTGGGTTAGTGACAAAATGCCTTCATCGGCCAGGTCGGCATCGATGAAGAAGAAGATTTCTTCGCGACCCGGAAACTCGACCGATAACTGGTTGATCGAGAAGACAACCTCGCGGAGGTATTTTTCGTCGAGATTGAAATGCTGAGCTGCAGTTGCTGTGGTTACCTCGCCCGAGCGCTCTAAATAGGCGATTAGAGCGAGCATGAAGTTAAACCGAGATCCACCATCAAGCGAATTTAATTTAGGCATGGTCAGATGCAACCTTCTCGAAGCCAGCCCTAATTGCCTCGTCGAGTTCGCGAGGGCTTAACACCTTAATATCAAGGGCAAACACGCTTAACTCCTCGGCCAAAAGGTTTAGATCCATGTATTCAAAATTCAGTTCGGTGTCTTGTTTCTCGTCGAGATGAAAGTGAAACCAAGCACTCGAGT
Organism: Rhodoluna sp.; assembly: GCA_024641985.1. Classification (GTDB taxonomy): domain Bacteria; phylum Actinomycetota; class Actinomycetes; order Actinomycetales; family Microbacteriaceae; genus Rhodoluna. The sequence continues at coordinate 366,796 of JAHEBZ010000003.1, read as the reverse complement.
CTTTGTTTACTTTGATAGTGGCAACCTGTTTTGCGGTGTGAGTTGCAAGATCTTCGATGGCCGATTGCAATTCGGTTGCATCGGGAGCCTCAAAGTTGATCAATTCGTGGTCTAGCTGCACGGCTGTAACCTTTGAAACGATCCGCTTAAGCAGGAAATTTCTTACCTCTTTTTTGTCGACATCAAAGCAAACCAACAGCCACTGACCGCTTATGTTTTGCAGTTGCCAAGGTTGCACGCGACGTGGTTTAACCTGTTCGTCTTGGCGACGATAGTTGAAGGTGACCTCATAGCGTTCGTCGATAGCCTTATTGAGGGGCATGAAGGCGGGTTCGTGAGTCTTGAACTTGGGGGCAAGCCCAACCAAGTCGGCTTCGGCCGGTTGCAGGCCGAGCGACCGCAATTTGATTAGGCCCTGGTTAACCTCGCTCGAGAGCGACGCCATCGACCAAGCCTGCGAAGCCAGGTTTAAAAGTTGCAACTGATGTGGGCTCAGCGAGGTTTTTGCTGGCCAAACAAACGAATCGCTGGTGATTACATAGCGCTGTTCTTCGGGTGCATCCTGTGGGTTGCTAATTTGCACCAGAATGCCCGAATCGCGCAAATCTGACTTGTCGCGTTCGAATTTTCGGTTCAGGCTCGGTTCAGATTTCTTGTCTGCAACATCCGCTCGATACTCCGTAATCGAGTAGTAAAGCTCTCGTTTGGTCAAGCCGCGCTCGGCAAATAACAGTGCGGTAGTCAACTGCAGTAGCCGTTCAGACTTGTCGGTCTTATAGGGCTGCCAGGTGGTTCTGATCTTTGCCATTAGTCTCCCCTAAAGGACAGACTAGTTGGTTTTATTGTTGGTGCCGAGGATGTCCACAACGAAGATCAGAGTCGAGTTTGCCGGGATGCTTCCTTGCTCTTGATTGCCATAACCGTCTGAAGGCGGAACAATCGCAATGACCTGAGAGCCCACTGTTTGGCCCTCGAGTGCCTTTATAAAGCCCGGAATGAGCTGACCGTCTGCCAGTGCGAATTGAGTTGGTTGGCCTTTATCCCAAGAAGAATCAAAAACAGTGCCGCCTTCATACAAGAAACCCGAGTAGTGAAGCGTGACAACCTGACCCTTGGCAACTACATCGCCGCGACCTTTGATCAAGGTGTGAACTTTAAATTCTGTAGGGGCCGCTCCACCGCTGGTGGTGAGCCCAGGCTGACCTGTCTTTGGGTCGCGAACGACGGCAGGAAAGCCGACTCCATTGCCTTTATCTTCGCCTACTGCACGTGGCAAGAACACTTTTAGAAGGTCGAAAACGAAAACGATTGATTCATCGGTGCCGATGCCAAGATCGGCAACTCCTTGACCCGCGTGGGCAAAAGTGGCAGGAAACAAAATTGCCACTCTCGAGCCTTCGCGCACACCCGAAAGCGCGTGGCAGAAGTCGGGGGTTCCGCCTGCAGCCATGAACTGAGATGCAAAGTCGGTGCCATCAAACTTTGAGGTCTGGAAGACCTTTCCGGTGCCTCCATTAACGCCAACATATTCAAGGTCAACTAGCTCGTTGCCAGTGAACTTTGGGCCATCGCCTTCAACCACAACTTTGGTTTGAATTTCTTCGGCGGTTAGCGGTGTTGCAAATTCAACCGTTGGCACTTTGCTCATGTCGGTGTCAACTTTGATGTTGTCAGCCGCAGCGCCGGTGGTGAAGGAATCACAGGTTTGCGCAACGCCGGCAAATAGTGCGTCGGCAGGGTTGGTCGGAGCGCAGCCAGCCAATGAAACGGTTAGCAAAGCGGCGGCGGTCAAAGCAATGAATTTACGCAAGTGAGTTCTTTCGATTGTTGTGTCTAACAAGTTTATCGAGATTTCTATTGTTCAGCTCGGGCCTGGGCTGCAGCCTCTGCGTTGCGAATTGTCTTGCGAAGCTTTTTGTCGCTCACTTTTCGCTCCCCCATGTGGTCTGGGTTCCAAACCGAAATGTCGGCATCGTCGAATTCAGGCTTTGCCTTGGTCTTGAAATATGGCATCACAGTTCCCGGTGCCATGCGTCTTGCCGTAACCAAAAAGCCGGTGTGTCCGATCATTCGGTGTTCAGGTCTTACGGCAAGGCCCTGAAGGTGCCAGCCGCGAACCATAGATTCCCAACCTTCTGGCTCGGCAAAATGTTCGCTATCGCGCAGCGCCTCAGTAAACCTTGAAAGTTGAGTCACGGTGGCCACATAACCAATGATGAGTCCACCGGGAACCAAGGCCTCGGCGCACTCCTCGATGCACTCCCAAGGCGCAAGCATGTCTAGCACGATTCGATCAACGGTGCCGGCAGGGCACTTCTTTGGCAGTTCGTCTTGAAGATCGCCGATAAAGACATCCCAGTTGGAGGGTACGAGACCATAGTTGGTGGCCACGTTTGCTTTCGCGATGTCGGCAAACTCGGCTCGGCGTTCAAAAGAGCTTAGGTGGCCGGTAAGCCCGATGGCACGCAACAAATACATCGACAAGCCGCCTGAACCAACACCTGCTTCAACAACGCGTGCGCCGGGAAAGATATCGCCCATGGTCACGATCTGGGCGGAGTCTTTTGGATAAATAATGTTGGCACCGCGCGGCATCGACAGAACAAAGTCGCTCAGTAACGGCCTAAAAGCTAGATACTCGATGCCGAATTGATTCTTAATTACCGAGCCCTCTGGCTGGCCAATAATGTCGTCGTGCATCAGATCGCCTCGGTGAGTTCCGTAGCGTTGACCGGCCACTAACGTGATGGTGTTCAATCGACCTTTTGGTCCGGTTAGTTGAACTCGATCTCCGTCGCGAAACGGGCCACGTGGTAATCGAGGCATATTTGCTAATAGGTTTTCTGACATTTTTCCCTTAGTTGAAAAGCTTTTTGAGGTCTTTGACTTGCACGCCAGCCAGAGTTGGCCAGATTACACGCCCGGGCGACGGTTGTAACGGAGCTATGTTGGTTATTCCAACGGCCTTGGTGCCCGCCGACTCGGCCGAGAGCAGGCCGGTCATTGAATCTTCAAAGGCAACGCAATTCTGTGGCAAAACTCCGAGCAGCTCACAGGCGCGCAGGTATGGTTCGGGATGGGGCTTGCCATTAACCACATCGTCGCCGGCCACGACCACATCAAACGCTTTGAATGGTATGCGGTCGGCAACCATTGTTGCCATGCGGCGCATCGAGCCCGTAACCAGCGCCGTTTTTATGCCCTTAGCTCGCAACTCTCGCAGCAACTCTTGCGCCCCTGGTCGCCAGGGAATTGCGTTCCCCAATTTTTCAGTAACAGAGTCGGTTAATTTGTCGATTATTTGTTCTGGCGCTAGGTCGATTCCAGCCTTCGATTTCAAGATTTTGGTCGACTCATAAAGGTTCAAGCCGATTACACCGTGACCATCTGTTTCGGTCCAGGTTCCAGCGTGTTCCTTGGCAAGCGCCTGTTCGCTGCTGAGCCAATACTCTTCCGAATCGACCAGCGTGCCATCCATGTCCCAGAGGACAGCCGCGGGTAATTTTTTGCCGAACATAAGACTCGAGTTTACCCGCGACAGTTTGGCTTAGAGTTTTAGAAGGGTAATTGATGGCAGAGGAAGAAATTTGACCGAGCAGAGCAGACTATTTGGAGGCCGCACGCTGGTTGTGGCTTTCGAGGGTTGGAACGACGCCGCCGATTCGGCCAGCAACGTTGCCAAATTCATTTGCGAAAAAATTGCTGCCGATGTGGTTGCCACCGTCGACTCCGAGGATTACTACGACTATCAGTTCACGCGACCTACTGTGGCGTTTGATGCAGACGGCAAGCGCGAAATCACCTGGCCAAGCACTGATTTCTGTGTTGCCGCAACAGAGGCCATTGCTGAACACCCAGAATTTGCGAATTTGAGTGTGCTTATTGGCACTGAGCCATCGCGAAGGTGGCAATCATTCACGACCGAAATCATGGAAATGGTGGATGACCGTGAAATCGATGCGGTTGTATTCCTTGGCGCAATGCTTGCCGATGTTCCGCACTCTAGGCCAATTAGCGTGAGTCGCACCAGTCAAAATGAACGCGTGCGAGCCGAATTCGATGCCGAGCGAAGCCAATATGAGGGCCCGGTTGGCATCTTAAGTGTTTTAGGCATAGCTCTAGAAAAAGCCAATATTCCCAGCATCGCGCTTTGGGCATCGGTTCCCCACTATGTTCACAACACTCCATCGCCAAAGGCAACTCTGGCGCTCTTGATCGAGATCGAAAACCTGCTTGGAGTTTCGTTTGATCACGGTTCACTTGCTGAAGAAGCCTTCACCTGGGAACGCGGAATCGATGAGGTCGCCGAAGCCGATGAAGAAATGGCTGGATATATCGCTCAGCTCGAGAAAACTCGCGACGAGGCGGAATCTCAGGCAGCAACAGGCGATGCGCTGGCGATGGAGTTTGAGAAATTCTTGCGGTCTACCGAAGCTAAACCGGGCGATGAGCCCGCCCAAACTGACTAAGCCGAAACCAATCCGCTAAATAGCATTGCAAACAGGGCAAGCCCGAGAGCGATTCGCCAAATTACAAATGGCATAAAAGAACCGCGATTTAGGTATTTGAGCAACACCACAATCACCGAAAAACCGCTGGCGAATGCAATCGTGGCAGCCACGAGAGTAGCTGCAAGGTCTGCTTGTGACAGGTCTTGATAGGTTTTCAAGAATTCATATGTGCCACTAGCTAAAACCGCCGGGATGGCGAGCAAAAAGCTGAATCTGGCAGCAGCCTGTCGGCTATAGCCCAATGCCAATCCCACCGAAATAGTGCCACCCGATCGCGAAACTCCGGGGATTACAGCAAGAGCTTGACCTAATCCGAAGAGCAAGCCGTGCTTAGGGGTTAGCGATTCGATCGATTTCTCACGTTTTCCATACCGATCGGCGAGGCCCAGCAGAATGCCAAAAATAATCAGCGTTGTTGCAATGACCCAAAGGTTCCGCAACTCGTTTTCGATTAAATCTTTGAACGCAAAACCGATGAACACCACCGGCAAGCTGCCGATAATTATGAGCCAACCGAGTTTTGCATCTTGGCCAATGGCACTGGAAGGCGATAGTTTTTTGCGGCCAAACCGGCTTGGCCAAGCGCCCAAATCGGCAATCCAGGCCCCGGCGATTCGCACGATGTCTTTGAAGAAGTAGATTAATACCGCGAGTTCGGTTCCCAATTGAATCGTGGCAATAAAGGCCGTTAGCTGTGGCTTAGACATGTCGCTCAGGCCAAGCAGCTGCTCTGCTATTTGCACGTGGGCACTCGAAGAAATCGGCAGAAACTCTGTTAATCCCTGAATTAATCCAAGAACTACCGCGTCAAAGATGTTCACTAGTTATCTTCGGCAAGTTCGATCGGTAGGTACTCTTCGTACTTTTCGCCAAGCGCCTCTTCGTAGTCGAGGAATGCATCCTTTAGGTGGTCGTATGCCTGTTCGACAGCGGTGAAATCATCACCGCGGCGAGTTGAGGCTGCCTCAAAGTGACGCTCCAATGAAGCGATGAACTGTTGAAGTGCTATGCGCGGGTCGATTGCCATAGCCCTAAACTACCCCGAATCATCCGAACATGGTAGCCAAACGCGGTTTAGGTGCTGTCTAACTTTTCTGGTAATGTTGAGGCTCGTTGCCGAAGCGCATAGCTTCGAAAACGCACACTCGTCCGGGTGGCGGAATGGCAGACGCGCTAGCTTGAGGTGTTAGTCCTCTTACGAGGGTAGGGGTTCAAGTCCCCTTTCGGACACTAAAACCCCGGCCCTCCACGGCCGGGGTTTTTTCATCCGTCGAGTTGAGCGACCATGCGTTGCACAATTTGTTTTTGCCCGGCAATCACAATGTGCTCAATATTGTTTCTGTGTGCAGGCGACCCCACCTTTTCGCCAGCCTTGTTATAAACACCAATTTGCGAGCCCACGTAGCGCTTGAATTCGATATCTAGAACCTCAACGTGTCCCCTGGCCGATGCAATTTCGATAAGTTGGTCTCGCGAAAGCCAAGATTCATTGTTGTAGCTGAGAATGAGCGTCTCGCACTTGAGGTCGGTTACCAATTTGCTGAGCGCTGCCGGCATAGTGGCGCGGCTGTTAAAAGCAGATTTATGCTCTGCAGATCTATTGTCGATGCGTTTATTGGCAATGCCATAAGTCTCTGGCTTATCCCACCTAACGAGAGATTCCCAAACATGGTAGTTGCCAAAGTATCGGTGTTGGTTGTACGGCGGATCTAAATAGGCCAGGTCGACCGAAGGAAAAGTTTTTACAAGCTCGGTGGCATCTCCCCGAGCAGCATGCCCTATGCCTGAAACCAAGTCGGGGTCTTTTAGCTCGAGCGATTTGTGCGACCTTGGTGACCAAGACTTTAGGAATGCCATTTGCACACCGGTTGTGCTGTCAACCCGGTCGGCAGCCATAATCAATGAAGTGAGTAGCGGGTAATAAAGCCAAGAGTCCCTATAGTTCGATTCGATGTGTTCGCGCATTGCATCGATTCGCTCGCCATTTTCGGGCTGAAAATATCTCGCCTTCAGGCAAAAGTTTTCAGTGAAATAACCGTGTTGCCCAGGCAGCGCATTCAACTTGGCAATCGCTCTGTCTAATTCTCTGGGCTTCACGGCACTGCCATCAAGCTCTATCCAGGTTTTTGCAAAAACTTCCGAATACGAAGCCGAATCGCTTGCGGTGGTTTCGATTCCCAATGATTTTATTGCTCTGGCAACTCTGGTAGTGCCAGTAAATAGGTCGAGTGCGCTCTTGGCACCCGAAGAGGCCACCAATTGGGTTAGCACGGGTATGAGAGTGCGCTTTGAACCCATGTATTTAATCAAACGCTTCTCCCGAACAGTCTCGTTCATCATGCCACGACAGGCGGCCCTGTTCCCACGGCCATGGTCTTGCCAATCAAAAAGTAGAATTGAACCGATGTCAATCGAATTGAGTGCTGCCGCCAGCTATGGCATAGATTTCGCACGCGAGCATCTTGCTAATAAAAGAATTTTTGCCCTGACAGGCGCCGGCATCAGCACAGATTCGGGCATTCCCGATTATCGCGGTGAGGGGCGCGTAGCAAGACACCCCATGACCTACGACGTGTTTATGAGCTCTGAAACCGCTCGCACTCGGTATTGGGCCAGAAGCTTCGTGGGCTGGAGTCGCATCGAACAGGCAACCCCGAACGCAGGGCATTTTGCGTTGGCGCATGCCGAAAGCCTCGGAAGGGTGACCCAACTGGTGACCCAAAACGTTGATGGCCTGCACCAGGCAGCAGGTTCACGCTCTGTTATTGATTTGCACGGTCGTCTCGATCGAGTCAGGTGCATGGGCTGCGGCGCGGTTACCGCGCGCGCTCAACTCGACGAAAGACTTCAAGAACTTAACCCAATGGTTAGCAAAGATCAAAACATTGAATTCACTCCCGATGGCGATGCCGAAGTTGAAGTTACGGCCGACTTTAGGGTGCCTAGCTGTCAAAAATGTAACGGTGTATTGAAACCCGACGTGGTCTTTTTCGGTGAAAGCGTTCCTGCGACCCGTGCCGAACAGGCCCTTAGCCTGCTCGACAAAGCCGAGGCGCTCTTGGTTGCTGGCACTTCACTAACCGTGAATTCGGGCCTCCGATTCGCCCGGCTGGCAGCCCGCGCTGGCAAGCCAATCGTGATCGTAAATCTTGGCCCAACCAAGGCCGACGAACTGGCTATCGCCAAAATCGACGCCTCAACCTCGTTAGCACTCGAAAAGTTGCTCATTGACTAACACAATCGTTGGCTTGCTGCGCCATGGTCAAACCGACTGGAACATTGATTTTCGCCTTCAAGGAACCACCGACATCGCGCTCAACCAAACTGGTTTGAACCAGGCAAAAGTTGCCGCTTCGATGCTTGGCCGTGGCTCCTGGGATGCGATTGTTAGCTCTCCCCTGTCTCGAGCTAAAGACACCGCCGAAATTGTCGCAACTGCCTTGGAATTAGGCCCGGTGGCCATTGAACCACTGCTGTTAGAACGCGCCTTCGGTGAAGCAGAGGGCATGCGTCACGACGAATGGAAACTAGCTTTTCCAGATCAAAACCTGGTGCGAGGCTGCGAAACTTTAGATGAGTTGACCATGCGAGCTTGGCGTTTGCTCGATCGCCTAGCGGCAGATTACTCGGGCAGGCGAGTATTGGCCGTGACACACGGAGCACTAATTCGAAAGTTGCTCAAACTCGTAAGCAAATCTGAGTATCCGCGAGAAGGCGAGCGACTTGGCAACGCCTGTCTTAGCATTTTCGAACACTCGGTCGATGGCTGGAGAGTTTTGAGCTACGAACCAAAAACCTTGCAGCCAGATATCTAAAGGCGATTGATCATGTCGATCAGCTCGCCAGCCGATCGATCCCAATTAAATTTTTGCGCCTGAACAATTGATTTGCGAGAAGCTGCTAACCATTCGGGGTTGGCTTCGAGCGTCTTTACGGCAGCAGCAAAGTCGGAGGCCTGTGTGGCATCAAAAAACACGGCAGCATCGCCGCCAATTTCTTTGAAGATTTCGATATCCGAAACCACCACCGGCACTCCGCGATTCATTGATTCCACAAGCGGAATTCCAAACCCTTCGTCGAAGGAACCGGTTACCAGCGCCACAGCGTGATCCAGTAGCTCGTGGTATTCGGCCTCGCTTACGCCATTGAAAAACTCTACGGTTCCACCTTGGGAATTCACCTGAGCCGCCAATTCGGTCTGGCGTTCCGGAGAGATTCTGCTCAGTAACTGCAAGTTGTAATCAGGCAAGTGAATCATCGCGGCAATCAGCACTTCAACATTCTTGTAATCCATGAAACTACCCATATAGACCAAGTTCTGCTGGTCACGCGGTCGCGATTTGGGGCCTCTGTGTTCGTAATCACTGATGAAAGTGCCGGCCGCGTTGTAAATCACTTCGATTGGCCTCTTGGTTAGCCGGTGCTCAAGCATCAATCGCTTGGTGGTTTTAGAAACTGTTGCAACCGCATCGGCACGGTTCAACAGCAACCTTTGGGGCCAATAAACCAAGTGGTAAAGGCGCCAAATGGTGCGAATCGCAAGGTTAAAGCCCGGTGGTGGTGCTGGGTGCCGATAATAAATCAGATCGTGCAATGTAAGGATCAATTTGTATTTGCGAAACCATGAGCCCATCGTTTGCATCGGTGAAAAAACGACTTTGGCACCGACTTTATTTAGCTTTAAGGCTACAAATAATTCTTTTATCGAAGTTGGGTCATTGACCAGAATGTAATCGCAGCCACGAGGCAGTTTTAAGAGTTGCCTGGTGTCACAAATAATTGCAGTTACTTTGACTCGACGATGGAGCGACGCAAAAAGACCCGCCGAAAAGCGACTGATGCCATCGTGGTGGTCATGTCGAATGAAGCGCGCGTCGAAATAGATGCGTTCTTTGGCGAGGTTGGTCATTTTATGCCACCCAAAAAATCGCGAATATCGGCGGCCACAACGGCGGGAATTTCGTAGTGAGTGAGGTGACCAACCCGTTCGTGAATTTTAAGCACGGAGTCAACTTGGATGGTTTGCACCATTGATTTTTGTTGGCTAGGCGTGGTTATGTCGTCAAGCGCCCCAGCAATCACCAGAGTTGGCTTTTTGAATTGGGCCGAATAATCGCCTACGTTGTGAGACACCGAAGCCAAATACCCTTCGATAGCCACCTGCCGGTTGGCAAAATCGTTGAAGTTTGCATCGTGTTGGGCGTGCACCCAGGCTCGCAGCTTGCGATCGCGTGACTTTGTCATCACGATACTCATGCCACGAACCATGGGCCAGCTTTTAAGGATTGCTTCTGCGGCCTTGAGCGGCAGCACGCCGGCCAGGCTAAAGAATGTTCTTGCTATGCCCGTTAGTGCACCCTTGGGGCCGCTCAGAGCCGGCGCAGACACAGGGTTGACCAGAATGAGGTGGCTAAAGTCATCGAAATTGGTGGCGTGCGCGGCGCAAACGATGGTTCCAAAACTGTGGCCCAAAAGCACCGGGTTCTGCTTCAAATTCAAGGCTGAAATAAACTCTCCAACCCAATTTTGGTAGGCATCGATGCTGTGTGAGCCAGCGAATGGAGTGCTCTTGCCAAAGCCCGGCAAATCGGGAATGTAGATGTCGAAATCTGGCAGGGCTGCCGCGATTGCCTCAAGCCCGTGGTGATTGCCTCGATAACCGTGGATGAAAACCAAGCTTTGGCCGTTCGGAACGTTTGCCGGGTATTTCCAAAATCGGGTTACGCTTTCGCCAGTTTGAACCTGCCCGGCAATCGAGCGCTCTCGACCCAGTTGCATAAGTTGCATGGGTGAGCTGATCATGGCTTTAGCCTAACTTTTGCCGCTGGCTAAACCGAGAAGTATTTGGCTTCTGGGTGGTGCAGCACCATTGCGTCGGTTGACTGCTCGGGGTGCAGCTGCAGTTCTTCTGAAAGAGTTACCCCAATTGCCTCTGGTTTTAGCAACTCGACGAGTTTGATTCGATCTTCGAGCTCTGGGCAAGCAGGATAGCCAAACGAGTAACGGGCGCCTCGGTAGTCAAGCTTGAACATGCCCCCGATCTCTTTGGGGTCTTGACCCGAAAAGCCGAGTTCTTCGCGAACTCTGGCATGCCAAAACTCGGCAAGCGCCTCGGTTAGCTGCACCGAAAGGCCGTGTAGTTCAAGATAATTGCGGTAATCGTTGGCCGCGTAGAGTTCATTGGCGGCCTCAGAGACCCGATTGCCCATTGTCACAAGTTGGAAAGGCACAACATCGACCTTGCCGCTTTCCTTTGAAGCGATGAAATCGCTCAAGCAAAGATGGCGATCGCGGGCTTGCCTAGGGAAGGTAAATCTCATTCGCTCAGTGCCTGGCACTCCCCCGGAACCACCATCGGTAGCGCCTTCTGCACCGTGGTGCAAAATTACGAGATCATCGCCATCAGAAACCGCAGGGAAGTATCCGTAGACAACCGCGGCTTCAAGCAAACTTTCAGTTTGGATGCGCTCTAACCAAGAGCGCAACCGTGGGCGCCCCTCGGTTTCGACAAGTTCTTCATAGCTTGCGCCATCTTCGGCCCGAGAGGGTTTTAGCCCCCACTGGCCCATAAAGGTGGCGCGTTCGTCGAGGAATGTCGAGTAGTCGCGAAGCGGAATGCCTTTGATGATGCGCGTTCCCCAGAATGGCGGGGTTGGAATGTCGTTGTCACTTGCGACATCTGAGCGGTCGGGCATCATATCTGGAACGGTGTGAATTAGTTTGCTGACTGGTTTAACCACGCGCTTTTTGAGAGCGGGAAGCTCAACGGAGGTGTCGCCGCGCTTAATCTTCACCAGGGCGTCCATAAGGCGCAATCCTTCGAAGGCGTCTCGCGCATAGCGAACCTGACCCTCATAGATTTCGGCAAGGTCTTGTTCGACGAAGCTGCGGGTTAGCGCCGCGCCGCCCAGAATTACTGGCCAGCGGGCGGCTAAGCCTCGTTGGTTCATCTCTTCGAGGTTTTCGCGCATGATCTGGGTTGACTTCACGAGCAAACCGCTGAGGCCAATCACATCAACGTTGTGTTCTTCGGCCGCGTTCAGGATTTCGTTGATTGGCTGCTTGATGCCAATGTTTACGGTTTCAAAGCCGTTGTTACTCAAAATGATATCGACCAAGTTTTTGCCAATGTCGTGCACATCGCCACGCACCGTGGCGAGCAAAATCCTGCCCTTGCCGGCATCATCCGTTTTTTCGATGAAGGGCTCTAGGTGTGCGACCGCGGTCTTCATTACCTCGGCAGACTGCAGCACAAATGGCAGCTGCATCTCGCCCTTGCCAAATAGCTCTCCAACAACCTGCATGCCCGAAAGCAAATGATCGTTGATGATGCCGAGCGCTGTCATTCCGCTGGCCAGCGCCTCATCAAGATCTGGCTCTAGACCCTTTTTCTCGCCGTCGATAATTCGACGTTCGAGGCGATCTTTGAGAGGCATTGCAGCAAGTTCTTCGGCGCGAGACTGACGTGCGGCCTTTGAATCGACTCCGCTGAATACATCTAAGAAGTGGGTTAGCGGGTCATAGCTAACTAAACCATCTGCATCATATTCGCGCTTGTCATAGATTAGCCCCATGGCTGCATCGAGCTGCTCGGCCGGTATTTGGTTGAGTGGCATGATGCGCGCTGCGTGAACAATGGCGCTGGTAAGGCCAGCCTGCACGCACTCGTGCAAGAAAACAGAGTTTAAAACGTGACGCGCTGCCGGGCTAAGGCCGAACGAAATGTTTGAAATGCCGAGGGTGGTCTGAACACCCGGGTAAGCGGCGTTTAGTCGGCGAATGGCTTCGATGGTTTCGATGCCGTCGCGACGCGTTTCATCTTGGCCAGTGGCAATCGGAAATGTGAGTGTGTCGACGGTTATGTCGACTAGGCGCATTGCCCAATTTGAGGTCAGGTCATCGATGAGGCGCTTGGCAATGGCAAATTTTGTTTCGGCCGTGCGGGCCTGCCCCTCTTCGTCGATGGTGAGCGCAACAACGGCGGCGCCGTGCTCAACCACAAGCGGCATAATTCGTGCAAAGCGTGAGTTGGGGCCATCGCCATCTTCATAGTTGACCGAGTTGATCATGGCTCGGCCACCCATGCACTCGAGGCCTGCCTCGAGAACGGCGGGTTCGGTTGAATCTAGAACCAGTGGCAACGTGGTTGCAGTTGCCAATCGGCTCACTAGCTCTCGGGCATCGTTCACGCCGTTTCGGCCAACATAGTCAACGCAAACGTCTAGAAGGTGGGCACCCTCACGAGTTTGCGAGCGAGCAATCTCGATGCACTCCTCCCAGTTTTCGGCAAGCATTGCATCGCGAAACGCCTTTGAGCCGTTTGCGTTGGTGCGCTCGCCGATTGAAAGGTAGGTCATGGTCTGATCGAAAGGCTGGTGTTGATACAAACTAGCCAAACCAGGCTCATCGATGAAGGCGGGGCGCGATGGCTTTTGATCGGCCACTGCTTTGGCGATTTCAGCGATGTGTGTCGGTGTTGTGCCGCAGCAACCGCCTACGAGGCCGGCTCCATATTCTTTAACGAACTGAAGTTGCGCGCTAGCCAGCTCGCTGCCAGTGAGTGGGTAGTGAGCGCCGTGAGGGCCAAGAATTGGCAGCCCGGCATTGGGCATAACCACCAGTGGAAGCTGAGAAAACTTTGAAAGATAACGAAGGTGCTCGCTCATCTCGGTTGGGCCAGTGGCACAGTTCATGCCGATTGCATCGATGCCTAGGGCGGCGAGAGCGGTGAGTGCCGCACCAATCTCTGAGCCAAGCAACATGGTGCCGGTTGTTTCGACAGTAACCGAAACGAGGATGGGAACCTGAATCGACAGCGCCTTCATTGCTCGCTTTGAGCCAATCACGGCGCTTTTTGCCTGCAGCAAATCTTGAGCCGTTTCGATCAGAATTGCGTCTACGCCACCGCGAATAAGGCCAAGCGCTTCGAGCTGGTATGCGTCGCGAAGCACAGAAAACTTTTCGTGGCCTAGGCTCGGAAGCTTGGTTCCTGGGCCTACCGAACCCAAGACCCAGCGAGGCTTGTCTTCGGTGCTGAAATCATCGGCTACTTCGCGGGCAAGTTTTGCACCGGCAAAAGCCAATTCTTCGATGCGACTTTCGATGCCATATTCGGCAAGGTTGGCAAAGTTGGCACCAAAAGTATTGGTCTCGATAGCTTCGGCGCCGGCCTTGAGATATTGGGCGTGTATACCGGCGATGATATCGGGCCGGGTTACATTTAGGATCTCGTTGCAGCCCTCATAGCCCTCAAACTCGTCGAGTGTCGGGTTGGCCTCTTGAATCATCGTTCCCATCGCGCCATCGGCAACAACTACGCGTGAACGAACGGCCTCGATGAGGGCTTGAGATTTAGGGGTAAACATACGTCATAAGTCTAAACCAGAGGGGTTTGCCGAATATACTTATGGAATGCCTGATTTCCCTTTGCTTCGCGATCAAACGCGCCCGGTCGTTGGCGCCGCGCGAGTCACCGACATCCTGAGTGCAAGGGCCGCAAAGTCAGAGCCAACCCTTTCGTTTGAATTTTTTCCACCAAAAGACGATGATGGTGCAGCCACATTATGGCGTTCGTTCGACAAACTTTTAGAGGTAAATCCCGATTTCGTTTCGGTTACATATGGCGCCGGTGGCTCAAATCGTGAAACCTCACTTGCCGTGGTCGACCGAATGGCTAAACAAGTGCCTACAATTGGGCACCTTACCTGTGTCGGCGCTACGCGGGCATCTACCCGCGAGGTTATCGAGCGCTTTGAAGCCGCAGGAGTCAGCTCAATTCTTGCGCTGCGCGGAGATTCGCCACGCGATAACCCCAATGCGCTCGCCGAAGGCGAATTGAAAACCGCGTTAGAGCTAGTTGAGTTGGTATCGCGAGACACGAATCTTGAGGTGGGTGTTGCTGCCTTTCCCGAGAAACATCCAGAGTCTCCAGACCTAATTCACGATGCCAAGGTTTTGAGCCTCAAGCAGGCTGCTGGTGCCAGCTATGCCATGACGCAGTTGTTTTTCACGGTTGAGGCCTATGTTGAGCTTGTTGAGTCATCGAGGCAAGCCGGCGCAACTATGCCAATCATTCCCGGGTTGATGCCAATTTCGAACGCCGATCGCATTGTTCGAATGGCCGAGATGAGTGGTGCAAAATTGCCAACCGAGCTCTTGAAAAAGTTTGAAACCGCCGATGAGGCTCAGGCTCGAACTATCGGCATCGATTATTCGATTAAATTGGCTGCCGATTTGGTGGCCGCAGGCGCGCCAGGGTTGCACCTTTTCTCGCTAAACCTTGCCAAAGCTGCACTCGAAGTTGCTCGCGGTGCAGGGCTTTGTCGCTAGTCGGGTTTAGTCTGAACCCGTGAATGAAGATCAAATAGCTTTCGATTTTGCTGAGCCACTGCCCGAGTGGGCAAAGAGCATTGCCGTTTTCGACCTCGAAACCACCGGCCTCGACCTAACCGATGCTCGAATAGTTACGGCCTGTGCCGTAGAGCTCGATGAATCGGGTCAGGTGGTGGGCAACAACGTTGAATGGCTTGCAGACCCAGCCATCGAAATCCCTTCGCAGGCAAGTGACGTTCACGGCATAACCACCGATATTGCGCGCCGCGATGGCCGGCCGGCCGGCGAGGTAGTTGCCGAATTGCTCTCCACGTTGCAGAGTTTTTTTGATCGAGGCGTTCCGGTGGTCGCCTATAACGCACCCTACGATTTCACCATTTTGCACTTCGAAGCCCTGCGCCACGGGCTAAAACCACTAGAAAACCCTGGGCCAATTATCGACCCATTGGTTATCGACAAATTCAAAGATCGTTATCGCAAGGGCAAGCGTCGCCTCGAAAACGCGGCCGAGTTCTACAAGGTAAAGCTCGAAGATGCGCATAATGCCACTGCCGATGCCGTGGCAGCCGGGCGCGTTGCACAGGCTATCGCAAAGCGCTGGGCTGCCGAGCTTCCTGCATCGGCAGCAGAGCTGCATAACCTGCAGATTTCGTGGAGCGATGCGAACGACGCAAGTTTCGAAGAATTTATGCGCCGCCAAAACCCCGACTTTTCGCTAACTCGAGGCTGGCCACTTAAGCTCAAGAGCTAGTGTGCTTCAAACACAAAAAAGCCCTGCCGAAGCAGGGCTTTTTTTGAATTCTTTTTGACTTATGCGCCAAAGTTCTTGTAGCGAGCGTTGAAGCGCTCGACGCGGCCAGCGGTGTCCATGATGCGCTGCTTGCCGGTGTAGAACGGGTGTGACTCTGAAGAGATTTCAACGTCAAACACTGGGTAGCTGTTGCCGTCTTCCCACTCGATGGTCTTGTTTGAAGACGCGGTTGAGCGAGTAAGGAACGCTACACCCGATGCCAAGTCGCGGAATACTACTGGCTCGTACTTTGGGTGAATGTCTGCCTTCATGGGAAAACTCCGTTTATAGATAGAAAACTGTGGGTTGGCGTGCACTAGGCACTAAAGGAAAAGCATACCAGATTGATTTATGCCTTGCCAGCGGTTTGCAAACTTATTTGGCTCGAGCCCTAAATCGGCCGTCAACGTGCTCAACCTGTAAGCCAAAACCAAAGGCCTCGCTGATCTTGTCAGAGGTGAGAGTGTGGTGAATCTCGCCGGCAGCAAAAATTTCGCCACCGCGCATTAACAGAGCGTGAGTGAACCCGGCCGGAATCTCTTCTAGGTGATGAGTAACCATAACCATTGCTGGGGCCATCGGGGCTGAAGCATATTGACCGATTATGTTGATGGTCTGTTCGCGGGCGGCTAGATCGAGGCTTGCAACCGGCTCATCTAGCAGCAAAAGCTCTGGGTCTGGCATAACTGCTCTGGCGATTTGGGTGCGCTTGCGCTCGCCATCGCTGAGGGTGCCAAAGGCTCTGTCAGCAAAACTTTCGAGGTGCCACTCGTTCAGCACCCTGCGTGCCCTGCGCTCGTCAATGTCGTCGTAGGCCTCGTTCCAACGCCCAGTAACGGCATAACTCGCGGTCATAACCGAATTCAAAACGGTTTCGGAGTTAGGAATGTGAGCCGCCTGCGCGCTAGATGCAAAACCAATGCGAGTGCGAAGCTCGAACACGTTTATCTCGCCAAGACGTTCGCCAAGTATTGTCGCTTTGCCATGGGTTGGGTGAATCTGCGCGGCAGCAACTCGCAAAAGCGTGGTCTTGCCGGCTCCGTTTGGGCCAACAATCACCCAGCGTTGATTGTCTTCAACCTGCCAGTCGATGTTGTTGAGAATTGGTCGCTGATCGCGAACGACAGTGACATTGTTTAGATCTATAACGCGAGACATGTTTCGAGCCTATGCGATTGTGTTGATTGCCTTTTGATAAACACGAATAGTTTGTTCAGCAATGCTGTTCCAGCTAAACAAAGACTCCACTCGCTTGCGACCGGCAAGGCCGAATTCTTCAAGCTTTGGATGCGCGAGCATTTGGTTCAATGCAGCGGCAAAGTCGGCTACAAATTTGCTTTCATCCAGGGGCTTTCCGCTGCCATCCATCAGTTGCTCGATGGGCACCAAGAGGCCTGTCTCGCCGTCGGAGACAACCTCCGGAATTCCGCCGGTTGCAGTTGCAACGACCGGTGTTCCACATGCCATGGCCTCGAGGTTCACGATGCCAAGCGGTTCATAGATCGATGGGCACGCAAAAACCGTGGCTGCCGAAAGCATTGCAATCAGTTCAGCCCGACTGAGATGCTTCTCTACCCAAATCACGTTGTTACGTACCTTGCGAAGTTCTTCAACGAGCTCGGTGACTTCTTGAAGAATCTGCGGGGTGTCAGGGGCGCCTGCACACAAAACGAGCTGAACATCGCTAGGTAGTTCTTTTGCGGCCTTGAGCAAGTAAGGAAGGCCTTTTTGCATGGTGATGCGGCCGACGAATACAACGCTTCGTTGATCGGGATTAACTCCGTTGGCGCGAACCAAATCGGGGTTATCGGCGGCTCGGAAGGCATCGAGGTCGATTCCGTTGTGCACAACGCTTACTTTGTTTGGGTCAAGCTGGGGGTAGGCCCGCAAAATGTCTTTGCGCATGCCGTCAGATACGGCAATGATGCCGGTGGCACCCTCATAGGCAGTGCGTTCGACCCAGGATGAAAGGCGGTATCCCCCGCCAAGTTGTTGCTCTTTCCAGGGGCGCAGTGGTTCGAGGCTGTGAGCAGTGATGAGGTGAGGAATTCCATGCAAGGTGCCAGCAACTTGCCCCGCGAAGTTTGCATACCAAGTGTGGCTGTGCACCAAGTCGGCGCCGGCTATGTCATTAACCATGCTCAAATCGACGGCCATGGTTTGCAGTGCGCCATTCACCGCGTCAAACTCGGGATGGTGACGGTATGCGAATGTATCGGTTTCATTACGGTCTTCGCCGAAGCAGCGAACCTTAACTTCTATCTGATTTCGCAGTACTTTCACTAATTCAGCGACATGTACGCCCGCTCCACCGTAAATGTTTGGCGGATATTCCTTGCTGATCAGGTCTATTCTCATGTCGCCATGTTACTGCCCCGAAATAAAAGACCAATAACATTCTGAATATGAGTGCACCGCGTATTTTTGGAATGGTTCTCGCTGGTGGCGAGGGCAAACGACTAATGCCACTTACCGCCGACAGGGCAAAGCCCGCGGTTCCGTTTGGGGGAAGTTATCGACTGATCGACTTTGCGCTGTCGAATCTGATCAACTCCGGGCTTCGCCGCATCGTAGTTCTGACTCAATACAAGTCACACTCGCTCGACAGGCATATTTCGCAAACCTGGCGCATGTCGCCGCTCTTGGGGGCATACGTAGCTTCGGTTCCGGCTCAGCAGCGCTTAGGCAAGCGGTGGTTTTCGGGTTCGGCCGATGCCATCTTGCAAAGCATGAACCTGCTAAGCGATGAGCGCCCTGACATCGTGGTAGTCGTTGGTGCCGACCACGTTTACCGTATGGATTTCGACCAAATGATTCAGGCGCACATTGCCTCGGGTCGAGGCGTGACAGTGGCTGCAATTCGTCAACCATTGGCACTGGCAAACCAATTCGGCGTAATCGAGATCGATGATGCCGATCCAACCAAGATTGCAGCTTTCCTCGAGAAGCCGGCAAATCCTAAGGGTTTGCCAGAGTCACCTGGCGAAGTTTTGGCCTCTATGGGCAATTATGTTTTCACTGCCCAAGCGCTGATTGATGCAATCGAACACGATGGCACACTCGAAGACTCGAGCCACGACATGGGTGGCGATATTGTTCCCTACATGGTGGCTCGCGATGACGCTGGTGTTTATGACTTCACCTATAACGAAATCCCTGGCTCAACCGAGCGCGATCACTCATACTGGCGCGATGTCGGAACCATGGATTCTTATTACGACGCCCACATGGACCTGATTTCGGTGATGCCGGTATTTAACCTTTACAACTCCGAATGGCCGGTGCACACCCAGCAGGTGAACCTGCCTCCAGCTAAATTCGTTCACGATGGCGAAGGCAATCAGGGGCGCACCACCGATTCGATTGTTTCGCTTGGCACCGTGGTTTCTGGCGGAATTGTCGAGAGAAGTGTGCTGTCGCCACACGTTAGGGTTCACTCTCGGGCGCTAATCACCGACTCAATTTTGCTCGACGGCGTTCAAGTTGGCCGCGATTGCACTATTCGAAAGGCTATCCTCGATAAGAGCGTTATCGTTGCCGATGGCGCCTCGATCGGTGTCGACAAGCAACGCGACCTTGACCGTGGTTTCCACGTCACCGACTCGGGAATTACCGTAGTCGGAAAGGGTGTCTTAGTTACTCCGTGACCAAATTTTTTGTGATCTTCGATGTTGATTCAACCCTCATTGAAGATGAAGTGATCGAATTATTGGCTGAAGTTGCCGGCAAGCGCGCCCAGGTTGCAGCTGTTACCGAACGCGCGATGGCGGGCGAACTTGATTTTGCCGAGAGCCTGATTGAGCGAGTGAAAGCTCTTGAGGGCTTGCCAGAGTCGGTTTTTGCCGATGTCTTTGATCGCGTCACCGTCACCCGCGGCGCAAAAGAGCTGATCGATGCCGTTCATGCCTCTGGCGGAAAAGTTGGCGCAGTTTCGGGCGGCTTCACTCAGGTTCTAACGCCACTTGCGGAGTTGTTGCAACTTGATTTTGCTAGGGCGAATGATCTCGAAGTGACCAACGGAAAACTAACCGGTCGAGTGCTTGGCAAAATTATCGACCGCACGGCAAAGGCCGAAGCCTTGGCGGAGTGGGCTGCTATTTGCGGCATTCCTATGCACAATACGGTTGCCGTGGGAGACGGCGCAAACGACCTAGACATGCTGGCGCTAGCCAATCTGGGTGTGGCCTTCAATGCCAAGCCAATAGTTCGAGAACAAGCCGATCTAGTTATCGAAGAACATGATTTGTCGGCGCTGATAGCGGTGCTTGGGCTTTAGTGACCCATTCCTAGGCCGCCGTCAACCGGAATTACGGCACCAGAAATGTATGCTGCATCTTCGCTTGCCAACCAGGCAACTACCTTGGCAACTTCTTCTGGCTGTGCAAAACGACCGGCCGGAATTTTCTTTTTATAGTCGTCTTGCTGTGCCTCTGGCAGAGCCGCGGTCATGTCTGTGTCGATGAAGCCCGGGGCCACAACGTTTGCCGTGATTCCGCGCGCTCCAAGCTCGCGAGTTACCGAGCGAGCCATTCCCACCAGTGCTGACTTGGTTGCCGAATAATTTACCTGACCTGCCGAGCCAAGCAGCCCAACCACGCTACCGATCAAAATTACTCGACCAAAACGCGCTTTGATCATGCCCTTGGTTGCTCGACGCAAAACTCTAAAAACACCGTTCAGGTTGGTGTTAACTACATCCTCAAACTCTTCATCGGTCATGCGCATCAACAGGGTGTCGCGCGTGATACCGGCATTGGCAACCAAAATTTCGATTGCGCCCAGCTTTTCTTCGACTTCAGCGAAAGCCTTGTCTAGCGAGGCTGGGTCGGTTACATCTGCAATCACACTTAGTGTTCCTGCTGGCCCCTCGCCGCTTCGCACAGTTACTGCCACTCGGTGGCCAAGGCGCACAAACTCTTCTGCAATAGAACGGCCGATTCCGCGGTTTCCGCCGGTAACTAGAACGGTTCTTGCCTGGGTCATTTAGAAGCTCTCTTTCCGGGGAATACAACTAGTTCGTCGATGCTTGGGACAAGTGAAGTCTAGCCTTTGACTTATTCTTGAATAAGTTGGCTGCCCACAATTCTTAGCCGGAGGTAGAGATTAGCAAACCCCAGAGTGCCACAGCGGTGGGCGTGTCTCCTGAGCAGGAGCGCAAGCAGCGAATGCTGCGATACACCCTGGCTATGTCGATTCGTGTGGTCTGTCTGATTCTTGCAATGGTGGTTCAAGGCTGGCTGATGTGGGTGTTTTTTGCCGGAGCAATCTTGCTGCCATATTTTGCGGTTGTGCTCGCCAATGCTCAAGGCAACGGGCAAGCAAAAAATTCACTTCCCAAAGTGGTGGCGCCAACAATCACAATTTCCGCCGATGTTTTTGCCAAAACAAACACGTCCGATAACAAGTAATGCTTCAGCAATCCCCCGCTTATCAAAAATGCTCTAGGGCGGGCTGCGTGTCTGTTGCGTCGCAGCAAATCATCTGGTGCAACCTCAAAATACATTTCGATGGCAGAACTAAAACTTGGTTGGCGTGCCTCGAGCATCAAGACTTTCTGATTGACTACTTACGAGTTCGAGGATTCTTCCTCGAAGCAAAGGTGATCTGATGAGCTCAATTTCGGCCAGCTGGTTGAAGGAATCTTGGAAGCGTTGGCTGGCCTGGTTGGCTCTGGCGAGCGTTTTTGCAGTGGCCTGCGTGTTTTTGTCCCAGTGGCAATTTTCGAGGCGGGCAGAAGCCGTTGCTCGCATTGAGCTGGTTCAACACAACTTTGATCAACCACTAGTTTCGATCGAAGACCTAACCCAGCCTTTTGACGCCCAAAATGAGTGGCGGCCGGTAGAGCTAGAAGGTTCGTTCCTGCCAGCAGAGGCAGTTTTAGTGCGTAACCGCCCTTACAACGGAACCGCCGGATTTTTGCAGTTGATTCCATTCAAAACCATAGATGGCACATTGGTGGCCGTTGAAACGGGCTGGCTGCCATCAGGTAATGCCCAAGACGAGCCAGATCTGATTCCGCTGCCAAGCTCGGGTAATTTCAAGATTTGGGGTCGATTGCGAGTAACCGAACCCGAAACCGGTAAATCGGCTCCCGCTGGGCAATTGGCCAGCATAAACTCGGCAAAGCTTTTCGAGGCCCTCGACTCTTCAGGCCCTTCAATTAACTCTGTTTACGTTCGACTCGGCGAAAGCTACCAATCTGATAAAACCTTGCCCAAGATTCTCGGGCGCCCCGATCTAAACGAGGGCAATCATCTGAGTTATGCCATGCAATGGATTCTTTTTGCACTAATGGCGTTCGGTGCTCTGTGGTGGGGTGTGCGGCAAGAATTGCGCATTAGGCGCATGGCTCAAGACCCTAGTTTTCAACCTAAAGTCAGAAAAAAAGTTGGCGATGACGATAAAAACGCCGAAGATGCCTTGTAGAAATTGGTGTTGAGGTTAGCTCAGTGAAATGAGCTCGGCATAGCCATCGTTCCAGTGGTCTTCATCGCCGTCTGGCAAAATCAGAACTCGCTCTGGGTTCAAGGCCACAACGGCACCAACATCGTGTGAAACAAGCACCACGGCACCGGTAAAGGTGCTCAGGGCTCGCAAAATCTCTTCGCGGCTGGCTGGGTCGAGGTTGTTGGTTGGCTCATCGAGCAACAACACGTTAGCCGATGAAACCACAAGTGAAGCGAGTGCCAAACGAGTTTTTTCGCCACCACTCAAAACACCTGCGGGCTTGTTTACGTCGTCTCCGGTGAAGAGGAACGAACCGAGAACCTTACGTGCATCGGTATCGGCAAGCTGTGGAGCGGCTCGCTGCATGTTTTCGAGCACAGTCTTAGAAACATCGAGAGTTTCGTGCTCTTGAGCGAAATAACCAATTTTTAGCCCGTGACCCGGCACAATTTCGCCGGTATCGGGTGTGTCGAGCCCAGCCAACATGCGCAACATTGTGGTTTTGCCGGCACCGTTGAGACCGATGATGACAACCTTCGAGCCCTTGTCGATGGCAAGGTCGACGGCAGTGAAAATTTCGAGTGAGCCATAACTCTTGGAGAGATTGTTGGCCATGAGAGGTGTGCGACCGCACGGAGCTGGGTCGGGAAACTTGATTTTTGCTACCCGGTCGACTTCGCGCACATCATCGAGGCCACTTAGCAGCTTTTCGGCTCGGCGAACCATTTGGTGGGCGGCCGATGCTTTGCTAGCCTTGGCGCCGAATTTGGCTGCCTGAAGTTGCAGCGTGCTGGCCTTCTTTTCAGCAATCGAACGCTCGCGCTTGCGGCGCTCTTCGTCGGTTTCGCGGGCCTTTTGGTAAGCGCGCCAACCCATGTTGTAGATGTCGATCACGCAACGCATGGCATCGAGATAAAAAACGCGGTTTACGGTTTCTTCTACGAGGTCGACATCGTGACTAATCACGATTAGACCGCCCTGATAACTCTTCAAGAAATCACGTAGCCACATTACGGAATCGGCATCGAGGTGGTTTGTCGGTTCGTCGAGAATCATGGTTTCGGCGTTCGAGAATAGAATTCGAGCCAGCTCGATGCGACGACGTTGACCGCCAGAAAGTGTTTTTAGTTGTTGCTCGAGAATGTGTTCTTTGATGCCCAAATTGCTTGCGATAGCAGCGGCTTCGGCCTCAGCCGAATAACCACCACCGGCCTGAAAGCGCTCTTCTAGTTTTGAATAACGCTCCATGGCTGCGTCGTAAACCTTTTCGTCAATGCTGCCCATGTCTTCGGTTGCTTTGTTCATCTCGGCCAACAGGTCACCAAGACCGCGTGCATTCAAAATTCGAGTTCTGGCAAGTTCTTCTGGGTCGCCGGTTCTTGGGTCTTGCGGCAGATAGCCGATCTCTCCCCCGCGTGAAACCTTGCCCTGATCTGGCTGGCCGTCGCCTGCCAAAATTTTGGTCAATGTGGTTTTGCCGGCACCATTTCGGCCAACAAGACCAACTTTGTCGCCCTTGTCGACTTTGAAGTTCACGCCCGACATCAATGTGCGTGCACCAATGCGAATCTCTAGGTCGCTAACGGCAAGCATGCAATACTCCAAAAATTGGTGTGGATTTTAGTCACTAATAGTGGGTTGCCCACAAAAGTCCCAGTCTACAATCGAGACAAGACTTTTTTATCCCCATTGGAGTTCACATGTCACTATTGCTAGCTACCCGCCCAACCATCATCGACAGAGTTGTTCCACGCAGCTTGGCTGTAGACGTAGCCCTCGTCGTTTCTGGCACCGCTCTAACTGCCGTTGCGGCTCAGCTCGCAATTCCTACCAGCCCAGTGCCGTTCACCTTTCAGACCCTCGCTGTTCTGCTAGTTGGCGCAACGCTTGGTTCAACCCGCGGCGCTCTCTCGATGGCGCTATACGCGGTTCTAGGCGCAATCGGCTTGCCAATTTTCTCTGATGCCTCTCACGGCGTTTCGGTCTTGTTTGGCGCAACCGGTGGCTTCATTTTTGGCTTTATCGTGGCGGCTGCTTTGGTCGGTTACCTAGCCGAAAAGAACTGGAGCTCAAACGCTCTGAAGATGTTCGCTAGCTATGCAGCTGGTTCAGTTGTCATCTACGCAGTCGGTATTCCGGTTTTGGCAGCAGTCGCCTTTGGCGGCGACCTGGCCTCGACCACTGGTTTCATGGTGCCGTTTATGGTCTGGGATGTCGTGAAGGCCGTTGCTGCCGGAGCGTTGCTTCCTTCGGCCTGGGCTTTGGTCAAGAAGATCAAGGGCTAATTCAAAAGAATTTGAAACAAAAAATCCCTCGGCTACTGGCCGAGGGATTTTTTTGGCTAAATCGAAAAGCCGATGGCTCGCATTTGCTCTCTGCCATCTTCGGTAATCTTCTCTGGCCCCCAAGGTGGCATCCAGACCCAGTTAATTCTGAAGGCATCAACCACGCCATCTAGCGACTCTGCCGTTTGTTCTTCGAGAACGTCGGTTAGCGGGCAGCCAGCCGAGGTAAGAGTCATGTTGATCAAAAGGTTTCCGTCTTCAGAGCGCTGCAAGCCATAGATCAAACCAAGATCAACGATGTTCACACCGATTTCTGGGTCGATCACGTCTTTCAACGCCTCGATTACGGCGTCATAAAGGGCCGGTTCGAGTTCTGTCTCAGCCAAGATCTAGGCCTTCACGAAACGGTCGTAGCCCTCGGCTTCGAGGCGCTCGGCCAGCTCTGGGCCGCCCTGCTCGGCAATCTTGCCGGCAACAAAAACGTGCACGAAATCTGGCTTGATGTAGTTCAAAATTCGGGTGTAGTGGGTGATAAGCAAGAGGCCGAAATCGTTTGCTTCTTTTGCTCGGTTTACGCCTTCTGAAACAATTTTTAGCGCGTCAACGTCGAGCCCAGAGTCGGTCTCGTCAAGTACTGCAAATTTTGGCTTCAAAAGCTCAAGCTGCAAAATCTCGTGGCGCTTCTTTTCGCCACCCGAGAATCCTTCGTTTACGTTGCGCTCGGTGAAGGTAGAGTCCATTTTCAGCGAGTCCATGGCTGCGCGCACATCTTTGATCCAGGTGCGAAGTGCAGGCGCCTCGCCCGAGATGGCAGTATTGGCGGTGCGCAAGAAGTTTGACACCGAAACTCCAGGAATTTCGACCGGGTATTGCATGGCCAAAAAGACTCCGGCGCGCGCGCGTTCGTCAACCGACATTTCAAGAACATCCTCGCCGTCGAGCAGAATCTCGCCCTCGGTAACGGTGTATTTTGGGTGCCCGGCGATTGTGTAGGCCAGAGTTGACTTGCCTGAACCGTTTGGGCCCATGATCGCGTGAGTCTCGCCACTGCGAATGGTTAGGTCTACACCCTTGAGGATCTCTTTGGTGCCTTGCTCGGTTTCGACTGTTACGTGCAGGTTCTTGATCTGAAGAATTGCCATTTTTAGCTCGTTTTCTTTTCTAAGTTTCGGTTTATTCGGCGTCTATTTCGAGGTAGATGTCACCGTTGTCGATGATCACCTCGTATTTAGCCACCGGCTCAAAAGCCGGGAGGGTAAGGGCTTCGCCGGTCTCAAGCGAAAATTTTGCGCCGTGTGCCCAGCATTCGATGGTTTCGTTGTCGATAAAGCCTTCAGAAAGTGAAATCTCGCCGTGTGAACACTTGTCGTCGAGAGCAAAAACCTTATCGGCCTTGGTTCGAACGATGGCAATCGCTTCGTCGCCTACCTTGATTCGAAGTGCCTTGCCTAGCTTGATGTCTTCGACCGCACAGATGCGAACAGCCATTATGAGCCGCTCCTTTCGAGTTCTGCTTCGATCGACGCCGAGAGGCGGCTTTCGATTTCTTCGTTTCCGATTTTTTGGATGATTTCGTTTAAGAAACCGCGCACCACTAGGCGGCGAGCTTCGCGCTCGTTAATGCCGCGGGCTTGTAAATAGAACAACTGCTCATCATCGAAGCGGCCGCTGGCACTTGCGTGACCCGCACCCTCGATTTTGCCGGTTTCAATTTCGAGGTTTGGCACAGAATCTGCGCGCGCACCGTCGGTGAGCAACAGGTTGCGGTTTAGTTCGTAGGTGTCGGTGCCTTCGGCTGCCTGACGAATCAAGACATCGCCAACCCACACGGTGTGTGCCTTTTCGCCTTGCAAGGCACCCTTGTAGGTCACACGAGACTTGCAGTTCGGCACAGCGTGGTCTACGTAAAGGCGGTTTTCTAAATATTGACCAGCGTCAGCGAAATACATGCCAAGAAGTTCTACTTCTGAGCCTGGTGCCGCAAATTCGGCAGATGTTGAAACGCGAACGGTCTTGCCGCCAAGGCTAACCACCAGGTGGCGCAATTTGGCGTTTCGGCCGAGTTTGGCAAACTGCGAAGAGTTGTGAACCGACTTCGAGTTCCAGTCTTGGATCGAAATTACCGTGATGTCGGCTTCATCGCCAACGATGATTTCGACGTTTTCACCCAGAATTGCATCGCCCTTGTGGTCAAGAATGACTGTGCCACGGGCGAATGGTTTGGCTTCGATGATTACGTGCAGCGCACTTGGTGCGTCGCTTTCAGAATCAATTCCGAGCTGAATTTCGCAGTCTGATTTTGCATCACCCGGAATGGTTACAAGATACGCCTGCTGTGCAGAACCCCAAGCGGCCGCACTTGGGCGATCCTCAGGAAGGCCCGCGCCACCGAAAGCCGGGTGCTCGGTTCCAACCCAGGCCGTAGTAACGCCATCGGGGTGTTTGATCGAGATGTCGCCAACGTATTCGTCGAGGTTGTCGGCATCGAGACCGGCAAGCTGTTCGCTGGTTATGTAGCGATATTGCTCTTCGCGCTTCGAAACCGGCGCAAAGTCGGCCACATTGCCCGATCGCACACGTTCGCTGCGAGTTTGAACCGGCACTCCTGCGCCATGACTGTGTTCTGCCATTCCGTGTTGAACCGGAATGGTTGCATTTGAGGTTGTCACTAGCCGACAGCCCCTTCCATCTGCATTTCGATGAGCTTGTTTAGCTCGAGTGCATATTCCATCGGGAGTTCCTTGGCGATCGGTTCGATGAAGCCGCGAACAATCATGGCCATGGCTTCGTCTTCTGGCATTCCACGCGATTGCAAATAGAACAGCTGCTCTTCGCTAACCCGTGAAACGGTTGCTTCGTGGCCCATCGAAACATCGTCTTCACGAACGTCAACGTATGGGTAGGTGTCTGATCTTGAAATCGTGTCGACTAGCAGGGCATCACAGCGAACCGTGTTGGCCGAGTGGTGTGCACCGGGCATTACCCTGATCTCGCCTCGGTATGAGGTGCGGCCGCCGCCACGCGCAATTGACTTAGAAATAATCGACGAGCTGGTGTGCGGTGCGAGGTGAATCATTTTTGCGCCGGCATCTTGGTGTTGACCTTCTCCGGCAAATGCCACCGAAAGTGTTTCGCCGCGAGCATGTTCGCCAGCCAAGATGACCGCCGGGTATTTCATGGTTACTTTCGAGCCAATGTTTCCATCGATCCACTCCATGGTTGCGCCCTCGTGGCAAATGGCGCGCTTGGTGACCAGGTTGTAGACGTTGGTCGACCAGTTTTGGATTGTGGTGTAGCGAACTCGAGCACCCTTTTTGATGATGATTTCGACAACGGCCGAGTGAAGTGAGTCTGAGTTGTAGATGGGCGCGGTGCAACCCTCGATGTAGTGCACGTATGAATCTTCATCGGCGATGATGAGGGTTCTCTCGAACTGACCCATGTTTTCGGTGTTGATTCGGAAGTATGCCTGCAACGGGATGTCTACGCGTACGCCCTTTGGCACGTAAACGAATGAGCCTCCCGACCACACTGCCGTGTTCAACGAAGCAAATTTGTTGTCTCCCGCAGGAATCACGGTGCCGAAGTATTCTTTGAAGATTTCTGGGTGCTCTTTGAGAGCGGTGTCGGTGTCTAGGAAGATCACTCCCTGAGCCTCGAGGTCTTCGCGAATCTGGTGGTAAACCACCTCTGATTCGTATTGCGCGGCAACGCCTGCAACTAGCCGGCTTCTTTCGGCCTCAGGAATGCCTAGGCGCTCGTAGGTGTTCTTGATGTCTTCGGGTAGGTCTTCCCAGCTGGTTGCCTGCTTTTCGGTTGAACGAACGAAGTATTTGATGTTGTCGAAATCAATGCCAGAAAGATCTGAGCCCCAGCTGGGCATTGGCTTTTTCAAGAAGTATTCGTAGCCACGAAGGCGGCGCTCGAGCATCCACTCGGGTTCGCTCTTTTTGTTTGAGATGTCGGTGACGACCTCTTCGTTAATGCCACGGCGGGCATTTGTGCCGGCAGAGTCTGAATCGGACCAACCAAATTCATAGACGCCTAGGCTGTCTAGCTCTGGTCTTTCGATAATGATGTCGGACAAGCCGGCCTCCTGTTTTTAGTTTCAGAATCGAGTGCTTATCTCGGTCTGCCTATTCAGTGGTTTCAACGTCTCTTTCTCGCGTAAGTATTCCCGCAGGGCGATAAAAACCTAGCGGCTTTTCTACTGTGCGAGAATCGAAGAGAGAGTGTTTCAATTGGCAGCAATGCCAGCCAAAATCGCTGAAACCTAGGTCAAGTTTAGTTGGCGCGAGGCAATAGCGAAAGCCCAAGAAAGGCCAGATTCGAATGATATCGAAGCTCATAGCCACACTGCCCCGGTTCGCACTATTTTCTAGCGCTCGAATCCCTCTGTATGTTTGGGTTTCACTGGTAAGTCAAGTTCTCATTGTGGTTACCGGCGGCGTGGTTCGACTCACTGGCTCGGGCCTCGGTTGCCCAACCTGGCCTAAGTGCACCGATTCATCATTGGTCACAGTTCCCGAGATGGGCCTGCACGGCATAATTGAGTTCGCTAATCGCCTGTTGACCTTTGTTCTCGCGCTCATCGCAGTCTTAACATTTCTCAGCATCCTGGGCTTGGGTCGCGAACTTCGTCAGGGTTTGTTCGCGCCGGCTCTTATTCTCGGGCTTGGCATTCCGGCACAGGCAATACTTGGCGGATTCACCGTGCTTACACAATTGAACCCATGGTTCGTAGGTGCTCACTTTGTGCTTAGCGGCTACATGATTGCTGTCGCCAGTGTTTTGCTGTTTCGTGCGCTGCCGCCGGTTCACGTTGCAGTTAGCCCCGCAATTTGGAGAACCGCGAGCCCAATCGCGCTCGTTGGTGCGATCACCGTTGTGGTGGGTGTGTTGGTTACCGGTGCTGGCCCGCACTCTGGCGATGCCAAGAGCGTTCGAAACGGCTTAGACCTCGATGTTTTGCAACACATTCACAGCTACCCGGCTTACTTGATGCTTGCTCTAATAGTGCTGCAATGGGCTCTCTTGGTGAGGCGGGGCGTGCCAAGTCATCAGACCCGCATTGCAGCATTGCTATTGGCCGTGAGTATCGTTCAGGCAATCATCGGTGTAGCCCAAGCTCGACTGGGTGTTCCGCCGCTACTGGTTGGCCTGCACATGATGGGCGCAGCGGTGCTGTGCAGCCTGCTTACCTGGCAGTGGCTTGCAATTCGGGGTTCAAATCGCAAAGCGGTTAGCAATTAGCTATGGCCAGAGTCTTTTGGTTTCGACGTGATCTGCGGCTAGGCGATAACCGAGCATTGAATTCAGCAATCAGGGCGGCCCAAAAAGATGGATCCCCGGAGGTGTTTGCTGCCTATGCCTATAGCCGCGAACAATTTGAAGCACTCAGTGGCATCAGGCAACACTCTCTCGTTGAATCACTAAAGTCACTTGCCAAAAGCCTTGACTCAAACCTTTCTGTTTTGAATAAAGAGCCGGCCAGCGACCTGGTCGCATTTGCTCGGCGAATCGAAGCTAAAACCGTTCATGCAACCCGGGCCCACGACCCACAGGGCGTTGCCGAACAGAATCGGGTCGGTCTGGCTCTGAAGGCTGCCGGAATTTATCTTCAGCTCGATGACAGCAACTATTCGGTTGCGCCGGGCTCAGTAGTAAAACCAGATGGAAGCCCCTACAAGGTCTACACTCCATTCTTCAAAACTTGGTTTCAAATCTTTGATTCCAAACCTGAAGCGCTCGCCGAAGGAGTGACCTGGTCTAAATTGGCAGACCTGAATCAATTGCCGATACCAGATAAAGAGGCTCCTTTCAACGTTGTGGCCGGCGAAGCATTCGCGCTGCGCACCCTCGCAAGATTCAAGCAACGCGCGCTCTTTGATTACGACGAGCTGCGAAATCGAGCAGACCTTTCGGGCACCTCGCATCTGAGCCATGCCCTCGCTTTCGGCGAAATTCACCCGCGAACCATACTTTTCGAGCTTGCCGACTCCCCCGGCCACAACGTTTTCAGAAAAGAGATCGCCTGGCGCGAATTTTATGCCGATGTTCTCTGGAATAAACCCGCATCGCAGACCGAATATTACGAGCCCCGATTTGCAGGCATGCGCTACGATTCAGGCCCAGCTGCCGATGAAAAACTGGCAGCCTGGCAGCAAGGTAAAACGGGCTATCCGATGGTGGATGCGGGCATGCGGCAACTGTTAGCAACCGGCTGGATGCACAATCGAGTTCGCATGATTGTTGCGTCGTTTCTGATTAAGGACCTGCATCTCGAATGGCAACAGGGAGCGGCTTGGTTTGAGCAGCAGCTGAGCGATTTTGACCCAGCCTCCAATTCTCATGGCTGGCAATGGACAGCAGGTTCCGGCACAGACGCCTCGCCCTACTACCGCGTATTCAATCCGATCTTGCAGGGCTATAAGTTTGACCCGCGCGGCGACTATGTGCGCAGATACATTCCAGAGCTGAACCACATCATGGGTTCAGATGTTCACGAGCCTTGGAACCGTTTGGATGGGTTGATTAACGGCTACCCCGCGCCAATTGTTGATCACGCTGCCGAACGCGATGAAGCCTTGCTGAGGCTAAAAGAGATAAAGATTAGCTAAAGATTTAGAACGGCAGCAGTGGGTCGATAGCGATAGCGATAAACAGCACTGTCAAGTAGGTGTTCGCCCAGTGGAATAAGCGCATTGGGTTTTTTACTGTTTGCGAAATGCCCTCGCGATAAAGCTTGTATGCCTCGAAAACAAACCAGCCACCCGAAGCAACCGAAACCACAATGTAAAGCAGCCCCATGTTGGCCACCGGTATCAAAAGCAATGTGGATGCGAAAAGCGCCCATGCGTAAAGAATTATTTGAACTGCAACGGTTTTTGAACCGCGAACCACCGGCAGCATTGGCACGCCTGCATTTGCATAATCCTCTTTGTATCGCATCGATAGTGGCCAGTAGTGCGGTGGAGTCCACAGGAAGATGACCAGGAACAGAACCCAGGCAGCAAGATCAACGGTGCCGGTCACTGCCGCCCAACCGATTGTGACGGGCATGGCTCCGGCTGCTCCACCCCAAACGATGTTTTGAGGAGTGCGACGCTTTAGCAGGAGTGTGTACACGAAGACGTAAAAAAGGATGGCGATCAACGAAAGCATCGAGGCCATCCAGTTGACCAAAAGGCCCAGCCACAGCACAGAACCGATGCCAATGACCCAGGCAAACACAAACGCCTCGGTTTTGCTTAGTTCACCGGTAACCAGTGGGCGGCCTTTGGTGCGACCCATGATTTTGTCGATGTCGGCATCGATGTAACAGTTGAAGGCATTTGCCGAGCCAGCGCTGAGAGCGCCACCCACGAGAGTTGCCAAAACCAACCAAAGGTTTGGAATGCCCTGCTGGGCCAAAATCATGGTTGGAACCGTTGTGATTAGCAAAAGCTCGATTACGCGAGGTTTGGTTAGTGCAACGTAGGCGCGTGACTTGCGGCCAATTTTGCCCAAGAAACCGGCGCTCGACGGCGCGTCAGAAGTTGAGGTTTCGTTTCGCATTTCAGTTAAGTCTAAATCACCGACATCATCGGTTATTCCCACGTTATAAAAAGCGCGAAGGTATAGACTTTTTAGTGAACGGATTGTGGCTCATTGGGATGAAATGGCCAGCACATTCACCCGTTTTAAGGCGATGATGCCGAGCCCTCAAAACAATCGTTTAACGCTCATATAAAAATGAAGGAGCTGTCCTTGTCAGCATTTCAGTGGTCAGAACTAGACACCAAAGCCGTAGACACCGCCCGCGTACTTGCGGCAGATGCCGTTGAAAAGGTGGGTAACGGCCACCCGGGAACAGCGATTAGCCTCGCGCCGGTTGCATACCTGCTGTTCAACAAGGTGATGCGTCACGACCCAAGCGACGATCGCTGGCTTGGCCGCGACCGATTCATTCTTTCGGTTGGCCACAGCTCGCTAACTATCTACAACCAGCTCTTCCTGCACGGATACGGTCTTGAGCTCGACGACCTAAAGGCGCTTCGCACCTGGGGTTCAGCCACTCCTGGCCACCCAGAATACGGTCACACCAAGGGTGTAGAAATCACTACTGGGCCACTTGGCCAAGGTTTGGCTTCGGCCACCGGCTTTGCATACGCGGCGCGCTTCGAGCGCGGCCTTTATGACCCGCAGGCAGCTCAGGGGCAATCACCTTTCGATCACTTCGTTTACGTAATTGCTGGCGACGGCGACATGCAAGAGGGTGTAACTGCCGAAGCCGCTTCGCTTGCGGGCCACCAGCAACTCGGCAACCTGGTAGTCATTTATGACTCGAACCAAATTTCGATCGAAGATGACACCAACATCGCGTTCACCGAAAACGTGAATGCTCGTTACGAGTCATACGGCTGGCACACTCAAACCGTCGACTGGAAAAAGACTGGCGACTATGTAGAAGACATGGAAGAGCTTTACAACGCGATTCAGAAGGCGAAATCGGTTACCAACAAGCCGTCTTTGATCACTCTGCGCACCATCATCGGCTGGCCATCACCAAAGAAGCAGAACTCAGGCAAAATCCACGGTTCTGCACTGGGCGCTGAAGAGCTTGCGGCCCTAAAGTCAGTTCTTGGCTTTGACCCAGAAAAGACCTTTGATGTGGCCCCCGAAGTTTTGGCTCACACTCGCAGCACCGAGCGATTCAAGCGCGAGCGGTCGGCCTGGGAGGCATCATTCGATGCCTGGGCCTCGGAGAACTCTGAAAAGAAGCACCTTCTGGAACGAATCGTTTCGGGTCAGACCCCCGAAGGTCTCGACGCCGCCTTGCCAGTTTTTGAAAATGGCAGTTCAGTTTCGACTCGTGTTGCATCTGGAAAGGTGATCAACGCGATTGCGTCGGTTATGCCAGAACTCTGGGGCGGTTCTGCCGACCTAGCCGACTCAAACATGACCACCATCGCCGGCGCCAAGTCGTTTGTGCCAAGCGAATGGTCAACTCACGAGTGGACTGGCGACCAATTTGGTCGCGTGCTGCACTTTGGCATTCGTGAGCACGCCATGGGTTCAATCTTGAATGGAATCGTGCTGCACGGAAACACCCGCGCATTCGGCGGAACCTTCTTGATCTTCAGCGACTACATGCGCCCTGCTGTTCGTTTGGCTGCGCTCATGGGAATCCCGTCGATTTTCGTTTGGACCCACGACTCGGTTGCACTTGGCGAAGATGGCCCTACTCACCAGCCGATTGAACAGATCGCCACCTTGCGCGCTATTCCAAACCTCGACATGGTTCGCCCAGCCGATGGCAATGAAACCTCATTTGCCTGGAAGACAGTGCTCGAGCGCCGTCAGGGCCCGGCAGGTTTGGCGCTCAGCCGCCAGAACCTTCCGGTTTACCCACGTGGCGAAGCCGACGAGACCGGTGCAATTTATGCCGGCGCCGAGAACACAGCGAAGGGCGCATACACGCTTCTTGAGGCTGCAAATTCAACCCCAGAGGTAATTCTGATTGCCACCGGTTCTGAAGTAGAAATTGCAGTTGCTGCCCGATTGCTGCTAGAGGCCCAAGGAATCGCGACTCGCGTTGTGTCTGCGCCATGTCTTGAGTGGTTCGACGAGCAGCCTGCTGCTTACCGCGAGCAGGTGCTGCCGGCATCGGTGAAGGCAAAGGTTTCTGTTGAAGCCGGAGTTAGCCTTGGCTGGAACAAATACGTTGGCCCATTCGGCCAGAGCGTATCGATCGAACACTTCGGTGCCTCGGCCGACCCGAAAACTCTTTATCGCGAATTTGGTATGACCGCCGAGGCCGTTGTCTCAGCTGCCAAAGCCTCAATCGCAACCAACTAATCAAGCCTTCATAGAAAACGGAGAAACTCCATGTCACAAAGCCCACTAGCGCAACTTGCAGCAAACGGTGTCAGCATTTGGCTCGACGACCTGTCACGATCACGAATCGTATCGGGCGGCCTTCGCGACCTCATTGCCAACCGTTCGGTTTCTGGCGTAACCACCAACCCAACTATTTTTGCTGGCGCGCTGGCCAAGGGTGAGGGCTATCAGGCTCAGGTTGCAGAATTGGCTGCTGCCGGCGCCACCGCAGAGCAGGCAATTTTTGAAATCACCACCAAAGATGTTGCCGACGCTTGCGATATTTTTGCTGGCGTTTATGCTTCGACCAAGGGCTTCGACGGACGCGTTTCGATCGAGGTAGAGCCAGGGCTTGCCAACGATGCGGCTGGCACCGTAGAGCAGGCTAAAGAGCTTTTCGCCAAGGTGAGCCGCGAGAACGTAATGATCAAGATTCCGGCAACCATCCCGGGCCTAGAGGCAATCACCGCCGTTATCGCCGAAGGCATCAGCGTAAACGTAACCTTGATCTTCTCGCTCGAGCGCTACCGCGAGGTAATTGCTGCTTACATCGCTGGCGTAAAGCAGGCACGCGCTGCCGGGCACGACATCTCAAAGATTCACTCGGTTGCTTCGTTCTTTGTTTCTCGGGTTGACACCGAGGTCGACAACCGCTTGGTTGCTGCCGGCCACCCAGAGCTCAAGAGCCAGGCAGCGTTGGCTAACGCTCGCCTCGCCTATGAAGTGTTTGAGCAGTCATTCGCAACCGACGAATGGGCCGAAATTGCCGCCGCTGGTGGCAACGTGCAGCGCCCGTTGATGGCCTCTACCGGAGTTAAAGACCCAAACCTTCTTGACACCCTGTATGTAACCGAGTTGGTTGCACCACAACTTGTAAACACCATGCCAGAAAAGACAATGGAGGCTGTTTACGATCACGGAGTAGTTCCGGCCGCTTCGATCACCAACAACTACGAGGGTGCTCGCGAAGTGTTGGCAAATGTTGCTGCAACTGGGGTTTCGCTGGCCGATGCTACCGAATTGCTAGAAAAAGAGGGCGTTGACAAGTTCATCATCTCTTGGAACGAGCTGGTTGCAACCGTTGACAGCGCGCTAAAGGCTGCTAACTAATCATGTCTCTCAAGGTCGTAGTTGCCGGAACCGCTGCCGCTGCTGTAGCAAACACCCTGCCTGAGCTAGTTGCCGACAAGGTGGCCAGCCGAATTGCCGCAAAAGATTCCACTTTGTGGGGTTCAGAGGCCGAAGCAGAATCGGCTGTTCGCTTGGGTTGGGTTGGGTCGGCATTCGATTCAGCTCCCCTAGTTGAGCCAATTTTGGTGCTGAAAGCCGAATTTGCGGCCAAGGGCGTTACCCGCTTCGTGCTTTGCGGCATGGGTGGTTCATCTTTGGCTCCCGAGGTAATCACCGGCACAGCGGGTGCAGCCTTGGTAGTGCTTGATTCAACCGATGCCGACCAAATTGGCGCCGCACTGGCTGGAGACCTTTCCAAAACGGCGATCATTGTTTCATCCAAGTCTGGTTCTACAGTCGAAACCGACTCGCAGAAGCGTATTTTTGAAAAGGCGTTCACCGACGCCGGAATCGATAAAACAGATCGCGTAGTCATTGTTACCGACCCTGGCTCACCCATGGAGGCCGCTGCAAAGGCCGACGGCTATCGAATCTTTAATGCCGATCCAAACGTTGGCGGGCGCTATTCTGCTCTAACCGCATTTGGCCTTGTGCCATCTGGCCTTGCCGGAGCCGACATCGCCGCTCTTTTGGCAGAGGCACAAGCAGTTGCCGAACTTCTTGCAAGCGATTCAGAGCAAAACCCTGGCCTAATCTTGGGTGCAGCATTGGCCCGCACACCCGGCGAAATGGGATACCGAGACAAGATCGGGATCGTTGCCGACGGAACCGAAATTGTCGGTTTTGGTGACTGGGCGGAACAGCTTATAGCCGAATCAACCGGAAAAATAGGGAAAGGTGTTTTGCCGGTAGTTCTAGAACCGCAAAGCCAAGAATTGCACTCTGGCCTAGCCGATTTGCTTGCTGTGCATGTTCAGGCCGACGCAAAGCCAGTTTCTGGCGACACCGTTTCGGTTTCGGGCCCGCTTGGAGCACAGTTTTTGCTGTGGGAATATGCGACAGCGGTCGCTAGCCGATTGCTGGGCGTCAACCCCTTCGACCAGCCAGACGTAGAGTCGGCAAAGATTGCCGCGCGAGGCATGCTAGAGCAGCGCGACGCGGTAATCCCGGCAGAATTTAGCGAACTCGGCGTTGAGGTTAGAAGCACCTCGTTGACGCTTAGTGGATCGACTCTGAATGCTGCCATCGCCTCGCTTCTGGCGAAGCTAGATGATGACGAGGGTTATGTTTCTGTGCACGCATATCTAGATCGCACAAGCGCACCCGAAGCCGCCGAGCTGCGAGACCTCATTGCGCACAAAACGCGCAGACCTGTCACCTTTGGTTGGGCGCCTCGCTTCTTGCACTCAACCGGCCAATATCACAAGGGTGGCCCGCGCCAGGGCGTTTATTTGCAAATCGTGGCAACCGCCAGCAAAGACATTGCTGTGCCTGGGCGTGAGTTCACTTTTGGTGAACTGATTGCCTCTCAGGCTGCGGGCGATGCAAAAGTTCTAGGTGCCCTTGGTCGCCCTGTTTTGACCCTAACTTTGGCCGAGGTCAAGGCTGGATTAGCCGCCATAAAGAACGCCATCTAAGGAGAAACTCTTTAATGAGTCCAGCAAAAATCGGACCGGGAAACAACCCGCTTCGCGACCCAGATGATCGTCGTCTAAACCGCATCGCAGGCCCGAGCTCGTTAGTTATCTTTGGTGTCACCGGCGACCTGTCGCGCAAAAAGTTGATGCCTGCCGTTTATGACCTAGCCAACCGTGGCTTGTTGCCGCCCGGCTTTGCCTTGGTTGGCTTTGCTCGTCGCGATTGGGCTGATCAAGATTTTGGCAAGGTCGTTAAAGAGGCCGTTCAGCAATATGCTCGCACCCCTTGGTCTGAAGAGGTGTGGGAGCAGCTTTCAACTGGCATCCGCTTTGTATCTGGTGAATTTGATGACGACGCCGCCTTTGACCGACTCAAAACCACAATCGAGACACTCGACAAAGAGCGTGGCACTAACGGTAATCACGCTTTCTACCTGTCGATTCCGCCAAAGGCTTTCGCCCAAGTTTGTGAACAACTAAAGCGAAGCGGTTTGGCAGCGCCGGCGCAAGATGAGTTCCGTCGCGTTGTCATCGAGAAGCCTTTCGGTCACGACTTGGCATCATCGCGGGTGTTGAACGAGGTAGTCGAATCGGTATTCCCGGCTGACTCAGTGTTTCGCATCGATCACTATTTGGGCAAAGAGACGGTTCAAAACATTCTTGCGCTGCGCTTTGCAAATCAGCTTTTCGAACCGCTTTGGAACGCCAACTACATTGACCACGTGCAGATCACTATGGCCGAAGACATCGGCGTTGGCGGACGTGCTGGTTATTATGACGGCATCGGTGCGGCTCGCGATGTAATTCAAAATCACCTTTTGCAGCTCTTGGCCTTGACAGCTATGGAAGAACCGGTGTCGTTCGATGCTGCCGATCTTCGCGCTGAAAAAGAAAAGGTTTTGTCGGCCGTTAGGTTGCCAAAAGACTTAGGCAAGCACACTGCTCGCGGGCAATACGCCGGCGGCTGGCAGGGCGGCGAAAAAGTCACCGGTTTCTTGGATGAGGACGGCATGAACCCGGAATCTGTTTCTGAAACCTATGCCGCAATGCGCCTCGACATCAACACTCGAAGATGGGCCGGAGTGCCTTTTTATCTGCGCGCTGGCAAGCGCCTAGGTCGCCGGGTCACCGAAATCGCAGTCGTTTTTAAACGAGCACCGCAGCAACTCTTTGCCGAAAGCCAAACAAGTGCACTCGGCCAAAATGCTCTAGTGATTCGTGTGCAGCCAGACGAAGGCGTAACCATTCGCTTTGGCTCAAAGGTTCCCGGTGTGGGCATGCAGGTTCGCGATGTAACCATGGACTTCGGCTATGGTCACGCGTTCACCGAAGCCAGCCCCGAGGCATACGAGCGTTTGATTCTTGACGTGCTACTCGGTGACCCGCCGCTTTTCCCTCGTCACGAAGAGGTAGAACTATCGTGGAAAATTCTTGACCCAATCGAGGATTTTTGGGCGACGCAGGGCCAGCCCGAGCAATATAAGCCAGGCACCTGGGGGCCAACCTCAGCCGATGACATGCTTGCCCGTGATGGCCGTGAGTGGAGAATTCCGTGATCAAAGACCTACCAAACACCACTATCAGCAAGGTTTCAAAGGCCTTGGTTCAGATTCGCGAAGAGGGCGGCGCCGTTGCTCTTGGACGCGTGCTGACTCTGATTATTGAGACCGATTTTGCGGGCATCGAACCAGCCATCAAGGCGGCAAACGAAGCCTCTCGAGAGCACCCGTGTCGAGTAATTGTTGTAGCCGACGACGAAGGCACCGCTGCATCTGATGCCAAACTCGATGCGCAAATTCGAGTAGGCGGCGATGCGGGCGCATCAGAGGTCATCGTGCTTCGCGCTTACGGCGAGGCTGCAAGCGACCCAGAGAGTCTAGTAACCGGTTTGCTACTTCCAGATGCCCCCGTGGTTGCTTGGTGGCCAGACAAGGCGCCTGCTGTGGTCGGAGACTCGCCCGTCGGGCACATTGCCACTCGCAGAATCACCGATGCGGCGAGCCAGCAAGACCCACACGGTTTCTTGGTTCAACTGGCAGCGTCATACCAACCGGGCGACAGCGATTTTGCCTGGACAAGGCTCACGCTTTGGCGCGCTCAATTAGCCGCAATTCTTGACCAGCCACCATTCGACGCAGTAGTTGGAGTAGAAGTAACTGGTGCCACCGATTCACCAAGCACCGATTTGTTGGCGGCTTGGCTTGAGCTCAAACTCAAGGTTGGTGTCACCCTGGTTCGCACCAACCGAGGCAAGCAGGTTGCCGGCATCCGCGGTGTAAAGATTTTGCGCAAATCTGGAGACATCGAAATCGTGCGCAATGTTCCAGACGTTGCAACGCTGATTCAACCAACGCAACCAACGCGTGAAATATCTTTGCCGCGCCGCAGCTTGCGAGATTGCCTAAGTGAAGACCTTCGTCGTCTCGACCCCGATGACCTGTTTGGCAAGGTAATCAAAACCTTCGGTTCACACTCGGCCAAGCCGGTTCTAACTCAGGATCGCTAATGACGCAGCCCATTGTTAATCGATTTGCCGATGCTGAATCGGTGGCAAAGGCCGCTGCCTCGGCTCTGATCGACAAATTAGAGACCGTTCTTCAATTCAAATCTGAGGCTCACATCGCGCTTACCGGTGGCACCGTTGGCATTGCCACTCTTGCCGCACTCGCAAACCACGCCGACCGCGACAAAATCGATTACACCAAAGTCAATTTTTGGTGGGGCGACGAACGTTTTGTTGATTCCGACAGCCCAGATAGAAACGCTAACCAGGCTCGCAAGGCGTTGCTAAGCAAAATCCAGCTTGATGAATCTAAGGTTCACGAGTTTCCGGCAAGCGATGAAGGCCTAGACCTAGATCAAGCAGCCGCCGCGTTTGCCTTGCACGTGAACCAAATAAGACCGCATTTCGATGTGGTCTTTTGTGGCGTTGGCCCCGACGGCCATATCTGCAGCCTGTTCCCCGAAAAGCCGGCTCTTGAATCTGGGCTGCTAGTGTTTGCCGAGCACAACTCACCCAAGCCCCCACCACTGAGGCTTACCTTCACCTACGAGGCCGTCAATTCGGCCGATGAGGTTTGGTTTGTAGTTGCCGGCGCCGATAAGCAGGCGGCAGTCGAAGTTGCTTTTGGCGATTCTGCGCAGTCTTTGCCTGTGGGTCGGGTGCATGGAACTCAAAAAACCGTTTGGTTTGTTGATCAAACCGCCGGCAATCGCGTTTGGGGCTGCTGAGCGCAACCACCAAAAATAAAAAAAGAGACCCATTTGGGTCTCTTTTTTTATTTAAAACTGCGACTAGCGGTTTAGCTTAGCTGCTTCGGCCTCGGCTGCCTTAATTCGACGATCGCGCACGGCAGCAACTGCCTCATCGAGCAATTCGACGGCTTCAACATCTGTGCGACGCTCTTTAACATAGGCCAGGTGTGTTTTGTAGGGCTCGTGCTTGGCGACAACCGGTGGGTTGTTTTTGTCGAGACCGGCCGGCAAACCGCAGTTGGGGCAATCGATTTCGGCCATGATTTCTTCGGCTTCTAGATGGGCCGAAAATTGCTTATTAGTTTCGTGACCATTCGAGCAAAAATAATCGCGATAGACCCGCTCGGCCTTGAAGCCTCGATCTGACTCGCCCATCGGCCCGGCGCCAACGCGAGAACCGCGAATTGCTGAACCGCCGCTGCTCATTGCTTAGCCCAATAAGTTGAAGCGAGTGAACAAACCGAGTGTGATGATGACCACGGCCCAAACCACACCAAGAATGATGGTGATTCTGTTGAGATTGCGTTCGGCTACGCCTGAAGAACCCAGGGTCGTGTTTACGCCGCCACCAAACATATCTGAAAGGCCTCCACCGCGGCTCTTGTGCAAAAGAATTAGCAGAGTTAGCAGCAGGCTAGTGATGGCAAGCAACACATAGAGCGCGATTGATAGAGCGACCATGAAGAATCCTTAGGTAATAGCAGTATAAAAATTATAGAGCGATGTGCTTCTGGAAACGCGCAATACCGCTGAACTCCTCGGCATCGAGGCTGGCGCCACCAACGAGCACGCCGTCGACTTCGGTGCTGCGCAAGAACCCGGCAACGTTGGCAGCCTTGACTGAACCGCCATAAAGAATGCGAGTCGCTTGGGCGGTCTCGGCGCCAAATTTGGCTGCCAAAGCCTCACGAATTTTGCCACAAACGGTTGC
This sequence comes from Rhodoluna sp., assembly GCA_024641985.1. Classification (GTDB taxonomy): domain Bacteria; phylum Actinomycetota; class Actinomycetes; order Actinomycetales; family Microbacteriaceae; genus Rhodoluna. The sequence goes on along the minus strand of JAHEBZ010000003.1, from coordinate 325,676 downwards.
AGCCTCTTCGGGGGTAGCCACCTTGCCGGTGCCAATTGCCCAAACCGGCTCGTATGCAATCACAAATTCCGATAGCTTTTCGTGACCTGCTAGTGCTGCCAATGTTTGTCGAATCGGAACAGCGCTCTGGCCCTCGGATTCAAGTTCTTCGAGGGTCTCGCCCACACAGATAACCGGAGTCAGCCCGTGACGGAAGGCGGCAGCTGTCTTGGCTTGAACCACCGAGTCATCCTCGGCGTGGTATTGACGGCGCTCTGAGTGACCGATCAATACATATATTGCGTCGAGTTTAGCCAAGAAAGCGCCCGAAATATCGCCGGTGTAGGCGCCCGAGTCGTGTTGAGAAAGGTCTTGTGCTCCGAGGCCAAGCTCGAGCTTTTCAGCGTCGATCAGGGTTTGCACCGTGCGAAGGTCGGTGAACGGAGGAAAAACGACTACTTCTGCCGACTTAAAGTCGTGCCCAGCATCGGTGAGTGTCCAAGAAAGCTTCTGCACCAGAGCGATTGCCTGCTGGTGGTCGAGGTTCATCTTCCAGTTGCCAGCGATAAGTGGAACGCGGTTAGCCATTTGGCCCTCCATTTGGTTTGTTGAAAAAATTAGTTAAGAACTTCGAGCCCTGGCAGTGTTTTGCCCTCAAGGTATTCGAGGCTTGCGCCACCACCGGTAGAAATGTGACCAAACTGGTCGTCTTCGAAACCGAGAATGCGTACGGCTGCCGCAGAGTCTCCGCCGCCAACCACACTTAGCCCGTCAACTTCGGTTAACGCCTGTGCCACGGCACGGGTTCCGCCGGCAAATTTGTCGATCTCGAACACGCCCATTGGGCCATTCCAGAAAACAGTTTTTGAAGCCTTAATTTCGGCTGCGAATGCCGCGGCAGATTCGGGGCCAATGTCGAGACCCAAACCCTTTTCACCAAACGGGCTTGATTCAATTTCGTGCGCCGATGTAACGGCAACTTCTGCGTCGGCACCAAACTTAGATGCCACCACGATGTCGGTTGGCAAGATTACTTCGACGCCCAATTTTTCGGCGCGAGCCAAATATTCTTTGCAAGTTTCGATTTGATCTACCTCAAGCAAGCTCGAACCTACTTTGTAACCCTGGGCAGCCAGGAAGGTGAATACCATTCCGCCGCCAACCAAGAGCTTGTTGACGTTTGGCAGTAGGTGATCGATAACGCCGAGTTTGTCAGAGACCTTTGACCCGCCAAGAACAACCGCGTATGGGCGCTCTGGGTTGGTGGTCAGGCGTTGTGCAACCTCGAGCTCTTTTTCGACAAGAAAACCAACCGCGCTAGGCAACGCTTTAGCTAGCTCGAACACGGATGCCTGTTTGCGGTGCACAACACCGAAGCCGTCGCTAACGAAGAAGTCGCCAAATTCGGCCAATTTAGCTGCAAATGCTTCGCGCTCCGAGGCATCCTTGCTGGTTTCGGCGGCGTTGAATCGCAAGTTCTCAAGAACAACCACTCCGCCGCGTGCAAGGGCTTTCACGGCGCCCTGTGCTTCGCTACCAACAGTGTCGGTAGCGAAGAACACAGGCTGCCCTAGAAGTTCGCCGAGTCGCTTAGCGGCTGGCTCGAGCGAGTATTTGGCATCAGGCGCACCCTCTGGGCGGCCAAGGTGTGAAATAACCACAACTTTGGCGCCTTGATCTACCAGATACTTGATGGTTGGAGCAGATGCCACGATGCGACCGTCGTCGGTGATGCGGGTTCCATCTAGTGGAACATTGAGGTCGCAGCGGATAACTACCCGCTTTCCGTCAAGGTTTGGCAGGTCGGAGAGTTTGCGCAATTTTTGCCTTTTCGTTTGTTTGAGCTGACTAGCTGTTTATAGCTTGCTAGCGACGAGCTCGGTTAGCTCAACCAGGCGGTTTGAGTAGCCCCACTCGTTGTCATACCAAGAAGAGATCTTGACGGTGCGGCCGATGACCTTGATTAGACCTGCATCAACGATTGATGAGTGTGGGTCGGTGACGATGTCGCTTGAAACGATCTCATCTTCGGTGTACTTCAAGATGCCCTTCATTGGGCCAGATGCCGCAGCAGCCTTGTAGGCAGCCTGAATCTGCTCAACGGTGACATCGGTCTTTGAGACCAAGGTTAGGTCGGTGATCGAACCGGTTGGCACTGGCACGCGAAGCGCATAGCCATCTAGCTTGCCCTTTAGCTCTGGAAGAACTAGGCCGATAGCCTTTGCTGCACCGGTTGATGAAGGAACGATGTTTAGAGCTGCAGCGCGGGCGCGACGTAGGTCGCCGTGAGGGCCGTCTTGCAAGTTCTGGTCAGCGGTGTAGGCGTGAACGGTAGTCATCAAGCCGTTCTCGATACCAAAGTTGTCGTTGAAGACCTTGGCAAATGGAGCCAAGCAGTTGGTGGTGCAAGAAGCGTTCGAGATGATGTGGTGGTTGGTTGGGTCGTAGGTGTGCTCGTTTACACCAATTACGAAGGTTGCTACGTCGCCGGTTGCCGGAGCCGAGATCAAGACCTTCTTTGCGCCAGCAGCGATGTGCGCCTTTGCAGCCTCAGAGTCGGTGAAGCGACCGGTTGACTCGATAACGATGTCAACGCCTAGCTCGCCCCATGGTAGGTCGGCTGGGTTGCGCTCAGCAAGAACCTTGATGACATTTCCGCCAACGATGATGTTCTGACCGTCAACCGAAACTTCCTGAGGAAGGCGACCGGTTACTGAGTCGTACTTTAGGAGGTGTGCAAGAGACTTAGGGTCGCTTAGGTCGTTGACTGCGACGATCTCTAGGTCGGTTCCCTTTGCTAGTTCGGCACGTAGGTAGTTACGGCCAATGCGGCCGAAGCCGTTGATTCCAACGCGAATTGCCATTAGGTTCTCCAAATGGTTTAGGCGCCACAAACGGCGCGTGGTTGATTTTTATTGGTTATTTGCCACGCACCGTTGGGTGGAAAAACTTCTATCAGACTAGCAGTAGACCGCGGGTTTGAGTGCGTGCTGCCTCAAAACGCGCCTGAACATCTGCCCAGTTGATGATGTTCCAGAATGCCTTCACATAGTCGCCCTTGACGTTTACGTAGTCGAGGTAGAAAGCGTGCTCCCACATGTCGAGCATTAGCAGTGGAACGCTGGTTGGAACGATGTTGCCCTGCTGGTCGTAAAGCTGCTCGATGATTAGGCGCTGACCAAGAACATCCCAGGCCAAGAATGACCAGCCAGAACCCTGGATGCCCATCGCGCTGGCGTTGAAATGAGCCTGGAATGCTTCGAATGAGCCAAAGAATTCTTCGATCGCTGAGGCAAGTTCACCCTCGGGGCGGTCGCTGTTGACCGGCGCCAAGTTCTTCCAGAAAATTGAGTGGTTGATGTGGCCGGCTAGGTGAAAGGCCAAGTCTTTTTGCAACTTGTTAACCCAGGTGAAATCGTTTTTTGAACGAGCGTCTTCTAACAAATCAAGTGTGGCGTTTGCGCCGGCAACATAGGCGGCGTGGTGCTTCGAGTGGTGCAGCTCCATGATGCGAGCCGAGATGCTTGGCTCGAGCGCTGCGTAATCGTAGTTGAGTTCTGGAAGAACATATTTGCTCATTTTGGGCTCCTAGTTTTGTCTTGCTTATAAAAGTTTAGATTCGGCCGGGTTTATTCCAGTTTAATCTTCTAAGTCATCGCTTAAAAAGGCGTCGGTGGCCGGAATGCCGAGGTCTTCAGCCTTTTTATCTGCCATTGCCAGCAGCCTGCGAATGCGACCGGCTATTGCATCTTTGGTCATCACCGGGTCGGCTAGGTGACCAAGTTCGTCGAGGCTTGCCTGCTTGTGCTGAAGCCTCAGTTGCCCCGCATAGCGAAGGTGGTCTGGAATGTCTTCACCCAAAATCTCGAGAGCTCGTTCAACGCGAGCACCCGCGGCTACGGCAGCCTGCGCCGACCTTCTCAGATTGGCGTCATCAAAGTTGGCTAGGCGATTAGCTGTTGCACGAACCTCGCGGCGGAGGCGCATCTCTTCCCAGCGCAAAACCTGCGTGTGAGCGCCCATTTGGGTGAGCATGGTTGCAATTGCTTCGCCTTCGCGAACCACCACTCGGTAGACGCCACGAACCTCACGAGCCTTGGCCTGCACTCCCAGCCTTCTGGCCACTCCAACCAACGCCATAGCGGCTTCGTTGCCCGGCGCAGTAATTTCGAGTGCTGCCGACCTGCCTGGATCTGTCAAAGAACCATGCGCCAAGAATGCTCCACGCCAAACCGCCTGAGCCTCGGGAATTGAACCCGAAACTAACAGGGCTGGGAGGCCGCGAACTGGCCGCCCACGTTGGTCTAGCAAACCCGTCTGACGCGCAAGCACATCCCCCTGCTTGATTACTCGAACCTGATAGCGGCTGGTGCGGCGAATTCCACTAGGTGAAATTATGGCTAGCTCGGAATCGATGCCGAACAGTTCGACAAGGTCTTTTCGCACTCGTCTTGCAAGCTGAGCGGTATCAAGTTCAACTTCAACTGCAACTCGCCCCGAGATTAGGTGCAAGCCGCCTGAGAACCGCAAAATTGTTGCCAACTCGGCCATTCTTACGGAATTTTTATTTAGTTCTAGACGTGCGAGCTCATCTTTGAGGTCTGCGGTTAGTGCCATGGTTCTCCCCTATTCCTTGCCGAGATCGCGGTGCTTGATGCTCACGGCTACATCGCTTAGTTTGGCTAATTCTGTGGCAATTCGTTTGGCCGTAGCCACCGATCGATGTTTGCCACCCGTGCAACCAATAGCGATGGTTGCGTAACGCTTGTTCTCTTGCACATAGCCCCTGAGTACGGGCTTCAGGGCCTCCAAGTAATTGGTTACAAACTCTTCGGCTCCTGGTTGACTGAGCACAAAGTCGCTTACCGCGGGGTCTTCGCCTGTGAACGGGCGCAGGTTCTCCTGCCAAAACGGGTTCGGCAAAAAACGCATGTCGGCGACCAAGTCGGCATCAGAAGGTAGCCCGTATTTGAAACCGAAGCTCATCACTGTGATCTGTAGCCGCTCTGAGTGTTCGAGCGTGAAACCATCGCTGATTTTGTTTGACAATTGGTGAATGTTTAGGTCGCTGGTGTCGATTACAACGTCGGCTGATTCTCGCAGGCTAAGCAGTCGCAAACGCTCTGCGCCAATACCATCAAGGATGGTTCCGTTTGCCTGCAACGGATGTGGTCGACGAACCGACTCGAAACGCTTTACGAGTGCGGCATCGGTGGCCTCTAGAAAAAGAAGGCGCAAGTTGATGCTGCGGGTGCGAAGCTGAGCCAAATGTTCATGAAGCTCGCTGAAGAAATCGCCACCGCGAACATCGATAACCACAGCCAGGCGGGGCAAAGGCGATTTTGCGAGACTGAAAAGATCGGCGATTGGCCCAAGCATTTGCGGTGGCAGGTTGTCTACGACATACCAGCCGAGGTCTTCGAGGGCGTTGGCAACGGTTGATCGGCCGGCACCAGACATGCCCGTGACAATGAGAAGTTCGTGCTTCTTTTCGGTCGACATGGCCCCTCCTACGTCGTTCTAATCAGAAATCAGGCGTCTCGGCGTGTTGCTTGCTGTGACGCGGTTTGTAGAAGTCTAACGCCTCGCGACACGCCGAAAGCAAATCGTTACTTTTTTAGACCTTCAATAATCTGAACGGCGAGTGAATAGCCGATTCCAGCCACCTCCGAAATCTCGTCGACCGAGGCAACTTTGAGGCGTTTGGCAGAGCCAAATCGCCTCAACAATGCGCTGATGCGCTTTTCACCTAAACCGGGAATCTCGCCTAAAACACTCGCGATGCTGCTTGAACGCTTTTTGCGTTGATAACTTATAGCGAATCGGTGTGCCTCATCGCGAATCCGTTGCAGCAAGAACAGCTCGTCGGTTGCCCTTGGCAAAATAATCGGAAATTCATCACCTGGAAGCCAAACCTCTTCGAGTCGCTTTGCCAGGCCAACCACGGTAAGCCCACCGACGCCAGAGTCGTTGATAGCTCGCTGCGCGGCGTTTACCTGCGGCAAACCACCATCAACGATTAAAAGCGAAGGCCGATAGCTAAATTTGCCCGGATCAATTAGTTCTGCATCGCTAGCTGGGTCTTTCAAATATTTCAAACGCCGAGACATGACTTGATAAATCGATTCTGTGTCATCGGTCGTCTCTTCGATCGAGAACCTTCGATAGTGGTCTTTCTTTGGCAGTCCGTCTTCAAAAACCACCATTGAGGCAACCACGCCCGTTCCACCAAGATGCGACACGTCAAAACATTCAATGCGCAGTGGTGCTTCGGCCAGGTTCAACGCGCTTTGGATGCCGGCTAGGGCATCTGCTCTGGCCGTGAAATCGGCACTTCGTCTGGTTTTGTATAGCATCAGAGCGTGTTTGGCGTTGGTGAGGGCCGTGTCTGCTAAGGCCGCCTTGTCGCCGCGCTGGGCAACTCGCAGATCAACCTTAGAACCGCGCAGTTCACCCAACCACCTGCTGAGTTCTTTGGAGTCATCGGGCAACGCCGGAACAATTACCTCACGTGGCACTTCTTGAGGTTCTGCCCCATCTGTCGGCGAGTACACATTTTGCAACACATACTCAACCAGCTCGCTCAGGTCTCGCTCAAGTTCTTTGTCGACAACCCAGCCACGCACACCGCGAATTCGACCACCGCGAACAATGAACTGAGACACAGCGGCTGCCAACTCGTCGTCGGCGATGCCAAAGAGATCGGCATCGGTGTTATCGCTCAACACGATCGTGCTTTTTTCGAGGATTGTCTCGAGCGCCTCAACATTGTCTCTCAGCCTTCCGGCCAATTCATACTGCTGAGCCTCAGATGCCTCGAGCATGCGGGATCTAAGAGTTTCGACGTGTTCGGTGTCACCACCTCCCATGAAGTCGATAAATTGCTTCGCGATTGCCTTGTGCTCTGTTGAGGTAACTCTGCCAACGCAGGGTGCGGCACATTTGCCGATGTCGCCAAGCAGGCAGGCTCTACCCGATGATTGAGCCCGGTTAAATACTCCCGAAGAGCAGCTTCTTACCGGATAGACCTTTAGCAGTGTGTCGAGAGTTTCGCGAACTGCCCAAGCCTGGGTGTAGGGGCCAAAATACTTGACTCCTTTTAGACCTCGATTGCGAGTGATGAAGGCTCTGGGATAAGAGTCGCCGGTTGATACCGCGAGGTAAGGGTAGGACTTATCGTCCTTAAATTGAACGTTAAATGGTGGGTCATATTCTTTGATCCAGGTGAATTCGAGTTGCAGCGCTTCATATTCACTTTTGACAATTGTCCACTGCACATCGACGGCGCTGGTAACCATTCGACGGGTTCGCTCGTGAAGGCTCTCAAGCGGGCCAAAATAGTTGCTTAATCTTGCTCTGAGGTTTTTGGCCTTACCAACATAAAGCACTCGGCCAGTCTCATCCAGCCAGCGATAAACTCCCGGATCGGTTGGAATCTCACCGGTCTTGGGGCGAAACGAGAGGTCGTTTGCCACTAGTCGAGAATCTCCTTCAAGAATCCGCCGGTGAAGCTCTTCGAGTTCTTGGCAACCTGCTCTGGTGTGCCGATAGCAACCACCTCGCCGCCTCTAGAGCCACCCTCTGGGCCCATGTCAACGATCCAGTCGGCGCACTTAATTACATCGAGGTTGTGCTCGATAACCAGCACAGTGTTGCCCTTATCGACTAGACCATTGAGCACCATAAGCAGCTTGCGAACATCTTCGAAGTGCAAACCGGTGGTTGGTTCGTCGAGAACATAGATGCTGCGCCCGTTCGAGCGCTTTTGCAGCTCGGTTGCCAACTTGACTCGTTGCGCTTCACCGCCCGAAAGCGTGGTGGCACTTTGGCCCAATCGCACATAACCAAGCCCAACCTCAACGAGCGTTACCAAGAATCTGGCAATCGAAGTTATCGGTGCAAAGAACTCTGCAGCCTCGGCGATCGGCATTTCAAGAACTTCGGCGATGTTCTTGCCCTTGTATTTAACCTGAAGAGTCTCGCGGTTATAGCGCTCACCGTGGCAAACCTCGCAGGCAACATAAACGTCTGGCAAGAAGTTCATCTCGATGCGCAGGGTGCCATCGCCAGAACAGGCCTCGCATCGGCCGCCCTTTACGTTGAACGAGAAGCGACCCTGCTGATAACCGCGGGCCTTTGATTCTTGAGTGTCGGCAAAAAGCTTGCGAATATGATCAAAAACACCCGTATAGGTTGCCGGGTTCGAGCGTGGAGTTCTGCCGATTGGGTTTTGGTCAACGTGCACAACCTTGTCGAGTTGGTCGAGCCCCTCGATGCGAGTGTGCTTGCCAGCAACGCCCTTGGCGCCGTTTAGCGTGTTAGCCAGAACCTCATACAACACGTCGTTTACCAACGATGACTTGCCAGAGCCACTCACGCCGGTCACCGCGGTTAGGGTTCCAAGCGGAAACTCGACGTCAACGGTTTTGAGATTGTTCTCACGCGCGCCAATCACTTTGATCTTGCGGGCGGGGTCGATAATGCGGCGGTTCTTTGGGGTTTCGATTTTCTCGCGGCCAGCCATAAATGCCCCGGTCACCGATGTTGTATTGGTGAGAAGTTCTTCATAGGTTCCGCTGTGCACCACGGTGCCACCGTTAACTCCAGCACCTGGGCCGATGTCGACAATCCAGTCAGATGCCTTGATGGTGTCTTCATCGTGCTCAACCACAATCAGGGTGTTGCCAAGGTCGCGCAACTTTATCAGCGTGTCAATTAGGCGACGGTTGTCTCTTTGGTGCAAACCGATACTCGGCTCATCAAGCACATAGAGCACGCCGGTTAGCCCCGAGCCAATTTGTGTGGCAAGGCGAATGCGTTGTGCTTCGCCACCAGATAGGCTGCCGGCCGCACGTTCGAGGCTCAAATAATCGAGCCCGACGGCAAGCAAGAAGTCGAGGCGGGCGCGAATTTCGCGAAGCACCTGGGCCGCAATTTTTACATCGCGGTCGTCGAGATGAATGGTTTCGAAAAACTTGACGGCGTCGCCAAGGCTCATGGCGGCAACATCGGCTATCGAGCGGTTGTCTACCTTTACCGCCAGAACTTCAGGCTTTAGGCGTCTGCCTTCGCAGGCCGGGCACGGAACCTCGCGCAAGAACCCGCTCCAGCGGCCACGAGCAAAGTCGTTTTCAGACTCTAAATATTTGCGCTCGATATAGCTGAGCACGCCTTCGAAACCGGTTGTGTAGCGCAACTCGCGACCGTATCGGTTCTTCCACTTCACCTGAACATCGAAGTTATTGCCGTGCAGAACGGCTTGCTGCACCTCTTCGGCAAGCTCGTTCCACGGTGTGTCAAGCGAGAACTCCATGTCAGCTGCCAGACCTTCAAGCATGCGGGTGAAATAACTAAACAGGCCCTTACCCTGGGTTGACCAAGGCAAAATAACTCCCCCATTGATGCTTGCCTCGTGGTCGCCGATAACAAGGTCTCCATCTACGGCTTGCTTGGTGCCTAGCCCAGAACAGGTAGGGCAAGCACCAAAGGGTGCGTTGAATGAAAATGTGCGAGGCTCGATCTCGGTGAGGCTAAGCGCATGCTCGTTGGGGCAAGACATTTTTTCGCTAAAAACTCTGGTCTTGGTTGGCCCAGCAGCCTCGTCAACAAGGTCTATAAGAATTCGTCCGCCAGCAAGTTTTAGAGCGGTTTCAACAGAGTCGGCGAGACGGCCAATGATGTCGGGCTTGTTCACCAATCGATCCACAACGACCGAGATATCGTGCTTAAAGGTTTTTTTGAGTGGTTTAGCTTCGGCAAGAGAGACAACCTCGCCGTCAACGACTGCACGAGCGAAGCCTTGGGCGTTTAGGTCGCGAAAGAGGTCTACGAACTCGCCCTTTTTTTGGTCAACAATTTGAGCCAGAATCTGAAAGCGAGTGCCGTCAGGCATTTCGAGGATTTGGTCGACTATTTGCTGTGGGGTTTGCTTGACAATTTTTTCGCCACACTCGGCGCAGAACGGCACTCCAACACGAGCCCAAAGCAGGCGAAGGTAGTCGTGAATCTCGGTAATAGTTCCGACAGTCGAACGCGGGTTTCGGTTTGTCGATTTCTGGTCAATCGATACGGCGGGGCTTAAACCCTCAATAAAATCAACATCTGGGCGATCAACCTGGCCCAAAAATTGACGCGCATAGGCCGAAAGAGATTCAACATAGCGGCGCTGGCCTTCGGCAAAAATGGTGTCGAACGCCAACGAAGACTTGCCCGAACCACTGAGGCCGGTGAACACCACCATCGAGTCTCGTGGAATTTCGAGATTCACATTTTGCAAGTTGTGAACGCGCGCGCCCTTGATGATGAGCTTGTTGTTGTGATGGATCTGGCTTATAGACACCATGAAAGTTTAACCTCGCAATCAGCGCCAACGCGCCTAAGCGTGGCCTGCCTTTTCCATTTGACGAAGCTCGTGCTTCATTTCAGATATTTCGTCTCGCAACCGTGCTGCCAACTCGAATTTGAGCTCAACTGCGGCCGCCTTCATCTGCTCATCCAAATCAACGATCACCGAAAGAATTTCGTTATAGGCCATGCCTGCGATGCCCTTTCGAGCCTTCAAAGGAATAACAGTTTTGCCGTCTTTATTGCGCTTATTCTTTTGAGCCGCTTCGAGTAATTGAGCGGTGTCTGCCTCCTCGCGAAGGATTTGGTCGGTGATATCGGCAATCTTCTTGCGCAATGGTTGGGGGTCTACTCCTCGTTCGAGGTTATAGGCGACTTGCTTGGCTCTGCGTCGGTTGGTCTCATCGATCGCCCTAGCCATCGAATCGGTCACATTGTCGGCATACATGTGAACCTGGCCGTTGATGTTTCGAGCTGCGCGACCAATGGTTTGAATTAGTGAGGTCGTTGAGCGCAAGAAACCCTCTTTATCGGCATCGAGAATGCTGACCAGCGAAACTTCGGGCAGATCGAGACCTTCGCGCAGAAGGTTGATTCCGATTAGCACGTCGAAAAGCCCGCTGCGCAATTCACGCAGCAGCTCAACTCTTCTAAGCGTGTCTACATCTGAATGCAGGTAGCGAACCCGAACCCCTGCTTCGGTCAAGAAATCGGTGAGTTCTTCGGCCATCTTTTTAGTCAGAGTGGTCACCAAAACTCGCTCATCTTTGGCTGCTCTAACTCTTATCTCTTCGAGCAAATCATCGATTTGACCCTTGCTCGGTTTGATCACGATTTCTGGGTCGATCAGCCCCGTCGGGCGAATGATCTGCTCAACAACACCGGCGCCCAGATTCATTTCATATTTGCCCGGAGTTGCCGAAAGGTAGACGGTTTGGCCGACTCGTTCAAGGAATTCGCTGAATTTTAGTGGCCGGTTGTCGAGCGCCGAAGGCAGCCTGAAACCATGCTCTACCAGGGTGCGCTTGCGACTCGAATCGCCTTCATACATTGCACCGATCTGTGGAACAGTTGCGTGCGATTCGTCGATAACCGTCAAGAAATCTTCGGGGAAATAGTCGAGTAGGCACGCGCCTGCCTCACCTTGGCCACGGCCATCGATGTGCCGTGAATAGTTTTCGATTCCGCTGCAAAAACCGAGCTCTTTGATCATCTCTAGGTCAAAGGTTGTGCGCATCTTTAATCTTTGAGCTTCGAGAAGTTTGCCTTGCGACTCGAGCTCTTTCAAACGCCAGACCAACTCCTCCTCGATGGCCTCCATGGCCTTTGCCATGCGTTCAACCGGAGCGACATAGTAGGAAGCCGGGAAAATGGCCACTGCCTTCTCTTCGCGCTGAATCTCGCCGGTGAGTGGCGAAAGCGAATAGATTGCTTCAATTTCATCGCCAAAGAACTCTATTCGAGTGGCCAGTTCGTCATAGACCGGGATGATTTCGATGGTGTCGCCCTTGACTCGAAAGTTGCCCCGCGAGAAATCGAAATCGTTGCGCTTGTATTGCAAGTCGACGAATTTGCGAATTAGGGCATCTCGGTCGATTCTGTCGCCCACCTGAAGTGCCACGCTTTGGTTTAGATATTCGGCTGGTGCACCAAGGCCGTAAATGCAAGAAACGGTAGAAACCACCACAACATCTCTGCGGCTCAGCAGGCTCATGGTTGCTTTATATCGAAGTCTCTCAACCTCTTCGTTAATCGAAGAGTCTTTCTCGATGAAGGTGTCGGTCTGGGGCACGTATGCCTCGGGTTGGTAATAGTCGTAGTAGCTGACGAAATATTCGACTGCGTTATTCGGCAATAGTTCGCGAAATTCATTCACAAGCTGCGCGGCGAGAGTCTTGTTGTGCGCCAGCACCAAGGTTGGTTTTTGAACTGCCTCAATCAGCCAGGCCGTGGTTGCCGATTTTCCTGTTCCTGTGGCACCTAACAGCACCACGTCTTTTTCGCCGGCGTTTATTCTTGCCGCCAAATCGGCAATGGCCGTTGGTTGGTCACCCGAGGGGGTGTACTCGCTGATTACCTCAAAAGGCGCAAATGATCTAGTCGGTTCCATATCGATATTTTCAAGCGGATTGCTTGAGCAATGCTTCCCGTTTAATCTGATTCCAAATAATTTCGGAATCGGTCAGCATCAGATCTAGGCTTTGATTCGAACTTAAGATCGCGTCGGCAGCATTGGCTCGCTGAGCTGGCGTGGCCTGCGCAGCGATGCGCGCTTCGGCTTCAGGCTTAGTTAAGCCGCGGCTCTGCATCAAACGTTCAATTTGCTTATCAATAGGCGCCTCAACCGTGACTATCTTGTCAAAATCTAGGTCGACCGAGGCTTCGACTAGAAGTGGAACGTTGTAAATCACAATTGCTGATTCGGGTTGGCTAGCCACTGCCACTTTCGCGGCTTCCCTAATTAGCGGGTGCAGGATTGCTTCGAGGGTTTCACGTTTCTGCGGGTCGCCAAACACTATCGAAGCCAAGGCTCCGCGTTTTAGCGTTCCATCTTGGTTGAAGACGACATCTCCAAAAACCGCTCGAATCTCGGCGGCTCCTGGCGTGCCAGGTTCAACCACTTGTCTAGCCAGCTGATCCGCATCGATCTCGAAACCACCCAGTTTTTGCCAGTGCGCGGCAATGGTTGATTTGCCAGAGGCTATCCCGCCGGTTAGGCCAACAATGTACATGTTCTAAGCCTAAATCTTGGCCGACCAAGTTAAAGCGAAACGGGCCGACCAATGGCCGACCCGTTTCGATGTTTGAGTGTTACTCGGCGCTCTTTAGCTTGTCGCGAAGAGCCGCTAGTGACTCGTCAGAAGCCAAGGTGCCGGTCTCTGATGACTCGCTTGAGTAGCTAGCCGATGATGAAGAAGACGCAGCTGCAGGAGCTTCGCTTGCCTCAGGAAGCTTTGCGGCTGCCTCGTTGGCGGCTGCAACCTGCTTCTTGTGCTCTTCCCAACGGGCGTGAGCCTCGGCGTATTCCTTCTCCCACTTGGCGCGTGCTTCTTCGAAGCCAGCCTTCCATTCGTTGGTCTTAGGGTCGAAGCCTTCAGGGTACTTGTACTGACCGGTCTCGTCGTAGTCTGCAGCCATACCGTAAAGAGCTGGGTTGAAGTCGGTGCCCTCTGGGTCAACCTCTTCTGTAGCTTGCTTTAGCGATAGTGAGATGCGACGACGCTCTAGGTCGATGTCGATAACCTTCACGAATACATCCTGGTTAACCGAAACAACCTGCTCGGCTAGTTCGATGTGACGTGATGATAGCTCTGAGATGTGAACTAGGCCCTCGATGCCGTCTGCAACGCGAACGAACGCACCGAAAGGAACCAACTTGGTTACCTTTCCAGGGGCGTACTGACCGATTGCGTGGGTGCGGGCGAATACCTGCCATGGGTCTTCTTGAGTTGCCTTTAGCGATAGCGACACGCGCTCGCGCTCTTGGTCAACCTCGAGAACCTCAACGGTAACCTCCTGGCCGATTTCAACAACCTCAGAGGCGTGCTCGATGTGCTTCCATGACAGCTCTGAAACGTGAACTAGACCGTCTACGCCACCTAGGTCGATGAATGCACCGAAGTTGACGATAGATGAAACAACACCGGTGCGAATCTGGCCCTTGGCTAGATCTGCTAGGAAGGTGCTGCGTGATGCTGACTGTGACTCTTCGAGAAGTGCGCGACGTGAAAGAACAACGTTGTTGCGGTTCTTGTCGAGCTCTAGAATCTTGGCTTCAACCTTCTGGCCAAGGTATGGGCCAAGGTCGCGAACACGGCGAAGTTCGATAAGTGAGGCAGGAAGGAAGCCGCGCAGGCCGATGTCTACGATCAGACCACCCTTAACAACCTCGATAACAACACCGGTAACGGTGCCATCTGCTTCTTTGACCTTCTCGACGTCGCCCCATGCGCGCTCGTACTGTGCGCGCTTCTTTGAAAGGATTAGGCGGCCTTCTTTGTCTTCCTTCTGAAGAACAAGTGCCTCTACGGTGTCGCCGACTGCAACGATCTCTGATGGATCTGCGTCGTGGCGAATTGAAAGCTCGCGTGAAGGGATTACACCTTCGGTCTTGTAGCCGACGTCAAGAAGAACTTCGTCGCGGTCAATTTTTACTACGGTGCCTTCGATGAGGTCGCCGTCGTTGAAGAACTTCAGGGTTGCTTCTACTGCTGCAAGGAAGTCTTCTGCAGAGCCAATATCGTTGATGGCGATCTGCTTTGTGGTCTTTGAGGTCATGTGTTTATTTACTCTTAACGGGCATTACTCGGGCCGCGACAAACTGCCAAAGATTTTCTTTGGGCCTAATCGCAGCAATGGATTGGGTTTGCGCAAAAAACACGCCCCTCCAGCCTAGCCGATTTATTTGCCTTGAACAATCGATTTGAGGCTCTGCAGCAACGATATTTCGTTAGGTCCTGAAACCTCAACCATGATTTGTTGACCGAATTGCACACCCAAAGACATTAGGGCGAGGATGCTGTCACCAGGGCTGGATTTACCTCCTGGTTTTGAAACTAAAACGGTGTGATCGGCAAGTTGGGCAAGCCGAACAAATTCGGCCGCTGGCCTGGCGTGTAAACCGTCGGTAATTTCTACCTTGAAAACTTCGCGAATCATCAGTGACCGGCGGCATCCCAGCTGCGGCCAACCCCGATGTGCACCTCTAGGGGAACAGAGAGCTCGACCACATTTTGCATTTGATCGATCACGAGGGCTTTGAGGGTATCGAGTTCGCCCGGGGCGACCTCAAACACCAATTCGTCGTGAACTTGAAGCAACATGCGGCTATTTAGCTTTGCTTCAATCATTCTTTCGTCGATCTTGGTCATCGCAAGTTTCATGATGTCGGCGGCTGTGCCCTGGATTGGGGCGTTTAGCGCAGCACGTCTCGCATTCTCGCGAAGTTGAAAGATTTTGCTGTTGAGGTCATCGAATGGCCTTCGGCGACCGAACGTGGTTACGGTATAGCCAACGGTCTTGGCTTCATCAACCACCGTTGCCAAATAGCGTTTCACTCCCCCGAATCGTGAAAAGTAGTCGGCCATCAGTTGCTTGGCTTCGCCGTTCGGTATTCGTAATTGTTTTGCCAACCCGTATTCACTTAGCCCATACACAAGTCCATAGCTCATCGCCTTTACCTTCGAGCGCATGGCCGAATCTACTTCTGCTGGTTCAACGCCATAGATGCGCGCTCCAACAAACTTGTGCAGGTCTTCGCCGGTCTTGAATGCCTCGATGATGCCCTCATCTTCAGAGAGGTGGGCCATGATGCGCATTTCGATTTGCGAGTAGTCGGCTGTGAGAAGAGTTTCGTAGCCCTCGCCGACAATAAATGCATCGCGAATTTCTCGGCCACGTTCACTCTTGATTGGAATATTTTGCAGGTTGGGTGCCTCTGAAGACAACCGACCCGTCGACGTGCCAGTTTGTACATAGTTTGTGTGAATGCGGCCATCGGAGCCTACGGCCTTGAGAACGATTTCGACGATTTGACGAATTTTGGTAACTTCTCGATGCTCTAAAAGCTTCTCGAGGAACGGGTGTGCGGTTTGTTCAAAAAGCTCGGTGAGTGCAGCCGCATTTGTTGAGAAGCCAGTTTTTAAGGCCTTGGTTCCAACCATTCCCAGTTCATCGAACAGAACGGTTTGCAACTGCTTTGGCGAGGCAAGGTTGATCTCGTGACCGATAATCTCGTAGGCGGTTTTAGCGATTTGGCTGACTTCGGTCGAGAGTCTTTCAAACAGAGCCTCGAGCTTCTTCACATCAATCGCCACACCGGCGTTTTCCATTCGCGCAAGTGTTTGAACGGCTGGCAATTCGATCTCGCCGTAGACGCGCAATTGCTCTTCGCCCTCGACAAGGCTGAAGAGCCTGTCGCTAAGAATAATTGCCAACCACGAATCAAGGCTTATGTCGGTTACGTTTTCGCTTACCAATTGGTTTGGGTCGCCTCGTTGCACCGAAACGCCCAGATATTCGAGCGCAAGATCATCGACCTCATAGCCGCGCCGAACAGGGTTGAGCAGATAAGCCATCAAAAGTGGGTCATAGTCGACGCCGGCTATCTCGATGCCAAGGTGCAGCAGCGCGCGAGTCACATCTTTGGCTTTAAACAGCGCCTTCTTGCAACTTGCGTCGGTTAGCCAACCCGAAAGTTTTTCGCCAACCTCAGTTGCCGAGGATGGCTGCCAAAATTTACGCACCGAATCGGTGGCAAATCCGATCGAACCAATTTGTGTGTCAACAAATTCAAAGGCCAACCCGATGGTGCCTTTTTGCTCTTTAAGCCAAGCTACAACATCGTTTGCAGTCAACTCGGTGCTGTCAGGAACTTCAATTTCATCGAAAACGGTGGCCGGGGCTGCTTCAGCGAAGGCCGCCTCGAACGATGCCTTGGTGTCGATGGCTGCGGCTGCAGAGCCGGCCGAACTGCCTCGAAGTTTCAGGACGCGCTCGGTTAGGGTTCTGAAGGCCAATTTGCCAAACACCTCACGCACAGCGGTTTCGTTAACCGGGCCAAGCTCGAGCTCAGTTTGATCTACCGGCAATACAAGATCGCGAACCAGGTGGTTTAGGCGACGGTTGCGAACCGCAAGTTCACGATGCTCGCGCAGACTCTCGCCCACTTTGCCCGGAATCGAATCGGCTGCCGATAGAACTCCGTCAAGGTTTTCATACTGCTGTAGCCATTTTGCGGCAGTTTTTGGGCCAACGCCGGGAATTCCGGGCAGGTTATCGGAAGTTTCGCCAACCAGCGCTGCGAGATCTGGATACTGCTTGGCGTGGATGCCATATTTAGCCACAACGGCGGCGTCATCCATGCGGGCAAGGTTTAGAACACCCTTGACCGGGTAAAGAATTGTGGTGCGTTCGCTGATTAGTTGGAAGGTATCGCGGTCGCCAGACACAATGAAGACGTCGAAGCCTTTATCGGCGCTCTGGTCGGCCAGGCTTGCGATGATGTCATCGGCCTCGTAGTTCTCGCGCGTTATCGTGACGATATTCATGGCCTTTAATGCCTCGGTAAGCAATTCGGTTTGACCATTGAATTCGGGCGGCGTTTCGCCTCGGGTGCCCTTGTATTCGGGATATTCTTCGGTTCTAAACGAGCTGCGCGATAGATCGAAGGCCACGGCTAGGTGGGTTGGCTTTTCGGCCTGCAGAATGTTTAGCATCATCGAAATGAAACCGTGCACCGCGTTGGTGTGCTGGCCGTCGGGGGTCTTAAAGTTGTCTGGGCTTAGTGCATAGAACGCTCTGAAGGCCAGTGAATGCCCATCGATTAGCAGAAGAGTAGGCTTTGGATTAGCGTTCATGAGGCAAGCCTACTTTGCCTGACCAACCTTTCAGGAGCATCAATTGTCTAAGCCAGAACCTAAGTTGAGTGCAGCGGCCGCCGAGTTGAGCCAAATGCGCGGGCTTGGCCTGCTTGCCGAGCGCATGGGAATCGAACTTCTAGAGTTGAGCGCTGAACGCGCGGTGGCTACTATGCCGGTCGAGGGCAACACCCAACCGCTAGGTGTGCTGCACGGTGGTGCGCACGTGGTTTTGGGTGAAACTCTAGGCAGTTTTGCTGCCAACGTTTGGGCTCACCCTGATTCGGTGGCCGTGGGAATCGAAATCAATGCCTCGCATAGTCGGTCTGTGACTCAAGGCAAAATAACGGCGGTTTGCACCGCGCTATCGCTTGGGCGCTCATTGACCACACAC
This sequence comes from Rhodoluna sp., assembly GCA_024641985.1. Classification (GTDB taxonomy): domain Bacteria; phylum Actinomycetota; class Actinomycetes; order Actinomycetales; family Microbacteriaceae; genus Rhodoluna. The sequence continues at coordinate 307,601 of JAHEBZ010000003.1, read as the reverse complement.
GAGATAGTAATTTCCGATGAAGAGGGTCGCAGGCTGTCTACAGTGCGCATCACGAACTTCATCAAGGCTAAAAAATAGTTTTTAGCTAACTTTTGGAGTGCCCAACTGTTCGATCACGGTGGTAGCAACTTCTTGCATTGTGAGTCGTCGATCCATCGAAGCTTTCTGGATCCACCTAAACGCCTCGGGTTCGCTAAGGTTCATTTTTTCGTTCAAAAGACCCTTAGCGCGATCAACAAGTTTTCGAGTTTCGAATCGCTCGTTTAGGTCTTGAATCTCATGTTCTAGTGCAGTGAACTGCGCGTGGCGGCTCAACGCAATCTCGATTGCGGGCAGCAAATCGTTGGGAGTAAATGGCTTCACAACGTAGGCCATCGCGCCGGCTTCGCCTGCTCTGTCTACGAGCTCTTTCTGGCTAAAGGCGGTGAGCAGAACGACTGGAATTTTGAGTGGGGCAATTTTCTCGGCAGCGGTGATGCCATCCATGTTGGGCATCTTGATGTCCATAACCAAAAGGTCAGGCTTGTGTTCTTGGCAGAGAGCCACGGCCTGCTCGCCGTCGCCGGCTTCGGCCACCACGTCAAAACCGTATTCGCGCAGGGTCTCAACGATGTCCATGCGAATGAGCGACTCATCCTCTGCAACGATTACTCTGCGCTTTGCTAATGCATCTGCCATGGCAATAACCCTATTGGTTTAACCCTCGATTTATCTAAACAAAAACTTTCAACTAGAATTTACTAGTTATCACTTGCCGAAGTGGCGAAATGGCAGACGCGGAGCACTCAAAATGCTTTTCCGAAAGGAGTGCGGGTTCAAGTCCCGCCTTCGGCACAAAAAAAATTCCCCCTCAATTTATTGAGGGGGAATTTTTCATTTTAGTAAGACAAGTTCGCTGTCTAGGTAGTGCTTTCAGTGCTTTGAGTATTTACTAGCGGCCGTAGCCCGGTGCTGCTTCGTTTACGGCATCGCCAACGCGGTGCACGCGCAACGAGTTGGTAGAGCCTGGAATGCCAGGAGGCGTGCCGGCTACGACGACGACTTCTTCGCCAACCTTGGCAATGCCCTCGGCAATAACGATCTCGTCAACCTGGTGCATCATTTCGTCGGTGTGCTTAACCGAAGCCACCAAGTATGAGTGCGCACCCCAAACTAATGAAAGCTGGCGTCGAACAGACTCGCTTGGTGTGAACGCGATTGTTGGCACCGATGAACGTAGGCGAGAAACTCGTCGGAACGAGTCACCAGATTCGGTGAAAACGCAAACATACTTTGAGCCTAGAAGTTCTGCAATCTCGACGGCAGCCAGCGAAACAGCACCCGAGTGGGTGTGTGGGCGGGTTCCGAGGTCTGGAATGCGGTCAAGCCCGTTTTCCTCGGTTGATTCGATGATGCGAGCCATAGCCGCAACGGTTTCTACCGGCCATTTTCCAACCGAAGTCTCGCCTGAAAGCATCACTGCGTCGGCGCCATCAAGAATGGCGTTGGCAACATCGGATGCCTCTGCGCGAGTTGGGCGCGGGTTGTCGATCATGGTTTCGAGCATTTGGGTAGCCACGATTACTGGCTTGGCCCAACGGCGAGCCAACTCAACGGCGCGCTTTTGCACGAGTGGCACATCTTCGAATGGCAGCTCGACACCCAAGTCGCCGCGGGCAACCATGATGCCATCAAATGCATCGATGATTTCTTCGAGAGCGGCAACGGCCTGAGGCTTTTCGATCTTGGCAATAACCGGAAGGAACTTGCCTTCTTCGGTCATGATTTCGTGAACGCGAACGATGTCGCTTGCATTGCGCACGAATGAAAGTGCAATCATGTCGGCACCGAGGCGAATGCCCCAGCGCAGGTCTTCTTCGTCTTTTTCAGAGAGGGCAGGCACATTGACGGCAACACCGGGCAAGTTGATGCCCTTGTTATTAGAAACGAAGCCAGGCACCTCTACTACGGTCGTAACGGTGTCTTCGGTAACTTCGGTTGCCTTCAGAGTTACTTTGCCATCATCGATAAGCAGCAGGTCTCCGGGCTTTACATCGCCGCAGATGCCTTTGAAGGTTGTGCCACAGATGTCTTTGGTGCCCTCAACCTCGTTGATGGTGATCTTGAACACGTCGCCCTTTTCGAGCATGTGTGGGCCGTTTGCGAAGCGGGCCAAGCGAATCTTCGGACCCTGAAGGTCGACAAAGATGCCTACCGGCTTTGCGGCATCGGCTGCCGCTTGGCGCACGGTGCGATAAATTTCTTCGTGCACGTCATAGCTGCCGTGACTCAGGTTCATGCGGGCAACATCAACGCCGGCGTCAATAATGGCGCGGATTTGCTCATAGCTTGAAGTTGCCGGACCTAGTGTGGCAACAATCTTTGCGCGTCTCATCTGTTCCTTTTTCTTTGGGTTCCCGCACATTCATGCGAGAAGGTTTATTAACTCTTTGGTTTAGCTGTAAATCGAAATCGGTTGATCGGTTGGCTTGACGGGCCTTGGCAATACCGTTGAACCCTCGAGGTATTCGTCGATTGCTGCCGCCGCCGCACGACCCTCGGCAATTGCCCAAACAATAAGGCTCTGCCCGCGCCCTGCATCGCCGGCAACAAACACGCCGTCAGCGTTAGTGGCCCAGTTCTTGTCGCGCGAAAGGTTGCCGCGCGAATCAAATTCGGTGCCCGACTGCTGGCTAATTAGTTCGCCTTCGATGCCGGTGAAACCCAGTGCCAAAAGCACCAAGTCAGCCGGTATGACGCGTTCGGTGCCCTGTTTAGGCAAGCGTTTGCCGTCTACAAACTCGGTTTCGGCAACCTTAACTCCGGTCACCTTGCCGTTTTCGCCGACAAATTCGATGGTCGAGGCAAGGTAACTGCGCTCTCCAAATTCTTCGTGGGCGCTGGCTACCTCAAACAAGGTTGGCATGCTCGGCCAAGGCTGGTGATCTGGTCGTTCTGAAGGTGGCTGCTTGCCAATGGCAAGGGTGGTAACCGAGATAGCCCCTTGGCGAGTCGCAGTTCCGAGACAGTCGGCTCCGGTGTCGCCGCCGCCGAGAATCACTACATTTAGCCCATCGGCCACAATTTGAGAGTCGATTGACTCCCCCGCCACTGCTCTGTTTCCCTGGGTTAGGTATTCCATCGCAAAGTGAACTCCAGCAAGGTCGCGACCCGCTATGGCAAGATCGCGTGGCTTGGTGGCTCCGGTCGCTACTAGAACTGCGTCGTAGCGTGAACGAAGGTCATCCCAGGTGATGTCAACGCCAATGTTTACGCCTGCGCGGAACCTGGTTCCTTCGGCTTCCATCTGTTCAATTCGGCGGTCGATGTGTTGCTTTTCCATTTTGAAATCTGGAATTCCGTAGCGAAGCAAACCACCGATGCGGTCGTCGCGTTCAAAAACTGCAACCGTGTGACCAGCGCGGGTTAACTGTTGCGCCGCGGCCAAGCCCGCTGGGCCCGAACCAACCACCGCTACTGTCTTGCCAGTTAAACGCTCTGGTGCGTGCGGCTTGACCCAATCGCTATCGAAAGCATTGTCGATGATCGAAACTTCGATTTCTTTAATGGTTACTGCGGGTTGATTGATTCCGAGAACACAAGAGCTCTCGCAAGGAGCTGGGCATAGGCGCCCGGTGAACTCTGGAAAGTTGTTGGTTGCGTGTAGGCGTTCGATTGCGTTTTTGCCATCGTTGCGCCAAACCAGGTCGTTCCATTCTGGAATCAGGTTGCCAAGCGGGCAACCCTGGTGGCAAAACGGCACGCCACAATCCATGCATCGACTCGCCTGGTTTACCACAATGCCCTGCTCGCGGCGCTCGTAAACCTCTTTCCAGTCCATAATTCGCACTGCAACAGGCCTGCGGGCAGCGGTTTCACGCTGAGTGGTTTTTAGGAATCCACGTGGATCAGCCATTGGTGACCTCCAGAATCTCTTGCCAGATCGAATCGCTATCTGGGTCTATGCCGTTTTCGGTGGCCTTGGCGCGAATGGCAAGCACGCTTGCATAGTCGCGAGGCAAAACTCGAGTGAAGTTAGCCAATTCGGTCTCAAAATTGTTGAGAATTGATTCGGCCAGGGTCGAGCCAGTTTCGGCCAGGTGCAACTCGAGAATCGATTTGAGACGCGCTGAGTCAGCAGCCTCGAGATCGCCAATGTGCAGCTCGCCTGCGGCCAGCGCCTCGTGGTTCACTCGATCTGCACGAAGCTTATAAATATAAGCAACGCCGCCCGACATTCCCGCACCAAGGTTTCGACCGGTGCGTCCAAGAATTACGGCAACACCCCCGGTCATATATTCGAGCGCGTGATCGCCACAACCTTCTGCTACGGCAGTGACTCCAGAGTTTCGAACCAAGAATCGTTCGCCAACAATGCCTCGAAGCAACATGGTTCCGCTGGTAGCGCCATAGCCGATCACATTGCCAGCAATGATGTTCTGTTCAGCCGGGAACACGCTGCCACGATCTGGGCGAACCACGATCATGCCACCAGAAAGACCCTTACCAACGTAGTCGTTTGAATCGCCTTCCAGAGTGAGTTTGATTCCCTTTGGAACGAATGCGCCAAATGACTGACCGGCCGAACCGCGAAGGCGAACATCAATTGTGGCCTCAGGTAGGCCGTCGGCTGCGTATCGCTTGGTCAATTCGTTGCCAAGCATGGTGCCAACAGCCTGATCAACGTTCGTGATGTCAAGCTCAATCGTTACTGGCTTGGCGTTCTCAAGAGCCGCGTCAGCCAGAGCAATTAGTTGGTGGTCAAAGTGCTTCTCGAGTTCGTGGTCTTGAGTGGTAATTCTTCGACGTGACTCGCTTGCCGAAACAGCTGGGCTTGCCAAAATTGGGGTTAGGTCTAGGCCGTCGGCCTTCCAGTGCTGAATTGCTCGGTTTACATCGATAAGTTCTGCGTGACCGATGGCCTCGTCGAGGCTGCGGAACCCGAGTGCCGCCAAATATTCGCGCACTTCTTGAGCCAAGAACTCGAAGAAGTTGACCACAAATTCTGGCTTGCCGTTGAAACGTGCACGCAAAGTTGGGTTCTGAGTTGCAACACCAACCGGGCAGGTGTCGAGGTGGCAGACGCGCATCAAAATGCAGCCTTCAACAACCAGTGGAGCTGTAGCGAAACCAAACTCTTCGGCGCCCAAAAGTGCGGCAATAATTACGTCTCGACCGGTCTTCATCTGGCCGTCAACTTGAACCGAAACTCGGTCGCGAAGCCCATTCAGCATTAGGGTCTGTTGTGCCTCGGCAAGGCCAAGTTCCCAGGGGGTTCCCGCGTGCTTAAGTGAATTCAGGGGGCTAGCGCCAGTGCCACCGTCGTGGCCAGAAACAAGAATTACATCTGCCTTGGCTTTGGCAACGCCAGCTGCAACGGTTCCGATTCCGACTTGCGAAACCAGCTTCACGTGCACACGAGCTTCGCGGTTTGCGCGCTTCACGTCAAAGATCAACTGCTTTAGGTCTTCGATCGAGTAAATATCGTGGTGAGGTGGAGGCGAAATCAAGCCAACACCCGGAGTGGAGTGTCGGGTTTTTGCGATCCAAGGGTAAACCTTGTTTGGCGGCAACTGGCCACCCTCGCCAGGCTTGGCGCCCTGAGCCATCTTGATTTGGATGTCATCGGCGTGAGTTAGATACATGCTGGTGACACCGAAGCGACCAGATGCAACCTGCTTGATGGCCGAACGCCTGGTTGGGTCGAGAAGACGCTCTACATCTTCGCCACCTTCACCCGTGTTTGATTTTGCTCCGAGCGAGTTCATTGCGATAGCAAGAGTTTCGTGTGCCTCGGGCGAAATTGAGCCATACGACATCGCGCCAGTTGAAAAACGCTTGACGATTGCTGAAATTGGTTCTACTTCGTCAACTGCTACCGCGGCGCGAACACCTTCTCGAAGCGTAAATAGACCACGCAATGTCATGAGGTTCTCTGATTGGTCATCAACCAGCTTCGTGTATTCGCGGAAGATGTCGTAGCGCTTGGTGCGAGTTGAGTGCTGAAGCTTGAAAACGGTTTCTGGGTTGAAAAGGTGAGGTGGGCCTTCGCGGCGCCACTGGTATTCGCCACCGGTCTCTAGTTGCTGGTGCACATTCGTTGCGCCTTCAACCGGGTATGCCAGGGTGTGACGAGCGTTGATTTCCTCATGAATCACGTCGATGCCAATTCCACCGAGCTGGCTAGTGGTGCCGGTGAAATATGTGTCAACGAACTCTTGGCTTAGACCAATGGCTTCAAAGGTTTGTGCGCCCGAATAAGAAGAGACAGTCGAGATGCCCATCTTAGACATGATCTTTAAGACGCCTTTGCCAAGGCCCTTGATTAGGTTCTTTTGCGCATATTCGACCGATACGCCAGCAATTTGACCAGATTTAACCATCTGCTCTACAGATTCCATTGCCAGGTATGGGTTTACGGCGGCTGCGCCGTAACCGATTAGTGCTGCAACATGGTGAACCTCGCGAACATCGCCGGCTTCAACAACCAAGCCAACTCGAGTGCGCAAGCCTTCGCGAATTAGGTGGTGGTGAACAGCCGAAGTTAGCAATAGCGAAGGAATTGGTGCCGATTCGTAGCTGCTGTCGCGGTCTGAAATGATGAGGTAGGTTGCACCTGATTCGATGGCAGTGGTGACTTCTTCGAAAACCTCGCGAATTCGAGCGGCAAGGCCTTCGGCGCCATTGTCGACGCGGTAGGTGCCCTTGACCGTGTAGGCCATGCCTAGGCCAGGTCGCTCATCGATGTGCTTGATCTTTGCAAGTTCGTCGTTGTTGAGAACCGGGAACCCAAGAATGACTTGCTGAGCGTGCTCTGGTGTAGCCGAAAGTAGGTTGCGCTCTGGGCCGATGCCGGTGCTAAGCGAGGTAACCACTTCTTCACGAATCGAGTCGAGAGGTGGGTTAGTAACTTGGGCGAACTGTTGAACGAAGTAATCAAAAAGAAGTCGCGGGCGGTCTGAAATTGCCGCAATCGGTGTGTCAGAGCCCATTGCTCCGAGCGGTTCGATGCCGTTACGCGCCATCGGGGCCAGCAGAATGCGCAGCTCTTCTTCGGTGTAGCCGAAAGTGCGCTGGCGGCGGTTGACCGAAGATGCGGTGTGCGCGATGTGCTCGCGCTCAGGAAGGTCTGCAAGCGTAATGCGGTTCTGGTCGAGCCAGTCGCCCCAAGGTTCAAGCGCCGAAATTTCGGCCTTGATTTCTTCATCGTCGATCAAACGGCCATTTACGGTATCGGCTAAGAACATGCGCCCCGGCTGTAAGCGACCCTTGCGCACAATGCGGCTCGGGTCAATTTTTGCCACGCCGATCTCAGATGCAAGAACAACCAAGCCGTCTTCGGTGATCACATATCGGCCAGGGCGCAGACCGTTTCGGTCTAGCGTTGCGCCAACCAATGAACCATCGGTGAACACTACCGCTGCGGGGCCATCCCATGGTTCCATGAGCATCGAGTGATACTCGTAAAAGTTTTTACGTGATAGATCGATGTCGCTTTGTTTCTCCCAGGCCTCTGGAATCATCATCATCATCGCGTGAGGCAGGCTGCGACCGCCCATGTAGAGCAATTCGACTACTTCGTCGAACGAGGCAGAATCGCTGGCGCCCGAGGTAAGAATTGGTGAAATTTGCTTAATGTCGCCGAGAAGTTCAGAAGATAGTTGCGCTTCGCGGGCACGCATCCAGTTGCGGTTGCCCTTAACCGTGTTGATCTCGCCGTTGTGCGCGATCATGCGGAAAGGGTGCGCCAATGGCCAAGACGGGAATGTGTTGGTAGAGAAACGTGAGTGAACCAGGGCAAGCGTTGAATCGAAGCGCTCGTCACTTAGGTCTGGGTAAAACGGCTCGAGCTGAAGGGTGGTAACCATGCCCTTGTAGACGATTGTGCGCGATGAAAGCGATGGAAAGTAGATGCCCAGTTGGCGCTCGGCACGCTTGCGAAGGCGGAACGCGCGGCGTTCTAACTCGATACCCGTGACGCCGTCGATAGCCTCGACAAAAACCTGTCGGATAACCGGCATAGCCTCACGAGCTAGGTCTCCGAGCACTGATGGGTCGGTAGGCACTTCGCGCCATCCTAGAACTTGCAAGTCTTCTAGAGCGGCAAGGTCAGCAAAGCCAGCCTCGGCTTTGCTTTGCTCATCGACAGAATCTGGCAAGAAAACTAGACCTGCCGCATAAGCGCCCTTTGCCGGAAGTTCAAAACCTGCTACGGCTCGCAAAAAAGCATCTGGAATTTGGGTCAGGATACCTGCACCGTCACCAGTTCCGGCGTCGGATCCGACTGCGCCACGGTGCTCAAGGTTAGTCAGTGCATCGAGTGCCGTGCGTACGATGTCGTGCCCTGGTGTGCCACGAAGTGTGGCGACCATGGCCAAGCCACAGGCGTCTTTTTCGTTAGCTGGGTCGTACAGGCCAGTAGCTGCAGGTGCAGTGCTGAATCGTTCGAACGGTGACATACCAGGCATGCCGCACTCCAATCAGGGTTATCAGAGGGACAACATTGGCCCGAAAGGTGCATCGATGGATGCGAAATAAAGAGAAATCTGGTTCGTTAAAGAGGACCTTAACTGAGTTTTGATTCTACCTCATCGGCGTTATCATCAAGCGATTTCTGCGATTTTGAAACTAACACGCTGGTCTCGAGCCCAGGGTGATTTTTGCGTTGCACACAGAAGATAACAATGCCAACTGTGATGCCAAAAAGCGCAGACCAGATGTTAAGACGAAGCCCCAGAATGTATTCGCTCGGGTCGATGCGAATCGATTCGACCCAAAGCCGCCCGGTTGAATAGAAGATTAGGTAGAGAGCAAATAGTTTGCCCCAACGTAATTCAAATTTGCGGTCGAGCAGCAGCAACGCCGCCGCACCGGCTAGGCTCCAGAGCGATTCGTAAATGAAGGTCGGGTGAAACAAAACTCCGGCAGGCAAACCGGCCGGATAGGCGGCGTTGTCTTGAGCGATTTCAAGACCCCAGGGCAGGTCGGTGGGTGTGCCAAAAAGTTCGTTGTTGAAGTAGTTTCCCCAGCGACCAAGGGCCTGTGCGATCAAGACTCCAGGAGCAACCGCATCTAGAAATGAAGCGAATCGAACGCCGCTGCTGCGAGCCCCTAGCCACGCTCCAACCGCACCGAGAGCCAACGCGCCATAAATAGCGAGTCCACCCTCCCAAATTCTGAATACCGCAGTTAGGTCTGCGCCCTCAAAGAAGTAGTCATTTGGGTGCGTGATTACGTGGAAGATTCGCCCGCCGACGATGCCGAATGGGACAGCCCAAAGCGAAATATCGAGAGCTGCGCCACTTGGCCCCCCGCGCTTTACCAAGCGACTATTGGCGATAAGAATTGCGACAATGATGCCGGTAAGAATGAATAGCGCGTAAAAATGGACGCGAACAGGCCCTAGATCAAAGTAACTGATCGATGGGCTCGGGATGCTAGAAATTAAAGTGTTCACGGTGTTTTCTCCTAGTTGCTACTTCAAACTCGATGCTAGTTCTGAAACCTTGGCGATTAGTGCCTCTAGGCCGCCATCTTGATATGCCCTAACGAAGGCTGAACCAACGATCGCTCCGTCGGCATAGCGGTTTACATCGGCAACCTGTTCCGCTGTCGAAATGCCGATTCCAACGGCCGCCAATGCCTCGGTCGAAGCCTCACGGATGTTGGCGACAACCGTTTTAGCTAATTGGTCAACTTCGTTGCGGGCACCGGTGATGCCCATGGTTGAGACGGCATAAACGAAGCCGCGCGAAAGATTGCAAGCCCTTTGAATTCGCTCGGGCGAAGATGTGGGTGCAGCCAGGAACACGCGATCTAGGTCGTATTTATCTGAAGCTTCTAGCCAGGATTGAGCCTCATCGGGAATTAGGTCTGGAGTGATCAGGCCTGCTCCCCCAGCCTGCGCTAGTTCGCGGGCGAACTTATCTACGCCATAACTGAGCACCGGATTCCAATAGGTCATTACTAAAACCGGAGTGTCTACAGCAGCAGTGATTGCACTGACAGCCTCAAAAGTTTGCTTGAGTTTGAAGCCGTTCTCGAGTGCTTGCATTGTGGCCGCCTGAATCACAAGCCCATCCATAACTGGGTCGCTGTAGGGCACGCCTAGCTCTAGAACATCGATGCCACTCTTGCACATGGCGATGGCAGCAGCTATCGACTCGTCGAGGGTTGGATAGCCGGCGGGAAAGTAACCGATTAGTGAACCGTTGCCAGATTGCTTGCGGCTCGACAGTGCGGCCGAAGTCTTACTTGCCATCCGAAGCACCATCCAAAATTCCAAAATACTTTGCCGCGGTTTCCATGTCTTTGTCGCCTCGACCGCTGAGGTTAACCAGAATCGATGACCCCGGTTCGAGTTCTTTGCCCAACTTCAATGCACCGGCAAGTGCGTGAGCGGTTTCGATTGCCGGAATGATTCCCTCGGTGCGGCTCAAGAGCCTCAGTGCATTCATGGCCTCTGCGTCTGAAATGCCTCGATACTGTGCGCGACCCAAATCTTTTAACCAAGAATGCTCTGGGCCAACACCTGGATAGTCGAGGCCTGCAGAAATAGAGTGGCTTTCTAGAGTTTGCCCATCTTCGTCTTGAAGCATGTAGCTGCGAGCACCGTGAAGAACCCCTGGGCGGCCATAGTTAAGAGTTGCCGCGTGGCGTGGCGTATCCATGCCATCACCGGCCGCCTCGAAGCCATACATTTGCACCTGCTCATCGTCGAGGAAGGCGTGAAAAAGACCGATGGCGTTTGAGCCGCCACCCACGCAGGCCGCAAGAGCATCTGGCAAAAAACCATATTCTTGCAACATTTGTGCCCGAGCTTCGGTGCCGATAACCGAGTGAAAATCGCGAACCATTGTGGGGAACGGGTGTGGCCCAGCAACCGTGCCTAGAAGATAGTGCGTGTTGTCTACGTTGGCTACCCAATCTCGAAGAGCCTCGTTGATGGCGTCTTTTAGGGTGCGACTGCCTGTTTTTACTGGGATAACTTGCGCTCCGAGTAGGCGCATGCGAGCAACATTGAGTGCCTGTCGCTCTGTGTCGACCTCGCCCATGTAAACCACGCACTCTAAGCCGAATAATGCAGCCGCGGTTGCGCTGGCGACACCGTGCTGACCCGCACCGGTTTCGGCGATGATGCGCGTTTTGCCCATGCGCTTGGTTAGTAATGCTTGACCTAGTACGTTGTTGATTTTGTGCGAACCGGTGTGGTTTAGATCTTCGCGTTTCAGAAAGATGCGCACATCGCCGGCATGAGCGGCAAAGCGCTTGGCCTCGGTGATAATCGATGGGCGCCCCGTGTAGGTGCGGTGTAGTTCGTTTAGTTCTGCCTGAAATGAAGGGTCGGCCTTAGCTGCCTGATAGGTAGTTTCGAGTTGGTCTAGCGCCGCAATTAGCGATTCTGGCACGAACCGGCCGCCAAACTCGCCGAAGTAAGGCCCAACTTGATCTCTAAGGTTTGTCATGGGTTAAATTCTAAGACTCGGCAACTTGCAGAAAAGCCTTGAGCATGGCGGCCGGGTCGTTGGTTACCAAAGCCTCGCCAATCAACACAACATCAGCGCCGGCAGCCCTGTAGTGAGCGACATCGCCTGCATTTCGAACTGCCGATTCAGCCACCTTGATGACCTCTGGTGGAATCAGATGGGCCAACTTGGCAAACAAATCGCGGTCGGTTTCGAAGGTAGACAGGTCTCGGGCGTTGATTCCAACTAGCTTGGTGTCAACATCAAGCGCACGTTTGAGTTCGTCCTCGCTGTGAGTCTCGATAAATGCAGTCATGCCCAACTCTTCGGTGAAGTGCTTTAGGCGCTCGATATCTTTTTGCACCAGACCAGCCACAATCAGCAAGATTATGTCGGCGCCGGCAGCACGAGCCTCGAGGATCTGATATTCGTTAGCGATGAAATCTTTGCGCAGCAGTGGCACCTGCACCCTCGCTCGCACAGCAATAAGGTCTTCGAGTGAGCCCTTAAATTTGCGTTCTTCGGTGAGCACGCTGATTGCGCTGGCACCATTGGCGGCATAGATTTCGGCCAGCCCCGCCGGGTCAGGGATGTCGGCCATCTGGCCACGAGATGGACTGGCTCGCTTGACTTCGGCCAAGACCTTGATTTGATCGCCGGGAGCGAGAAATTCGAGTGCGTTTAGTGCAGCGATGTTATTTAGAGCAACCTGTTCGACAGTTTGAAGAGATCGGCTCTCACGTCGTCGTTCTGCGTCGGCGATTGAACCCGCGAAGAGCTCTTCGAGCACTAGTGAGAGCTCTTGGACTTTGAGCCGCCCACGCCGTAACCGGCTCGCTTAAGGGCGAATCCAAGACCAAGACCGGCCAAAGCCAATACGCCTGAAGCCCAAACGATTGCCGGCTGCTCAAACCAAAAGGCGAATGTTCCAATCACGAAAGCAAGCATGATGGTAACAACAGCAGCCCATGAGGCAACAGAATCGCCGTGACCTGGGTCGCCAACTGGAAGGGTTTCGTTCTTGGACATGATTGCCTTTCTTGAAATCTAGATAAATCTTAGCAATTGAGTAGCCACTACTTGCGCTGCGAATCCCAGATGCCAATTGAGTCTTGCTCGTCAATCGGAGTTGCCGATGAGTGCTGGCGCTCTGTTTTTTGTAATCGCTTTGGCCAACTTGATTCGACACCCAGAAAAAGAATCAACGCAAAGGCCTGAAGGGCGAGAGCAATAATTGTTAACCATGGCCATATGCTGGCAGTGACCGTGTAATCACCCGAGCCGTGATTGGCCGCAATGCCCGTGAGCGTTTCGAGGTGCTTGCCTAGGGCACTCAAATCTTGAGCGAGAATTTTGCTGGATGTGAACCAAATCACACCGGCGGTTATAGCCAACGTTGTGCCGGATGCTATTTTTCGGCCAAGTGATTGAACAAATGCGGCCGCAAGCAAACTTGCGCCGCTAACCAGAAAAATAGCGTTCAAATACGAGTATGCGCTCAGGCCATCAAATTGTTGCAGTTCTACCGTTTTGCCATCTGGAAACATTTCGACGGTATACCAAGTTTGCCCACTCGCGATAATTGCGAACGCTAACGAGAAGACCCAAGTGGCAAAAACCAACTTTCGCGAAACTATTTGGTTCAGAGAAGATATTCTTGTTGTCAATTTAAGCGTCTAACCATGGCGTTAGCGGCAACCACTGCTCTAAGCGGCGCACTCGCCTTGGTGAGGGTTTCTTGGTATTCACTTTCGGGAACTGAATCAAGAACTATGCCGGCACCGGCCTGCAGGTGGGCAACATTGTCTCGTATGAATGCGGTACGAATAGCAATAGCAAGATCGGCGTTTCCGGCAAAGTCGAAATAGCCAACCAAGCCGCCAAAAAGACCACGATTTGCCTGTTCAAGTTCGTCGATAATTTCGAGGGCGCGCGGTTTTGGCGCCCCAGATAGTGTGCCAGCAGGGAATGTTGCCTTGAAGACATCAATGGGGGTCACATCGTCACGCATTTGACCCTCGACCGTAGAAACCAAGTGCATGATGTGGCTAAACCTGTGCACTTGCATAAATTCGGTTACCGCCACGGTGGCCGGCTGGCACACTTTGAGTAGATCATTTCTGGCCAGATCAACCAACATCAGGTGCTCGGCCTTTTCTTTGTGATCGGCCAGCAAACTCTCTGCGTTAGCCAAATCGGCATCGGTGTTTTCACCGCGAGGCCTAGACCCCGCGATCGGGTGCGTAACAACATGCCTGTTGTTGACCTTGAAAAGCGCTTCGGGTGAGGATCCGACTACGGCATAAGGGCCGTCTTCGTCGGCAAAATTCAACAGATACATGTAAGGGCTTGGGTTCAAAGCTCGAAGCACGCGATACACATCGAGCGGCGAGGCCTGGCACTCGATATCGAATCTCTGAGAAATCACCACCTGAAAGACATCGCCGATTCGCACAAAATGTTTGGCTTTTTCGACGGCTTCTAGATAGGCCTCGTGACTAACCCGGTGAGTTGGATTTGCCGGTGTGTTTAGGTCGAGGTCGGCTAATAAGACGTTGGCGCTAGTGAAGAGCCCAACGCGCATTGCGTCGATGCGGTCGAGTGCCTCTTGGTAGGCAATCGGAAGCGATACGCCATCTGAAACAAACACATTCGAAACGAGCATCAAGCTGCTGGTTTGGTGATCGAGTATGACGAGATCTTGGAACATTGCAAAAGCCATTACCGGCGCCGGGAAGTCCTTTGGCAAAGCAGTTGGCAGCGACTCAATTTCTCGAATTAAATCCCAACCCATGACGCCAACCAACCCAGAAGTAAGTGGTGGCAAGCCCTGCGGTACTTGCGACGCCCACGCGCTTTGCAGCTGCTGCAGGGCACCGAGTGCCGAATCATCCAATTGTGCGTTCGGTTCAGGCAGTGGCGCCGCGCCAACCGATGAAATCCAGGAAACCTGGCCATCGTTGTTTTGCACCAGGGTTCCGCGATTGTTGACGCCCACAAAGCTATATCGTGCCCAAACACCCTGTTCGGCTGATTCAAGCAGAAAACTACCCTGCTTGTCGGCCGCTAGCTTTTCGAAAATCGAAAGCGGTGTTTCGCTTCCCGAAAATAGCGTTTCAATTACCGGTATGACCCGATGATTTTTTGCTAGCGCCTCGAGTTCAGGCAGCGAAATTTGAACTTTAGGCATTTTCGGTCGGCTCCTGTGCAATGAAGACCGTTGCAACATCGAAACAAGATTCAGCATCAGTGTGACAAGCCGGGCCATTCTCGTCGACGCGAATCAAAAGCGCGTCTGAATCACAGTCGGCCTCTATGGTTCGCACAATTTGAGTGTTGCCCGAGGTGGCACCCTTGTGCCAAAGTTCTTGCCTGGAACGCGAGAAGAACACAGTTTCGCCCAGCTCGATGGTCTTCACCAAAGATTCCGCGTTCATCCAGGCCATCATTAGCACTCGACCCGTTGAGTAGCTCTGCACTATTGCTGGGATCAAACCCGCTTCGTTGTATTTAAGGCCGGCAACCGTGGTTTTGTCGAATGGCATGGTTATCTCGTTTCGTATCCAGCAGCTTTGAGCGCCGCTTTGGCCTGTGAAATTGTGACTGAACCTTCGTGAAATATTGAAGCTGCCAAAATCGCATCCGCACCGGCAGCGGCAGCCACCGGAAAATCTTCTGCCTTGCCAGCTCCGCCAGATGCGATTACCGGAACCTTAGCCAAAGCACGCACTTCTCTTAGCATTTCTTGGTCAAAACCAGCCCTCGTGCCATCGGCGTCGATGCTGTTAACCAAAAGCTCGCCGGCACCAAGTTCGATGGTTCGAGACACCCAGGCCAGAGCATCTAAATCGGTTTCGTTGCGGCCACCATGAGTGGTAACAACATAACCCGAAGGGGTGTTTGGTGAACGCTTCAGGTCGAGCGATATAACTAAGACTTGGTTTCCGAATCGTTGCGAAATCTGCTGCAAGAGGTTGGGGTTCGAAATTCCGGCAGAACCCACGCTAACTTTGTCTGCGCCAGCGGCCAGCAATTTGGCTACGTCATCAACTTCGCGAATGCCACCGCCGACAGTGAGCGGAATGAAAATCTGCTCGGCGCAAGCGGTGACCAAGTCATACATGGTCGAACGGTTGTCAACGGTTGCATGCACATCAAGAAATGTGAGTTCATCGGCGCCATCAGCATAATATCGAGCCGCCAATTCGATCGGGTCGCCCGCATCTCTTAAATTGAGAAAGTTAACGCCCTTAACCACACGGCCATCGGCCACATCTAGGCAGGGAATAACCCGAATCGAAAGTGACATTAAATTCTCGCGGCGTGGATTGCACTTACCAAGATAGCTCTTGCGCCCAATGCGTAGAGTTCGTCCATTTTGGCGTTGATTTCGCCGGTTTTTACCAAAGCTCGAACTGCAACCCAGTCGGTATCGCGAAGTGGCGAGATGGTTGGTGATTCGATTCCTGGAGTGAGGGCCGAGGCCTGCTCTACCAGCTCGGCTGGGCAGTCATAATCGAAGATTACATATTCGCGGGCAACCAATACGCCTTGCATGCGACGAAGCAATTGCGCGTGCTCGGTTGCACGACCGGGGGCAACAATCAAGTGGGCCGAGCTCTCGAGAATTACCGGACCAAAGATCTCGAGGCCTGCCTGACGCAAGGTGTTTCCGGTTGAAACCACATCGGCAACCGCATCGGCCACACCTAGTCGCACGGCAACCTCCACGGCTCCATCCAGTTGCACTAATTCGACACTTACACCTTCGCGCTTTAGAAAATCTTCTACTAGGTGTGGGTAGGCTGTGGCAACCCGCTTGCCCTCGAGGTCTGATAACTTGCTGAACACCCCAACCGGCCCAGCGAATCTAAATGTTGAGACTCCAAAGCCCAGGTCGGCTACGCTCTCGGCCTTTGAACGGCTATCGAGCAGCAAATCAAGACCGGTAAAACCAACATCGAGTGAGCCAGAGCCAACATACGTGGCGATGTCGCGCGGCCGCAGATAGAAAAATTCGATGCCGTGAGCCTGGTCGACTACGTGCAGATCTTTTGGGTCGCGGCGAACGGTATAGCCAGCCTCTTTCAACATCAAGATGGCTGACTCAGACAAAATGCCCTTGTTTGGGACGGCAACTCTTAGCAAGGTCGTCTCTTTCGTTTCGTAAAAATTAGAAGTAACGGTTTAGGTCTTCTAGCGTGATGCCCTTTGCGGTCATCAAAACCTGAAGGTGGTAGATGAGCTGCGAGATTTCCTCGGCTGTGCGCTCATTGGTTTCGTGCTCGGCAGCCATCCAAACTTCGGCGGCCTCTTCAACAACCTTTTTTCCGATCGTATGCACGCCAGCGTCGAGCCACTTGACGGTTTCGGAACCGGCAGGACGGGCGGCAGCCTTTTCGCTAATCTCGGCGAAAAGTTGTTCAAACGACTTCATAACCTCAAGATTACCGTTTGAATTGGCAGCGAGGGTCGGTTTGTCGACTAATGCCGATGCGAAATTGCCGCGTTGGCCAAGTTGCGTAGGTGTTCGATCTGTGCGGCTCGGTCGATGGCCTTGAACACCGCGCTTCCGGCTACGAATGTGTCGGCACCCAGTTTGGCTACTCGCTCGATGTTTGTTTCATCAATGCCGCCATCAACCTGCAACCAGATGTCGAGTTTTTCTTGATCGATTTTGCGTTTGGCTTGACTAACTTTGCCAAGGGTATGTTCGATCAACGCTTGACCACCGAAACCTGGTTCGACCGTCATGATTAGAAGTTGATCGAACTCGTGCAAAATGTCGAGGTATTGCTCAAGGTCTGTGCCGGGCTTAAGTGCAAGGCCGGCGCGTGCTCCGATAGACCTAAGTTCTCTGGCAATGCCAACCGGGTTTTCGGCTGCTTCGGCGTGAAAGGTTACTGAAAACACGCCAGCTTCGGCGTAGCCCCTTGCCCATTTGTCAACGCCAGAAATCATCAGATGAACATCGAGGGGTCTTGGTGTGATTTCTTGCATGCGCGAAACCATCGGCAAGCCGAAAGTCAGATTGGGAACGAAATTGTTGTCCATAACGTCGACGTGAATCAAGTCGGCGTTAGCAATTGAGCCGAAATCGCGTTCGAAATTAACGAAGTCGGCTGACAAAATGCTTGGGTTGATTCTGGCTGGCATTGCTTTAGCCTATTTGCTTGCGCAACAGCGCAATAAACATTGCGTCGGTGTGGTGAATATGTGGCCAGAGCTGAGTTGTTTTGCGACCGGAATTTAATTGCAGGTTTGGGTTAACTCGATGCAAAACTTCGTTCGAGTCAAGAATCTCTAGTTGGTTTCCCAGTTTTTTCTCTGCCCAGGCTACTATCGTGTTTGTTTCGGCCTGGTGGGGCGAACAGGTCACATAGGCCAGGGTGCCTCCCGGTTTCAAAGCTAGCCAGGCACTCGCTAACAGTTCTTCTTGCAACTTACTCAACTCGGCAACATCGCTTTGTTTTTTGCGCCAGCGCGCTTCGGGTCGTCGGCGAAGTGCTCCGAGCCCGGTGCAGGGGGCGTCAAGCAGAATGCGATCAAACTTTTCGGGCAAACTAGCACCCAAAGTTCTGCCGTCCTCGACGGAAATCTTGACTGATGGGTCGATTGGCGTGAGCGCCTGTTCAACCAATTTGGCGCGATGCGGTGCTAGTTCGTTGCAAGTGAGAGTTGCCTTGGCAAGCCGAGCCTCTGCGGCCAGTAGGGCTGCTTTTCCGCCGGGCCCGGCACACATGTCGAGCCATTGCTCGCCAGGTTTTATGTCGCTGGCCACTACCAGCGCCAAGGCTGCAAGCTGTGAGCCCTGGTCTTGAACACGCACGCGCCCTTCGCGCACAGCACGAAGTTGGTTGGGGTCTCCCCCGTCTAATTGGGTTCCGATTGGGCTAGCGGGGCCAACTTCGAGGTCTTCGAAATCTCGTTCGTCGGCGAAGCCCGGCAGAGCCACAAGATTAACCAAAGGCGCAATGTTGTCGGCCCAGAGCAGATCCTTAAGTTCTGCTGCACGTCCATCGATGGTTAGCGCCTGTTCTAGAGCCTTTACCACCCAAATTGGATGTGAAAATTCAACCGCGAGGCGTTCATGCGGGTTGTCGAGGCCATCGAGAACAATGTTGAGCCATTCATCGCGAGTTCGCTCTGAAACGCGGCGAAGCACCCCATTGATGAAACCGATAGCACCCCGGCTGAGCCTGCGCTTAGCTAAATCGACGGTTTCGCTAAGTGCCGCGTGCGCGGGCACACGCATGCCTAGTAGCTGATGCGCACCGAGGCGCAGAATTATTAGCGCTCCCAAATCAATTTCGTCGCTGTATCTGCCAGCACACTCCTCGATTACGCGATCATAAAATAGTTGCCAACGCAGGGTTCCGAAGGCTAACTCTTGGCAAAAGCCGGTGTCTCGAGAATCGAGAGTTGAGCTAGCCAACAATTTAGGTAGTAGCAGGTTCGCGTATGCATCGTCGAATTCAACAGCCATTAAAAGTTCGAGCGCGACGGCGCGAGCGTTGGTGTTATTAATTGCCATCAAAAATCACACTTTCAGTAAGGCCACGAGACCAATCGGTTGCATTCATGGGGTTTTTGCCTGCTGGTTGTAGTTCGAGCAGTTGAAGAAGCGAATTGTGTCCACAGTGAACCAAGACTCGTTTGTCGCTTAGGGTTACAGAGCCAATCATCGAATCGGTTTCGGCAAGTTGTTCAAACGCCGTCGGCCCTAATGCTCTGGCATTGCAAATTCTGATGGCAACTCCCCCGATGCTTGTCCAGGCCATCGGCTCGGGGTTCATTGCCAAAATTTGGTGCTCGATTTGAC
The DNA here is from genome assembly GCA_024641985.1 of Rhodoluna sp. GTDB lineage: Bacteria > Actinomycetota > Actinomycetes > Actinomycetales > Microbacteriaceae > Rhodoluna. The sequence goes on along the minus strand of JAHEBZ010000003.1, from coordinate 288,335 downwards.
TGCTGGTTTTTGCCCAGTCAATTTTTGCGAGATCTCTAGATATTTTTTTGGCTGTAGCCAGTGTGGCCAAAAGGTGTGGGTCCTGCGGTGCAGGTTGCGCTAGGCCAGCCGCGATGCGCGGCACCAACTCGAGCAACCCACTGATGCCCAGGCTTGTCAATCGCCGAAGCAGTGTTCCCGAGTTTTCGCCGGGTTCGATGAGAGTAGGAATTTGTAGGTGAATTGGGCCAGTATCCATGCCTTCGTCCAGTTGAAAAATGGTGATCCCAGTTTCTTTAGCGCCCGACCATATGCTTGATTGCACCGGTGATGCGCCGCGCCATTCTGGAAGAAGACTGTAGTGAACGTTGATCCAGCCATACGTAGGCAAAGCCAATGCTTCGGCTTTTAGAAGAGCCCCATAGGCCACGATGACCCCGAGATCTGGTTCGTGCGCGGCGATGGCATTTAGGGCCGTGCGGTCTAGATTCGAAGCTTTAATAACAGGGATGGACAGCTCTTGCGCCTTGGTTGCGACCGCAGAAGGGGTAAGGATTCGCTTTCGGCCAATTGGGGCATCTGGGCGAGTGAGAACGGCTACAACTTCGAGGCCGGCCTTGTGCATGGCTTCAAGGGTTGCGGCTGCGTTGGCAGGTGTGCCAGCAAAAACTATTCTCAAATTCAACCTCTCGAAGTACTAGATTACTTCGGTGTCATCCATGTTTATTTTGATTGGGCGCATAGATCGGCCAGACTTGGCGCTAACTCGTTTGGCACCGGCGGTGGCCTGCAAGACTTGGGCCTTAAGCAGAGCTGCCAACGCAGCTCCTTGACTGTATTCGAAGCGCAAAATTGCCCTCCAATCTGAACTTGGACTTGGTGCGCTCAATGGCATCGGTCCTAAAATCTCGACGCCTGGACGCCCCGAAATTTCGTCGAGCACTTTTTGCAGCAGATCGCGTTCGCCAGATAGCGATGCCATGCGCACCGCAGGCGGAAAGCGCAATTCGCGCCGCTGCTGCAATTCTCGAGACGCGATTTCTTGCTGACTCCAATTGACAAAACTCTTTGCCAGTGGCCCCGCAAGCCCAACCGCCATGGCCTCTGCCTGCGGCGCCATGAGCGCCACTGCATTAGACCAAACCCGAATGGCTTCTTCGGTTGCTCTGAGCGAATCGCGCGAAATTAAGTCATTGCAGTCAAGCAAGATTATGGAAACATAGCCGCCATCGACCCTGGGTTCAGCTCCTGGCGTAGAAACGACTAGTTTTGGGCCGGCCTTGAGCCACTCGATTGGTTGGTCGCCGGTGGATTCGATGATTTGGATTGAGGGAAATGCTTTGCCGAACTCGGTTATGGTGCGGGTGGCTCCGGGGCGTCCGGCTCGAAGGGTTTTTGAGCCGCATGAGGCGCATGCGAAATTCATGTTTGCGCTGTAGCACCAGCGGCATCTAGCAAGTTGATTGTTGTCTATCCAGATAGGGCCGTTGCAGCTAGAGCACTTTGCTCGATCAGAGCATTTCGAGCAGTAGGCGCTTTTTGACACACCCTTAGAGCTCACCTGAACCAACACGGCACCTGTTTTTAAGGCCTCACGAATTGCTTGCCAGGCTTTGCCATCGACCCTGGTTTCCGATTCTGTTGCCCGAATTAGAGGCTTGAAATTATCGGTTTGCGATTCGAGATAACCGATTTCTACGAGCCTTTGAACTTCAAGTGATCTTGAATGTGAAGAAAACACAATTGAGCAGTTTTCGAGACTTTGGCGCACCAGGGCAACTTCTCGGGTGTGCGAATAGGGCGATGAGGGCTCTATATGACTCGAGTCGCCGTCATCCCAGATGCAAATCAAACCTAGATTTTGAACCGGAGCGTAAATAGCAGCGCGATTGCCGATGACGATTTTTGGGCCGCGAGATAAACACTGCAAGAACGAGGCATAGCGTTTGGAGTTAGTTCTGCTGGCCGAATAGTCGACAACGCTGCCGCAAAACGCGGTTTCTGAAAGCGCTTTGGCTAACACGGCAAGATCTCTGAAATCTGGCACCGACACTATTGTTGAAAAACCATTTTCGAACTGTGCGCTGATGAGTTGAATGAAATTGCTGCACCAGCTTGGAATGTTGTTTTCGGCCAATGGGGCGGCCAAGTGGGCAATTTTGAAAGTTTGCAGTTGATTTGATTGTTCAGGTTGATTGATTGAATCTAGCGAGTTCGCCTCAAGCCAGCGTTTTTCAACAGCTACAGAACGAGCAGGCACGGCTAATTTAATTACGTCGTTAAGAGAGGCGGCTTGTCGATCGGCTATAGCCCGCGCGAGGCGGTGAATGTTGGGGGCCAGTGCTGGCAACGATGAGGTAACTGAACCGAGTTCAGCCAGGGTTCCCGCGTAATCTTTTTGGTCACCAAGTTCGGTCACAAAACCGTCTACGAGCCCGGCGGCGCGGCCAAAGGGCACACGCACTCGAGAACCTACCGAGATTGCGGTTTGCAAGGCTTCGGGAACCGAATATTCGAAGGCTCGATCGAGTTGCGGCAGAGGTGAGTCGATGACCACCTTGGCAAAAAGGCTAGCCATGCGCGGCAGAACGAAGTGCCTCTGCTCGGTTGGTTGACTCCCAGGTGAACTCGGGTAGCTCGCGACCAAAGTGACCATAGCTAGAGGTCTTCGAATAAATAGGACGCAGAAGATCTAGTTCTTCGATGATTGCCTTAGGACGAAGATCAAAAACGGCATTGATTGCCTTCACAATTGCATCGTCAGACACTTTGCCGGTGCCAAAGGTTTCAACATATAAACCAACTGGCCTAGCAACACCAATGGCATAGGCAACCTGAACCTCGGCGTGGTCTGCTAAGCCCGCCGCAACAACGTTTTTTGCAACCCAACGCAGTGCATAAGCGGCCGAACGGTCAACCTTTGATGGGTCTTTGCCCGAAAAAGCACCACCACCGTGACGGCTTGCGCCACCATAGGTATCAACAATTATTTTGCGACCAGTTAGGCCGGCATCGCCCATTGGCCCGCCAATTTCGAACTTGCCGGTTGGGTTCACAAAAAGCTTTACGTTTGAAAAATCGAGGCCGGTTGCCTCAAGAATTGGGTTAATAACCTCTGATGTCATTGCGTCGACTATTTGGTCGTGGCTAACACCCGGGTTGTGCTGGGTTGAAAGCACCACAGCCTCGATGGTTTTAGGCACGGTGCCTTCGTAACCAACAGTGACCTGGGTTTTGCCATCTGGTCGCAAGAAAGAAACCTGACCATTTTTGCGAACAGCAGCCAATCGCTCTGACAAACGGTGAGCAACACTAATTGCGGTTGGCATGAGGGTTGGGGTTTCGTTGGTTGCATAACCAAACATGATGCCCTGATCGCCGGCACCTTGTGAATCGAATCTGTCGGCTGAAGCACCAACACGTGATTCGTGACCGGTGTCTACGCCTTGGGCGATGTCGGGTGATTGTTGGCCGATTGAGATAGAAACTCCACAGCTATCGCCATCGAAGCCGATGTCTGAGCTGGTGTAACCAATTTCACGGATTTTCTCGCGAACCAAACGCGGAATCTCAACATAACCAGAGGTAGTTACCTCACCAGCAACGTGCACAAGACCCGTAGTGACCATTGTTTCTACGGCGACGCGCGAGTTTGAATCTTGTTCGAGCATGGCATCGAGAATTGTGTCGGAGATTTGGTCGCAGATTTTATCTGGGTGACCCTCGGTGACGGATTCGGATGTGAAAAGGCGCAGATTGCTCATAATCACACAAGTATATCGGCTTGCGCCGACATTCGACTCTTGTTACTTCAGAAGTTGAACCACTCGGTCGAGAATGTGCTCGGCAACCAGCTCTTTAGTGCCTTCTGATTTGGATTTTTGGCCGTTTTTGCCAAGCACTAGGACATTGTTTTTGGGCGCTCCGAATATGGCTCCCCCGGTTACATCGTTGGCAACTAGCAAGTCGCAACCTTTGTTTGCCAGTTTGATTAGGCCTAGTTCTTCTAGTGCTTGAACTGACCCCGCGGTTTCGGCGGCAAAGCCAACCACCAAAGTCTCTAATTGCTCTGATTTCACTCGCGCGCAGGCCGATTTTAGAATGTCAGGCACCTGAATCAGGTGCAGGTCGATTCCGGCACCTGATGCACTTTTTTTAATCTTTGAAGTCGATACGGTTTCTACTCGATAATCGGCAACCGCTGCCGCCATGATGAGCACATCGTTTTGGGCCAAATTCTCGTGAACAGAGTCGGCGAGTTCATTCGAGTCACGAACCGGGATAACAGAATCTAGATCAGTTGGAAGATCGATTAAATTAGCCGCAATTAAGGTGACAATTGCGCCTCGATTTTTTGCGGCTCGTGCCAAAGATAATCCCTGAGCGCCCGAAGAACGATTTCCGATGAAGCGCACCGGGTCGATGGGCTCTTGGGTTCCACCAGCCGAAATCAAAACCCTTTGGCCTAAAAGATCTTTGGGTTTCAACAGGCCAAGGGCGGCCTCCACTATTTCGTTCGGTTCTGGCAAACGACCCTTGCCCGTGTCTTCACCGGTAAGACGACCAGTTGAGGGTTCGAGCACTTTAATACCGCGCTCGCGTAGAACCTCGACATTGTGCACGGTTGCTGGGTTCTGCCACATTTCGGTGTGCATTGCCGGCGCAACCAAGACGGGTGCCCCGGTTACAAGAAGAGTGTTACCAAGCAGATCATCGGCTAAGCCGCCCGCGAATCTTGCCAAGAAAGCCGCCGAAGCTGGTGCCACGATTACGAGATCTGCTGCTTTGCCAAGTTCAACATGTTTTACCGATTCGACATCGGTGTAAAGATCGGGGTCAACAGTGTTGTGCGACAAAGCCTCGAGGGTTGTAGCGCCAATAAACCTCAAGGCGTTCTGAGTTGGAATAACTTTGACCGAATGGCCTGCCTCGGTGAGCAAGCGAATAATTGCAGTCGCCTTGTATGCAGCTATACCGCCGGTGATTCCAACGATTACGTGCATTTTAGGCGCGAGGATTTACTCTGCGGCGTGCTTGGCCAGCTTGTGCTGGTCGATTTCGTGCATCGCGATGGTTAGTGGCTTCTCGTCAACAGTTGCGTCTACCAGTGGGCCCACGTTGTTGAACAGGCTGCCTTCGTGAAGCGCCGAGTAGTATTCGTTGATCTGTCGAGCACGCTTTGACGCAAAGATAACCAATTCGTACTTTGAGTTAACGGTCTTCATGAGGTTATCGATTGCTGGTGAAACGATACCTTCTAATTTTTCAGACATGATTCAACTTTCTGTTGTCTATTGGTTTGAGAAAAGAGCGGCCGGCAATATTTAGGCCTGCATCAAGTCTACGACTTCCTGGGCGCATCTGGCCACCTGGTCGTTGATTACGATGTGGTCGAATTCGGTCTGCGCATCAAGCTCGACCCGAGCGCTTTCAAGTCGTCGAGCTTGTTCTGAGGGGTTTTCGGTAGCTCGACCTTGCAGTCTTCGAACTAATTCATCCCAACTCGGCGGAGCAATAAATATGAGTTTTGATTCGGGCATGGCGGCCTTAACCTGCCTTGCGCCTTGGATGTCGATCTCGAGCAACACCAAATATCCGCGATCAAGCGCGTCCACAACCGGCTGCTTGGGAGTTCCATATTTATTTGATCCGTGCACAACCGCGTATTCAAGCATTTGCCCGTCAGCAATTAGTTTGTCGAATTGTTCCGGTTTCAAAAAATAGTAATCGACTCCGTCGACCTCACCTGGTCTGGGCGCTCGGGTAGTTGCCGAAACAGAAAGGTGCACATCTGGGTAGTGTTGCAAAATGTGTTGCACGACGGTGCCCTTGCCAACGGCTGTAGGGCCCGCAATCACAGTCAGCTGATTGGTCATGGCTTCAGCCTAGTTTGACAATCCGGCAACGAGTTCGGCCTTCGACACATCAATTGCCTTTGCCAACGAGTTGGGGCCAGCCTGCAAGACACTGCGTGACACAGAATGAATTACCTGCGAAGAAGCCAAACCAAACAGGCGACAAGAGTCAGCTAGCTCGGCTCCTTGTGCGCCAAAACCCGGAGCGAGAATTGGAGTAGCCGCCGCCGGCTGCCCATCGAGCACGGAATGTAAGCCAAAACTGTTGAGATTGAGGGTTGCGCCCAAAACAGCTCCGAATGAGCCGAGGTGCTCCCCCGGGCCGGCCGTGACTGCGTTCAATTCGGCTAGTGAACGCCAGATTGAAGCGGCGATAGTTTCAGAATTTATTGTTGCCTTCTGCAATGCGGCTCCTTCGGGGTTTGAAGTTGCCGATAGCACGAACACACCCTTGCCAGCCTCTAGACATTCGCTCATCATTGGCTTGAGTGAATCAAAACCAAGGTATGGAGACACGGTTAGCGCATCGCAAACGAAGGGTGCATTTTTGCCCAACCATGCCTTGTGATACGCATCCATTGTGGTGCCGATGTCGCCTCGTTTAGCATCCATAATCACAACGAGGTCGGTGTCGGCGGCTCGTCTGGCTAGGTCTTCGAGCACCGCAAAACCGGCAGATCCGAAGCGTTCGAAAAACGAAACCTGGGGCTTGATGATGCCAACCCGCCCGACTGCGGCATCGAGCACTCGCATAGAGAATTCGCTTAGTCCGGCGGGGTTATCTGCCAAACCCCAATCCTCAAGCAATGATGCGTGTGGGTCAATGCCAACGCAAAGCTGCCCATAATTGGCAAATGCCTTCTCGAGCTTCGCTCCAAAACTAATTGGCAAGTGCTGCAGTCCTGTCTCTAGAGTGTTCCTGAAGCGACTTCACATCGAATGGGCCAGCGATAACTGCCTCGAACGAACCAATGGCCGCACTCAGCTGGGCGATTGTGGTGAAGATCGCCTTGTCTGCTGCGGTCGTTGCTGCACGAATCTCATAGCCGTCTTTGCGGGCGCTTGATCCCGATGGGGTGTTGACTACAACATCCACCTTGCCAGCTGTGATTAGATCTACGATGGTTGGCCCCTCGCTCACCGAAGTGTCATCGGTGTGCTTTCTAACCACTTGAGCCGCGATTCCGTGACGAGCAAGAATTGCCGCAGTTCCGCTAGTCGCAAGAATTTTGTAGCCAAGTTGCTCTAAGCGACGAACCGGAAGAACCACCTGCGGCTTGTCTCTATCGGCAACCGAGATGAAGATGCTGCCTGAGGTTGGCAACGCGCTGCCAGCAGCAGATTGGCTCTTGGCAAACGCTCGAGGGAAGTCAACGTCGATGCCCATAACTTCGCCGGTTGAACGCATCTCTGGGCCAAGTAGTGAGTCGACAAAGCGCCCATCCTTGGTGGCAAAGCGCTTGAACGGCAAAACCGCCTCTTTGACCGAAATCGGAGAACCAGCAGGAATGTAGGTGCCATCGTTAGCCGGCAGGTGACCCTGCTCGATTAGTTCTTTGATGGTTTTGCCAACCATGACCAGCGATGCAGCCTTGGCCAGAGTAATGCCAAGTGCCTTCGAAACAAAGGGCACGGTTCGAGATGCGCGAGGGTTAGCCTCAAGAACATACAAGACGTCGGCGGCCAATGCGAACTGAACGTTCAGCAGCCCCCGAACACCAACTCCCTGAGCAATCTTTAGCGTGGCTTCGCGCACCCGTGCAATTTGAGAATCGCTCATGGTCACCGGCGGCAGTGTGCAGCTCGAGTCGCCAGAGTGAATACCGGCTTCTTCGATGTGCTCCATAACGCCGCCAACATAAAGATCTTCACCATCAAAGAGTGCATCGATGTCGATCTCGATTGCGTTGTCAAGGAATCGGTCAACAAGCAACGGATGGTTCGGACCAACGATTGCCTGATCCTTGATGCGATCAAAATAATCGCGAACTCCGTTTTGGTCATAAATGATTTCCATGCCGCGACCACCAAGAACGAATGAAGGGCGAACCAATACCGGGTAGCCAATTCTATTCGCGATAATCTCGGCCTCTTGAAGGTTCAGAGCTGTTCCATTCGGCGGCGCCAACAGGTCGCCGTCGTCAAGAATCTTCGAGAACAATCCACGCTCTTCGGCCAGGTCAATGGCCTCCGGTGAGGTTCCGAGAATTGGAATTCCGGCAGCCTTGAGGCCCTTTGCTAAGCCAAGAGCGGTTTGACCACCCAACTGCACAACCACGCCAACCAGTTCGCCGCTCTGTTGTTCTGCATAGATGACCTCGAGCACATCCTCTAAGGTCAAAGGCTCAAAGTAAAGCCGATCTGAAGTGTCATAGTCGGTCGAAACCGTCTCAGGGTTGCAGTTGATCATGATGGTTTCGTAGCCAGCATCTGAAAGGGCGAAAGACGCGTGCACGCAGCTGTAATCGAACTCAACACCTTGACCAATACGGTTTGGGCCGGAACCCAGAATGACCACCTTTTTGCGGTCAGATGGCACCACTTCGGTTTCTTCTTCGTAGGTGCTGTAGTGATAAGGCGTAAGAGCCGGGAACTCCCCGGCGCAGGTGTCAACGGTCTTGAAGACCGGGCGTAAACCAAGATCGTGGCGCATTGCACGAACTTCGCTTTCGCCAAGCCCTCGAATCGCGGCAATTTGAGCATCGCTAAAGCCATGATCTTTGGCATGGCGAATAACCGAGGCATCCAAACTTGGAGCCGCTTCAATGTCTGCTGCGACTTCATTTATGAGCACGATTTGATCGATGAACCAAGGGTCCATTTTTGTAGACTCGAAAACTTGCGCGGGGGTTGCACCCGATCTAAGGGCCTGCTGAAGCAGAACGATGCGACCATCGGTTGGAGTCTTAATTGCTTCAAGCAATTCGTCGGCATTTGCAAGCGGGCCATCCCAGTGGAATGAAGAACCCCTGCGCTCAAGGCTGCGAAGAGCCTTTTGAAGTGCCTGAGAATAATTGCGGCCAATTGCCATTGCCTCGCCAACAGATTTCATGGTTGTGGTCAACGTTGCATTTGCGGCCGGAAACTTCTCGAAGGCGAAGCGTGGAACCTTGACGACGATGTAGTCGAGAGTTGGCTCGAAGCTGGCCGGAGTAACGCGAGTGATGTCATTAGGAATTTCGTCGAGAGTGTAGCCAATAGCAAGCTTGGCGGCTATTTTTGCAATCGGGAAACCGGTTGCCTTAGATGCCAGCGCCGATGAACGGCTAACTCGTGGATTCATCTCGATTACCACAACGCGACCGTTGCTTGGGTCTACCGCGAACTGGATGTTGCAGCCACCCGTGTCAACACCTACAGCGCGAATGATATCTATTGAGATGTCGCGAAGGTTTTGGTATTCACGGTCGGTTAGCGTCAGCGCCGGCGCAACCGTGATCGAGTCACCGGTGTGCACACCAACGGGGTCAACGTTCTCGATTGAACAAACCACCACACAGTTATCGCTTGTGTCGCGCATCAGTTCGAGTTCATATTCTTTCCAACCAAGAATTGATTCAGAAAGCAATACCTGTGTAACTGGGCTGGCCTGCAAGCCCGAATCGCAGATGCGGCGCAGTTCTTCCTCGTCGTAAGCGAAACCAGAGCCCAAACCGCCCATAGTGAAAGACGGTTGCACCATTAGTGGATAGCCAAGCTCTTTCACGGCCTCAAGGCATTCATCGAGAGTGCCACAAATGACTGACTTTGCAACATCTGCGCCGTTGCCAAGACCCAAAACCAACTGCTTAAACAGCTCTCGGTCTTCACCTTTTTTAATGGCGTCAACCTTGGCTCCAATCAGCTCAACGTTGTGCTTTTCTAAGATGCCAAGCTCGTGCAACTGCATGGCTGCGTTAAGAGCGGTTTGGCCGCCTAGTGTTGGCAGAATCGCGTCTGGCTTTTCTTTGATGATGATCGACTCGATTACCTGCGGTGTGATCGGTTCAATGTAGGTTGCATCAGCAAAATCAGGGTCGGTCATAATGGTGGCCGGGTTTGAATTGACCAAAATTACACGAATGCCTTCGTCTCGCAATACGCGACAGGCTTGTGTTCCTGAATAGTCAAACTCACAGGCTTGGCCAATAACGATTGGCCCTGAGCCGATTACGAGAACTGATTTGATGTCTGAGCGTTTTGGCATTAGTGGGCCACCTTGTTGTTCTTAATTAGGTCAACCAACCGGTCGAACAGATAACTTGAATCGTGTGGGCCGGCAGCGGCCTCTGGGTGATATTGAACCGAAAAAGCCGGAATGTCGAGACATTCGAGGCCTTCAACGCAATCGTCATTCAACGAAATATGGCTTACTGTCACGCGGCCAAAACCAGCTGGGCTATCTACCTCTGGCCCGCCATCTACCTTTACGGCGAAACCGTGGTTGTGTGCAGTAACTTCGACTCGGCCGGTCTTGCGATCAAGCACTGGCTGGTTAATGCCACGGTGACCAAACGGCAATTTGTAAGTATCAAAGCCGAGCGCGCGACCAAGGAGTTGGTTTCCGAAGCAGATGCCAAAGAACGGGATTCGCTTGCTTAGAATTTCGCGCAAAACCTCAATTTGCCCGCCAGCGGCCTCGGGGTCACCCGGGCCATTCGAATAAAACACTGCGTCAGGATTGGTTGCCAAAATAGTTGCCGCATCACTTTTTGCCGGTAGAACCACGGTCTCTAATCCACGCTGGTTCATGTGCTCGATTGTCGAGCGCTTAATTCCCAGGTCAAGAATTGCAACCCGGCCCACAAAATTTCCTTCGGCCGCATTGGTGTATTGCGTCGGCGTTGTGACGGTGTCGCTTAGCGACAAGCCCTTCATCTTTACAGACGCGTTAACTTCTGCCAAAAGATCGGCAATCGGTAGGTTGGCATCGGCACCCGAGAAGATACCCGCCCGCATGGTTCCTGCAGATCGCAGATGCCTGGTTAGTGCGCGAGTGTCGATTCCGGCAATTCCTACTACGGAATATTTCTCTAACTCCGCGGGCAAACTGTTCTCTGCTCGAAAGTTCGAAACGATGCGTGAGGAGTCGCGGACGACATAGCCAGACACCCAAATCTTGTCGGATTCCTCGTCGCGTGCGTTAACGCCAGTGTTTCCAATGTGAGGAGCGGTTTGAACGACAATCTGGCCCGCATAAGAAGGGTCGGTAAGTGTCTCTTGGTATCCGGTCATGCCAGTGGCAAAAACAATTTCTCCGACGTTCTTTCCGATTGCTCCAAACGGTTGTCCGCGAAACACGCGTCCGTCTTCGAGCACTAGAACTGCTTGAGTCATTTAACTACCTCTCTGCTGGTGATGCTTTCGATGCCCGCGATTATTGCATCGCGAGAAGTTGTCTCGATTACTCGAAGATGTGTCGCCAAAACAATGGAATTCTGCGCCCATTCAACCGTCAGCAATCCGTCTTTTTCAACGGCCTTATCAATAACGACGGTCGATTTTGCGGTAGAAATTAGTTGAGCCTTATCGATGGCAAGCGGCCGTTCGCCGTTGCGAACAATCAAAATGCCCTCCGAGAAAACCATAAGTTGAGCTTTGCCACGCAAACCCAAGCCATAAGCGTTGATTCGCTCCAGAAAATTATTTGCAAACGTTGTCGCAACATAAAACACGTGCGCCTGGCAAATCAATTCTCCAAAAAATTCGAGGGCCTCAAGCGGAGCCGAAAAGGTTGCCTCCTGCATGCGCCGACGTCGTTTCCAGGCTGCCAAGGCAAGCCCGGCAATTAACACAATCAGAATGACCGTGTAAATAGCCATCTCGGTTTTAGACATCATGGGCGACCTGCTTTGGCTAGGTTTCCGTCTCGAACAGTGAAATAGCCGCGATAAATTGTGTGCATCACGCGACCAGGCAGTTCGAGGCCAACATACGGTGAATTTATAGACTTTGATGCGCTTTCGGCAACGATTGTGCGTTTAGCTGTTGGGTCGATGAGCGTCAGATTGGCTACTTGACCCACCGCGATCGCTTCACCTTGGTTAGGGTCTTGACCGATGCGAGCAGGGTTTTCAGAAAGAACTTGAGCTAGGCGGGACCAATTTGAGAGTCCGCTGTCAACCAGAACCAGCTGTGCGATTGATGCGGCGGTTTCTAGACCGAGCATGCCAAAGGCGGCTGCGTTCCATTCGCAGTCTTTAGCTTCAATCGGGTGCGGCGCATGGTCGGTTGCAATTATGTCGATGGTGCCATCGATGAGTGCAGCGCGAAGGGCGTGCACATCTGTTGCGGTGCGCAGAGGTGGGTTAACTTTGTAAACAGCATCGTAAGAGCGCACGAGTTCATCGGTAAGCAAAAGGTGGTGGGGCGTGACCTCTGCAGTAACTTGTATGCCCCGCGCCTTTGCCCAGCGCACGATTTCGACGGAGCCTGCAGTTGAAAGGTGACAAATGTGCACTCTTGAACCAACATGTTCAGCCAACAAAACATCTCTGGCTATGATCGATTCCTCGGCTACTGCCGGCCAGCCTGCCAATCCAAGTTCGGCAGACACCGCGCCTTCGTGCATCTGAGCGCCCTCTGTAAGACGTGGTTCTTGAGCATGTTGAGCCACGACTCCCCCGAAAGCCTTCACATACTCGAGTGCTCTGCGCATCAAAACCGGGTCGTGAACGCATTTTCCGTCGTCTGAAAACACACGCACTTTAGCCTTCGAGTTAGCCATTGCGCCAAGTTCCGCAAGTTGCTTTCCTTCGAGGCCAACGGTTACCGCGCCAATTGGAAAAACATCTACGTATCCGGCTTCGCGCCCCAGAGCCGCAACCTGCTCGACCACTCCCGCGGTGTCGGCAACCGGGCTGGTATTTGCCATCGCGTGAACAGCGGTGAACCCGCCTAAAGCAGCGGCCTGGGTTCCGGTGAGAACGGTTTCGCTCTGTTCAAAACCTGGTTCACGTAGGTGCGTGTGCAGATCAACCAGCCCCGGCAACGCCACAAGGCCGGCGCAATCGATCTGCTCGGCTGCCGAAAGGTTTTCGCCGATCGCAGTAATCAAATCGCCAGTTACTTCGATGTCGGTAACGGGCCCATCGCCAATTGAAAGGTTCTTTAGAACGAAACTAGTTGACATGGTTGGCCCTTTCGCCAGACAGAACAGAAAACAGAACAGCCATTCGCACAGATACGCCGTTGGCTACCTGCCCGAGCACAGTCGATTGCGGTGAATCAGCTGAAATTGCATCGATTTCTAGCCCACGGTTCATAGGCCCTGGGTGCATCACCATGGCGCCTGGTTTGAGTTTGGCCAGACGGTCAGCGTTGAAGCCCCAAATACGCGCATATTCGCGTTCCGAAGGGAAATAACTGGCGTTCATGCGCTCAGCCTGCACGCGAAGCATCATTACAACCTCGGGGGTTTCGTTCTCGAGAACTTCATCGAGGCTGTAGTGCAGAGTCGCCTTCATGTTCGATGCATTAGCAGGCAGCAGGGTTGGTGGGGCCACAAAGTGCACCTCGGCTCCAAGGGTGTTTAGCAGCAGCAGATTCGAACGAGCAACGCGCGAGTGCAAGATGTCGCCTACGATGGCAACCTTGACACCGTCTAGAGATCTTCCAGCAGAAGCTTTGCCGTGCAGACGTTTGCGCATAGTGAAGGCATCGAGAAGCGCTTGAGTGGGGTGTTCGTGCGTGCCATCGCCGGCATTCACGATTGCGCCATTAATCCAACCGCTATGTGCCAAAACATTTGCTGCACCAGATGCCCCGTGTCTAATTACAACGGCATCGGCCCCCATGGCCTCTAGTGTTTGAGCGGTGTCTTTTAGGCTCTCGCCCTTCGAAACACTAGATCCCTTAGCCGAAAAGTTGATCACATCGGCAGAAAGGCGCTTGGCTGCCAATTCGAATGAGATGCGAGTTCTAGTTGAATCCTCAAAGAACAAATTGACCACGGTTTTGCCACGCAGAGTTGGCAGTTTTTTTATTTCGCGATCATTTACATCGGCCATGCCTTCGGCAATGTCTAAAATCTCAACTGCCTGGTCGCGCGATAGGTCGGCTGCCGACAACAGGTTTCGATTCATCATCATGCTTCAATCACCACCGCATTCTTTTGATCGGTTTCAGCTAGTTGAACTCGAATTCGCTCTTCACGTGCAGTAGGCAAATTCTTGCCGACGAAATCGGCTCTAATTGGCAGTTCTCGATGGCCTCGATCAACCAGCACCGCGAGTCGAACGGCCCTTGGTCGGCCAAAGTCGTTTAGAGCATCCAGGGCTGCCCTAATGGTGCGACCGCTAAACAAAACGTCGTCAACCAAGACAACCACCTTGTCGTCGATTCCCCCAGAGGGTATGTGAGTTTCGGTCACATTTCGAGTTGGGTTTTTAGCCAGGTCGTCGCGATACATGGTGATGTCTAATCGACCTAGAAGTTCATCGATATTCGTGTTTGGTTCAGTCTTCGAGATTACTGCTGCGATACGTTCGGCAAGCAATACTCCGCGGGTGGGAATGCCCAAAATAACGAGGTTCTTTGTACCACTCTTCTGCAGTGCAGTGTTGGCCTCGAGAATTTCGTGAGCAATGCGCGTTATCGCGCGATCTATGTCGTCGCTGCTCAAGACGGTGCGTGAAGACACGCCCACCTCCTTCTCCGTCTCTCAGGACGGTCTTTAAAGGATGTTTGGTCTAATTCTAGCAGTCGAACTAGGCTACTTCGCGGTCTTGGTTGCCGAAATTCTGGATAGCAAACCGTTCACAAACGAGCCCGAATCATCGGTGGATAATTCTTTGGCTAATTCAACGGCTTCGTTTATGGCAACGGCGTCTGGAACAGAGTCGCTGTGCAAAATCTCCCATAACGCACAACGCAGAATCGCCCGATCGAGGTTCGGCATGCGGTCTAGCGCCCAACCCTGCGAGTAGGTTTCTAGAAGGTCGTCTATCTCATCGTGGTGCTCGATTATGCCTTCAACGATTTGCCGGGCGTAGCCAAAAATCGCATCCTGGTTTTGCCTATCGGCAGCCAAATCTGCAACCTCGTTTAGAAGCTGCAGCGGCGAAATTTTGCGAAGGTCTGCTGCGAAGACGGCATCAACTGCGCGCTTGCGGGCCTTAGTTCTAGCGCTCAACTTATTCGGTTACGCGGCCGAGGTAGTCACCGGTGCGGGTGTCTACACGAACCTTGGTGCCGATTTCAAGAAATAGCGGCACCTGAATGTTAAGGCCGGTTTCTACGGTGGCAGGCTTAGTGCCACCAGATGAGCGGTCACCCTGCAAACCAGGCTCGGTGTAGGTGACCTCTAGAACTACGCTCGCTGGAAGCTCGACGTAAATTGGGTTTCCTTCGTGCATCGCAACGACGGCCTCTTGGTTTTCAAGCAGGTAGTTGACCGCATCGCCAACGGTTGCCTCGCCAAGGGTTACCTGGTCGTAGGTCTCGTTATCCATGAAGATGTAGCCTTCACCATCGTTGTAAAGGTAGTTCATGTTGCGCTTGTCAACGTTGGCGGTTTCTACCTTCACACCAGCGTTGAAAGTGCGGTCGATTACCTTGCCAGAAAGAACATTCTTTAGCTTCGAGCGAACGAACGCGGCACCTTTGCCTGGCTTTACGTGCTGAAACTCGATTACAGCCCAAAGCTGCCCATCGATGTTAAGAACCATGCCGTTTTTTAGGTCATTAGAGGTTGCCATGACGAATCACTCGTTTCAAATTGTTCAAAAAAATAAACGCAAATTCCGCGTTTCAACCAGTCTAACCGATTAGACGGCTAATTGGGTTAGAGCCAGTAGATAGGAATCAGCGCCAAATCCAGCAATAACGCCGGATGCAACTGGCGTGATAACGCTCCTGTGGCGGAATTCCTCGCGGCTGTGCGGATTGCTCAGGTGTACTTCGATTAATTTGCGACCACTCTTGGTAACTTGTACCGCGGCATCGCTAACCGCATACGAATAGTGTGTGAAAGCAGCTGGATTCAGAATCACATCCAAGCGGCGATCAACGGCCTCGTGAAGCCACCCAATTAGTTCGCTTTCGCTGTCGGTTTGGCGAACTTCTACCTCGAACCCAAGGCTTGAAGCCTTGTCTGTAATCAACTTCTCGAGCCCGGCGTAGTCGATTGAGCCATAGATGTCGGGTTCGCGAGTGCCTAGACGGCCGAGGTTTGGGCCATTCAATACCAATACAGTTGCCATGAATTCAGATTACCTAGTCTTCGAGAATCTCTTGATATGCGGCGTGCAACATCTCCGGTGTCGGGGCAGCCATGATGGTCGGCTTACCGATTGCATCCAGCACAACGAATCGCAGTGTTCCAGCTCGCGATTTTTTGTCGCGCTGCATCGTGTCGGTTAACTGGGCCCACTTTTCTGCCTTGTAAGTTGTTGGCAACCCCAGCAACTTCAAGACTGATCGGTGGCGATCTACAACTTCGTCGCTCAGGCGACCGGCGAGTCTTGCTAGTTCGGCAACAAATACCATACCGATTGCCACCGCAGCTCCATGACGCCATTTATAGCGTTCGGCGTGCTCGATTGCATGCCCGAGAGTATGGCCGTAGTTCAAGATCTCTCTAAGACCAGCCTCTTTAAAATCAGATCCAACTACTCTGGCCTTAATTGCCACCGAGCGCTCGATTATTTCCTGAAATTCTGGGCTTGCAGGGTCGGTGGCCACGTTTGGGTCGGCTTCTATGATTTCTAGGATTCGCTCATCTGCGATGAATCCATATTTAACGACCTCGCCGAACCCGGCGAGGATTTCATTCTTCGCGAGCGTCAGGAGCGTATCTAAATCAACGATTACGGCCGAAGGCGCGTAGAAACTACCGACGAGATTCTTACCTTCGCTTGTGTTAATTCCGGTCTTGCCACCGATTGCCGCATCCACCATTCCGAGCAGCGTGGTGGGAATTTGAATTAATTTCACTCCACGCAACCATGTTGCTGCAACAAATCCAGCTAGATCAGTTGTCGAACCTCCACCGAATCCAATCACAGCATCACTTCTGGTGAAGTCTGACTGACCAAGGATTCCCCATAGAAACGCAGCGACTTCGACCCGCTTAGCATCTTCGCTATCTGGAACACCGGCCACAATTGCTTCAAAGCCAGCAGCAACCAGCGATTCGCGCAATACTTCGGCGCTGGCGGTCAGTGCCACCGGGTGAACGATCAGCACTTTTTGAACCGCATTACCCAAAGACTTGGGAACTTCACCCAAAAGGGCTCGGCCAATCACAACATCGTAGGGTGAATCTCCCGACACGGTGATGGTTGTTGGTTGCACCATTAGATGCCCACTTTCTCGCGGATCTCGGCTACCGTCGCGTTTAACGGTTGCCCCGAAGTATTGATTTCGTAGTCGCAGACTTGCTCGTAGATTGGGCGTCGCGAATCATAAATTCGTTGCCAGTCTTCTAGGCCGTTCTTGAGCAAAGGTCGGTTGCCGTTTTTGATTCGAGACGCGATGTGTTTGCCGTCGGTGGCGAGGTAAACCACAGTGACCCCTGCCAGGCGAGTTCGGGTTAGCTCACTCAAAACGGCACCTCCACCCGTTGCCACAACCCCGGGCGTTCTGATTGCCTCATCAATTTCTATTTCTTCATTCGCGCGAAACTCAGCCTCACCATGCTCTTCGAAGAACTCCGCAATAGAACCATGTTTTGAAACAAAAGACGCATCAGTGTCTACAAAACTTAGCTGCAGGGCTTTTGCAAGTTTGCGGCCAACGGTAGTCTTGCCGACGCCCATGGGCCCAACTAAGACAATTACCGCGTTCTTGTCAGGCACTGTTTATTTGGAATCGAAGGATGTCAGAACAGTCGGAATGCTAGCCAGATAGCTCTCTAGGTTTCGTTTCGTTTCTGCAACCGAGTCGCCACCGAACTTTTCTAAGACCGAGTTAGCCAAAACAAGTGCAACCATCGCTTCGGCAACCACACCAGCGGCCGGAACTGCACAAACATCTGAGCGCTGGTGGTGTGCCTTTGCGGCTTCGCCAGTTGCCACATCGATGGTGGCCAATGCCTTTGGGATCGTTGAAATTGGTTTCATGGCGGCGCGAACGCGAAGCACTTCGCCATTCGACATGCCACCTTCTACTCCGCCGGCGCGGTGTGAAAGCCTTCTCACGATGCCGGCGGCATCACGTTCGATTTCGTCGTGTGCAACAGAGCCACGGCGCCTGGCTGTTTCAAAACCATCGCCAATTTCTACACCCTTAATTGCCTGTATGCCCATTAGCGCGGCTGCCAGCTGCGAATCTAACCGGCGATCCCAATGCACAAAGGTGCCCAAACCAGGCGGCAGCCCGTAAACCAGGGTTTCTACAACTCCGCCAAGTGTGTCGCCATCTTTGTGGCACTCATCTACCTCGGCAACCATCTCGGCCGATACCTCTGGGTTGAAGCAGCGCATCGGATCTTTGTCGAGGGCCGCAACATCGCCAGGGCCAGGAACAGCGAGTTCAGCTGAGGCCATAACCTGTCCAATTCCGACCGTGTGTGTCACGAGTTGAATTCCCAGTTGATTTAAGAAGCTCGATACAACCGCGCCCAGCGCTACTCGAGCTGCCGTCTCGCGAGCCGAGGCGCGCTCGAGAACCGGGCGGCTATCCAAAAATCCGTATTTTTGCATTCCGGTGAAATCTGCGTGGCCAGGGCGTGGGCGAGTTAATGGCTCTGCTCTGGCCCCACTAAGCTGCTGCGCATCAACCGGGTCAGCCGACATCACATCTTGCCACTTGGGCCATTCGGTGTTGGCTACGGTGATCGCAACTGGGCCACCCATGGTTAGGCCGTGGCGCACACCACCGCTAAGTGAAACCTCATCCTGCTCGAATTTCATTCTGGCGCCTCGGCCATAGCCAAGTCGACGGCGAGCCAGTGCGGCTTGCACATCGGACGTAGTAATTTCAATTCCAGCGGGCAGGCCTTCTAAAACCGCAACGAGCTCGGGCCCGTGCGATTCTCCTGCGGTAATCCAGCGCAACATAGGCTTAATTGTGCCACAGCTGGGCGTGTCGAGGTGCCAACTACTGCCAACTCGATGCTCTAGTTTTGCGCGGCCTCGCGCATTGCTTCAACAACAGCAATTTCGTTCGGTAGTTCCTTATTCATATCGGCTGCATAGAACAGACGAATTTGCGCGACCGCCTGCCAAATTAGCATCTCGATTCCGCTGATCACCGGCTGGTTTCGTGTCGTCCAAAGTTCGGCTATTTTGCTCGGCCAGGGGTTATAGGCAACATCCATTAGGGCACCGCCCGGTTTCCAGAAGCGCAGCGAATTTAGTTCTGCGGCCTGCGCGTCCATGGCACCGCTTGGCACACTCGAGATGGTTAGTTGAGCTCTCGCGGTTGCGCGTTTGAGTTTTGTCGCACGCTTTGCATGCATTCCGAGGCTTTTGGCATATTTGACTGTGCCCACGCTTGCGTTCTGATTGCGCGCAAAGACCTCGATGTGAGCCTTTGGCGCAAACATGCTAACGGCGGTGATGGCCGAAATGGCTGTCGAGCCCGAGCCGATCACGAGCACGCGTTTTGGCAGTTCGGGCAAGGTCTTAGAAATGGCCTGGATTAGCCCAAAAATATCGGTGTTGTAGCCATGCCATTTACCAAACTCATCCCGCACCAAGGTGTTGGTAGCTTTGGTCAATGTTGATGGCTCGTCATGAATCTCAGCAAATCTAGTTGCATCTTCTTTCAGCGGCATGGTCACGCTAAAACCATCCCAAGGAGTTTCTAGTTCATCGATAAACTTTCGCAGACCACCGAGCGAAACCTCGGCCCGGCCATACTCCCAATCAAGCCCCAATACACGGTATGCAGCCAGGTGAATTGCTGGAGACTTAGAGTGCGAGATTGGAGAGCCCAAGACTGCAAATTTTTTACTCATACTCGGGGTGGTCCTTCATCCAGGCTTGCCATTGCCGCACGGCTATAGCGTGTTGGGCATAGGTTTCACTAAACACGGTTTCGCCGGTCTCTAAGTTAATTGTGCAAAAGAACAGCCACTTGCCAGCGGCTGGGTGCAGGGCGGCGTCGATTGCTATTGAACCGGGTGAGCTAATTGGCCCGATCGGCAAACCTTCGTAGAGATAGGTGTTGTAGCCGTTGTCGTTTGCTCTATCGGCGGCCGATGTGCTCACCGTGCTGCCATTCACTCCATAACTAACCGTCGCATCTGATTGCAACTTCATTCCGATGTCGATGCGATTCAAGAAGGTACGAGAAGCCTTATAAAAGTCAGTCGCGATGCGCGCTTCTTTTTGAATGAGTGCAGCCAAGGTCAGCACTCGATGGTAGTTGGCCTTTGCGACTCCCTGCCGATTGAGCTCTTCGGTCATTCGCTGGCGCATTGCCAAGAGCATCGATTTTGCCGTCGAATTTGGCCCAAAACTGTAAGTAGCCGGAAATAGATAACCTTCTAATGAAGGCGCCTCAGCTGGGAGGTCGAAGTCAGCTAGATTGCTTGCCGATGTCACAAACTCAGCTGCAGGTATTCCAGTTTTGTCAGACAGCACTTTGAAAATGCTAGAAAGTCGAAGGCCTTCCTTAATTGTGATTCGGTTTACGACCGCATTTGTCTCGCTCGACAAAGCCTTAAGTGCGGCTACAGAACTCATCTTTAGGGCAAGTCTGTAGGTGCCCGGATAGAACACGGGATTTTGCTCGAGCATCAGGCGGTAGGTGGTTCGAAAACTTTTAACCACACCTGCATCGACCAATTTTTGCGAAACCGATTCTCCATCGTCGCCGGCCACAATCTCAATTAGCACTTCGCCGGTGCCCGAACCTTGGTAATCGTTTCCGATGATTTGCTCGGCAATATTTCTAATTTCCGACCGAAGGGAGTATGCGGCTCCCCCGACTAACAGAGTTGCGATAACGGTAATGGCAATTGCCCGGCGCCTTATAAAAATTCTGTTTCTAGAGAACATCCGCTACCTCCAGACCAGCCAGTTTGCCGGTTTGACGTTCCTCGCTCAGTGCCTGTTCCAAGATGATCGTTGCGGCAACCTGGTCGATCACCGATCTACCCTGCTTGCTGTTTTTTCCTGAGCTTCTCAGCGCGGCAGCCGCCGAAACAGTGGTGAGACGTTCATCAATCATGCGCACTGGTGCCTCGAAAGCCTTACTAAGGCAAACCGCCAAGTCGATGGCATCTTGGGTTGATGCAGTGTGCTCCCCCGACATGCTTAGCGGAAGCCCAACGTATACCTCAATGATTTCAAAGTCGTCTGTTGCAACCCTAATCAATGCGCATGTGTCATCGTCACTAGATTGACGCTGAATGTTGGTCAAGCCGGATGCCAATATTCCGTGAAAGTCAGAGACAGCGAGGCCAACTCGCACTTTGCCAACGTCGACCGCCAAACGACGACCCTGACGCATTAGGCGCCCAGCGCTCCGGCTATTGCCGAAATAGCTTCAGTCACCTTCGATGGGTCTACTCCGCCACCCTGAGCGATGTCGTCTTTGCCGCCGCCGCCACCACCAAGAACACCGCTTGCGATGCGAACTAGTGCGCCCGCCTTGTGGCCTGCTGCGCGTGCAGCTTCGGTTGTGGCAACTATGACCATAGGCTTTGCCGAAATGCTGGCAAACAAGGCGACCACAAGATTTTGTGAGCCGGCGCGATCGCGAAGCCCAATAACCAGGTTGCGCAGGTCGTCGGCAGAATCGAGCTGGCCGATGTCTGAAGAAACGAACTTAGTTGCGCCGATAGAAACAGCCGCGTCGAGCAGCTCAGGGATCCGGGTTGCAAGTGATGCAGTCTGGGCGGCAGCGAGCTTGCGTTGGGCAGCCTTCAAATCTTCAACGGTAGCCACGATGCGGTCTTCTAATTGCTCTCGTGGGGCCTTCATGGCCTCAGAGAGACGTGAAACCAAAGCGCGCTCGTTGGCCAAGGCCCTAAACGCTTCGATGCCCACGAGTGCTTCGACTCGGCGCGAGCCCGAACCGACAGAAGATTCGCCAATAAGAGAGATCAATCCGATCTGTGAGCTGTGCGAAACGTGAGTGCCGCCACACAGTTCACGCGACCATTTGCCGCCAATTTCTATTACGCGCACAGTCTCGTCATAGGTTTCACCAAAAAGTGCGACGGCTCCGAATGCCTTCGCATCGGCAACCGACATGTGGTGCTCGTTTACTAAGAGGTCGCGGCGAATTGCTAGGTTTGAAACCTCTTCAATTTCGCTCTTGGTTTCGTTTGAAAGCGCCTGACTCCAGGCATAGTCGAGGCGAAGGTAGCCGGGCTTGTTGTAAGAACCGCTTTGCAAGGCCGATGGGCCAAGCACTTCGCGCAGAGCGGCGTGCACTACGTGAGTGCCCGAGTGTGCTTGTCTGGCGCCAACGCGCCAATCGGCATCAACTCTGGTTTCAACCTTCGCGTCAACCGAAACAATACCTTCGCGAACCAAGACCTTGTGGCTAATCAGGCCCTTCACAGGCTTTTGCACGTCAAGAACTTCAAGCGAAAAACCCTGCCCAACAATTAGGCCGGCATCTGAATCTTGCCCGCCTGATTCTGCATAAAACGATGTCTCGTCGAGAATAATTTCGGCTATGTTGCCGGCCGCGGCCTCACGTGCATCTTTGCCGTCGACGATGATACCCAGAACCCGAGCTTCGGTTTCAAGCGCCGAATAACCAGTGAATTTGGTTGCGCCAAGAGCACGGAAGGCCGAATATACGGTTAGGTCGGTGCCGCCGAGCTTCTTTTCGCGTGCGTCGGCCTTAGCCCGGTCGCGCTGCTCTGCCATTAGGGCCTTAAAGCCATCGCGATCAACGCTCAGGCCAGCTTCCTCGGCTACTTCGAGAGTCAAATCAATCGGAAAACCATAGGTGTCGTGCAACAAGAATGCAGCGTCACCCGCAAGAGTTTTGCCACCGCCCACTTTGGCAGCAGTGATTGCTTCATCAAGAAAAACGGTGCCAGCAACTAGTGTGCGCAAGAAGGTTTGTTCCTCGGCAATCGCGATCTTCAAAATTCGATCGAAATCTTCTGAGACTTCTGGGTAAGACGCCTTCATTGCGTCACGCGATGCCGTGAACAAGGCTGTGAAGGTTTCGCCTTCCACTCCAAGCAGGCGCATCGAACGAACCGTGCGGCGCAGTAATCGGCGAAGCACATAGCCGCGACCATCGTTGGCCGGTGTCACACCATCGCCAATCAGCATTAAGGCTGATCGAACGTGGTCAGCAACAACGCGCATGCGAACATCATCTTCGACACTAGAGCCGTATGCCTTGCCCGAAAGTGAAGCTGCCAGATCAAGCACAGGTCGAACCTGATCAATTTCGTAAAGGTTTTCAACGCCCTGCATTAAAAACGCCACGCGCTCGAGACCCATGCCGGTGTCAATGTTTTTCTTGGGCAATTCACCCAGAATTTCGAAGCTGTCTTTGCCGGTGCCAAGGCCCCGCTCGAACTGCATGAAAACAAGGTTCCAAATTTCGATGTAGCGGTCTTCGTCGGCTTCTGGCCCACCTTCGCGACCATATGCAGGCCCACGGTCATAATAGATTTCAGAGCATGGTCCGGCTGGGCCCGGTTGACCAGTCGACCAATAGTTATCCTTCATTCCTCGGCGCTGAATGCGCTCCATTGGGATGTCGGCTACTTCACGCCAAATTTTGATTGACTCATCGTCGTCTTGAAAGACTGTGACCCATAAAAGTTGCGGGTCTAGGCCTAGACAGCCAGACTCCACCGAGCCAGTTAGAAACTCCCAGGCGAATGCAATGGCTTCGGGCTTGAAATAATCTCCGAACGAGAAGTTTCCGTTCATCTGAAAAAAAGTGCCGTGGCGTGTGGTTTTGCCCACTTCTTCGATATCGAGGGTTCGAACGCATTTTTGAACGCTGGTAGCGCGGCTATAAGGTGCGGGCACCAATCCCGACATGTATGGAATAAAAGGCACCATTCCGGCAACGGTGAAAAGCAGCGATGGGTCTTCGCTAATTAGCGAAGCAGAGGGAACAACGGTGTGCCCTTTGCTTTCGAAGAAAGAAAGCCAGCGGTTACGAATTTCTGCGGTCTGCATTATTTTGATGCAGAGTCTGATGCAGGGTCTGATGCAGGCTTAGCTGCCTGCTCTTCGGCGGCAAGTTCTGCTACACGTTCTTCGAAGCCTTGCTTAGCCTCATTGCCGAATTCTTTTGCGAGCGAAATCGCGTCATCCAGAAGCGCCTTAGCCTTTGGATTTTCACGAACTTGCTTTGCAACAACGGCACCCGCAGCAATTCCTGCTACTAGCCAGAAAAATTTTTTCATTTCGCTACCTACTTCTTCTTGCCCAAAAAGGCGTTTACGCCTTTGGCTAGGCCCGCCAGTTTAACCAACGGCGATCCCAACGTCGATGAAAAAACAGCGACGAGCGCGCTTACGTTGGTTGTTACTTCGGCAACGTTTTCAGTGATCACGTCTACCTTTGCCAACTGCTTGTTGGTGGCAGTGACTGTATCGGTGAGTTCAGTGAGTAGCGGAGACACACTCTCGTTCAGGTCTCGAATTGAATTTCGAGCCTCGTCGAGCACGCGTCCGAGCTTAAGCAGCGGAACAGCAATAAAAAGCACGAGCAGAACGAATCCTGCTGCCGCCACGATTGCCGCGATGTCTCCACCACTCATCTGAACTCCTAAACCGATTTGATGCTATTTATCGAGCAGCGTAGTACTCAACGACGAGCTGAACTTCACAGGTAACTGGAACTTCGGCACGCTTTGGGCGGCGAACTAGGGTTGCGTGAAGCTTGTCTAGAGACACCTCTAGGTAGCCAGGAACTGGAGGAAGAACGTCAACGTGAGCGCCAGCTGCTGCAACCTGGAACGGCTCAGTCTTTTCGCTCTTCTCGTGTACGTGAACCAACTGACCAGGCTTTACGCGGAATGATGGGCGGTCAACGCGCTCACCATTTACGAGGATGTGACGGTGCACAACCATCTGACGAGCCTGAGCAATTGTGCGTGCAAAACCTGAGCGAAGAACAACTGCGTCGAGACGCATTTCTAGGAGCTCAACCAGGTTTTCACCGGTTAGGCCATCGGCGCGCTTTGCCTCTTGGAAGGTTTTGCGAAGCTGTGCTTCACGAATGCCATACTGGGCGCGTAGACGCTGCTTCTCGCGAAGGCGAACGGCGTAGTCGCTGTCGGCCTTGCGTTTGGTGCGGCCGTGCTCACCCGGAGCGTATGGACGCTTCTCAAGGTATTTAGCGGCTTTTGGAGTAAGGGCAATGCCCAGTGCGCGAGACAAACGAGTCTTGCTGCGGGTACGTGTGGTTTTAGACACGTTTTCCTTTCAAAATGGATCTCTTTCGAAATCGCTATAGCGGTAATTGTTCACAAGTCGGGGCTATGGTTCGACCCCTCTGCCACGGACCCTCTGGCTATTAGAAGGTCGCACCGTGATTGAGCACTCTCACAGCCGCGTTTGAGTGCTCCAGTCGGCAACCTGAACAGTCTATCAGTCGACACCCGCGAAACCAAGGTTCTACTTGCCCTTTTTGTAACTCCTGATTATTGAACGCAGTTTTGGCCATCGTTCGGCAAGTTCGTGTTCGCTGCCAATGTCTTTTGGAATGTAATAGCGCGCTCCCTCAAGTTTGGCATCGAGATATTGCTGTTCGAGAACCGAGCGCGGGTCGTCGTGGGGGTATTTGTATCCATCACCTGCGGAGGTTCGCTTGGCGCCGGCGTAATTGGAGCTTCTGAGCGCATCGGGTACCAAACCAAATTTTCCGGTTCTGATGTCCTCTAGCGCAGCGTTTATGGCGTTATAGGCAGAATTCGATTTGGGAGCCAGAGCCAAATAGATGGTGACCTCAGCCAGGGGAATGCGCCCCTCGGGCATGCCGATAAGGCTCACGGTTTCTGCAGCGGCAACCGCTAAAGACAACGCCGTCGGGTCGGCTAGGCCAATGTCTTCGGCCGCCAAAATCATTAGTCGACGGGCAATGAACCTGGGGTCCTCCCCCGCTTCAATCATTCGTGCCAGGTAGTGAATCGCCGCGTCGGCATCTGAACCCCGCACCGATTTGATGAACGCACTGATCACGTCATAGTGCTGGTCGCCGTCGCGGTCATAGCGAACCAAGGCTCTGTCCATTGAGTTAGCAACATCGGCCGCTGTGATCTCAGGTCTGGTCGTTGAGGAGGTGGAACGTTCTGCGGCGCTATTAGCCGAGGCCTCTAGAATGGTGAGCGCCCGCCTGGCATCACCGCCCGCCAGTTGCACAATTGAAGTCACGACCGGGTCTTTTATTTCAAATTTGGATGAGAGCCCGCGCGGGTCGCTTACCGCCCTCTGGGTTACTTCATACAAATCTGACTCGTCAAGTGGTTTCAGAGTTAGCATCAGCGACCGTGAAAGCAAGGGCGAGATGACGGCAAATGACGGGTTCTCGGTGGTCGCTGCGATTAGCACTACCCATCCGCCCTCAACTCCAGGCAGCAGCGCATCCTGCTGCGCTTTCGAGAATCGGTGAATCTCGTCGAGAAACAGGATGGTGTTTACGCCAAAAACATCCTTGTCGTTGCGAGCCCTATCCATAACTTCGCGAACGTCTTTTACTCCAGCTGTTATTGCACTCAGTTCAACAAATTTGCGCCCAGATGTTCGAGCAACGGCCTGAGCGAGGGTGGTTTTGCCGGTTCCTGGTGGGCCATACAAAATCACCGATACGGTAGTTGAGTTTTCGCCGGGCTGGGCCTTTGCTGCAAGTGACCTAAGTGGCGAACCCTCTTTAAGTAAATGGGCCTGACCAACGACCTCGTCGAGGTTTGTCGGCCTCATGCGCGCAGCCAGCGGCGTTGATGAGGCGATCAGGCTCGCATTATCAGACATGCTTTTAGGCTAACCGATGACAATGTCGCGTCTGTGCCGAATCACCGCATAAAATCGGACTAATACCGCCGTCGAAAGGTTCGTTGTGCCAGCAAAAAAGAAGAAGAACAATGTCTCTGCAGCATCAAGTGAGGCATTGGCTAGGTTCGAAGCCAAGCAAAACGAGCAGGCGGCAATGGCAGCGCGTGGCAAACGCGATAACAAGCTCGCCATAGTGGTTTCGGCAGCCGCAGTGCTGTTGGCTATTCTGGCTCAATTCATCTATTTTTCTGTCGGCCCAGGTTATGTTGCACCGGCGGCATCTGAGCCTGCGGCTACCGTCAGCAACTCTCCGCTAGTTCCTTCACCAGAGCTTGCCGAAGGCAGAGACTGGACTGGAACAGTCGAGGTAAACGGCAAAGCTCTCGAAGTGACCATCGATGGTGCTAAAGCACCGCAGGCGGCAGCCAACTTTATTGCACTTGCGAATAAGGGTTTTTATAAGGACCTAAGCTGCCACAGGCTCACAAACGGCGGCTTCTATGTTCTGCAGTGCGGTGACCCAAACGGAGATGGCACCGGTGGACCTGGCTATTCTTGGGGCCCGCTCGAAAACACGCCAGTTGACAACGTTTATATGAAAGGCGTTATCGCAATGGCACGAGCTGGCAATGATGGCAACAGTAACGGAAGTCAATTCTTTATCGTTTACGAAGACACCACTATCCCGAGCGATTCAGCGGGTGGTTACTCGGTATTCGGAAAGATCACCAAGGGTCTCGAAAACTTGAAACCGATTATTGACGGCGGCGTTGCCGGCGGTGGATCAGACGGCAAACCGGCAGTTGCAACCATACTTGGCGCTATCAGCCTAAAATAGCCTTATCACCCGCCTATCAACAGGAGCCAAAGTGCCTGCTACTACAAAGTCGTTCGGTCGCGTAGACGACGACAACAACGTATTCGTAATCGAGAATGGAACTGAACGCAAAGTAGGTCAGTACCCTGGTGTACCTGCAGCAGATGCACTCGCATACTTCGAACGCAAATTTGCCGACCTTGAGGCTCAGGTTCGCATTCTTGAGCAGCGCGTGGCTAACAAGATCACCGATGGTGCCCTAAACAAAACCGCGGCCAAGTTGAGCGAAGACCTAAAAGAGCCTGCTGCCGTTGGCGATATTGCCGATCTTCGCCGCCGCGTCGGCAACCTCGATGAAAAGATTGCAGCACTAGCAAGCGTCAAAGTTGAAGCCAACAAAGAGGCAAGCGCCGAAGCAATAGCTAAGCGCACTGAAATTGTTGTGCAGGCAGAAGCAATTGCTAACCAGGATGTATCCAAAACCCAGTGGAAGACATCTGGGGCAAAAATGGCGGAATTGTTCGAACAATGGCAAGCCGTTCAAAAATCAGGCGCCAAGGTTTCAAAATCTGAAGCAGATGTGCTCTGGAAGCGCTTCGCGGCTTCGCGCACAAAGTTCGAGACCGCGAAACGCCACTATTTTGCCGGTCTAGATGCCGCTACTAAGGCCGCAAAGGGCAAAAAGAACGACATCGTTGAAAAGGCCGAGGCTCTTGCAGCCAAGGGGTCAGATGCTGTCGCCGATTATCGCAAGTTGCTCGATGAGTGGAAGGCCGCCGGCCGCACTCCAGGAAAGTCAGACGACGCACTCTGGGCGCGATTCAAGGCCGCCGGCGACACAATTTACTCTGCCAAAGCTGAGACTGCTGCGGTTGAGAACATCGAGCACACTGCAAACCTTGCGGTCAAGCTTGAGCTTCTGAAAGAAGCCGAGAAGATTGACCCAAGCAAGGATCTTGCTGAGGCCAAGAAGCAGCTGCAGGTTGTTTCTGCTAAGTGGGAGAAAGCCGGCCGAGTTCCTAAAGACAAGCTTCGCGAAACCGAAGACAAAATGCGTGCTGTTGAAGCAAAGGTTCGCAAGGCCGAAGAAGAGCACTGGCGCAAGAGCGACCCTGCGGCCAAAGAGCGCTCGAACAGCGTTATCACTCAACTTCAAGACAGCATTGTTAAGTTGGAGGCCGAGTTAGCTGCAGCCACTGCAACCAAAGACAAAAAGAAGATTCAAACTGCCACCGAGGCTCTAGCCGCCCGTAAGGCCTGGCTAGAAGTTGTTAAGGCATCTGCGTAGTTACCGAAATTCATCTCCAAAGTTTGAAAACCCCGCCGAATGGCGGGGTTTTCAAACTTAATACTAGGCAAGTCGCATAGTTAGCAATGTTGAGTGGTTAGCCGTTGCTAACTCGATACACGTCATAAACCGCTTCAATTCGGCGCACGGCATTCAACAGGTGTTCAAGCACGCCCGCATCGCCCAACTCAAAAACGAACCGACTCAATGCCACTCGGTCGCTTCGAGTCGAAACCGAGGCCGACAGAATATTTACGTGGTGTTCTGAAAGAACGCGTGTTACATCTGAAAGCAAGCCAGATCGATCTAGCGCCTCGATTTGGATCTGAACTAAGAAGATGCTCTTGCTTGTTGGCGCCCAACTAACTTCGAGTAATCTTTCTGGTTCTTGCCTTAATTGAGTGCTGTTTTTGCAGTCGACTCGGTGCACACTAACACCGGTTCCGCGCGTAACAAAACCTAGAATCTCATCCCCCGGCACCGGCGTGCAGCATCTGGCCAACTTCACCAAAACATCGGCATCGCCCTTAACCAATACACCAGAGTCATTCGAGCGTTTGCGGTTAGCACTTCTAGGGGCGCTTGGAAGCTGGAATACTGCCTCCTCGTTATCGTCGATAGACACCGCGTTGGTTAGTTTCTCGACAACCGATTGGGCAGAGACGTGGTTGTCGCCAATTGCTGCGTAAAGACCTTCGACGTCAGGGAACCTCAGCTCGCCGGCAAGTTTTACTAACTCGTCGGCCGACATTAGGCGCTGCAAGGGCAAGTTTTGCTTGCGCATCGCCTTCGCCAGCATCTCTTTGCCAGACTCGATTGATTGCTCTCTTCGGCCGACGGCAAACCACTGTTTAATTTTCGAGCGGGCGCGAGGCGATTTGGCAAAATTTAGCCAATCTTGGCTAGGCCCGGCTTCTGGCGACTTTGAGGTAAATATTTCAACAACGTCACCTGATTGAAGCGTTGTTTCTAGCGGAACAAGTCGCCCGTTGACTTTGGCGCCCATTGTTCGGTGACCAACCTCGGTGTGCACGGCGTAGGCGAAGTCGACCGGTGTGGCTCCTCCGGTTAGGCCGACAACCTTGCCCTTGGGTGTGAAAACATAAACCTCTTTTGCGCCGATTTCGAAGCGCAATGAGTCGAGAAACTCTGAAGGGTCTTGGGTTTCGGCTTGCCAGTCTGATAGGTGCTTTAACCAGGCCATGTCTTCGTCGGCTGTCTCGGCCGATTTGCCTACCTGCTCTTTATATTTCCAGTGTGCTGCCACACCGTATTCGGCCCGCTGGTGCATTTCATGGGTGCGAATTTGGATCTCTACAGGGCGGCCGGCAGGGCCCATAACGGTTGTGTGCAAAGACTGATACAGGTTGAATTTGGGCATGGCAATGTAGTCTTTGAAGCGACCAGGCACC
Source organism: Rhodoluna sp. (assembly GCA_024641985.1). Lineage (GTDB taxonomy): Bacteria > Actinomycetota > Actinomycetes > Actinomycetales > Microbacteriaceae > Rhodoluna. The sequence goes on along the minus strand of JAHEBZ010000003.1, from coordinate 258,127 downwards.
GGGTTCCAGCGCGCGTGAATTGATCCCAATACTGCGTAGCAATCACGAACTTCGTTCACAAGAACTCGAATGCCAACCAAGTCGTAGATGTCGTCAAATTCGCGGCCGCGCACCACCATTTTTTGATAAATCGAGTAGTACTGCTTGGGTCGGCCATAAACCTTGCCTTTGATGCGGCTGTCACGAAGATCGCCGTTGATCGCCTCAATGACGCTCTCGATAAACTCTTCACGCTTAGGTGTTCTTTGGGTTACTAGGTTCACGATCTCTTCGTAAACCTTTGGGTAAAGCACAGAGAACGAGATGTCCTCAAGCTCCCACTTGATCGTGTTGATGCCTAGTCGATGCGCAAGTGGCGCATAAATCTCTAGGGTTTCTTGCGCTTTGCGCTTTGCTGATTCAGCCTCAACAAAGCCCCAGGTTCTGGCGTTGTGAAGTCGGTCTGCGAGTTTAATAACCAGAACGCGAATGTCTTTCGACATCGCAACAACCATTTTGCGAACCGTTTCAGCTTGCGCGTGGTCGCCGAATTTGACTTTGTCGAGTTTGGTTACTCCGTCGACAAGCATTGCAACTTCATTGCCAAAATCGCGAGTCAGCATTTCAAGCGTGTAAGGCGTGTCTTCGACTGTGTCATGAAGCAACGACGCCGCAAGAGTGATTGGGCCAATGCCCAACTCGGCCAAAATTAGGGTTACCGCAAGCGGGTGCGTGATGTAGGCCTCACCACTTTTTCGGAACTGTGGTCTGTGGGCTTCTTCGGCAACTACGAATGCCCGCTCGATAATGCTTAGGTCGGCCTTCGGATGGTTTGCTTTAGCCAGCCGAATGATCTCGTTTAACTCTGTCGCATAAGGGCCAGAGCCCTTAAACAAACGCGGCAATCGAGCACGAAGTGTGCTGATGCTTCCCGTAGGGGTTGAATCTGTCACTGAAGGCCTATCTCTCTCTTAGGCAAAAGCCTACAAGCCCCTGGGTGGCAAATTAGTTCGAAGCCAAAACCTTTGCTTCACCCTTGCGGAATTTAGCTTCACCTTCACGCAGGTGGCTGTATAGCGGTGCCGCGATGAAGATGGTCGAGTAGGTTCCGACAATGATTCCAATGAACAGCGCCAACGCGATGTCTCGCAAAGTGCCGGCACCCAGCAAAGTTGCACCGATGAACAGAATCGAAGCAACTGGCAGAACTGCAACAACAGATGTATTGATCGATCGAACCAAGGTTTGGTTGATCGCATAGTTAACCTGTTGAGCAAAAGTAGTGGTCTCGCTGAATTCAACCTCGAAAGTGTTTTCGCGAATTTTATCGAACACAACCACGGTGTCATAAAGGGAGTAACCGAGAATTGTTAGAAAACCAATAACGGCTGCCGGCGTAACTTCGAACCCGAGTGCTCCATAAACTCCAGCGGTGATAATGAGGTCGTGAACCAGCGCGAGAACGGCGGCAAGTGACATCTTTAGAGTGCGGAAATATAGAGCCATTAGAACTGCAGCAAGAGCCACGAATACTAGAAGACCATTGATGGCCTTACCGGTTACATCGGCACCCCAGTTAGCTCCAACGAACGAGCTGGCTACATCGGCGCTTTCAACGTTGTAAGCCTTTGCAAGCGCAACGCGCACCTCTTCTGACTTGTCATCAGTGAGCTGTTCGGTCTGAATTCGGATCGAGTCGGTGCCGACCGTGCTGACCAGCGGCACTGAGTCAGGTTCAACAGACTTGACGGCATCAACCGCAAGCTGCTGTGAGCTGCTGGCTGCGCCGGCAACACGAAACTCTGAACCACCACGAAATTCGATTCCAAAGTTGAATCCACCGCGTGCGATAGGTAGCAGGATTGCAAGCAAAACCATTACGGCCGCAATTCCATAGAAAACCTTGCGACGACCTACGAAGTCGAACGAACGCTTTCCGGTGTAAAGGTCGTTACCAAATTCACTGAACTTAGACATTAGTTCTTCTCTCCTGAGTTCGAAGCCGAGCCAGATGCCTTGCGCTCTGCAAGGGTTTGGCGCTTATTAGCTTCTTTAGATGCTCGAGCAACTCGACCGGCCGAAACCTTCTCAGAGGTTCTGAACTGGCCACGCCCGATGTAACCGTTAGCGCCCAGTGCTTTGGCATCGAATCCTGACCAAGGGTGACCTGAGCTGAAAAAGTTGACCTTAGCGAGAAGCTGCAGAATTGGGTGGGTAAACATGATTGCGATTCCGAGGTCTACCAGAGTGGTCATTCCGAGCGTGAAAGCGAAGCCACGAACGTTTCCTACGGTGAGCGCATAAAGCACCACTGCGGCTAACAGGCTAACTCCACCAGACACCAAAATGGTGCGAATCGCTCGGTTCCAACCCTGCTCGACAGCTTGACCAAGGGTTTTGCCATCGCGAAGTTCGTCTCGAACACGTTCGAAATACACGATGAACGAGTCAGCCGTGATACCAATAGCCACAATCAAGCCCGCAACACCGGCAAGTGAAAGTCGGTAGCCCTGTCTCCATGAAAGCAAGGCGATGATTAGGTAAACAAAGATTGCGGCTACAACGAGCGAGCCAACGGTAACCATTGCTAGACCGCGGTACTGGAAAGTCGAGTAAATGATGACTAGAAGAAGCCCGATAGCGCCGGCAAGCAGACCGCTTGCCAGCTGCTCAGAACCCAAAGTGGCCGAGATGTTTTCTTGGCTTTGAACTTCGAATGCAATTGGAAGTGAACCGTACTTAAGTTGATCGGCAAGAACTTTTGAAGATTCTTTGGTGAACGATCCTGTGATTTGAGCGGAACCGTTCGAGATAACGGCGTTTGTTGAAGGAGCGGTGATCACATAGCCGTCAAGTGTGATGGCAAATTGATTGCGTGGCGCCTCTAATGGAAACAGGCGGCCAGTAACATCGGCAAATTGTTTTGTTCCGATTGCATCGAAATCTAGGTTGACTGCCCAGGTGTTGGTAGCTGCACCGGTAGAAGTTGTGATGGTGCCGGCATTTGCATCTGAAATGTTTGCGCCTTCAACTTCAACTGGGCCAAGGATGAACTTGCCATAGCCGTCAACATCACAAGTGATCAATGGCTTAGCTGGGTCATCAATTTGACCTGCTTCACGGAACGGAGTCGCGCAATCAAGCGCGTCGAATTGGGCCTGAAGTTCTGTGCTTACCCAATTTAGGTCTGAGCCATCGGTTGGAGCGGCCTTTGGAGTGGCTGCCGATGCCGAAGCCTTTGGTGTTGGTGATGCAGACGCCGATGCGGAATCTCCAACTGCGGCAGTGGTGCCGGCCGAGGTGAGTAGCACTGGACGGAATTGCAGCTTGGCGCTGCTGCGAATTAACTTAAGTGTGTTTTCGTCTGGTGTGCCTGGGATCTCAACGACGATGTTGTTTGCACCCTGAGTCTTGATGGTTGCTTCGCTAACACCTGTGGCGTCAACGCGCTGGCGGATGATTTCAACAGCCTGAGAAAGTTGTTCCTCGGTCACGGCCTCGCCGTCTTGCACAAGCGGGGCAAGGATGATCGAGGTTCCGCCTTGTAGGTCAAGCGCAAGCTTCGGTGTGAAAGAGGCACCATTGCCGGTGGCAGATCCGAGCGCGATGATTCCGGCTAGCAGTGCAACGAGCACACCAAGCCAGGTAAGGCGTTTTTTAGCGCTCTTGGTTACAGCTGATTCAGACATGTAATCTCTTTTACTTAGTTCTTAGGAGTGGTATTGGTTGCCGGCTTCTTGACCGCAGCAGGCTTTGTTGCAGCAGGCTTTTTAGCCGCTGGCTTCTTTGCTGCAGGTTTTGCGGGTGCTGCTTCAACAGAGCGCACGGCACCTTTAACGATGAGGAGCTTAACTCCAGGCGTTGATTCGATCGTTATCTTGTCTTCGTTGATCTCAACTACTGAACCGATAATGCCGCTGTGTAGAAGCACTGTCGAGCCTTCAACCAAGCTCGACTGAAGCTGCTCTGAAGCCTTCTTGCGCTTACGGCTGCTTAGGAACATCATTACGATTAGGAAACCTAGTGCAACGACTAGAAAAATGTCCTGGTTCATGTGGGCCAATCTGTGGTTGAGTGCATAGCGTGAACTGCCTTCGGCAACCTTTCGATTATAAGGCTTTCGCGCTTATTGAGTGGCTAGGTTAGCCCTAAGTGTCGGTATGCGGCGGCCGTGGCTTGCCGACCCCTCGGAGTTCTTGAGATCAAACCCATCCTGACTAAAAATGGTTCAACTACTGCTTCGATCGTGTCTTGTTCTTCACCCACAGCCACAGCAAGTGTTGAGAGCCCTACAGGCTTGCCATCAAAGCGGGTGGTTAATATTTGCAAAATAGAACGATCGAGTCGGTCGAGACCAAGCTCATCAACTTCGTAAAGTTCGAGAGCCGCTCTTGCGTCGGCAATCGAAATCGAAGAATGCTCGGCTACTAGCGAGAAATCTCTGACTCGGCGAAGCAAACGATTCGCAATTCGAGGCGTGCCGCGACTGCGCGACGCAACCTCGGCCAACGCACCAGGTTCTATCGACAAATTCAATTTCGCGGCGGCTCTAACCAGCACTTCTTCGAGTTCATTATTTTCGTAAAACTCTAAATGAGCGGTGAAACCGAACCGATCTCGCAAGGGATTGGGCAGCATTCCAGAGCGGGTAGTAGCCCCGACTAGCGTGAAAGGCGAAAGCTCGAGTGGAATGGATGAAGCACCGGCACCCTTACCAACCATCACATCGACGCGAAAATCCTCCATTGCAAGATAGAGCATCTCTTCTGCTGCTCTTGCCATGCGGTGAATTTCGTCGATGAAGAGCACCTCACCTGGAACGAGTGAAGAAAGTATTGCAGCTAGATCGCCCGCATGTTGAATCGTTGGGCCACTTGTAAGGCGCAGGGGTCTTGCGCTTTCTTCTGCAACAATCATTGCCAAAGTGGTTTTTCCGAGCCCCGGCGGGCCAGCAAGCAGAATGTGATCGGCGGTGCGGTTCTGCATCGATGCTGCCTCGAGAAGAAGACTCAGCTGATTTCGAACTTTTGATTGTCCGACAAATTCCTTGAGCGATTTTGGTCGCAGTGCACTTTCGAAGGCTAATTCGTTTGAAGCCAAGTCAGGGCTACTAAGTTCGTTCATTTGCCTAGGCCACTCAATATTGAAAGACTGGCGCGCAACAATGCATCGTTGCCGCACCCTGCGCCCAGGTCTTTAGTGGCTTGGTTAACCGCGTCACTTGCTAGGCGTTCAGACCAACCAAGGCCAACAAGCGCAGCGATAACGTTCTGGTCAGCTAGCTTTGACGACGGGGCCGTCGAACCACTGCTACTAGTGATTTTGCCAGCCAGGGTTACGGTGATCAGTTTTGCGGTTTTTGGCCCGATGCCCGAAACGCGACGGAACGCAGCATCGTCGTCGCTCATCACAGCGATAGCAATTTCGTCTAGGCCTAAATTTGCTAATACGGCGAGAGCCGATTTTGGGCCCACGCCGGTAACCGAGCGCAATAGGTCGAAAACCCGTTTCTCAGATTGATCTAGAAAGCCAAACAGCGACATATCGTCTTCGCGAACTATAAGCGCTGTCGCGAGAGTAGCCTCACTACCCAAAGTCAATTTTGAAGACGTGGTATTTGTGATGCTTAGCAAATACCCAACGCCGGCCACATCGATGATGGTGGATGTCTGGTCGAGGGATACTACCCTGCCGCGAATTTGGGCGATCATTCGATAAGACTAACTAACGGCGTGCCATAGACACTGCAGCGCGTTCTGCGGCGAGCCAAGCGGCCTGAGCTGCAGTTACTCCCCCGCCCCCACCTTTAGAAGGCGTGAAACTCTTCCAGGCGTGACAAATTGCGATGGCTAAGCTATCGGCGGCGTCCGCCGGCTTCGGCACTTCTTTTAGACCAAGAATTTGGGCCACCATTGTTCCTACCTGCGCCTTGGCTGCCCTGCCCGAACCTGTGACTGCTGCCTTAACCTCGGTAGGAGTGTGCATCGCAACGGGTATCGAATGTTTATTTGCAAGGTAAAGCACCACGCCAGAAATTTGCGCTGTGCCCATCACCGTCGAAACGTTTGACTGAGAAAAGACCCTTTCGATGGCTATGCCATCAGGTTTGGTCTCGAGTATCAGTGCTTCGATCTGCGCACCGATGGTGCCTACCCTTGTAGATAGTTGCTCAGTTGGATCAGAGCGCAGTGTCTCTACGCGCACAAGCGAAACCTTGCGACTCGAAGCAAGATCAATAACGCCAACACCGCATCTGGTTAGCCCGGGGTCTACTCCGAGGATGCGGCTCAAGATCTAGTCGTTCTCTAGTTCGGCCATTACATCGGCAGAAATGTCGAAGTTTGAGTAAACGTTCTGTACCTCTTCAGAGTCTTCCAGGGCATCAATAAGTTTGATTACCTTGCGAGCGGTTTCGGCATCGACCTGAAGAGGCATGCTCGAAACAAACTCGACATCGGCGCTCTCGTAGTCGATGTTATTTGCTTGAAGCGCGGTGCGAACGGCCACCATGGCGCTTGGGTCTGTGGTTACAACGAATTGCTCGCCGCGGTCTTCTAGGTCATCGATGCCAACCTCGAGAACTGCCTCGAGAATGGCATCCTCGGTTGCGAGTTCGTTCTTTGCAACGGCAATAACGCCCTTGCGATTGAACTGAAATGAAACCGAACCTGGGTCTGCCATGTTGCCACCATTTCGTGAAATGGCCAGGCGAACTTCGGCAGCCGCACGATTTTTGTTGTCGGTCAAACACTCAACCAAAATTGCTACGCCGTTTGGGCCGTATGCCTCATACATGATGTTTTGGTATTCAATTGCATCGGCACCAACACCAGATCCGCGCTTGATGGCACGTTCGATATTGTCGTTAGGCAGTGAGCTTTTGCGACCTTTTTGAACCGCGTCATAAAGGGTTGGGTTTCCATCGAGATCAGGGCCACCAAGTCGCGCAGCAACCTCGATGTTTTTAATTAGCTTGGCGAACAGTTTCGCGCGGCGACCATCAATTACAGCTTTTTTGTGCTTGGTGGTTGCCCATTTGGAGTGGCCAGACATACTGCTCCTATATAAGTTCTCGGATTGGGATAATTCTAGAGGAAGCTAGTGGTCGATCATCGACACGAAGAGTTCGTGAATGCGCGTTTCGCCCGTCACTTCTGGGTGAAAGGCAATTCCCAGCATCGACGTATTTCGAACGCCAACTATGCGGCCGTCAGCTAAACGCGAAAGCACCTCAATGCTTGAACCTACCCGTTCAATGAGGGGTGCTCTAATAAAGGCGGCATGCACGGGGCCTTCGATGCCCGCAAAATCAAGATCGACTTCGAACGAGTCGAGTTGGTTGCCAAAGGCGTTCCTGCGAACGCTTATATCGAGGCCGCCGAATCCGGCTTGACCGACAATGCCATCAGAAATTTCATTAGCCAGCATGATGAGCCCGGCGCAGGTGCCAAAAGTTGGCAATCCCGCCGAAATTGCGTCTTTGAGTGGTTCAAAAAGGTCATAGGCAACGGCAAGTTTCTGCATCACGGTTGATTCGCCGCCCGGAATTATTAGCCCCCGACAAGAAGCGAGATCTGCAAGCGTACGTACTTCAATCGACTCTTGATCGATCGCCTTTAACGTTTGACGGTGTTCTCTGAAGTCGCCTTGAAGGGCAAGAACGCCAATTGGTGCTGGCAAATTACCAGCCGCGTTCAGCCAAGCGGTGAGGCGCAGGCAAGTCAGAAACGTTGATGCCGACCATCGCTTCGCCTAGACCGCGACTAACTTGAGCCAGCACTGCAGGATCGTTGAAGTAAGTGGTGGCCTTAACAATTGCCTTGGCTCGCTCAGCTGGGTTACCCGACTTGAAGATTCCAGAACCAACGAATACGCCGTCGGCACCAAGCTGCATCATTAGGGCAGCGTCGGCCGGTGTGGCAACGCCTCCTGCAACGAACATGGTTACCGGAAGTTTGCCCGTTGTGGCAATTTCGCGAACAAGTTCGAACGGAGCCTGTAGTTCCTTGGCGGCAACAAACAATTCATCCTCGGATTTGGAGGCTAGCGAACGAATCTGACCAGAAATTGTGCGAATGTGCTTCATGGCCTCCGAAACGTCGCCCGTTCCGGCCTCGCCCTTAGAACGAATCATTGCGGCACCCTCGGTGATGCGGCGCAGAGCTTCGCCAAGGTTTGTGGCGCCACAAACGAACGGAACTTTAAAGTTCCATTTGTTGATGTGGTTCACATAGTCTGCTGGGCTCAAAACTTCTGACTCATCGATGTAGTCAACGCCAAGTGCTTCGAGAATCTGTGCTTCAACAAAGTGCCCAATTCGTGCCTTTGCCATAACCGGGATTGAAACCGAATTGATGATGCTATCGATCATGTCTGGGTCGCTCATGCGAGATACGCCACCTTGGGCGCGAATGTCAGCTGGCACTCGTTCAAGAGCCATTACTGCCACTGCGCCGGCGTCCTCGGCAATTTTTGCTTGTTCGGCTGTGACCACATCCATGATCACGCCGCCCTTCATCATTTCAGCCAAGCCGCGCTTGACGAGAGGGGTGCCAGTTGTTGAAGTTGGGATAGATGAGCTAGTCATATAAACAGTCTAAGCGTTGTTCCAGCCGGTCGCGATATCGTTACGAACTTCGCCGAGGAGGCGTGGCAACGCCTTTGTCTCAGCGATAATCGGGAAGAAATTTGCGTCGTGCAACCAGCGCGGCACAATGTGTTGATGAAGGTGCCCAGCAATTCCAGCGCCGGCCAATTCGCCCTGGTTCATGCCTATGTTAAAGCCTCCGGCTCGCGAAACCGTTTTCAAAGTTCGCATGGCTTGCTGAGTTATCGCGCCTATTTCGGCAATTTCTTCTGGCGTTGCTTCATCATATGTGGCGATGTGTCGATAAGGGCAAACCAGAAGGTGACCGGAATTGTATGGAAACAAGTTAAGCAACGCGTATGCGTATTTGCCCCGATGAACAATCAAAGATTCTTCGTCAGATTTTGTGGTGGCTATGCAAAACGGACATTCGTGATCTGGCGGTTGCTGACCATTTTGAATGTAGACCATGCGGTGCGGGGTCCAGAGATGTTGGAAGGCGTTCGGAACGCCTGGCAACTCACTCGAGAACTCCATCCGCGGGTCAACCACTTCTATACCTGAGACTTCTCTTCGATAGTTTTCAAAATACGTGCGATTGCTTCGTCTACTGGGATTCCATTTTCTTGATGGCCGTCGCGGAATCTAAAGCTCACTGCTTCAGCTTCTTGATCTTCGCCTCCGGCAAGCATGATGAATGGAACCTTGGCCATAGTGTGGTTGCGGATCTTCTTTTGCATGCGGTCATCGGAGTCATCGATGCTGATGCGCACACCGTGTGCTCTTAGCCGTGAAGCAATTTCGTGTAGGTATGGCGAGAACGCCTCGGCAATAGGAACACCGACAACCTGCACCGGCGCTAGCCATGGCGGGAAGTGGCCAGCGTAGTGCTCTGTGAGCACACCAAAGAAACGTTCGATAGAACCAAATAGCGCTCTGTGAATCATCACGGGGCGCTGCTTGCTGCCATCAGCAGCCGTGTATTCAAGTTCAAATCTTTCTGGAAGATTGAAATCGAGCTGAATGGTTGACATTTGCCAGGTTCTGCCGATCGCATCTCGCGCCTGTACCGAAATTTTCGGGCCATAAAAAGCCGCGCCTCCGGGGTCTGGCACTAGCTGCAAGCCCGAGGAGGTAGCCACCTTCTGCAGCGTTTCGGTTGCCTTTTGCCAAATTGCTGGGTCGCCCACGAACTTTGGGTTGCCTTCTTCTTTGGTTGAGAGTTCTAAGTAGAAATCGTCGAGACCATAGTCGCGCAGCAGACCGATTACGAAATCAAGAACCTTGGTTAGCTCTTCTTCCATGTTGTCTGCGGTGCAAAAGAGGTGTGCATCATCTTGGGTCATGCCACGAACGCGGGTAAGACCGTGCAAAACACCAGATTTTTCGTAGCGGTAGACCGAGCCGAACTCGAACATGCGAAGAGGAAGGTCTCGATAACTGCGCGCTTGTGACTTGAAAATTAGGATGTGGAACGGACAGTTCATGGGCTTGAGGTAGTAGTTCTGCCCCTGCTTTCTGACTACTCCGTTTTCATCGATTTCTTCGTCCATCTTCATTGGCGGGAACATGCCGTCGGCATACCAAGCAAGGTGGCCAGATTGTTCAAACAGGTTTGACTTGGTGATGTGTGGTGAGTAGACGAACTCGTAGCCTGACTCCTCGTGGCGCTTGCGGCTGTAATCTTCCATCACGCGGCGAATGATTCCGCCCTTGGGGTGAAATACAGCCAGGCCAGATCCGATTTCCTCGGGGAACGAGAATAGGTCGAGTTCTTGTCCGAGTTTTCTGTGGTCGCGGCGGGCTGCTTCTTCCAACCGCTCTTGGTGAGCTCGGAGTTCGTCTTTTGTCGGCCAAGCGGTTCCATAAACACGTTGAAGCTGCTTGTTGTTCTCATTGCCACGCCAATACGCCGCCGCAGTTCGGGTGAGCGAGTAACCGTTGCCGATCATGCGGGTATTTGGCAAGTGTGGCCCTCGGCAAAGGTCTTTCCAGACCACATTTCCCGATTGTGGGTCAACATTGTCATAAATGGTGAGTTCACCGGCCCCCACCTCGGCCGATCCTTCACCAACGGCATCCTGGTTGCCTTTTAGGCCGATAAGTTCGATTTTGTAGGGCTCGTTAGCAAGTTCAACAGTTGCGTCGGCATCGTTGGTAACCCGGCGAATGAAGCGCTGACCAGATCGAATAATGCGATCCATTTGTTTCTCGATCGTCTTAAGGTCTTCGGGAGTGAACGCATTCTCTACGTCGAAGTCATAGTAGAAGCCGTCGGTAATCGGAGGGCCAATTCCTAGTTTTGCCTCAGGGTTGATGTTTTGAACTGCTTGAGCAAGCACGTGTGCCGCCGAGTGGCGCAATATGTTTAGGCCATCTGGCGAATTTATGTCTACGCTCTCAACAGAGTCGCCAGCCTCGAGCTTGTGCGCCAGGTCTTTTAGATTGCCGTTTACCCGCAGGGCAACAACTGTTTTCTCAGCGAAGAGCCCAAAACCGTCAGAGCCAAGATCGATTGACCGGGCTTCACCATTTACGGATATTTGGATTGACGACACAACTACTCCATCTGACGACTGAACCATCCAATCCTATCGATTGAAGTTAGGCGTGCCTTGCTGGCAACCCCGAGGTTTTTGGGGTTGCATGTATTTATGCGCAATTCCGAAACAATCAAGCTTGATGAAGCACTCCTGGCTAGCCAAGAATTTCAACGACAGTCGATGGCTGCGAAACTCAATTGGCTTAGAGCCGGTGTTCTTGGTGCAAATGACGGAATCGTATCAACCGCTGGTTTAGTAATGGGCGTTGCTGGAGCTACAGCAAACGCCGGTGCAATTCTGGTTGCCGGGGTTGCAGGTTTGGTTGCCGGTTCTATCTCTATGGCCGGCGGCGAGTACACATCGGTGTCTGCTCAAAAAGATAGTGAAAAAGCCGCACTGGCGAAAGAAAAACAAGAGCTTCTCGATCAACCAGAACTTGAATTGCGTGAACTTGCTTGGTTTTATGAGCAGAAAGGCCTCAGTTTCGAACTTGCAACCAAAGTTGCTGCTGAGCTAACCGCCAAAGATGCCTTGAAGGCGCATGCCGAAGCCGAGCTTGGCATAGATTCTGAACAGCACGCGAGCCCATCCCAAGCCGCACTCGCTTCGTTTGTCGCTTTCGCAGGAGGTTCAATGCTTCCGCTAATCGCCGTTGCGGGGCCTTGGGAAACTATCAGGATTCCCGTTACCATCTCTGCGGTAATTCTTTCACTCGCCATTACGGGGTTTGTCGGTGCAAAAATCGGTGGGGCAAAGTCTGGTCGAGCAATTATCAGAAATGTCGTCGTTAGCTTGCTCACCATGGGAGTCACGTACGGCATCGGGGCGTTGGTTGGCACCACGATCGCCTAACTGATTGAACGGCAGTTTCGGGTTAGGATTTCTTAGTGAGTAAAGCTAAGACAACGGATGTCATCCTCATTGGTGCTGGTGTAATGAGCGCAACGCTTGGCACTTTTCTTAAGATATTGAAGCCCGAACTCACGATTAAAGTGATTGAACGACTTCCATCGGCGGCCCTTGAAAGCTCAAACCCCTGGAACAACGCAGGCACGGGTCACGCCGCTTTATGCGAGCTCAATTACATGCCGGATTCAAAAGATGGTTCACTTCCAAATGCTGCGAAAGCAATTGCCATAAATGAGCAATTTCAGCTTTCTAGAGAGTTCTGGTCTTACCTGGTATCTAATGGAGCTTTGGCAGACCCAGACACATTTATTCATTCAACGCCGCACATGACTTTCGTCAAGGGCGCCAAAGACGTCGACTACCTGCGCAGGCGCTTTGAGGCTCTGCAAGATCAACCGCTATTCGCAGGCATGCAATTTTCAACTGACCCCAGAGTTATCGCGGGCTGGGCACCTCTTCTAATCGCAGGGCGCAAATCTGACGAGCCTATTGCCGCAACGTTTATTGCAGACGGCACCGACGTTGATTTCGGTGCGATCACAAAACAACTGATGGCGAAACTCGAAACCAGCGGAGCAGAGATTTCGTTTGATACCGAAGTTCAAGCCCTTAGCAAAACCTCAGATGGGGCTTGGCAGGTAACTACGAGAAATGCAATCACTGGCGAACTTGGCTATCAGAAGGCATCTTTTGTATTCGTGGGTGCCGGCGGTTGGGCGCTGAAATTATTGCAAAAGTCAGGCATTCCAGAGGCCAAGGGTTACGGAACCTTCCCGGTAGGAGGTCAGTGGCTTCGCACTGATAATCCGGCATTGGTTGCCCAACATCGCGCCAAGGTTTACAGCCAGGCTAGCGTCGGGGCTCCCCCAATGTCTGTTCCGCATCTAGATACCCGAATCGTAGACGGAAAAGCCTCACTGCTATTTGGTCCTTACGCCACGGCAAACCCAAAATTTTTGAAACAAGGTTCACTTTTTGACCTTCCCGCTTCGCTTAGACCGGCAAACATAATCCCTTACCTAAGTGTTGGGCTTTCAAACCTTTCTTTGATCAAATATCTGGTTGGCGAGCTACTGAAATCGAAGTCTAAAAAATTCGAATCTTTGCTTGATTTCATGCCGCAAGCCGATTCAGCAGATTGGCGCCTGTTAAATGCCGGCCAGCGAGCTCAAGTAATCAAGAAAGACGCCAAAAAGGGAGGCGTTCTTCAGTTTGGCACCGAGGTAATTACGAGTGCCGACGGCACAATCTCCGGCCTCCTAGGTGCCTCCCCCGGAGCTTCTACTGCTGTCCACGTTATGTTGCAAGTTTTGGCGCAGTGCTTCCCAGCAGAGTTCAAATCGTGGACGAAGCAGCTTAAGACTGTCGTTCCTTCGCTTGGGGTTTCGCTGAATGCCGACCCGAAAGCCGCGAAGGCCTCACTGGCAACTACCGCTAAGGTTTTGAAACTCAAATAGTTCGAGAATTGAAAAAGCCCCTCAAGTTGAGGGGCTTTTTTCTGTGGTCGATACTGGGATCGAACCAGTGACCCCTTCCATGTCAAGGAAGTGCGCTACCGCTGCGCCAATCGACCATTTGCAGTATTTCGAGGTGGAGACGGGATTTGAACCCGTGGGTTTACAGCTTTGCAGGCTGTTGCTTTGGGCCGCTCAGCCACTCCACCATGCTTAACGAGGCTAACGCCCTATGCGAGCGGATGACGAGATTCGAACTCGCGACCCCAACCTTGGCAAGGTTGTGCTCTACCAACTGAGCCACATCCGCGTGCCTTCTTTCGAAGACTTAGATACTCTAACCCAAGTTTTAGTTCACCGCAAACTGGGGGCGAGTTTGACCGTTAGTTTTTCCAAGTCCACCTAGGGTCAGAGCCCGCATAGCCAACTTCGCCATGCATTACAAGGTCAACTCCTGCTATTTCATCGGTGCTAGTGACTCTGAAACCGATGGTTTTTTGAATGATCCAACCAATTGCGTAACTCAGAACGAAGGCATAAAGCATTACAACACCCACTCCAATAGCTTGCTTGCCCAATTGCTCGGCACCGTGGCCGAAGAACAGGCCTACGTGCTGGCCGAATAAACCGATCCAAAGCGTTCCAACGATGCCACCCACGAGGTGAATGCCAACAACGTCGAGCGAGTCATCGAAACCTAGAACAAATTTGAGTTCAATGGCGTAAGCGCAAACCACGCCAACAACCGCACCTAGCGCCAATGCCCAAATTGGGTCGAGGTATGCGCAAGATGGTGTGATGGCTACTAGGCCGGCTACCGCACCAGAGCCCGCACCTATAGAAGTGGGCTTTCCGTGCACAATTTTTTCGTAAGCCACCCAAGTGACCAGGGCACCAACAGGTGCCGCAAGCGTGTTGACGAAGGCTAGAGCGGCTACGCCATCAGCAGCAAGCTGTGAGCCCGCGTTGAAGCCAAACCAACCAAACCACAGGATAGCTACACCAATAAGCACCAGAGGCACGTTGTGAGGTGCGTGCATGCCTTTTGTGAAACCAAAGCGCTTGCCAAGAACCAGCGCGAGCGCCAATGCAGAAGCACCCGAAGCCACTTCAACAACTGTGCCTCCGGCAAAATCCATAACACCGATGTTGTAAACCAGCCAACCGCCGTCTGTAACAACCCCATCTGTCACCGAGAAATTGAATATCCAACCGGCAACCGGAAAATAGACCAGCGTTGCCCAAAGACCAGCGAATACCATCCAGGAGCCGAATCTAGCGCGGTCAGCAATTGCACCCGAGATAAGTGCAACGGTGATGACGGCGAAAGTTCCCTGGAAGCCAGCAAAGGCCAAATTGAAACCGTCACCTAACTTTGCTTGCGCTATGACATCGCTAAGCAGCAACTTATTGAGATCGATTGTGAATATTCCGTCGAGACCGTAAAAATTGCCAGCACCGGCGTTTGCAAAAGAGACCGCATAGCCGTAGACGACCCACAAAACACCGATGAGCCCCAGAGAGCCAACCGACATCATCATCATGCTCACAACGCTCGAGGCGCGAACCAAGCCCCCATAAAAGAAGGCGAGGCCCGGGGTCATAAACAAGACCATGGCCGAGCAGATAGTCAAGAACATTGTTGTGTTCTGGTGGGTCATTTTGAACCTTTCGATAAACGCACCAAAAGGAGAACCCCGTTGGGGGCTCTCCTTTTGGTGTTGCTAGAAGTTAACCTCTGTCAGCACCAAACGCATAAGCCTCTTCGCCGTGAACCACGGTGTCGATGCCTGCGATTTCATCTTCGGCCTTCACACGGAATCCGATGGTCTTTTCAACCGCGAATCCGATGATGAGGGCTAAGACGAAGCTGTAAACGAGCACTGCCGCAGCGCCCAAAGCCTGCATTGCAAGTTGGTGGAAGCCGAAGCCGAATACTGCTCCTACGCCATTTCCGAACAGACCGATCCAAAGAGTACCGACGATGCCGCCAACCAAGTGGATGCCAACTACATCGAGTGAGTCGTCGAAGCCGAGCGAGAATTTCAGATCAATTGCTAGGGCACAAAGCATACCCGCTACAAGGCCTAGAACCATCGCCCAAATTGGGTCAAGCGAGGCACAAGCTGGTGTGATAGCAACCAAACCTGCAATTGCGCCAGAACCTGCGCCAATCGAGGTGGCTTTGCCGTGCTTGATTTTCTCAATGATAATCCAGCCGAGCATAGCGGCCGCTGGGGCTGCAAGAGTGTTGATGAATGCAATTGCAGCAAGGCCGTCGGCAGCAAGCTCTGAACCCGCGTTGAAACCAAACCAGCCGAACCAGAGGAGTGCGACACCGAGCAAAGTTAGTGGCACGTTGTGTGGCTGAGTGATTCCCTTGCTGAATCCGAAGCGCTTGCCTAGAACGATTGCAAGAGCAAGACCGGCTGCACCGGCATTGATGTGAACCGCGGTTCCGCCGGCGAAGTCGATTACTCCTAGGCCGTAAACGATCCAGCCGCCGTCAACAACCTTGCCGTCTTCGAGTGTGAAGTTGAATACCCAGTTAGCCACTGGGAAGTAAACGATTGTTGCCCAAAGACCAGCGAATACCATCCAGGCACCAAATTTTGCTCGGTCGGCAATTGCACCAGAGATGAGGGCAACGGTGATGATTGCAAATGTTGCCTGAAAGGCCACGAAAGCTAGCTGTGGGAATGCGCCGGTCGGAGCCGCTGCATCTGCCACCTGTGCCGTTAGACCCAAGAACGAAGTATCGATTCCGAACAAGCCGTCGATTCCGAAGAAGGTTTCAGAACCGCCGTTCGAGAACGAAATTGCGTAGCCGTAGAGCACCCAAAGAACGGCGATAAGCCCGAGTGAGCCGAAGCTGAGCATCATCATGCTGACAACGCTCTTGGCCTTAACCATTCCTCCATAGAAGAATGCCAAGCCGGGAGTCATAAGCAGCACAAGGGCTGCCGAAATTAGTACGAAGGCCGTATTGCCTTGATCCATTTGTTTGCCTCTCTCTAAGTAAACAAAATGCGGCCAACGTTGGTGTGGCTACCCATGTAGTTTCGACTACGAAGATTTCAGAGGATGACTTGAAATGTTTCAGGTTTGTAAAAAATTAGTCACGTGTAGTCATGGCGCCAAGACGCGAAACTGCCCGCAAATATTTCTTTCGATAGCCTCCCGATAGGTATTCGGCTGAAAACACGTGCGTAAGTGGTTGGCCTGATCCGCGAATGGTGATTTGCGATTCATACGCTCGGTCTACAAAGGCCACGAATCTTAGAGCGTCTACTTGATCGTGAAGCTCGGTTACGTTCTCAATCGCCACGGCGTTGATGCCTCTCAAGAGACGCCCATACCGCGAAGGATGAATTTTGCTCAAAGCCTGCAGCAAGTCAGCAAAATTGTCTACCGACGTGTTCTCTGGCGACCTCGCCGCAAGCCAAAGTTCTAATGCCTCCGAGGTTGAAATCGAAGGTTCAATATCAACCGGTCTGTGCCTATGGTCCTCGCCATCAATTCTCATGATGTCAAAACGTTCCGCAATGCCGTGAATCTCCCTTGTGAAATCCGCGGCAGCAAAACGCCCCTCACCTAAAGCGTTGGGGGGTGTGTTGCTTGTTGCCGCAAACTTCACGCCATGTTTTTCTAGTTCGTTCAACAGACGCGACATCATCATGGTGTCACCCGGGTCGTCCAACTCAAACTCGTCGATGCAGACAAGTTGAAACTTGCTTAGTGCCTTGACAGCATCGGCAAAGCCCAGTGCTCCGATTAATCCGGTGTAAGCGATAAAACTGCCGAAAGCTTTCTTGCCTTGGAATGAATGCCAAATTGCTGCCAGAAGGTGAGTCTTGCCAACTCCGAAGCCGCCATCGAGATATACGCCACTGGAATTAGCGCCTGACTCCTTAGAGAAAAGTTTGCGTTTTTTGGTTGCACCGGCGAACGCTGCGCAGTGCTTTTGTGCGAGAGCTTGCGAAGCGAATTCGGCGTGGGGTATATAATTTGAGAACGTCGCTTTTTCAAATTCGCGAGGCGGCACCAGTTCAGCCAGCAGTTCTGGAACCGTTGCTTGAGGCTGGCGAATCGATAACTTTTGAAAAGACTTCGAATTGGTTGACAATTATTACCTTGCGGGATGACGTAAGCGAAATCTGCGCTTAACCTAGATGTATTGTCTCCAAGTCTAATAACCAAGGGAAAGTGCTTTCATGCCCGTCGAAACAGATTCAAACGCCAAATTTCTCGAGTATGCAACTCCCGAGGTGCTGGTGAGCACCGAATGGTTGGCCGCGAATCTGAATACCGATGGTTTGGTAATTGTCGAATCAGATGAAGATGTTTTGCTTTATGAAGTTGGTCACATTGCTGGTGCAGTGAAGATTGACTGGCACCTCGACCTTAATGACCCGGTTCAGCGCGACTACATCGGTGCAGAGGCTTTTCAAGCACTTATGCAGCGAAACGGTATTAGCCGCGAGAGCACGGTCGTGATATATGGCGATAAGAGCAATTGGTGGGCAGCATATGCGCTCTGGGTCTTCAAACTGTTTGGTCACCCAGATGTTCGCCTGCTCGACGGCGGTAGAGAGAAGTGGATTGCAGAGGGTCGCGAAATCACGCGGCAAGTTTCACCTGTAAACAAGTCGAACTACCCGCTAGTTTCACGCGATGATTCACCGATACGCGCCTTTAGAGACGATGTTCTTGCCCATTTTGGTAACCCGCTAATCGATGTTCGTAGCCCCCAGGAGTATTCGGGAGAGCGCACCCACATGCCTGATTATCCCGACGAGGGGGCGCTTCGCGGAGGGCACATTCCAACCGCAGCTTCGGTGCCCTGGGCAAAATCTGCTGGTGAACTTGGCGTGTTTCGATCTCGAGCCGAACTAGAAGCGATATATCTCGGAGAAGCCGGGCTTAAAGCCGGGGATAACGTGATCGCTTATTGCCGCATTGGCGAGCGTTCGAGCCACACCTGGTTCGTTCTTAACTACCTTCTTGGATTCACCGGTGTTCGAAACTATGACGGATCCTGGACAGAGTGGGGCAGCCTCGTTGGTGTGCCGATTGCAAAGGGCACTGCACCTGGTGACCTTCCGGTTTCGAAGTAAATGCCAATCCAGCCACTTGAGGATCTAATTGTTGATTTCAACGAAATTGGAGTTAAAGATCGTCTGACTCTGCTGCTCGAATACTCAGACAACTTGCCCGAACTTCCTTCTCGGTATAAAGACCATCCTGATTTGCTTGAACGTGTTGAAGAATGTCAGTCACCGATTTATCTATTTGTAGAAGTCGACGAAGCTAATAGGGTTCAACTCTTTTTCAGTGCGCCGCCAGAAGCGCCGACCACAAGAGGGTTTGCGAGCATTCTGCACGAGGCACTCAACGGACAACTTGCCAGCGAAGTTTTGGGTGTTGACGAAGATTTCGCCAACAGAATTGGTTTAGCGGAAGCCGTTTCGCCGCTTCGGATGCGCGGTATGCGAGCGATGTTGCATCGCATTAAGCGCCAAGTACGAGAAAAAGCGAACTAGTGGCAACTGGGCCTGCTCTAAGTCACAAGTCGGCAGGTCTTACTGTTCGACTCTGCCATGTCGTCACGTTTGATGGGCAATTCGCCGACGCAAAAGGAAGTTCGCAGGGTGTCTCAAACGCAGCAGATTTAGCTCGATTCTTGGCCGAACGATCAAGGGTAGACGTTGCCATAACTGGCGGAAGAACTGCTCGATTAGAAAACCTCAGATCTACATCTCGATGCGCGCTTTGCATCCTCACCAACGATCCAGATTCGCTTTCGATACCCGCACTATCTTTGGCAACCGAAAACCTAGTTTTCTTGGCGACGACCAACCCTCTAATTTCGGAATCCCTCCCCCACAATTCGAGTGCTCGCGTAATCGAGTTGGACTCTGCCGGCAACTCAACGTACCAACTACTTGCTGCCCTAGAAGCTCTTGGTTTCCAAACGGCCCTACTCGAAGGCGGGCCAGAACTCATCCGAATGTTTGCAAATTCGGGGTCCATCGCAACCGTTTCATTAACCGTTACCGGGCTGAATCGAAAAATATCCCGCGAAGAAGCCAGAGCGATAGTCGCAACTGTTAGCTACTTGCCGGCAACTAACGAATCACTGAAAATCGATTTTGATTCGTCAAACAATTACCTTGAGTGGACACTCGGCGGCGTGGCAGTCGGGCAGTAACGAAGCCAGACAATAGCCTTGAACAATGATTGACTTCGAGCCACAAGAGACAGCTTCGGCTGAATTTCGGCTTGCGCTCGAGACTCTTCGAAACGCCAAAATTCGCGATGAACTCATTGTTGAAGAGATCTTGGCCCCACCAAAATTAGCCACGCATTCGATTGCTTTTTCAGCGAGCATCGCCGCGCCGGCAATCAAGGATGTTTCCACTGATTTGGGCACCGGGCGGTTTGTGTTGCTGTGGGAGCCCGAAGCGCAAGATGGTTGGTCAAGCAGATTTAGGGTAATTTGTTTCGCGAAGTCACCTTTAGAAACAAATATTGGGGCTGACGAGTCTGTCTCCGATGTTTCGTGGGCTTGGCTCACCGAAGCGCTCGACAATAGGCGAGCCGCGTTTTCTGCAGCAGCAGGAACGGCGACACGCATTATTTCTTCAGGCTATGGTAGCTTGGCGGGCCAAAGCGATCATGCCGAACTAGAAATGCGTGCGTCTTGGTCACCTACAACCGTTATGGCAGCTTCTCACCTAGAAGCTTGGCAAGATCTTGTGTGCATTATGTCTGGTTTTCCACACCTTCCAGCAGGAGTTGCCGAATTGAACCTTAGAGCGAACTGATGAGCGAAACACCCGAATTGAGTGAAACTGCTGTTGTCTCGTTTCCCATGCTTTCCAAACCACGCGCAAATCGTGTGGTTCTCGTAGAATCACGGCAGGCTCTCGCTGCGGCGGTGCTCGAACTCGCTGGCGGTTCCGGCCCGTTTGCCGTCGACGCCGAGAGGGCATCCGGATTCAAGTATTCGCAACGCGCTTACCTTGTTCAGGTGCATCGTCGAGGTCAAAGCATTTTTCTAATTGACCCAATCGCTGTAATCGCAGACTCTTCTGCTTTATTGACTGCCAGCAGTGAGGAGAACTCAGACTCCCCTTTCTCGGAACTGGCAAAGGTTTTGTCGACTGCACCTTGGATTCTCCACGCAGCAAGCCAAGATATTCCCTGCCTAAGCGAACTCGGATTGGTGGCTCCTGAGCTGTTCGACACCGAGTTGGGATCACGAATTGCAGGGCTTGCTAGGGTGGGTCTGGGAGCCGTCACGGAGCATTTTCTCGGACTAAGGCTCGCTAAGGAACATTCTGCAGTCGACTGGTCGACCAGGCCTTTGCACGAGGATTGGCTAACTTATGCTGCCCTAGACGTGGATGTGTTGCACGAATTGTGGGATGCGCTGGCCATCGATCTTGACTCTCAGGGTAAGTCAATTTGGGCAGAGGCCGAGTTTGCTGCAGTTTTGAATGCTGCGCCTAAACCGCCAAAAATTGATCGCTGGCGGGGCGTGTCTGGCCTTAGCGACGTGAAGGATCAGCGAGGTCTGGCGATTGCGCGCAGTTTATGGGAAGCACGCGAGAGACTCGCCGCTAAATTAGACGTCTCCCCCGGGCGGTTGATACCTGATTCATCAATCAGTGGTTTGGCTAAAACACCCGTGGCTAGCCGCCCAGAACTTGCATCCAGTCGGTCGTTTGTGGGCAGAGCCAGTCGCACCTACCTCGACACCTGGTGGCTGGCATTGCACGAGGGCCTAAATATCCGAGACCTACCGCCGCTGCGGATTACAAATATCGGCATTCCGAACCACAGAATTTGGGCGAACCGTTTTCCCGAGGCAAATGCCCGTCTGCAACTACTGAAACCCGCGCTATTGTTTATTGCCGAGCAGCACAAACTTCCGGCAGAGAACCTGCTTACACCCGATTATCTGCGACAACTGGCTTGGCAGCCGCCTAATGAAATAGATGAAGTCGCGGTAGCAGCGTTTTTGCTGAGCGTTGGTGCAAGGCAGTGGCAAGTTGAACTAATTGCTCGTGCGCTTGCTGAAGCGTTGGTTGCAGAAGTCGTGGCTTCTGCAGAGGAAAGCAACTAACAATTCTTTAGCTAGGTAAACCTATATTTGTTTAGCGTGCGGAACTTTTGTGCCACTTACCTGGGCAAGAATGTCGCTGGCAATTTGTTCGGCAGTCAAGCCAGTTTCTTCAAGAATCTCTGCTCTCGACGCGTGGTCAATAAATCGATCAGGCAACCCAACTTCGTTAAGCGCAGTGTCAACTCCGGCCGAACGCATTTCCTGACGAACACGCGTTCCAATTCCGCCAACTCGAATGCCGTCCTCAATGGTTACCACTAGGCGATGCTGGCCAGCCAGTTCAATTACCGAGTTGGCAACAGGAATAACCCATCGCGGGTCGACCACGGTGCAACCAACACCACTGGTCTCCAGTATCTCGGAGACTGAGAGGGCCAATTCGGCGAAGTTTCCGACCGAAACGATTAAGACGTCTTGCTTGTTTCCAACCTGCAGCACGTCGACTCCATCTTGTAGCCGCTTTATGGCAATAATGGGTTCACCGGCAGTGCCTTTTGCAAAGCGAAGCACCGTTGGTGCGTTGTCGATTTTTACGGCTTCGTTGAGCTCTTCTTTTAGAGTGGTCGAATCGCGTGGGGCCGCGATTCGTATGCCCGGCACCAATTGAAGCAGCGATAAATCCCAAACACCGTGGTGACTGGGACCATCCGGGCCGGTTACGCCTGCACGGTCAAGCACGAAGGTAACCCCGGCCTTGTGAAGAGCCACATCCATTAGCACTTGATCGAAAGCACGATTCATGAAGGTGGCATAGATAGCCACCACTGGGTGCAAACCACCAAAGGCCATGCCGGCTGATGAGGTTACGGCGTGTTGCTCGGCAATGCCTACATCGAATACTCGATTCGGAAACCGATCGGCGAACTTCTTTAAACCAACTGGAATAAGCATTGCTCCGGTAACAGCGACGATGTCGTCACGCTTCGCAGCGATCTCTACAATTTCGTCACCAAACACGTCGGTCCAACTCTGTTTTGTCTTAACATCCAAAGCCTTGCCGGTGGTTGCATCGATTTGCCCAACCGCATGGAATTGATCTGCATCGTCGCCCATGGCCGGCTCGTAACCCTTGCCCTTTTGAGTGATGGTGTGAACAATAACTGGGCTGCCGTATTTTTTGGCCTGTTGTAAAGCCTGCTCGAGCGCAGCAATGTCGTGCCCATCGATTGGCCCGATGTATTTTATGTCGAGGTTTGGGAACATTCCCCTGGGTGCGAATGTGCCGAAAATGCCCTTGCCCGCGCCGCGAGCGGCCGAATAAATTAGACGCCCAGGCAACCCGAATTTGTAAAACAATTTCTTGCTAGCGGCATAGAGTCGACGGTAATTCTTGTTGGTGCGCACGTCGTTTAGATATCTAGCAAATCCACCGATGGTAGGCGCATACGACCGACCATTGTCATTCACAACGATCACAAGCTTGCGATCGTTATCATCTGAGATGTTGTTTAGCGCCTCCCAAGCCATGCCTCCCGTGAGGGCCCCGTCGCCTATGAGTGCAACAACGTAGCGATCTGTCTGACCTGTTAGTCGGTAGGCTTTAGCGATTCCGTCTGCCCAAGAAAGCGACGACGATGCATGTGAAGATTCAACGATGTCATGCACAGATTCAATACGCTGCGGATAACCGGCTAGGCCATTTTTTGACCGAAGATTTGAAAAATCTTTGCGCCCGGTAAGGATCTTGTGCACATAGCTTTGGTGTCCGGTATCAAAAATGATTGAGTCGGTCGGCGAATCAAACACCCTGTGAATTGCCATCGTGGTTTCGACAACACCAAGGTTTGGCCCGAGGTGCCCGCCAGTTTTAGACACATTTTCAACCAAAAAGGCTCTGATTTCGGCAGCAAGCAATGACATTTCTTGAAGGCTAAGTTTGCCAAGGTCAATCGGCCCACGGATGCGATCAAGAAGGTTCATTAGTTAGCCAACGAGGCTGCGCAGCACATACTGAAGAATTCCACCGTTGCGGTAATAGTCGGCCTCACCAGGAGTGTCGATTCTGACAATTGCGTCAAACTCGACGGCAGCCTTACCCTGTGCAGAATGCTCTGAGGGGGTAGCCGAAACTTTCACTGTCTTCGGAGTCACACCGTCGTTCAGTTGCTCAACGCCGACGATGTTAAATACTTCGGTACCGTCGAGTCCTAGAGAATCAGCGGTTGAACCAGCAGGGAATTGCAGAGGCAGAACACCCATTCCGATTAGGTTGCTTCGGTGAATTCGCTCAAAGCTCTCGGTGATTACAGCGCGCACACCCAGCAAACTTGTTCCCTTGGCTGCCCAGTCGCGAGATGAGCCAGAGCCATACTCTTTGCCGCCCAAAATAACGAGCGGTGTGCCTTGAGCCTGGTAGTTGCTCGATGCGTCGTAGATGAAGCTCTGCGGTGCGCCGACTTGGGTGAAGTCGCGGGTGTATCCGCCTTCTACATCGCTTAGAAGTTGGTTACGCAGGCGAATGTTTGCAAATGTTCCACGAATCATAACCTCGTGATTGCCGCGGCGTGAACCGTAGCTGTTAAAGTCGACTCGCGAAATGCCGTTGTCGGTGAGGTATTGACCGGCAGGCGAATCGGCCTTGATGGAGCCTGCTGGGCTGATGTGATCGGTTGTGACCGAGTCACCCAATTTTGCAAGCACACGAGCTCCCAAGATGTCCTTTACGGCATCCGGAGTCATTTTCATGCCATCAAAGTAAGGCGGTTTGCGAACGTAAGTTGACTTAGGATCCCATTCAAAGACAGCGCCCTCGGGAGTTGGCAATGATTTCCATCGAGCATCACCTTCGAAGACACCTGCGTACTGGGTCTTGAACATCTCCGAGTTGATCGACTCATCGATAGTCTTCTGCACTTCGGCAGCGCTAGGCCAAATGTCGGCTAGGTAAACGGGGTTTCCGTTGGTGTCTTCGCCTAGCGATTCGGTCTCGAAGTCGAAATCCATTGTGCCGGCAAGTGCATAGGCAATAACTAGCGGCGGCGAAGCAAGATAGTTCATCTTTACATCCGGGCTGATGCGGCCCTCGAAGTTTCGGTTTCCAGAAAGCACCGCGGTTACTGCCAAGTCGTTGTGGTTGATGGCCTCAGAAATCTCGTCAGATAGCGGCCCCGAGTTGCCGATGCAAGTGGCGCAGCCGTAGCCAACTAGATTAAAGCCGAGGGCGTCAAGATCTTTGGTTAGACCGGCTTTGTTGTAATACTCGGTGACAACTTTTGAACCTGGAGCCAATGAGGTCTTGACCCAGGGCTTTGCCTTCAGGCCCTTAGCTACAGCATTTCGAGCAACTAAACCAGCTGCCAACATGACTGAAGGGTTTGAGGTGTTGGTGCACGATGTGATTGAGGCGATTGCAACGTGGCCGTTGTCAATTGCGAAATCTTGCCCTTTAACAGCGGTTGGCTTAGATGCCTGCTCTGAATAGGTAGTGATTGTCTTGGCAAAGGCGCCTTTGGCCTCGCTCAACACAACGCGGTCTTGCGGGCGCTTTGGCCCAGCAATCGATGGAACAACGCTCGCGAGGTCGAGTTCGAGATATTCGCTAAAGCGAGGTTCGATGCTTGGGTCGTGCCATAGCCCTTGCGCCTTGCTGTAGGCCTCGACCAGGTCGATTTGCTCTTGTGGGCGGCCAGTGATTCGCAAGTAATCGAGGGTAACTTCATCAATTGGGAACATAGCGGCGGTTGAGCCGAATTCAGGGCTCATGTTGCCAATGGTTGCACGATTAGCCAAAGGCACGCTGCTAACGCCAGCCCCATAGAACTCTACGAATTTGCCAACTACTCCGTGCTTACGAAGCATTTCGGTGATGGTTAGCACTACGTCAGTTGCTGTTACTCCGGTAGATATCTGCCCAGTGAGCTTGAAGCCGACAACTTTTGGAATCAACATAGAGACAGGCTGGCCAAGCATTGCTGCCTCGGCCTCGATGCCACCTACACCCCAGCCGAGAACACCGAGCCCGTTAACCATTGTGGTGTGCGAGTCAGTTCCAACACAGCTGTCTGGGTAGGCCTGCAATTCGCCATCAATCTCGCGAGCCATGATGGTTCTAGCCAGATACTCAATGTTTACCTGGTGCACAATTCCGGTGCCAGGTGGCACAACTTTGAAATCATCAAAAGCGGTCTGACCCCAACGAAGGAATTGATAGCGCTCTCCGTTGCGGTTGTATTCGAACTCGACGTTCTTCTCAAAAGCATCGGCGGTACCGGCAACATCGATCTGCACAGAGTGATCGATTACTAGCTCGGCAGGCGCAAGTGGGTTAATTCGCTTGGGGTCGCCACCTAATTCGGCAACCGCTTCGCGCATAGTCGCAAGGTCAACTACGCATGGCACGCCTGTGAAGTCTTGCATGATCACGCGGGCCGGAGTGAATTGAATTTCGACGTCGGGCTCAGCGGTTGGATCCCAGTTAACCAAAGCATTCACGTGGTCTGCCGTGATGTTTGCGCCATCTTCGGTGCGCAACAAATTCTCAAGCAAAATCTTCAAGCTGTAAGGCAAGGTTTTAGCATCTACAGAGTTAAGTTTGAAGATTCGGTATCCCTTGTTTCCAACATTCAAAATGTCAGCTGCACCGAAACTGTTTACTTTGGACATACTTGGCTTTCCTTACTTTTATAGCTTCATTGCCTGAAACAAAATTAGCACTATTGACGGCCTACGATTTCACTGCGTATGGTCAACCAGGTTAGCCAAATACAGATCGCATAAAGAGGAACGCCCATGGCCACTCGTGCGATGCCAAGTGCTTCTACGTTGGACGAGAAATAAAGCGGAACTTGCACGAGCAGTCGCGCAGAAAATAAAGCAATCCAAATGAGCGTTGCACCGCCGAATTTACGGAGGAGCGACTTATTTTTGCGCCATTTGGTTCCCTGGCCGGTAATAAAGCCAACCAAAACACCAATAATCGGCCAGCGAATCAGGAATGAGATCAAAATGACCGCGAGATAAATCGCGTTCGTAAAAAAGCCTTGCAGGAAATAATCGGCGGGTTGACCACCGTCGCGAAGTGGAAGGTAAGCGGCGATAGCAATTCCGAAGGCTCCCACCAACGCGTTTGCAATCGGACGTTTTTTAGAAATTTGGATTATCAAGAGAACTAGCGAAACTGTGGCAGCAAAAATAATGCTCGTGATCAGAGTCTTGGTTATCGTGAAAACGATGACGAAAAGCGTTGAAGGCAGCACGGCATCGACAATTCCCAACCAGCCACCAACCGAGCCTAAGACAGATTGCCTGCTTAGCGATACCTTGCCGTCAACGGCCTCTATGCCAAGTCGATTCGCTGCGGCTTTGCCTTTTTCATCCATTACGCGCCACGGGGTGGAGCAATTGTTCCACCTGGCATTCGCAGAGGCAAAAGGTCACGCGGAGGCAACGGAGTGTTGTCGCGAACCACAATCAGTGACCGAAATAGGTCATCAATTTCTGCTGCCGCACGCGGATCATTAATTGCAGCACCGGCGATGACGCCGCGCAGGAACCAGCGTGGACCATCGACTCCGACAAATCTTGCCAATCTTGTTCCATTTCGGCCTCCGTTTGCATCCAACGTCGGAACCTTGGCCAGCAATTCTTGCCCGAGCGAACCAACTCGACGCTCAACTTCGCCGCCCTGACTTATGACCGATTGCTCAAGTTCGGCTCGCAATGTGTGCCAAAGCCCTTCAGACCTTGGAGCCGCGAAAGCCTGAACTTGCAGCGAGGAACCGCCTAGATCAATGCTGACTGCGATAACGTGGCCCGTGGCATCCTCGACCTCTACGCGAAGCGTTAGGTCTGCTCGAGCGGGAACTCGCAGGCCACCAAATTCGACGAATGGCGTAACGTTTTGCGCCTCAGCGACATCGAACGGGCCGGCTGAGAGCCTATCGTTCGGCGCCGACTTGTCTGTTGAAGAGTAAATCTCGTTCATTAGTTCACTCCTGTCGAACCGAAACCATTATCGGCCCGTTCAGAATTTGGCAGGCGTTCGACTTTCACAAATTTTGCGATTTCTACCTGTTGAATCAAAAGTTGTGCAATCCGATCCCCGATTTCAACCTTGAAGTCTTCGTTCGAGCTGTTGTAGAGGGTTACGCTAATTTCTCCTCGGTAACCGGCATCGATGGTTCCTGGTGAATTGAGAACAGTTACACCAAACTTTGCCGCGAGACCCGAGCGCGGGTGCACTAAACCTACATAGCCAAATGGCAGAGCAATAGAGACACCGGTCTTAATAGTTGCTCGCCCATGAGCTGCGATGGCAACGCTTTCTGCGGCTCGCAAATCGGCCCCAGCATCGCCTGGTTTAGCGTATGTCGGCAAGAAGCGGTCATCGCAGGTAATTAAAACGGGTACTTGGTTCACGGTTAGAGCGTAATCTAAAACGGTGAAACTTGAGATGCAACAAGCCGACGAGGTCTATAAAGAGCGTGTGCTGCCAGGCCTAGCTAGCTGCATCCCAATTCTTCTTATTTACCCGAGCATTTACTTGGTGTTCTTGCCCATCGACACCGTGTTTGGAAACTTGCTTGGCATCCTGGCCACCCTAGTTGGCATTTCAGCGATCGTCGCAAATTCGACAGTGCTGAAGATAGATTCAACATCTTTCTCAGCAGGTAGAGCTCATCTAGGGTTTAGCGAGATCGAGAGGATTGAGGTAATTCAAGGCGAATCTGCATTCGCTGAGCGCACCTCGAAGCTCGACGCACGCGCATACGTGGCAATAAAATCGAGCGTTCCGAAATACTTGAAGGTTTTTCTAAAGTCGACCAGCGAAGACCCTACACCTTATTGGTTGTTATCAACCAGGAGGCCGGAGGCTCTTAAATTGCTGCTTGATTCAAAAATTTCCGGCTGAAACTATTCGCACTCGACGCAAAGTTTGCCGTATTTACCCTTTTTGCTTGAAAGCAACGAGTGGTGCTTGACGATGAAGCACTCAGAGCAGGTAAATTCATCGTCCTGAGGTGGTAGAACGACAACGTCCATGTCCTCTGAAACTACGTCTGGAATGGCGAAACCTTCGCCGTGCTCCTCGTCAACATCAACTACGCCCGAAAGCTTGTCGGGAATGCGGTCTTTAATCGCCTCAATCGACTCGGTATCGTCATCGTTTTTTCGAGGTGCGTCGTAATCGGTAGCCATTCCTACCCTCTCGCTTCATTGTCTAGGCGTGCATAGTGTGCAACAAAAGAAAGCAAATAGCAAACACGCAACGCCGAGTGTCTTCAAATTGCCAACATCGATGGCAAACTTCAATCAGGAGGTTCGCTAAATGGAAGATATTCAACTAACCGGCAACGACGGGGATTACCTGGTTCTCGAAACAACTGCCGGCGAAAAGTTTCGACTCATAAATGATGAGAGTCTTCAAGCTGCAACCAAGAAACTACGATCATCTTCAACAGCGAGCACTATGTCGCCTCGCGAAATGCAAGATGCGGTTCGTGACGGTATGTCGATTGACGAAATTGTTGCAACCTCGGGCGCCACATTCGAATTTGTCGAGAAGTTTGCTGCTCCAGTCATCTCGGAGTTGGCCCATATCATCGAAACAGCAAAGACTCTTCGCTTGCCAAACCTGTCTGAAGGTTTATCGATTGAATTCGGTGAGTTCGTTGCCTCACGACTTGCTGGTTTAGCAGCAACAAACGTTATTTGGTCGACTAAGCGAACAGATTTCAATGTTTGGCACATTTCGGTTGCATACAACATCAAAGAATCGAAGCAAGTCGCTGTTTGGTCGTTCGATCCAAAACGACTTCTGCTTTCACCCGAGAACGAGAAAGCGGTCAATCTTGGTAAACGAGAGAATGCTTCAGCCGCGTTCCTTGGTGGGCTTTTGGCCGAAGCTTCAGCTGCGCCTGCTACCAACGAAACAGTGAAACTGTCGCTAGTCGAGTCTGCTCCGGAGGCAAAAATTCTCCCGCCAGCGTCGGTTGAAATTGATGACGAAGCGCACATAACCTCAGATCCTCAGATTGTCGAAGAGGCTCCAAATGCACCGTTGAGCGCCACCGCCGATTTGCTGCAGGCGCTTCGCAGGAAGCGCGCAGACAACGCCACCATCGAGCAGTCCGAGACAGCACCGATCGAGATTGTTCAGCTGCCACTCCACGCCACTGCGCAAATCGAAAAGCATGACGAGTCTGAACCTGCACCTAAAAAGGGGCGCACCAGCATGCCGAGCTGGGATCAAATTGTTTTTGGGACTAAAACTGAAGAGTAAATACTCTTAGCAAAACCCATTTAATTTAATGAGTGGCACTCGCGTTTCTTTGTCAGACCACGATCCATGCTGACCGATCATTTTTAGGCTTTGAGGTTTGGCGAAACCCCTGTGATAGATGGCTACCGGTGCCCTTGCAATCAAAAATAATTGTGGGTAAAGGTTTTGCGCTTCGGCAGAAGGCTCGACTAGCCAGCCTGCAGTTACCAGATCGTTTAGGTCACAAACTGACACATCCGGCGACAACATGTCTGTCAATTCTGCCTTGGTCGAACCCTTGTCTGATTCACTCAGGTACAAGAATCTTGCTCGCGGGTCTCCCCCAATGCTTCTCACGTTAGACCAGTCGAATTCGAGCTCGTCAAGATACACGTGACGTTCAATCGGCACATCGATGATGCCGTGATCAGCGGTGATCAACAACCCAACCTGATCGCTGATGGCCTGGGTAAGAATCTTCATTTCAGAATCTAGCTCTTCGGCGCGCTCTAACCAATTTCGAGAAGCCACCCCAAACCGATGGGCTGCTTGATCTAGCTCGGGAATATAGAGATAAACCAAGCAATTCTTATCCGTTTTGCAAATTGAAATTGCCGCCGCTACTCGGTCGGAAATAGTTTTACCTGTCACATAGTCAGCACCCCGCATCGTCGCCGCAGTGAAGCCTGAATTTTCGTACTCGGCTGGCCCGACAAAATAGGTAGTTACGCCATTTTCTGCTGCACGCTCTGTGACAGTGGGCCTTGATTGAAGTTGTTTCGCTTCATGCGGCTCTAGACCGGTGAGCAAATTTAAGGGTTCGCCTCGCAGTGCGACTTGGTATCCAACAAAATTATGAATCCCAGGCATGTCGCCCGTGGCAAAACTAACCAGGCTCGACGCAGTAGTGCTCGGAAAAGCGCATCGAATGGGGTTCAATGATTGTTTGCCCAAAAAGGGCATATGCCCCGCTGCTTCAATAATGTTCTCGACTCCGAGGCCATCGATCAGAACTACGCACGCCGATTTGACTCTACGTAACTTCAATCGGTTATCTAATCCGGTAATTGCACCTAGCGCAGAAACGAACACATCCGAGAGCCTCCCGAAGGATTTTGGCGGGGAAGGTAGCATCGTAGTCATCAACACAAGTCTGCCACAGCAGCATGAAGCAGCAGAGAGCCAATGACCGATATTCAACCGAGCCACGATCGCATTGTCGACATTGACCTGTCGGACGAGATGCAGGGGTCGTTTCTCGAATATTCATATTCGGTCATTTATGCCAGAGCATTACCCGACGCCCGTGACGGCTTAAAGCCGGTTCATCGCCGCATCATCTACCAAATGGGCGAAATGGGGCTTCGCCCTGATCGTGGGCACGTTAAATCGGCCCGTGTAACCGGCGAGGTAATGGGCAAATTGCACCCGCACGGCGACTCTGCAATTTACGACGCACTCGTGCGCATGGCGCAGCCGTTCTCGTTGCGCGTGCCAATGATTGACGGTCACGGAAACTTTGGCAGCCTCGACGATGGCCCGGCAGCCGCCCGATATACCGAAGCCCGACTCTCCCCCGCTTCGCTTCTAATGAACGAAGGCCTTGACGAGGATGTCGTCGATTTCAAACCCAACTACGATGCTCAACTGTCTGAACCAGAAGTTCTGCCGGCGGCATTCCCGAATTTGCTAGTAAATGGTTCATCCGGAATCGCAGTTGGAATGGCAACCAACATGCCTCCGCACAATCTGCGCGAAGTTATAGCCGGCGCTCGCTATTTACTTGAACACCCAGAGGCAACTACTGCCGACCTAATGCGTTACATTCCTGGGCCAGATTTACCAAATGGTGGCATAATCATGGGGCTCGACGGCGTTAGAGACGCCTACGAATCCGGCCGTGGAATTTTCAAGACTAGGGCAAGAGTTTCCATCGAGAGCGTGTCTCCTCGCAAGCTTGGTCTCGTGGTTACCGAACTCCCATACCTCGTTGGCCCAGAAAAGGTCATTGAGAAGATCAAAGACGGCGTTAATAACAAGAAGCTTCTGGGCATTTCCGATGTAACCGACCTCACCGACAGAACCAACGGTCTGAAGCTGGTTATCGAACTGAAAACCGGATTCGACCCGCAAGTTGTGCTCGATTTGCTCTATAGGTTTACACCCATGGAAGACAGCTTTGGCATAAACAATGTGGCGTTGGTGGATGGGCGTCCGCAAACTCTCGGTTTGCGAGACTTGCTAGGCGTTTACCTGGCACACAGAGTTACGGTGATCCGCCGACGAAGCATCAACAGGCTAGGTAAGCGAAAAGCGCGACTTCACCTGGTTGAAGGATTGCTAATCGCGATCGTGTCAATCGATGAAGTTATTCAAGTGATTCGCACTAGCGAAGAGGTCGACGAGGCACGCTCAAGGCTCCAACAGATTTTTGACCTTTCCGAAATTCAAGCGGAATACATTCTCGAATTGCGACTTCGCAGGCTCACCAAATTCTCGAAAATCGAACTGGAATCAGAGAAAGCCAATCTTCTTGCAGAGATTGCCGCACTTGAGAAAATTTTGGGCAGCGAATCAGAGTTGCGAAGCTTGGTGTCTACAGAGCTCGCCGATGTTTCGGATAAGTATGGTGACGATCGTCGCACCTCGCTGATCAGTGATGTCGAAGAAATCAAGCCAATGACTCTGGCCAAGGCTGCATCGGTAAGCGCTGAGCTTGCCGACACACCCTGCGAAATCGTTCTTACAACAAGCGGGCAGTTAGGTCGCCATTCTGCAGATTACAAACTCTCTGGCAAGC
The DNA here is from genome assembly GCA_024641985.1 of Rhodoluna sp. GTDB lineage: Bacteria > Actinomycetota > Actinomycetes > Actinomycetales > Microbacteriaceae > Rhodoluna. Next base: position 225,524 of record JAHEBZ010000003.1, on the reverse strand, counting down.
GAGCAAAACATGATGCTATTCGCGTGCGGTTCGCTACTAGCACGAGGCGAGACTTAGGCTTCGTAACTAGCGCCGGTCGCATGCTTCGAATCCACGTAGGCGATGTGCCAAGTTTTGGCGCGGAATTTGAACCTTCGCAGGCTGTCAAGGCCAGTGATTTCTTAGGCCTTGATGCAAGCGAATCGGTTATCACCGTAATCGAAATTAGCGAGTTAGCTAGCCTGGCGCTTGGCACTAAATTCGGTGTCGTCAAGCGTGTTCTTGCAGATTATCCGAGCAAAGACGAATTCGAACTAATTTCACTTCGTGAGGGTGACGCAATCGTTGGTGCGTGTCTAGCTGACGACACCGATGAATTGGTATTTGTCACTAGCGATGCACAATTGCTTCGCTATTCTGCTGCACAGGTTCGCGCCCAGGGGCGACCCGCAGGTGGAGTTGCAGGCATCTCGTTGAGCGATGGCGCCGTTGTCATTTCTTTTGCAGCCGTCAAGTCACTCGAGGGCGCCGTGGTGCTAACTGCGGCAAACAGTTCAATGGCTTTCGCCGGAACAGATCCAGGTTCGGCAAAACTATCTGAGCTTTCTGAATTCCCGGCTAAGGGCCGAGCAACCGGCGGTGTTAGGGCTCAGCGCTTCATCAGAAACGAAGACCAACTTTACTTCGCACACGTAGGTGTTGCGCCAATTCTGGCATTGTCTAGCGACGGCAAGCCGGCACTATTTGACGACAACTTCGCTAAGCGCGATGCCTCAGGTTCTGCAGTTGGCACAGCACTTGGATCAGCTGGCTCACAGAGCTAAAAAAGCTCAGCCCTAATAAATAGCAAGAACCTAAGCGTCGATTCTGTCGCGCTCGAAACTATCTGCAGAGTCGATGATGAAGTCACGGCGTGGAGCGACGTCGTTGCCCATCAATAGTTCAAAAACAGTGTCAGCAGCGGCCCCGTCAACTACTCGCACTCGCCTCAGGCTGCGATGAGTGATGTCCATTGTCGTTTCAGCTAGCTGATCCGCATCCATCTCACCAAGGCCCTTGTAACGCTGAATTGGCTCTTTGTAGCGCTTGCCAGCTTTTCGCAATTTGCCTAGCAGTTCATCGAGCTCGCTCTGCGCATAGGTGTAAATCACTTCGTTGGCCTTGCTGCCTGCGTTGATAATTTCTACCCGGTGCAAAGGTGGCACAGCTGCATACACGCGGCCCGCTTCGACTAGTGGCCGCATATATCTGAAGAACAAAGTCAAAAGCAGAGTTCGGATGTGTGCGCCGTCAACGTCTGCGTCGCTCATCAAAATAATTTTGCCGTAGCGTGCCGACTCAAGATCGAAACTTCGCCCAGAGCCAGCGCCGATTACCTGAATAATAGAAGCACACTCGGCGTTCGAGAGCATGTCAGAAACTGAAGCCTTTTGCACATTGAGAATTTTGCCGCGAATTGGCAGCAAGGCTTGAAATTCGGAGTTACGCGCCAGCTTTGCAGTGCCAAGAGCCGAGTCTCCCTCGACTATGAACAGTTCTGAAGATTCGGTCTCTTGGGTGCGGCAATCAACCAGCTTGGTTGGCAGCGAGGAGCTTTCGAGTGCATTCTTGCGACGTTGAGTTTCTTTGTGAGTGCGCGCCGAGATGCGTGACTTCATTTCGGCAACAACTTTTTCAAGCAGCAGTGCCGATTGCGATTTATCGTCACGCTTTGAGCTAGTTAGGCGCTCAGTTAGTGCCTTAGCCACCACGTTCGAAACGATATTTCGAACAGCTGGCGTGCCAAGTATTTCTTTTGTTTGCCCTTCAAACTGTGGTTCCGATAGGCGAACCGTGACGATTGCGGTCAAGCCTGCAAGCGCGTCTTCTTTTTCGATTTTGTCGTTGCCTAGTTTGAGTTTTCTAGAGTTGGCGTCAACTTGGGTTCGTATGGCCTTGAGAACTGCCTGCTCGAAGCCGGCCAGGTGAGTGCCACCTTTAGACGTCGAAATGATGTTGACGAACGAGCGAACCTCGGTGTCGTAGCCTGTGCCCCATCGAACGGCCACGTCCACGTCACAGTCTCGCTCTACATCTTTCGAAACCATGTTTCCAGACTCATCCAAAACAGGAATGGTCTCTGTGAATTTGCCCTGACCGGCTAACTTCCAAGTGTCGGTGAGCGCCGAGTCTTTTGCTAGGAAATCGACAAACTCGACAATGCCACCATCGAACTTAAACGCTTGATTGTTGACTTCGGCAGTTCTTTTGTCTTCGATTCGAATCTCGAGGCCAGGAACCAGAAAAGCAGTTTGCCGAGCTCGTCCGACCAATTCGTCTGCAGAGAAGACGGCGTCTTTTATGAAGATCTGTGGGTCAGCCCAATAGCGAACTCGTGTGCCCGTTGTGCCCTTGGCAACTTTGCCAATCTCTTTCAGCGTCGATGACTCTTCGAAGGGTTTGAAAGGGTTGTTCGGCTTTATGCCATTGGAGTCATCAAAGAAACCTGGTTCACCCCGACGAAATGACATCGCCCAAGTTTTGCCGTCTCGGTCTACCTCTACATCAAGGCGTTCAGACAGTGCGTTAACTACTGATGCGCCAACACCGTGCAAACCTCCCGAGGCTGCGTAAGATCCAGAGCCAAATTTTCCGCCTGCGTGCAATTTGGTAAACACCACTTCTACGCCAGAGAGGCCAGTTTTGGGTTCGATGTCGACAGGAATGCCTCTTGCCTTGTCAAAAACCGACACGCTGCCATCGTTGTGCAAAGTAACACCAATAGTGCTTCCGTGACCAGCTAAGGCCTCATCCACAGAGTTGTCGATGATCTCCCAAAGGCAGTGCATTAGGCCGCGGCTATCGGTTGAACCGATATACATGCCAGGGCGCTTGCGAACGGCCTCTAAACCTTCGAGAACAGAGAGGTGTCTTGCTGAATATTCGGTGTTAGGCACCCCAAAATGCTACCTGCTAGTCACGCAATAGCCTTGTTCTGACACGGATGCGACGCTCGAGCCATTACAAATTCGCAGTTAGCGAAATGCAGTTGATATTGCAGCCAAAGGTTCAATTCGTGTGGTCATATTGAATGGAGGAAAGGATTCAATATGCACGCACAAGAGCAAACTCCCGAGGCAGTTTCAGAGGTTCAGGAATTGAACGCAAACGACCGTTGCGACATTTGCGGGGCTCAGGCTTATGTTCGCGTTGAACTTGTCAATGGTGAATTGATTTTTTGCTCACATCACGGCAACGAACAGCGCGCGAAGCTTGAATCAGTGGCTATCGCCTGGCACGACGAGACTGAGAAGCTACTCGCTCGCTAAACCTTTTTCAAGGCTCCAAACTCTCTCAACGAGGTCGGTCATCTGGTCGGCCTCGTTTTTCATTTCTATTGGCCTATTTGCAATGCCCCGCCTGTGGCAAATGTCGGCAATAAACCTGTCGACTAGCACTGGGTTCTTGGCTAAAACAGGCCCGTGTAACAGAGTTCCCAATACATTCCGATGCCAAAGCGCAAGTGGCAAGTCGGTTGCAGAGTTAACGTAGCCAAGAATCTCCTGGCCCTCGACATTAGCAATAGCGAACTCCGAGCGCCTTGGCTTGGGTTGAAAATCGATGCCAAACAAAGCTTTAGCAGTGGCCTCGAACCCGTTGCCAATCACAATTCCAGAAACAGACCTCAGAAGGCTTTCAGTCAGTTTGGCGATTTGATTCTTGAAATCAGACTCGATCGAACTCCAAGCTGCAGCTGAACCGTGCCCAATCACAAAGAAATCAAACTCGCCGGGCAGTTCATCACCTGGCCGATACTTCAAGATCTCTACCTGAAATCCGCGCATTTCGAACTGTTTTCTCAGCACAATCGAGTTGGCTAGGTCGCCGTTCAAGTTCAAGTGGTCCGGATACATTTCTAAGAGTCGAATCATTCGCGGTCCACCGAATTAGGATCAATAAAGCCAAGTATGCGGCGACTACGGCGCATGGCATCTGCCGAGAAGATGACTGTTTTCATGCCTTGAGCAGGTTTTGGAAGAGCAAAAAAGATTTCTAATGCCCTCTCCAGATCAGGCTCTAGCTTTTCTACCAAAGTGCCATCGTAAACAAATCGGAGCCCCATCTCGGCGTAGTTGTAGCCGCTAAGGACCTCAACTTTGGTTATCTTACTCAGGTCTACTGTCCAGAGCCACGAAGGGTCGTGCACGTCGCGCCCAATGGCAACCATAAGTTGTTCGGGGTTCTCGGCCAGGTTGTCGATGTTCAATTGAAATGACATCGGGTTTTGAACCAAAATAAATTCGACATCCTCGCCATTTATTTGCGCAATTTCGCCTCGAGCAAATACAGGTGGAAGTTCGTCGAGTGTGTTCGCTGCAAGTTTTGAGCTAAAAGCCTCTCCGAGATACATTTGGCTGGTTGTTAGAGCAGCAACGGCATCGAGAGCGTAGTGCACACCGCGGTTTGGCAAGTCGAAGGTGATCACCTGACCCGCTATTTTCACTTCACATTTTTGGGCATCGAGCGAAATTACTTCGTCACGCACCTCTGGTCGGTCGATTTGTGCGAGATAAGTAGGCGCGGCACCAAGACCGTGTTCATATACAGAAAGCACCGAAGGTGCAATGCCAAACCAATTTGTCGACTTTAGGGAATCTCGCTTTTGCATAAGCAATAAATTTTGATCATCTGCGTTTAGGGCCAAACCAACCTTCGCCCGTTTGGCAACCAAGGCAAGCTTGTCTCGAACCAAGGCGGGGTCAACAAAACGATCGAGTTGATCTTCGAGCACATTTAACACGGTTACAAAATTCGGTGAAATTCGTTCGGTAATTTCAGCCGCGTGGCCTTCATCCATTTCAAGAATGGCCACATCACCTCGGATGCGACCAGTTAGCGATGCCTGCTCAATAATGGCTGAGTAGAAGCCCTGGGAAATATTCGCGGTAGATGGATTGGTGAAAACCGTCTTGCCGTGAGCCCGCGCTATCGCCACCGCCATCTTGGTTGTGGTTGACTTGCCCGCCGAACCGGTAATCACAACCAGACCGTCTGAAAAAGAACCCAATGTTTTTGCCAAGAGCCCGGGCGCAAGTTTGCTTAGAATCAAGCCAGGAAGCGCAGAACCCCCGCCTGGTCTGATCTTTCGGATTAGAAAGCGAGCTATGCGCCCAATCAGTATGGCAAGAGTGAACTTCACAACTAGTTCTCTAGGTAGTCGCGCAACATCTGTGATCGTGAGGGGTGACGCAGTTTAGACATGGTTTTGGACTCGATTTGGCGAATTCGCTCTCGAGTAACACCGAATTCTTCACCGATCTGGTCTAGCGTCTTTTGCACGCCATCGCCAAGGCCGAAGCGGCTGCGAATAACGCCCGCTTCGCGAGGATGCAGCGATTCGAGAATTCTCTCAAGTTCGCGCTGAAGCATCGTGAACCCAACTGCGTCTGCCGGAACCACAGCTTCGGTGTCTTCAATGAGGTCACCAAACTCGCTGTCGCCGTCTTCACCCAACGGTGTCGATAGCGAAATCGGCTCGCGACCATATTTCTGAACCTCGACAACCTTTTCAGGTGTCATATCAAGCTCGCGTGCTAGCTCCTCAGGGGTTGGTTCGCGACCAAGGTCTTGAAGAAGCTGGCGCTGAACTCGCGCAAGTTTGTTAATAACTTCAACCATGTGAACCGGAATGCGAATCGTGCGAGCCTGGTCGGCCATGGCACGGGTGATAGCCTGGCGAATCCACCAGGTTGCGTATGTTGAAAACTTGTAACCCTTGGTGTAGTCAAATTTTTCAACCGCGCGAATCAAACCCAGGTTGCCCTCTTGGATTAGGTCCAAGAATTGCATTCCTCGACCTGTGTAGCGTTTTGCGAGGCTAACTACTAAACGGAGGTTAGCTTCGAGCAGGTGGGCCTTGGCGCGCTGGCCATCCTTTACTACCCACTTAAGGTCACGGGCAAGCTCGGCAGAAATTTTAGTGTCGGTGGCTATCTTTTCTTCGGCAAAAAGACCCGCTTCGATGCGCTTTGCCAGCTCTACTTCGAGCTCGGCGTTCAGAAGAGCAACCTTGCCGATTTGCTTGAGGTAATCCTTTACTGGGTCAGCTGTTGCTCCAGTGATTGTGGTTGTCTGAACCGGAATGTCGTCTTCTTCGCGGTGCGATAGCACCAAAGCACCTTCTGGCACGACGATTTTCTCGGTCTCTTCGTGCTCATCATCGTGAATTTCATCTTCTGCGGCACTGATGTCGACGACGGAAGCCGCCTCGGCTACGATTTCTTCGACTGACTCTAGATCTTCTTCATCTTCTAGCTCGCCATCTTCGGCTAACGAAGCCTTGCTCGCTTTTGCAGCTTTTGCCTTAGTTGCTGCCGGTGCCTTTGCGGCCTTTACAACCTTTGCAGCTTTAGGTGCAGTAGTTGCCTCTTGAGGCTCCACGGCTTGCTCAGGCTTAGTTTTTGCAGCCTTAACAGCAGGCTTAGCGGCAGCCTTAACAGCAGGCTTAGCGGCAGCCTTAACAGCAGGTTTAGCGGCAGCCTTAGCAGCAGGCTTGAGTTCTTCGTTGGTTTGTGAAGCTTTAATGAGGGTTGGTTCCTTTTCGTCTGGTTTGCCTGAATCCCCCGAGGATTTGTCTGTCGGATGCAAGAAGTTAGCTAAGAAGCCACGCTTCTTGGCTGGGTTTGACTGCTCTGGCTTTTTAGCCATGTCTACCTTTCATGGGCAAAAGCCCACTCCCCGCCCAAATTTGGGCACGACATAGACCCATGTCAAATCGCATAGCGACGTGAATGGGTCTGTCTACAAGCCTACAACAATCGGATAGTAAAAACCTATTCCCGCCTTGGCGTGTTCAGGTTTAAAGACCTGGTCGCCCAGAATTATTCCAATTCAACGATTGATTTTTTTTGCTCGACCTTAGGCGCCTATGCGCGCGCAATATCAAAATAGCTCCAGCGACCAGCGTGACAAGTTCAACTAGTAGCGCGTATCTAAACCCTTGGAGTGTGAATATTTGGTTGGATGAGGTGACTCTACGGATGTAATCGAGCACCACACCTGCGATGAACATCATCACGAAAGTGGCAGTGAATCCGCCGATGTTCACAAAACCATTCACTGCCCCAAGCGATTTCTTGGTGACAAATGATCTTGAAAAATCAAATGCCACCATAGAAACGGGGCTACTGACACCCAAGCTTGTAATCAGTAGCCAGAGCAACCAGAGGGGTGCCGTTTGCTGCCACAACAGGATTGCACTGAGGGTCAAACCAATAGCCGACATGACACCTAAAACCAATTTGTGCCGTTGATCTGGCCAACGTACACAGAAGGCGCTTACCGCAGGCCCTGCTGCGAAACCAATAACAACAATCGACGCGAGCATTATTGCAGCATCGGGTTTCGAGAGCCCTTGCCCCAGCACCAGAAATGGCATACCCCAAAGCAATAAGAAGATAGATGATGCTGACTGTGTGCTGAAATGTGTCCAGAACGATAACCAAACCCCAGGATGTTTCAAATTCTCCCTAAGCGCCATGATGGCTTGGCCAACACTTGATACTCGCTGCGAATCATGCACGTTTGGTCGATCATTCGAAATGACGCGCCAGCCTAGAGCTGCGGCAATCATCAAGAGCAATGCAAGGGCTGTAAACGACGGCAGCCAGCCAGCGAAGTGAAGCAGTAGCGAAAACGGAATTGCAGACGCCGCTTGACCCAACTGACCAACGTTGGTAACCAATTGCTGCACTCGAGTTGCCTGTTTGCCTTGATACCAACCATTCACGAGTCGGACAAGCGAAATGAAAATAAAGGCATCGCCCAAACCGACAAGCATGCGGCCCACCACGGCCAATTCGATAGTTTGAGAAATAGCAACGGTGGATTGGCCGAGTGACATTATCAATGCGCCTACGAGGATTAATCGCTTCGAGCCAAATCTGTCGAGCAAGATGCCAACCGGCACTTGCATGGCGGCGTAAACCACCAATTGCGCAACAGCCAAGCTCGATAAAACAGCCGCGCTCACTTCGAATTTTTGTTGCGCATCAATCGCCGCAGCGCCAATGCTTGAGCGGCTTACGACTGCAGCAAAATAAATAAATGCGCCGGCTAAGATGACAACACGGCCACGAAAATTAGTGCTACTCATTCTTTTCGCCTTGGTTCTTCTCTCGGTTAGCCAGATAGCTCTCTAACTCGGATGCAATCTCGTCAGCCGTCGGCAACTTTTGCTCTGGCTTCTTTATTGGCGCACTACTTGGGCCAGCCTTATCGAAGCCTGCCTCGAGAGTTGTAATCAGCTTTCGAAGATCCTCGTTGGTTGTGAGTTGCTCGTTGAGCCTCGAAACAAACGCATCACCCTCATCGCGAAGGCTGTCTGTCGGAAAGACGAGACCCGTGGCCGAAGCCAGGTGTTCAAGTGCTGAAACGGCTGCTTGTGGGTATTCACTGTCTGCCAAGTAGTGAGGCACAAGGAGTACAAACCCAACTACCGGCACATTCTCGGCGCTTAACCGGTATTCCAAAAGATGCAGCACATTCCCTGGAACCTGTGTTTGTGGCTTCCATTCGCTATACAAGTCAATTAGATCTTTGCGATTGCCCGAGACAGTAACGCCGATTGATTTAGTGTGCGGAACCGGGAAAGGAATTGAATGCACCCAGGTAACACTCGAGATACCAAGAATTTCAACAATCTGAACCAACGACCGAGTGAACGACTCCCACTTCATGTCTGGCTCATAGCCAGTGAGCCACAGAAACTGTTGGCCGGTTTCATCCTCGGCGAGGTAGATACCGAGCACTGCCGGTTGATAAGACGCTATGTGATCTTTTTCGAAGAACATAACGGGCCTGCGAGAGCGATAATCAAGCAACTCGTCGTTGTCGAATTGAACGATTAGTTTGGTCGTCAGGTTTGCTTGTATGTGACTCGAAATTTGATTGAGCGTGTTTCCCGCATCGGTGAACCCAGAAAGGCCGGCAAGCAGGTTAAGCCCGAGCGGTACCTCAAAATCAAGATCTATAAATGAGAACAGCTTGCGAGGGTCAACCATCCATTCATCCTAACTATCGGTTTAGCATTAGCCCATGACAATTTTAAAGATTCAAACCACCACAAAAATTCCTGCGGCCAAAGCCAGCCAGGCAGTTGTGATAGGTGTCAAATCTGTCGCGCAAACAGTTACTCCCATCAAGGGTTCCTACGACTTGGCCGGCATTTCAGGGCTAAACCTGGCTAGCCTCGGCGTGAGCGAGAAGTTCGAGTCAATTACTCGAATTCCAGGGCCGAACGGGGTTGTCTATTGCCTCATCGGCGCAGGCCCTGACGAACTTGACGAAGACAACCTTCGTGAGCTTGCCGGCGCCGCAAGCAGAGGTCTTAGTGACTTTGAGCACGTAATTTTTGACCTCCCAACAGAGGATCTCGGCGACGTTTCGGGAGTAATCGAAGGTGCGCTTTTGGGCGCATACAAATTCACCGAATATAAAAAGTCAGCAACACCATCCAAAACCACCTCGTTCACGTTGTTGACCAGCGTGCCTAGGGCCAGCGCGACCATCGGCAACGCTCGCGTTGTGGCGGCCTCAGTCAATTCAGCGCGTGACGAAATCAATCGCCCAGCAAATGACCTGTATCCGGCCAACTACGCAACTCTTGCGGCGAAGAAGGCAAAAGCCCTTGGCCTATCGGTCGAAGTTCTTGATGAAAAGCAACTCGAGAAACAAGGCTTCGGCGGAATTGCCGGTGTAGGCAAGGGGTCATCTAGGCCGCCGCGTTTGGTGAAGATTAGCTATGCGCCAAAGGGAGCTAAGAAACACGTTGCACTAGTTGGTAAAGGAATCACTTTTGATACCGGAGGGCTTTCGCTAAAGCCAGCCAACTCAATGGTTGGCATGAAATATGACATGGCTGGCGCAGCCACCGTGCTAAACAGCATCTTGGCGATCGCCGAACTTGGCTTTAGCACCAGGGTGACCGCTTGGATGTGTCTCGCCGAAAACATGCCTTCTGGCACTGCCACTCGACCGAATGACGTAATCAAATTGAAAAATGGCAAGACCGTCGAAGTTACAAATACAGATGCTGAGGGTCGTCTTGTTTTGGGTGATGGGCTTGCCGCCGCATCTCTTGAATACCCTGATTTATTAGTAGACGTTGCAACTCTGACAGGAGCAGCTCGAGTGGCCCTCGGCAACCGGTATGCGGGCCTTATGGGTAGCGCTGATGCAGTATCAGAAGTTGAGGCGGCATCGTTTGAAGCCGGTGAACTCGTATGGCACATGCCATTGCCAGTTGAGCTCAAGGACATGTTGAAGTCAGACATCGCAGATCTTCAAAATGCGAAAATTGGTAACACTGCCGGCGGAATGCTTATTGGTGGGCTCTTCTTGAAAGAGTTCGTTGGACTAAAGCGCGGATCGAAGTCTGAACAAATATCTTGGGCCCATCTTGACATCGCTGGGCCAGCCAACAACGATTTGGCAGCTTACGGGCACACGCCCAAAGGTGCGACCGGTGTTCTTATCAGAACTCTAGTATCGCTCGCAAAGGGTATGGCGCAATAAAAACAATTGCCTCAGAGTAGTAAAGTTTAAGAATCACGAACCTCAAAAGGGAGACCAATACAGTGGCGGAACACAACTTCGACCTAGTAATTCTTGGCGGCGGAAGCGGTGGCTATGCAGCTGCTCTGCGCTCGGCTCAATTGGGCATGAGCGTTGCTCTTATTGAAAAAGATAAGCTGGGCGGCACTTGCCTTCACCGCGGTTGCATCCCGACAAAGGCCTTGTTGCACTCAGCTGAAATAGCAGACAATGTGAAGGAGGCCGCGCACTATGGAGTGAACGCGGCGTTTGGTTCGATCGACATGCCTGCCGTTAACAAGTATCGCGACACCATCGTTGACCGTCTCTTCAAGGGTCTTACCGGCCTTGTAGGCTCAAAAGACATCACCGTTGTTGCCGGCGAAGGCCGTTTGGTGGGGCCAAAGACCGTTCAGGTCAACGGCGAAAATTACACCGGCAAAAACATCGTGCTCGCTTCTGGTTCTTATAGTCGCAGCCTTCCAGGTCTAGACATCACTGGTCGAGTCATCACATCAGAGCATGCGCTTCAGCTCAACTTCGTGCCTAACAAAGTAATTGTTCTAGGTGGAGGCGTTATCGGTGTCGAGTTTGCTTCAATCTGGCGTTCATTTGGCGCAGAAGTAACCATTGTTGAGGGTCTTCCAAACCTTGTGCCAAACGAAGATATTGCCGTTAGCAAGGGTCTCGAACGTGCATTCCGCAAACGTGGAATCGACTTCAAACTTGGAGTGCGTTTCGCAGGCGTAGAACAACACGATAACGGCGTTGTCGTTTCGCTAGAAAACGGCGAAAAGCTTGAAGCAGAGCTTATGTTGGTTGCGGTGGGTCGAGGCCCAAACACCAGCGGCATGGGTTACGAAGACCAGGGAATTGCGATGGATCGCGGTTTTGTTCTCACCAATGATCGCTTACAAACTAACCTGCCTGGCGTATACGCTGCCGGCGACATCGTTCCTGGTTTACAGCTGGCACACCGAGGTTTTCAGCAGGGCATTTTCATCGCCGAAGAAATTGCGGGTCTAAAGCCAGCTGTCATCGACGAAACCGGAATCCCGAAGGTTACCTATTGCGAGCCTGAAGTGGCTTCGGTTGGTGTTTCGGAGGCCAAGGCTGCAGAGCTTTACGGCGCTGAGAACATCTCAACCTACGAATACAATCTGGGTGGAAATGGTAAGTCACAGATCCTCGGCACCGCTGGCTTCATTAAATTGGTTCGCAAAAACAACGGGCCAGTCATTGGTGTACACATGATTGGTTCTCGCGTTGGCGAGCAAATCGGTGAAGCACAGCTTATTGTCAACTGGGAAGCCTATCCAGAGGATGTGGCGACCCTCGTTCACGCACACCCAACTATGAATGAAGCAATCGGTGAGGCGCATCTAGCCCTTGCCGGTAAGCCTCTTCACGCCCACGCCTAAGCCGCCACAAGGAGCAAAAAACAAATGAGTGAATCAGTATTACTACCAGCGCTCGGCGAGAGCGTAACCGAGGGAACCGTAACTCGTTGGCTAAAGAAAGTCGGCGACACCGTTGCCGTCGATGAGCCGCTAGTAGAGGTATCGACCGACAAGGTTGACACCGAAATTCCGTCACCTGTGGCCGGCGTTATCGAACAGATTTTAGTCAACGAAGATGAAACCGTTCAGGTTGGTGCCGTTCTCGTAATTATTGGCGACGGTAGCGGTTCAGCAGCTACAGCCGCTCCTGTAGTAGAGGCACCAGTGATGGCTCCCCCTGCAGCTCCTGCGCCTGTTGTTGCAGCTCCTGTATTTGCAGCTCCAGCACCTGTGGTGCCAGCTCCTGTTTTTGCAGCGCCTGCACCAGTTGTTGCGGCACCAGTTGTTGCGGCGTCGCTAGCTTCAGATGCAACTAGCGATGCGGGTTATGTCACTCCATTGGTTCGCAAGCTTGCAAACGAAAGCGGTATCGACCTCAGCCAGGTTTCTGGCACTGGCGTTGGCGGTCGAATTCGCAAAGACGACGTTCTTGCCGCAACTCAGGCAATTCAAACCATTCCAGCGTCAGCGTCAGCTTCGGTTTCAAAGCCTGCATTTGTTCCTGGCGTAGCATCAGCTCTTCGGGGTACAACCGAACCTATGTCGCGTTTGCGCAAGGTTTTGGCTGAGCGTGCTGTTGCATCAATGGTTTCAACCGCTCAACTAACCACCGTTGTCGAGGTTGACGTAACCAAGATCGCCCAGTTGCGTCAGAGAGTTCAGCAGCAATTCGTTGCAAAGTCGGGTGGCAAGCTCAACTTCATGCCGTTCTTTGCTCTTGCAGCAGCTGAGGCTCTGCGCACCCATCCAAAGCTGAACGCAACCATTGATGGCGAGAACATCGTTTACCATGGCACCGAGAACATCTCATTTGCTGTAGACACCGAAAAGGGTCTTCTAACTCCGGTGATCAGAGATGCATCAACGCTAAACCTTGTGCAAATCGCTCAGCAGATCGCCGACAAGGCGGCCCGCACACGTTCAAACCAACTGAAACCAGACGAGCTTGGCGGTGGAACTTTCACACTGACTAACACCGGATCTAGAGGTGCCCTGTTCGACACTCCAGTAGTGTTCTTGCCTCAGGTTGCAATATTGGGAACCGGCGTTGTTGCTAAGCGCCCGGTTGTGGTTACAGATGCCGATGGTCAAGACGCCATTTCAATTCGCAGCATGGTCTATCTTGCGCTTTCATATGACCACCGACTTGTTGACGGAGCCGACGCAAGTCGCTTCTTGGTAGATGTAAAAACTCGACTTGAGGAAGCAAACTTCGATTCGGTATTGGGTCTCTAAAATTTAGAATTCAAAGGGCGGTCAAGGCAACTTGACCGCCCTTTGCGTTACCCAGAGATTGTCTTGCAACGCCTGTGTAATAACCCAGATTTCTGCGAAGTCAGCGCATTGCTTGATGAATTTGCCATTGCGAACTCCTCCTAAGATCTTCCACGAGACACCCCCATTTGCAATCTGCGCATCAGTTGGTTCAACGGAGGTACAAGCGTAAAGGCTGACGTCGGCTAAACCTGCTGTGTCTGGTAGTGCGGCCACCTCGGCCCTCTGCGACCGCGATATTGAGCCAGCAGATGGAGCGCGCGCACTCGGCTTCTGAATGGGCATAAACAAAACGAGCCCAAGCGCCAGCGCACCAATACCAGCAACTACAAAGCGCCTGTATTTCGGAGTTGCAGGGTTAACTCCGCGCTTTTGTTTAGCGCTTGGCTCTGCTTGGCGCAATAGGGTTCTTCGCGAAGAACTTTCGACTAACAAGACCAGATGCGGATGGTCTTCAGCTATTCTCAACACGTTCGTGCAAAGTCGATTAATTTTCAGGTTGCGCGACGCCATGATCTTAGCATCGTCTGCAACATCAACCGCAAGCCGATAAACGAGCTATCTGTGAAGAACCAACTTGATTTGCACCTGTTGACAACAACTTAGACTTGCAGGGTGCCAGAGTTTCTTGAGGCGGGGCTAGACCCCATTTTTATCCCATACCTAGAAGGTTGGGAACTTCAACGTCGCATTCACGCGGATGTGGTTGCCGGCACCCGCCCCGACACTGTAATTCTGTTGGAACATGCTGCCGTTTATACCGCCGGAAAGCGCTCAGAAGATGAGGAATACCCGGACGACGGCACCGAAGTTATCGAGGTTGACCGCGGCGGCAAAATTACTTGGCACGGACCGGGTCAGCTAGTTGGCTACCCGATCATGCAACTTCCGCGCCCAATCGATGTGGTTGGTTATGTGCGCTGGCTCGAGCAGGTGTTGATAGATAGCGTTGCAGAGTTTGGAATTATTGGCGAACGCGTCGAAGGCAGATCGGGTGTGTGGGTAATGCACAGCGGAGCCTACGTGAAGATTGCTGCGATTGGCATTCGAGTTGCCGAGCACACCACAATGCACGGATTTGCCTTGAACTGCAATAATTCGCTAGACGCATATGAGGCAATCATTGCCTGTGGCATTAGCGACGCTAAAACATCGACTATTTCTGAACTTTGCGGGAATGCGGTAACAACCGAAATGGCTGCAGAAGTTATCAAGAAACACTTGAAAGAGATTGGCAAGGTATCGATTTGAGCGATTCATCGATAAAACCGGAACGCAAACTGCTGCGCATCGAGGCAAGAAACAGCGCTGTACCCATCGAAAAAAAGCCAGAATGGATCAAGACCAGGGCTAACATGGGGCCAGAATATCAAGCGTTGCAAACGCTGGTTAAGCAAGAGGGTCTACACACTGTTTGCCAAGAAGCCGGTTGCCCAAACATTTTCGAATGCTGGGAAGATCGTGAAGCCACTTTCCTAATCGGTGGATCTCAGTGCACCAGGCGCTGCGACTTTTGCCAGATTGATACAGGCAAACCTGCCGCCTTTGACCCCGACGAGGCTAGGCGCGTTGGCAACTCTGTGCGAAGCATGCAACTGCGATACGCAACCGTAACCGGAGTGGCTCGTGATGACCTGCCCGATGAAGGTGCTTGGCTTTACGCCGAGACAATTCGCCAGATACATCGCAAATCTCCAGGAACTGGCGTTGAAATTTTGGTACCCGATTTTTCTGGAAATCCCGATTTACTCAAAAAAGTATTCGACGCAGCTCCCGAGGTTTTCGCCCACAACGTAGAAACCGTGCCAAGAATCTTCAAAGAGATTCGCCCGGCATTCGCGTATGACCGGTCGCTAGATGTAATTACTCAGGCTAGAGACGCCGGTCTAGTAACTAAATCGAATCTAATCCTCGGTATGGGTGAAACTCGCGAGGAAATTTCAGCCGCTTTGCAGCATCTCTTTGATGCAGGCACCGATATCATCACCATCACCCAATATCTTCGACCTACCCCAAAGCACCATCCAGTTTCGCGCTGGGTCAAGCCACTCGAGTTTGCCGAAATGGCCGAAGAAGCCGAGGAGATAGGTTTCCTCGGTGTTCTGAGCGGCCCATTGGTGCGTAGCTCTTACAGGGCTGGCCGCCTTTGGGCCCAGTCTATGAAGAAAAAAGGACGAATCGTTCCAGAACACCTCATGCATCTAGCCGACGCAGCAGAAAAGGCCGGTTTCGGTCAGGCTGTTCACTAACTAAACCAATAGGCTTATCAAATGGCAAAATCAACCAACAAAACAGCTAAGACCCCGGGTCGCATGGCACAACTAATTTCGGTTTACCGAATGACTATCAAGGCCGATCAAACTGCACTCTGGTGGTCATTGTTAGCACTGGCAGCCGGCGTGCTAGCCGGCCTTTTGGCATCAATCTTTTTCTCTGCCGGCAACGTTTTTACATCGGTCGCATACATTGTCACTGGTGTTCTTGCTGGCCTGTTGGCTGCCATGGTAGTAATGAGCCGCCGAGCTGAACGAGCCGCATATTCACAAATTGCTGGTCAGGCAGGCGCTGCCGGTGCCGTGTTAGGTTCATCTCTTCGACGCAACTGGCGAGCCGCAGATATGCCTGTAGCAATAAGCCCAAGAACCAAGGATGCCGTCTGGCGTGCTCTTGGCCCTGGTGGCATTGTTCTAGTTGGCGAGGGAAGTCGAACCAAGGTTCAGGCGATGCTCGAGGAAGAACGTCGCAAGGTTCAGAGAATTACACCCGGCGTGCCAGTGAGCTTCTTGTATGTAACAGGAGACAAGGAAAGCGTTCCGCTGCACAAATTGGCATCGAGCCTTTACAAAATGAAAAGGGTGCTCAGCCGCAATGAAATCGCCGCGGTAGACAAGCGCCTAGCTGCTATAGCCGGCGGAATGCCAATTCCAAAGGGAATTGATCCCAACCGAGTACGAGCTTCACGCAAATAATCGCAAGATACGCACAAGCCGGGTTATCTGCGCACTAAAACGGTGCCAGCAGCTTTGTCGTGAAGCCCTCGATTGTCGTTATCCCAGATAACTGCGGGTAGCACCAGGAGAATCAAGCCCACACGCACCATTGCTTTGGCAAAACCGATGACAGGCACTCCATCGAGTCTTACTAACTTCAGCCCCACGAGTCGATGACCGAAGGTAGAACCGGTGAGTGCTGTCAAGATCGCTGATTGCAGGGCAAAAATTGCCAGCGTTGCGGTGTTGTCTGCACTGAAAAACGCGTATGAGACAAGCAGCGCTGCCGACCAATCAATCAGTAGAGCCGATACGCGCCTACCCATTTTACCTAAGCTACCTGAAGACTTCTCTGGCAGCCCGAGTCGCTCCCCTGCCCAACGTTGCGAATCTGTCATTCATTCAGCCTATTTGAAACTTTTTACATCCACGAAACATTTACTCGCAGGCAAGTCCTTGCTGGCTAGATAGACTATTACAGACGGCCTAACGATGTGCCAGTCCTCATTACAATTCGAAGGGAAACCACCCTATGGCTAAGCTCAAGTTCAAAGACGCCGCCGACGTTCTTGCTTTCATCAGGAACCCGGAAAACGGCATCGAATTCCTAGATGTTCGATTCACCGATCTTCCTGGCGTGCAACAGCACTTCAACCTTCCAATCAACCAAATCGATGAGCAGTTCTTCATTGATGGTCAACTTTTCGACGGTTCGTCAATTCGTGGTTTTGCATCGATTCACGAGTCAGACATGCAGCTGATTCCTGACGTAACCACCGCTTACGTAGACGCCTTCCGTTCACGCGGCACGCTAGTAATGATTTTCGACATCTACAACCCTCGCAACGGCGAAATCTATGGTCGCGACCCACGTCAGACCGCTCGCAAGGCTCAAAACTACCTAGCAAGCACCGGCATCGCCGACACCGCATTTTTCGCGCCTGAGGCTGAATTCTTCATCTTTGATGACGTTCGCTACGAATACAACAACAACAGCTCAATGCACTTCATCGACTCAGACGAAGCAGCCTGGAACTCGGGCCGCGAAGAGGCCGGCGGCAACTTGGCAAACAAGACACCTTACAAGGGTGGCTACTTTCCGGTTACCCCAGTAGACAAGCACGCCGACATGCGCGACGACATCGTTGCAGAGCTTTTGGCTGTCGGTCTAGAGGTAGAGCGAAGCCACCACGAGGTTGGCACTGCTGGCCAGGGCGAGATCAACTACAAGTTCGACACTCTACTTAGCTCTGCAGACGACATCTTGAAGTTCAAGTACATCGTCAAGAACGTTGCAGAACGTTGGGGCAAAACCGCAACCTTCATGCCTAAGCCACTTTTTGGCGACAACGGTTCTGGAATGCACGTTCACATGTCGCTCTGGAAAGAGGGCAAGCCATTGTTCTATGACGAGGCTGGCTACGGCGGTCTGTCTGACCTAGCTCGCTGGTACATCGGTGGTATTTTGAAGCACGCTCCATCACTTCTTGCGTTCACCAACCCAACCGTGAACAGCTACCACCGTCTAGTTCCTGGTTTCGAAGCACCAGTAAACCTTGTTTACTCTGCCGGAAACCGTTCGGCTGCGATTCGCATCCCGATGACCGGAACCAACCCTAAGGCCAAGCGCATTGAGTTCCGCGCGCCTGACGCATCATCGAACCCCTACCTAGCGTTCGCAGCTATGCTGATGGCCGGTCTCGACGGCATCAAGAACCGCGTCGAGCCACACGCTCCCGTTGACAAGGACCTTTACGAGCTTCCAGCCGAAGAGGCAAAGCTTATCCCGCAGGTGCCTGGCAACCTTGAGGATGTTCTTAAGGCTCTCGAGGCAGACCACGACTACCTTCTTGAAGGCGGCGTGTTCACCAAGGACCTCATCGAAACCTGGATCGACTACAAGCGCGTGCACGAGATTCAGCCAATCGCTCTACGTCCACACCCATACGAGTTCCAGTTGTACTTCGGTTGCTAATCTGACCAAAAAAAATCCTCCCGGGAAACCGGGAGGATTTTTTTTATGTGGCTTCGTAAAAGAGCCGCTCAAAGACTATGCGTGCTCGGCGAGTATAAGAAAGGTAATCTTGCTCGAGCATGGTGGCCGAACCCGCGTCGTATTCGAGTATTCGAGCAAGTCCGTCGAGCTGTTTTCTATCGGTTGGTAAGAGATCAGATTTCTTGTTTGCCCATAAAACATTTGCCGAACGCACTCGCGAAGCCAGGAGCCATGCCTCTGACAAAACGCGAGCATCATGTTCTGCTATCAAGCCCGCACTCACGCAGGCGTTCAGAGATTCAAGTGTTCTCGGACTTCGAATTTCTGGATGCGCCTGCCCGTATTTGAGTTGCATAATTTGAACCAGCCACTCAACGTCACTTAGCGAACCACGACCAAGTTTAAGATGGCGACGTGGGTCAGCTCCTTGCGGCAAACGTTCGGTTTCGACCCTCGCTTTTATTTTCCGAATCTCAACAATTGCTGCCTCTGAGAAGGTCTCGGGATAGCGGTATCGATTGATAATTTCAATAAATGCCTGCTGCAAGGCCGAGCTTCCGGCAATTGGCTTAGCGCGAACTAAAGCTTGAGCCTCCCAGGTGTCGGCCCAACGTTGGTAATAGGCTTCATATGACTCAATCGACCTAGCCACCGGGCCATTCTTGCCCTCGGGTCGCAAATCAAGATCTAACTCGAATTCGAGAAGGTGATCGTGGGTCAAACGTTGGATTTCTGAGATAACTCGCTCGGCCACCTTTTGAGCAAGGTCATTCTCAATCCCTGCCATCGTGCGGTAGACAAACATCACATCGGCGTCAGAACCAAAACCCAACTCTTCGCCACCAAAGCGGCCCATTGCAATAATCGAAAGGTCAAGAACTTCGCGCACAGGTATCGGTGATAATTCTGATCCGCCGATGTCTTGAACGGCATCAAGTGTGGCCCTTAAATAACAAGCCGCGATTTCGCTGAGACCCTTCGAAATCTGATCGATGTTCAAATCGCCCAAAACAGCACCGATGGCAAGGCGCAGGGTTTCTCGGCGTCTGATTGCCTTGAAACTGGCTGAAACGCTATCGATTGAATCGTGACGTGAAAGTATTGCGTCGAACTCAGCAGACAACTCCTGAGCTGAAATTGGAGTCAAGTCTTCGGATCGCTCGAACCAAGCCGCAGCCTCTGGAATTTTTTCGAAAAGGCTCGTTGCCAAGCGGCTGTTCGACAACACCTGAGTCATTCTTTGTGCAGCTCCGCTAGAGTCGCGCAGCATCCTAAGGTACCAAGGCGACTCGCCCAGATCTTCGCTCAGCCTTCTGAATGCCAGCAAGGCGGCATCGGGGTCGCTGCCCTCTGCGAACCACTGCAATAAAACTGGCAGCAATTGCTTCTGGATGGCTGCGCGCCGCGACAAGCCGCTGGTGAGCGCATTAATGTGCCCGACCGCACCCTTAGCGTCGACGAAACCGACTGCTCTGAGACGGTCGGCAACTTGGTTCGAAGTGAGTTCGAGATTCGTATCGTCGATTTTTGAAACTGCGGCAAGCAGCGGCCGATAAAACAGTTGTTGGTGTAGTGATCGCACCTCTATTTTGACTGCATCCCAAGCCGCCAAAAGCGCTTCGTCTGACCACTTTAGGTTGAGCGAGCGAGCGATTGCCCTAACTCTAGAGGCGGAAGTCGGCATTAGATGCGTTCGGCGCATGTCAGACATCTGGATGCGATGCTCGATAAGCCTCAAAAAACGGTAATGTTTTGCAAATTTCGAAGCATCTGTTCGGCTGACATAGCCAGCATTCGCTAAAGCCTCGATAGCGCCAATCGTGTCCCTTTGTCGAACACTTTCATCCATTCGGCCGTGAACGAGTTGCAACAGTTGCACGGTAAATTCGATGTCGCGTAGGCCTCCAGGTCCGAGCTTGATTTGATAGTTGACCTCACTCGCCGGAATGAACTCCAACACTCGCTCACGCATTTTTTGAACCGACTCAACAAAATTGTCGCGTGACGATGATGACCAGACTTTTGGCGCCAATGCACTTACGTAGGCATCACCCAGATTTATGTCGCCTGCGATGGGCCTGGCCTTTAGCAAAGCCTGGAACTCCCAGCTTTGGGCCCAGCGGTCGTAATAACTAATGTGAGAATCAAGAGTGCGCACCAGTGCGCCAGACTTGCCTTCGGGTCGCAAATTCGGATCTACCTGCCACAACATCGGTTCTGTGGCGGTTCCGTCGATTGCGCGCATCATTCGCGTAGCAATTTTTGTAGCTACCTCAACCGCACGTTGACTTTCTAGGTTCACCGAAGCAGAATCGGCAACAAAAATGACGTCTACGTCGCTGATGTAATTAAGCTCACGCGCCCCGCATTTGCCCATTGCAATAACCGCAAATCGCGTGTCTCGAACTTCATCCGCGGTGAATACGCCGTGCTCGGTGCTGTGCGTTAACTCGTGCTTGGCAATCTGAATAGCGCCCTCGAGCGCAGCGGCCGCGATGTCGGCTAACGCCGCAGCAACAAGTGGTTGACCTAGCTGTGGGTCTGTTTGAGATAGATCATAAATTGCGATCGACAACAACTCGGTTCGATAGGCTCTGCGCAAAGCATTCCAAGCATCAGCGCTATGAAACTCAGAAGTGAAGCAAGCTTCGACAGCCGAAACCAAGCGTTGTTCGTATTCTTGCGGCGTAGACAAGCTAGAGGGCCGCTCGAATTGTTTGAGCTGTTCTGGAAGTCGTCTTACAAAATCGGTTAAAGCAGATGATGCGCCCAAGAGTAGGCAGAGTCGATTGGCAGAATCCGGCTTTTTCAACAGAGATTTGATGCGCGCTCTATCGACTTCGGCCAGGGATAAGAGCGAATTCAAAGCCTGGTCGGGGTCGGCAGAAAGGCCAAGGGAGGCGATCGCAGATCTACCCGAATCCCCTACCTTGCCCACCAATTCGTCAAGCTTGGCCACCGTGTGCGAAAGATCGCTGAATCCGAAGCGAGCTAACTCTGATAAACCAGATGCCCTATCTGCATAAGCCACGTTGGCTAGAGCGTCTCTAGGTTCTGCTTCAGCTCAAATGGCGTAACCTGTGCGCGGAACTCGCTCCACTCGCGACGCTTATTAGCGAGCACATAGCTGAACACTTCCTCGCCCAAAGTCTCAGCAGCAAGCTCCGACTCCTCGAGCTTTCTGATGGCGTGGTCGAGGCTCTGAGGCAAAGGCTGAATGCCCATTGCGCGGCGCTCACCGTCGGTTAAAGACCAAACGTTGTCTTCGGTCTCCGAAGGCAATTGATATTCCTCTTGAATACCTTTGAGGCCCGCAGAAAGCAGAAGTGCATAAGCCAGGTAAGGGTTTGCGGCTGAATCGATCGCCCTGTATTCGATGCGTGAACTCTGGCCCTTGGTGGGCTTGTAAAGCGGCACGCGAATCAAGGCCGAACGGTTGTTGTGACCCCAGCAAACGAAGCTTGGTGCCTCGCCGCCACCCCACAAACGCTTGTATGAATTCACATATTGGTTAGTAACAGCGGTGATTTCAGGAGCGTGACGCAAGAGGCCAGCAATGAAGTGCTTGGCGGTTTTTGACAAGTGATATTGCGATCCAGCCTCGAAGAAGGCATTGGTGTCGCCCTCGAAGAGTGACATGTGGGTGTGCATGCCAGACCCAGGGTGTTGCGTAAACGGCTTCGGCATGAAAGTGGCGTAAACGCCTTGTTCGATGGCCACCTCTTTGATGACGGTCCTGAAAGTCATGATGTTGTCGGCCATGGTGAGGGCGTCGGCATAGCGCAGGTCGATCTCATTCTGACCTGGGCCGCCCTCGTGGTGGCTAAATTCAACGCTGATGCCTAGTTGTTCGAGCATTGAAACCGCTCGACGCCTGAAGTCGTGGGCTGTTCCGCCAGGCACGTTATCGAAGTAGCCGGCTTTGTCGACAGGAACAGGCTCGCCATTGGCGCCCAGTTCAGTCGATTTCAATAGGTAAAACTCGATTTCGGGGTGGATGTAGAACGAGAAACCTAGATCAGAAGCCTTTGCGAGTGCTCGACGAAGGACGTTTCTAGGGTCGGCTGCTGCGGGCAGGCCGTCGGGAGTTTGAATATCGCAGAACATACGAGCGGTGGGTTCGATTTCACCGCGCCAAGGAAGAATTTGAAAGGTGCTTGGGTCTGGCTGGGCCAACATGTCAGCTTCGTAGGTTCGAGCCAATCCCTCGATCGCCGAGCCATCGAAACCCAAACCTTCGGCAAAGGCCCCTTCAACTTCGGCCGGAGCAATTGCAACCGACTTCAAAGTTCCCGCGACATCGGTGAACCACAATCGAATAAATTTCACATTGCGCTCTTCAATCGTGCGAAGCACAAAATCACGTTGCTTATCCATCGGGTGTTCCTCTCTCTCCCTGCTACTAGGCTAATGGTTATGCCTCAACTTCGCTTAGCGTTGGCCCAGACAAATCCTGTCGTTGGTCAGCTTTCTGAGAACCTTGCCGACTGTCTTCAAATGGTAAAAGACGCCAGCGCCAAGGGTGCAAACGTCGTTCTTTTCGGCGAAATGGCCGCTACCGGGTATCCCATCGAAGATTTGGCCGCACGCAGACAGTTCATTAGCGATGCAGAGAAAGCGATAGACCAGTTTGCCTCAACGCTTCTCGAGTGCGGATTAGCCGACACGGCAGTAATAATTGGCCATCCGGCATCAATCAAGGATCAAACCGGACAGAACCAATGGATAGGTGCAACCAACACCGCGTCGATTATTTTTGGCGGCAAAGTAGCCGCTCAATATGCAAAACATCACTTGCCTAACTACGGCGTTTTTGATGAGTACCGAAACTTCAAGCCGGGAACAGATTTGGTCGTATTCAACCACTCCGGCATGAAGTTTGGCATTGCAATATGCGAGGACATCTGGCAAAAGGGCGGGCCAGTATCTGGCATGAAGAACGCATCGGTTGACTGCCTGCTTGTTCTAAACGGTTCACCATTCGAGATATCGAAGAGTGACGACCGATTAGAAATAATAAGAGAAGTGGCTCAATCGCAAGATTGCGCGGTTGCCTATGTAAACCTTGTTGGCGGCCAAGACGACCTGGTATTTGACGGCGATAGCGTTATGGTGGATGCATCCGGAGCCATTATCGGCCGCGGAAAGCAATTTGAAACCGATTTGGCTATCTTTGATATTGCAGATAAAAACCACATCGAGCCTGTGCTGGCCGAGCCAATTGAACATAACGACGAACTTTGGCAGATTTGGCAGGCGTTGGTGCTTGGCCTGCGCGACTATGTAGACAAAAACGGCTTCAAATCTGTGATTTTAGGTCTCAGCGGCGGAATCGATTCGGCGGTTTGTGCTGCCATTGCAGTGGATGCACTCGGCAGTGAACGTGTTTTCGGCGTATCTATGCCCAGCAAATACTCTTCGGATCATTCAAAATCTGATGCCTTTGACCTTGCCAAAAGATTGAACATCGATTGCAGAACCGAACCAATTAAAGGTTTAGTGAAGCCAGTAGAGAAGCAACTTCGGGCAACAGATCTGGCCGCCGAGAACTTGCAGGCTCGCATGCGCGGCGTGATTCTGATGACGCTAAGCAACCTAGAGGGGCACCTCACGCTTACAACCGGCAACAAATCTGAGTTAGCGGTTGGCTACAGCACAATTTATGGCGACTCGGTGGGCGGTTTCGCGCCCATCAAAGACATCGAAAAAACAATGGTTTGGCGTCTCGCAAGCTGGCGCAACGATTCGGCCCTGCAATCAGGCCAGACGCCGCCAATTCCGAAGAACTCAATTGACAAACCTCCATCGGCCGAACTGCGCCCTGGTCAAACTGATCAAGATAGCCTGCCAGATTATGTAGTGCTGGATGCAATCTTGGCCGCCTATCTGAACGAGAGACTTTCTAGAGTCGAAATAATTGCGCGGGGTTTTGACGAAGAGGTTGTGCTGAGGGTTGCCGGCCTAGTTGATCGAGCGGAATGGAAGCGCCGACAGGGAGCGATAGGCCCTAAAATTTCAAGCATGTCTTTCGGTAGAGATCGACGAATGCCCATCACAAATAAATACTCGGGATAGTAAGGGAAGAACAAATGGCAGCAGACAAATTGATTTCATCGGGAGGCCCATGGGAAAGCGTGATCGGCTATTCTCGTGCCACAGTAGCCGGAGACTATGTTCACGTTTCGGGCTCGACTGCGACTGTTGGTGGAGTTTTGCAGGCTGAAGGCGATGCCCACGGACAAACCCTCACAACACTCAATGAAGTCATCGCGCCTGCACTGGCTCAGGTCGGCTACACGCTTGCAGACGTTGTTCGCAGCCGTGTCTACCTCGCAAATGCCGACGACATGGATGCAGTTGGCAAAGCTCACGGTGAGGTATTCGGAGAGATTCGACCGGCGGCTACGATGTTAGCCGGCATACAGTTCATCAACCCGGCGATGTTAGTTGAAATCGAAGTTGACGCCTGGAAACGCAGCTAAGTGGAGCCTTTCACACCTCGAAAAATTAGAACCAGCCATCTGGCAGAGTTTAAGGCGGCTGGGCATAAATTCAGTTGCTTGACGAGTTATGACGCATTAACAGCCGCGATTTTCGATGAGGCGGGTATCGATGTTTTGCTGGTAGGCGATTCGGCTGCCGATAACGTGCTTGGTTACAGCACAACTTTGCCGATCACTGTTGACGAAATGATTCCGTTCGGGCGGGCAGTCGCGACAGCGGCCAAAAGAAGCCTCGTTGTTGTAGATTTGCCTTTCGGTAGCTATGAGACCGGCACCCAGGATGCGGTTGCCAATTCGATTCGAATTATCAAGGCCACTGGGGCTGCGGCCGTAAAGCTTGAAGGCGGGTCCGAACGGGTACCGCAAATCGAAGCGATTGTTACTGCCGGCGTTCCGGTTATGGGGCACTTAGGTTTCACGCCACAGAGCGTGAACGCCCTCGGTGGTTTCAAAATTCAAGGCCGAGGCAAAAAAGCCGCGAAACTGATCGAGGATGCGCTTGCTCTCGAAGCGGCGGGCGCCTTTGCCATTGTTCTTGAACTCGTACCCGTCGACATAGCGGGGGAAGTAACCGCTGCCCTTCGAATACCGACGATCGGTATCGGTGCTGGGCCGAAGACCGACGGTCAAATATTAGTGTGGACAGATTTTGCCGGTTTGGCGGGTCACAAACCTCGCAAATTCGTCAAACAATATGCCAATTTACGTGCGGATCTATTTGAAGCTGCCTCAACCTATCGCGCTGAAGTGCAAACTTCGACATTTCCTGATTCCAATACTTCGTTTGCCGAATAGCCTGGCGCGGTTAATCGTCTTGCTCTGAATCTTTCCACAATTCGGCACGCTTTCGAATGGTGGTCAATGCCGCCGCAGCCTCATCCTCGGTTTCAAAGGGGCCAACTCTAAAACTTGCAGCGGTCTTTAATCCCTTTTCAACTTTCAGGGTTCTCAAGTTGAACCAATAGCTTGGCTCATCGTTGCGTGCACTTTGTTTCTCTCCCATAGAAATAGACTTTACTCATGCCTCGCGAACAAGATACTGGATTATTAATCGCTGGCACCCTCAGCCCGCAACGTGCAGTGCCGCCATCAATTAAGCGCCCTGAGTATGTAGGCAAAGCCGCACCTCAAAAATGGGCTGGCGGGCACATTCGAACCGCCGATGAAATATCGAAGATTCGCAAAGCAGGACGCATTGCGGCTCAGGCCATCGCCCTGGTTGGTGAAAACGCAAGGCCTGGCGTAACCACCGACGAACTAGACCGCATAGGTCACGAATTTCTAATTTCGCAGAATGCATATCCGTCAACGCTGGGCTACAGAGGTTTTCCAAAATCGCTTTGTTCCTCGCTTAATGAAGTTATTTGCCACGGCATTCCAGATGACACGACCATTAAAGACGGTGACATTCTTAACATCGATATAACGGCATTTCACGACGGATTTCACGGCGACAGCAACGTGACTTTTAAGATCGGTAGTGTTTCAACTGAGGCTAGCGATTTAGTCGATCGAACTCACGAAGCGATGATGCGAGGAATCAACGCGGCACTGCCTGGCCGACAAGTAAATGTGATCGGACGAACGATTGAGACATACGCGCGTCGTTTTGGTTATTCCTCGGTCAGAGACTTCACGGGCCACGGAATCGGCGAAGCCTTTCATTCCGGCCTCGTGATTCCACACTTCGATTCCGCCCCAATGTTCGATGACGAAATTCATGTGGGAATGGTTTTCACCATTGAACCGATGCTCACACTTGGTGGCTATGAGTGGGATATGTGGGCAGACGGCTGGACAGTTGTAACCAAAGACAAGAGTTTAACCGCGCAATTTGAGCACACAATAGTGATCACCGAAGACGGACCAGAAATACTCACACTCCCCTAGGAGAAAGAACCTCATGGCAAAAAAAGCAATTGGAATTGACATTGGTGGCACAGGAATTAAGGCAGCACTCGTTAACGTGAAGGATGGCTCACTGATCGGTGAGCGAGTGCGAGTTGCAACACCAGAAGGTGGAAAACCTGCAGACATAGCGCTTGTTGTAAAGCAACTGGTAAACCAGCTTCACCCGGGTCGGCTCGCAATTCCTGTAGGTATTTGTTTTCCGGCGGTTGTGAAGAATGGCCACACCATGTCTGCAGCGAATATCTCAAAGGAGTGGATTGGCCTCGATGCTGAAACACTATTTGAACGCACTCTCGGGCACCATGTGCACATGATTAACGACGCCGATGCAGCAGGTGTTGCCGAAGTTAAATTTGGTGCCGCTCGCAAGCGAAAAGGTTTGGTGTTTATGTGCACGCTTGGCACGGGCATTGGCACAGCGCTTTTTATAAATGGTGAACTGGTGCCGAACGCCGAATTGGGGCATCTCCAGATCGAAGGAATCGATTACGAAACCAAGGCTGCGTTTTCTGCAAAAGAGCGCGAGAACCTCTCGTTTGCAGAATGGTCGGTAAGGCTGCAGAAGTATTTCTCGGTAGTCGAGAGGCTTTTCTCGCCCGACCTCATTGTTATCGGCGGCGGAGTTTCGAAACAACATGGCGAGTTTTTGCCACTACTTAAGTTGAATGCCGAAATTGTTCCAGCGGCTAAAAGAAACAATGCCGGCATTTTGGGCGCAGCTGCTCTGGCCTATAAAAACCGAGAAGATTAATGGATGGGCCGGCTGATACGCCGGGTTTTGTGCCTATTTCTAGGTGACGATCATCTATCTAATGCCAGCGTTGCCACTGGCCTCTAGCGGTCTACCCGAGATCAAGAGCGAGCAGCTCATAAGATCTCTATCTGACCTTGCTCCCGACGAGGTTTACATAGCCGATATGCTCACACACATCGCTGGTGGTCTCTTACACCACCGTTTCACCCTTACCGCAAAGCGGCGGTTTACTTTCTGTTGCACTATCTCGCAGGTTGCCCTGGGTGGCCGTTAGCCACCGTCGTGCTCTCCGGAGCCCGGACGTTCCTCGACATTACTGCCGCGATCGCCTTGCCGACCCATCCAAACTCAAGGTTACGCCAAAGCTTGCAAACTACAAATGCGAAGTTGAATTGAGAGCCACAATTTCAGCGGCCTGATCTCCCCAGAAACGAATGATGGTGATGGAACATGGCGAAATTTGTGGCCGCCAATATGCCTCGGCACCAGCGTTCAAGCCCGCCCGGATAAACCCGCGTATTGGCATGACGTGCGAAACGACCACTACTGTTTTGCTCGCCATCTTTCCAAGAATTTGACGTCGACCGTCTTGCACGCGTTCATCAAAAGTGCTCAAGGATTCGCCGTTAGGCGGAGCTACATCCCAAGCGCCACGCCAAGCCTCAAATTGGTCTGGCCATTTCACTTTGACTTCGTCAGCGGTGTGCCCATCCCAATCGCCAAATGAAACTTCGGCGATTTCGGGCATTAACTCAATACCGAGCGACAGGGTGTTTGAAATTATGTTCGCTGTGTCGACGGTTCTTTGAATCGGCGAACTAACTATGGCCGAAACGGGAGCCAGATGAGCCCACTGACCAGAATTCCCGATTTCGGCAAGCGCCTTGGCCACGTTGTGGGCATCGGCTCGACCGGCCTCTGAAAGCCCCGGGTTTTGACCGCCACTGCCCGAAATGCGCTTGGACTCGGTTAGGTGTGTGCGCCCATGGCGAACCAAAATCACCGTGGTGAGTTCATCGGTGACTGAACCTGGAGCTCTCACCGAACTTGGTAGCAACTGGTCAAATTCGACAGTTGAGGCTCTTGGTGTCGAATCCTGCAATGAGCGATCCGAATCGATTCTCTCGTCCATCGCCTTATTCGCAAGGGCATCAGCCCGCGAATTCTCTTCGCGAGGAATCCACTGCCATCGGATTTGCCGCCCTCTGGCTAGCTGTTGCACTTCGGCACCAAGTTGAATCATGTCGGGGTGCTTTATTTTCCACCGACCAGCCATCTGCTCAATTACCAGCTTTGAATCCATTCGGACCAAAATTCTGGCCTCGGCATTAATGCTTAGGGCGCCCTCGAGACCGGCCTTCAAGGCAAGGTATTCGGCCACATTGTTGGTAGCCACCCCGATGAAGCGTGCAATTTCGAGAACAACTTCGCCGGTATCGGCATCGATTACTGCGGCACCAGAACCAGCCGGCCCAGGGTTGCCTCGCGAACCACCATCGGCCTCGATGATGAGATTTTGAGGTAGCTTCATCGAACTAAAACGGCCTGGCACTCTGGGCAGGTGGCGATTTCATCCGAAGCCAGAGCCGTTACCTCTGCATAAGCACTTGCACCCATGCTGATACGACATGCGCCGCACTCACGTCCGATTAATCGCGCTACAGGTATTCCGCGACTTGCTTTCTGTGCAAATAATTTCAATAACTCTGGTGAAAGACGGGCCGCTTGCTGAGCTTTATCCTGCTCCTGCAAATCTAATCCCGAACGCAATTTCAACACCTGTTGCTCGTTTGCGCTGATCGCAACTTCGAGGTCTGCATCTATTAGGTGCTTTTGCTGAGCTATCGTTTCGAAGCTTGATTGAGCTATTTCTTTACGCTCCAATATGAACAATTCGGCGTCTTCTAGGTCAGATTTTCGCGCGGCCAGAGACACGAGCTCTGATTGAATGCCTTGCGCATCTTTTGGTGAATTTGTGTTGACCAAACGCTGGTTGTCTTTTTTGATTCGCTCTTCAACAAGGTGCAAATCTGCCTCTGCACGTTTAAGTTCGAGCTCGATTGAGTCGAGATCGTTTCTAGCATCGATGAGCTTGCTTGCTAGCTCCAACTGCGCCGCGCGCTCGGTTGCATATTGCGCCGGATTGGCAACTTCAGAAATTGCCCGACGAGTGCGGGCTATTTCAGCTTCTAAGTTCGCAAGACTCAATAGGTCTAGTTGCTCTGCTGCTGTGGCCTTCAAATTAAATCTCCTATTGAGTAACTACGAAATCCCAGGGGTCAGTTCGAATGTGACTGACCACGAATTGGATGTTCGGAAATCGACTTGCCAACTGAGCAGCAGCGACATCTAACCAAAGCCACTCTGCGGCCCAGTGCGAAACGTCAATTACTGCTGGCGCGCCTGAATTGAGGATAGCCGACTCTCGGGCGTCTTGGACGACATGATGTCTGAGGTCTGAGGTTATGAAGACATCAACCTTTGCGTCGAGGGCTTGTTTCATAAACGAGTCGCCGGCTCCAGCGCACAACGCGACGCGATTTATCTGCTGCTCATAATCACCAGCTACTCGAACGCCGGTAGCGGTTGAAGGCAAAACTGTCGCGATGTGTCTCGCGAGGCTACCGAGTGTAGCCGGATTTAGAAGTTTGCCAATTCGGCCGTGACCGACATCAGAACCAGGTTTGCCAGCGAGCGGTTCAAGATCTACCAACCCTAGGCGCTTGGCCATGGTGTCTGACACGCCATCAGCGACGATGTCGGCGTTTGTATGCGCCGCATAAATGGCTACGCTCGATTTAATCGCCCGGCTAATAGTTGAACCCTTTGCCGTTTCTGCGCTTAGCGTTGTGACACCACGCATGAGAAACGGATGATGGGCCAAAACCAAATCAAATTCCCCCTCGATTGCCTCTGTGATGATCTCCGATGTCACATCCACCGTTAGCAATACACGGCTAACACTGTCGGTGACTGCTCCCGACACGAGCCCGGCGGCATCCCAGTCTTCTGCACCCGAAACCGGCCAAAGCTCCTCAAACACCTCTAGAAGGCGAGCTAATGTGGTTCCCATCAGTCGGCCAGTCCAAAAATATCGCGCAGGTCATTTCGGCGGGCTTCGAGACTTAACACTTCGGCCTCTTGCTTTTTGATTCTTGGAACACCAAGAAGTGCAGGCATAAGCAATCCGGCGGCGAATGCAACCACGACGGCAAAATTACTTTGTTGCCAGAAACCGGCCGACGAGTCAGAAACGAGATAACCCAACCAGGCAAACTCGGTCAAATTCGACACCGATAACCCCCAACCTATCGCTGTAATAACCAGCCACCCGGTCACATTTATCCAGTTGACTGGCTTATAGAAGCCATAGCTCCGGCTGAGCGAAACCTCGTGATAGGCAATGCGCCGGATGAGAATGTCGCAAGCGAATATTCCAGACCATGCTGCAGCCGGCACCGCCAACACGAGCAAATATCCACCTAGGTTGAACCAGAGGTCAGAATTGGCAAGGCGACCAGCCGCCCCTACGGCAACAGTGATTGCTATCACAGCCAACACCGGGTGCAAGATAACGGGCTTGATCTGAATCGACAAGGTCTTCAGGGCATGAGAGGCCGAATAAAGGGCCATCGCACTCGCTACCAGAACTGCGACTGCAATCGACAACATCGTAGGAATTAGAACCAATGGACCTGACTCGGCAATTGCGCTTGTGAAGTTTTGCGCGAATCGCAATTTACTTTGGTCCGAGATGGACTCAAAAAAGGCAAAGCCGAATGTTGCGATGATAAATGGAACGATGGCTACCACAAGGAATACCCAACTGACAACCTTGATGCCGAGTTGATCGACGCTTAATCTTCTGGCGTAATCGGCTCCAGCACCAGACCAAAGCAGACCCGATATAGCAAAAATGAGCGTGGCTGCACCCAGAGTTGCCAACCATCCCCCACCCTCGCCGGCCGCTAATTTTTCTATTTGAATCGATGGGAAAAGCAAAATGAGCATAAGTGTGACGGCTGCAAAACCTAGAATTGCGCCCCACTTTTGAACCGTGTGCAACAAGGCTCCACCTCGAATTGCCACAACGCTGGCAAAAACTGCCACTACCACTAGTGCAACAACCGCCACGATGAACTGAGGATTCTCAAACGACAAGTTCATCGGTTCGTCGGTCGCCGAACTGGTGAGAAGAATTGGAACCAGCATGAAAATGGCAACTATGCCAATGAGTCTCGAAATGGCTAAAAGAATTGCCGGAAGAATGTTGCCATTCACTCCGAAAGCCGCCCTCGACAACATGAGAGTTCCGAGACCACTTCTCTTACCCGCGAGCGCACCCACAGAGATAACGGCTCCGGTTGCCGCAAAACCCAAGGCTAAAGCTAAAACACCTTGCCCGAATGAGAGGTTAGCTTGGGCCAACAAGATGGCAAGCCCCATCGGCAGCGCCGAACCGCCAATGGCAGCCCAAGACCAAAATTGTGAACTGGCCAAACTTCGTGGGTCAAGCCGTTCTCGACGCAATTTATTAGCTGAACTCTTTTTTTCGGCAACCTCATTCGTTTTTTGGGCAGCCTCATTCGTTGCAGTCGCTTGAGCCGCATTTTGAGTGTTGGTGCGTGGCGACGCCATTGGCGCGATTTCTGGTTGCTGTTGAACACCTTGTTCAACGTCTTGAATCGCAACAGAATCGGTAATATCGGCCACTATGCGGTTTGCGTTTGTAGCCGGCGCTTCTTGCTCAACAGTGAATTGTTCCTCCTCGGAACCAATAACTGGCGTGGTTGAGTTGGCAGACACCGGAGCAGACATTTCCTGAAGCGCCAGATTTGCGACGACGTCTTCGATTAGAAGTGGGCTTTCGATAGTCTCTGGAGCCGCTGGTTGGCTCGATCGAGTTTCGAGCAACTCTAAACCACGCTTTGCGCGTTCATTATTGATTGCAAACAGTGCCTGCGGGTCACCCGAGGCCAGCAATTCGGCTTCCCAGCTTGCAAATTCGAGTTTTTCAATCTCACGCAGCGCTGCTTGCTCTTCGAGCAGCGCCATCGCGGCCAAAATGCCTGCCTCGTCGGCCTGCGCCAAGGTTAGGGCATCTTGCAATTGGGCATCTGTAAGCGATGATCTTGAGGGTGGTGTGAAACGAGATTCGTACATACCAAAAATACTAATGCCGGGGCACCTAAGTACCCCGGCATTACCGTTTTGTGGGCCCTACCGGGCTCGAACCGATGACATCCACGGTGTAAGCGTGGCGCTCTACCAACTGAGCTAAAGGCCCCTCTTTCGAGAGTGTGCGTCAAGACGCAACTCAGAAAGACTATCTCAACCCCTGGCAGGCGCGCAAATTGGCCACGGGTCAAAGTGTTCTAAAGTGCCGCGATTGCCTTCTTATATTCGTCGAGACTGCGTGCCTGGCCAGGCGCGGTAACAAACTTGGCCACCAATTCGCCATCCAGGTTGATCACGAAGGTTGCGCGATTGGCAAATCCGTGTTCTTCAAGGAATACGCCGTATTGCTTGGCAACCGCGCCGTGCGGCCAGAAGTCGGCGAGTACGTTGAATTCGTATTTTTCGTGCTCCGCGAAAAGTTTCTGAACAAACTTAGAGTCGACCGAAATTGCTAGCAACTCAACCGCGGCATCCTGGAATGCCGAAAAGTTATCGCGAAGCTCACATAGTTCGCCAGTGCAAATGCCCGAGAAAGACAATGGGTAGAACACGATGACTACATTCTTCTTGCCACGAAAATCACTGAGCTTTACGTTTTCGCCAAACTGATTTACAAGTTCAAAATCTGGGGCCAGGTCGCCGATAATTAGGGTCATTTTGAAAATTCCTTCTCCGAATACATTGTTTCGTCTAAGCAACTAGCAAAACACACAAATCGCTCGGCCATGTCGGCATAAACTTGTCGAAGGCTTTACAAAGCCAGAAATCTTTGTCCATCCCCCAGAAAGAGGATGTCGGTGTCGATTAACAACCAGGATGCATACGCGGTCAACAATCCAGACCAGGACCCACAAGAGACGTCTGAGTGGTTGGAGTCGCTGGATGCAGTGGCTAGAGTGCATGGCCGCGGCCGCGCCCGCGAAATTATGCTGAACCTGCTGCGTCGTTCTCACGAACTCCAGCTAAATGTTCCGATCGTGCCGACAACCGATTACATCAACACCATTGCAACCGAAAACGAAGCCGAGTTTCCTGGCGACGAAAAGATTGAACGAACCTATCGCGCATGGATGCGCTGGAACGCCGCAATGCTTGTGCACCGAGCCCAGCGCCCGGGTGTTGGCGTTGGTGGCCACATCTCAACCTTTGCATCTTCTGCCTCACTCTATGAGGTTGGTTTCAACCACTTCTTTAAGGGTCAAGACCACCCCTCTGGCGGCGACCAAATCTTTATTCAGGGTCACGCTTCTCCCGGCCCATACGCACGCGCATTTCTAGAAGGTCGTTTGAGCGCCGGGCAACTAGACGGCTTCAGACAAGAGAAGTCTCACGCTGCCGGAAGCCTTTCTTCCTATCCACACCCGCGGTTGATGCCCGACTTCTGGCAATTTCCAACCGTGTCGATGGGTTTAGGCCCGATCAACGCTATTTATCAAGCGCAGTTCAACCGCTATCTAGCCGGCCGCGGCTTCAAAGACACCGCCGAGCAACATGTATGGGCATTCTTGGGCGATGGCGAGCTCGACGAGGTCGAGTCACGCGGTGCACTTCAACTAGCAGCCAACGATAACCTCGATAACCTAACCTTCGTTGTTAACGCCAACCTGCAGCGCCTAGATGGCCCGGTTCGCGGAAACGGCAAGATCATTCAAGAACTCGAAAGTTTCTTCCGTGGCGCGGGCTGGAACGTAATCAAGGTAGTTTGGGGCCGCGAATGGGATGACTTGCTTTCGCGCGACCACGATGGTGCCCTAGTGGACCTCATGAACAAAACACCTGACGGCGACTTCCAGACTTACAAGACCGAAAATGGCTCTTTCGTGCGCGAAAACTTCTTTGGCCGCGACCCACGCACGCTCAAACTTGTCGAAGGCATGAGCGATGACGACATTTGGAACTTGAAGCGCGGTGGCCACGACTACCGCAAGGTTTATGCGGCATATAAATCGGCAATGGAACACAAGGGGCAACCAACTGTGATCATTGCAAAGACAATTAAGGGCTTTACCCTCGGCAAGTCATTCGAAGGTCGCAACGCGACACACCAAATGAAAAAGCTGACTCTCGACAACCTCAAGGGTTTCCGCGACGAGTTGCGAATTCCAATCACCGACGCACAGCTCGAAGAGAACCCATACCAGCCTCCTTACTTCCACCCTGGTCAGGATGCCCCCGAAATTCAGTACATGCACGAACGTCGTCGTGAACTTGGCGGCTATTTGCCAGAACGACGCAGCAAATATGTCGACTTTAAATTGCCTGAAGACGGCGTTTACAAGATTGCCAAAGGTGGTTCGGGAACTCAAGAAGTTGCCACCACCATGACATTCGTTCGTCTTCTAAAAGACTTGTTGCGATCGCCAGAATTCGGCGAGCGAATCGTTCCGATCATCCCCGATGAAGCTCGCACCTTCGGCATGGACGCATTCTTCCCAACTGCGAAAATCTATAACCCGAATGGCCAGCACTACCTGTCGGTTGACCGCGAACTTTTGTTGGCCTACAAAGAGAGCTCAGCCGGCCAGATACTACACACCGGCATCAATGAGGCTGGCTCGGTTGCCGGATTCACCGCGGTGGCCACAAGCTACGCAACTCAGGGTCAACCAATGATTCCGTTCTACGTCTTCTATTCAATGTTCGGATTCCAGCGAACTGCGGATGCATTCTGGCTAGCCGGTGATCAGATGGCTCGTGGATTTATCATTGGTGCAACCGCTGGCAGAACCACACTCACTGGCGAAGGCCTTCAGCACGCTGATGGGCACTCACCAATGATTGCAGCCACAAACACTGCGGTAATCACCTACGATGCCGCCTATGGTTACGAAATCGGCCACATCATTCGCTCTGGAATTGAGCGCATGTATGGCGGAACTCACTCAGACCCTAACGTTATGTATTACCTAACCGTTTACAACGAACCATACGTTCAGCCAGCAGAACCCGAAGATGTTGACGTCGACGGCATCATCAGAGGTATTCACAAGGTAAGCACCAACGCTGCAGAGGGTCACAAGGCTCAGATTCTTGCCTCTGGCGTTGCTGTGCCTTGGGCCTATGAAGCACAGCAGTTGCTGCAGAACGACTGGGGCGTTTCGGCCGATATTTGGTCTGTAACATCATGGACTGAACTTCGTCGCGACGGCCTAGCTCGCGATGAGCGTAAATTCTTGAACCCCAACGAGTCTGTTGCGCCGGCTTACATAACTCAAAAACTAGCCGATGCACAGGGTCCAATACTCGGTGTCAGCGACTACATGCACGCAGTGCAAGACCAGATTCGACCTTGGGTTCCTGCAGACTACGCAACGCTTGGTGCCGATGGCTTCGGATTCTCTGACACTCGTGCAGCTGCTCGCCGGTTCTTCAAGATCGATGGTCCGTCGATTGTGGTGCGCGTTCTTGAGCAGCTCGTCGAGCAAGGCAAGATCGACTCGAACATCCCTCAGATGGCGATCGAGCGTTACCGACTGCACGACGTAACCGCCGGCACTTCAGGTTCAACCGGTGGCGAAAACTAAGCAACAAACGCTTGATTGGCTGAAGTCAATCTCGGGTGAACTTGCTACAACGACACTGAAGCGGCTCGATGAGCAATTGCCCTGGTATCGCGAGATGCCCGCGGCAAGACGATCTTCGGTTGGATTGGTGGCGCAAGCCGGTATTTCGTCGTTCTTGTCGTTTTATAAAAATCCAAAATCACAACCTTGGGTTGCGGCGGATGTTTTCGGGACTGCACCTCGAGAGCTGCTCAGATCTATTTCGTTGCAAGAAACACTGCAACTTATTCGAGTGGTTGTGCAGGTTGTCGAAGACAGGGTGTCTCAAGAAAACGACGATTCACTGCGCGAAGCAGTGTTGCTATACAGCCGTGAAATAGCATTTTCGGCCGCCGACGTTTATGCGCGAGCCGCCGAGGCCAGGGGCCTGTGGGATGAACGGCTTGAGGCGCTTGTCGTAGATTCGATTCTTAGCGGAGAACACGAAGAAGAATTGGCCTCGAGGGTTGCGGCGTTGGGCTGGCGAGCCCAAGGGTCTGTCTCGGTGTTAGTCGGAACGACTACACAGGCGGTCGACCAGGACTCCATTCGACGTATCACACGCAAGAATTCTGCCGACGTGCTAATCGGCATTCACGGTAACCGACTTATCGTGGTTTTGGGCCGAGTCGAAACCCCAACACCATCTTCTCCGACATTCACTCAATTGGCCGAGTTGATTGAAGGCCATTTCGGCCCTGGCGCTCTAGTTCTTGGCCCCGAAGCGCCTTCAGTTAGTGAAGGCAACTATTCAGCACGCGCCGCATTAGCGGCCTTTGCAGTGGTTAAAAATTGGCACAAGCCGCCAAGACCCATAAACGCCGACGACTTGCTGGCCGAACGAGCACTCGCCGGCGACATGCTCGCCAAAGCAACACTGGTAAGCCGCATTTATCGGCCCCTTAGCTCGAACTCACTCGAGCTGCTTGAAACACTCAATACCTATCTCGAGTCAGGCAGATCGCTAGAAACCACTGCTCGTTCTCTTTTTGTGCACCCAAACACAGTACGATACCGCTTAAAGCGCATCTCAGAGATTATTGGCTGGGATGCCACTGGCCCCCGCGAGGCGTTCGTTCTTCAGGTAGCAATGGTTCTAGGCTCGATGAGCAGCTCTGAACAATCGAACAACAGATAGGGAATCCAATGATCGTAATCGCTTGCCCCGGGCAGGGAGCCCAGACTCCAGGATTCTTAACACCTTGGCTTGAATTACCGGATTTCGCCGAAGCAATCGGTGCAATGCAAGAGGCCTCTGGCGTAGATTTAATTAAGCACGGAACCACAAGCGACGCCGAAACTATTAGAGACACTTCGATAGCTCAGCCACTCATCGTGGCAGCCGGAGTAGCCAGCCTTGCGGCAATTCTTGGTGGAAAATCAGCAAGCTCGATGGGTATCAGTGGTGTTGCCGGTCACTCTGTTGGCGAAATAACCGCAGCGGTGGCTGCCGGAATCTTTACTCAAGAGACTGGTATCAAATTTGTAAAGGCACGCGGAGATGCAATGGCTAAAGCCGCTGCCCTTGAGACCACCAGCATGGCCGCCGTTTTGGGTGGAGACGAGCCCACCGTATTAGCAAGGCTCGCCGAGCTTGAACTAACCCCCGCCAATTACAACGGCGGCGGGCAAATAGTAGCAGCTGGCTCTGCTGAAGCTATCACCGAGTTAATCGCGGCAGGCCCAGCGGGATCGAGAGTTATTGGCCTTCAAGTTGCGGGAGCATTTCACACTCGATACATGCAGCCTGCGGTATCGTCGCTCGAAGACTTTTCGATTCAAACAAATGTTTCAAACCCCGACATTGCCATCTGGTCAAACCAAAACGGCCAGCTGGTAAATGACGGTAAAGATTTTTTGAACCTTCTGGTTAGCCAGGTTTCTAACCCGGTTCGTTGGGATCTGTGCATGCAATCGATGGTGGCCGCAGGCGTGACCGCACTTATCGAGGTATCACCGGCCGGAACCCTAACGGGCCTTGCGAAACGAGGAATGCCCGGCATTGAAACCCTGGCTGTTAAGACACCCGAAAATATCGAGTCTGCTTTGTTGATGATTAACAACCACCGTGGCTAACTAGGCCACTAAATTTGTATTAGCTCACAGAAATAGAGGTTCCATGTCACAGCCAATCTTGAACCAGTACACACCGGTCAAGTTTTCACGCATCTATTCTCTTGGAGCCGCGCGCGGCGACCTGACGGTTACCAACGATGATATTGCCGGCCCGATAGATTCGAGTGACGAATGGATTCGTCAGCGCACTGGAATCATCACTCGCAAGCGCGCTAGCGAGAACCTGAGCCTCATGGACATGGCTGTTTCTGCATCGCAACAGGCCATAAAGAACGCGGGCATCGATGCCTCTGAGATCGGCGCCGTGCTGTTTAGCACAATCACGCACCCTCACCAAACTCCGTCGGCTGCTGCCCTATTGGCCGATAAAATCGGTGCAAATCCGGCCCCGGCATTCGATATTTCGGCGGCATGTGCTGGCTATTGCTATGGCATTGCTCAAGCCGACGCTCTAGTGCGTTCTGGCATGGCCAAATATGTGCTTGTGGTTGGCGGCGAGAAATTAAGCGATTTCATCGACCCAACCGACCGAACCATCAGCTTCCTGCTAGGCGATGGCGCTGGGGCTGCAATTGTTGGCCCATCAGATTCGCCTGGCATTAGCCCAACCGTCTGGGGCTCGGATGGCTCGCACTGGGATGCCGTTGGCATGACTGCATCGCTGTTGGAATTGAGAGATGGCACCGCAACTTGGCCGACTTTGCGCCAAGAAGGTCTGACCGTCTTTAAGTGGGCAGTCTGGGAAATGGTAAAAGTTGCCAAGAAGGCACTCGAGGTTGCCGGCATTACCGCCGATGATCTGTCTGCCCTAGTCACACATCAGGCGAATATTCGCATCATTGATGAATTGGCCAAGCAACTAGCTGTTCCTGAGCATGTTGTCATCGCCCGAGACATCGTCTACACCGGCAACACATCAGCTGCTTCGGTGCCGCTGGCGATGCACGCTCTTCTCGAATCTGGCGAAGTTAAATCGGGTGGCTTGGCGCTCGAAATCGGATTCGGCGCAGGCCTCGCCTTCGGCGCTCAAGTAGTAGTTCTGCCCTAAACTTAACCACGGTCAAACACCAAAACAAGGAGAAACAAATGGCACTTTCGAAGACTGAAGTACTTGCAGGCCTAGCCGAGATCGTCAACGACGAAACCGGCATCGCAACCGAGGCTGTACAGCTTGACAAGTCATTCACCGATGACCTAGACATTGACTCGATCTCAATGATGACAATCGTTGTGAATGCCGAAGACAAGTTCGGCGTGAAGATTCCTGATGAAGAAGTTAAGAACCTCATCACTGTTGACGACGCAGTTTCGTTCATCACCAACGCTCAGTAACAAAGCGAAGGCAAATTAAATTGACTCAAAAGATTGTTGTCACCGGTATCGGCGCAACCACGCCTCTCGGCGGCGACGCACAATCAACCTGGCGTGCTTTGCTCGCCGGAGAGTCGGGCATCACGACTCTCGAACAGGAATGGATCGC
Source organism: Rhodoluna sp. (assembly GCA_024641985.1). GTDB lineage: Bacteria > Actinomycetota > Actinomycetes > Actinomycetales > Microbacteriaceae > Rhodoluna. The sequence goes on along the minus strand of JAHEBZ010000003.1, from coordinate 185,709 downwards.
TCGATACGAGGTTCCAGTAACTTTCGCCGGACAGGCAAAGGTTAAGGCTTCCGAGGTGCTAACTCCGCAAGAGTGCAAGCGCCTCGACCCATCGAGCCAGTTCGCGTTGATTGCGGCCCGCGAGGCATGGGCAGACGCGGGTTCACCCGAAGTCGAGCCAGAGCGCCTCGCGGTTGAGTTTGCCACCGGAATCGGTGGAGTTTGGACTCTCCTCGACGCCTTCGACACTCTGAAGGAAAAGGGCCCACGCCGCGTTCTTCCGATGACTGTGCCAATGCTCATGCCTAACGGCCCAGCTGCGGCTATCGGAATGGATATAAGCGCGAGAGGTGGCGTTAGAACCGCCGTTTCGGCCTGCGCCTCAAGCACCGAAGCAATTGCTAACGCACTCGACCGACTGCTAAGCGGTCGGGTCGACATCGTTGTAGCGGGTGGCTGTGAGGCAGCAATTCACCCAATGCCAATTTCAGCTTTTGCATCAATGCATGCTCTTTCAAAGCGAAACGACGAACCTGCGCGCGCTTCAAGACCATACGATGTGAACCGCGATGGTTTTGTGATGGGCGAGGGCGCTGGCGCACTTGTTTTAGAAACCGAAGCACACGCAAAGGCTCGCGGAGCAAAAATTTATGCCGAGTTGGTTGGTGGTTCAGTCACCTCTGACGCCCACCACATCACCGCACCAGACCCAGAGGGTAACGGCGCCGCGCGAGCCGTAATTGAAGCTCTAGAGCAGGCCAATGCCAAGCTCGAAGACGTAATTCACATCAACGCTCACGCAACCAGCACTCCCGTTGGCGACATAGCCGAATACACCGCTCTAAAGCGCGTGTTTGGCGACCACCTCGACAAAGTTGCCATTTCGGCCACTAAGTCATCTACGGGGCACCTATTGGGCGGCGCCGGGGCAATCGAGGCAATCTTCACGGTGCTAGCGCTTCACGAACGCACCGCTCCCCCAACCATCAACCTAGAAGACCAAGATCCAGCAATTCCGCTAGATGTTGTAGTCTCGCCCCGCAAACTGCCAGACGGCCCAATCCTGGCCATCAGCAACTCTTTCGGTTTTGGTGGCCACAACGCGGTAATCGCCTTCAGAAGTTACGAAGGATAGTCTCGCTAACTGGCTAAAGAGTTTTAGTGGGTGTGCGCTTCGGCGTTCACCCACTTTCTCTTTTGTTAGCCTTATGTCATGAGCAAGCTTTACTTCAGACACGGCGCCATGAACAGCGGCAAAAGCACGGCACTTTTGCAAGCTGCCCACAATTATGAAGAACGCAACCAACATGTGCTGCTTGCCAAACCAGCTATCGACACCAAAGGTGAAGAAACCATTTTGAGCCGGCTTGGCGTTAGCCGCAAAGTCGATTTTTTAATCACACCTACACAGAATCTTCGTACAGAATATAATCGGATTGCAGCCCAGCATCTAAGCCAGACAGGTAGCAAAATTTCTTGTCTGCTTTTGGATGAAGCCCAGTTTCTCACTTCCGAACAAGTTGATCAGGCACTGCAAATCGCTGTTCTCGACGATGTGCCAGTGCTCGCATACGGCATTCGAACCGATTTTCTAACTAACGGATTCCCGGGTAGCTTGCGACTCCTTGAAATTGCACACAGCCTCGAAGAATTAAAAACTATCTGCCGTTGCGGGCGAAAGGCAATGTTCAATGCGCGAAAGATTGATGGCCATTTCGTATTCGATGGCGATCAAGTTGCCATCGACGGCCTTGATGTTAGTTATGAATCTCTCTGCCCAAATTGCTACTTTGAAGAAAAACACATTCATTAATGCCGGCATTTAGGATGCCCTCCTTTAGGGATGGTCATTGTCATCCTCTTTTTGCAGGACGTGAGGCTCTCGGGCCTAACATTTCCGACTGCAAAACGCTACTCGAACTCCAAGCGTCTCTAAAGCTCTACTCAACCGAACATGCCGATGTCGAATGGATCGACGCGAGCTCATACAGCCAAGCCTTAGCCGAGGGCCGCAATAGGTTTGATCTAGACAACATTTGTGACCTCCCGATTGTTTTGCACGCCGAAGACCACCACACCCTTTGGGTAAACACCGAAGCATTAAAACGCGCCGGCTTACTTGAGCACATTCCTACTCTTGCCAACGGAATTGTTGATATCGATGAATTTGGTAATCCAACCGGCATTCTTCGCGAATGGGATGCCATGCGCTTGGTGCTCGATAAAATACCCGCACTGTCTCTGGATGCCGAAGTCGAAGCTCTTTCGATGGCCCAGCAAAAACTACTATCGCTTGGCATCACGCAGGTTCAAGACGCCTGGATTGACCCTGGTATGACTGAAATCTACGTCGAATTCGCCAAACGTGGACTGCTGCAGATTAGAACTGATTTGGCATTGCGTTTTGATCCCCAAACTTGGCGAGATGACTTGGCATATTTCAAGAATTGCCAACAGACCGTCTCCGACTTAGGCCATGCTCGGCTTGCCATTAATGCTGCCAAGTTCTTCGCCGACGGCGTTTTAGGCAGCGCAACAGCACTTTTGTCACAGGCATACCAGTCAGACTCAACAAATTTTGGAAAACAAGTATGGGAACCAGCGGAAATGCAAGCAGCGATAGACTCTGCCATTTCGATGGGCCTAGCGCCACACATTCATGCAATTGGTGATGCGGCGATAAATCTAAGCCTGAACGCCTTGGAATCTTTTAAGACTAACTTGAGGCTCTTGAAGAACCCGCCGGTGATCGCTCACTGTGAACTTATTTCTGATTTTGACTTGGCGCGATTTGCAGACCTTGGTGTTGTGGCGAACATGCAGCCGCTTTGGGCCCGCAAAGACGATGCCGTGACTAGTTGCGCTAAACAAATCGGACAAGATCGCGTCGACTCGATGTATCGCATGCGCAGTTTGCTTGACACGGGAGCCACAATTTCTTTCGGCAGCGATTGGCCGGTAAGCGACCCAAACCCTCTCCTCGGAGCATATACGGCCGTTTATAGAGCAGCCGAGCTGGGTGACGGCTGGAGTACTCAAGAGTCACTCACTATTCAAGAGGCCCTTGAGGTTTATACATTTAGCGCTTCTCAACAGGTCGGCCAGACTCCAACCCAAATTGAAAATTTAGCTGATACCGATTTCATCGTCCTAAGCGCAAACCCTCTGACAGCCTCCAGGCAAGAACTCCTCGATATTTGTGTCCGGGAGACATACATCGAGGGTAAATTGGTTTGGCCTGTTGAGGCGCACGTTCAGATTTCAAGGGTTCACGCACCGAACTGAGTGGCACAGTTATATGCCAATAGAAATGCTCTTTGTCGACAAAAGTTCAACTTCAATACACATTAAAAGCACCGAATGTTTGCGAAATTCAAATTGAATTCAGGTGACTGCACACGGCGGTCATTCAAGGAGATGTAATGAATTTCGGACTTAAAGTCGTTGCTGGCACGGCAACTGCGTTGACGATTGGCGGTTTTGCTCTACCGGCATTCGCGGCTGAAACACCTGTATATGTGGAATCAGCGAACTCATCGGTGGAATTGGCCACGCTTGCTACATCAGGCGATAAATTCGGCAACTATGTTCTGCCTGGAATCCCAGATGGTACCGGCGCATTCCAGACCGGATCAACGCTTAACATTCTCATGAACACCGAACAGGGTTACAACACCACATCTGCATCTTTGGTTCGCGCCAACGGAACCTCTTACGGTTCGACAGTCTCAAGGTTGACGATGGACATTGGCACCCGAAAAATCACCTCGGTGTCTGACTTCATTAAGAAAGTCACTTATTTCGACTATGCAACCGGAACTTGGGGATCTGTACCGGGTGCTCCGACTGGAGCACTAAAGGCAGACGCTTATGGAACTCCCCTTCACACGAACTACATTGCAAGATTTTGCTCGGCCTCTCTTTCTCCAGCAGGCAGGCTGGCATTCAAGTCGGGCACTAAGACTTATGGAATTAAGGACGCTGTGTTCCTCAACGGTGAAGAGACCGGAGACGAAGGTCGAGCTTTCGCAACCAGCGGCTCTGGCGACATGGTGCAAATTCCTAAACTTGGCCTCGGCGCATTCGAGACTTTCAACGTCGTTCCTACTGGCAGCCTGACAACCGCTGTAATCGGCAATGAAGATGGTTCAGCGACCGAATCTCAGTTGACGATGTATGTCGGCAAAAAGACTGCTACCGGCGCTTGGTATAACAAGGCTGGGCTAACCAACGGCAAAAACTACGTGATGAAGATTGGTTCTCTAGCATCGGAAGCAGATTTCCGTGCTTACGTTGGCAAGGGTAAAGAATCTGATGTGTCATTCGTTGAAACTTCAACCTCAATCAACGGCGTTGCGCAAAACCAAGACAAGCAGCTAAAGGGCACAGCGTTATCGCGTGTTGAAGACGGAGCCTTCGATCCAAACAATCCTCGTGATTACTACTTCGTGACCACGGAGTCGAATAAAAACGCCAAGGCAACCGCAAGCGATCCGGCAACACCAACGGTAAAGCGCGACGGTGGCGCTCTGTGGCGCTTGCGATTCAATGATGTTAAGAACCCACTAAAGGGTGCATCTCTAACAATGCTGCTAGATGGTTCGGAAGCCCCATACCTCAACAAGCCAGACAACATTGAGGTCGACGGTTACGGAAACATTCTCATTCAAGAAGATCCAGGAAACTCGGTATTGCGTACACGCATGTTCGCTTACAGAATTGCTGACGCTAAGTTTGCGATCCTTTCACAATTCAAAGCGCAATACTTCGAACCAGGGGCCGCTCAGTTCATCACTCAGGATGAGGAATCATCTGGAGTTCTAAACGTGACTAATTTCTTGAAGAAGTCAAAAACCGACACCAATAAGTACTACATCTTTGTGGCGCAGGTTCACTCGACGATTGCTGCTGCCCGCCCCGACGTGACAAGCGCTGAAGGCATCGCAGCACTTGCCACAGCTGTCGAAGGTGGTCAGGTATACCTGATGACCGTGTCTGACTGGGCCAAGGTATATAACTAATCGAGAAACACAAAAATGGGTGGTCGCGAATGCGACCACCCATTTTTTTTGGTGCGGCGTGTGGGACTTGAACCCACGACCGACGGATTATGAGTCCGCTGCTCTAACCAGCTGAGCTAACGCCACCTGTTGTATCAGTTTGAAACAATAAGCCTAGTCTTCATCTGACCGAATTCGCTCCGCAGCCTTCTTTACGGCGCTTCGCACATCAACGAGTTTTTCTATTACTTCGTCGCGCACATCATCGAGTTTTTCTTTTACCTCGTCACGAAGGTCATCGAGTTTTTCACGAACCTCAACACGCACCTCTTGGGCAGAGCCACGCAGCCCTCGAGCGCGCTCACGAAGCGCCTCTACGCGGTTATGCAGTGATTCGCTGAGTTTGCCAATTGGCAGTGCATAATCGGCGCTATTGTCATCGCTGGTGCGCTGCGAGTCGCTATCTCCGCGATAAAGGCCTTCGAAGATTGCCAGCGTGCGTTCAATATCGTGCGCTTGGATGAGGTGCAATGAGTTCTCAGATAGCCGATCAAGTTCGGCTTGCTGGGCCGTCAAAATGGCCCTTAACTTCTGAGAGAACTCGACAACGTCCTCGGGTTCAAACAAATACCCGTTGTCTCCGTCGTGCACCAGGTGCGGCAGCGCCATTGCATTAGCTGCAACCACCGGGCGGCCTGAAGCCATAGCCTCCATAGTTGCGATGCTCTGAAGCTCGGCAATTGACGGCATGGCAAAAAGAGTTGCTCGCTCGTATGCCTTTGGAAGCTCTTGCTCGCTGATGTGCCCCAAGAACTTAACCTGCTTGGAAATACCCAATTCGATGGCCAGGTTTTCGAGATATTTTCGTTCGCCACCGTCTCCAACAATCTCAACTTGAGTGTTCAGAGACCGCGGTAACATTGCGACCGCTTTTAGGAGATTGTGAATGTGCTTTTCGAAATCTAGGCGGCCTAAAAACAAAATTCGAGGCTGGGCATTTGAAGTAGGAGTGGTATTAGCGAACTTCGAAGCATCGATGCCACAACTGATTGCAAGAACTCCGGTTACTCCAGCCGCAGATTCAAGCAACTCGGCTGCTCGCCTGGTTGGGGTGGTGATGAAATCGACCTTACGCAGAATGCGACCGGCGTCGCGCCAGGCTGCCTTCATGACGGTTTTCTCGAGCCACCCCGGAATAATGACCGAGTATTTGATCAAGTTTTCAGGCATGATGTGGTTGGTGGCCAGAAGCCTGATTCCACGCCTCTTAGCGCTCTTCACCAAGTATCGGCCCATGATGAGATGCGATTGAATGTGCACGGCATCGGGTTTGATTTGGTCGAGCAGCTTGTTGGTTTTTGATTCGAGGGTAAAGGGCCAAACATAACGAAGAGTTTTGTGTTGCGGTATTCGATAGCTGTGTATGCGGTGAACTGTCATGGATTGGCCGTCGTGGATCTCGGTAAACGAACCGAAATTTGAATCGAAGGCAGCCGCCACTATGTGAACCTCGTGGCCGTGGCGGGCTAATCCGCCGGCAAGTCGCTCAGCAAAACGAGCTGCGCCGTTGATGTCAGGCGGGAAGGTGTCGCAGCCAATAACAATCTTGAGTGGCTTAACGGCAGATTCGGTCAATTTGAGCTCTCGTTAGGGGAAAATCACGGTAACCCGATGGCTAAATTTTATCGCAATTAGCCACTAAACAGGCTAATTGACGCGTTTATGAACTTCGGGATGCACCTTCGAAAGAAGATATACGCCAGACACCGCGATGATTGCGCTGAAGCCAAAACCAACCATCGTGGAGAGATCAGCTTGCTGAGCCTCACCGAGAATAACGATGCCGATTGAAACCGCAACAAGGGGGTCGATAACGGTTAGGCCGGCTATAACTAAGTCAGGCGGACCAGACGCATACGCGTTTTGCACAAACCAACCACCAAGGGCCACAGCGGCAACAAGGCCAACCAGGCAAAGAACGGTTAACCATTCAAAATCGCCCTGGAAAATGCGCTGAATAACGACCTTGGCGAGCGTGGCCACGAACCCGTAAAGAATGCCTGCGCCAAGAATATAGGTGAGGGCATTGATTCGCCTGGAAAAAAATACGAACAGGACTGCGAAGATTGCCAGAATAACTACCAACACCAGCAAAACTTCGCGCAACCGATCGTCAGTAAGCTCCACTTCCTTTGCTACACCAGATGCCATCGCAACGAATGCTCCAATACCAAGCGTGCACAACAAGACAGCCAGAATCGTTGGTTTGCTCAGCTTCGTCTTTGTCGAACGTGCATTCACGAGCGAAGTGATCACGAGTGCGATCGCACCTACCGGCTGAACAACGATGATGGGAGCCAGGCCAAGCGAGGTAAGTTGAAAAACAATTGCAACCACCATTAGTGCGGTGCCTGCGAGCCATCTTGGCCGCGCCAAAAGCGAGCGCATTTGCTTGAAACTCAACGCGCCTTTGGCTCGATTCTTTTTTTCGTGCCCAACTGCATCGTTTTGCAACTGCGCCCCAAAGGCCAAGGCCACGGCGCCAAGAGCCGCCAGCAGAATCGCTGTAATGCGTATCAGTTCACCCGAGGCCATGAATCTCCTATTTGCTTCATCTCGACTCTAACAACAGGTCTTGCCAAATCTTTCTAACTTGAGCGAGTAAATTTAAGCCATGGCAATTAAACCGATAGTGATCACAGGCGAACCCGTGCTGCATAGGCGCGCAGACGAAGTTAGCGTTTTCGACGCAGAACTCAATCAACTTGTCGCAGATATGTTTGAAACCATGGATAAAGCGCCTGGCGTTGGTTTGGCAGCCCCTCAAATTGGCGTTGGTCTGCGAATCTTCACATACGATTACCCCGATGACGACGGTAACGAACGGCGCGGTGTGATTATCAACCCTCAAATTGAGTTGGGTTCAATAGTTGACGAACCAGCCGACGAAGACACCGAAATTGAAGGTTGCCTCTCAGTGCCAGGCGAGCGATTTCCGCTAAAGCGAGCCGACGCGGTGCGCATCATTGGTGTTGACTTGAATCAAAACCCTGTAGACATCTCAGCAACCGGTTGGTACGCGCGCATTTTTCAGCATGAATTCGACCACTTGGACGGAATTCTTTATGTGAACCGACTTGCCGAGCCCTGGAAAGAAATATCGACTGACATTATTGCCGACAACGGCTGGGGAAAACCTGGCCTGAGCTGGTTGCCAGGGCGAGACAACTTGGAAGCCTAGCCAAAGAATAGACGCCACAGGGCTGCCGTTGCTGCCGCCGCAATGACCATTACGATGAACGGCACCCTTAAGAAGAGCAGAATCGCCCCCACCGCAAGTGCCGGAAGCCTAGCGTCGATTACGAAGCTTGAATTTTCTGTGAAACCTTGAATTCCAAGCAACGCCGACAACAGGGCAACAGTGAGAAGTGCAGCTGTTCGACTTACGATTGGTCGGTTCAAGACAGAACTTGGTACCAAGAAGCCAATAATCTTCCATGAATACACGGCCAAGCTTGCCAAGATGATTCCGGCCCAAAGATTGATAATCATTTGACTTTAACCGCCAAGAGATTAAGTGCACCGAACGCAATTGCAACTGCACCGGCAACTAAAACCGGAACTCCCGCAGGGAGCGCTGGGGTTAGGCTCACCGCTATAACCATTGCAATCGCAGCCACCGCAAGCGACTGACGTTCGACCAGTCGTGGCCAAATCAAACCCAGGAAAGCGGCCGCCGCAGCGGCATCTAGGCCCCAGGCTTTGGGGTCGCCAATTGCATCACCCAAGAATGCGCCGATCAACGTGGCTATGTTCCAAAATACGAAAACCGCTAACCCGGTATACCAAAAGCCCTTCTTTTGATCGCCCTCGTCGGCTTGCGCGGCAGCAACGGCTGTCGATTCGTCAATAGTCAACAATGCAGGCAAGAGCTTTGCTAGGCCTATTCGATTCAAGATGGGAGCCATTCGAACGGCATAGAAACCATTTCTGATTCCCAAAAGCCAGGCCGAAACAATTGCAGCTCCGACTCCAACTCCCCCAATTCCAGACGCTGCTATTACGCCAATGAAAGCGAATTGCGAACCACCAGAAAACATAAGAAGTGATAGGACTTGGGTTTGTAAAACGTCGAGACCCGAGGCTACTGAAAGCGCACCGAACGAAATGCCATAGAGACCCGTGGCGAGGCCAACGCCCATCGAGGTTGAGATCAAAGCCGATTTAGCCACGGAATCGGCCAGCTCGGTTGAGGCTTAGGAACAGCTGAGACCTGGTTGCGAAACCACATTTTGCGATTACTGAACCTAGAACTTGCCTAACTCGATATTGAGGCGTAGCCAAAAGTGCCGCAATCTCTTCATCATCATGGCCTAGCTCGAAAAACTCCAAAACTTCAGCCTCACGTTGATTCAACGTGCCTAATCGAACCAAAAGATCAGGAATGTCGAATTCGACATCTTTAGCATCTTGCAAGAATTTTCGGAGTTCACGAAAGTTTGGCTGATCATCTTTCGAGGCAGTACTTCTTATGGCTTTTAACAATTCATCGGGACCAGACTCTTGGGTCACCAAGTCGGTAGCACCGGCGGCAATTGAGGCTAATTGAAGCTCTGGGCTGAAGTATGGCCCGGTCATTATCAATGCAGGCACTTTGGCTGCAACCGAAAGGTAACCTTCGATTAACTTTTGGGCCAAGCGAATGCCATCCATGCCTTTAATTCGGTGGTCGAGAACAATTACGTCAACGAGCGCATTTGGCAATCGCTCGAGCGCCGAATCAGCGGAGTCATCTTCGAGCACAACTTTGAGATCAGTTTGAGAATCAATTAACAATCGTCGACCGAAACGGATGTCTGGGTCACCGTCGATAAGAGCCACACGCAGATCAAGAGCCAATGCTAAGCCTGTTCTGCGCCGAGGGATTTGAGGTGTGGGAAAATGGCGGAAACTGTAAAGCCGACACCAGGCACTTTTGTCGCTTCGATGCCGCCCGCATAGAGTGCCGCGCGCTCCCTCATGGCCGTAATGCCCTTGCCCACCACTGGCTCGATGAGCGATTGCAGATCTTCTTCGGCTGTGTATCCCATGGCATCGCCAATCTCAAGAACTTTGGTTCGATTGGCAACTTCGATGCCATTGTCTTTAAAAAGAACCTGCATGCCTTCCTCAACCCAACTCAGGTCGATTGAAACATCGGTGCCAATTGGGCAGTTCTGTTGAACATTTTCTAAGGCATCGAAGATGATGCGATAAAGCGCAAGCTGTGCGCCCTCATTTAATTCGAAGGGCTTACCTTCGTTTCGCAAATAGGCGTTGTAGCCGAGCTCACGGTAAAGCACCACTAAGGCATCTAGCTCACGCAAGCCGGGCGGAGCGGCCGAAACTTGACGGGTTTTATTGAGCATGTCGAAAAGACGCCTAAGTTCGGTGTGTGCCGCCCGCGCGCTTTGAGCGATTCGGTCTAGCGATCTGCTAGCTGAGTTTGGGTCTACCCTAGCCGCGTATTGCCCACCTTCGGTGAGGCTAATCACTGCGGCGACTTTTTGAATAATTAACTCACTGATGTCTCTTGCGATGCCAAAACGTTCGTTCTGTTCAGCGATTTCGAGTGCCAATTTGCTGGCTTCCTCTCGAACAAAAAGTCGATCAGTTCTAGTGCCAACGTGCGTGAGCGAAACAAATGAATATCTGCCAAGCAAATACGCAAAAATGTTGACAATAAAAACCAAGCTGCCGATGAGTGCAAGTGCTGAAATGCGGCCGACAGCCGTGCGAACAGTGAGGCCAAATAGGTCAGTATAAAGCGGTGAGCCGAAGGCTACAATCCAGGCAACAGTCATGCCAAAGCCAATTGATAAAACCAGTCCCACAATTCGGATGAGCCGGTTGCTAAAAGCCGCCAGTGTGATCGTGGCCATAACTGCGGTGAGGCCGCCCATCAATGGATCTAGATGCAGGTAAATTACAGTTGCAACTGACAGTGCTAACGAAAAGATTGATGCGATTGGGATTGTGGCGGCAAACAACACACTTAGTGCTAGCAAAAAATTTAATGCAAGGGCCGCAAACCCTTGATTAACGGTGTCTAATCCGCCAAAAAGAAGAAGTGAGAAAGATGCCAGCAGGATGCTTGAGAGCCATTTGTTTTCTTGGATCCACTTGATCATGTGGCCTCCTGATGTTCAGAAAGAATGGCTCCCCGGCTTGGACTCGAACCAAGAACCTATCGGTTAACAGCCGATTGCTCTGCCAATTGAGCTACCGAGGATTAGTTGCTTTCGCAACTTGACAACAATACCAAAAAATATCGAGCCCCGTTGCCAACTGAGCGAGATTAGTTGTTGACTTTACGAACTAATAGCCCAATTTGAGATCAACTCGACCAATTGGTTGCTCTGAAGCTACAAAGGCGCTAACGTTTTGTCGAATTCTTTCACCGAACATTCGGTAAATCATCTGCGGTGTGTCGGCGGTGTGTGGCGTGATGATGATGTTCGGCGCATCCCACAATGCGTTTGATTCAGGCAGTGGCTCTGGGTCAGTAACGTCGACTCCGGCGCCGGCAATTATTTTTTGGTTTAGCGCCCAGATCAGGTCATCGGTGACAACCAAACCGCCTCTTGCTATGTTCACAAAATAGGCAGAGGGCTTCATCAGGGCAAAGGTCTGCTTGTTGAACATCCCGCGTGTCTCATCAGTTAATGCCGCGCATACAAAAACAAAATCTGCATTGGGCAAATATTGATGCAACTCTTCCGAGCTGGCAACAGTTTCTACTGACGACATCGAGGCGGGGTTGCGTCTGATAACCGTAATTCTTGGCCTAAACGGATTGAGCAGTCGAATTAGCTCTGCCGTGATGCCTCCCCCACCAATAATCAGGATTTCTGCGTCGAACAAACTTTTTGCAAATTTGTCACCCCAGGTTTTGGCTCGAACCCGCTCAGGTATAGCTCTGCCTAGGGCTAGCGCCAACATAAGAGCGTGCTCGGCAACTGGCTCGCTATAGGCCCCCTTAGCCGAGGTCACTATCAGGCCGGAGCGGTTTTCAGCTATCCACTTCAGAACCGCTGCAAAATTATCAACGCCGGCGAATGGTAATTGCACCCAAGCAATCTGCGGGTTCGCTTCGAGGGTTTGCAATAGTTCAAGTGGGGCGCTGTAGTCATGCCAAATTAGTGCCGTCGAATCTGCAACCGAAGCACCAACCTCGGCCCCTCCGGCGATGATGAATTTTTCGTATTTTTGATTAGCTTCTGGGCCTTGCGCTATAAACACGGTCATTATTGCAACGCTCTTCTTTGTTGCTCGACAGCCATCAAAGCTTGTTGCACTTTTGCCGCCTGTTCTGAACCAGGTTCAACGCGGCGCAGTTCGGCAAGCAAATCGGCCTTTTGGCGAGCGAGAACATTAATTAGAGCTCTTGCGATCACACCCTGGCCGTATTTCTTGAGCCCCTCGTTGTCGGCTGCCGGCAGCGGTTGTGCCGCTATCTCGCGAAGCAAGCCCATTTGCTCTTCGGAGCAAGACGCTTTGATTGTTTGTAGCCAGTTCGCATCGTGTAGCGCAGATGCAGACGACCCTATGGCGACCAAAATTGCGTTGTGCTTAGGTTGGCTGAAGCCCGCTCGAACGAGTTGAACGAGTTGTTCGACTTGCAGGGACTCGGGAATCTGCAGCAGAACCTCAAGAACTTGACGCTCGAAACGAACAATTGGATCGTTGAGATTTATTGGCTGATCTTGTTCACGAGCCGCCTGCTGCTCGTCGTTTGATGCTAGGTTGTCGCGGCGGAGCAAGGCAACCGAGTCGCTTCGCACTTTCTTGGCTACCGAATCTACTATTGAGGCAACTTCATTGCCATCAAGGTTTACCCAGCCCGCTAACTCTCTGATGTATGCCGGGCGCATAGCCGCATCGCGAATTGAAGCAACAACGGGAGCCGCCGCCCTTGCGGCCCCAACCCGACCTTCAATAGTTGCTAGATCAAATTTGGATATCTTTTGAAGAATTGCAAATTCAAATAAAGGTTTTTTCTTTTCGATCATCAGTTGCACGGCTTCGTCGCCTTTTTGGGAGCGTAAATCACAGGGATCTAGGCCTTCTGGCCCAATTGCGACAAACGTTTGTGCGTTGAATTTATGTGAATCAGTAAACGCCCGCATGGCAGCCTTTTGGCCAGCCGCATCAGGGTCAAAAGTGAAAATCACTTCGGCCGGCACATCGCGGTCGGCGCTTAGCATTCGATTCAAAGTTCGGATGTGGTCATCTCCGAAGGCTGTTCCGCAAGTTGCAACGGCCGTGGTTATGCCGGCCAGGTGGCAAGCCATAACGTCGGTGTAGCCTTCGACCACAACTACCTGTTGCTTTTTGGAGATATCCTTTTTTGCCAAATCGATGCCGTATAAAACCTGACTCTTGTGATAGACCAGGGTATCGCTGGTGTTCAAATATTTTGGGCCATTATCGTCGTCGAACAGCTTGCGAGCTCCGAAGCCAATCACCTGGCCAGTGCTGTCTTTTATGGGCCAAATGAGTCGGCCACGAAACTTGTCGTAGGCCCCGCGCTCAGATTTTGTGACCAGAGCGGCGGCCAAAAGCTCTTCTAATGTGAACCCCAGCCCGCTCAAGTGATCGTATAGACCGTTCCAGCCTTTCGGCGCAAAACCAATTTCGAAGTGATCGGCGGCAGCCTTGTCGAAACCTCTACCCTTCAAGAAATCCCGGCCCGGTATTGCGGCGTCTGTCATGAGCTGTGCCCGATAAAACGTCGAGGCCGCGGCGTTGGCCTCTAGGATGCGGTTGCGCTGGCCGGTGTCTGGGCTGGCGCCGCCTTCTTCGTAGGTTAATGCGAAGCCAACTCTGGAAGCCAGCTTTTCTACGGCCTCGTAGAACGAAATCGAATCCATTTGTTGAACAAACTTATAGACATCGCCGCCTTCACCACAGCCGAAGCAGTGATAAAAACCCTGAACTGGGCGAACATTGAAAGAGGGTGATTTTTCGTCGTGAAATGGGCATAGGCCTTTTAACGAACCAACACTCGCGGGCCTAAGTGCGACGTATTCAGAAATAACATCCGCGATGTTGATACGCGACTTAACCTCTTCGATGTCGCGAGCACTTATTTTGCCAGCCATGAGCCAATCCTAACTAGCGGCCACCGGCAACAACTCGGTTGTGCAGCGACAAGGCGCTCTGATCGGTGAGGCAGGCAACTTGGTCAACAATTACACGACGTTGCTGTTGCTCGTTGCTAGCAGCCGACCATGCCTGCGATGAGTAATCGTCGAGGTGTTTGCCGTTTTCTGCTAATAGGGCATCGCAGAGTTCAATAAGGATTGCGCGCTGCCACTCATAGAAAGGTCTGCGCGACTCATGAGACATTAGGAAAGCGGAGACGACACCTTTAAGAACTGCAATTTGAATCTTTACATCTTCGGGAACCACCAGCAAGGCCCCGAAGCGTGCCATCGATGAGGCATCGGATGCATCTACGATGGCGGCTGTGGTGCGACTCACGAATTTGCCAATCAGCGAACTGGTTAAGTTCTTGAGAGTTCCTTGGGCCATCGAAGATCCATCAAATGAGGTGAGCCAATATTCGTTTTCTCGGAGTTCTTCTAAGCCTTGGCCGAGCCGATCGATAGAAATCGTGCCACCGTTCCAGGTTGAAATTTTATCCAGGAGATCGGCTTCGTTGGCTGGATCAGCAAGTTCGCTCAAATTTACGAACCCAGACACGATGGCGTCTTCGAAATCGTGCACAGAGTAGGCAACATCGTCGCTGAAATCCATGACTTGGGCCTCGACGCTCTTTTGCCTATAAGGAGCAGAAGAACGAAGCCAATCAAAGACTGGCAGGTCATCGTGATAGACACCGAATTTGACCGAGTGATCGGCGCCGAGCTCGGCCGAGGCCGAATTTCGCGACCAGGGGTATTTGCAGGTGGCGTCGAGGCTGGCGCGAGTTAGGTTTAGGCCAAGCGACCTGCCACCCACAAACACTTTAGGTTCAATGCGGGTTAAGAGCCTTAACGTTTGAGCATTACCTTCAAAACCACCGATAGCCGATGCCCACTCGTCGATGGCTCTTTCGCCGTTGTGACCAAATGGCGGATGCCCAATATCGTGGGCCAAACAGGCCATATCGACGAGGTCGGCATTGATGCCGAGGTCGGTTGCCATTTCGCGACCGATTTGTGCCACCTCAAGTGAGTGAGTTAAACGAGTACGTGCGAAATCACCACCTGAAGGAGATAAGACCTGAGTTTTTGCACCAAGCCGACGAAGGGCCGACGAATGCACAACTCTGGCTCGATCGCGAGCGAATTCTCCGCGTCGGGTCGGGCCAATCCGTTCTTCGGGATGGAACCTTTCGCGATCAAAATCGGTGTAGCCGAGCTCTTGATTGTGCCTGAAATCCATCTATCCTCCCGACACATTGAGTTCGGCGTCTTGCAGAACGCGTCGCTGATCACCAGCTAATTCTCTTGATTCAAGCCAATTTTCTGGTAGCGCACAAACTTTTGCGCCGCCCAATCGACCTCTAGGCCCCTCGGCCTCTTCGCCAGGATAGGGAGCATCTCGATCCAACGTTCCGAGTATGTCATCCATGTGTGACAATGATTCAACTTGCGCCAAGGCGGCCCTAAACTCGCCACCCACTGGGTAACCTTTGAAATACCAAGCCACATGCTTGCGGATGTCGCGGCAGGCGTGATCTTCGGATTCAAAGTATTCAACTAGAAGCTCGCCGTGGCGCTTGAAGGCATCGGCAACTTGACCGAGATTTGGCTGGATAGGTTCGATGGCCGCATTTGAATTCGGGTCTCTTTGGTATTCGTCGAAGGCCGCCTGAAGATCGCCGAATAACCAAGGCCGCCCGAGGCAGCCACGGCCCACAACAACACCATCAACGCCGGTTTCACGCATCATGCGAATGGCGTCGCCAGCAGACCAGATGTCGCCGTTGCCAAGCACCTGAACATCGGGAAGAGACTCTCTGAGCTTTGCTATTGCACCCCAGTCGGCTTGACCCGAGTAATACTCTGAAGCGGTGCGCCCGTGAAGCGCGACTGCCGTTACCCCTGCGTCGCGAGCTGCCTTGCCGGCATCGAGGTAGGTCAGGTGGTCGGCGTCGATACCTTTGCGCATTTTTACAGTGAGCGGAATCTCGCCAGCCGCCTTAACGGCCGCCCCGACAATAGCTGAAAACAAATCCTGCTTCCATGGAAGAGCTGCACCGCCACCCTTACGGGTGACCTTAGGAACCGGACAGCCGAAATTTAGATCGATGTGGTCGGCACGATTCTCGGCAACCAGCATTGTGACAGCCTCTGCAATGGTCTTTGGGTCAACCCCATACAACTGAACCGAGCGAACGTCCTCAGACTCGTGATGGCCAACAAGCCGTAAAGACTCTTCGGTGCGTTCAACGAGAGCTCTTGAGGTGACCATCTCGGAAACAAATAGACCACCACCGAATTCACGACACAGCCGGCGGAAAGCGGTGTTAGTGATGCCTGCCATCGGAGCGAGAACAACCGGCGTAGTGATTGCAATCTTGCCGTATTGCAACGCAGGTGTAGAAACGATCTCGCTCATCAAGGTTTAGGAAGCTAGCTTCGAGCCGAGATATTCGCGAATTTTGGAAAGCGAAACTCGCTCTTGCTGCATAGTGTCGCGCTCACGAATTGTGACGGCTTGATCATCAAGTGTTTCGAAGTCAACAGTTATGCAGAATGGGGTGCCAATTTCGTCTTGACGACGGTAGCGGCGACCAATTGCGCCAGAATCATCGAAATCAATGTTCCAGTGCCCACGAAGCTCTTGAGCCAAGTTTCTTGCTACCGGCGAAAGATCCTCGTTGCGCGATAGTGGAAGCACAGCGGCCTTGATCGGCGCTAGACGATAATCGAGGCGCAATACGGTGCGAACATCAACGCCACCCTTTGTGTTAGGCGCTTCGTCCTCGTGATAAGCATCGACCAAGAAGGCCATAAGTGAGCGAGTCAAGCCGGCTGCTGGCTCGATTACATATGGGAACCAACGCTCGCCCTTAGCCTGGTCGAAATAGCTTAGATCTGTGCCAGACTCACGTGAGTGGGTGCTTAGATCGAAGTCGGTGCGGTTGGCAATTCCTTCGAGCTCGCCAAATTCGCTGCCAGAGAATCCAAAGCGATACTCGATGTCTACGGTGCGCTTCGAGTAGTGAGACAGCTTTTCTTTTGCGTGCTCAAAAAGGCGAAGGTTTTCGGGGTTAATGCCCAGGTCGGTGTACCAGTTCATGCGTTGCTCGATCCAGTAGTCATGCCACTGTTCGTCGGTTCCCGGTTCAACGAAAAATTCCATCTCCATTTGCTCGAACTCGCGAGTGCGGAAGATGAAATTGCCCGGAGTGATTTCGTTACGGAATGACTTGCCAATCTGCCCGATACCAAATGGGGGCTTCATGCGAGCGGCACCAAGAACATTTGCAAAGTTGACGAAAATACCTTGAGCAGTCTCTGGACGAAGGTAGTGCAAGCCTTCTTCGGCGGCCACAGGGCCTAGAAAAGTTTGCAAAAGGCCATTGAAGGCCTTTGGCTCTGTCCAGGTGCTCTTGCCACCGCAATTAGGGCAGGCGATGTCGTTCATCGACTCGGGAGCGCGACCCTTCTTCTCTTCGAAGGCCTCCTCAAGGTGGTCTTGGCGAAAGCGCTTGTGGCAGCTGGTGCACTCGATTAGCGGGTCAGAGAATTCGCGAACGTGTCCAGAGGCTTCCCAAACCTTGCGAGGCAAGATGACCGAAGAGTCGAGACCTACGACATCTTCACGTGAGTTGACCATTGTTCGCCACCAAGCACGCTTGATGTTTTCTTTAAGCTCAACTCCCAAGGGTCCGTAATCCCACGCCGATCGACTTCCGCCATAGATCTCGCCTGCCTGAAATACAAATCCACGGCGTTTTGCGAGCGAAATTACTGAATCTAGACGATTTGGGTTGGCCAATTGAACTCCTTGCCCAAGCTGGGTGCTTGGCACTTATTCGAAGTTATAAGTCTACTTAGAGTTGCCCAACTTTGGCTTGTCTATGGCCGCACCGAATCGCCTGTTTCGGCCGGCATAGAGCTCGATCGCTTGCCAGAGCGAACGCCGATCGAAATCGGGCCAGAGGGTATCCATGAACACAAATTCGGCATAGGCCGACTGCCAGAGTAAGAAATTCGAGATGCGCTGCTCGCCAGATGACCTAATGAACAAGTCAACATCTGGCAAGAAGTTTGAGTTCAGGTATTTCTGAATGCCTTTCTCGGTAATCGAGCCGGGCTTGATCTTTCCGGAGGCTACATCTTGCGTAATTGCGTTTACGGCATCCAGGATTTCAATTCGCGACCCATAGTTGACGCACATTGTGAGGTTCAATTTCGAATTCTTGGAGGTCAACGCTTCAGCCGACTTCAACTCATCAATCACGCTCAACCACAATTTAGGCCTGCGCCCCGCCCAGCGAATGCGAACCCCCCAAACATTGAGCTGATCGCGTCGCTCGCGAAGAACTTGGCGATTGAATCCCATCAGAAATCGAACCTCTTCGGGTGAACGCTTCCAGTTTTCGGTCGAAAACGCATACACGGTGAGAAATTCGACACCTGCTTCAAGCGCACCAGCAACCACATCTAGCAAGGCCGCCTCACCGGCTTTATGACCTTCGATTCGAGTCAGCCCACGATCGTTGGCCCAGCGACCGTTGCCGTCCATCACAATTGCAATGTGCCGAGGCACGCAACCTTTTTCGAATTTCGGAAGGTCAAAACCGCTCTTAGTTATTTTGGTGCTCTCGGTCATTGGCGCTCCACATGTTGCAAAGATTTCAGCCCGCGCTCTATGTGCCACTGGCTGTAAGCAGCAACAATACCTGAAGCCGAAGACCGGATGCCTTCGGGGGCTACATCGGCCACCGCCCAGTCACCAGACAATAGCGCTCCAAGCAGTTCTCCCGTTAGAGGGTCAATTACGGCAGCTCCCGCGGGTCGGCAATCGCGGCACACAACTCCGCCGAGTTGCATAACAAATGCCTGATGCGGGCCGGGGTCGCCGCAGCGCGCGCAGTCATAGAAATTGGGTGCCCAGCCAGCAATGGCAAGTGCTCTGAGCAAATAAGAATCAAGCACCAAAGATGCATCGTGCTCTTTGTTGGCCAAGGCACGTAACGCGCCAACTAACAGCAAATATTGCTGCGGCGAAGAATCATCGCCGGTAAGTTTTTCGGCTGTTTCAACCATCGCGGTGGCCGCCGTGTAGGTTCGATAATCCTCGATAATTTCGCGCCCGTATGCGCCAATGGTTTCAACTTGATTTACAACATCGAGAGTGCGGCCCTCATAAAATTGGGCTTCAACCACCATGAAAGGTTCGAGGCGCGAACCGAATTTTGAACCAGTTCGACGAACACCCTTAGCAACTGCCCTGATTTGACCATTCGCTCGAGACAGCATTGTGACAATTCGGTCTGCTTCACCCAGTTTGTGGGTTCGCAGAACGACTGCTTCGTCTCGATAAAGTGGCACGTTATAAGTATCGGCCAGTGAACGAGATCTATCCGCGAATGGCTCGATTGACGGCCGAAATAACTGCTTTCAGCGAAGCGGTCGAAATGTCTCCGTCGATGCCAACTCCCCACAGCACTTGACCGTCAATTTCTAGCTCAACATAGGCTGCCGCTTGCGCGTCGCCGCCTTCGCTCAATGTGTGTTCCACATAATCGAGTAGACGAACATTCACAGACTGCTGTGCGAGAACGTCAAGGAAAGCCGAGATCGGCCCGTTGCCGGCACCGTGTGTAGCCAATTCGCCTGAACCATCGCGCAAAACAATGTCTAGAGACACTGCGCCATCCATGTTGCTCTCGGTGCGCATTTTCTTGAGTTCAAAGCGACCCCATTTGAGATCGAGGCGGTCGCTTGCTGCGGGAAGATACTCATCGGTGAAGATATCCCAGAGGCTTGCCGAAGACACCTCTCCGCCAGATTGATCGGTCTTGTTTTGAACAACCCGTGAAAATTCGATTTGCAACTTGCGAGGAAGGTCGAGCTGATGATCCGTTTTCAGAAGGTATGCCACGCCTCCCTTGCCAGACTGCGAGTTAACCCGGATGACAGCTTCATATGACCTGCCAACGTCTTTAGGGTCGATGGGTAAATATGGAACCGCCCAAACAAGGTCGTCTACCGAGACACCTTTTTCTTTGGCGTCTTTTTCCATCAACTCAAAGCCTTTTTTGATGGCATCCTGATGAGAGCCCGAAAATGCGGTGTAAACCAAATCTCCACCGTATGGACTGCGTTCGTGCACCGGAAGCTGATTGCAATATTCAACAGTTCGTTTGATTTCATCGAGGTTGCTGAAATCGATTTCGGGGTCAATGCCTTGGCTGAATAAGTTGAGACCGAGAGTGATCAGGTCAACGTTTCCGGTGCGTTCGCCATTTCCAAAAAGGCAACCTTCGATTCGGTCTGCACCGGCAAGATAGCCAAGCTCCGCTGCGGCAACCGCTGTTCCTCGGTCGTTGTGTGGGTGCAGCGAGATAAGAACGCTGTCTCGTCGATCGATGTTTCTGCTCATCCATTCGATTGAATCTGCATAAACATTCGGGGTTGCCATCTCGACAGTCGCCGGCAAATTAATTACCATTTTGTGATCGGGCTTAGGGTCGATGACTTCAATAACCGCGTTGCAAACCTCAACAGCATATTCGAGTTCGGTTCCGGTGTATGACTCGGGTGAATATTCGTAAAAAACGTCGGTCTCTGGAATTGTCGACTCTAAAGAGCGACACTTGCGAGCGCCGGCAAGGGCAATCTGCATGATGCCCTGTTTATCTTGATTAAAAACCACCCGACGCTGCAGCACAGAAGTTGAGTTATAGAAATGCACTATTGCCTGTTTGGCGCCTTTTAGCGATTCATAAGTGCGCTCGATCAAAGAATCACGTGCTTGAGTTAGCACTTGAATAGTTACATCTTCGGGAATATGCCCTTGTTCGATGAGCAAACGAACAAAATCAAAGTCAGTTTGACTAGCAGAAGGGAAGCCAACTTCGATCTCTTTGTAGCCCATCTGCACAAGCAGCTTAAACATTTTCAATTTGCGTTCAGGGCTCATCGGGTCAATTAGCGCCTGGTTGCCGTCGCGCAAATCAACAGCGCACCAACGCGGTGCCTCAGAAATTAGCTTTGTGGGCCAGGTGCGGTCGTCGAGAGAAACTTGGATCTGTTCATGAAAAGGCTGGTATTTATGAACCGGCATGCCAGATGGGCGCTGAGTGTTTTTCATTATTAAGTCTTCCTTGTGTTTAGGTGGTCAGCCAGCAGAAGGCTCCGCGACGAGGAGGGCCGGTTTAGGCCTCGTCGCGGCCACTAAGAAGGAGACCGAAGAACACGTTTTTAGGTTAGCACCTTAGAAGCCCAGTTTGCCCAACTGTTTTGGGTCGCGCTGCCATTCGCTGGCAACCTTGACTCTCAAACTTAGGTAGACCTTTGTGCCTATAAGCTTTTCGATTTCAAGACGGGCGCGCTTGCCCACATCAATTAGGCGGCTACCTTTGTGGCCAATAATGATGCCCTTTTGCGAATCACGTTCAACAAAGATGTTTGCGTGAATGTCGGTTAGATCACGGCCTTTGCGTTGCGCCATTTCATCAATGGTCACGGCAATCGAGTGCGGCAGTTCGTCTCGCACACCTTCAAGAGTTGCCTCACGAATGAGCTCACAAATTCGATTCTCAATAGACTCATCCGTGATTGCCTCCGGCGGATAAAGCGCTGGCGACTCGGGCATCAAATCGATTAACACCTTTGTCAAAACCTCGAGCTGATCATCGCCTACTGCGCTAACCGGAACAATCGCTCGCCAGTCTCGCAACTCAGAAACCGCAATAAGTTGTTCAGCAAGTTTTTCGGGGCTCACCAATTCACTCTTGGTAATGATGGCCACCAACTTGGCGCGACGGAATTCTTGCAACTGCTCGTTAATAAAATTATCGCCCGTGCCAATTTTTTCATTGGCAGGAATGCAGAAGCCAATCACATCGACATCGCCCAAAGTTTGCGAAACCAAGTCGTTGAGCCGTTGCCCAAGTAGAGTTCGTGGGCGGTGCAGGCCAGGGGTATCGACCAATATCAGTTGACCGTATTCGCGGTGAACTATTCCGCGAATTGCTCTGCGTGTGGTTTGTGGCTTTGCGCTGGTAATAGCGATCTTTTCACCAACAAGGGCGTTGGTAAGAGTTGATTTGCCAACATTTGGGCGTCCGACAAACGATGCAAATCCCGACCTGTGCTCAACCATTACTTTTCCTCTTCATTTTCAAAAGCGGACAAAGCGTCGGCCAGGCTTGAATCTTTTTCTACAATTACCGAAATTAGTCGCTTGCGGCGACCCTCGATGCGGTCTGCAATCAGAGTAAGCCCAGAAACGACCACTCGATCACCAAATCTTGGCAATCTGCCGAGCGACTTTGCCAACAGACCGCCAACGCTGTCAACATCTTCATCATCAAGTTCGAGTTCAAAAGCTTCGCCCAAATCGGCAAGCGAATAACGTGCGTTTACTCGAAGACGCCCTTCGCCAATGTCGTCGACATCCGGCACTTCCTTGTCATACTCGTCAGCAATTTCGCCAACAATTTCTTCGATGACATCTTCCATCGTCGCCAAACCGGCAACGCCGCCATACTCGTCTACGATGATTGCGATGTGGGTCGAGTTTGCCTGCATCTCCCGAAGCAAGTCATCCACTGGTTTTGATTCGGGAACAAACACGGCCGGCCGAGCCAGAGATTCGACTGCAACATTCGTTGCTAGCTGCGGATTTTCGTGCAGAATCTTGGCAACGTCTTTTAGGTATAACACTCCCCTAATGTCGTCTCGATTTTTGCCGACGATTGGGAGCCTTGAATATCCCCTTTGGAGAAAAATCGACAATGCCTTGTTTACACTCGCATCAATCGGAACTGTAGCCATGTCGATTCTGGGAACCATGACCTCACGCACGATCGTTTCGCCAAAGTCTTCAACTGAATCGAGCAACTCTTGCTCAAACTCTTCAGGTTCATCTTCTTTTGGAAGCGATATGGGTGTGAAAAACAGATGCCACGAACGCACGAATGCCGCGAAGGTTTTCTTGAGCCACAAACCGGTTGATTTGTGCCCGAGTGAAGTACTCAACACTTGCGAACCAAGAATTAGAAGCACAACTAGAGCGAAACCAAGAAGTAGTTCGAGAACCCAGCTTGACAATTGACCGGTAACAGCTTGGCCGACCACAATGCCAAAAACGGCGGTTAAACCAAGCCGCAAAAAACTGAGCGATTCGGCCATATCGGAATTATCTTCGTCTCGCTCGAGTGCTGCTTTGAGAATTGCCGTCACTATGGTTGCGAAAACCAATAAGGCGGCTACCCAGACTAGAAATATGATCACTAAGCCGCGCTCTCAGAAGCATAGAACGATTCGAGAATTTGCCGCTGCAAACCAAACATTTCTTTCTCTTCTTCAGGTTCCGCATGATCAAAGCCAAGTAAATGCAAAATTCCGTGAGTGGTTAGCAAGAGAATCTCGTTTACGGTTGCGTGCCCCGCTACCTCTGCCTGAGCGGCAGCAACCTGCGGGCAAATCACGATGTCACCTAACAAACCAGGAGGTGTCAATTGAGTGTCTGTTCCAGGCCTCAGTTCATCCATCGGAAAGCTCAGCACGTCTGTTGGTCCGGGTTCGTCCATCCACTCGATGTGCAGCACCTCCATTGCGGCCTCGTCAATGAATCCGATTGCCAGCTCGGCATCTTTATGAATTTTCATGTAGTCGAGCGCGTGTGTGGCCAGTGCTAAAACTCGAACTTCATCGACGGCAATTTCGGTTTCGTTGCTAATTTCGATGCTCATTTATTGGCTCCCTTTGCACGCTTTTCTGCTGCTGATTTTTTAGCTACCTGTTCGGCGATCTTTAGTTCGTCGAAACGCGTATATGCGTCGACAATTTTTGCAACCAAGTTGTGTCTAACCACATCGTCAGACGTTAGTGAAGCAAAGTGGGTGTCTTGCACCTCACCCAAAACCTCAACAGCAGTTCGCAAACCAGAAGCACCAGACGGTAGGTCGATTTGCGTAATGTCGCCTGTTATAACCATTTTTGAGTTGAAACCCAGCCGGGTTAGAAACATTTTCATCTGCTCAGGGGTGGTGTTTTGGGCTTCATCGAGAATGATGAACGAGTCATTTAATGTGCGCCCGCGCATGTATGCAAGCGGAGCCACTTCAATTGTGCCAGCCGCAATTAACTTGGGAACAGTCTCCGGGTCAAGCATTTCGTGGAGCGCGTCAAAAAGCGGGCGCAGGTAGGGATCGATCTTGTCGGTCAAGGTTCCGGGCAAGAAACCTAGCCGTTCGCCGGCTTCAACGGCTGGCCGAGTCAAAATTATGCGACTTACCTCTTTTCGCTGTAAAGCCTGAACCGCTTTCGCCATTGCCAGGTACGTTTTGCCAGTTCCCGCTGGACCGATTCCGAAAACTATTGTGTGCAAATCGATGGCGTCGACATAATTTTTTTGACCCAAAGTTTTAGGGCGAATGTTTCTTCCGCGCGAACTTAAAATGCTTTGGCTAAGCACATCGGCAGGGTGCTGGTTTTTCTCGATCAACTTTGCAGACCTAGTTAAGTCTCTTGAATCGAATTGCGCTCCATTCGAAATCAGTTCGACCATCTCTTCGATGAGTTGTCGGGCTGCTGCGACCTCAGCCGGTGCTCCGGTTAACGTTATTTGGTTACCTCGTGCAGTCACCTCAACCGAAGGGTAAGTAGCCTCGAGAGTTTTGAGCAGCCTATCTTCGGTTCCGAGAAGTGAAACCATCGGCACACCCTGCACCGTTAGATTTTCGGTGCGCTTTGAGTTAGTCAATTGAGCCCTTTGGCTGCTTGCTGAGAATGTGCCCATGTGCGTGAAAAACAGTTTGCCCAGCTTCTGCACCAGTGTTAAACGTGAACCTGAAAGCGCCATTGGTGTTTTCGGCTGCAATTTTGCTTGCTAACTGCATCAGGTCGACTAGTGCCGCCGGATTAGCAAAGGCTAGATCGCTCACATTTGCATGGTGTTCACGAGGAATGATGAGCACGTGCACTGGCTGTGCTGGCGCGATGTCGTGAAAGGCAACCGCGTGTTCACTTTCAGCAACTAGCCGGGCAAGGATTTCTCCGTTGGCAATCTTGCAGAAAATGCAGTTAGTTTCATTCATATGCATCCAAGTCTAGTTTTGCCCGGCGACAAACTAACCCCAGAGCCCTAGTTTTGACTGCAACACCGAAATTGCTGCCACACCTGCGGTTGAAGTTCTCAGAATTGGCTTTCCGAGATGAACCCGCACGGCTCCGGCGGCCTCAAAGTTGGTTAACTCTGATTCGCTAATGCCACCCTCTGGGCCTACCACGATGGCCACATTGGATTTGATTTCAGCTATTGAACCAAGCCCAACGGTTGAAGTCGGATCGAGCACAAACACGGTGTCGAAATTTTCAACACATTCAGCCAACTGCTTCGAATTGACTGGCTGTGCAACTTTTGGCTCAAAAACACGCAGAGCCTGTTTTGCGGCCTCCGCGACGATGGTCTGCCAGCGGTCGACGCTTTTGCCGATTTTGACGCCCTCCCACTTGCTGATTGAACGTTCGGCTTGCCAAGGAATGACGGCCCAGCAACCAAGCTCGGTTGCTGCTTGCACCGCCAATTCATCACGATCACCTTTAGCCAGTGCTTGAATCAAAGTCAACCGAACCAATGGTGCCTGTTCAATCTCAACGTCAAAGATTTTTGCACTAAGCGAGTTTTGCCCCACAGAGGTAACCGTTGCACGCACCCTAATTCCAGTGCCATCAGCAAATTGAATGGCTTCACCTTCGCGAACGCGTCGAACCGCTACGGCATGTTTGCCTTCGGAACCGCCTAACGCTACAACCTCGCCGACCTTGGGTGCGGTTGCGAAAATTGTTTTGAAGAGTGGTTCAACCATGATTAACCCTTGCGTTTCGAGGAGAAGAAACCAGATGTGTGTTTGACCAGCTTGATTGAATCCGCTTTGCGCAATTTAGCCAAGGAGCGGAAGAGCTCTTTTTGCTTCGAGTCGAGTTTTACAGGCGTGGTTACTTGAATTGAAACCTTGAGATCGCCTCGACCAGAGCCGCGCAGATGAGTGACACCCTTGCCCCTGACAGTCAACACATCGCCTGTTTGTTGGCCAGGCTCGATCTCGATTTCGACTTCGCCATCAAAAGTTGCAATCGAAGTTAGCGCCCCAAGCACTGCATCGTGCAACGGCACGTCAACGGTGCAGGTGAGGTCGTCGGCCAACCGCCCAAAGGTGTCGTGCGGTTTCACCGACATATCGACATACAAATCTCCTGATGGGCCGCCGGCAAAACCAACTTCGCCCTGGCCACTAAGTTGAAGTCGCAAACCGTCTTCAACACCGGCCGGAATTTTCAGGTCTATGGTTCGCCTAGCTCGAACGCGGCCTTGACCACGGCAATCCAAACAAGGTTCTGGAATTATTTGACCGAAACCACGGCAGGCTCCGCAAGGTTGAGAGGTGACCACGTTGCCGAGAAGTGAACGCACTTGGCGTTGAATTTGACCAGCACCACGACAGATATCGCAAACAGTTGGGCTTGTTCCTGGTCTGCAACACGAACCAGAGCAAGTCGAACACAAGATTGCTGTGTCGATTTCAATTGATTTGTCTACTCCAAAGACAACTTCTTCGAGGGTGAGGTCAACCCTAATTAGCGCATCCTGCCCGCGCTCTGCCCTAGATCTAGGGCCTCGCTGCTGGCCGCCACCAAAGAAGGTGTCGAAAATATCTCCGAAGCCAAAGCCGCCATTGCCGCCGAATGGGTCATTACCGCCATTGTCGTAATTGCGCCGTGAATCTGAGTCACTCAAAACCTCGTAGGCGTGAGTCACTAACTTGAATCGTTCCTGCGCTTCGGGTGCCGGGTTGATATCTGGGTGCAATTCACGGGCTAACTTGCGATAGGCCTTCTTTATTTGATCTTCGGATGCTCCGCGATCAACGCCCAGCACTTCATAGTGGTCTGACATTAACTTCCTAGGGTCTTAGTTAGATAGCGCGCTACCGCGCTAACTGCAGCGATGTTTGAGTAGTAATCCATTCGGGTCGGCCCGATTACACCAATTTTGGCGATCTCGTTGCCCCCGTTTTCGTAACCGCTTACCAAAATTGAGGTGTTGCTTAGGCCTTCAACGTTGTTTTCACGACCAATGCGAATTCCAACGCCATGACTTTCGGTTTGCATCTCTGTGATCAGTTTTAGCAAGACAACTTGCTCTTCTATGGCTTCTAAAACCGGCGAGATGCTCGGAAAATCACCTTCGCGACGAGCCAATTTTGATGTTCCCGAAAGGATTATTTTTTCTTGGCGGTTGGCATCAACCTGATCGAAGAGAGTCTCCAAAACAAGGTTTACCTGCCCAGTTCTTGTAGCCACGAATCCGTCGACAAAACCATTCAATTTTTGAGCAACCGAAGTTAGAGCTACTCCGGTGAGAGCAGCAACTAATTTTGCTCGAAGTTCAGCCGTGAAGAGCGGATCGATGGATTCGCCGAGCTCGATCACATGCTGTTGAACTCTGCCAGAATCGGTCACCAAGATAAGGAGCAATCGGGTTTCGCTAACCGGAATTAGCTCTACGGTTTGCACCATCGATTTGCCGAGCGTTGGATATTGAACCATCGCTACTTGATTGGTTAACTGCGACAAGAGACGCACGGTTCGACCAAGAACGTCATCTAGGTCTGCACTGCCCTGCATAAAAGACTCGATGGCTTGCTTCTCGGCACCGGTGAGCGGTTTTACCTCGTTTAGACGATCGACAAACAGGCGATAACCCTTATCAGTCGGAACTCTGCCGGCTGAGGTGTGCGGCGCATGAATTAGTTCTTCGTCTTCTAGAAAAGCCATGTCGTTTCGAATGGTGGCGGCAGAAACGCCAAACGCATGCCGTTCGACCAAAGATTTAGAACCCACTGGTTCGTTGCTTTCGATGTAGTCGTGAACAATGGCGCGAAGCACTTCGAGAGATCTCTCCGGAATCACACTTCACCTCACATCTAGCACTCTAAGTATCTGAGTGCCAATATTACCCGCGGGTTCGACTAGTCGGTAGGCTGAAACCAGCAAATCAGGAGGAAAAATGTCAAACCCCTACGAAGCGAATTCAAAATTTACTCCAGATGAAGAAAAACTCTGGTCCGTGCTCGTGCACATCCTTGGAATCTTTTTCGAATTTTTTGCACCGATGCTGGGCTATCTGCTTTTCAGAGGCAAGGGGCCGTTTGTGGCACACCACGTTCGAGAGTCGCTCAATTTTGGAATCACCATGGTTCTTGCGGCAGCGGTTTTAGCCATCAGCATTGTTGGCCTGGCAGTTATCTGGGCGTTGCCAATCTTTTGGACTATTTTTCGCATTGTGGCGGCTTATCGTGCCAGCCAAGGCGAGTTTTATCGCTATCCGTTAACAATCCGTTTTTTGAAGGCCTAAGCCAAAAACTGCCTCACAATAAAGTCGGCCAACAGTCTTCCCTTAAGCGTGAGAACCAGGTTTCCGGCTAGGGCAGACTTTGGGTCAACCATTTCGTCGGCAATCAACCCCGCAATGATTTTTGCTGCATCTGCCGAAACGGCTTTCAAAGCTTCAACCGAGATGCCTTCACGGATGCGAATTTCGAGCAGCACTCGCTCTTCGCGCCGCACCGATTCTGTCAAGGTTTCGCGGCCGGCTGCCGGGCTTTGCAAATGAGTCGTTCGGCCAGAATATGCCGATGGGTGTTTTACATTCCACCATCGAACTCCCCCGATGTGACTGTGTGCTCCGGGGCCATAACCCCACCAATCTTGACCAAGCCAATAAGAGAGGTTGTGGGCCGATGCGTTTGCAGGTGTTTTGGACCAATTCGAAATTTCGTACCAACTGAAACCCGCCGCACCGAGCAATTCATCGGCAAGCTCGTATTTGTCGGCCTGCAGATCTTCATCTACTTCTGGCAAGTCGCCAACTCTAATTTGACGCGCCAATTTAGTGCCATCTTCGACTATCAACGCATACGCCGAGATGTGGTCAGTGTCTAGCGAGATGGCCTCTTCCAAAGATTCTCGCCACTGCTCGAGGCTCTCGCCTGGCGCGCCATAGATGAGGTCGACCGAAGTTTGCAGGCCAGCAGTTTTTGCTGCGGCAACAGCCTTGGCAACATTTTCGGGTTTATGAGTTCTTTCGAGTGTCGCCAAAACCTGGGGCACAGCCGACTGCATACCAAAAGAAACGCGATTAAAACCGCCTTCAAATAGTTCGTTCAAATACGCCAAATCAACGTTGTCGGGGTTAGCCTCTGTCGTAATTTCGCAGCCTTCAGCAAAGCCAAAGGCATCACGAAGAACAGCGAGTATTCCAACGAGGTCGGCTGCGGCGAGCTGAGTTGGAGTGCCGCCACCAAAGAATATGGAAGTTAGTTTTCGGGCGTGCACGTTGGAATTATGTAAAACCGAAGAGCTGAACTTGATCTCTTGAATTAGGCGGTCTGCAAAAGATGCTTGACTCACGCCTTCGAGTTCATTGGCTGTGTAGGTGTTGAAATCACAGTAGCCGCAACGAACACGGCAGAACGGAATGTGCACATAAGCGTGAAAGGTTCGAGAATCTGAACCCATCGATGCTTGCTCTGGAAGCGAGCCGTCAAGCGGTGCCGGGTCGCCGATCGGCAACGGCCCAGCCACTATTTGCCCTTCTTTTCGCCCTTTTTCTCGCCATCGGTTGAAAGCGCGGCGATGAAAGCCTCTTGAGGAACTTCAACGCGACCAATTGTCTTCATGCGCTTTTTACCCTCTTTTTGCTTTTCGAGTAGTTTGCGCTTGCGGCTGATATCGCCGCCATAACACTTGGCCAACACATCTTTGCGCATGGCGCGAATGGATTCGCGAGCAATGATTCGAGCACCGATGGCCGCCTGAATTGGCACCTCAAACTGTTGGCGCGGAATTAACTCGCGCAGTTTGCCCGTGATCATTACACCGTAGGCATAAGCCTTGTCTTTGTGCACAATGGCACTAAATGCGTCGACTTGCTCACCCTGCAACAACAGATCAACTTTGACCAGGTCTCCCTGGGCCATTCCGATTTCTTCGTAGTCGAGAGATCCATAACCGGCTGTTTTGCTCTTTAGTTGGTCGAAGAAGTCGAATACGATTTCTGCAAGCGGCAGTTCGTATCTGAGTTGAACTCGATCTTCACCCAGGTACTGCATGTCGATCATGGTTCCGCGACGCGATTGGCAAAGCTCCATGATGGTGCCGACATAATCTTTGGGGCTCAAAATAGTTGCGCGAACCAGAGGCTCCATAATTTTCTTGATTTTGCCACCCGGAAACTCGCTCGGGTTGGTGACGATTATCTCTTCACCGTTTTCAAGAGTCACTTCGTAAACCACCGAAGGCGCTGTAGCAATTAGATCTAAACCAAATTCTCGCTCAAGACGTTCGGTAACGATTTCTAGGTGCAACAAACCAAGGAAACCGATTCGGAAACCGAAACCAAGCGCCACAGATGTTTCGGGCTCGTAGACCAAAGCGGCGTCCGAAAGTTTCAACTTGTCGAGAGCCTCACGAAGCACTGGGTAATCAGAGCCATCGATCGGGTAAACACCCGAGAAAACCATTGGCTTGGGGTCTGCATAACCCTTTAGAGGTTCGGTGGCCGGGTTTAACTTGGTTGTAACGGTGTCGCCAACCTTGGATTGACGCACATCCTTTACGCCTGTGATCAGGTAACCAACTTCACCTACACCTAGACCCTTGGTTGGCTCTGGCTCTGGCGAAGACACACCTATTTCGAGCGCCTCGTGAACCGCCTTGGTAGACATCATGGTGATTTGCTCGCGCGGCTTTAGGTGGCCGTCGATCATTCGAACATAGGTAACCACGCCGCGGTATGAGTCGTAGACCGAATCGAAAATCATTGCTCGGGCAGGCGCATTTGGGTCACCAACAGGGTTTGGAACCGTGCCGACAATTTTGTCTAGCAGCGCGTCAACGCCCATACCCGTTTTGCCGGATACACGAAGGCAATCCTCTGGGTTTCCGCCAATTAAATTGGCCAACTCCTCGGCGTATTTTTCTGGTTGAGCTGCCGGCAGATCGATCTTGTTTAGAACGGGAATGATCTCGAGGTCATTCTCCATGGCCAGGTAAAGGTTTGCCAAGGTTTGGGCTTCGATGCCCTGCGCGGCATCCACCAAAAGCACGGCACCTTCACAGGCAGCAAGAGAACGAGACACCTCGTAGGTGAAGTCAACGTGGCCAGGTGTGTCAATCATGTTTAGTGCGTATGTGTTGCCTTCAAATTCCCAGGGCATGCGAACTGCCTGCGATTTGATGGTGATTCCACGTTCGCGCTCGATATCCATGCGGTCTAGATATTGAGCACGCATCGAACGATCATCAACCACGCCGGTCAACTGCAACATTCTGTCAGCGAGCGTCGATTTTCCGTGGTCGATGTGAGCAATGATGCAGAAGTTGCGAATGAACGCCGGGTCTGTCTTGGCTGGCTCAAGACGACGAGTTGCACGTGGCGACAAAATAAACCTCTGTGTTGTTTGAAAGGAACCGTAAATCGGTGAGACTATTCTCTCACACCATCGGCGGCGCGGCGCTGGATTTGCTTGCCCAAACCTGCAATCAACTGATAGAGTTAGAGGCTGATGAGGATGACTAGTTCTTCCTGAATCCCAAAAGTTTTGAAACTGTTCCGCACGTCTGCAGAAGCAGCGAGCAAATCAAGAAAGTGAAACATGGCAAACATCAAGTCACAGATCAAGCGCATCGGCACCAACCTAAAGGCTGCTGAGCGCAACAAGGCTGTTCGCAGCGAGGTAAAGACCGCCATTCGCGCATCTCGCGAAGCAACCGCTTCTGGCGACAAGGCCGCGGCCGCTGCGGCACTTGCTTTGGCATCAAAGAAGCTAGACAAGGCAGTTTCGAAGGGTGTTCTTCACAAGAACAACGCTGCAAACCGCAAGTCAGCTCTCGCTAAAAAGGTTTCAGCTCTATAAATTCAAAGAATTAGCAAAACCCCAAGGTCGATGGCCTTGGGGTTTTCTTTTTGCCTTATTTATGCCTTTATTTGACCCGGTCTGCCGGCATATAAACCAAAGCCGACCTGAAACAGTGTTAGTGCTGCCAATAAGCCAACGCTCAAAGCCCAACTTTGGGTTAGATCGCTAAGCAGGCCAACCATAAAGGTGCCTGCGGCTGCCAATAGATAACCCCAGCCCTGCGACATCGAAGACAGTTGAGTGGTTTGAGTTTGACTGCCAGCGCGAGTGCCAATCAATGTGAGAGAAAGCGGAAACGTGGTTGCCTGCCCTAGACCGGTTAGAACGCAGGCAATGATGAGCAGCGTGCTGGAAACTGGCTGACCATTTTCGGCCGATGCAATGACCAGCAGCAAGGTTGCAAAGCCCAAAAAGGTGACAAGGCTGGCCCCAAACGACCACCATGCCAAGGTTTTGAATCTACGAATTACCGTCGAAAGGGCAAACGCTGACGGAATTCCGACGGCCGTTGCAAGCCCAAGCGTGGCGCCAGCATCGGCTGCAGAAACTCCAACGTCAATCAACATAGATGGCAACCAAGCCAAAATTGCGTAAAAACCTAAAGACTGTATGCCAAAGAACCCAACGATTGCCCAGGCAAGAAGAGAACGATTGACTATCTTTGCGTCAGATACCGAGTGAACCTGCAAAACTTTTTCTGGAGATTTGGCTGCTTTCGCGATTGGTGCCCATAAAGCAACCGAGATCAAGGCCGGCAAAATCCAAACTGCCAACGCCGCCTTCCAGCCGCCGAACGCCTCGCTCGATGGAACAGCAACCGAAGCAGCGAAACTTGCTGACACAGCCAGCACCGTCGTATACATTCCGGTGACCAAGGCCACGTGATTCGGAAAGCGCTCACGAACAACCGTGGGCAAAAGCACATTGGCTATGGCTATGGAAAGCCCCGCCGCGATGGTGCCGAGCAGTAACCCTGGATAACCCAAAGTTAGCCGAAGCGAAACCGACACAAGGATGACCACCAGAACCGCGAACATGCCCCGATCTACGCCGAGACGGCGAACCAACCATGGACTTGCGAAAGCACCAACTCCGAAGCAAAGAACTGGTGCCGAGGCCAACAGGCCTGACATTAGAGACGTCAACTGTAGGTCGGCTACTATCTCGCTCAATAACGGACCAATCGAGGCGACAGGTGGTCGAAGAACAAGAGTTATGAAAAACAAAGCTGATGCCACTAGCACGCTGAGCCGCGAAGCGCGCAACATCAATTTTGCCCTTTTTTAGCGATCAGGTGCACGAGCTTTTCAAGTGAATAAACTGGGTCGCGCTCTGCACCTTTTACGGCAGCATCTGTTTCTGCTAAGGCCTGGATAGTTAAAGCCAATCCGTCTTCAGACCAACCGGCTACATCTTTGCGAGCCTTATCAACTTGCCACGGTGCCATGCCGAGAGATTGAGCCGACGCCGACCTATTTCCATAGATTTTGGATAGTTGACGTATTTTCATCGATATTGCGGCCACGATAGGAACAGGGTCGGCTCCAGAACTCAGCGCATGCCGCAGCAGAGCAAGCGATTCGCTGGCGCGACCCGACAGTGCGGTGTCGACTACTTTGAAGGCATTCGTCTCTACTCTGCCGCCATAATAGCGGTCGACTACCTGCTCAGAAATGGTCTCAGAGCTATCTTGCAAGAGTTGACTGCAGGCAGAGGCCAACTCGGCGATGTCGCCGGCAAACGCTTCGAGAAGCGCCCGCACCGCACCCTGGCTGATCTTGCGCTGCGCCGCCGCAAACTCGGCATTCACAAAATTCAGTCGATCGGCATCCTTGGTTATTGGAAGGCAACTTACCTCTACCGCCACTTCAGACCCACGAATGGCATCAAGCATTCTCTTGCCCCTCACCGAAGATGAGTTGTGACGCAAAATAACACAGGTGTCAGATGTGGGATCAGCTAGATAGGTGATGGCGTCATCGATTAGGTCGTCAGAGCATCGCTCGACCCCACGAATGATAACTAACCTTGGCTCGGCAAAAAGCGATGGGCTAGTTAGGTTTAGAAGTTGGCCAGAAGTGTAATCGTTGGCCTCAAGTTCGTGAACCTCGAGAGCCTCGTCAATTGCTTTGAGTTGCTCCCGAATAGACCTAATCGCGCTAGCAGCGAGAAAATC
This sequence comes from Rhodoluna sp., assembly GCA_024641985.1. GTDB lineage: Bacteria > Actinomycetota > Actinomycetes > Actinomycetales > Microbacteriaceae > Rhodoluna. The sequence goes on along the minus strand of JAHEBZ010000003.1, from coordinate 151,394 downwards.
TTCGCCTCCACTTATGAGCACTACCGGCGCCGGAATTACCGTGCGCCAATCTAGCTGTCTCGCTTTGCTCATTCAACAAGCCTAACCCCGACCCGAGGTCGAATATTGGATGCCTGATTCGGTGAAAGTTATGGCAATCGAACCGGCCAGGTCGGTCCGAAATATTTTTGACCCTAAACGTTCTAATAGACCTAGAGTTCGACTTGTTGGATGCCCATAGGCGTTGCCGGCTCCCACCGAAATTAGGCTTAGATCTGGCTTCAGTTCTTCGATCAACTCACCGTATTGGTCGGCCGAACCATGATGTGAAACCTTGAGAATTAGAGGTTTGACCTGGGTGAGCCGTTTTAACCAAGACAAAGACTTTGCGGCCACAAACTGCTGCGCTCGCTCGCCCGAATCGGCCATCGACAAGACGGAAAAACTAGCAAAATCCCATGAAATGACTAGGCTGCCATCGTTGGAATCTTCGATTTGACTGGACGGAATTGCCGGGCCGATCACTCGCCAACCTACTTGCCCCAGTTTGCCCGAGGTGCCTTCGCCAGCGACCGTAATATTTGCACCCATCGCCTCCAACCTGTCCAAGCTCTTGTTAGCCGCCCAACGCGGATCATCGAACGGAGAAATTATGGCATCAACAACCGATCGACCGACGAGTGCGCCATCCAAACCGCCCACGTGATCGAGATCAAAGTGCGTCAGCACGAGCAAATCAATCTTTGTCACAGACAGCTCCTTGAGACAGTCGTCGATCGGCTTTGGCTCTCGACCTACGTCGATTACTGCAACTGCATTGCTAGAGCGCAAAACGAGGGCGTCTCCTTGTCCGACATCACATTGAACCACTTGCCAGTTTTTGGGTGGCCATTGACCGACCAACTTTTGAATTGGAATCTGGGCCAACAAGGTGCTTGCAAGCACAATCACAAGAGCGATGGCTGCCAAAAACTTTGGCAAGTTGGCCCTAGATTTGAGCCAAACTAGAATCACGAGAATAACCAACACCGAGACAATGGTGGCCGACAACCCAGCAAGCCACTGGAGAGTTGCCAAGGGCAAGGCGGCAAAAAAGTGTGCCAATTGGGCAATGCACCAAGTGCCAAGACTGGCCAGATGAGTTAGCGCCATTGATAGCCCTGGCAGGCACCACGCCACAGCGCAAGCCAAAATTGCCAATACCGTTACCGGGGCAACCAGCGGCTCTGCTAAGACGTTGGCTAAGACCGAGTATGTAGAGAGCCCAGGTTGGAGTTGAAGCAAAATTGGCAGACAAAAAACCTGTGGGCCAAGCGAAACAGCGATTGCCAGGGCCAAATATTTTGGAACTAAAAGACTCAAGCGCGAATAGATAGCCGGCGTTAACACCAAAATGCCAGCAGTTGCCGCAACCGAAAGCAAGAAGCCGTAATCAACAGCAAGCCATGGGTCAGCGATTAGCAAACAAAGCACCGCGAACCCCAAAGCCGCAATCGGATGAGGTTTTCTACCGGCACTTAGAGCCATCACTACAGTTATCGCCATGAATCCGGCTCTAATAACACTCGGTTCGGGGCCGACCAAAGAAACGTAAGCAAAAATGGCGAGTGAAGTTAGTAGCGCTCTGATAAGCCTCGAAATTTGGAGCTTTGAGAGCAAAAACACAACGACACCGGCCACGATTGCGCAGTTAGCACCAGACACGGCCATTAGATGGGTTAGTGAAACGGTTTTCATGTCGACTGCTAATTTGATAGGGGTCTGCGACCTATCACCAATCGCAAGCCCTAAAACCAGCGCTTTAGATTCGGCATCGACAGACGAGGTTGCCGCCACGAATGCTTGGCGGGCTTCTTGAAAGACATTTGACCCGGCGCCCAAAATTGCGACCGGTTCATCAACGGTGATCGCACGAAAGTTTATTTTCTTATGGTTGGCGAACTTGCTAAATTTTAGCTTCGCCGAATAGGTTGCACCTTTTTCAAGCTTCAGCGCCCCTTGGTGGTGCAATTCAACCGATAGGGCCTGCTGATCAAGAAATACTGACGCTTGGCTCATCTGAACCGATTGACCAAAACTCTCACGAATTATTGGTTGAGCTGAAATCTTAAATTCACAATCGATCACCCTGCCCGATTGCGCCAGGGCGACCATGGTTGAAGACTTGGATGCTTGTGACTGAATGCTGAAAGAGAACCCGGCCAACGCCAACGAGCAAACCAAAAGCGCAACAACTCGGCGCATTAGAAGCCGATCAGAGAAACATACAAAACCCACACCGATAGGGCCAATAGCCACACCATCATAGAGTCACCAGATCTTTGATGGAAGTAAAGAGTTTCTGGCCAATACCGCTGACATTGAGCAAATCATCTTTTGACTTGAAGCCGCCATTTGCGGTTCGCCAATCAATAAGCCGGCCAGCCAATGCTGGGCCAACCCCGGGCAAATCTTCGAGCTCAGCTTGGGAAGCGCGATTTAGGCTTATCAGCTGGCTTGTGCCAGAGCCTATGGTTATTTGCTGACCAACTGTTAGCGCTAGAAGTTGCTCACCATCGCTCAGTTCTCTTGCGAGATTTAGGCTAGTTTGATCGGCGCTTTCGAGAAACCCGCCGGCGGCGAAAATTGCATCAACGACCCTCGAGCCCAGTTCGAGCTTGTAAATGCCCGGAGTTGTAACCGCGCCGACCACATGAACATAAAGTGCAGGTTTTTCAATTGCGCTTGCCGATGAAGGCGAAACAGTTGGCGTAGCAAGACTGCCACTGGAAGCATTTGACGTTGACACCGTGATGGCGCCTGCAGCTAGAAGCGCGATTACAAAAATCGCGATAAAAAGCGGCCTCGATGATTTGCCGCTCGCAGCAATAGCGTCTCTAAACTGCCCCTTTAACCAATCCACACATGAAAGATACTTTCGACGCTGAACTGCGGCTGCGACACAACCTCAGATTGTGGATAACAGCTAGCGAGTAGCTATGTTGACAAGTTTTGGAGCACGCACGATAACGTTAGCCACCTGCTTATCGCCGATTGCCTTTTTTACCGCATCCGACGACATCGCCAATTCGCGCAAATCCGCTTCGCTGATGTCTACAGAAACTTCGAACTTGTCACGAACCTTGCCGTCAACCTGAGCAATCGCCACGATCGAGCTCTCAACGAGCAGCGACAAATCTGCATCTGCAAGCTGCGCCAGTGCAACTCCTGGCTTGTGGCCAAGTTTCTGCCACATATCTTCAGCTGTATAAGGAGCGAAGAGCGAAAGCGCTTTTGCTACCGTTTCGGCGGCTTCGCGCACTGCCGCATCGCCTGAGCCTGCAGGGCCATCAATTGCTTTGCGAAGCGCGTTTACGAGCTCCATTATCTTGGCAACGCCAACGTTAAATTTGAACGATTCGATAAGCGGCCCAAAATCACGCAAGAAGCTGTGAGTTGCCTTGCGAAGCTCTTGATTTCCGCCTGCCGGGTTGACTCCAACCAGGCTAGACACGTCGTTGGCTGTTCGCCATGCTCGAGCCAAGAATTTAGCCGAACCTGCAGGTGACACATCGGCCCAGTCAATGTCATCCTCGGGTGGACCCGCGAACGACATGGTCAAACGAATGGCATCCACTCCGTGTTCATCTAATTGCTCAGAAAGCGCAACCAGGTTTCCGCGCGACTTAGACATCGCCGATCCACCCATCAAAACCATTCCTTGGTTCAGCAACCGGGTGAATGGCTCTTCGAAGTCGATGTAATCAAGGTCGTGTAGCACCTTTGTCACAAATCGCGCATACAACAGGTGAAGAATTGCGTGAGTCACGCCGCCAACATACTGGTCAACCGGCGCCCAAGCCTTGGCCTCATCAACCGGAAAGGCAACTTCGGTTGAGTTCGGTGACAAGAAACGCAAGAAATACCAAGAAGAATCAACAAAGGTATCCATTGTGTCGGTGTCGCGCTTGGCAGGCATGCCACACTTTGGGCACTTCACGTTTACCCAATCCTCAGCTCCACCTAGTGGAGAGGTGCCCTTTGGCTTGAGGTCGAGACCTTCGGCAGATGGAAGCACGACTGGAAGTTGATCTGCCGGAACTGGCACCTCGCCACACATTTCACAGTGAACGATCGGAATTGGGGTTCCCCAGTAGCGCTGGCGAGAAATTAGCCAGTCGCGAAGGCGGAAGTTTTTAGTCTTTTTGCCCTTGCCCTGCGCCGATAGCAGTTCACTAATTTTGTCGATGGCCTGAGCTTTGCCCAGACCATTCAATGCGCCCGAGTTGATCAATATGCCATCGCCAGTTGTCGGTGCACCAGAAACAGCGGGGTCGATTGAGACCCCGTTTTCATCCTTGATGTCTACAACCGCGCGAATTGGAAGGTTGAACGCTTTGGCAAACTCATAATCGCGCTGGTCGTGGGCAGGAACCGCCATGATGGCGCCGTGCCCATAATCGGCAAGCACATAATCTGCTGCCCAAATTGGTAGGCGTTCGCCGTTAACCGGGTTAATTGCGTATCGACCAAGAGGCACACCAGACTTAGGGCGATCTGTGGCCAATCTTTCGATGTCGTTGGATTGTTTCACCTGCTCGAGATAGGCGTGAAACGCTGCCTTCGTAGCTTCATCCGAAGCCTCAACTAACTCGGCTGCAAGAGCTGCATCTGGGGCAACGACCATAAAAGTGGCCCCGAAAAGTGTGTCTGGACGGGTGGTAAACACTGTGACGGGCTCATCGCGGCCCTCGATGGCAAAATCGACATCGGCACCGTGCGAGCGGCCAATCCAGTTGCGTTGCATCGACAAAACCTTGGCTGGCCAGTGGCCTTCAAGAGTGTCTAGATCGTCAAGCAGGCGATCGGCGTAATCGGTTACCTTGAAATACCACTGGGTTAGGGCCTTCTTGGTTACCAGGCTGTCGCAGCGCTCACACAAACCCTGAACAACCTGCTCGTTTGCCAAAACAGTTTGGCAACTTGGGCACCAGTTAACGTTCGAATTTTTGCGGTAAGCCAAGCCCTTGTTATAGAACTCAAGAAACAACCACTGGTTCCAGCGGTAATAGATGGGGTCTGAAGTGACCAAAACGCGGTCCCAATCGAACGAACAGGCATAGCGTCGCATTGATGAACGCTGCTGAGCGATGTTGTCGTATGTCCAGCCTTTTGGATCTAGGCCGCGCTTGATGGCCGCGTTTTCGGCCGGCAAACCAAAGCTGTCCCAGCCAATCGGGTGCATAACATTGAAACCCTTTTGAACCCAATATCGCGAAATTACATCGCCAAGGGCATACGCCTCGGCGTGCCCCATGTGCAGGTCGCCAGATGGGTATGGAAACATGTCGAGCACATACTTCTTTGGTCTCAAATCACCAGGGTTGCCCGAAGCGAAAGGGCGCAATTCGTCCCAAACCGGAAGCCACTTTTCTTGGATGGCTGCGACGTTGTAGTCGTTGTCGTTTGCCACTGGCGCGTTTTGGTCGGTCATTTGCTCACTTTTCATGAATTCGTTGGGATTACTCCCCCGTAAAGATTACCAATCAAGCCCAAGGGTCTGGTGCGTTTATGGCCTTCAGGAGCGCTGATGCCTTGAGTTTCGTCTCTTCGAGCTCGGCTTGCGGATCTGAATCTGCGGTTATGCCTCCACCTACCCCGATTGTTATCGATTCGCCATCAAACACAATGCTGCGGATGATCATGCCAAACTCGGCCGAACCATCTGAACCCAAATATCCAGCGACACCCGAATATAGACCCCGTTCGCCTCGCTCGAGTTGTTCGATTAACTCCATGGCTCGAATCTTTGGGGCACCTGTCATGGACCCACCTGGAAAACATGCTTCAAGTGCGTCAACGGATGAATATTCAGGAGCTAGTTTGGCTCTGATGGTGCTGACCAACTGATGAACAGTTGCGTATGCCTCAACTTTGAAAAGCTCTGGAACACTTATCGACTCGGGCAGCGCAACCCGGCCAAAATCGTTGCGCATCAAATCGACGATCATCAGATTCTCGGCACGTTCCTTTTCGTTCGATTCAAGTTCAGCCGCGATATCGGCATCCAGTTCGGGGCTTGCCGATCTTGGTCTTGTGCCCTTGATGGGCCTGGTGCTCAATTCGCCAAGCGCATCAACCGAGATGAATTGCTCTGGAGAACTCGAAACTAATCGCAGGTCGCCGAATCTGAAATAACTGGAATAGGGGGCGGGATTTTGCTTTCGTAGATTCAGAAAGACATCGAGTGGGTCTAAATTGTGCTGAATGTTGATTTGATTTGTCAGGCAAAGTTGATAGACATCGCCTTTGGAAATGTAGTCGATAGCTTTGCGAATCATCGCAAGGTATTCGGATTCGCTGTGGCGCAAACTAACGCTAGACACTGAACCCTGATTGTTCAGGTGCTGGTAGCTGGCAACTTGCCCCCCTGACAACCCGATTCGAAGCAGTGCGGCCTGATGCCAATGATCAAATTCGGTTTTGGATTCAAATGCACCAACAAAATAGATGTGCTGCAACTCATGATCAAGAACTAACGCGCGATCAACCGGTAAAAAATGAGGCTCACCTTCATAAGAGAGCACTCCGGCTAATCCGGGCCGCCAGGCAAAAGGTAGGTCAGATTCGTTCTCAGCCGGATTCAAGAATTCGCGTACTTCGCCTAAATCCCTGATGTCATGCCTGCCGTTAGAAGCCCCAATCACCGAATATTTGTCGGTTGGATGGTGTTCTCGATCTAGCCAGAATGAATATTCATCTTTCGCGTGCAACAAAGTAAAAATGTCTGGTGCGCTTACCCAAGCGTCGAGTCGCGCTGAAAACAAATTCATGGCTGCGCTCCTTGTGCTGATTTTGGGCTGTCGATTTTGTAACCGCTTTGTTCCTATCTAGATTAGACGCACGGGCACTTTGAACTAGCTAGGAGGTCAGAGGCATGAGCGATAACGCAAAGTTCTTTCGCTTTGAATCTGATGCTCTGATCGAACAGTCTGAATCGACTGGTGAGCCACAGTTAGCCGCCGCAGATTCATGGTTGGTTATCGATGGAAAAGCACACTCTATTGAACGCCATTTCGAGCGATTTGCGGCATGGGTGAATGACTCTGCGCCCGAGCTAACCGAAGATTTACCAACTTTTTTCGAGGCGGTAAAAACCACTCTCGGGGCGCCCGGTCGCTGGTTTCCTAGACTCGAACTACACACCGAGGGCGACAAGGGAGCCCAGTTATTTTTGAGGCTGCGCGAGGCACCCGATCAGTTGGGCCCAATTAAGTTGTGGACCTATCCTCAAACAGACCCGAGGCAGTTCCCTTTGGTTAAGGGCCCTGATCTGAGCCTGTGTTTGCAGATGCGCCGGAATGCTCAAATGCACGGTGCCGACGAAGCCGTGATCACCGATTCACGCGGCAACATCCTTGAGGGAGCCCTAAGTTCGATTGTTTGGTGGCAGGGCGATGTGCTTTGCGCGCCAGGAGATGAATTGCCTTGGCTCGATTCGATAACGAGACGTGAAGTTTTTTCGATTGCCGAACAAATGGGGCTTAAAACCAGACTGAAAACCGCAAAACCAGCCGATTTAGTTGGCTTAGAGGTTTGGGCACTAAGTTCCCTGCAGGGAATCCGTGTGGCTTCAGAGTGGGTCGGGCTTGGCGCGCCACTTGGCACCGCAAAACACTTCGACTCATTCGAACGGCGACTCAGGATGCTTTCGACGATCATATAGTTCGGGTTCGTTGAGTTGACCCGTATTAGTGCGAGAATTGGCTCATGAACGACATCTTGGATTGGTTGATAAACACTGTTCAATCTGTCGACCCCGCGCTTCGAAACCTTCTTGCCGGCCTAGCCATCGCTTTAGAAACCTCACTGTTCGTGGGGTTGGTAATACCCGGCGACACCGTAGTTTTGGTTGCCTCAACGGGAGTTCAAGACGCCGGCGATTTTTTCTTCTTGCTGGCAGCGGTTTTGATTGGATCGCTAATCGGTGAAAGCCTCGGTTTTTGGATCGGCCGTTTTTTTGGCGAACGAATTAGAGCCAGCAAAATTGGAAAGAAACTTGGCGAGGCAAATTGGGCGCTGGCCGACCGCTTTGTTGAACGCCGTGGCGGTTTAGCTGTGGCAATCTCTAGATTTTTGCCAATCTTGCATTCACTCGTGCCGGTGGCTTCGGGCATGACCCGCATGCGATACCGCGAGTTCATCGTTTGGACTTTCGGAGCCTGCGCAATTTGGGCTTCGGCTTATGTGGGGGTTGGCTATTTAGCTCGAGGCGCCTACGAGCAAATTTCGGGCAGCCTGAAGTGGGGCGGCTTCGTGTTTGTGGCAATCATCTTAGTTTTCATGGTCATTATTCACTTTGGCAAACAGCGACTTGAGATTGCCGCTGAAAAACTCGCCGAGCAGGGCGAAGACTCTAAATCGAAAGGCTAAGCCATGTGCGGTCGTTTTGTTGTTGCCAGAAGCGTTGGAGAAATTCAAACCATTTTTGAAGCGGATGAAGTGATCGGTGAAGTGCCCGGCATCTCATATAACGTGGCGCCAACCCAACAAATTGCCATGATTGTCGACCGCTCGTTCGAAAAAGACGAGAACGGTGCCCCGATTGGCGAACTTAGCCGTGAAATTCACTCGGCCAGATGGGGTTTGGTGCCTCGGTGGGCAAAGGGGCCGGCAGAGGGAGCTCCTCTGATCAACGGTCGCATCGAGTCGCTTTTAGAGAAACCCTCTTTCAAAGATGCCGTGGTGCGTCGTCGCTGCGTTATCCCGGCTTCTGGCTACTACGAATGGCAGGTCGCCAGTGATGGCACCAAGCAACCGTTTTATATAAACGCTGGCACCGATGGCATGTTTGCATTGGCAGGCTTGTATGAATGGTGGGCCGACCCTAGCAAAGCGGCTAACGACCCTTCTAGATGGCTTTTATCGGCGACCACACTTACCAAGGCGTCTTGCGGTGAATTAGCCCACATTCACGATAGAAACCCTGTTCTACTTTCGGCCGACACTTTCGACGCCTGGCTCGACCCCCACATCGAAGGTGACCAAGATTTGCTAGACGCGATTGCGATCGACTCAGATATGGTGGCAGGCGAAGCCGAGTTCTTTGCAGTTAACCAAGCCGTAGGCCAGGTTCGCAACAATTCGGAAGAGCTAATCAAAGCGCTCTAGACACGCCCGAAACGCATAATTCGACGCTAGAAATATGAAATGTCGGTGGCGTTCCATACACTCTTAACATTCGAACAAATGTTCGAATAACTACTTGAGGGTTAGGGGTGCAGTGATGCTGCGCGTAGATGAAAGAGTTGAGGTTTCGGTCGATCGAGTTGGTGAGCCAATTGGCTTTTGGTGGCGGGGTGCCGGCTATCTGGTTAAGTCAAAACCAATTCGCTGGTTTGCCCGCCGCGAATGGTGGATAGAAGCGGCCAGAGTGCAACGCGGCATTGGCGCCGGAGTGCTCGAGGTAGAGATGTGGCGCATGAGCGCAACTAGCAACAACAAAGACCGAGCGCAATTTGAGCTAGTTCACACCCTAGATAACTCGGGTGGGCAAAAGCACATTTGGCGCCTCGTCAGGGTCTACGAATAGTCAACTCATGTCGAGCTTTATCCACCTAAACGTAGCCTCAGCATTTTCGGGGCACTTTGGCGTAACCAGGCCAGAGGCAATGGTCGAGGCGGCTGCGGCTCAAGGCATCGAGGCAGCTGCAATCACCGACCGTGATGGCCTTTATGGCGCGGTTAAGCACATTGGTGCCTGTCTGCAGCTTGGCATCTCCCCCATCGTCGGCGTCAACCTTGCCATTTTCAACGAGTCTGGCGAGCAGTTAGGCCGATGCATAATTCTGGCCCACGGCCACAGCAAAGGCAAAGGTTGGGCCAAGCTCTGCAAAATTGTCTCTGCCGCGCATGCCTCTAGGCAAGCTAAGGCGGTCAAAAAGCAGGTGGGCATCGCTCGCTCAGCATTGGCCGAACTGCTTGCCAACGACGGCGGCTGCACGGTTCTGCTTGGCCCCGACAGCAACGTTGGGCTAGAGGTTGTTGCAGGCAATCGCAATGCGGCGGCCGAGGCCCTCGAGGCCTGGCGTGAATGCTTTAAAACGCCGGGCACGCTGGCCATCGAGATAGTCAGTCACATAACCGAACCAGGCACCGAACTCTCAGTTCTTCAGGCCCGTCGCATGCTGCAATTGGCAGATGCCAGCAAAACGCCCACGGTGCTTACCAACGCGGTGCGTTACCTAACCCCCGACGACGCCCTAACCGCAGACATTCTAGATTCGGCTCGCCACCTAGAGCCGTTGGGCCTATTTAAGCCACAGCCCAACGCTCAAGCCTGGTTAAAGCCAGCCAAGCTCATGCAATCGCTTGCCGTCGAAATAACCGAAGACCGCGATCGAGCACTCGAACTCTTTTCAAGCACAGCAAAGCTGGCAAAACTTTGCACTCTCGACCCCGTCACAGATTGCGATTGGGGGCGCCCAAAAACGCCCGAAAAAACGGCCCTCGGAATCGAGGGAAACCCCTTCGAAGTGCTTTGGCAGAAAGCCCACGAAGGCATAGATCGGTTTTACCCTAGGGCCAACGGCTCATTGCTTACCCAGGTCAAACATCGCCTAGGGCAAGAGCTAATCACCATCAACAAGCTTGGCTTTGCCACCTATTTTTTGACAGTAGCCGACGTAGCTCAGATGATTCGAGACATGGGAATCCGCAGTCAAGCTCGCGGCTCGGGCGCAGGGTCGCTAACTAACTATTTACTTGGCATCAGCGGCGTAGACCCAATCGAACACGACTTGCTATTTGAGCGCTTTCTAAGTGTCGAGCGTTCGAGCCTGCCCGACATCGACATCGACGTCGAGTCGGCCAGACGTCACGAGATTTACCGGGCAATATTCAAAAGATACGGGTCCGATAGAGTCACCCTACTTTCGATGCAGTCAACCTATCGTGGGCGCGGAGCAATGCGAGATTCAGGTTTGGCTCTCGGGCTCGATGACGAACAAATCGATGAAATAGCAAAGAACATGTGGCGCTTTAGCGCACGCAGCTTTAGAGGCGCCCTACAAACTAAACCAGAACTCGCAAAGTTTGCCGAAGAGGTTGAACAAGACCGACGCATGAGCCTGCTGGTCGACATAACCGAAAGGCTAGACCGCCTGCCAAGACACATCTCAATGCACCCCTGCGGTGTCATTCTTGGCGATCTTTCGCTCTTGCAAAGAACCCCCGTAGAGCAAAGCGGCCTGGGCCTGCCGATGAGTCAATTTGATAAAGACGACATGGATCCGATGGGTCTTTTGAAACTAGATGTTCTGGGTGTTCGAATGCAAAGCGCAATGGCCTATGCCGTCAAAGAGATATCGAGAGTTTCGGGAGAGCAAATCGATCTCGATGCCGTGCCAAGAGACGACGCACAAACCTTCAAAGACATCAGAACAACCAACACGCTTGGCATTTTTCAAATTGAAAGCCCTGGGCAACGAGAACTAACCGGAAAACACCAACCAACCGAGTTCAACGACCTGACCATTCAGATTTCGCTATTTAGGCCCGGGCCAATGAAAGGCAACATGATCGCCCCCTACCTCGATGGTCGACACGGCTTCGCTAAACCAGACTTCATTCACAAAGATTTGGAGCCGATTCTGCGCGAAACCTGGGGAGTAGTTATTTTTCACGAACACGTGATTCGCATTCTGAACAGAATGACCGGTTGCGGTTTAGCTAAAGCAGATGAGCTGCGCAGGTCACTCGAGAAGCCCAACATAAAACCAAAGATCGAAGCGTTCTTTCGAGTTGAATCTGCAAAGCGCGGTTACAGCCAGCCGGTTATCGAAAGAGTTTGGTCTGTCATAGAAGGCTTCAGCAGCTTTGGGTTCTGCAAGGCCCACGGTGCAGCCTTTGCCCTGCCCACTTATCAAAGCGCCTGGCTAAAAACCCATTACCCAACAGAATTCATTGCCGGTCTACTAACCCACGATCCAGGAATGTATCCAAAGCGGCTACTGCTATCTGAAGCCAGACGGCTGGGAGTAAAAATTCTTCCGGTCGATGTGAATTTTTCTGCCGATGAATATTTGGTAGAAACTGTGGCACACAAAACCTCAAACTCCGATGAACCCTCGATTGCAGTGCGCATGTCGATGCGCGATGTTCAATCAATTAGCGAGGCCGAGGTCGCTCGAATAACCGAAGGTCGCCCATATAAAGACACAGCCGATTTTTATCTGAGAGCCAAGCCAACCAGGCGCACACTCGAAAACCTAGCTCTCATCGGCGCCCTAGACAGCCTTGCCGCCGCAGAGGCTACGCGCGGAGATATGCTGGCTCGAGTTAGGCAACTAAACGCCATTAAAAACAAAAAGGCACTGCACGCTAACCAACCCACCCTAGATTTCTCTGTGCTAGAAACTTTGCCCACCGGCAACCCCGAAAGCACGAAACAAGACCAGGTGCACGCAGAGCTTTCGATTCTAAAGATGGATGTCAGTGAGCACGTGCTTGAGCTCTATCGCCCGATGTTAGACGAAATGGGGGTTCTGCGCAGCGATGAACTGGTTGGCCTAAGAAGCAAAACCGAAGTGTTGGTGGCCGGTGTTCGCGTTGCCACCCAAACTCCCCCGATGCGCTCCGGAAAACGCATCGTATTTGTCACACTCGATGATGGTGCTGGTTGCAGCGACAGCACGTTCTTTGATGAGGCACAATCAAGATGCAGCCACATTCTCTTCAATACAAGACTGCTCATAATTTCGGGCAAAACTCGCAGAACCGGCGTTCGCGGGGTGTCGCTAATGGCAGAGAACGCCTGGGATATCAAAGAACTATGGCAACAGTGGACAGCGAAAAAGAAAACACCCTTGGCCAGTTGACCAAGGGTGTTTTCAAAAGAATTATTTACCCGACTACTCCCGGTTAAAAATAGCCAAAAGGCGAAGAATCTCTACATAAAGCCAGATAAGCGATGCAGTCAAGCCAAAGGCTGCTCGCCATTCATTCTCGACCGGCAGGCCCTCGCGAGAGCCAACCACGATTGCTTCGAAATCGAGGTTCAAGGTGAAAGCCGCCAAAGCGACTCCGGCAAGAGCGATTATCCAACCAAAACCTGTGCCATAAGCACCCGAAGAGTTGGTGGCTAATGACACAACAAAGTTGATTAAAGCAAAAGCCAAATAGCCCATCATTGCGAAAGTCATAACCCGAGTGAATCGGGCATTGACCTTGATCCAGCCAAAGCGATAGGCAGCAAACATAGCGCCGGCAGTGGTTAGAGTGGCTAGAACCGCATTTTGAGCGATGCCAGGATACATGGTCTCAAAAACCAGGGTGAGGCCACCCAAAAACACGCCCTGCACAGCAGCATAGGCAACATAAAGAGCCGGACGAACCTTTTTGCCGAACGAAGCAACGAGGCCGAGCACAAGCCCGGCTATCGCCGCCGGAAAAATTAAGGCAGTCAACTGCATGAACCAGGTAACACCCGCGGTTGCCAACAAAACCAAGAACATGCCAAAAACTTTTGCGGCCGTTCCCTCAACGGTCATTTTTGCGGACGAGGTGATTTTTGAGAACTCGGCGTCGACCGCCTCTTGTGAAATACCCAATCGAGCCTGATCAACACCGGTTTGCATTGCGCGATTAAACATTGGGTTGTGTGAGATAGACACAGATACCTTTCTTTGCCTAGACAAGATTGTTAAAGACTATGCGAGTTCGCTGCTAATTTGCTGAACGTGCGACGGAGCAATGACGTGGCCATCCGAGTGCATCAACAGCGATACCTGCGCTCCCAAACTCTCAAATTCGGCAATCATTTCATCGGTTTTACCAATCGGAGAATATGGGTCAGCAGCACCGTTTGCAATCCATACTCGCTTGCCCGCAAGGCTTGGGATTTTCTTGCCAAAAGGAGTTTTCAAGAAGGATTTTGTGGTGCCGAAGGCAATGATGCCGACCAAAGACTCTGGATGCAAAAGCAACAATGAGCCAGCAGCATTGGCTCCATTTGAGAAGCCAACTGCATAAACATTGTTGGCGTCGAAACCGTACTCGCCACTGGCCGCCCACAAAAACTCGGCAAGTTCATCGGCATTCTGCTTGATTCCGACCTCATCAAAACTGCCATCGTCAAAACGCATGAAAAAACGATTCATGCCAAATGCTCGCACCAAGCCCCGAGGCGCAAGCAAGTTTGCCGACGGGTCTAGCAACCTTCCAAGACTCAAGAGATCGCGTTCGTCAGCTCCCGTGCCATGCAACAGCAGCAGAGTTCGCGAAGAGGATGGGTTAGCGCTTGGCTGCCAAACGTGTGGCCTAGAGAGGTCTTTTGCATTGACCGCCATTAGGCAACCTCAAAAGAACGCTTTGCTAGCCCCATAAAATAGCCGTCGATTTTGGTAGAAATAGCAGCATCAGGCTTAGTGGCTGCGCCGAGCGAAATAAATAGCGGAGTGAAATGCTCAACCGTTGGGTGAGCATAGGGCATACCCGGAGCGGCATGCTTAAAGTCGATAAGTTTGTCAATATCTCCCGAGGCAAGCGCTTCGGCCGCCCAAAGGTCAAAATCTGCTGACCAACCTGGGGCTTGAGCCTGAGCGCGCCAATCACGAATGTATGGCAAACCGTGCGTCATAAACCCTGAGCCAATAACTAGCACGCCCTCCTCGCGAAGCGATCGAAGCCGAGCTCCTAGGCTCATCAACTTCACCGGGTCGTGCGTGGGCATAGAAAGCTGCAGCACCGGGATGTCGGCATCTGGATACATGACCCTAAGTGGCACCCAGGCCCCGTGATCTAGACCGCGGCTGGAGTGCTGATGCAATGGTTCGTTATCGGGCATCAGTTTTGAAACTAGTTCACCAAGCCAAGAGGCATCTGGGGTGTTGTAAGTCATCTGATAAAACTTTGGATCAAAGCCACCGAAGTCGTAAATTAGCGGAGTGTTTGCGGCAGTTGACGAAATGGAAATCGGGGCACTCTCCCAGTGCGCAGAAACAATCAAGATCGCTTTTGGTTTGGGCATGGTCTTGGCCCATTCGGCCAGTTGACCAACCCAAAGGTCATCATCAAGCAGCATCGGCGCACCGTGCGAAATATAAAGTGCCGGAAAATCTAAACTCGTCATGAGTTAAGTAAACACCTACTTGACAAAATTATTCCGCTTTTGCCAAAAATTCCTCTAGAACTTGTGCGGTTGCCGAGCAACCCGAGCGCGTAACGCCGGCATCCATGTAATCAAGTAACTGATCAAGGGTTCGAACACCGCCAGAAGACTTGACCTTTAGGCGATCGCCCACCGTGGCCTTCATCAATTGAACGTTGTGAAGGTTAGCGCCCTCGGCAGCAAAGCCGGTAGAAGTTTTAACGTAGTCGGCGCCGGCAGCCTCGGTAAGTTGGCAGGCCTTTACGATTAGTTCGTCATTTAGATAAGCCGTTTCAAAAATCACTTTGACCGATGCCCCTCTAGGGTGTGCCGCCGCCACTACAGCTCGAATATCGGCTTCAACCGTTTCGAAATCACCCGACAAAAGAGCCGAAATATTAAGAACCATATCGATCTCGCTTGCCCCGTTAGCAATTGCGTCTTCGGTTTCAAATACTTTGGTCGCTGTGGTCGAACTGCCATGCGGAAAACCGATGACTGTACAAACAGCTACCGAGCTACCAGCCAAAAGCGTTGCTGCCTTAGCTACGTCGATAGGGCGAATGCAATACGAGGCGGTTTCGTATTTGAGGGCCAAGCGCGCCCCGGCCTCGACGTCTGCATAGGTAAAATCAGGTTTCAAAATTGAATGGTCAATTGTTTTGGCAACTTGTTGGAGCGTGTATCCGCGATATGTCTTACTCATGTTCTCAGTCTAAGTCGAAGCCCATGCTTTACCTTTAAGTCGTGCGCATTACAGTTTGGGTAAAACCCGGTTCAAAAAAAGGCCCGTTGGTCGAAGAAACCCCAGAGGGTCTGACGGTTTTTATTCAACAGCGCGCAGTCGATGGAGCAGCTAACGATGGCCTCATCGAAGTTCTGGCAAAGCACTTCAATGTTTCGAAATCCCGAATCACTATCGAAGCGGGATTCACCTCACGCATTAAGCGTGTCAGCGTAAACATCTAGTTGCCCAGATAAATCAGGAAACAAAAAGAGACCGCCCGAAGGCGATCTCTTTTTTTGGTGGACCTAAGGGGATTTGAACCCCTGACCCCCTGCATGCCATGCAGGTGCGCTACCAGCTGCGCCATAGGCCCGAACATTGCCGAAGCAATGTAATAAGTTTACATGAAAGTTTTAGTTGTTTGAAACTACTTCAAGTTTCACAACTGGCTGATCGCTATATAGGCGCTCTAGCGAGTAATACATGCGATCTTCTTCGTGCATCACGTGGCAGATCACATTGCCGAAATCGAGCAGAACCCAACGCCCGGTGCTCTTACCTTCGCGGTGCAAGAGTTTGAAGCCATTCTTTAGCATCTCTTCTTCAATCCCATCCGAAATTGCGCTAACCTGTCGCTCGCTGCGACCAGATGCCAACAAAAAGATGTCCGTCAACGGCATAACTGCTGTCACATCAAGGGCTACCAGGTTTTCGGCTAGCTTGTCAGCCGCTGCTGATGCCGCGATGTTTGCTTCTTGAATTGCTTTTGCTGATGCAGTCACGATTTCCTTTTTGGATTAGTTGAAGATACCAAGCATATACGCTGCGAGCAGCAAACCGCCCACGCTGACTAACATGACCGATCCAAACACAACACGGTGCATCTGCTTAAACACGGCATTTGTTGCTGGCGGTATCAAATTCAAAGAGTCAGCCGGTCGCATCCATGAACCTGCTGGCAGCGGCGCAACATTCGACACGAAACCCTCCGATGCTAATGAAACCATCGCCTCATCGACCTCGCGCGCATACCGCACCAACTTCAATTCGCCCGTGTCGGTGGCCAGGGTTGGCAACAGAATGCTGCCAGTTCGGGGTTCACCCGCAGTGCCTAACACGAAGCTAAACGCGGGTGCTTCATCAATGATCGGAAGGACAATTTCAGATGTTTTTGGAGCATCCTCTTTGATGACCTCAGGAACCGAGGGCGTTGGATGGCGTTCTAAGCGTCGAATAGCTCGCCGAGAACCAACCGCATCGGGCCCGGCTTCGACAGGCACATACGGGATGTCAAATACGGTCGAATCAACAACGAGGGCCATTTCGGCGATTTTTCGATCTCTTCGACTTAGATACTCGCTCACTCGGGCCTCGAATAGAGGCCGTGGGTTTCGATATAAGTCTTTATCTGTTCTGGAATTTTAGATTCGACGTTTTGGTGCGAAGCAAGCAATTCACGAATTTCAGAAGAAGATAGATCGATTGCCTCGATTTTTAGGTTGATGCATGAACTTGCAGAGGTTTTTAAGGGCGATTCGTAGCCTGGTCGAGTAATCACAACAAATGTGGCCACATCAAAAAGTGCTGCGGAATCCTTCCAATTTTCAATGTTCGCAAAGGCGTCAGCGCCAAGCAAAAAGAATAGTTTTGCCCTTGGGAATTTTGAAGCGAAATCGTGCAGAGTGTCGATCGTGAACGTTGGCGATTTGCGATTGATGTCGGCCATGCTCAACGCAAACTTGGGCTCGCCATGAATTGCGAGCTCGACCATTTGTGCCCGTTGGGCGGCCGAAGCCGAATGGACCTTGCCAAGTGAAGATGCAGTTGGCACAAAATACAGTTTGTCGAGCGACAGTTGATTTAGTGCGGCTTTTGCCGCGATGAGGTGGCCGGCATGTATCGGATCGAATGTGCCACCGAAAATGCCGATGCGCAGACTGCTCAATTGAGTCAACCGCGCAATCTTATTTAGTGGTGCGAGTTAGAGCTGTTGGTCTTGTGCTCGTGGCGGTTAGCAACATCGCGGTATGACCAGGTGATGGCACCAAGAAGTAGGAACACCGAGATTGCAATGATTCCGAATACAAAAGACGGGAATGGCAAGGTTACAAAGGCTTCGCCTTCGACTGCATTTGCAAGAATCGCGTTCATTTTCTCTCCTAATAACTCTTAAAGAATAGCTCAGAAATTTATGAGATTAGTTTCTAATCTGCCCCGCGCCGCGCACTAACCACTTGGTGCTGGTCAATTCTGGCAACCCCATCGGTCCGCGAGCGTGCAACTTTTGCGTCGAGATTCCCACTTCGGCACCAAAGCCAAATTCGCCACCATCGGTGAATCGGGTTGAAGCGTTGACCATAACAGCCGCCGAGTCTACTTCGGCAAGAAAGCGCTCTGCGTTTTCGTAGTTTTCGGTGATGATCGACTCGGTGTGTTTGGTTGAATATTTTGCAATGTGGTCAAGCGCTTCGTCGAGATTCTTAACAACCTTTACCGCGATGTCGAGGTCGTGATATTCGGCCACCCAATCGTGTTCGGTGGCCGGAACCGTGGCAAAAAAGTTTGCCTGAGTAACCTCATCGCCGTGAATGGTAACGCCGCCCTCGGCGAGTTTATCGAGCACAGCTGGCAAGATTCGTTCAACAGCAGCCTCATGAATGAGCAGAGTTTCGGCTGCGTTGCAAACGCTCGGGCGTTGCACCTTGGCGTTGTAAACGATGTCTACAGACCAATCAAGTCGTGCGCTCTCGTCGATAAAAATATGAACAACGCCATCGCCGGTTTGTATTACTGGAACCTTGGCTTCGCTAACCACCTGACGGATAAGCCCTGCGCCACCACGAGGAATAAGCACATCGATCAAACCGACCGCCTGCATCATGACTAAGCCGCCATCGCGCCCGAACTCATCTACGGTTTGAACTGCATCACGTTCGAGCCCGGCAAATTCGAGGGCGTCTTGCAAAAGCGCAACCAACACCCTGTTTGTATTTTCGGCAGCACTGCCACCCCGAAGAACCACGGCGTTACCGCTCTTAATTGCAAGAACCGCGATGTCGATTGTCACGTTAGGGCGCGCCTCATAAATAACGCCAACCACGCCCAACGGAACTCGAACTTGATTCAGTTTGAGAGCATTCGGCAGGCTCATGCCGCGAATAACGTCACCGATTGGATCGGGCAGAGAAATTATTTTTGAGGCCGCGTCCGCAATTTCTTGAATCCGCTCGGTATTTAGGCGCAATCGATCTTGAAGGCTCTGTGTCATGCCATCGGCCACCGCGCGATCAAGGTCAACCCGATTAGCCGCAATAATTTCAGCAGATCGCGCAGGCAGAAGCACCGATATTTGCCTAAGGGCTTCGTTCTTCTGATTTGTAGTTGCTTGCGCAAGGCCCTTTGATGCTGCCTTGGCTGATGCGATCTTGTCTAATGCGGTGACCATAATTTAGAGCCTATTCGACTAGTGACTAAATTTCTCGTGCTGCAAACCAAGTGCCGACTTGCCCGCCCTCAAGGGCGCTGGCTACTAAGTCGGTGCTGGTGAGCAATACCGGAACTCCGGCTTCTGTGGCAACTCGAGCGGCTTGAACCTTAGTAACGGCTCCCCCGGTGCCTACCGAACTGCTGCTGCCACCAATTTCAACCTCAGCCAAATCCTGACCAAAAACTACCTCATCGATGCGCTTTGCGCCCGGTTTAGTTGGCGGCATGTTGTAGAGCGAGTCGACATCGCTGAGCAAGACCAAAGCATCGGCAGAAACCAAAACCGCAACCAACGCAGCTAGCCGATCGTTGTCACCGAATCTGATTTCTTGAGTCGCAACGGTGTCGTTCTCATTTACGATTGGCAGCACCCTCAGCGACACCATTCGATCAATGGCACTTTGCGCGTTTGCACGAGTTTCGTTGCCCTCGAGGTCACCCGATGTTAGCAACACCTGAGCCGCCACGATTCCGAATCGCTCGAGACTGGTTTGATAGCGAGAGATTAGGCGGCTTTGACCTACCGCAGCTAGCGCCTGAGAAGTTGAAAGGTCTTCTGGCTTTACCGAGAATCCCAATAGGGGCATTCCGGTGGCGATTGCACCCGAAGAAACTAAAATAACTTCTGCGCCACGAGCATGCGCGCTTGCCAACGCATCAACGAGGTGGTCGATCTTTGACTCGTTGGCGCCACTTATCGATGACGAACCAACCTTCACTACGATGCGTTTAGCCTGCGCCAAATCGCTCCTGTTTTGAAGTGCCACTTAATCTTCCTTTTCGAAGTCCTCTGGGTTAGACCACAAACCGGCCTCTCCCTCTTTACGCATTTCTTCGCGCAGAGCCGCTTTTGCATCCATGCGTTCGGTGTATGTCTTTCTGCGTTCTTTTGTGGTGCGTCGCTCGCGCAGATCGAATCGTGCATCGGTTCCACGTGGGCCAGCGATAAGTTCTGCCGCGGCCGTGATGGTTGGCTCCCAGTCGAAGACGATGCCCTTGCCTGGGCCAATTACAACGGTTGAACCAGCCTGAGCGCCCGCTTTAAATAGCGATTGCTCCATACCGATTTTTGCTAAGCGGTCGGCAAGGTAGCCAACTGCCTCTTCGTTGGCAAAGTTGGTTTGGTGAACCCAACGCTCTGGCTTTGGCCCAAGAACGCGGTAGATCTCTTCGTCGCCATGCATTTCTTTGGTGATCTTGAACTTGTTCTCATCGCGGTTGGTTTGCATTAGTTGAATGCGGGGCTTAGCCGGCTCATGCTGCCGATCTGCGCGCGACTGCTCGACAAGTTGAGCAAGTGCAAAATTAAGTTCTCTTAGGCCCTCGTGGCTGACAGCAGAGATGATGAAAACCCGGTAACCGCGTGCTTCGAGATCTGGTTTCACAAACTCGGCAAGCTCTTTGGCGTCGGGCACATCGGCCTTGTTGAGGGCGATGAGCTGTGGCCTTTGAGTTAGCGGCATCTCGCCCTCTGGCACCTGATAGGCATCGAGCTCGACGAGAATTTTGTCGAGGTCGGTTAGCGGGTCACGGCCAGGCTCAAGAGTTGCACAATCGAGCACATGCAACAGCGCCGCACAACGTTCAACATGGCGCAAGAATTGCAATCCGAGGCCCTTGCCCTGGCTTGCACCTTCGATTAGGCCGGGAACATCCGCGATCGTAAAGCGAGTTTCACCAGCCTGAACAACACCCAAGTTAGGGTGCAGTGTGGTGAACGGATAGTCAGCGATTTTAGGTCTGGCAGCCGAAAGCGCGGCAATCAACGAAGATTTTCCGGCGCTAGGGTAACCAACAAGTGCCACGTCGGCAACGGTCTTCAATTCGAGGATTACATCGCCTGACCATCCCGGAACACCGAACAGTGCAAATCCTGGCGCCTTGCGCTTTGAACTCGAAAGAGCCGCGTTTCCGAGGCCGCCCATGCCGCCTTCGGCAACAACGAGCTCCATGCCCTCTTCGTCGAGGTCGGCGATCAGCTTGCCGTTTTCGTCTTTGACTACAGTTCCAACCGGAACACGCAGAACCTGGCCTTCGCCATGCGCACCGTTTCTGAAGTCGCCAGCACCATCGCCACCATCGCCACCGGCACGGTGAGGATGAAAGTGGAAATCGAGCAGAGTCGTCACGTTCGAGTCGGTGATAAGCGAAATCGTTCCGCCCTTGCCACCGTCGGCACCATCTGGGCCGGCCAATGGCTTGAATTTTTCGCGCTTAACCGAAACGCAACCGTCTCCGCCATTTCCAGCGCGCAGATGAAGAGTTACTTGGTCAACAAATGAAACCATGCTGTGCTCCTTTCTGCTTTCAAATCTGATTTAGAAACAGGAAAGGCGAGCCACAAGGCTCGCCTCCCGCTAAAAACTTGGTAACTGCTTAGGCAGCCTCGGTCACGTTCACAACGCGACGTCCACCCTTGGTTCCGAAAGAAACCGAACCTGCAGCGAGAGCGAACAAGGTGTCATCCTTGCCCTTGCCAACGTTTGCGCCCGGGTGGAAGTGAGTTCCACGCTGACGAACAAGGATTTCTCCTGCGTTGACTTCTTGACCTGCGTAGCGCTTTACGCCTAGACGCTGTGCGTTTGAGTCACGACCGTTACGGGTCGAGCTAACACCCTTTTTCGATGCCATTCTGCGTCAGTCCTTACTTGATCTCGGTGACCTGAACACGAGTAAGCTCTGAGCGGTGGCCCTGACGCTTCTTGTATCCGGTCTTGTTCTTGTATTTCTGGATGATGATCTTTGGACCGCGAAGGTCGTTTAGGACCTCTGCAGTGACCTTCACCTTGGCGAGTGCCTTGGCGTCGGTGGTGACGTTGTCACCGTCGACTAGAAGAAGAGCTGTTAGCTCAATCTTGCCGTTGGCGTCAGCCTTAATACGGTCGAGAGTCACTATGGTGCCTACCGACACCTTCTCCTGGCGGCCGCCTGCGCGGACTACTGCGTAAACCACAGATCTACCCTTTGTTCGAAAAGTCTTGATGTGTTGCACGTGCGAATGTATGCAGGCAACGAGGGTCTAGTCTACATTGCCAACTGGCTTCGGTCAAACCTATTTAGCCAGCAGTTTCATCATTCGCTGAGGATGCGACGGGTGCCACGGTTCCTCCGCTCGTTGCGCGGCGAGGTTTGCGACGACCCTGACCAGGAGCTTTAGGCTCTGGTAGGGCATCGAGAACTGCCTCCAACATTTTTTCTGCCTCGCCAGTTGGCTCTGTTTGAGCCTTTACCGGTGGCAAAGTGATTGGCGATGGCTCGCCCGCTGCCTCGTGTGCAGCAACAGTCGAGGCCGCGATCTTGGTGATCACGTTGTTCAATTCGACTGCACGCTCTGGGGTAACAACCTTGGCAACCTCTGTTTTTTGAGTGCCTCGATCGTTTCTATTTTTCTTGCCCTGCTTTTGTTGCTGCGGGGCTCGCGGTTCTTCGCCCGCGATTTGCTTCGAGCGCATGATTGGCTCGTGGTGAACTATTACACCGCGGCTAGCACAAGCCTCGCAAGGCTCACTAAAGGCTTCTAACAGGCCGATGCCGAGCTTTTTGCGTGTCATTTGCACAAGACCAAGCGAGGTAACCTCGGCAACCTGATGCTTGGTTCGGTCACGGCTCAAACATTCAATCAGGCGGCGCGAAACTAAGTCTCGGTTTGATTCGAGAACCATGTCGATAAAGTCAACAACGATGATTCCACCGATGTCGCGCAAGCGAAGTTGACGAACAATTTCTTCGGCTGCTTCTAGATTGTTTTTGGTTACGGTTTCTTCGAGGTTGCCACCAGAACCAACAAACTTGCCGGTGTTTACGTCTACTACCGTCATTGCCTCGGTGCGGTCTATAACAAGCGAACCACCCGAAGGCAAATAAACCTTGCGCTCTAACGCCTTGGCAATCTGCTCACCTACGCGATATTCATCGAAAATATCTTTAGTGCCTTCATACTTTTGCACTCGTTCGAGCAAATCTGGTGCAACAGACTGCAGATATTCTTCGATAACTTCGCGAGCGTCTTCGCCTGCAATGACCATCTTTTGGAAATCTTCGTTGAAAACATCGCGAACAATTTTGACCAAAAGATCTGGTTCGCTGTGCAGCAAGACCGGCCCGTTACCTTTTTCGACCTTTTTGCTGATGTCTTCCCACTGCTGCTGCAAGCGCTGCACATCAAGAGTTAATTGCTCTTCGGTGGCACCCTCGGCAGCCGTGCGAACAATGACGCCAGCATCCTCGGGGAGAATCTCTTTCAAAATCTTCTTAAGGCGTGCTCGCTCTGAATCTGGGAGCTTGCGGGAGATGCCGTTCATCGAACCGTTAGGAACATAAACCAGGTAACGACCGGGCAGCGAAACCTGACTCGTTAGGCGGGCTCCCTTTTGACCAACTGGGTCTTTTGTTACCTGCACAAGAACCGTGTCGCCCGACTTGAGTGCAAGTTCGATGCGGCGAGGCTGATTGCCTGTTTCGGCCAATTCCCAGTCAACTTCACCAGAATAAAGAACTGCGTTGCGGCCGCGGCCGATGTCGACGAATGCTGCCTCCATTGATGGCAGAACGTTTTGAACCTTGCCAAGGTAAACATTGCCGATCAGTGAGGCCTCTGAAGCCTTTGCAACGTAGTGCTCAACTAGAACTGCATCTTCGAGAACGCCAATTTGAATCTTGCCGTCTTTTGAACGCACGACCATTGTGCGGTCGACAGCCTCGCGACGAGCAAGAAATTCTGATTCGGTGATAACCGTGCGGCGACGCCCGGCATCGCGACCATCACGACGGCGTTGTTTTTTAGCTTCCAAACGGGTTGAACCCTTTACGCGGGTCGGTTCGTTGCTTGGCTCTTTTGGCTCGCGTGGCGTGCGCACCTTGACAACGGCATTTGGTGCCAATGCTTCGATGCTGCCCTCTTCGCCGGCACGACGACGGGTGCGAGTGCGACGGTGGCTGTCATCCGAGTCAGATTTTTCTTCGATTGGGCGGTTGCGCTTTGGGTCGATCACCGGAGTCGGTAGGTCGGGTGCCATGAACATTAGTGAAGTTGCAGAAAAAGACACGGGAGCAACGGTCTCAGTTGCAGGCGCCTGAACTGCAGGAGCCTCAGCTGCCTTGGGTTTCGAGGCTCTGGTGCGCTTTGCGACCGGAGCCGGTTCGCTCGCGTCTGCTGCGGCCGACTCGATTGTGGTGGCTTTAGTTGCCGCCTTGGCCTTAACCACTTGGGCCTTAGCCGGAGCCCGTTTTGCGGCAGGCTTCTTTTCGACGAGAGTTGGCTCTGACTCGACAATTTTTTTAGTTACGGCGCGGCGACGCGGCGCTTTGATTGAGTCGACAGGTGCGTTTAATTCTTCGTTATTCACCATTTCTGGTGCACTCCAAGCTGCCTGCGATTCTGGGCCACACTCACCAGGCTCGAAGGCGTAAATCGTTGCTGCTCGCTTTTGCGAACAGCCAAAACTTTTGGCAAGTAACTTTTTTTGCGGCAAACGCTGCCCGATGGGTCTTAAGCGATATCAACGCTAGTTCTTGCTAAATCTTTAGTTGAAACGGGTGTGGCCGCTCGAACTACTTCCAGTATGACACGCTCAACAGCAAATGTCACCAACCGCGCGTGCCATACTAAAAGCGTGACCTCAGCAAAAACAGAACTTTCTGACCTACCAAACCCATCCAAGAGCTTTGCCTGGTCACTAATTGTCACCGGAATCGTTGGTTGGATCGCCGCATTTGCACTAACCCTCGAACGCTTGCACGTTGCCGCTGACCCAAATGCAACTCTCAGTTGCGACATCAGCCCGTTTATTTCGTGCAAATCAGTAATGCTGACCGATCAGGCCAAACTCTTTGGGTTCCCTAACCCACTCATTGGCTTGGCAGCGTTTTTTGCTCCGGTGCTGGTTGGTGTAGCAATTTTGGCTGGCGCAAGGTTTGCTCGCTGGTTCTGGCGCCTTTTTGCAGCAGGAGTAGCAGCCGGATTTATTTTTGTGCTGTGGCTATTTGTTCAGAGCGCATTCGTGATTAACGTTCTGTGCCCTTATTGCATGGTTGCCTGGGCAGCCATGCTTCCTATGTTTTGGCGCGTTTTCATCTTTGGCGCTAACGACGGCTTTATTGAAACGCCGCTTAAATTAGTCGGTTTCTTTGACCGAGCTGCAAGCAAAGCTTGGCTCTTCACGCTGGCTACAGAAGCCATTGTGGTTGCAATCATCGTTTGGCGTTTTTGGAATTTCTGGCCAACGCTTTTTTAGCCGATTAGAACCAGAGGGCAAGCTCACGAGTCGCCGACTCAGGCGAATCTGAACCGTGAACCAAGTTCTGCTGAACCTTTAGGCCCCAATCGCGACCAAGATCGCCACGAATCGTGCCAGGCGCGGCAACAGTCGGGTCGGTTGCTCCGGCTAACGAACGAAAGCCTTCGATGACTCGATTGCCTTCGAGCTTGATGGCAACGACATCGCCGCTCTTCATAAAATCAACCAGCGGCTGATAGAAAGGCTTGCCTTCGTGCTCTGCATAGTGAGCCGCGAGCAAGTCGGTCGAAGGTGTGATCTTCTTCAAATCGGCTACAACATAGCCCTTTGCCTCGACCCGGGCGATGATTTCGCCAATCAGATTGCGCCTAACGCCATCTGGCTTGATGAGCACTAGTGTCTGCTGAATTTCTGACATGTGATTCTCCTTTGAAGGCTTTTGCGAAGCGATGGTGGTTCTTTGTGAAGCGCTGTTGCGGTTCTGTGTTGAAACTAAATTTGATTTTCTGAGGCCGAACGATCGAGTGCGGCTCGAGCCTTGTCGATGGTTGTGCCAGCAATCATTGCCCAGGCCCAAAGGCAAACAAAGATGCCGCCAACCACATACATTAATGGCACCCAGATGCCCAATGCCACAACAGCAACCTGCAAAAACGTGCCAAACAGGTATGAACCCTGCTTGCCCAAAATGGCCGGAGTGACGATGAGCGCGAATGAAATCGTGAGGCCAACGGCCCAAACCGCGGCTGGGTCGGCGACCTTTAGACCAAAAGCCACGAGTGTTGCAAAAATCACAACAAACGATTCGAAAGCCATCAGCATTGAGCCAAGGGTTCGTTGAGTTGAGCGGTTACGCATCTTGTTCTGCCTCAATCTGTTTCAGTTTTAACACATCGCCCACCAAGGTTATCGAGCCAGTAACCACGATTGCCGAGGACTGCCCCTGAGGCAACGACCCGGCTGCCTCTGCAATTGCCCACTGCGGGTTAGCTTGCACCTTGACTCGGTCTGCCCCAAAAACTTCGCGGGCAAGGGTTGCAAGCTCTTCGGCTGGCAAGGCTCTCGGCGACGAAGACTGCGTAATCACAAACTCAACAAAACTGTCGTCGAGCGCCTCCAATAGACCACGTGCGTTCTTGTCGGCAAGCACCGAAATTACAGCAATGGCATATGGTGAACCGAAAGTTTGCTTGAGTGCAATAGCTAGCGACTCTGCGCCGCTTGGGTTGTGAGCCGCGTCGAGAATTGTGAGCGGTTCGCGACTAACCACTTGAAGCCTGCCCGGCGACGAGAAATCGGCAAAAGCGGCTCGCACAACGTCATCCATGATTCGCTGCTTGCCACCGCCCAAAAAGGCCTCTACAGCTGCAACGGCCAATGCCGCATTTTCGGCTTGGTATGCGCCGTGCACCGGCAGGTTTAGGCCTTCGTATTCACCCGCGAGACTTTTGATCGTGACCGTTTGCCCGAGGGAATTTATTTCTGATGAAAGAACATCGAAGTCTTTACCGAAGAACGAGATCGAATCTGCTCGTTGTTCTGCGATGGTGCGCAAAACATCTGCCGCAGCTGCTGGTTGCTTTGCCGAGACCACAATGGCATCGGTTTTGATGATGCCTGATTTAGTCTTTGCTATCTCATCGATTGTTGCGCCAAGCCGCTCGACATGGTCTAGATCTATGGGCGTAAAAACAGCTACATCACCATCGGCCACGTTTGTAGAATCCCATTCGCCGCCCATGCCAACCTCGAGCACCAAAACATCTACGGGGGCATCGGCAAAAATAGCAAAACCAAGCACGGCTAGGGCCTCAAAAAACGTTAGCTTTGTGTCGCCGGCTGCCTCAAGTTCGGCATCGACTATGTCAAGAATTGGTGCGATGTCTTGCCACACGGCAAACAGGCGCTCATCAGAAACGGGCTCACCATCGAGCGAAAGACGCTCATTAATTTTGACTAGGTGTGGGCTTGTGAAACGACCGGTTTTGAGACCGTGTTCGCGCAGCAGACGCTCGATGAAACGTGTCGTGCTGGTTTTGCCGTTAGTTCCGGTTACGTGCACAATTCGATACAGCTTT
The DNA here is from genome assembly GCA_024641985.1 of Rhodoluna sp. Classification (GTDB taxonomy): domain Bacteria; phylum Actinomycetota; class Actinomycetes; order Actinomycetales; family Microbacteriaceae; genus Rhodoluna. The sequence goes on along the minus strand of JAHEBZ010000003.1, from coordinate 123,761 downwards.
TGCGGGTCGCCCAACAATTCGACAGCACGGCGCGTTGGCTCTAAACGCGGGCGCAGCTTGTTTTCGGGTATTCGAGTCAGCAGATCGGCTTCAACAGATGCAGCCTTCTCGGCCCAATAATCGTCTTGGCGAGACGAACCTAAATCGCTCAAAGTTTTTGCACCAAAATTTCTACTTGCTGCCCATCGCCAACCGCCACCGGCTCAGTAAGCACAGTGTTGCTGAAAGTTTCAAGTTCGAGGGTCAGAGTCTCTGATTTCACCAACGCAGCGTGCTCTGCAACTGCCGAGAGCACCTCGTCGTTAGCGCTAAGTGTCAGCTTGATTCGATCACTGACGTCAAAGTTAGCTTCTTTTCGAGCCTGTTGAACCGCACGGATGACATCGCGTGCTAGGCCTTCGGCAGCAAGCTCGGGGGTAACTTTGCCATCGAGAATAAGGAACCCACCCGAAGGCAAGATGCCAATGAATTCGGTTGGAGCCTCGGCGCCAACTGCCTCTGCCAAATCGGCAACCAAATCGATGGTGTATTCGCCTTCGACGAGGGCCACGCCACCGGCAATTACCACGCCATCAACCTCATCCCAGTCGCCGGCTTTGGCCGCCTGGATTACAGCCTGAACTGACTTGCCAATTCGAGGCCCTGCAGCACGTGAGTTAACCGATAGACGCTTAACCACACCAAACTCGGTTGTTGAATCGAGCGACAACTCGACCAGTTCAACCGTCTTCACGTTTAGCTCTTCGGCAATGATGTCTGCAAACGCCCGCAGCGACTCGGCCTCTTTGGTTACTACGGTTAGTTTTGCCAATGGCAAACGCACTCGCAAACCATTGCCTTTACGCAGGCTAGAGGCCACCGAACTTACGGTGCGCACCTGATCCATTGCGGCAACCAAGCTTTGATCATGCGGCAACAACTTTGCATTTGGCCAGTTTTCGAGGTGAATGCTTCGGCCACCAGTTAGCCCGCGCCAAATTTCTTCGGCAACCATCGGCAAAAGTGGAGCCGCAGCACGAGTGATTACCTCGAGAACGGTGTAGAGGGTGTCGAATGCTTCTGCGTTGCCATCCCAAAAACGATCGCGCGAACGGCGCACATACCAGTTGGTTAGAACATCAGCGAAATCGCGAAGGCTTGCGGCAGCAGAGTAGGAATCGAAACGGTTGAAGTGCCCCTCTACCTCGACAACCACGTCGTGTGCCTTCGAGAGAAGGTAACGATCGAGCACGTCTGTGCTTTCGGTAGACCACTTCGCCTCGTAGTTGGATGCATTTGCATAGAGCGAGAAGAAATACCAGGTGTTCCAGAGCGGAAGCAAGAACTGGCGAACGCCTTCGCGAATACCCTGCTCGGTGACAACCAAATTGCCGCCTCGAAGAATTGGGCTAGACAGCAAGAACCAGCGCATTGCATCGGCGCCGTCGCGGTCAAAAACCTCGTTCACATCTGGATAGTTGCGCAGCGACTTTGACATCTTTTGGCCGTCGTTGCCAAGAATGATGCCGTGCGAAACGGCCGACTTAAAAGCTGGGCGATCGAAGAGTGCTGTTGACAAAACGTGCAGTGTATAGAACCAACCCCGTGTCTGGCCGACATATTCAACGATGAAATCGCCAGGGTTGTGGGTGTCAAACCAGTCACGATTTTCGAACGGATAGTGGGCCTGCGCGAATGGCATAGAACCCGATTCGAACCAGCAGTCGAGCACCTCCGGAACTCGACGCATGGTCGAGCGGCCGGTTGGGTCGTCGGGGTTCGGGCGAGTGAGCTCGTCGATTACCGGGCGGTGAAAGTCTGAAGGCGCGACACCAAAGTCACGCTCCATTTCTTCTAGAGATCCATAAACATCTACGCGCGGGTAGGCCGGGTCATCCGATTTCCATACCGGAATCGGGGCTCCCCAGAATCGGTTTCGGCTAATCGCCCAGTCGCGCACATTTTCGAGCCACTTGCCAAAAGAGCCATCTTTGGTGTGATCTGGCGTCCAGTTAATTTCTTGGTTCAGTTCGAGCATGCGGTCGCGAAGCTTGGTGGTTTCTACGAACCACGATGAAACAGCCTTATAAATCAGCGGGTTCTTGCAGCGATAGCAGTGCGGGTAAGAGTGCTCATATGAAGCCTGACGAAGCACTCTGCCTGCTGCTTTAAGCTGCTGAGATATTGGCTTATTGGCTTCGAATACGTGCTGCCCCTCGAAGTCGGTGATGATCGAGTTGAACTCGCCTCGCTCGTTTACCGAGACATAAGTTGCAATGCCGGCTGCCAAACAAACTCTTTGGTCGTCTTCACCATAGGCAGGCGCCTGATGAACAATTCCTGTGCCGTCACCATCGCCAACATAAGCATCAACCAAAACAGTCCAGGCGTTAGCCACATCGTATTTGTCTTGGTCGGCGTAGTAGTCGAACAAACGCTCATATTTGATGCCGCCAAGTTGGCTGCCTCGATAGGTTTCCAAAATTCCGGCTTGCGCCTCTTCGGCGGTTTCGTAGCCGAGGTCTTTTGCATAGCCACCCAAAAGCGATGAGGCCAATATGTAGCGCGTGCCTGCAGCTCCGCCATCGGCCGCGCCTGCAGGGCCTGCCGCAACTACCGCATACTCGATTTCTGGGCCAACGGCCAACGCAAAGTTGGTCGGAAGTGTCCATGGGGTGGTTGTCCAGGCAAGAAGGCGCGCACCGGCTAGCGGCTGCCCCTCAGAAATTGGAAATGTGACAGTTAGCGTTTGGTCTTGACGGTTCTTGTAGACCTCGTCATCCATGCGCAATTCGTGGTTGGAAAGAGGAGTTTCGCAGCGCCAGCAGTATGCAAGCACTTTGAAACCTTCGTAGACCAGACCCTTGTTATGCAACTCTTTAAATGCCCAGAGCACGCTCTCGGTGTAGTCGGCATCGAGGGTTTTGTAGTCGTTATCGAAATCAACCCAACGCGCCTGACGAGTTACGTAGGTGCGCCAATCCTCGGTGAATTTCAAAACCGAAGTTTTGCAGACCTCATTGAACTTGGCCACGCCGATTCGCTCAATGTCGTGCCGACCCGAGATGCCCAATTGGCGTTCGGCTTCAACCTCAGCCGGCAAACCGTGGGTGTCCCAGCCGAAGCGGCGCTCTACTCGATAACCCTGCATTGTTTTGAATCGCGGAACCATGTCTTTGGTGTAACCGGTGAGCAGGTGGCCATAGTGAGGAAGACCATTTGCAAAGGGAGGGCCATCATAAAAAACGAATTCTTCGGCGCCAGCGGCTTTGCGCTGATCGATCGAGGTCTGAAAGGTGTCGTCTTTAGCCCAGAAGTCAAGAATTGCTTCTTCTACCGCCGGAAAACTTGGGCTCGGGTTTACCCCTTCGCGCGCGGCTTTAGAAGCGTCTTGATTCTTGGGATACATGCACGGCTTTCGTCGACGTAAGCAAATGATTTTCTCTAACAATGTTAACCTGTAACAAACCCGTTTTTTGGAGACTTTTCGCATGAATAATGCCCCTGATGGCTCGACCACCAACTATCTAGCACCCGCGACAGCACCCGACAAGGTGAGTCTCGAGGGTCTCGAAGAAAAATGGGGCCTTCGCTGGGAGTCTGACGGCACCTATAGATTCAACCGCGAGGCCACCCGCGACCAGGTTTACTCAATCGATACTCCCCCACCAACAGTCTCTGGTTCACTGCACGTGGGGCACGTGTTTAGCTACACCCACACCGATGTTGTGGCTCGCTACCAGCGAATGACAGGCAAAGAGGTCTACTACCCGATGGGTTGGGATGACAACGGTCTGCCAACCGAGCGACGAGTGCAGAACTTTTTTGGTGTGCGCTGCGACCCATCGCTGCCCTACCAAGCAAATTTCGTACCGCCTTTTGAGGGTGGCGACAACAAGAGCTCTAAGGCTGCAGACCAAATCGCAATTTCTCGCCGTAACTTCATCGAGCTTTGTGAAAAGCTAACCACCGAAGATGAAAAACAGTTTGAGGCCCTATGGCGCAAGCTTGGCGTTTCGGTCGACTGGGCTCAGACCTACCAAACCATTTCTCCAGACGCGATTGCCGTTTCACAGAAGGCCTTCTTGAACAACCTTGCTCGCGGCGAGGCATACCAGTCAATGGCGCCAACACTCTGGGATGTGACCTTTCGCACGGCCGTGGCGCAAGCCGAACTCGAAGACCGTGAACAACCTGGCGCCTACCACCGGGTTGGCTTCAATGGCCCCGATGGCAAAATCTTCATCGAAACCACTCGCCCAGAGTTGTTGGCGGCTTGTGTTGCACTGGTTGCACACCCAGATGACGAGCGCTATCAGCAGCTCTTCGGAAAAACCGTAACCACACCGATCTTCGACGTCGAGGTTCCGGTTGTCGCACACCGACTCGCGCAAATCGACAAAGGTTCTGGAATCGCCATGATTTGCACCTTTGGCGATGTAACCGACGTGATTTGGTGGCGCGAACTAGACCTTCCAAACCGTGCAATCATCGGCTGGGATGGCCGAATTCTTGATGAAATGCCAGACGTTATTACCAGCGAAACAGGCAAGGCCGCTTTCGCAGAAATAGCTGGCAAAACCGTATTCTCGGCAAAGCAAAAAATGGTCGAACTGCTGCAAGCCTCTGGCGACATGATTGGTGACCCGCGCCCAATTAGCCACGATGTTAAATTCTTCGAAAAGGGCGACAAGCCACTTGAGATCGTGTCGACTCGTCAGTGGTACATCCGCAACGGTGGCCGCGATGCCAGCCTGCGCGAGCGGTTAATCGAGCTGGGCAAACAGCTCAATTTCAACCCCGACTTCATGCGCGTTCGTTACGAAAACTGGGTTAACGGGCTAACCGGCGACTGGCTAATTTCGCGCCAGCGCTTCTTCGGTGTGCCTATCCCGGTTTGGTATGCCCTGGATGAAAACGGCGAAACGCTTCACGAAACGCCGCTAGTTCCAGACGCCAGCAACCTGCCCATCGACCCGTCTATCGATGTGCCAGCCGGATACACCGAGGCTCAGCGTGGCGTTGCCGGCGGATTCGTTGGCGAGATGGACATCATGGACACCTGGGCAACATCGTCGCTAACCCCACAATTGGCTGGCGGATGGATATCTGACCCAGAAAAATTCGCCAAGGTTTACCCTTATGACCTTCGCCCGCAGGGCCAAGACATCATTAGAACCTGGCTCTTCTCTACAGTGCTTCGCAGCGAACAAGAGCACGGCCAACTGCCATGGAAGAATGCCGCGCTTTCAGGTTGGATTTTGGACCCTGATCGAAAGAAAATGTCAAAGTCAAAGGGCAACGTTGTTGTTCCGGCTGAACCAATCGACAATCACGGCGCAGACGCAGTTCGTTACTGGGCGGCTTCAGCAAGGCTGGGCACCGACGCTGCTTTTGACGAAGGCCAGATGAAGGTTGGCCGACGCCTAGCCATCAAGGTTTTGAACGCTGCAAAGTTTGCTCTGTCGTTCGAAGTTCCGGAAGCAATCGATGAGGTTAGCGAACCACTCGACCAAGCCATGCTTTTAGGCCTTGCCGATGTAGTGCGAGGCGCAACCGCGGCCTTCAACTCATACGACCACACCAAGGCACTAGAGCTCACCGAACACTTCTTCTGGAGCTTCACTGATGACTACCTCGAGCTCGTTAAAGAGCGTGCTTACAACGCCGAGGGCAAATACTCGACCGCGCAACAGGCATCCGCCGCAATCGCTCTGCGTCGCGCCTTGCACGTGATTCTGCGCTTATTCGCGCCGTTCTTGCCGTTCGCCACCGACGAGGTTTGGAGCTGGTGGCAAACGGGCTCGGGCTCGATTCACCGAGCAGCATGGCCAACCGAACAAGAGTTGACCGTTGGCCTTGATGCTGGCAACGCAAGCCTGCTTGGCTTGGCCTCGCAGGCTGTCTCTGGCGTTCGAAAAGCAAAGTCAGACGCAAAGGTTTCGATGAAGGCCGTTGTTGAATCAGCAACGCTTGAGGCTCCGGCTGCCGTGCTCACTAGCCTTCGGCTGCTAGAAGGCGACTTGAAGTCGGTTGGACGCATCGTAACCTTGGCATACGCCGAAGCAACCGATGTGGCCATGACAGACATCATCTTTGCCGAGGTCACCGAATGAGTTCCGAAACTCGAAACCCGTTCGAACTGAGAAGCGATCTCGAATACGAGCTGCCTCCATTTCACCTGATCACCGAAGATCACTATTTGCCGGCATTTGATGAGGGTTGTGCACAACAGCTCTTAGAGGTCACCTCGATCTTAGAATCTGGCGCACCAAGCTTCGAAAACACAATTGTGGCTCTAGAGCGTTCTGGAAAATACCTCGAACGCATGCTTTTCGTTTTTTACAACAAATCGTCAAGCGACACCACTGCACGCCTAGACGAAATTGAAGCCGAAATTGCGCCAAAATTAGCGGCCCACAGCGATGCTATTCGCCTAAACCCAGAGCTCTTCGAGCGCATTCGGCACCTGAAAGATGCTAAAGACTCGCTTGAACTCGACGAAGAATCTGCCTGGCTTCTAGAGCGTTACTATCGAGACTTCGTTCACGCCGGCGCGAATCTTGGTTCGAACGATCGAGAGCAGCTCAAGGCGTTTAACGAGCAACTTTCGAAACTCGAAACCAAGTTCAGCCAAAACCTGCTCAATGACACCAACGATTTGGCCATAGTTGTCGACGATGTTGCCGAGCTTGACGGCCTAACCACTGGCCAAATTGCTGCGGCAGCAACCGCCGCCGCCGATCGCGGGCTTGACGGCAAGTGGCTTTTGGGTATGGTAAATTTCACCGGAAACCCACTTCTCGATAGCCTCACAAACCGCCCCTTGCGCGAGCGCATCATGAAGGCTTCGATGCAAAAGGGTGAGCGACCAAACGACAACGACAACCGTTTGGTATTAACCGAGATGGCAACCGTGCGTGCTGAGCGAGCCAAACTGCTTGGTTTCGAAAGTCACGCCGCCTATGTTCTGTCTGAGCAAACAGCTTCAAACCTGCAAAATGTGCATCAGATGCTAAGAAAAATTGCTCCGGCGGCGGTTGCGAATGCAAAAACCGAAGCGGCAGATCTGCAAAAATCTATCGATGCAGAAAAGGGCAATTTCAAGCTAGCTAGCTGGGATTGGGATCTTTATACCGAGCGCGTTCGGGTAGAAAAATACAACGTTGACACGACTGCCTTCAAGCCATACTTTGAACTCGAGAGAGTTCTTCAAAACGGCGTGTTCTTTGCAGCAACCAAGTTGTTCGGAATCACATTTGAAGAACGAAAAGATCTGCAGGCATATCACCCAGAGGCTCGTGTTTTTGAAGTCTTGAACGAAGACGGTTCGGCCGTTGGCCTGTTCATCGGAGACTTCTACACTCGCGATTCGAAGCGCGGTGGCGCATGGATGAATAATTTGGTTGACCAAAACCACCTTCTTGGTCAGCTTCCGGTTGTAGTAAACAACCTCAACATTCCAAAGCCAGCCAATGGCGAACCTACGTTATTAACCTTCGACGAGACCACCACCCTATTTCACGAATTCGGCCATGCATTGCACGGGCTCTTTTCAGATGTGAAGTACCCCCGGTTTAGCGGCACGAGCGTTCAGCGAGACTTTGTCGAATTTCCGTCGCAGGTAAACGAAATGTGGATGCTTTGGCCAGAGGTGTTGGCTAATTTTGCCAAGCATTACCAAACCGGACAGGCTTTGCCCCAGGAATGGGTCGAAAACCTAAAGAAAACCGAGACATTTAACCAGGGTCACGCAACCGTGTCTTACTTGGCGGCCACGGTGCTTGACCTGGCCTGGCACTCTATTGGTGCTGGCGAAGTTGTCACAGATGTTGAGTCATTTGAGGCTGGAGCCATTGCGGGCTATGGCTTAGATTTCGCGCCGGTGCCAACCCGCTATCGAAGCACCTATTTCTCACACATCTTTGCAGGCGGTTATTCGGCCGGCTACTACGGCTACATATGGTCTGAAGTTCTAGATGCCGAGACTGTGCAGTGGTTTAAAGACAACGGCGGCTTAACCCGTGTGAATGGTGATCGGTTCAGAAACCAACTTTTGTCGCGCGGTGGCTCACTCGATTCGATGCAGATGTATCGAAACTTTAGAGGCCAGGATGCAACCATCGAACCTTTGCTAAAGCGCCGCGGGTTGAACTAGTTTTTTGGACGAAGGCTTAGCCAACCCCAGGCGATGAGGCCCGCAAGCAAGGCCCAAAAAGCCGAGCCAATGCCGTAGGCTGACAGACCCGATGCAGTGATCAAGAAAGTTGCCATGGCTGGCAAACGAAGTGACGGTTCTTCGACTGCTGAACTGAGTGCCGAAATGATTGTGCCGATCAAAGCGATGCCGGCTGCAGCCAAAACCAAATCGCGGGGTGCTTGCAGCACAAACGTCACCGTAACTCCAGCCAAAGCGGCTATCACAAGGTAAACATAACCGCCATAAACCGAGGCAAGCCAACGGCGCTTTGAATCTGTGTGCGCATGTTCGTTGGCATTTAGAGCTGCAGTGATCGCGGCCAAGTTCATTGCAAAACCACCAAAAAAACCCCCAACAATCGAGGCCAGGCCGGTTGTCACTAACACTGGCTTGAACGGAACCTGGTAGCCGAAGGATTTCATGATGGCTATGCCCGGAATGTTTTGACTAGCCATGGTGACTAAATAGAGCGGGATTGCGATGCTTATTATGGCTGCCAGATCAAAGGTTGGTGCTACAAACTCGATGGAAGGCAACACTTCGGTTGGGTTGATTGTGATGCCTAGATCGATTGCCGTGAGAGCGAACACGATGACCATGGCCGCCGGTGTTGCCCAAACTGTGGCGAATTTGTAGAGCACCAACCACACCAAAATGGCCGGCAATACGATGAGCGGAAACGTGGCCGCAGATTTGAACGGGGCAACACAAAAATTGAAAATTACGCCTGCCAGCATGGCCGAGGCAATCGGTTTTGGAATTGATGAAACCATGCGACCCAGCGCTGGCCACATGCCAGTTAATACGAGTAAAGCACCGGTAACCATGAAAGCGCCAACGGCATCTGAAAATGGCAAACCGAGTGTTCCCGAAGCTATCAGCAACGCCGCCCCAGGGGTGCTCCAGACTATAGAAATAGGCATCTTGAAACGCATGCTGAGGCCAATTGATAGCAGACCGTAGAGCGCAATCAGCACAAAAATAGCCGAGGTAGTTTGCGCCTTGGTTGCTCCGAGTGAGCTAAACGCGGCTAAAACTAGGCCAGCACTTGCGGCAGTGCCTGTAATCGACGCTACGGCGCCGGCTAGGAATGGAGCCTTATGGTCGGCGAAGCGGCGCACTTATTAGGCAGACTTGTCTTGACGAAGGCTTTTCGCTGGAACAATTTCGGGTTGCGTCTTGCCAGCCACTACATCGGCTGTGATTAGCACTGTGCCCTGAATGTCGCTGCCTGGAATGTCGAACATAACTTGCCCGAGGGTTTCCTCCATGATGGCTCGCAGGCCGCGGGCACCGGTTTCTCGGGTTACAGCCAAATCGGCTATTGCCTCGAGTGCCGACGCATCAAATTCGAGTTCGAAACCATCGAGTTCGAACATGCGCTGGTATTGCTTTACGAGTGCATTTTTAGGTTCAGTCAAGATTTGCATCAAAGCAGAACGGTCGAGTGGTGTGACCGAGGCGATTACAGGCAATCGCCCGATGAACTCGGGAATCAAGCCAAACTTTCGCAGATCTTCGGGTTGCACCTCGGTGAAGATCTCGATGTTGTCGTTTTTGCCGGCGATCGGTGATCCGAAGCCAATGCCTTTTTTGCCCGCACGTGCCGAGATTATTTCTTCGAGGCCGGCAAATGCGCCAGCAACGATGAACAGCACATTAGTTGTGTCGATCTGAATGAACTCTTGCTGAGGGTGCTTGCGGCCGCCCTGAGGTGGAACCGAGGCAATTGTGCCTTCAAGAATTTTTAGTAGGGCCTGCTGCACGCCCTCGCCCGACACATCGCGCGTTATAGATGGGTTCTCGGCTTTGCGTGAGATTTTGTCAATTTCGTCGATGTAAATTATGCCGGTTTCGGCTCGCTTTACGTCGAAATCTGCTGCCTGAAGCAGCTTTAACAGGATGTTCTCGACATCTTCGCCGACATAGCCCGCCTCGGTTAGGGCAGTTGCATCGGCAACTGCAAACGGAACATTGAGGCGCTTGGCAAGCGTTTGAGCCAAATATGTTTTGCCACAACCGGTTGGGCCAATCATGAGGATGTTTGACTTGGCGATTTCGATTGAATCGTGCTCTTTGCCAGCCGCGGTTAGCGTGCCCCGCGAACGAAGACGCTTGTAGTGGTTATAAACGGCAACAGCCAAAGCTTTTTTAGCTTGATCTTGGCCGATCACGTAGTCGTCGAGGAAACCTTTGATCTCGCGAGGCTTTGGTAGGTCAAGTTCTTCAACACCCTCGGCAACCGCAGAGCCAAGTTCTTCTTCGATGATTTCATTGCAAAGTTCGATGCATTCATCACAGATGTAAACACCTGGACCAGCAATTAGCTTGCGAACCTGCTTCTGGCTCTTTCCGCAGAAAGAGCACTTTAGAAGGTCGCCTGATTCGCCCAACTTTGTCATGCCAAAAGCCTATAGCCCAGTTACGACAAAGCGGGTGAGCCTCGCCCACCCGCTTTTTGGTCTGTTTTAGGCGTTTTTGCGCGAAGTAAGAACCTGATCGATAAAACCGAATTCGAGTGCCTCAGGAGCAGTAAGAATTTTGTCGCGATCGATATCTTTGTTGATCTCGGCAACCGAACGCTTTGAGTGCTTAGATAGCGTGCTTTCTAGCCATTCACGCAAACGCATGATTTCGCGGGCCTGAATCTCGATGTCTGAAGCCTGCCCGCGACCGGCATCACCGGTTGAAGGCTGGTGAATAAGCACTCTGGCGTTTGGCAGCGCAAGGCGCTTGCCTGGTGCACCGGCCGCCAAAAGAACTGCCGCAGCAGAAGCAGCCTGACCTAGACACACGGTTTGAATTTGAGGGCGAATGTATTGCATGGTGTCGTAAATTGCGGTCATCGCGGTGAATGAACCACCAGGTGAATTGATATACATGGTGATATCGCGGTCTGGATCTTGCGACTCGAGAACCAAAAGCTGGGCCATGATGTCGTCGGCAGAGGCATCGTCGACCTGAACACCCAAGAACACAATGCGGTCTTCGAACAATTTGTTGTATGGATCTTGGCGCTTGAAACCGTATGAGGTGCGCTCTTCGAAGGTAGGAAGAATGTAGCGTGACTCTGGACTCTGGAAAACATTCGGGTTAGTCATGATTTTTGTCTCCCTTAGTTACTTCCGACGCCGGTGGCGCTGGCTGCATATTTCTGAATGTGATCGATAAAGCCATACTCGAGTGCCTCTTCGGCGCTAAACCAGCGATCGCGATCGCCGTCGGCCATAACCTGCTCGAGAGTTTTGCCGGTCTGTTCGGCGGTGATAGCTGCCAACTGGCGCTTCATCGACATAATTAGCTCGGCCTGGGTTTGGATGTCGGAGGCGGTGCCACCAAAGCCACCATGCGGCTGGTGAAGCAACACACGAGTGTTTGGGGTGGCGTAGCGCTTGCCCTTGGTGCCTGATGAAAGCAAGAACTGCCCCATTGAGGCACACATGCCAATGCCCACGGTAACGATGTCGTTTGGCACGTATTGCATGGTGTCGTAAATGGCCATGCCCGCGGTGATTGACCCACCCGGCGAATTTATGTAAAGGTAGATGTCCTTTTGCGAATCTTCTGCTGCCAGAAGCAAAATCTTGGCGCAGATTTCATTCGCCATGTCGTCGCGAACCTCTGAACCAAGCCAGATGATGCGATCTTTGAGCAAACGATCGAAGGTGCTGCTTGGGCCCTTTGCCTGATCTGCCATGAAGTACTCCTAGTTTCTAAAGGTTGCCTGTCAAACATAACCGCACAACACGCCTTTGCCGGTGCGTGTTCGCCAATGACGAAAATGAAAAAGCCCGAGCCTAAGCCCGGGCCTTTCAATGAGTTATTTAGTGGTCGTGACCAGCGTGTGCGTCAGCGGCCTCAACATCAGACTTGGTGAACTCGGCTAGGTCGACTGCGTTGCCCTTGCCATCAGTAACCACAGCTGCCTCGAGCACAACTGTTAGAGCCTTGCGACGGGCAACCTCTCCGACGAATGCAGGCACCTGACCGTTTTCGCTAACGGTCTTAATGAAGTCGTTAGGGTTCATGCCGTATTGCTGAGAAGCCTGAACTAGGTACTGGATAAGCTCTTCTTCGCCAACCTGAAGTTCTTCTTTTTCAGCAATTGCGTCGAGCAACATCTGAACCTTGAATGATTCGGTGCTCTGCTCTAGAACCTCGGCGCGGTGCTTGTCGTCCTCTAGGCGACCCTCACCCTCGAGGTGACGGTTAACATCGGCCTCGACGAGTTCATCAGAAACAGGAACATCGATTAGCTCGAGAAGCTGCTTGGTAACCAAATCGCGAGCCTGGATGCCCTGACCATAGGTCTTTGAGCGGGCGATCTGAGCCTCTAGGTCAACCTTTAGCTCTTTAAGTGTGTCAAATTCGCTGGCAAGCTGAGCAAACGCGTCATCGGCGTTAGGTAGTTCGCGCTCTTTAACAGCAGTCAGAGTGACAGCAATTTCGGCCTCCTGGCCGGCCTTGTCGCCGCCAACCAGCTTCGACTTGAAAGTGGTTGATTCGCCCGCGGTAAGGGTGTCTAGGGCCTCATCGATGCCATCCAGAAGGTTTCCGGCGCCGATTTCGTAAGAAATGTTTTGGGCAGAGTCGATGGTTGCGCCATCGATGGTTGCGGTTAGGTCAATAGTGGTGAAATCACCCTTCTTGGCGGCGCGCTCGACGGTTTTTAGCGAACCAAAGCGTGCACGAAGTGCATCGAGCTCTGCGTCAACCTCTTTGGCCTCAACCTTGATGTCGTCGACCTTGACCTTTAGACCCTTGTATTCGTTTAGCTTGAGCTCTGGTCGAACTTCGACTTCAATCTCAACGATCAGGTTGCCAGCAAAGGTTTTTTCGTCTGGTGTCTGCTTAATGTCTGCCTGAGGCTGACCAAGTGGGCGAAGCTTTTCGGCCTCGATTGCCTCACGGTAGATGGTGTCAAGGCCGTCGTTGATGGCATGAGCCAAAATTGCCGGACGGCCAACGCGCTGGTCAAGAATTGCAGCCGGAATCTTTCCTTTTCGGAAGCCAGGAACGTTGACGCTCTCGGCGATGTGCTCGTATGCGTGGTCAAGACTTGGCTTGAACTCTTCGGGCGTAACCTCAATGGTTAGCTTCACACGGGTTGGCTTGATGCGCTCTACTGCAGTTTTCAAAGTCTTCTCCTAGACAAGAAAAGGGCCCGCCTTCTTAAGAAGACAGGCCTTTTATTTTCAATGGTTCAGTGTGGATCTGAACCGAATGGTCGGGGTGACAGGACTCGAACCTGCGATATCCTGCTCCCAAAGCAGGCGCGCTAGCCACTACGCTACACCCCGGTTGATTTTCAGCCAGGCTGAACAACCTCGTTGAGTCTATCCCATAAGATAGACATGTTGCTTCGCTTTTTGAAAAAAAGTTCTGGCAGCAATGCGGATGTAGCTTAGTGGTAAAGCCTCAGTCTTCCAAACTGATGATGCGGGTTCGATTCCCGTCATCCGCTCTAAAAAAACACCATCGCTTTGGCGGTGGTGTTTTGCTTTAACCGCTAGCTTTGGCAACCGACGCAGAAATAGAGTTTGCGCCCAGCCATTAGCTCGATTGAGATGTTTGTGCCACAAACCCGGCACGCTAGCCCTTCACGCTTGTAGATGAAATTGCGTTCAGATTTGCCAGGGTGTTTCGTGCGCAGTTCGTCTCGGGTAATCATGAACCCGGTCTTCACGCCAACTTTTAGCAGCTCAACCGAATCGAGCCAGATTGCTTCGAGTTCTTGCCTGGTTAACTGGTTGCCCGGCTTATGCGGGTCGATGCCGGCCCTAAAAAGAATTTCGGCTCGATACACGTTGCCAATGCCGGCAATGACATCTTGATTCATTAGCAGCAGCCCGATGGCCGACTTTGATGCCAACGCACGAGACACAAAACGTTCCCGCTCGAACCCCTTGAAATCAGGGTTTAGCGGGTCTGGGCCAAGCCGTTGCTCGACTAATTCGACCTCACGGCGGGTTATTACTTCACAAACCGTTGGGCCTCGAAGGTCTGAAACCACAGAATCATTGGCGAATCTGGCCCTAACCTGCCCTACCGGATCGGGCGCATCCAATCGCCCAACGCCGTGAATGTTCCACTTGCCATAAATGCCGAGGTGAATTCGAAGGGTCAAATCATTGTCAAAGTTTAGAAACAACTGCTTGCCGATGGCTTTTGCCTTGACTAATTCGCGCCCGTCGAGCAATTTGGCGCCAGCATCGAATCTGCCCTGAGGCGAAGATACGAACACCGATTTGCCGGCGAACAGACGATTGAAGTCGTTTGCGGTTCTATGAACGGTGTGGCCCTCTGGCATAAGTGCGGTTAGGCGATTATTTCGCCGGTTTGTTCATAGGTTGCAATTTTTCCGATGCGTCGCACGTGTCTTTCATCGTGGCTGAAGGGCTCGGCAATGAACAACTCAATTAGGTGCAGCACTTCATCTTGGGTGTGCTGACGCGCGCCGATGGCAATTACGTTTGCATCGTTGTGGTCACGTGCCAACTTGGCCGTAGATTCGTTCCAAGCCAAAGCCGCACGAATACCTTCTACCTTGTTTGCCGCAATCTGCTCACCGTTTCCTGAACCACCCAGCACAATGCCCAGTGCCTCAACACCTACGCGCTGATCTGCAACCACGGCCAAGCCCGCGTTGATGCAGAAACTTGGATAGTCATCCAAGGGGTCATAAGAGGCCGGCCCGTGATCAAAGACTTCGTGACCAGACTTAGTTAGTTCACGAATTAAAAAGTGGCTTAGGTCTAGCCCGGCATGGTCGGTGGCGATGTGAATGCGCATTAGATTCCCTTTTTAGTTTTGGTAAGCCAGAAGTAGGTGAAAGCCGAGGCAGCAACAACCGACAGGTAGGTTATTGCGGCAACTGCACTGATGTAGCTAAGCGCTGTTTCTGCCTGAATTCGAGGGCCATCAAACGAGTCGGTTATGAGCTTCATGGCAGCTGCCCCACCCAGCACGATGAACGAGCTGATGGAGACGTTCATAAAGAACTTCACATTGCGAGATCGCTTGCGAACAGCCAGGCCAAGCAAACCCCAAAGCATGTAGCAGGGAACCAAGAACAGCAACGAAGCCGTGGCTGCCGTAATCGCCTTACCGATGTCGCCAGAGATGACCAGAAAACTTATCAAAATAAACATCCAGGCAAATGAGAACACTGCGGAGGCTTCGGTTAGTACGCCAGGTTTTAGTCTCATGCGTTCGATTATCCCAGACGAAAATCGGGTTTAGGCTTGTTGCGAAAACCGAAACGACATTGGAGTCATTTTGCCTGGAGAAAACCTAACCCGCATCGAAGCCGCAGAGCGCGCCGAACACATCCGCGTAGAAAGCTACAAGGTTGATCTTGACCTAACTTCGGGTGACAAAACCTTTGCCTCGAACACCACCGTAAAATTTGCTTCAAGCCAGCCCGGCTCATCAACATTTATTGATGCGATAACGGCCAAAGTGCACCGAGTTTGCCTGAACGGCGAAGAGCTAAACCCACAGCAGGTTTCGGATGGAGTTCGCATTGAACTCGCAAATCTGGCATCGAGTAACGAGCTCATCATTGAGGCGGATGCGCTTTATATGAACACCGGCGAGGGTTTGCACCGCTTCGTAGACCCGGTTGATAACGAGGTTTACCTTTACACCCAGTTCGAGGTTCCAGACGCTCGACGCATGTTTGCCGTGTTTGAGCAGCCCGACCTAAAGGCAACCTTCGAGTTTCAGATCACGGCACCTAACCACTGGAAGGTTGTTTCGAACCAGCCAAGCCCTGACCAGATTGAATTGGGCGATAAAAAGGCCAGATGGAACTTCGAACCGACTCCACGAATCTCTTCATACATCACAGCGCTAATTGCTGGCCCATATGTTTCTAGGCATTCGAGCCTAACTTCGGCTGATGGCCGCGAGATTGCGCTTGGCGTTTTTTGCCGCGCTTCGCTAGAGCCGTTCCTTGAAGCCGACTACATGTTTGAGAAGACTCGCCAGGGCTTTGAGTTCTTCGAAAAGACCTTCAACTACCCATATCCGTTTGCAAAGTATGACCAACTCTTTGTGCCTGACTTTAACGCGGGTGCCATGGAAAACGCTGGCGCGGTCACCTTCACGGAAACATATGTCTTTAGAGGCGCAGTTGCCGAGGCTCTAAAAGAGCGCCGCGTTGTGACAGTGCTGCACGAACTAGCTCACATGTGGTTTGGCGACCTGGTCACGATGCGCTGGTGGAATGACCTTTGGCTAAATGAGTCGTTTGCCGAATACACCTCGCACCTTGCCGTTGCCGAGGCCACCGAATGGGTTGACTCATGGACAACATTCGCTTTCAGCGAAAAAGCCTGGGCATACACGCAGGACCAACTGCCATCGACCCACCCGATTGTGGCCGAAATTCGAGACCTCGAAGATGTGCAGGTTAATTTTGACGGCATAACCTACGCAAAGGGCGCTTCGGTACTAAAGCAGCTTGGTGCAACCGTTGGCCGCGCCGCATTTGAAGATGGTGTTTCGGTTTATTTCAAAAAACACGCATTCGAGAACACGGTTCTAAACGATCTGCTGGTTGAGCTTGAAGCCACTAGCGGTCGAGACCTAACCGCTTGGAGCAAAGCTTGGCTAGAAACCGCAGGCGTGAACACGCTGAGGGCCGATGTAACCAGCGTTGACGGAACCATCACCGCATTTGCAATTGACCAGAGTGCCCACCCGCACTACCCAACCATTCGCCCACACCGCATGGCCATCGGTTTTTACAACATGGTTGGCGAGCAATTGGTTCGCACCCATCAACTCGAACTCGATGTGGATGGCGTTCGCACCGAGGTGCCTGAATTACTTGGACTCGTTCGACCGGCGTTGATTCTGCTCAACGACGACGATCTAACCTATGCAAAAGTTCGATTGGATGCCGATTCGTGGAAATTTGCTCTGGCAAACCTTGGCAAACTGACCGACCCACTGGCTAGAGCTCAAGTTTGGGGTTCTGCCTGGGATGCCACCCGTGACGGAGAGGCATCGGCAAGCGATTTCATCAAACTAGTTCTAGCCAATGTTGAAAACGAAGATCAAGGCACCATGTTGATCACTCTGCTTCGCCAATTGGTGACCACTGCGAAAATTTATACGCGCGAAGATTCGAGGGCCGAACACTGGGCTCACATCGCCAAAACTCTATTGAATCTGGCTGAAACAGCAAAGCCTGGCTCAGACAATCAGCTTTTGTTCGTTCGTTTCGCCACATTCTTTGCCAACGATGAAGTCAGCGCCAGCAAACTCGAATCGATTTTTAACGGCTCAGAGGTTTTAGATGGCTTAGCTCTAGACCAAGACATGCGCTGGGATCTAATCAATGGTTTGGTAATGGCCGGGCTAATGGGCGCCGAACAAATCGACGCCGAAGCCGCCAACGACAACACAGCAAACGGAGCAAAGCAGGCCATTATGGCCAGAACTTCGATTGCTACTGTCGAAGGCAAAAAGGCAGGTTGGGATCTGGTGCTAAATGATCAAAACCTCTCTAACACCGACATCAATTTTGGCTCTCAGGGTCTGATTCGGGCGCACGATGTAAGTTTGCTTGCGCCGATGGTTGATTGGTACTTTGAGGCCGCCTTAGACGTGTGGAACACCCGAACCTTCAAGATTGCCGAATACATTTTGCGCGGAGCGTTTCCGTTCTATCTAGCCAATGAACCCTTGGCGCAGCGAACCAGAGCTTTTGCCAACAGCGCCCAAGTTGCCGCAAAGCCAGCACTGCAGCGCATAATGCTTGAAAACCTAGACGGAGTAGACCGCGCACTAAAGGCACAAAAGGCTGACATCTAATGCCGGCTTGGTTGATCGATATTTGGGACACTTGGCAAACCCTGATTCGAATTTTGCTGGTTATTGGCGCAACGATTGTGCTGCGATCGCTATTGCTTTTGTCGGTAAAGCGAGTTGTTAAGGGCATTGTTTCGGGCGCTAAAACGAAGGTTGGCCGAGCGGCCGCCATGGCTGCCGACGCCTCTCCTCTTGCTAAAGAACGCGTAGTGCAACGCGCTCGAACAATGGGTTCGGTGCTTAGCAATTTCATAACCTGGGGCCTATCTATAGTTGCTGTCAGCATGGTGCTTAGCGAATTAGGCGTAGCCATCGGAGCGCTAATTGCCGGTGCCGGAATTCTTGGTGCGGCTATTGGTTTTGGAGCTCAAAGCCTTGTAAAAGACCTAATTTCGGGCCTCTTCATAGTGTTTGAAGACCAATACGGCGTGGGTGACTCGGTCGACCTTGGCCAGGCAAGCGGTGTCGTAGAGACCGTTGGTCTAAGGGTTACTCAGGTTCGAGACGCTTCGGGCACCCTTTGGTATGTGCGCAACGGCGAAGTGAACCGAGTTGGCAACCAGTCGCAAGGCTGGTCACGTGTAGTTCTTGACATCGCATTGCCTTATCAAACCGATGTCGCGGCTGCGCAATCAACCATTGCCAGCGCCGCAACTGCCTTAGCCAAACGCGATGAATTTGCAAGCATGATCATTGGGCAACCCGAGGTTTGGGGAATCGAGGCTCTAAGCGGCGACCAGCTTGTTGTTCGAATGGTGCAGCAAGTGCGACCAGCGCACGCCGACGAAATTGCCAGGGCGCTGAGATTGGCGATAAAGAACTCTCTCGATGAATCAAAAATTGAGCTTGCAAGCAATAGGCAATCGATTTTTGTAGATGTCAATACCAGCCAGGCAAAATCTTGAGCAACGGGTTCGAAGACGCCGGCCGCGTGGAGCCGGTTCGCATCAAGGGTTTGGATGGCGAACGCGTTGGCGGCAATTTTTATGAACAGGTAGGCGGTTCGGATGTCTTCAAGGCGCTGGCTGCAAAGTTTTATGAGGGCGTTGCCGGCGATGAAATTTTGAAGCCAATGTATCCCGAAGAAGACCTAGGCCCAGCAGCCGAACGACTGCAGCTCTTTCTAGAGCAATATTGGGGCGGCCCAACAACCTATCAAGAGCAGCGTGGACACCCGCGTTTGCGCATGCGCCACGCGCCATACAAAATCAACCCGCAGGCACGTGAACGCTGGTTGCTGCACATGCGAGTGGCAGTTGAGTCGCTTAATTTGCCACCGCTGCGCGAGGCCGAAATGTGGGCCTATCTTGACCGCGCTGCCACAGCCATGCTTAACACTTTCGAAGATTAAATCGAAGCGAATTTTGTCGAGGCCTTGGCCAGCACGTGCCCGTGCTCGCTGCTAAGGCGAACCCAACCCTCAGACTGATAAACGCCAACTTCTTCATTTTCGGTAAGAAAACCAAGGCCTGCGGCAACGAATGCTGCGCCAGTTGGAACCCGCAATTCAAGATCGATTCCTCTGCCCCAAATTTCGCCACGGATTCGCGCCGCGATAGGCCCACCCACAGCTTCGGGCAAGGTACCTGCCACCTCAGAAATTCCGTCGCGGGCAATCTGTGTAAGTCGGGTTTCATTGATTGTGCCGATCGATTGCCAACCCTGACGCGGGGGCGAAATACCTATCCATGGCGCTCGAGACGAATCTGGAAGAACTATTTTCAAACCCTCTGGCGCATTGATGCCTTCAGAAACAATTTTGGCCAGTCGTTCAACCACAGCGGCAATCGGCACAACCGCGTCAACTTCGCAGTCTCGGCCGAGTTCGCAAGTTCGCAGCCCAAGAATTGTCGGCCCTTGGTCCATCAAGTTTCCAGAAAATATTGGGGCAACGTAGGCAGCCAAAACCCGGCCATAAGCACGCAGGCGAACTAGGCCTTCTTGATCGAGGCGCTTGGCTCGACTAAGGAAGGATTGAAGGTCAGCCGCGGTCTGTTGGTCGGCGAGATAAATCGGGTTATTCATGACTCTGTCTAAACTAGCCTGTGTTGGGCGAAGATGCCCATAGAAACGAGCCAAAGTGAACGTTCCGATACCAGCTGACCCTTTAGCCGAGATGCTTGAGGCCCTAAACCTCACCGATGCCGCCGGGGCTCGCACCCGCGAAGACATCTTCACAGGACCATCTCAGTGGATGCCTCACGGAAGAGTTTTTGGTGGACAAGTGCTTGCCCAAAGCCTTGTGGCAGCAAACCGCACCGTAGCCGGCAGGCCAGTTCACTCTTTGCATGGCTATTTTTTGAGGCCGGGCGACATTGAATTGCCAATAACCTTCTCAGTTGACCGATTGCGAGATGGGCGATCATTTAGCACTCGACGCGTGCAGGCATATCAAAAAGGCGAACCAATATTTTCGATGATTGCCTCTTTTCAAGAGTTAGACGCGGGCCTAGATCATCAAGATGGTCTTCCAGCCAACATTCCCGACCCTGAAACGTTGCCAAGCGCAGCCGAACTTATCGGCGATAACCCGCATCCAGTTGCGCAGTATTGGGCAAAAGCCAGGCCTTTCGACATGCGGCACGTCGATTCGCCGATTTATTTTTCGGTTGAAGGCGAACCAGTGGCTCACCAGGCAGTTTGGATTAAATCGCTCGGCGAAATGCCCGCCGATTCTGAACTACACATGGCAGCACTCGCCTACGCAAGCGACTATTCAATTCTCGAAAGCATCTATCGCAGGCACTCGATTGCCTGGTCACATCCGGGCTTAAAATCGGCAAGCCTTGACCATGCGATGTGGTTTCACCGCGAACCAAAAGTAGACGAATGGATGCTTTATGTTCAAGAATCACCGAGCGCCAGCGGTGGACGCGGTTTAGCGTTGGGCAAAATCTTCAGCCAAGATGGCAGGCTTCTAGCAACTGTTGCTCAAGAGGGCATGGTTCGGGTTCCAGAACTGGCAAACTAACCTCATGATTAATCGCGAAATTTTGGCAACCCTTAATAGCCGTGAATTAGAAACGTTTGCTGCCAGAAACCCAAAATCTCGGGCTGCCTACGATAAAGCCGACCACCTTTTTGGCCGAGTTCCTATGACCTGGATGAACAAAAAAGCCGGCGGTTTTCCGGTGTATTTCGATCGAGCTCAAGGCAATCGCATTTGGGATATTGATGGAAACGAATACATCGACTTTGCCTTGGGCGATACCGGAGCAATGGCTGGGCACTCGAACCCCGTGGTTGTTGCCGCAATTAAGCAAAGAATCGAAACCCTTGGCGGGCTAACCACCATGCTGCCCACCGAAGATGCCGAGTGGGTTGCAGCCAACCTGAGCGAACGTTTTGGAATGGCCAAATGGAGTTTCTCGCTAACCGCAACCGACGCCAACCGATGGGCGATTCGATTGGTGCGCGCCATAACCGGCAAACCTAAAATTCTGTTCAACAGCTACTGCTATCACGGATCGGTTGATGAGGCGCTGATTGTGGTTGGCCCTGATGGCGAAGGCATGAGCAGGCCCGGAAACGTGGGTTCGCCGGTTGACGTAACTGAAACTTCGCGGGTGGCCGAATTTAATGACCTTGAAGGCCTAGAACGTCAATTGCAGCGTGGCGATGTTGCGGCTGTGTTGATGGAGCCTGCACTCACCAACATCGGCATTGTTTTGCCCGAACCTGGCTATTTGCAAGGGGTTCGCGAGCTCACCCACAAATACGAAGCACTGCTAATTATTGACGAAACTCACACCTTTTCAGCCGGGTATGGCGGCATGACAAAGCGCGACAACCTCGACCCAGATTTGTTCGTGATCGGCAAGGCTATTGCCGGCGGAATCCCTACGGGTACCTACGGCTTGAGCAAAGATTTTGCCGAGAAAGTATTGGCGCGTAGCGACCTTGACCTGGTTGATATGGGTGGCGTTGGTGGAACGCTAGCCGGAAACCCGCTTTCGGTTGCGGCAATGCGGGCGACCCTTGAACATGTGCTGACCGAAGAGGCTTTCGAGCGCATGATTGACCTAGCCACCGAGTTCACAGCTGGGGTGAATGAACTCTTCGAAAAATACGACCTACCCTGGTCGATCAACCAACTTGGAGCCCGAGCCGAGTATCGATTTGCAAAACCGTACCCAATCAATGGCACCGAGGCCTTCGATTCGGCCGATGCCGAGTTGGAAGACTTTTTGCATCTGTATCTTGCTAACCGAGGCGTGCTGCTAACTCCTTTTCACAACATGGCACTCATGTGCCCAACCACCACGCTGGCAGATGTGCGAATGCACCATGAGGTGTTTGAGAAAGCGATTCGCGAATTGGTTGCCTAGAGCGAAGTTGCCAATGGAAGCAAAGCTAAACCCCGATCATTGATCGGGGTTTAGCTTTGCTCAATTATTAGTCGCGGGTTAGGCGGCGATAGGTCGAGCGATGAGGCTTTGCGGCATCGGCACCCAGGCGTGCAATCTTGTTTTCTTCGTATGCCTCGAAGTTACCCTCGAACCAATACCACTTGTCGGGGTTTTCATCAGAACCCTCGTAGGCAAGAATGTGCGAGGCAACTCTGTCGAGGAACCACCGATCGTGAGTGATCACAACGGCACAACCCGGAAACTCAAGCAGAGCATTCTCGAGCGAGCCGAGGGTTTCAACATCAAGGTCGTTGGTTGGTTCGTCGAGAAGTAACAGGTTTCCGCCCTCTTTGAGAGTGAGAGCCAGGTTTAGGCGGTTGCGCTCGCCGCCAGAAAGAACGCCGGCTGCCTTTTGCTGGTCTGGGCCCTTAAAGCCGAAAGCTGCAACATATGCACGCGAAGGCATCTCTTGGTTACCGACCTGAATATAGTCAAGCCCGCCCGAAACGACCTCCCAAAGCGATTTGTTCGGGTCGATGCCGCCACGAGACTGGTCGACATATGAGATCTTGACGGTCTCACCAACCTTCAAGTCACCGCCATCAAGGGTTTCGAGCCCAACAATTGTCTTGAAGAGAGTCGACTTTCCGACACCGTTAGGGCCAATCACACCTACGATTCCGTTGCGCGGAAGACTGAAGCTTAGGCCGTTGATGAGCGAACGCCCATCGAACCCCTTCTGCAAGTTCTTCGCTTCGATAACGATATCGCCAAGACGCGGGCCCATCGGAATCTGAATCTCTTCGAAGTCGAGCTTTCTGGTGCGATCGGCCTCGGCGGCCATCTCTTCATATTTAGCCAAACGAGCCTTCGACTTGGTTTGACGTGCCTTGGGGCTAGAACGAACCCAATCGAGTTCGTCTGATAGACGCTTAGCAAGCTTGGCGTCTTTCTTGCCCTGAACCTCGAGGCGCTCGCGCTTCTTTTCGAGGTAAGTCGAGTAGTTTCCTTCGTATGGGTAGGCGCGACCACGGTCGAGCTCAAGAATCCACTCGGCCACATTGTCGAGGAAGTATCGGTCGTGAGTAACCGCAAGAACGGCACCCGGGTATTTAGCCAGGTGTTGTTCTAGCCAAAGAACTGACTCTGCATCGAGGTGGTTAGTTGGTTCGTCAAGAAGAAGCAGGTCTGGTTTTTCTAGAAGCAGCTTGCAAAGTGCCACGCGGCGGCGCTCTCCACCAGAGAGGTTTGTTACCAGGGTGTCACTTGGTGGGCATCGAAGGGCATCCATAGCCTGCTCAAGTTGGCTGTCTAGATCCCAGGCGTCTAGGTGGTCGATGCGCTCCTGAAGCGTGCCCATCTCTTCTAGAAGTGAATCAAAATCGGCATCTGGCTCTGCCATAAGCGCCGAAATTTCGTTGAAACGATCAAGCATTGCCTTGGTGTCTTTAACTGCAAGCTCAACGTTGCCAAGAACCGTAAGCGATTCGTCGAGTGGCGGCTCTTGCATCAAAATGCCAACCGTGTGGTCTGGGCTCAAGCGGGCCTCGCCGTTGCTTGGGGTGTCGAGGCCGGCCATAATTTTTAGCACGGTTGACTTGCCGGCGCCGTTAGGCCCAACCACACCAATTTTGGCGCCAGGGTAAAACGCCAAAGTTACGTCGTCAAGAATTACCTTTTCGCCGTGCGCCTTGCGCGCCTTGATCATCTGGTAGATGAATTCAGCCATGAAAAATCTGTCTCTTTCGCATTGGTTTAGCCGCCAACCGGAACCGAAAGAAAACGGCATCCTCAACATCTGGCTTGCTTCTGGGTATAAGTTTACCCGACCTGTAGTGGCTGCAAATGAGCCTTAATGCAAGCTTGCGATGTTGAGGATGCCGTGGGCTCTCGAATGAGAGAGGAGCACCGAGCCAAACCGAGGGGGTGGATTGGCTCGGCAACTAGCGATTAGCGCTTTTTTGCGCCAACCAATTCTTTTTCAAGTTCTACCTCGGCCTCGCCGTCATCAAACACCGACTGCTCGGCTGGTTCGCTTTCGCGAACCATAACGGTTCGGGTGAACACGGCACTGCCCCAACTTAGGTCGTGCCCAAGCGAGTCGGCTTCAACCTCAACCGATGTGCCGCTGCGCTCGCCGTTATCCCAGTCGCGAACTCGCAATTTGCCGGTAACCAAAATTCGATCGCCTTTTTTTATAGAGGTCGACGAGTTGACGGCAAGTTGCCTAAACGCGGTGATCGTGAACCAATTTGTCTCACCGTCGATCCACTTGTTTTGAGCACGATCAAACCTGCGAGTCGACGAAGCTAGGCGAAACGAGGTGATTGGCAGACCATCCTGAGTAACCAGGTGGCGAGGGGTTGTTGCTACCAAACCGGCAACAGCAAGTGCTTCAGACATCTTGTGCCTTTCTCAAACAGACCACCGACCCAGTGTCGTGTGGTTCTGAATTGAGTTTGGCTGGGCCGATTCGGCGAGCGCCAAGAAAGCCTCTAAATGTGGATAACTAGGGCTTTAGGTAGCCTGTGAATGCTTTGCGCACCTTGGCCATTTTTGGTGCCACAACCGCGTTGCAGTAGCCCTGCAGCGGGTTTTTTGCGAAAAAGTCTTGGTGATATTCTTCGCCCATCCACCATTCGCTCGCCGGCTCGATGGCCGTAACGATTTGGCCATCCCAGATTTGCGCAGCGCGATCTAGCGCCGCCTCGAAGAGTTGACGCTGAGTTTGGTCGGCATAGAACATTGCCGAACGGTATTGCGTGCCGATGTCGTTGCCTTGGCGATTTAGTTGAGTTGGATCGTGCAGGGTGAAGAAGATATCGAGCACTACCTCGGCTGGAATCACCGTTTCATCGAAGTTCACGCGAGCCACCTCGACATGCTCGGTGTTGCCGCCACAAACCTGCTCGTAGGTCGGGTTTGGGTTCTTGCCACCCATGTAGCCAACTTCTACGTCACTTATGCCCGAAAACTGCATGAACGAACTATCGAGGCACCAGAAACAACCTCCGCCAAGAACAAAACTAGTCATGGCTCTAGCCTAGGCTGAACACATGACTTATAAGGCCGACAAGACCCGCTACGACTCAATCGAGTATCGACGCTCTGGCAAGAGCGGTTTGCTTCTGCCTGCTCTATCTCTTGGGCTTTGGCACAACTTTGGCTCGGTCGATTCGATGCGCAACCAAAAGGCCATCTTGCGCCGGGCGTTCGACCTTGGTGTGACGCACTTTGACTTGGCAAATAACTATGGGCCGGTTTATGGCAGCGCCGAAACCAATTTTGGCGTTCACTTCACCAAAGATTTCAAGCCTTACCGCGATGAGCTCATCATCTCGACCAAAGCTGGTTATGACATGTGGGCTGGGCCTTATGGCGAGTGGGGTTCGCGCAAATACTTGCTGTCTTCGCTTGATCAAAGTTTGAAGCGCATGCAGCTCGATTATGTAGACATTTTCTATAGTCACCGTTTTGACCCAAATACACCCCTCGAAGAAACCATGGGTGCATTGGCTCACGCCGTGCATTCTGGCAAGGCCCTTTATGCGGGCGTTTCTAACTACGATGCCACCCAAACCCGCGAGGCAAAACGCATTCTTGCCTCAATGGGCGTTGATTTGCTTATCAATCAGCCGCGTTATTCGATGTTCGACCGCACTGCCGAAACCTCTCTGCTTGGCACGCTCGGTGCCGAGGGCGTGGGTTCGATTGTGTTCTCTCCACTTGCGCAAGGCTTATTGACCGATAGATATCTGAATGGCAAGGCACCTAAGGGCTCACGAGCAGCGCGCGATCACTTCTTGAAGGTTAGCCAATTCACCGATGATTACTTGGCCCGAGCCAAGGGCCTCAACGACATAGCTGCCGATCGCGGGCAAAGCCTTGCTCAGCTGGCACTTACCTGGGTGCTTCGTCATCCAACGGTTACGAGTGCGCTCATCGGTGCAAGCAGCGTTAAGCAGCTCGAATCAAATATTGCCGCACTAAAGTCTCCAAAACTTAGTTTCGATGAACTTGCAGCGATCGAACAATTTGCAGTGCATGGCACGGGGGCTCGCGGCTAACCATGCCCCGCAAAAGCCCCAGCCTTGGCATAGTTCTAGCTTTTATTGCAGCTCTGCTTTTTGGGCTAAACGCCAGCACCTCTAAAGTGATCATGCAAAGCGGCGTATCACCCGAGCAAATGGTGATCTTTCGATCGCTTGCCACAGCACTGATTGCCGGCCTCATAGTTTTGGTTCGAAACCCGGCCGCATTTAAAGTGCGTTTAGCCGAGTGGAAGTTTTTGTTTGCCTTCGGAATCATTGGCGTAGCTCTCATGCAATGGGCTTATTCGAATGCTGTGAAGAACTTGCCGGTTGGCATCGCACTTCTGATCGAATACACCGCAATCGTGATGGTTCCGGTTGCTTCGATTTTGCTTTTCGGAACCAAATTTCGCACTCGCCTCTGGTTTGGTGTTGGCTTAGTTCTTGGCGGCTTAGCGGTTGTTTCGAAGCTTTGGCAAAGTGACCTTAACACCATTGGTGTGCTATTTGCTATTGCCGCCGCAGTGTTTTTGAGCGTTTACTTCATCATGGGCGAACGTAGCCACCTTGGCCGAGACCCAATGTCGACACTGTTTTACACAATGTTGATCGCCACGATTTTTTGGTTGTTCGCGAGCCCTTGGTGGCAATTCGACACCAACCGACTTAACTCAGCTATCAACCTTTCAGGAAACCTCAAAGGAATCGAAATTTCGGCCTGGATTTTGTTGATTTGGCTTGGTGTGATGGGCTCGTTTGCCCCGATGGCGCTCAGTTATGTTGCCCTAGGTCACTTAAACGCCACTGGCGTAGGCATTGTTTCGACCGCCGAAACAATTTTTGCTTTCTTGTTCGGCTATCTCTGGCTAGGTGAGAAAATTGATGGATTACAAACCGTTGGTGGTTTGTTAGTAATAGCGGGCATCATAATTGCCCAAACTTCGCGGGCGCAAAAAGCGCGCTCCGAACCGAGAATGGAGTAGCCAAATGGCAACCGTAGACCTAACCGCAGCAACCTTTGGCGACGCAGTTGTGCACGATGGCATCACCGTGGTTGATTTTTGGGCAGAATGGTGCGGCCCTTGCAAGCAATTTGGCCCTATTTTTGAAGCCGCTTCAGACAAATACAAAGACATCCGATTCGCCAAAGTAGACACCGAAGCAGAGCAGCAACTTGCAGGCGAAGCCGGAATTTCATCAATCCCAACACTCATGGTCTTCCGCGACGGAATTCTACTTTTCAATCAGGCCGGTGCTCTTCCCGCGGCTGCCCTTGACGAACTAATCGAGGCTGTACAGGGTTTAGATATGGATGAGATTCGCAAAGAGATTGAATCACAGGGCGGCGAAGCCGGCGACGTTTCAGAACCTCAGGCCTAAACCGCATCAAATAGCCCAATAGAATTGGCCCATGCACAAGGTCAATGACGCCTCGGTCGAGCTGCGCGAGAAAGTTTTCGAATACGCCCGAACCCGCATGAATTTCAGCCCACCTCCGCTTGATTCACCGCTACCTGAGGCAGACCTTTTTTCAAAGGCTGGCCAAACTATAACCGAATCTGGTCTTGGTGGCCTGGCATCACTCGATTTGTTTGGCCAAGTGCTTGCCCCCGCAACCATTTCTACAGATCACCCCGGCTACCTTTCGTTCATTCCTTGCGCACCCACCGAAGCGTCGAAACTCTTTGACCTGATTGTTTCTGCGTCAGCCATCTATGGAGGCTCATGGATGGAAGGCGCCGGCGCCGTGTTCGCCGAAAATCAAGTCTTGTCGTGGCTGGCATCGGAGGCGGGTTTGCCGGTAACCGCCGGCGGCGTTTTTGTGCAAGGCGGCACACTTGGCAACCTCAGCGCGCTGGTTGCGGCCCGGCACAAAGCCAAAGCAGCCAGAGTTCTTGCTGGCAAAGCCATGCCTCAAACCTGGAAGTTCATCTGTAGTTCTGAAGCGCACTCATCGTTGAAGGCGGCAGCGGCTGTAATGGACGTAGAAATAATTAAAGCAGCGGTCGATTCAAACGGAAAACTTAGGGGCACCTCGGTTGCTGAAGCTCTTGCTGGTGCCGGCGATGGTGTGTTTGCAGTTGTGGCCACCGCAGGCACAACAAACTTTGGCATAGTTGACGACCTTGATGCGATTGGACAAGTAGCCAAGCAGGCGGGGCTTTGGTTTCACGTTGACGGTGCGTATGGTTTGGCGGCGATGTTGGCAGAAAGCACAAAATCGCTCTTCAAGGGCTTAGATCGTGCCGATAGTTTCATAGTCGACCCCCACAAATGGCTTTATGCTCCGTTCGATGCCTGCGCGCTTGTTTATCGCGACCCTGAGGATGGGCGCAAGGCACACACCCAACATGGCGAATATCTCGATATTCTGACCGAAACTGGCGATTGGAACCCGAGCGACTACGCCTACAACCTGACTAGGCGCCCTCGTGGTTTGCCGCTTTGGTTCTCGTTAGCAACCCATGGTGTTGCCGCATATCGCGAGGCAATCGAATCCAATAACCGCGTTGCCCGCCAGATTTCGACATTTATAGAACAGTCAGACACTCTCGACTTGGTGCGCAAACCTGAACTCTCGGTAGTTGTGTTTACCAAACGTGGCTGGCAGCTTGCCGATTACGAAGCTTGGTCGGCTAAATTGTTAGCCCGCGGCGAGGCCTTTGTGGTGCCCAGCTCTCACCTTGGCCAGCCAAACGCCCGTTTTGCAATCGTTAACCCACAAACAACCTTCGAACAGCTTGTAGCCATTTTGAACAGCATGGATGAATAGGAGCAGGATGAAACTCACGGTCGCAGAACAGCTCATCAGCCTTGCAAGAGCCAAGCCGGCATTTCGCGAGCCTGTGCGAGTGGGATTAGTACAAACCAAGTGGCACAGCGACCCGGTGCAACATCAAAGCAAGCTGGCTGAGGGCATTAGCCTGGCGGCGGAGGCGGGCGCCCAAATCGTATTTCTGCCTGAATTAACTTTGAGCCGTTACCCGGCTGATGTTAGGCCAACCGACATCGCAAACTCGACGGCCGAACCGCTAGATGGCGGGCCTACCCACATTTTTGTGGCCAAAGCCGCAGCCGAAAACGATGTTTATGTGCACGCCTCGCTCTTTGAATATGAAGACCGCGCTGACGGTCGAGGGTTAAATGTGGCCATTATTGTGGCTCCAACCGGCGAAATCGTTGCCCGAACTCCGAAACTTCATATTCCGGTAACCGCCGGATATTATGAGGATCAATATTTTGCTCCCGGCCCAGCCGACGGCGAACCATACCCGGTTTATGAGGTGGAGCTTGGCGGAGTTGAAGCGTTGATCGGCCTGCCAACCTGCTGGGACGAATGGTTTCCGGAGGTTGCTCGAAACTACAGTTTGCGTGGAGCAGAGATTCTTGCCTACCCAACCGCTATTGGTTCAGAACCAGATCACCCAGACTTTGACACCGAGCCACTGTGGCGCCAGGTGATTGTTGGCAACGGAATTGCCAATGGAACTTTCATGGTGGTGCCAAACCGTTATGGCAACGAAGGTTCAATAAATTTCTACGGCAGCAGCTTTATTAGCGACCCATACGGTCGAATCTTGGCAAGAGCCGGCCGCGACACCGACGAAGTTTTAGTAGCCGAGTTAGATCTTGATATGCGTCGTGACTGGCTAGACCTATTTCCGTTTTTGGCTACCCGCCGCCCCGATAGCTACGACATGCTCGTAGAAGATGTTGTGAACCGACGCACAGAATCGGGCGATGGCGAACACGGTGGCATTGCTGGCGTGAGTTACTGATGCCTTGGCAGATGCCGGCCGAATGGCAACCACACGAACGAACCTGGATGGCTTGGCCGAGCAACGGCTACACCTTGGGCGAAACGCCTGAAGAGCACTTTGAGGCTAGATCTGCGTGGGCAGCCGTAGCCAACGCAATTGCTCGTTTTGAACCTGTCACAATGCTTTGCGAAGAACAAGATTTAGAGCTAGCTAGAGCATTTTTAGATAAAAACATAACGATTATTTCGGCCCAGCTAAATGATGCTTGGATGAGAGACATCGGGCCAACGTTCGTTAAAGCAAGCGACGGCCAAGTGGCTGCAGTCAATTGGGTGTTCAACGGATGGGGCGGGCAAAGCTGGGCGCGGTGGGATAAAGACAGCCAAGTGGCTCGGTTCATCGGTGAAAAACTTGAAATACCTATTTTGAACTCGAATTTAATAAACGAAGGCGGCGGAATTGCTGTTAACGGTTCTGGAACCGTTTTGCTCACCGAAACGGTGCAGCTGGGTGAAGGCAGAAATAGCAATCTCAGCCGAGAAGAAGTTGAAAACGAACTTCATGAAAAACTTGGCACAAATCAAGCCATTTGGATCCAAAGCGGTCTAACCCGCGACTACGGCCAGTTTGGCACTCGGGGACACATCGACATAGTGGCTTGTTTCGCAAATGAAACCACGATTTTGTATCACAATCAAGAAAACCCCAAGCACCCCGACTTTGCCGTTAGCCAACAGGTTCGCAAAACACTCGAGCAATTTGCCGAGTTCACACTGGTGCCGATTGCAGCTCCAACCACACTTAGCGACCATGAAGGTTTCGTCGATTACAGCTACATCAACCACTACATCGTTAACGGGGGCGTAATTCTTTGCGGATTCGACGACCCCAACGACAAGCGAGCCATTGCTGCACTGCAGCTGGCCTATCCTGGTCGCGAAATTGTATTAGTTGATGCCAGAGCGATCTTTGCTAGAGGTGGCGGAATTCACTGCATTACCCAGCAACAACCTGCTTAAGCGAGCACGCTTGCAAGTTCGATAAATGGCACATCTGCAAAGGCGTGTTGCACCCCCGCGTAGGTAACCATGCCGTTGTGCGTGTTGAGACCTTTAGCCAGAGACTCATCGGCCGCCAGAGCAGCCTTCCAGCCTTTATCGGCTAGGGCCAAAACATAGGGCAGAGTTGCGTTGGTTAGGGCACGAGTTGATGTTGCCGGCACTGCGCCGGGCATATTTGCCACGCAGTAATAGGTGCTGTTGTGCACCTTGAAGGTTGGGTCATCGTGAGTAGTTGGCTTTGAGTGCTCAAAACAACCGCCCTGATCGATAGCGATGTCGACCAAAACAGATCCTGGCTTCATTGCTCGCACCATGGCATCGGTGACCAACTTGGGGGCCTTCTCACCTGGAATGAGCACCGAACCAATAACAAGATCGGCGTCTTTAAGCTGATCGGCTATTTCGTAAGCGGTCGAAACTCGAGTCTTTACGGCACCATTAAAGTGTGCATCGATTTCGCGAAGTTTAGGCAACGAAATGTCAATCACGGTTACATCGGCTTGCAGGCCGTGAGCCATTGTTGCCGCGTGTTCACCGGCTACGCCACCGCCGATTACAACCACTTTTGCCTTCGGCGCACCGGGCACGCCACCCATCAACACGCCTGGGCCACCTTCGTTTTTCATCAACTGGTATGCACCTATTTGTGCCGATAGGCGCCCAGCAACCTCACTCATTGGCTGAAGTAGCGGAAGCGCTCGGTTTGGAAGCTGAACTGTTTCGTAGGCAATTGCGGTGGTGCCGGCCTTTAGAAGTGCATCGGTGCAAGCGCGTGAAGCAGCGAGGTGAAGGTAGGTGAAGAGCACTTGGTCTTTGCGCAAAAGACCATATTCGGCAGCGATTGGCTCTTTAACCTTCAGCAAAAGATCGCCCTTGGCCCATACCTCGTCGGCCGTAGCCACAATGGTTGCGCCTTCGGCCAAATAAACCTCATCGGCGAAGCCCGAGCCAACACCGGCACCGGCCTGAATAAAAACTTCGTGACCTCGGCGAACGAGCTCGTGCACGCCAGCAGGCGTGATTGCCACCCGGTTTTCGTTGTTTTTGATTTCGGTTGGAATTCCTACACGCATTTTCACTCCTGAAGTCTGATTTAAACCTGTCTAAAGTTTGCAGAAATTGCGTTACAGAAAGGTAAATTCCGCACTTTCTACAACAAATGCCGTAATTTAGTTAATAATTGCAAAGAGAGAGGCAAAAATGGTCGGGCAAACGAAGAATCTTCTGTCACGAATCGAGCTTGACGAAATAGATCACGCGTTGATTCGCTTGCTAACCCAGAACGCCCGCAGCACCAACGCCGATTTGGCAGCTTCGGTTGGCATTGCACAGTCAACCTGCATAACCCGAGTTCGGTCACTCATCGACCGCGGCATAATTTCTGGTTTTTCTGCCAACGTCGAGCCGGCAGCCCTAGGGCTTGGCACGCAAGTGCTAATTTCGGTCACACTTCGAGCTGGCGCTAGGGCCCACCTGAGCGAGTTTATGAACGACATGCGCACACGCCCCGAAGTCATTCAGGTGTTTTTTTTGGGCGGCGCCGAAGACTTTATAGTGCACCTTGCAGTTGCTAACCCCGATGAAGTGCGCGAGTTCGTGCTCGAAAACCTTTCAAACAACGCCACTGTGGCCTCAACCCGCACCAACCTTGTGTTCGAACACTTTCACAAGGGGCCAGCCGTTTAGTTTGCTCTAAACTTGAGCCTTATGACTAAAGTTCTCGCATCTCTTCCCGTTGGTGAAAAAGTTGGCATCGCGTTCTCTGGTGGCCTAGACACCTCTGTTGCTGTTGCCTGGATGCGCGAACACGGCGCGGTTCCTTATGCATACACCGCCGACCTTGGGCAATATGACGAAGATGACATCGATTCAATCCCGTCGCGGGCAACCATTTATGGTGCCGAAGCTGGCCGCTTGGTTGATTGCCGCCAATCACTAGCCGAAGAGGGCCTAGCAGCAATTGCCTGTGGCGCTTTCCACATTCGCACCGGCGGCAAGGTTTACTTCAACACCACTCCCCTTGGCCGCGTTGTTACCGGCACAATGCTGGTTCGTGCAATGCACGAAGATGGCGTTGAAATTTGGGGCGATGGTTCAACCTATAAAGGCAACGACATCGAGCGCTTCTATCGCTATGGTTTGCTTGCAAACCCAAATCTTCGCGTTTACAAACCTTGGCTCGACGCAGATTTTGTTGAAGAACTTGGTGGCCGCCACGAAATGAGCGAGTGGCTTTTGGCCCGCGATCTTCCTTATCGCGCATCTCAAGAGAAGGCATATTCGACCGATGCAAACATGCTTGGTGCCACCCACGAGGCCAAAACCCTCGAGCACCTAAACACTTCGTATGAAATCGTTGAGCCGATCATGGGCGTAAAGTTCTGGGATCCATCGGTTGAAATTGCCACCGAAGACGTGACCATCAAATTTGTGCAAGGCCGCCCGGTCGCAATCAATGGCGAAAATTTGCCTAGTGCAGTCGACATCATCATGAAGGCCAACGAAATTGGCGGCCGCCACGGTCTTGGCATGAGCGACCAAATCGAAAACCGCATCATCGAGGCAAAGAGCCGCGGCATTTATGAAGCACCGGGCATGGCCCTAATTCACATCGCCTATGAGCGTTTGCTAACCGCAATTCACAACGAAGACACAATGGCCGCCTATGCAGCCGAAGGCCGCCGAATGGGCCGCCTGTTGTATGAAGGCCGCTGGCTAGACCCGCAAACACTGATGCTTCGCGAGTCTCTCACCAAGTGGGTTGCCTCGGCAGTTAACGGTTCGGTTACCTTGCGCCTGCGCCGCGGCGATGACTACACAATTGTGAACACCGAAGGTGAGAACTTTAGCTACCACCCAGAGAAACTCTCGATGGAGCGCACCGAAGATGCAGCATTCGGCCCAACCGACCGCATTGGTCAGCTGACCATGCGCAACCTCGACATTGCCGACACGCGCCAGAAGCTAGACATGTATCGAAAGCAAGGCCAAATTGAGGGCGGCCAGTTCGAACTGGCCTAGACATGACTGACCAGGCAAAACGCGACATTGAGGCGATTAAGCGCCAAGAAGAACTGCTAGTTTTTAGCAGCTTCGACCAAAACACGGCTTGGCAGCTGGGTTCTTTGCTGCACGAACGGGCAATTCAAAACGATTGGCCGATAGTTGTCGATATTAGAGCCGGCGAAACGCCGCTTTTCTATTGCGCACTTCCGGGCACCACACCGGCAAACGCCGATTGGGCACGTCGCAAACGCAATCTGGTGAACAAGCTCGAAACCAGCTCATATGGCATTGGTTTGCACATTTTGATTGGGCAAAACATTCTCGAATTTATGGCACTCGACCCGCGCGATCACGCGCCTGCCGGCGGATGTGTGCCGATCAGGGTTGCTGGCGCCGGAGTTGTTGCCACCTGCACCGTTTCAGGTTTGCCGCAGCGCGACGACCACAAGGTTGTTATCGACGCCATCGCCGACTTGCTTGGCGTGAACCTTGGCGACTCGGCCTTCTAGCTGGTCAACAGATAAACTTGTCAGGTTGCCTGGCAACATGCCCTCGTAGCTCAGTGGATAGAGCAGGAGCCTTCTAATCTCTTGGTCGTAGGTTCGATTCCTACCGAGGGCGCCTCAACGCTTTGATAGATTTAAACTTCCTCGGAGTATGGAGCAGCGATGAAGCGGCCAAATATTATTTTCATAATGTGTGACGACCACACCACGCAGGCCATCAGCGCCTATGGCAGCAAAATCAACAAAACTCCCAAC
This sequence comes from Rhodoluna sp., assembly GCA_024641985.1. GTDB lineage: Bacteria > Actinomycetota > Actinomycetes > Actinomycetales > Microbacteriaceae > Rhodoluna. Next base: position 88,791 of record JAHEBZ010000003.1, on the reverse strand, counting down.
ATCGATCGCATTGCAACCGGTGGCGCGCTGCTAGATCGAGCCTTTTGCACCAACTCAATTTGCGCTCCAAGCCGAGCCGCCATTCTTACGGGCACATATAACCATGTGAACGAAGTGCGAACCATCTGGGAAGACCTCGACAACACTCGACCCACATTCATTGGAGATTTAAAGGGCGCCGGCTATAAGACCGCGATTTTTGGCAAGTGGCACCTGGGTCACGGTGAAAAATCTGACCCCACCCACTTCGATCGCTGGGAGGTGCTGCCTGGGCAGGGCGACTACAACGACCCGATGTTCATAACCCCCGAAGGCGAAGTGCAGCACAAGGGTTATGTAACCACAATCACAACCGACCTAGCGATTGATTGGCTAGACGGGCTCGATAAAGATGATTCGTTCTGCCTTTTGGTTCATCACAAGGCCCCTCACCTGCCTATGACACCCGATGAAAAGCATAAAGATCTTTACACCGACTTCGATATTCCAGAGCCTGACAACCTGCACGAAGATTTGTCACCGCGCGTTGAGGGTGTAAAAAACGCCAAGATGAACATCTATAAACACATGCCAAAGGCTGTTGTTAAAGAAAAGACCGGTGCCTTTAAGCCAGACCTCCCCCAATACGAAGGTCAAAAGTGGGGCTACCAACTTTTCATCAAAGACTATTTGCGGTGCGTTGCATCTATAGATGAAAACACCGGGCGCCTTCTAGATTATTTGGCCGAAAACGGCCTCGAAGAAGACACCTTGGTTATTTACACCTCCGACCAAGGGTTCTTTTTGGGCGAGCACAGCTGGTTCGACAAGCGATACATGTATGACGAATCGATCCGCATGCCACTCTTGATGCGATACCCGCGTGCAATTGCGCCAGGCACAAAAATCGACGAGATAGTTACAAACGTTGACTTTGCCAAAACTTTTTGCGACTTCGCCGGAGTTGAGGTTCACGAAGGAGCTCAGGGCAGAAGCTTCAAGGGCTTGCTCGAACAAACAACCGTAGAGAATTGGCCTCAATCCATGTACTACCGCTATTGGGAGCACGATGACCCAATTCACGCTGCCTGCTCGCACTACGGCATTCGAACGCACAAATACAAACTGATTTGCTACTACAGCGATGGCATGGGTTTGGAGTTGACCGGCGACACAAAGTATCCAATTGAGTGGGAACTGTTTGATCTTGAAAACGACCCCAAAGAAATGCGGAGTGTTTATGGCGAGCCTGCATACAAGGAAATTCAGGAAGACCTTTTGCAGCAACTATTCGAGATTCAACGTGAAGTTGGCGACGAACCGTATTACCCCGGAGCGAAGGTTAAGCATCTGAATTTCAAAGGTTTGAACATCTCTGGATTACTCAAGGAATACCTTTAGCAGTTGAGTGAATCGACTAAGCAAGGCTGCTGCTCACCCTCAAGAGGCGGGCGTGAGTTAGCTCATTCTGATTCAATTTTGCCAACCTTTAACACCGAGGGCATGGCGCTCATACCCGCTCAAACATTTCTAATGGGCTCGGATTCGCACCACGTTTTTCACGCTGACAATGAAGGGCCTGTTCGTGAAGTCGAAGTGAACGAATTCTGGATCGATCGCACAACCGTGACTAACCGCCAGTTCGTAGAATTTGTTGCAGCTACCGGTTATGAAACCGAATCTGAATCCTTCGGCTGGTCCTACGTTTTTGATGGTCTGGTGTCTGAAGAAGTCTTGGCAAAGCACACGCGAGGCAGGCTGCAGTCGCCAAATTGGTGGCTTGCCATTGATGGAGCCGACTGGGCGCACCCTTTCGGCCCAGATTCTGACGTTAACGAAATTCAAGATCATCCGGTTGTGCATGTTTCGTTCAATGATGCCAACGCTTTTGCCAGATGGTCTGGCAAACGGCTGCCCACTGAGGCAGAGTGGGAATGCGCCGCTCGCGGAGGGCTCGAGCAAAAGACATACCCATGGGGAAATGATTTCTTTGAAGGCGCGGTTGCGGGCGCCAACATTTGGGAGGGCGAGTTTCCGAGGTTCAACACTTTGGCTGATGGCTTTCTGGCGACCGCTCCTGCCGAATCATTTAGAGTCAACGGCTATGGGCTTTACAATCTCGTTGGAAATGTGTGGGAATGGACATCATCGACCTGGGATGGCCAGCAAGTTCTTAAGGGTGGGTCTTATTTGTGCCACGACTCGTATTGCAACCGCTATCGAGTAAGCGCGAGGATAAAAAACACTCCAGACAGCGCTTTGTCACACACCGGTTTTCGCTTGGTTACCGACAGTAAGGAAAACTAATGTCAAAATTTCAGCCAAATATCTTGATTATTCTCACCGAAGACCTCTCACCGCACTCGGCCACCTATGGCGAAACTTTATCTGCGATGAATGCGGTGGATGCAATCGCAAAAGACGCCATCATCTTTGAGAACGCTTTTTGCAGTTCTCCGGTTTGCTCGCCTTCAAGATTTTCAATGATCACAGGCATGGAGCCTGCAAGCGTTGGACCGGCCATGCACATGCGAGGCGATGCTGTGGTGCCAGCATCTGTGAAACTGATCACTAAGCCACTTCAAGACGAGGGCTATTATTGCCTAAACGTTGGCAAAGCTGACTATAATTTCGAACCCGACATGAAGGCGACTTGGCACGACTCATCGATGTCGGCACATTGGCGCAATCGGGCCAGCGATCAGCCCTTTTTCGCGTTCTTCAATCTCGTAGAAACTCATGAGTCGTCGATTTTTCGCGAGCAGGTAACACTAGTAACCGCGGATCAAATAGAGCTGCCACCATATTTGCCAGACACACCAGAAATTCGCGAAGATTTCGCCCGCTATTACACCGCGATGCAAAAATCGAACGACCACATCGCTCAAATTCTGGATGAACTCGAACATGACGGTTTGGCAGACCAAACTGTCATAATTCAAATTTCAGACCATGGCGGATCAACCCCCAGGTCGAAGCGGTTCATATATGACAGCGGAGCCAAGGTTCCGTTGGTGATCAAGATTCCTGAGAGCATGAGAAGCTCACGCATTTGGCGAGAACCGCAAAGCATCTCGACGGCAGTTAGCCTCATTGATCTGGCACCAACCGTGTTTGATATTGCTGGTGGGCTGCCGGCCCCCGATACCATGATCGGCAAATCGCTACTCTCGGTTGCACCTGCCGACGACGATCAGATCGTATTTTCTGGTCGGGATCGCATGGACGAAAACTACGACATGATTCGGTCTGCTCGAACATCTCGCTATTTGTATGTGCGAAACTATTTTCCAAATCGCCCATGGTTGCAAAATCAGGCATTTGCATGGCAAGCTAAGGGCTACCAATCTTGGGAAACCGAATTTTTGGCCCAGCGAACTGATGAAATGCAGTCGCGCTATTTTGGCACGAAGCCGGCTGAAGAGTTTTACGATAACCATGCAGACCCTCACCAAGTAAATAACTTGATTGGAGAGTCTGAGTTTTCGGCTACCATTCAACGTTTTCGCGATGCCATCGACAGCCGAATAATGGAAATATTTGACAACGGATTCATACCTGAGAATTCACCCATCGAGGGCCTGCCCAACTCGCGAAACCCTCGTTTGTACCCACTTGCAGAAGTTTTACACTTGGCTAATTTAACCATTCACGGTGATGCAACCAACCTGCCCACCTTTGTTGCCGCACTCAAAAAAGACAACGAGGTGTTGCGCTTTTGGGGCGCACAGGGTTTGTTGATGCTTGGCCAAAATGCGATGCCTGCCCTGGTTGACATTGTTGAAGCTCTCACCGACTCGAATGGGCATGTAAAGGCCATAATCGCAGAATGTTTGGCTCGGCTAGAACACCGAGATCTAGCGATTGGCGCTTACCAACAACTACTGACTTCAAGCTCCACATATCAGGTGCTCATTCGGGCTGCGAAATCGGCGGCGTCGATAGAACCAAAATTGGCGGAGCTGTCGGCAAGTGTGAAAACATTGCTTCAACAACTTCGAACCGATGATTTTGAAGACCAAGGCTATTTCAACGCCTACACCGGACTTCGTTATCTAGACCTAACGCTCGAAGGCAAATACGTCCCGTCGGCACAGGTTTTCGATTTAGAGCTTTTCATGAAGCGGTTGCAAAAAAATAACCCTAACGTGGTCAAGTCGATGTCTACACCTCGAAACTAAATCGAAATCATAAAGGAAACCATCTAGATGACTTCAGATCAGAATCGTTGGCCAAAATCGGTGTATGAAACCGGTTCTGAACCAGACCCAAGATTTACACTCGCAAACGAGCGGACGTTTTTGGCTTGGATTCGAAGCGCAATTGCGGTAATCGCAATCGGTGTGGCCATTAACGAACTTGGCATTGGAGGCAACGCAACGTTGCGAGCGGTTGTAGTGGCAGCGTTGATTATCACAGGCATTTTAATTGCCGTGTTTTCGTTTGTTCGCTGGGCAAAAATCGAAAAGGCTATGCGCCACTCTAAACCGCTGCCGTCGCTGGCATCTGGGATCGGTTTTGCTATCGCGGTTGCAGCAATTGCCTTGCTAGTTGCGCTGCTAACCATCGCATAAATGGGCTACTTAACAAACGACACGCAACCCGAGCGCACGGCTTTAGCCTGGTCGCGAAGCAGCTTAGCGCTGTTTGCAGCAACAATCTGGGTGTGCCGATTGGCTTTTATTGGCGAATCTTTGCTGGCGATAATAATTTTGTTAATTTGCGGCGCACTGATGCTTGGCCATCTTTATCTGGCAAATAAGCGAAAGCTAGCGCTGAGCGCGGGCATCGACGCATCAATTGGATCTGCAATCGACAATGCGCTATTAGTTGCTCAGGTGATAATTCTGGGTCTAGCGGCCCTTGTTTTATGAGGTTTTTGAAACCTAAAAAACACAATGGTCGGGCTGACCGGATTTGAACCGGCGACCCCTTGTCCCCCAGACAAGTGCGCTACCAAACTGCGCTACAGCCCGCTAACCATGCGTCTTTGCACCAGCCAAGCTCTGAAACCAGCGATGGCGCTCGTTGACCAAATGGCCCACATTACAAGCATAGGTTGAAAAAACAGGCGGATGAATCGGGCCTGATCTGTTTCTAAACCGAAGGCAGATGTGCCGGTTAGCCACTGGGATAGATTGCCAGGGAAAATGGCCACAAAAAAGAATGACGTGAGCAATCCAATTTGCCATCGATAACGCTTCACCGCCGCCAAGCCAAGACCAAGAGCTAGCTCCACGAAGCCCGAAGCGAGAACCACAAAATCGGCATCCAATGGCAACCAGCTTGGCACCTGGGCCTGAAAACTTTGGCGTGCAAAGCTCAAATGCGCGGTTCCGGCAAATACCAACGCAACAGCAAGGGCAACTCGAGCGAAAGGCCTCACTTTAAAAGTGAGGCCATTTGCTTGGCAATCAAATTGGCCGCGAAAACCGGGTTCAGTCGACTCAACCTGTCCATAAGAGTGGCGTCGCCGCCTATACAAATGCGAGCCTTATTGTTTTCGATGGCGTCAATCATTGCCTTGGCAGCCACGCCCGGCTCGGTCATCTTAAATTTAGATTCTGCGGCATCGGCATTGGCTGGCATTGCCATGCCCGAATTTTGGGCGATATTGGTGTGAATTGCGCCAGGGAACACAATTGTGACCCCAACATTGGTGCCAATCATCTCTGAGCGAAGCCCCTCGGTGAACAACTTGACAGCCGCCTTAGAAGCGCCGTAAACGCTTTGGCCCGGAACGGGAGCGTAAGCGCCCATAGATGAGACGTTCAAGATGTGCGCCTGGCTTTTGGCTAGCAGACCCGGCAGAAAAGCCTTGACCATCAAAAAAGGCCCATTGAAATTCACGTTCATTACGCGAGCTGCTTGTTCGATGGTTAGTTCGTTGATTTTCACAAACGGCTGGATGATTCCGGCGTTATTCAACAGAACATCGGCAGATCCGAGAGTCGATTCGACTTGTGCTGGCAGTTTTGCCACAGCATCACCATCGGTCACATCAACGACGAATGTTTCGATTCGCCCACCGATTTGTTCTGCCTGAGTTTTTGTCTCGGCAAGCCCCTCGGGCCGAAGGTCGATGGCGGCAACCTTGGCTCCGCGACGAACAAGTTCGAGAGTTAGTTCGCGCCCCATGCCCGCACCAGCACCAGTAACTACGACAACTTTGTCAACAACTTTCATTGGGTCTCCTTTGACTGCACTTCTAGTTGATTCACTTGTTTCAGACTACAACTCTCAACCGTTTCATTCGTGCTACAAGGCACTAGGTCGAATCTCTGCTTAGACTTGGAGCACTATGGCTGAAAACTCTTATTTCTGGTTCGAAATCATTTCGATGGCACTCTTGACTGCCATTTTGATGGCCGATGTTTTGATCATCTTCAAACGTCCGCACATTCCTAGTAATCGCGAGTCAACCATCTGGATTCTGGCTTATGCGCTTCTCGCCGTTCTATTTGGCCTGGTTATTTGGCAGTTCTTTGGCCAAGCCAAGGCCACCGAGTTTTATGCGGGTTGGCTCACCGAATACAGTTTGAGCATCGACAACCTGTTCGTGTTCGTCATCATCATGAGCCGCTTCTCGGTTCCAAAGAAATATCAGCAAGAAGTGCTTATGGTGGGCGTTGTTTTGGCCCTAGTTTTGCGCGGTATTTTCATCGTTATCGGAGCGGCCCTAATCGAGTCATTCAGCGCAATTTTCTACCTATTCGGTGCTTTCTTGCTCTACACAGCATGGCACCAGGCGTTCCGCTCGCATGGAGACGAAGAAGAGAGTGAAAGCAAGTTGATTTTGTGGCTTCGCAATCACATCGAGGTCTCAAAGAACTTCGACGGCGCAAAGATTCGCACCAAGGTTGACGGCAAGAAACTATTTACGCCAATGCTGGTTGTTTTCGCTGCCATTGCATTGACAGACGTAATGTTTGCATTTGATTCAATTCCGGCGATTTTCGGAATCACCACCGACCCGTTCATTGTGTTCACCGCAAACGTGTTCGCTCTGATGGGTCTTCGCCAGCTTTACTTCCTACTTGGTGACCTGGTAGATAAGCTCGAGTACCTCAAGTACGGCATTGCATTCATCCTTGCCTTCATCGGCTTCAAGCTGGTAGCGCATGCGATGCATGTTAACGAGCTGCCGTTCGTTAACGGCGGCAAGCACATTGAGTGGGCACCAGAGATCACCACGAACATGTCTTTGGTTGTAATTGTTGGAGCCATTGCGATTTCGGCTGTTGCGAGCATAATCAGCGCACGCATAAAAGCAACAAAAGAGGTTTAGCTAAGAGCAGCCTCAATGGCTGCAACAATTTCTGGTGAATCAGGCTTAGTTGTTGGCCTGAATCGCTTTATCGAACCGTCTGGCAAAACTAAGAACTTTTCAAAGTTCCACAACACCGGGCCAGCAAGCCCAGCTGAATCTTTTGCCTTGACAAGCTCTTTGTAAAGTTCGTGGCGTTCACGGCCGTTCACCTTGACCTTTGAGGTCATCGGAAATGTGACTCCCCAAGTCGTTGAGCAGTACTCCCCGATTGCATCCTCGGTGCTGAGTTCTTGCATGAACTGATTCGAGGGCAGGCCCAGAACAGTAAAGCCGCGGGCCGCATATGTTTTTTGCAACTGCTCAAGCGCCTCATACTGCGGAGAAAGACCGCAGCGGGATGCAACGTTAACTATCAAGACTGCCTTGCCTGCAAATTCGGCGAACGAGGTCTCGCGGCCATCAAGCATCGTGAGCTTTGCGTCATTTAGATTCATGAGTCTTGCAACCTTGGAATTGGCGAATAACATTCCCATCCGCCAAGCAATCGGAATAACTTGATTGCTAAAAGCGTTAGATTTGGAGCACCCACGAAAGGGGTTTCTGTGTTTCGTCTTGCCAAACTCAGCGTTGCCAACCGCTCAGTAGTCGCGCTGATAACCGTGATTGTTGCCATAGCCGGCTTTATCTCGCTTGGCTCGCTCAAGCAAGAGTTGATTCCCTCGTTCGAGGTGCCACAGGCGGCGATCGTAACGGCCTACCCGGGTGCTTCACCCGAGGTTGTAGACGCACAGGTGAGCCAGGCAATCGAGGGTGCTGTTCGTCAGATCGACGGCCTAGTTAACTCGTCGTCAACATCACAAAACAACCTGTCGATTGTTCGTGTCGAATTTGAATACGGCACCAAGTCGTCAAAAGTCAAAGAAGACTTGGCGGCTGCTCTAGCCGGCATCAAAAACACCCTGCCAGCCGATGTAGAGCCAAACATTCTTTCAGGCAGTTTCGATTCAGTGCCAATCATTGCCCTTGGCGTATCGGCCAATAATGGCGACAACGAGGCACTGGGCCAAACCCTTGCCGACATCGCAACTCCGCTTTTAGCCTCGGTTCCTGGCGTTCGCGATGTCACCGTTGCGGGCTTTACCGAAAAACGCATAAATCTTAAGTTGAAGCAATCGGTGCTATCGGCAAATGGCCTAAGCCAGCAGTCGATTGTTAGTGCACTGCAAGCCAACGGCTTCGTTATTCCGGCGGGTTCTGTAAAAGATTCGAAAGGTTCAATTTCGGTTGAAGTAGGAACACCGGTCGAAAGCCTAGCTGCCTTCAAGAAACTGCCGCTCATCGGCAGCAAAACTTCTGTAGCTACTTCGTCATCTCAAATTCCAGCCGGCTTAGCCGGCAGCCTGCCTTCAGGTTTCACCATTCCTTCGGGCTTTGGCTCAACAACTACCTCAACCACAAAGACCGTGGTTCTCACAGTTGATCAGGTCGCCCAAGTTACCTACGAGAACGCTCCGGTAACAAGCATTTCGCGCACCAACGGCAAAGAAGCGCTGTCAATTTCTATAGTTAAAACCCAGGATGGAAACACTGTTGCGGTGTCTCACGGGGTTCAAGACAAAATCGAAGAACTAAAGAAGAAATTGGGCGATGTGACCATCGTGACAATCTTCGACCAGGCTCCGTTTGTCGAGAAATCACTTGAAAACCTAACCACTGAAGGCTTGCTTGGCTTGAGCTTCGCCATCATCGTAATTCTCTTGTTCTTGCTATCGGTCAGGTCAACGCTAGTAACCGCTATTTCGATTCCAACTTCGGTTCTGATCACATTCATTGGCCTCAGCCAATTTGGCTACTCGCTCAACATCTTGACCTTGAGCGCACTCACCATCGCTATCGGGCGTGTGGTTGACGACTCCATTGTGGTAATCGAAAACATCAACCGCCACTTGGCATACGGCGAACCCAAAAAGAAGGCCGTGCTGCACGCCGTTAAAGAGGTTTCTGGCGCCATCACTGCAGCCACCATCACTACCGTGGCCGTGTTCCTGCCGATTGCACTGGTAAGCGGGCTTATCGGCGAAATCTTCCGTCCGTTTGCCTTCACTTTCGCAATTGCTCTTGTAGCCAGCTTGTTTGTCTCGCTAACCATTGTTCCCGTTTTGGCGTTCTGGTTCTTGAAGAACCCCAAGGCGCTAGCCGAGGCCTCGGGTGATGACCTTGCAAAGTTTGCTGCCGAGGCGCGCGAGGCCGAAGAGGCTAAAGAACGCAAGAGCTGGCTGCAACGAGGCTATCTGCCGATTTTGAGCTGGACTCAAAAGCGCCCTGTAATCACCATCATCTCGGCGTTCGTGGTTCTTATTTTTACTTTCGGTTTGGTTCCGCAGCTAAAGACAGACTTCATCGGCTCATCTGGTTCAACCAGTTTTGTGCTGAATCAAACGCTCGAACCGGGGGCAACCTTTGCGCAGCAAGACCAGGCCGCAGCCAAGGTAGAAGCCATTTTGTTGGCCGAAGATTCTGTAGAGGTTGTGCAAACCTCGATCGGCTCATCGGGCGATGGCCGCGTGGCCTTTGGTGCATCAGCAGGTGGCACCTCGATTCAAGTCACCATGATTGAGGGCACCGATCAGGTTGCGCTTCAGGCCAAACTAGAAAAGACCTTCGCGGCAAATTCTGAGGTTGGCACAGTCAAGTTTTCATCTGGCGGCGGCCCCGGCTTTGGTTCATCTAGCACCATTGACATCAAGGTGATTGCCACCACCGATGAAAAATTGAATCAGGCAATCGTTTCGATTCAAAATGCCATGAGCGGCACACCTAATGTTTCTGAGGTTACCAACTCGCTCGCCGAAAAACAGCGCACTCTCAAAGTGACCGTTGACCGCAAAGCCGCAGCCCAAAAGGGCCTAACCGAGGTGGCAGTTGGAGGAATTGTGGCTTCAAAACTGCGCCCAGCCAGCATCGGAAAGCTGAACCTAGAAAGCGTTGAGACCCCCCTTTATGTTGTGCAAACGGATGTTCCAGACACTATTGCCGAAGTAAAGGCCATTCAAATTCCAACCTCAAGCGGCTTAGTTTCGCTTTCGAGTTTGGCCAAGATTGAATTGGCATCAGTGCCCGTTTCGATAGCCAGCGAGAAGGGCGACCGCACCGCAAAGGTTTCACTAACCCCAACCGGAGATAACCTAGGCGCCATTTCGGCCGAAGTTACCAAGCGACTTGCAACGGTAGAGCTTCCGGCCGGCGCAACTGCCACACTTGGCGGCGTAAGCGCCGATCAAGCCAGCTCATTCCAACAGCTTGGGCTTGCTTTGCTTGCGGCCATCGCTATCGTATTCATCGTCATGGTGGCTACGTTCTCGAGCCTCATCCAACCGCTAATTTTGTTGATCTCAATTCCATTTGCGGCAACGGGCGCTTTGGGCATGCTCTTGATCACCAACACTCCGCTGGGTGTGCCTTCGCTGATCGGCATGCTGTTGCTGGTTGGCATCGTGGTTACAAACGCGATTGTGCTGATCGACTTGATCAATCAATATCGCAAGCAAGGTCGACCAATGCAAGAAGCGATCATGGATGGCTCGCGTCAGCGCTTGCGACCCATCTTGATGACTGCACTGGCCACGATTTTCGCATTGACGCCAATGGCGCTCGGCATTACCGGCGGTGGCGGATTCATCTCGCAACCACTAGCAGTCGTGGTAATTGGCGGACTGTTCTCATCGACAGTGCTGACCCTGGTTATCGTTCCAGTGCTTTATTGGCTGGTTGAGGGCCGCAAAGAAAGACGCCAACTCAAGCGAGGCAACCGGGCCCTAAAGAGCAAGCGCGACAAGCTCTGGAAGAGCGCCTAAAACTAGTAGGTAGAATTGGAGGCTTCCGGCTATTGTCGGAGGCCTCCCCTATTTTTGGATTGTGATTGAAATTTCTGACAACCTAGTTTGGATCGACTGTGAAATGACGGGGTTGAACCTCGAAGCCGATTGTCTGGTTGAGATAGCAGTGGTCATAACCAACTCTGAACTTGAGGTTCTGGATGCCGGGCTTAACGTGGTTATCAAGCCAAGTGAAGACTCTTGGGCTGGCATGGGTGATTTTGTTCGCCAAATGCACACCGATTCTGGTCTCATCAACGAGGTCGATGGCGGTATCGAATTGGCCGAGGCTGAGCAGGTTGTTCTCGATTACATCAAGCAATTTGTTCCCAACCCAAAAGAGGCCCCTTTGGCTGGCAACAGCATTGGCACCGATCGCATGTTCTTAAATAAATACATGCCTGCACTAGATCAGCACTTGCATTACCGCAACATCGATGTGTCTTCAATCAAAGAACTATCGCGCCGCTGGTATCCAAGGGCCTACTTTCAGCTACCTAAAAAAGATGGCGGCCACAGGGCATTAGCCGACATCCTCGAATCGATAGACGAACTTCGCTATTATCGGCAAACCGTATTGGTGCCCTTGCCTGGCCCAACCACCGATGAGGCTAAGCTAGCCGCCCAAACTATCAAAAGCACGATCTAACTAAACCTGTTAGACTCTATGAGTTGTTGTGCGCAAGCGCATCACATGGTGGGTATAGCTCAGCTGGTAGAGCGCCTGGTTGTGGTCCAGGAGGCCGCGGGTTCAAGCCCCGTTACTCACCCCAAAGAAAAACCCCGCACAGAGCAAAAGCTCTGGCGGGGTTTTTGATTTGAAACTTAGGCGTTGGCTTTTTCGATCAACAACTCACGAACTCGACCTGCATCGGCTGAGCCCTTCATTGCCTGCATAACAGCGCCGATAACAGCGCCAGCAGCCTGCATGCGGCCCTCGCGAATAGCATCTAGAACATCTGGCTGTTTTGCCAGCGCTGCATCGATAGCGGCGATTAGAGCGCCATCATCAGATACCACCTCTAGGCCACGTGCCGACACGATTTCGGCGGGGTTGCCCTCGCCGGCCAGAACATATGTCAAAACCTCACGGGCCAGTCGGTCGTTCAATTTGCCTGCCTCAACCAGCGAAGCCAATTCGGCAACCTGAATCGGGGTGATAGCCAAATCGGCAACATCTTTGTCTTCGTTGTTGGCTGCACGCGCCAGCTCGCCAGACCACCATTTGCGGGCCGATTGAGGCTTGGCGCCGGCGGCAACCGTTTCTTCGATAACATCTAGCAGGTCGGCGTTTACAACATCGCGAAACTCGAGCTCGGCAAAGCCCCAATCGTTTTGCAAACGCTTGCGCCGATCGGCTGGCTTTTCGGGCAGAGTTGCACGAATTGACTCGATCAACTCTTTAGAAGGCTGAACCGGAACCAAGTCAGGTTCAGGAAAGTAGCGGTAATCATCGGCGTCGGATTTTGGACGACCAGAGCTTGTTGCGCCCTTGTCTTCGTGCCAGTGACGTGTTTCTTGGATGATGCTGCCGCCCTTGGCCAGAATTGCAGCCTGACGCTGAATTTCGTAGCGAACCGCACGCTCGATAGAGCGAAGCGAGTTAACATTCTTGGTTTCGGTGCGAGTTCCAAGTTTTTCTTGACCATGAGGTCGAAGTGAAACGTTTGCGTCACAGCGCACATTGCCACGCTCCATTTTGGCGTCAGAAACACCCAGACCCTTAACGATTTCGCGAATCGAACGCACATAGGCCGCAGCCAACTCTGGCGCCTCACTGCCGGCACCAAACACTGGCCGGGTAACAATTTCAACCAACGGCACGCCGGCTCGGTTGTAGTCGACTAGCGAGTATTCGGCACCCTGAATGCGCCCGGTTGAGCCACCAATGTGGGTCAACTTGCCGGCATCCTCTTCCATGTGGGCGCGCTCGATGTCGATTACGTGCACCGCCCCAGACGGAATCTCTACTTCGAGCGAACCGTTAAACGCGATCGGCTCATCGTATTGCGAGGTTTGGAAGTTCTTGGCTAGGTCTGGATAGAAGTAGTTCTTGCGCGCAAACCGCCCGTTGGGGGCGATGTCGCAGCCAAGCGCCAAACCAATAGCGATGCTAGATTCGACAGCTTTGCGGTTTACGGCAGGCAGCGCACCCGGAAGGGCGATGCAGATTGGACAAACATTTGTGTTCGGCTCATCGCCAAACTCGTTGCGACAACCGCAGAACATCTTGGTCTTAGTGTTCAGCTCAATGTGAACCTCGAGGCCGATTACGACCTCGAACTGTTCTAGAGCCTTCTCGTAATTCATCAATTCGTCTTTAGCCATTAGCCGCGAACCTCCAGCTCGGGTGCAAAATCAATCATTCGTTTGCCCCAAATTTCTTCGTGCATCTTTTCGAGAGCACCGCCAACTTGGTAGAGGCGGGCATCTTCGCGGGCTGGTGCCAAAATCTGGATGCCAACTGGCAAGCCATCTTCTTCGGCCAAACCGTTTGGAATCGACATGCCTGGGATTCCAGCAAGGTTTGCGGGAATGGTTGCGATGTCGTTTAGATACATGGCCAATGGGTCATCTAGCTTTTCGCCAAGCTTGAACGCCGTGGTTGGCGCAGTTGGAGAAACCAACACATCAGCCTTGGCGAAGGCTGCATCAAAGTCGCGCTGAATTAGCGTGCGAACCTTGAGCGCCGCGCCATAATACTTTTCGTAAGAACCGCTCGACAAAGCATAGGTTCCAAGGATGATTCGACGCTTCACCTCGGGGCCAAAACCGGCCTCGCGGGTGGCGGCCATCACTCGCTCAATGGTTGGGTTACCCTCTGGCGCAACACGCAATCCGAAGCGAACAGAATCAAATTTTGCCAAGTTCGAGGATGCCTCGGCCGGCAAAATTAGGTAATACGCGGCAATGGCGTATTCAAAGTTTGGGCACGAAACCTCGACGATTTCGGCGCCGGCCTGCTGCAACAGATTTAGGCTTTCGTTGAATCGGGCCATAACGCCAGGTTGAAAACCTTCGCCCATCAACTCTTTGATTACGCCAACGCGCATGCCCTTGACATCGAGTTTGCGGGCAGCCTCTGCCATCGAGCCAAGCGATTCGGGCAACGATGTGCTGTCGTGAGGGTCGTGCCCGGCAATCACATCTTGCAAGAGAGCAGAGTCGAGAACATTGCGGCTAACTGGGCCAATCTGGTCGAGCGAGCTGGCCAAAGCAATCAAGCCATAGCGCGAAACAGCACCGTAGGTGGGCTTGATCCCCACAGTTCCGGTGACCGATGCCGGGAAGCGAATCGAACCACCGGTGTCTGAGCCGATTGCCAACGGAGCCTGGAATGAAGCAACCACAGAGCTCGAACCTCCGCCAGAACCGCCTGGGATGCGATCTAGATCCCATGGGTTGTGGCTTGCACCATAAGCCGAAAATTCGGTTGATGAACCCATTGCAAATTCATCGAGGTTGGTCTTGCCCAAAATAGGCATGCCCGCTTCACGAAGCTTGCTAACCACGGTTGCATCGTAAGGAGGAACCCAGCCCTCAAGAATTTTTGACCCAGAAGTGGTTGGCGCATCGGTTGTGGTGAGGTTGTCTTTGACCGCGATCGGCAGACCCGCCAAGAGGTGCAGTTTTTCGCCCGCTGCACGACGACGATCGATGTTAGCTGCAGTAGCCAACGCGGTTTCGGGGTTTTGGTAAAGATAAGAGTGCACGGCGCCATCGACCGCAGCACTGCGGTCTAGGTGGGCTTGGGTGACCTCAACCGAAGACACATTGCCGTTGTTGAGCAGTTCAACAAGCTCGCTAGCGTTTTTGCGAATTAGATCCGACATGGGTTACTCCTCATCCAGAATTGCAGCAACCCGAAAACGGCCATCGCCTGAATCAGGTGCGCCCGATAGCGCCTGCTCTTGAGTTAGCGAAGGCTCAACGATGTCTTCGCGAAAAACGTTTGCCATTGGGATGGGGTGGCTGGTGGCTGGCACATGGCCGCCTTCAATTGCAGCACTCACGGTTGCAACTGAATCAGCAATCAGCGAAAGCTGCTCGGCAAATTGTTCAACCTCTTGGTCTGTCACCAGGATGCGGCTGAGGCCGGCAAGGTGCCTAACTAGGTCGGGGGTAATTTCAGACATGAATCTCTCTCAGAACGGGAGTTGTTTAGACTCAAGTTTACCTGTTTGGAGTTTCAAACAGGTTTCGGGCGGCTAGCCGTTTAGGCGCTGTGCAAAGACTTCTTCGGTTATAACTTCAATGCCAAGATCTTCTGCTTTAGCAAGTTTCGATCCGGCGTTGTCGCCGGCAACCACGAATGATGTTTTTTTCGAAACCGATGAGGCAGCTTTGCCGCCATTTGAAATAATTGCCTCCTCGATTTGCTCGCGCGTAAAAGTTTTTAGACTTCCGGTTGCAACAATGCTCATTCCGGCGAACACTCCCCCGGCGGTTGCTGTAGAGCCCGGCCCGTCATGGCCTGGGGTGTCGAGTTGCACACCGGCAGCGCGCCAACGCTCAATAATCTCGCGGTGCCAATCAACCGAAATCCACTCTTGAATTGATTGAGCCAACGTTGCACCGACTCCGTCGACCTCTGAGAGCTCAGCCTCGGAAGCGGCAAAAATGCGATCGAGTGAGCCAAAGTGAGATGCCAAAGACCTTGCGGCCACCGGGCCAACATGGCGAATCGAAAGCGAAACCAAAATTCGCCATAGAGGCTTAAATTTTGCCTCTTCGAGGTTCTTCAGAAGCTTTAGAGCCACCTCGGCAGGAGAGCCGTCTTTCTTTCTGAAGAAGTCGACAATTTTTGGTTGGCCAGCATCGTCGAGTTTTGGCAAACCAGTATCTGGGTCAAGCACCGCTGCTCGAATCGGCAGCAGTTGCTCGAGGGTCAGATCGAACAGATCGGCCTCTGACCTAAGTGGTGCCATTTCAGAATCGAGTGGCTGGGTTAGTGCACAGGCAGCCACATAACCGAGAGCCTCAATATCGAGCACCCCTCGAGAGCCAAGATAGGCAACGCGTTCGCGCAGCTGAGCCGGGCAGCCCTTCGAGTTTTGGCACCTCAGATCAACATCGCCTTCGTTAGATGGCGCCAGTGGCGAACCACACTCGGGGCAAACAGTTGGCATAACGAAGGCTCGCTCGCTGCCATCGCGCAGTTCAACAACCGGCCCAAGAATCTCGGGAATCACATCGCCGGCTTTGCGCAAAACAATTGTGTCGCCGATAAGAACACCCTTGGCCTTGACAACATCTTGATTGTGCAAAGTAGCGAATTCGACAACCGAACCAGCAACCTTGACCGGTTCAACAACGGCATAAGGCGTGGCGCGCCCGGTGCGACCAATGCCGATTCGAATGTCGAGCAACCTTGTGTTTACCTGCTCTGGCGCATATTTATAGGCAATGGCCCAGCGCGGGGCACGCGAGGTGTAACCAAGATCGCGCTGTTCTGAAAGTTGATCAACCTTTACAACTACGCCATCAATTTCGTGTTCTAGCTTGTGCCGGTTGGCCTCAAATTCACGGATGTAGGCCAAAACCTGGGCAGGCTCTGCCAAAACTCGATAGCGCTCTGA
The DNA here is from genome assembly GCA_024641985.1 of Rhodoluna sp. Classification (GTDB taxonomy): domain Bacteria; phylum Actinomycetota; class Actinomycetes; order Actinomycetales; family Microbacteriaceae; genus Rhodoluna. The sequence goes on along the minus strand of JAHEBZ010000003.1, from coordinate 72,088 downwards.
AGTTGGCAGACCCCAACCCTTGAGTAACCCATAAAGATCGGATTGGTTTAGCACCGGGGCATCGGGCCAGGCGCCAACACCATGCACAAGCATGCGAAGTGGGCGCGAAGCGGTGACTCTTGCATCTTTTTGACGCAGCGAACCGCTTGCAGAGTTGCGCGGGTTAGCAAATGGCGCCTTGCCCTCGGCTATCAAACCCTCGTTTAGTTTGGCAAAATCTTCGACGCCAAAAAATATCTCGCCACGAATTTCGACTACCGAAGGGTGGTTTTGCCCTTCAAGCTCTCGGGGAATCGACTTGATAGTGAGAACGTTTGCGGTTACATCCTCGCCAACTGAGCCATCGCCTCTGGTTGCCGCCGAAACCAATCGCCCGTTTTCATAGCGCAAATTGATAGCTAAACCATCGATTTTAAGTTCGCACAAGAATGGCCCACTGCCTGCCTTTTCGAGCCAGGCAAGCATTTCTTCGTCGCTGAATACGTTGTCGAGCGACCACATTCGATCGAGGTGTGTGACCGGCGAAAAGGTTTGATTTGCGCTGCCACCAACAGTTTGAGTTGGGCTATCGCCAGTGATTAACTCTGGATGCTCTCGCTCTAAGGCCTCTAGTTCTTGCAATAGGCGGTCATATTCGGAATCGGCGATAAGAACAGTATTGCCCTCATAATATGCCCGACGATGGTGGTTGATGGTGTCGACCAATTCGGCAACGCGTGCTTTGGCAGCGGCCAAAAGCAAATCAGACATTAAGCCAAGACCTTAGCCACCGAAACAGGAACCGCGCTAACCGTGCGATCGATGGTGGTTTGGCCAAGCACGCGAGTGCCAAGATAAACAACCGCGGTTTGGCCCGGTGCAACACCAATTATGGGCTCTGCCACCTTGATCACCATTTCGTTGTTGATAACGGCCATTTGAGCCTCGACTGCCTCGCCGTGGGCACGAACCTGAACCAGCACATCGACGAAATCGGAGACCTGCGCAGGCGCAACACCGCACCAGGTGAACTTGGTGCCGATCATTTCGGCAATTGCTAAGGCAGCCTGAGGGCCCACCACCACGGTTTTGGTTTTGGGGCGAATTTCTAGAACATAGCGCGGCTTGCCATCGGCGGCAGGCCGACCAATCGAGAGGCCTTTGCGCTGACCAACTGTGTATTCGTGAGTGCCCTGATGGCCACCCAAGACGTTGCCTTCGCGGTCAACAATGTTGCCAGGCGCTTTGCCAACCTTTTCAGAGAGCCAATCTTGCGTGTCGCCCTCTGGAATAAAACAAATGTCATAGCTGTCGGGTTTGTTGGCTACTGCAAGCCCGCGTTCGTTTGCCTCGGCGCGAATTAAATCTTTTGATGCGGTTGCACCAAGCGGAAACATGGAATGTTTAAGCTGTTCGGAAGTTAGGACACCCAAAACATAGGACTGGTCTTTGGCCATTTCGTTTGACCGGTGCAGCTCGAGGTTGCCCTCGGCATCTGTTAGCAGGCTGGCATAGTGGCCGGTGCAAACGGCATCAAAGCCAAGCGCCAGAGCCTTTTCGAGCAAGGCTGCAAATTTAATTCGCTCATTGCAGCGCATGCAGGGGTTTGGTGTGCGTCCTGCCTGATATTCGGCGATGAAGTCATCGACAACATCGGTTTTGAATTTTTCGCTGAAATCCCATACGTAATAAGGGATGCCGAGAATGTTGGCCGCTCTCTGGGCATCCATTGAGTCTTCGATTGTGCAGCAGCCTCTTGAGCCGGTGCGAAGTGTGCCGGCGTTTCGCGATAGGGCCAGGTGAACGCCAACAACCTCGTGGCCGGCCTCAACCGCTCTTGCCGCGGCAACGGCAGAGTCAACTCCACCAGACATCGCAGCTAAGACCTTCATAGCCTCAAGTCTACTTTCGAAGGGCGACTTTTTGGCGGGCTAGCCAGCTGCCAAGCCAGCCATTTTTGCTCGCGCATGCGCAGCCGGAAACGCCCCAATGAATGCCTCAACATCGGCTTCGGTAGTGGTGTAGCCCAGACTGATTCTCAATGTGCCAGTAGCCTCGCGCTCGCTGCGCCCCATAGCCAACAGAACGTGTGATGCCGAGGCGACGCCCGCAGTGCATGCCGAACCTGTCGAGACTGCAACGCCGGCCGAATCGAGCATAAACAAGAGCGAATCGCCGCTGCAGCCATCAAAGGTGTAATGAATTGTTTCGAGCAAACCAGGTGCATCACCACGACTAAATCGAGCTTCAGTTGCTGCCCCCTCAATTGCAGCGCGCAACTTGGCAACTAAGGGAACCAATCTTGCTTGCAAAGCAACTTGCCCCATCGTGGCCTGCTTGGCCGCCTCTGCAAAGGCTGCTGCTCCCGCCGAATTCATGGTTCCAGAGCGCATTCCGCGTTCTTGACCACCGCCGTGCGTTAGCGAAGTCAATTTGGCCGAACGCGCAACTATAAGTGCGCCAACACCCACCGGCCCGCCAACCTTATGAGCCGAAAGCGACATGGCCGCAAGGCCTGATTTAGAAAAATTAATCTCGCAGTGCCCAAGTGCCGCAACGGCATCTGAATGCACCGCAATGTTCGAGGTGGCGGCGATTCGGGTGACAGCCCCAATGTCGGTCAAAACCCCGGTCTCGTTGTTTGCCCACATCAGCGTGATTAGAGCGATTTCGGCGCCGCGCTCGGCAACGAGTGTTTCGAGAGCAACTAAATCGACCACGCCGGCATCTGAAACCGGCAACCAAATCGTCTCTGCTCCCTGTTCACGCTCGAGCCACTCGATTGCATCGATCACAGCATGGTGTTCGGTATAGGCACTAACAATCAAGCGCTTGCCCGAATCGAGGGAATTTTGTTGCCAAAAGAGGCCTTTGATTGCCAAATTATTGCTCTCGGTGCCACCCGAAGTGAAAATAACCTCGCTGCGATTGCAATCGATCGTGGCCGCCAGAGATTCTCGAGCTTCCTCCAAAACTCGACGAGCGGCTTGCCCCAATTGATGCACCGAAGAGGGGTTGCCCACTATCTCTAGATGCGCTTGAAGCACCCGAAGCGCTTCGGGGCGCAGCGGCGTGGTTGCAGCATGGTCGAGATAAATAGCCATGCTTCAACACTACTTTCCGAGCCACCGGTTAATCCGCTTGAAACTTAAGGTTGGGTAGGCTTTGACCTATGTCTGATTCGATGCCAACCCCCGGAACAATGGGTGTGACCGTGAGCGGCGGAGTTGGAACCCTCAGGGTTTACTCCGAAAACGCATCCGGCATCGAACTCTGCCTGCTAGACAGCGCAGATTCGACTCAGACAGATCTAATTCTGAACCTGGTTAGAGGCGAAAACCACATTTGGCAGGTTAGCCACCCAGATCTAAAAGCTGGTGCCAAATATGCGCTTCGTGCCGATGGCCCAGACGCGCCCAGAAACTCATTCAACTCTTCGCTTCATCTAATCGACCCTTACGCAAAAGGCGTGGTTCGCGAGAGCGCCAGAGAGTATCACTGCGTAGTGATCGACGGCAGCTTTGACTGGCAAGGCGTGCAAAAGCCGAACATTCCAATGGATGAACTCATCATCTACGAAGCGCACGCTCGTGGTCTGACTCGAAATAATAGCGAAATTCCCGATGACATTCGTGGCACGTATGCCGCGCTCGGCCACCCCGCCACCATTGCGCATCTAAAGAAAATTGGCGTAAACGCGGTCGAGCTGTTGCCGATTCACATGTTTATTTCTGAGCCTCGACTCATGAACATGGGCCTGATCAACTACTGGGGCTACAACACCATCAACTTCTTCAGCCCGCACCCGCGGTATGCATCGGCTAAAGCGTGGGAACAAGGGCCCGAGGCAATAATTGCCGAGCTCAAGACTTCTATTCGCGAGCTGCACCGAAATGGCATCGAAGTGATTCTCGATGTGGTTTACAACCACACAGCCGAAGGCGGCGGTGGCGGCCTGACCTACTCTTATCGCGGGCTAGACAGCTCAAGTTATTACCGCATGGATGACAACGGATATTTTCAAGACACCACCGGTTGCGGAAACTCACTGAACTTTGGTAACCCGCATGTTGTTCACATGGTCCTCGAGAGTCTTCGCTATTGGACCACAGAGCTTCAGGTAGACGGATACCGGTTCGACCTTGCGGCTACCCTGGCTCGAAACGAAATCAACCACTTTGATGCCAACCACCCGCTTTTAAGTGCAATCGTCGAAGATGAAACTTTCAAAGACACCAAGATGATTGTTGAGCCCTGGGACATTGGCCTCGGCGGCTGGCAAACCGGCAATTTTCCTGACCGTTTTAGCGAGTGGAACGATCGCTACCGCGACAGCATCCGGCGTTTTTGGTTGTCTGATATTGCTGCCGCAAGAAATAGTGGCAGCCACTGGAACGGCGTTGCCGATTTGGCAACTCGCCTTGCTGGCTCACGCGACATAGTTGACGGCCCAAGTGGGCCTCTTGGCGGCGTGAACTTTATAACCGCCCACGATGGCTTTTGCCTAAAAGACTTGGTTAGTTATGACGTGAAACACAATCAAGCCAACGGCGAGAGCAATCGCGATGGCACCAACGGCAACCACTCTTTTAACCACGGCCACGAAGGCATCGGTGAGAGCCCCGAGATTAGAGCAGTGCGACGCAAAGCTGCCCGCAACCTGATGGCAACTCTGTTGTTCTCGGCGGGTGTGCCAATGATCACCGCCGGCGACGAACGTGGCAAAACTCAAAACGGAAACAACAACGCATACTGTCAAGACAACGTTATGAGTTGGGTCAACTGGGATCTGAGCAGACAGCAAGAAGACTTCGAAACCACTTTCGCCTACCTGACCAGCCTTAGACGTGAAAACCCATCACTTCGACCAAAGAACTTCGGCGATTTCAACCATGCCACCGAAGACCACGACATGATCAAGTGGTACAACTCGGACGGCGAAATTATGACCGAAGAAAATTGGCACGATCAAGAATGTCGAACCATCCAACGCCTCACCAAGCACGTTTCAAAGGGTTCAACAGAGGCTTTTGTGCTGGTCATCCACGGTTCTGAAAAAGCGTTGTCAGTAACTTTGCCCGAACACGATGACGTGGTTGGCTATGAGTTGATCTGGAACAGCGCATTGGAATTGCCTCCAACAGAATTCGAAAAACAGGCGCCGCTCAGCAACGTAATGCTTTCAGGCACCTCAATTCAACTTTTCCGGGCTATTTGTCGCTAAGTTATGGAGTGTGAGTAAAACGATCGCATTTAGACACACTCTCCCATTTGGTCGGCTTCCAATTTTGGCGGTTAGCCCAGTAGTTGAAGCCGGGCGCTGGCCCGCTAAGGCTTTTGCCGGAGAAGTTATCCCGTTTAGCGCCACCGTGTTTCGCGAAGGGCACGATGCCCTAGGCGTTGAACTGCTATTGACCGACCCGACCGGCAAAGAATTGACCTGCCGCATGGTTGCTGGCTCGTCTGGTTCAGATAAATGGCACGCCGAGGTTCAACTGAACCTGATCGGCGACTACACCTTCAAAATTCGCGCTTTCGCCGACGAATACGAAACCTGGCATCACAACGCAAGTGTCAAAATTGCTGTCGGAATAGATGAAGACCTAATGCTGCTAGAGGGTCAGGTGCTGTTCGCAAATGCTGCGGCAGAAAAAACACGCACCAAAGCCAACGCCAAATTATTGAACGAGCTTGCCCAAAAGCTTGCAGACAACTCGCGTTCGGCAAAGGCGCGCATGGCCGATGCCGAGGCCCCCGAAGTGGTGAAGGCCGTCAGCGCCCAACCTATTCGCAGCCTGATCACACTCAGCGAAACCTTCACCGTGAAAACCGAACGTGAACTAGCTGGGGTTGGTGCCTGGTATGAGTTCTTTCCGCGCAGCGAAGGCGCAAAATTTGACCAAAAAAGCAAAACCTGGACATCGGGAAACTTTAAGACGGCAGCCAAACGTTTGCCGGCCGTTGCCGCAATGGGTTTTAACGTGCTGTATTTGCCTCCAATTCACCCGGTAGGTTTTGCACACCGCAAAGGCCCAAACAACACGCTCATTGCTGGCCCTCAAGACCCCGGCTCGCCATGGGCAATTGGCTCTGAGGCCGGTGGCCACGATGCGATTCACCCCGAGCTAGGCACCGAAAAAGATTTTGCCGCATTCGTTAAATCTGCCAATGCACTTGGCATAGCGGTTGCCCTCGACCTTGCCCTACAAGCCTCCCCCGACCACCCCTGGGTAAAGACCAACCCCGAATGGTTCACCACGCGCGCTGACGGCACAATTGCCTACGCCGAAAATCCACCAAAGAAATACCAGGATATTTACCCCGTCAACTTTGACAACGACCCCGAGGGCATCCACTTCGAAGTGCTGCGCATAATGCGCCTGTGGATTGGACGCGGTGTGAAGATTTTCAGAGTCGACAACCCGCACACCAAGCCTGTTGCTTTTTGGGAATGGCTAATTGGCGAGGTTAATGCAGAGTTCCCCGAGGTGGTGTTCTTGGCAGAGGCATTTACCCGACCTGCCATGATGCATGCCTTAGGAAAAGCCGGTTTTCAGCAGTCTTACACCTACTACACCTGGCGAAACAGCAAGGCCGAACTTGAGAGCTACCTGACCGAGCTTTCTAAGCAATCGGCCGATTTTTTCAGACCAAATCTTTGGGTTAGCACTCCCGATATTCTCACCGAATACCTACAGTTTGGTGGCCCCGCGGCACACAAAATTCGCGCTGCCATTGCAGCCATGGCCGGCGCAAGCTGGGGCATGTATGCCGGTTATGAACTTTGCGAATCTGTGGCAAGACCTGGTGCCGAAGAGCACATTGACTCCGAGAAATTTGAATTTAGACCCCGAGATTGGCAAGCAGCCGATAAGAGCGGTAGAAGCATTGCGCCATACATAACCAAATTGAATAATATTCGAAAATCGCACCCGGCGGTTAGGCAGCTTCGCAATCTTGAAATTCATCACACCGAAGACTCGGCTATTTTGGCGTTCTCAAAGCACCTATCTGGCCAGCACACGGCCAATGGCAAAGCAGACACGATTTTGGTAATTGCCAACGTAGACCCGCATGCCGTGCGCGAAACCACGGTGCACCTAAACCTTGAAAAACTCGGTTTAGACTCCAACGCAAGGTTTGCGGTTAGCGATCTGATCACCGGAGAAACCTACGAGTGGTCGGCATCAAACTATGTTCGCCTAGATGCATTTTTAGAACCAGTGCACATTCTTCACATCGGCAAAGTTCTCTAAGGAGCATCATGGCTATTCGCAAGCGCACCGAACAAGAACTTCCTGCAATCAACAACGATTTTCTTTGGCAAGTTACATCGGGTTCACACCACGACCCGCACTCACTATTGGGTGCGCACCCGCACGAAAAAGGCTGGGTAATTCGCACACTTCGCCCAATGGCCAAGGCAGTTTCGGTGGTGTTTCTAGACCAACCCGAACTGGCCCTCGAACACCTCGAAAACGGCTTGTGGCAGGGTTTTGTAAAGACAAAACACGCACCCGACTATCGAATTTCGGCTAGCTATGCGGGTGAAGGCGGCGACACAGTTTGGTCTGCAGACGACAGCTATCGCCACGCACCTACCCTTGGCGAATTTGACCTGCACTTGATCAAAGAGGGTCGGCACGAAGAATTGTGGAAGGCCCTCGGCTCGCACCTCACCTCTATAAAGGGCGAGGCAGGGCTTAGCCACGGTTGCCGCTTTGCGGTTTGGGCGCCAAACGCCAAGGCCGTGCGTGTGGTCGGCGAGTTCAACCATTGGAATGGTGTTGGCCATGCCATGCGAGTAATGGGCGCATCGGGTGTTTGGGAACTATTCATTCCGGGTCTTACGGCCGGAACACACTACAAATATGAAATTTTGACCCAGGATGGCGCGTGGATTACCAAGATCGATCCACTAGCTCGCCAAACCGAAACTCCCCCATCAACTGCATCAATCATCACCGAATCAAGTTATAAGTGGAACGATAAAAAGTGGATTGAGAAGCGCACCAAGCACGATGCACTGAAGTCACCGATGTCAATTTACGAATTGCACGCAGGTTCGTGGCGCCAAGGATTGACCTATCGCTCGATGGCCGATGAGCTAATCCCCTACATGCAAGAACTCGGCTTTACTCACGTCGAGTTCATGCCGCTGGCCGAACACCCTTATGCGCCATCTTGGGGATACCAAGTTACCGGCTATTATTCACCGACCAGTCGTTTTGGTTCACCAGATGATCTGCGATACCTGATCGATCGACTTCACGAGGCAGGCATCGGAGTAATTCTCGATTGGGTTCCAGCGCACTTTCCGAAGGATGAGTGGGCTCTTGGCCGCTTTGATGGTCGCGCCCTTTACGAACACGAAGACCCCCGTCGCGGCGAGCACCCCGATTGGGGAACCTACATTTTTGACTTCGGTCGAAACGAGGTTCGCAATTTCTTGGTTGCCAACGCACTCTACTGGTTCGAAGAATTCCACATCGATGGCCTGCGCGTTGATGCCGTTGCCTCGATGCTGTATCTCGATTATTCTCGCGAAGGCAACGATTGGTTGCCAAACCAATTTGGTGGTCGTGAAAACCTAGATGCAATTGCGTTCATGCAAGAAGTTAACGCAACCGCCTACCGCCGACACCCTGGAATCATGATGATTGCCGAAGAATCAACCAGCTGGGGCGGAGTTTCATCGCCAACCGATGGTGGAGGTTTGGGCTTTGGTTTCAAGTGGAACATGGGCTGGATGAATGACAGCCTGCAATACATAGAAAAAGACCCTGCCTATCGCAAATATCACCACGGTGAGCTGACTTTCTCGATGCTCTACGCATACGACGAGAAGTTCGTTTTGCCAATCAGCCACGATGAAGTTGTGCATGGCAAGGGTTCGCTGCTTTCAAAGATGCCTGGCGATCGCTGGCAGCAGCTTGCCAACGTGCGCGCCTATCTAACTTTCATGTGGTCGCACCCGGGCAAACAGCTCATCTTTATGGGCTCAGAGTTTGGCCAACAGTCGGAGTGGTCGCAGGAGCGCGGTTTGGAATGGTGGATTCTCGACCAGCCTAGCCACCGCGGTCTACTAAATTTGGTGGCCACTTTGAACAAACTTTATGTAGAAATTCCGGCACTGTGGCAACTGGATCACGATCACCGTGGTTTTGTGTGGATCGATGGTGGAAATGCCGATGGAAACTTGCTCAGTTTCTTGCGTTATGACGAAGCCGGAAACCCGATTGCAGTGGTAATCAATTTTGCTGGGCACCCGCACCACAACTTCAAGCTGGGTTTGCCAAAGGCAGGTGTCTGGGAAGAAATTTTGAACACGGATGCAACCGAGTTCGGCGGCTCTGGAGTGGGCAACTTTGGCAGAATCGAGGCGAATGGCGATGGCAGTCACGGTCAGCCACACTCGGCCAACATTTCGGTTCCACCGCTGGGCGCCGTTTGGTTTAGGCCAGCTAACTGAATAACACCCGACAAATTAAAGTCGGGAACCAGTTAATAGAGCATCGAGGCGAGAGCCCGTCGAGCAGCCGCGACTTCGGGTGACTCTGGTGGGCACACCTCAAATAGTTCAACGAGGTGCTTTCTCAAGGTTTCGCGATCTGCGTTTTCTGAGTTGGCAAATCTGGTGAGTATGACTGAAAAACCTTGAGCAGGGTGACCCACAGCAACAAACGCGTCGGCTTTTAGCAATAAGTCTTTTAGATCGAGAGGCGTCGATGCCAAGACAGCTTCGAAATCAATTTTGTCGGTGCGAAATAGCAATTTGGCTTGGGCAAGGCCGCTCTTGGCCAGCGAATCGGCTGGGCTTTCGGCCAACTGGGCCTCATATTGGGCAATTGCCTCGGCATAGTTTTCAGAATCGATGGCCGCATATGCAGCCTCGTGACGCGGCGGCAAACGCGGCGCTTCTTCAACCATGTTCTCGTCGACTTCAACCACCCCAGCCAGCCCGTTTTCGCCTGCCACCTGCAGCATGCGATCGAGCACGGTAATCAAAGCCTCATTTGGCTGGTCGCCGCTAAATAACGGCACCGGTTGCCCCTTCAACACCGCCAACACGGTTGGTGCCTGCGTTATTTGAAAGGCTTGTGCAATTTGAGGCTCGGCATCTAGATCGATCTGGACCAACAGAATTCGACCATTTTGAGCGGTAACGAGAGCCTCTAGTTTGGGGCTGAGCGCCTTGCTTTGATCGCCGCGATCGGTGTGAAAATCGATAATTACCGGAACCGTGTTTGAAATTTCGAGCAGGCGTTTCAGGTTGCCCTGAGTGCCGCGCACAACTAGCGAGGCAACCTTTGGCGCCTCGATTGAAGCGCCCGAGGCAACCGTCGACCCTGAGGCACTCGCAGACGAAGTGGCCGCACCAATGCTCTGATCGGGCCGCCTCAGACTTGAGAGATCCATTGCACCAGCAAGACTAGCTCGCGACATAAAGTCAGACACTAAAGGCTCCTTACACTTACTAGACCTTGAGTTACACCCAACAGTCGAATTCCCTGCTCATCAGACAGCGCAGGCACATAAAACAACAGCATGTCGCCATAAACCGAGCGAACTCCGGTGGTCGAACCATCGGCCCCAAGCAATATCTTTTCTTGGCCGGTAACAGCAACCGCAGAAATGCGTCGAATTGGCTTGATGGTGTAGGTGTCGGTCATGTAAACAGCAACCAGGGCGCCACCGGTTGTGGTGGCAAGCGCCTGCACGTTTTTATCGCCAAGTGCGTGAGTGAAGGTAATTTTGGCTGTGGTTAGGGTGACCACCTGCGATTTTTGACTGTCAGATACCTGCCTGTAAAACTCATCCTTTGAGGTATCAAACAAACCGGCACTCAGGCTGCTTGCACCGCGATTTATAACGTCGCCGTAGGCAGCTGGGATGCTCTGTGGGGCCAACTTTAAGAACACCGAAGATGGATCAACCGGTATGGCCCCAGCCTCTGTCGACGGAACTTCGGGAATCTTGGCGCCCGGCATCAGGCGAACGTTGAACCATAGGCGGTAGTTTTCTCGAGGGCTGCGCTGTTGCAAGATGAGCATCTGAGGCAGGGCCGAATCGCCAGGCTCATCGGTAACGGCCATGACAGTGCGCGGCCAGGTGCTTGACGCCGCTGGCAGGCTAAATGTGATTGGCTCACTTACGATGGCGGCCGAGGCAGGCACCGAAGAAGATTTGGAACGCAAATAGTAATTAACGGCACGCAAGGAAAGCGCTGGGCCGGCGGTGCGGCTAGTCAAAAGTTTTTTGTCGAGGGAATCATCGGCTGCCTTTATCGACGAGCTAATCGAAGACAAGATTCGCTCGAGCTGCTGAGTGGTAACCACCGGCGGCGGAACCTCGATTTGATCGACCGAAGCCTGAGGTGATGGTTTGTCAGAAGGTGCTGAACAGCCGGCCAATAGGCCGAGAGCCAGAATCGAGGCCGGCACCGCGATGAAGGCGCGACGCGAAGAACGCCTGCCCCTAACCGGAGCTAGCGAAACCCGCTTTTTGGCTCGATATTGAGGTGGTTTTGGAGCTTTGGGTGTTTTGCGCTTAGGCCCGCTCTTGCGGCGGATCGAGCGGAAAGTTAGCCAATTGAACAGCAGTGCTGCCAACAAGAATGCTGCACCGCTAATCAAGAAGATATTTGACCAGGTCAAGTCATGAAAAATTGGCCAAATGATTTCAATATCGCCAGGAGCTGCCAACTTGCCGTTACTGGCTATGAGAACTGCCGCTTCATCCTTTGAGCTGATTCTCAGCGTGGTAGTGCCGACAGATGAGCTTTCTGAGCGCCAAAGGTCAGAGCCTGCCGGAGCCGCAAATGCCGAATCGCCGGGGTGTTCAACAACGGTTAGCTCAGCTTTTTTTGGCTCAAGGTTCTGATACTTGCTGGCGCCAACCCAGGCCATAACATCTGATTCGCGCCCACTTGCAATGAAGGCGTTCTTGGCGCCGGCGGCCCGAATTATTGGGTTACCCGGGTTTAGTGAGATGACAGAGTGTGGAATCACGGTGTATGGGGCGCTGGCGTCGACCTGAATCGAGATCGAGGTTGAGGCCGGTGGTGCCCAAATTGTGCGTTGCCCCAAACCAACCAGCATCAAAATAACCGACAGCATAAACAATGCAGCGGCAATCCAAAGGCGCATCGAAAATCCAATCAGGTAAACTTGGGACAAAGCAACAAGCCCTTTTATTCTACCGAAGAGCCTAGGAGCCCTACTTTGTCAGGCGATGAGACCGAATTCCCAATAGCCCTTCGTGGCTACGAGCGTGGTCTTGTTGACGATGCACTGCTAGACCTTCGCAAAGAGATTTTGCACCTTTCGGCATCGAATGCCCAACTTGCAGCAGAGCTAAAGACTGCCAGCAAACGCTTAGAACAACTCGATGCTCAGCTAAGTGAAGTTGGCGACCCAACCTACACCGGTGTTGGTGCCCGTGCGGCTTTGATTTTGAGCGCAGCCGAAGATCAAGCGGCCCACCTAACCAAAGAGGCAAAACTCGAAGCCGAAAAACTACGCCGCGAACTAGCCCACGAGATTGACACCCAGCGGGGTGAAGCCAAAGGCTATTACGACTCGCTTGTTGCCGAGGCACAGAGACGCGCAGATCGCATTATCAACGCGGCCCGCAGCGACTATGACGAAATAATCAAGCAGGCTCGAAGCGAAGCCGGTGCACTTGCAGACGAATCGACACGTGAGGCCAGCTCAATTCGTGGCGCAATTTCTACCGAAGTTGCCAAAATGCGCGCCAACGCCAAGCGCGAAATTGAATCAAACAAGGCAAAAACCGACCGCGATTTGGCCGAGCGCAAACTGATGGCCCTTCGCGATAACACTCGCCAGCTAGACCTCGATTTTGCCGTTTCACTGGTTACCGAGCAAGCACGAATTGACCTTGAGCTTGAACTAACCGCGCGCCGGGCCGAAGCCGAAGCTGAATATTTGGCCAAACACCAAGAAGCCGTTGCTGCAACGCAAAAATACTTGGATGACGCCAACGCCCAACTTGGCAATGCCCTTGCCAGGGCAAATGCGGCCCGCCTCGAAGCAGAAACTCTCGAGGCAGCGGCAATTTCTGTGAATCAACAAACTACCTTGGCAACGCGCAAAAAGGCTGATGCAATAATTGCAGCCGCCGATGCCGAGGCTCGCGAAATACTGGCAGAGGCAAAGAATGAGGCTGCGGCTAGGCTTTCGCAGGCAAACAAAGAGGTTGAACGAATTCAAGGCGAGCGCGACTCGGTTGAGGTCTATATGCGTAATCTTCGAAAGGTGCTCGATGGCGCGCAATACCTGCGCCCAACCCTCTAAATGGTCGTTCAGGCTATAAGTTTGAGTCATGAACCGCAACATCAAAGTCTCTAACGCTTTTCAAATTGGTCTGCTGGGCGGGCTAGGTGTGCTTGCTGCCTTGCTAGTTGGTGGGGCAATAACTTCGATCGCTAACCTGCTCACCTATGTTGCGGCGGCCATTTTCATCGCACTTGGTTTAGAGCCCATAGTTACCAAACTCGAAAAGCTGGGCATGAAACGGCGCCTGGCAATTCCTACTGTTGTGGTCTCACTGTTAGCGATCTTAACTGCGCTAATTTGGGCTCTCGTGCCATCCATCGCAAGCCAAGCGGCGCACTTTGTTAAAACGGCTCCTGATCTTATCCGCGGATTCAACGACCTCGATTGGGTGCAACGCATTGATGGGCAATTTGGCGGGGCAATAACCGAGGCGCTAACTGGTCTGGGCAATTTTCTGGGAGATTCAAGCAATTGGCCTTCGATGCTCGGCGGCGTTTTTCAAGTTGGGTTATCAATTTTCAATGGCTTTTTTGGCGCTCTAATCATCGTGATTCTGAGCCTCTACTTCATGGCTTCGATGGAGCGATTCAAAAAGTTCATTTATTCGATGGTTCCAGCGAGTCGCCGCACTCAATTTGTCGACATCGCAGAGCAAATCGCAACCGCTGTTGGGCGCTACGTTATGGGGCAAGTCACCATCGGTTTAATCGCGGCAACTCTGGCACTAATCATGATGAGCATTCTCGGAGTTCCGTTTGCCCTCGTTTTGGCCGCAATCACCTTCCTGCTTGGCCTAATTCCATTGGTCGGCACAATTGCGGGTGCGGCGATTGTCACTCTTGTAGCCCTTACAGTTTCGCCAACCACGGCACTAATCGCAGCCATTTATTACCTGATTTACATGCAGGTCGAGGCCTATTTCATCAGCCCCCGCATAATGAGCAAAGCGGTTTCGGTGCCTGGGGCGGTCGTTGTGGTTGCAGCATTGGCTGGTGGCGCAATTCTCGGTGTCCTTGGTGCGCTTGTAGCAATCCCTGTTGCCGCATCGGTCATGTTGATCATTCGGCAAGTGCTTTCCCCGCGTCAAGACTCTCTCTAAAGCCTAGATTTCACTCGTTCCAGAACTCGGGCAACGGGCTGGCTTGAGGGTTAATTGCTAAAACAACCTCGTCCAAAACACGCTTTGTCGCCGACTCTCCTACCCACAGATGCTTCGCCCCGGCAACATTGATTAGTTGCAAATGCGGAATGCTAGCAAATCTAAGTGCCGCTTCGGGTGGCCTTAGATAGTCGTCGTGCTCGGGTATCAGGGCAAACAGCGGCTTAGGGTTTTGAGCCCAAGCACTTAGCTCATGCTCGGATGTTCTGTGCAATGGCGGTGACAGCAGAATGGCACCAGCGATATCGTGCTCGAGACCATATTTGAGAGTCAATTCGGTGCCGAAAGACCAACCCATAAGCCAAATATTTTTTAGCCCGCGCTGCTTAGCAAAGTCAACCGCTGCAGCTACGTCGTAGCGCTCGGTTACCCCTTCACCAAAGCTTCCATCGCTGGTGCCGCGGGCCGATGCGGTTCCGCGAGTGTTAAACCTGAGCACGGCTATGTTCGCCAAAGCTGGCAGTCGGTTGGCGGCCTTTCGCAAAATGTGAGAATCCATGAAACCACCGTGCGTGGGCAGCGGGTGAAGCGTGATGATAGTTGCCATTGGCTGACCGCCAATTGGCAGCGCCAGTTCACCTACGAGAGACAACCCATCGGCCGTTTGCAAAGTTATTTCTTCGCGCAAGCTCGGCAACTGAACATCTGATCTAATTTCGGTGGTCACAGCAATGGCCCCTGAAACGAAGACCAGCATGCAGTGTGAAAGTGCCGGCGAGTCTCAACGCCGCGAACAGAGTCAAAGGCAACCAGGTGGCTCAAGCCCTTGGCAATTTGCAGATTGCAATATGGGCACATCCAGGTTTTGGTGTCTTCGGCATTGGCGCCAACACTCGTTTGCACGGTGTATTCGACTCCTCGCTTGAATTCGGTTCGCCGCACGCCCATTCGGAGCGTGTTTAGGTTCAAATCCTCGATGGGTTCAGCGGCCTTTTTGCCTCGCGAAGGCCGATTGCTTCTGGGCATTAATACCAGCCCAGCTTGTCTGAGTGAGCCAACGCTCCACAAGGCGATCCGTAGCGCCCCTTGATGTATTTCACGCCCCAACGAATCTGGGTTTCGGGGTTGCTCTGCCAATCGGGTCCCTCGCTAGCCATCTTCGCACCCGGCAATGACTGAGGAATCCCGTAGGCTCCAGAATTCTTGTTCTTGGCGTTCACTCTCCAGTTCGATTCGCGTTCCCAGAGCTTGACCAAACACGAATACTGATCCTCGCCAAATTTCAGCGAAGTCAACAAATCAAAGGCAAAGGCCTTGGCTGTTCCGGGTGATGGAATAATCGCGGTTTCAACGAACATTGCAGCAGCGTCTGAGCCGGTGACAATGTTGAAACCACCGCGGGCAAATGAGATCTGTTGGGTGCTGGCATAGCCGTAGGTCTGCGCGGGATCGATGTTGTCGGTGTCATAAATTTGGATGGTGCTGGCGCTTGCCATTGTGCCCGAATAAGGATCGATGATGGTGACGAGCACAAAACCAACTGAGAACAAAAAGCCCCACATGGGCCTGAAGGCATGCTTTTTTAGCTTTGGCAGAGTTGGCCGGCGAAATCTGGTGCCAACAAGGCGGTTATCGATGTTTTCGCCAATGCGGTGCGACAGGCTCGGGCGCGATGCCTCGTGTTTGCCCATTGCCAACCTCTAATCGATTTTCGTATGCAGTTCTAATGCAACCTTGAAAGTCTACCCGAGCGTTATTTTGTAGGCAAAGATTGGGTGGGGCACTTGCCTAAGACTGTAGCCATAGCGGTTTTTTCGGCTGCGGTAACCCACAGTTTGTATTTGGCTTTTACCGCTATTTGCCTGGCAACATATGCACATCTAAAGGCCTTGTTGGGTGGCAGCCAGGTGGCCGCATCGCCATCGCCTTTAGATGAGTTGGTGGGCCCATCAACGGCAAGCAGGTTAAGCGGGTCGTTATAGAAGTTGTAGCGCTGTTGCGAACTGATTTGCTGTGCACCTTTTTGCCAGGCGTCGCTAACGGCTACAACGTGATCAATTTGAACGGCAATCGATGTTTTAACACCACGGGTGAAAGAAATCGTTTTCAATGTGTAGGGGTCTTTTAGAACTCCCGAGGCTACTATGCAGGTTTCGTCTGGGCGCATTCGAATCGAGGTTAGGTCGCGCTTCAAAATGAAGTTTCGGGTATCGCAACCCCATGCCTGATCGCCCCAACCATCACTGAACAGCTTTCGTTCATAACCTGTTTTGGGTGCCCTGCCCTTCACGGCTAACCCGCTTAGTGCGCTAACAGCAGTTTTGGCGGTGGCAGCGGTGGCGCGAGACGATTCGATGGGGCCAACTGGCGCGAGATCAGTGGCGGGCAGAGCGGTTAGGGCTAGAACTAGTGCGGCAACGAGCGCCGCACAGCTTGGGCTAGCTGTTTCGTTCGAGGTGTAGTGCCTCGATGACCCGGTCAATAAATGCATCAACTTGACTTTCAACATAGCCTCCCCGTTTGGCCTTGAATATCACTCGGCGAACATCATCAACCGAAATTGCGGCCTGGCTTTCGAAGTGAATTGCAATTTGGCTGCAAAGGGAATCAACCTGCTTTTTTGAATAACCGCGTAACAAGAAACCAGCGCTAGAAAACTTTTTTCTTGCTGGGCGGTTTAGCCTGGCACGAATTATTTCGACGACTCTGGCCAAGTGATCGGCAACGGCTGCATCGCCTGCTTTGGCACGCTGGCGCGCAGTTTCGCGTTTTGCAAAACTGTCTTCAAGTCTGTCGATTGCAGAATCGACTGCACCGATCGAATAGCCGCCCGCCACAAAATCGAACTCGATTGCCCTTAAATCGCTCGCTTCAAGCTGGCCACTTTCGGGGTTTGAGTATTGCTCGCGAGCCTTGGCTATGAACGCATCGACTTGCTCTGGCACGTAGCCATTTGCTTTGGTGGCGGCTCTCGGAAAACTGAAACTCACAGGAATATTCTCGCAGGTCTATTGAAATTGTTTAGGTGAAGAAAATCAGGGTGAAGAGGTAGGCAATCAGTGCAGAAGGCAGAATCGAATCGAGTCTGTCCATCATGCCACCGTGCCCCGGAAGCAGCGAACTCATGTCTTTAACTCCAAGATCTCGTTTGATCATAGACTCAGCCAGATCTCCGAAGACTGCAGAGAGCAATAGTGCAGCTGCCAACAATAGGCCCAGCCACCAAGGTTGCCCAAAGGCGAAGTGCATGAAAAGCATTGCAGAGATTGTGCCAGCTGTAATAGAGGCCAGCAAACCCTCCCAGGTCTTCTTTGGGCTTACTCCGGGGGCTAATTTATGCTTGCCAAATTTGCGGCCAACCAGATAACCAGCTGTATCGATCATGGCAACCGTAACGACCAGTGTGAGAACCCATTGAGCGCCATCTTCACGGCGCAAAAGCAAAACGGTAAAGCTGGTCATAAGCGGCAAATAAATCACCACAAAGGCTGATGCGGCGAAATCACGAATCGTGTGCGTCAGCGCTTGAAATGGGGCTTCTCGTCGCTCCCACAACAAATGCACGCTGCGCCAAAGAATTAGAGCAGCCACTATTCCAAGTGCCACAAGCCATTGAATCTCAGCTCCGCCATAGAAGGTAGCCGGCATGATTAGCGCGGCACCCACAACAGCAGGCACGCGCGGCACATACCAGCCCTTGATTCGCAGGGCCGTTGATAACTCCCAGGCGCCAAGTGCGGCAACTGCGGCGGCAAGAACCATAAATAGCTCTTTATAGATCAAGACAGAAAGCAAAAAGACGCCACCAAGAGCCAAGCCAACAACTATTGACTTGGAGAGGCTTCTGCCCCCGGCAGCGGCTTGTTGCTGACTCAATTAGACCTCTAGAAGTTCTGCCTCTTTACGCTTCAATGCGTCGTCGATGGCATCGACGTGGGTCTTGGTAAGCGCATCGAGTTCTTTCTCGGCACGAGCAATGTCATCTTCGCCAGCTAAGCCGTCCTTTTTCAAGGCGGCTAGGTCATCGTTGCCTTTGCGGCGGATGTTGCGAACCGACACACGAGCATCTTCGGCCTTGCCCTTGACGATTTTCACGTAGTCACGGCGACGCTCTTCGGTTAGGTCGGGCAAAGTGACACGAATAAGGTTGCCGTCGTTCTGTGGGTTGGCATCTAAGTTGGGCATTTCACGAATAGCGCGCTCGATGCCGGCAAGGGCACCCTTGTCGTAAGGGGTGATCACAATGGTGCGCGCTTCTGGATTTGCAAGCTGGCCAAGCTGGCCAAGAGGTGTTGGTGTTCCGTAGTAATCAACCATTACCTTCTGAAAGATCTGTGGGTTGGCGCGCCCGGTGCGCACATTTGCAAAATCTTCCTTTGCAGAGTCGACGGCCTTGGCCATCTTTTCGGTTGTCGTTGAAATGATCTCTGTAATCACGGTTTTCTCCTGTTTTTGAAAATCTTGGGTGCAGCTTAGGCGGTTACGAAGGTTCCGATTTTTTCACCGATGATAGCGGCGGTAACGTTGCCCTTACCTTGCATGCCAAATACGCGCATTGGCATTTTGTTATCCATGCAAAGGCTGAACGCGGTTGCGTCAACTACCTTCAAACCCTGAACCAGGGCGTCTTGATAGGTGATCGATTCAAGTTTAACCGCGGTCGGGTCTTTTTTAGGGTCAGCCGAATACACGCCATCTACGCCGTTCTTGGCGACCAAAACTTCGTCTGCCTTGATTTCTAGGGCGCGCTGAGCAGCAACCGTGTCGGTAGAAAAATATGGCAATCCGGCGCCAGCGCCAAAAATGACTACGCGACCCTTTTCTAGGTGACGAACAGCGCGCAGTGGAATGTAGGCCTCGGTAACTTGCGCCATGTTAATTGCAGACTGCACGCGTGTGCTAACGCCGGCTTGCTCAAGAAAATCTTGAAGGGCGAGAGCGTTCATTACCGTTCCCAACATTCCCATGTAGTCGGCTCGTGAGCGGTCCATTCCGCGCTGCGACAGCTCTGCTCCGCGGAAGAAATTGCCACCGCCAACGACAATCGCAACTTCGGCGTGTTTTGCACCTTCGGCGATTTCTTTGGCCATCTCGGCAACAATGTCAGGGTTTACACCAAGGGTGCCACCGCCGAATGCTTCACCTGAAAGTTTGAGCAATACACGGCGTTTTTTGTGTGGCACTGGATCCTCCTGAATCGAGTTTTGAACTACTTCTATCCTAGGCGAGGCAGCAAAAAGGCCCGGCCGAAATCGACCGAGCCTTTGTCGCTTTTAGAGCTTTTTAGGCGCCAACGCGGAAGCGTAGGAAGCCAGAAATGGTGATACCCGCGTTTTCGACAACCTTGGAAACGGTCTGCTTGGTGTCTTTAGCGAAGTCTTGCTCAAGAAGCACGTTCTCTTTGAAGAATCCGGTAACGCGGCCTTCAACGATCTTTGAAAGCGCAGCCTCTGGCTTGCCTTCGTTGCGCGCGGTTTCTTCGGCAATGCGACGCTCGGTTGCTACAACCTCTGCATCGATTGCGTCGCGGTTTAGAACGCTTGGCGAGAATGCCGCGATGTGCACGGCAACATCGTGAGCGGTCTCGGCATCGCTGCCCGAATAAGCAACTAGCACGCCAACCTGAGGAGGTAGATCCTTGCTGGTGCGGTGAAGGTAAGCGTCTACGGCGGCATCCTTTAGAGATGCAACCTTGCGAAGCTCGACCTTCTCGCCCATGATTGCGGCTTCGTCGTTGATTGCGGCAAGAACAGTCTGACCAGCTAGGTCTGCGGCAAGCGCAGCCTCTAGGGTCTCTGCGCCTGCAGCGGCAACTGCGTCAGCAACCTTGTCGGCAAGCTCGATGAACTTTGGTGCCTTAGCAACGAAGTCTGTCTCGCAGGCTAGCTCGATTAGGTAACCAGCGCCGCCGTTTACACGAGCAACGATAAGACCGTTGCTGGTGGTGCGACCTTCACGCTTGGTAACGCCCTTTAGACCCTTTAGACGAAGAAATTCAAGAGCCTTTTCGATGTTGCCGTCGGCCTCATCGAGTGCACCCTTGCAGTCCATCATTCCGGCGCCGCTGCGCTCGCGCAGGGCCTTTACATCTGCGGCGGTGTAGTTAGCCATGATTACTTTGCTTCCTCAACTGCAACAGCCTCAACTGGTGCCTCTACGGTCTCAACAACAGCCTCAACTGGTGCCTCTACGGTCTCAACGGCTGCTGCCGCGTTGCCCTGCTCAAGAAGCTCGCGCTCCCACTCGGCTAGAGGCTCAGCTGCTGCCTCTGGCTTTGCGTGGCGGGCAATTAGGCCTTCAGCAACTGCATCTGCGATAACGCGGGTCAGCAACTGAACTGAACGAATTGCATCGTCGTTTCCAGGAATACCAATGGTGACCTCGTCTGGGTCGCAGTTGGTGTCAAGAATTCCGATTACAGGAATTCCAAGCTTTTTAGCTTCGGTGATTGCTAGGTGCTCTTTGTTGGTGTCAACTACCCAGATAGCCGAAGGGGTCTTGCTGATGTTGCGGATACCGCCAAGAGCCTTCTCTAGCTTGTCTTTTTCGCGACGAAGAATAAGAAGTTCTTTCTTGGTAAGACCAGTCTTGGTCGCACCTGAGAAGTCCATGACCTCAAGCTCTTTGAGGCGTGAAAGACGCTTCTGGATGGTCTGGAAGTTGGTCAAGAGGCCACCCAACCAACGCTGGTTGATGTATGGCTGGCCAACGCGAAGAGCCTGCTCGGCGATCGCTTCTTGGGCCTGCTTCTTGGTGCCAACGAAAAGGATGCTGCCGCCGTGGGCGACGGTCTCTTTAACGAAGTCGTATGCCTTGTCGATGAAGGCAAGTGACTGCTGAAGGTCGATGATGTAGATGCCTGAACGGTCGGTCAGAATGAAACGACGCATCTTTGGGTTCCAGCGACGGGTTTGGTGCCCGAAGTGAACGCCGCTGTCTAGCAGCTGGCGAATTGTTACGACTGCCATGAGCAGTTCTCCTTTTTTGGCGCGCGAAGGCGCCACTCAGTTTTCTGTTTTGAGCGGTTGCTCTAAACACCTGGTGCCGGACCTGCTTCGCCAAACACGGTTCAAGAACCGACTCGGACTGAGTGAAGCGTGGATCTGATTCGACACGCGAAGTCAACGAGCGCTTTTTCAAACACTCGTCGCTGTCTAAAATCATACCATCCAGCGCACGGGTTATCCACCGATTTGCCAATGTTTGTCTGGCATTTCGCCAGTTCGGGCAGGCTGAGATTATGTTGATAAAACCCGTCGCAGTTGGCTTCACCTTGGCAGCATTTCTGACCCCTTCAACCACATGGCAGTTGCCATTAGATTCACCGATTCGACTGGTTCGCCAATTTCAACAACCCTCAAGCGACTATTCGGCCGGGCATCGCGGCGTTGATTATGCAGTCGACTATGAGCAACCTGTTTTTGCACCTGCCGATGGCTTCGTGATTTATTCGGGAATGCTGGTAGATCGCCCGCTTCTAAGCCTTAATCACGCAAATCAATTGATTAGCGAGGTTGAACCCGTGTGCAGCAGTCTTGGCAAAGGTGAGCGTGTTCAAAAAGGTAAGGCAATTGGCTATGTTTGCCAACCACGGCTCACTTATCGAGGCCATTGCGCTGCTGAGGTTTGCCTGCACTTCTCTGTAAGAAAAGATGGCAGATACATTTCACCACTCGCGCTAATCGGTGGGCTTAGCCCTAGCAGGCTGTTGCCTTATGCCCGAGGGTGAGCGTTTTGATAACCTTCGCGAAGCCTGTCGATAGATACGTGGGTGTAGATCTGGGTGGTTCCTAAGCTAGCGTGACCAAGCAACTCTTGAACGGCCCGAAGATCGGCTCCGCCATCTAGCAAGTGTGTGGCGGCGCTGTGCCTTAGAGCGTGCGGGCCAGCGGCGCCGGTGGGCGTTGCCTCGAGCAGTTTTGAAACCAACGAATAAACCTGGCGCACACCAATGCGTTGGCCTCGAGAATTAATTAGCAGAGCCTGACCACTTGAATCATTTGCATATTGTGGCCGTGCCACTCGAAGCCAGTTTGCCAAGGCTTCGCGGGCCGGTTGCCCGAAGGGAACCATGCGCTCTTTGCCACCCTTACCCAAAACTCGCATCACATTGCGATCAAAATCGATCGATTCAATATCTAGGCCAACCAATTCGCTAACGCGAGCCCCGCTTGCATAAAGCAATTCGACAACTGCCAAATCTCGGATGCCATTTGGGTTGTTGTCGAGGGCCAAAACTGCCAAGTGGTCAAAGATTTGAGCAAGCGATTCTCGCGAGACTACCTTGGGCAAAGCGCGGCCTGCCTTTGGCGACCTAAGCCGAAGACCGTAATCGGCTTCGATTTGGTCAAGTTTAAATAACCAGCTGGTGAAAGACCGAATGGCTGCGCTCTTCCTGGCAAGAGAGCTTTTGGCCAGACCCTTCTGGCTTGCCTCCCAAAGCCAATCTCGAATAATTTCAAGATTCAAGTCGGCAATTGAATCAAATTTTTGTTGTGCCATGAATTCGGCCAGACTCTCGAGGTCTGAAAGATAACTTTTGACCGTATTGACCGAATATCCTCGACCGGCCTCAAGGTGCACCGCATAGGCGGCGAGCGCGTTGCGCATTGTCGTGGTCACATTTCAAACTTTAGTTTGCCTTCTTTGCCAGCCACCCTTTTTTCGCTCGATAAGTCCAACCATATCCAAAGCACCCAGAGCTGTAGCGAGCTCTCTAGGCGTCAGCCCAGAGTCTGCCAAAATTTCGGCATCGGTTGGGTTATCAAAACCAATTGAATCCAACGCTCGCGTCTCGAATGCTCCAAGGCCGGCTAGCGAACTCTGCGTGGTGGGTGAATGAGAGATGCCAACTAGTTCTAACAACTCAGAGCCGCTAGATATCAACTCGGCTTTATAGGCGCGAATCAATTGGTTGCAACCAGCCGAGGCCGGAGATTTTATTGAACCAGGCACCGCCCCGATTCGGCGGTTCAGTGCGCCAGCGTGGCTAACCGTGTTTATGGCGCCCGATCGCCAATTGGCCTCAACCACCACCGTGGCCAAGCCAAGAGCAGCGATTAGTCGATTTCTTTGCAAGAACCTCCATTTACTTGGCGCTACGCCCGGGTTCATTTCGCTTACCAAGCAGCCCTCCCTGGCGATTCGCTCGAGCAAGAGTTTGTTGCCGTCTGGATATAGCCGATCTAGGCCGCCCGCGAGCACTGAAACAGTTGGGGTTGATATCGCCAGCGCCGATCGGTGCGCCATGGCATCGATGCCATATGCGCCGCCAGAGATAACCCCAAAACCCTCCTGCGCAAGCGCACTCACTAGTTCTGAAGTAACCGCCTCGCCATAAGAAGTCGCGTTTCTTGAACCCACAATCGAAACGGCCGGCATGCTTAGAAGCTCTGGGTTCCCTCTGAGCCAAAGCGCTAGCGGAGTGTGTATGCGTAGGTCGTTAACCGACTGAGGCCAATGCGGCTGGATTGGGCAAATGACCTTGCCAGCGATGCTGCGTTGCGTGTCGGCAGCAGCTTTGATCATGCTGACAAATCTGCGCGATGCCCAACGCGCTCTGGCTTGCTGAAGGCTCTCGGCAAAGTCTCCGTGTACCGACAGTGCTTCTTCGCTAACCCCTTGGTCGACGAGCATCGATTTGATTGCTTGGGGCGCAACCCTGTTTATCTCCAACTCGAGTGCCCTCGCAGCACCTAAGCCTCTGGTCAGCATCCCGGCAAAGCCATCCCCCGGTTCGTTCCATACTGACCAAACCAGTGAGGCAAAAAGTTCCTGCGGATCCACTTCCTCTGTTGATAAACCAGCAACAATTTCTTTAACCTCGGTTGAACTCAGATTGAAACTTGTCATCGCGCCTCCATGGGGTTATCTGCGCCACGCAAGAAGGATGCTCTGGCTATGTGATCTTTGCTCGGTCGATCTTCGGCCTCTAAATCGGCGAGAGTCCAGGCCAAGCGAAGGCAGCGGTCATAACCCCTCATACTCAGCTTTCCGAGTTCGAGCATGCGGTCGAGAGCAAGCCTGCTGCTTGGCTCGATAGACATATTTCGACGAAGATATGGGCCAGGAACCTGTGCGTTGAGAGCCCACGGCGTTTGCGCGAGCCGTGCGCCCGAGCGCTGACGAGCAGCGAGAACCACTTGCCTGAGTTCTTTACTGGTTTGACGCGCACCTGAGCCTTCGCGAGCCATGGCGATCTGAGCCGGGTTAGCCGGTTCGATCAGCAGTCGAATGTCGATTCGATCGAGCAACGGCCCAGATAATTTCGAGGAGTACTTGATTTTCTGCTGGCTGGTGCACTTGCACTCTGCCGCCCTGCCGTGGCTCTTGCCACACGGGCAGGGGTTGGCCGCCAAAACCAATTGAAACCTCGCCGGAAATCGGGCAGACCCAGAAGAACGATTAACTAAAACTTCGCCAGATTCGAGCGGTTGCCTAAGCGCCTCTAGAACGGGTTGCGAAAACTCGGGCGCCTCATCGAGAAACAAAACTCCGTGATTTGCAAGCGAAATTAGACCCGGCCTGGGCACCCCCAGGCCGCCGCCAACCAGAGATGAAACCGATGAGGTGTGGTGTGGGGCTTCAAATGGCGGCCGAACCAGCAAACCGTTCAAACTTGCGCCCGGTTGCCGCCTGCGCGAAGAAATAGACATGACCGCAGTGGTCTCTAGGGCCTCAGTCATCTGCAGATCTGGTAGCAGGCCCGGCAACCTTTCGGCCAACATGGTTTTGCCGGCACCAGGTGGCCCCACCATCAACAGGTGATGCCCTCCGGCAGCAGCCACAGTAAGCGCCTGAACGGCAACATCCTGGCCAATTACATCGCTCACATCAAGCTCGGGCATCAATTCGACTTGTTTATTAGCCGGGCCAGACCTAACGCTGAAGCGCCGCTCAGTTTTTTTGTGTTCGGCCCCATGCAGCTCGGCAACCTCGGCTAAACAATCGGCCCCAACAACCCTGAGGCCCGCTACAAGTTGCGCTTCGGCAAGATTTGCTTTGGGCACCACTGCTTGGCTAAAGCCTGCTTGCTGCGCAACTAACAGCGAAGGCAAAATGCCGCCGATTGGCCGCAACGAACCATCGAGGCCAAGCTCGCCGAGGTGAACCCAATCGCTAACACTTTTAGCATTGAGCTCTCCGCTTGCCGCAAGCACCGCAACCGCAATTGCCAAATCGAAACCAGAACCGTGTTTTGGCACCGAGGCGGGCGAAAGATTGACTGTGATTCGACGCCCGGGCAGAGCAAAACCCGAGTTGTTAGCCGCCGACCTAACCCTGTCTTTAGATTCAGAAAGCGAAGCATCGGGAAGGCCAACCAAAACAAAGTTGGGTAGGTTGCTCGAGATTTCGGCTTCGATTTCGATCACGGTTCCGGCGAGCCCAAGCAGGCTGACGGCGTAACTTTTTGAAACCAACATCAGAAAACTTGCTTTAGGTGTTCGATAGAAATTTTGCCGTGCAGCAGGTAAACGGCGATGGCATCGAGACGAATGCTTGGGCCGGCACGGTTAGCGACGCAATAGGCATTTGCCGTCTTGCGCATCGCACGAACCTTCGAAGAAGTGATTGCCTCGAATGGGTGCCCAAAACCTGCTCCCGACCGAGTTTTCACCTCAACGAAAACCGTTTGACTATTGTGCAAGGCAACAATATCGACTTCACCGAATCGGCATCGCCAATTGCGTGTGATTATTTGATAGCCCAGGGCCTCGAGATAGTCGACGGCGGCGTTTTCGCCCTGAATGCCCAGGTTTTGTTTGAAGGTCATGCATCAAAGATGCTCTCGCTTGGAAAGCGAAGGACCTCAGTGCAAGATTTTTGTGAATAACTAAGGCTTTTTCAGCCTGTGAAATTATTCGCCGACGGCGAGCTCTTTTGGCAGGTTGAAGGCTTTGCCGGTCAGTTCTTCAACATTCACATCTTTGAAGGTCAGCACGCGAACATTCTTTACGAAACGGTCTGTTCGGTAGATATCCCAAACCCATACATCAACCATGTTGAGCTCAAAATAGAAATCGCTGGCCGTATCAACGCGCACCAGGTTAACCTCGTTCGCCAGATAAAAACGACGTTCGGTTTCGATTACATACCTGAAGGTGGCAACCACGTCACGATATTCGCGATAGAGCGCTAGCTCCGCCTCGCGGTCATAATCTTCGATCTCGTTCTCATCCATCCAGATAAGTCTATTCGCTCAACCCTGACAGCTGGCCATCGGCAAGAATCTTGCCAAGCCAACTGTGGCGATGATGAGCAGAAGGCCCCACCAAACGAACCGCAGCTATGTGGCTTGCGGCGGCATAACCTTTGTGACCAGCAAACCCAAACTCTGGCAACTCTCCATCAAGGGCAATCATCAGATTGTCACGTTCAACCTTAGATATCACCGATGCGGCCGCGACCGAAACGCAATCACGGTCGGCCTTGGTTCTAACCACAACCGCGATGCCGGCCGCTTTGGCGCCCAACCAATTGTGCGAACCATCGAGAATTATGGTGGCCCCCGAAGATGCGATTGACGCCCTTAGATGGGTGTCGCTCAGCATTTCATCTAGTGCCCTTGATGCAGCTAGCGCAAGCGCAGCGATGATGCCCTTTGCATCGATTTCGGCGGCACTGGCCATGCCCACAGCCGAGTGCGCAACCCAGGCACGAACCGCATCAACGCTCTCGTTTCGCGCTTTTTCACTCATCAACTTAGAATCGCGTAGTTTTGCCGGCCAAGGCGTTGAGGCTTTGGCAGATTCGAAATCTATAAGTGCAACACCTACGGCAACAGGGCCCGCGATTGCGCCACGGCCAACTTCGTCAACCCCGATTACAAACCTCGAACCGGCGGCCTCAAGCTGGCGCTCGAGGCTAAGGGTTGGGAACGTCTGCGAAGACATCTGGGTAGTTGTCGAGCCAACCAAAATGATTGAACGGCCACGTGATTAGAAACGCACGGCCCACAATGAACTGCTTCGATACAAAGCCCTTGCTTGGCAAGTCGAGGTGAAAACGAGAGTCGGCGCTGTTATCGCGATTATCGCCCATCACCCAAATAGAGCCCTCGGGAACAATCACATCGAAATCGATCGTGGAAGGTTTTACATCTTTGGGCAGGTATGGCTCAGTGATCGCTTTGCCGTTTATGGTCAATTTGCCATCTACATCGCAGCAAACGATGCGGTCGCCTCCAACACCAATAACTCGCTTAACCAGGTGCTGAGAGCTGTCGGGTGCTGTGATGCCAAAAGCCGAAAGGAACCAGTCGCTTACTGCAACGACGGGGTTATCGGATGGCTTTGAAACGGGCCCAAGCCAGCCACCCGGGTCTTGAAAGACCACAACATCGCCGCGTTCGATTGGCACCAAATCGGGAACAAGCTCGTTCACGATTATGCGGTCATCGATTTGCAACGTTTCGAGCATCGACCCAGAGGGCACAAAAAACGACCGGACCAGAAAGCTCTTGATTAACAGAGAAAGCACCAACGCGGTGCCAACGATGACAACGAGGTCGATGACAAACGATACGAAAACATTTCGTCTGAAACGACCCCAGTTGCTGTCATCAGCCTGGTCGCGTGGTGCTTTTCTTAGCGGGCTAATTAGTTGCCCGAGGTTCTTCATGCTTTAAGCGTAAGAAAGATTTATTTAGCGTCGCGCTTTTCAGCGATTTTTGCTTTCTTGCCGCGCAGGTCGCGTAGGAAGTAAAGCTTGGCACGGCGCACTGCACCGCGGGTTACAACTTCGATCTTTTCGATGACTGGTGAGTGAACCGGGAAGGTGCGCTCTACGCCAACCTGGAAAGAAACCTTACGAACAGTGAAGGTCTCGCGAACTGATTCGCCTGAACGACGAATTACGATGCCCTTGAAAACCTGAACACGGCTGCGGTTACCTTCGATGATGTTTACGTGAACGTTAACGGTGTCACCAACGCGGAACTCTGGAATGTCTGAACGTAGTGACTTTGCGTCTACTGAATCGAGAATGTGCATTTTTTCGCCTTCTGTTACTGCGCGCAGGTCAACAACGGGTAAGTGATTTGTCGGTTTGTTGCTTAGAAGCCTGGCTCCCCTGCGGCAGAGCACGTGAAGGCTAACAACCTGATTAGTTTAGCGGCAAAAGCCGCTGCTAGCAAAGACCTATTCGGGCAGCAAGTCGGGGCGAACCCGCCTGGTGCGCTCGATTTGCTGGTCTTTGCGCCACTGGGCAATCAGGGCATGGTTGCCGCTAAGCAAAACCTGGGGCACTTCGAGGCCACGCCAACTAGATGGCTTTGTGTAACTCGGGTACTCGAGCAGCCCATCGGAGTGCGATTCTTCGACCAGGCTTTCGGCGTTGCCAATGACCCCGGGAATTAATCTTGCGATGGCCTCGATCATTGCAATGGCAGCCACTTCACCGCCGTTTAGAACATAATCGCCAAGGCTGATCAGCCGAACTTTAGCCTTGGTTGACGCATAATCGACAACTCGCTGGTCGATGCCCTCATAGCGACCGCAGGCGAAAACAATTTGCTTTTCGTTTGCCAGTTCGGCTGCGGTTGCCTGTTTAAATTGTTCACCGGCTGGCGAGGTAAAAATGACTGTGCAATCGCCATCTTCAGGAAGAATTTCATCGAGCGCCAAACCCCAAGGCTCGGGTTTCATGAGCATGCCTGCGCCGCCGCCATAGGGGCTGTCATCGACGGTTTTGTGTTTGTCGAAGGTGAACTTGCGAAGGTCGTGAACTCGCATGTCGAGAATTTGTTTTTCGCGGGCCTTGCCCAAAAGTGAAATATCGAGGGCGTTGAAGTAATCAGGAAAAATCGTGATTGCATCGATGCGCATGATTACTCCGCGTCGCCCGAATCTGTGGTTTCGGCAGGGCCATCGAGCTCTTCGAAAAGGCCACCCGGAGGGGTGATGATGACTTCGCCCTTGGCAACATCGACTGTAGGAACAAACTTTTTGATGAAGGGCAACAAGTGCTCACCCGACGCCGACTCGATTGCGAGGCAATCTTGTGCCGGCAGGTGCTCGACGCGAATAATTTTGCCGAAATCAACGCCATCGCGAATAACCTTGAGGCCAATAAGTTGGTGGTCATACCAAGCATCAGGCTCGGTTGGCAAAATTTCTACATCTGCATTAACTAGCAAAATTGCCTTGATGAGCGTTTCTGCGGCATCGCGGTCTTCGATGTCATTTAGAAATAGAACCGGCGAAGCGTTATACCAGCGGAGTTCTTTGACTGTCACGGTTTTGCCGAACCAAGGTGAGGTTTCGGGAACCTGAAGGTCTAGAACTGCGCCCGCCGTAAAGCGATCTTCGGGGCTGTCTGTATATAGCTCGAGTTTGAATGCACCCTTTAGGCCGTGAGCCTTAACTAGGCGACCAACTCGCAGCGTGGTCTTGCTAGAAATCGGTATCAACCACGTCTACGCGTACTTTTTTGCCATCGGCAAGGGCGTTCACAATTGTGCGAAGCGCCTTGGCGGTGCGGCCGTTGCGCCCGATCACGCGGCCCAGGTCGTCTGGGTGCACGTGAACCTCAAGCAAGTCTCCTCGCGAGGTTGAGCGTGCAGTCACGGTGGCGTCTTCAGGATTGTCGACGATGCCTTTGACCAGGTGTTCGAGCGCAGCGGCTAGCACTTTTATTAAGCCTCTTCTGAAGCTGCTGGAGCCTCTTCAACAACTGCTGCCTCTTCAACTGACTCAGCAACCGGAGCTGCCTCGTCTGCTGCATCTGCAACTGCGTCTTCAACTGACTGAACTGCTTCTTCGGCTGCGTCTGCGGCTTCAGCAATTACATCTTCAACCGCTGGAGCCTCAACCTCTGCGGCCTCGGCTGCAGGTGCCTCTTCTGCTGCAGGTGCAGCCTTTACAGGAGCCTCGGTCTTTGGAACAAGAACGGTCTTCTTTTTGGTGTCGATAACGAAAGCCTCTTTAGCTGCCTTGACCTGAACAGTGTTCTTAGCGGTCTTGTCGCCCTTTGAAGCCTGAAGGTCACCGGTGAGCTTTAGAAGCACAGCAACCTGCTCGGTTGGCTGAGCGCCAACGCCTAGCCAGTACTGAGCGCGCTCAGAGTTGATCTCGATGATCGATGGGTTTTCGGTTGGTACGTAACGACCGATCTCTTCGATGGCACGGCCATCACGCGCGGTGCGTGAGTCGGCTACGACGATGCGGTAGTGAGGTGCACGGATCTTGCCCATGCGCTTGAGGCGAATTTTTACAGCCACGATTGCTCCTGTTTTTCGTAATGGTGCGAACGTTCAACCGTGAGCGTGGGGGCACACTCGGTAGAAAAAGCTCTAGGGGTTGCCTGCAAATGTTTGGTTAGAGGGTCAAACACTAGGCAACCGCTCTATTCTGCCAGAAAAACCGCCGTGGCGCTAGTTGATTCGACTAGTTTCCTATGCCAAATGCCGAACCACCGGCGTCAGGTGCTGCATCGCCAGTTTTTTGGCCAGACAATCGGGCTGCCTCTTCGGCTGCGCGCTTGGCGGGGTTTCCAGACTTAGATTTCTTGCCCTTGTCTTTGGCCTTTCCCTTGCCAGAACCGAACGAACCCATGCCTGGCATATTCGGCATGCCAGGTAGTTGCGGCACACCACCCTTGGCTACGGTTTTCATCATCTTGGCGGCCTGTTCGAACCGATTAACCAGCGAGTTCACATCGGTGACTGTCATGCCAGAACCCTTTGCGATGCGGCTGCGACGCGAACCATTCAGAATTTTTGGTTGGCGACGTTCGGCTGGGGTCATCGAGCGAATGATTGCTTCGGTGCGGTCGATCTCGCGTTCGTCGAACTGATCAAGCTGAGCTCTCATTTGGCCGGCGCCGGGCATCATGGCCAGCATGCT
The DNA here is from genome assembly GCA_024641985.1 of Rhodoluna sp. Taxonomy (GTDB): domain Bacteria; phylum Actinomycetota; class Actinomycetes; order Actinomycetales; family Microbacteriaceae; genus Rhodoluna. The sequence continues at coordinate 40,865 of JAHEBZ010000003.1, read as the reverse complement.
CTTGAGCGAACCCATTTTGCGAAGCTGCTGCATCTGATCCATAAAGTCTTCGAGCGTAAAAGTGTCTTTAGCAAGCTTCTCGGCCATCGCCCGAGCTTCGCTCTCATCAAAATTCTTCTGAGTTTGCTCGATCAGCGTGAGCACGTCACCCATGTCAAGAATTCGACTCGCCATGCGGTCTGGGTAGAACGGCTCGAAGGCATCCATGCCCTCACCGTTTGAAGCGAAGATGATTGGTTTGCCGGTGACCGAGGCAACCGAAAGTGCCGCACCACCGCGGGCATCGCCGTCGAGCTTGGTAAGAACCACACCGGTAATTCCCACACCGTCTTCGAAGGCCTTGGCCACGTTCACGGCATCTTGGCCAACCATCGAATCGATGACAAAAAGCACTTCGTCGGGGTCGATCGCCTTGCGAATATCGATGGCCTGCTGCATCATCTCTTCGTCAACGCCCAAACGGCCAGCGGTGTCAACAATTACAACGCTGAACATTTTTTGCGTGGCGTGCTTGATCGAATCTTTAGAAACCTTAACCGGGTTGCCAACGCCATTGCCTGGCTCGGGCGCAAACACCGATACACCTACTCGGTCGCCAACAACCTGAAGTTGATTAACGGCGTTTGGGCGCTGCAGGTCGGCGGCAACAAGCAACGGGGTCTGACCCTGATCTTTTAGCCATTTGGCAAGCTTGCCGGCCAGCGTGGTTTTACCCGAACCCTGCAAACCTGCCAGCATGATTACGGTTGGCGGTTTTTTGGCAAAAGACAGTTTTCGCTGTTCGCCACCAAGGATGGCAACGAGTTCTTCGTTGACAATTTGCACAACTTGCTGAGCTGGGTTTAGCGCCTTCGATACTTCGTCGCCCAACGCGCGATCACGCACGGCAGTGACAAACGCTTTAACTACATCGAGTGCAACATCGGCCTCAAGAAGTGCTCGGCGAATCTCGCGAAGGGTTGCATCGATATCTGCGGGGCTTAGTTTGCCCTTGCTTCGAAGGTTCTTGAAGGTTTCGACAAGACGATCGGAAAGATTGCCAAACATTTACTGCACTCCTAGCTAACCAGTCCGCTTGCGAACTCTTTTGCGTCAAAAAACGCGAAATCATTGATGCCTTCTCCGACACCGACCAACTTAACAGGTATGCCGAGTTCTCGTTGAATAGAGAACACGATGCCACCCTTCGCGGTTCCGTCGAGTTTGGTGAGCACCACTCCCGTAACCTTGGCAACGTCGGCGAAAGCTTTTGCCTGGGCCAGACCGTTTTGACCCGTGGTTGCATCGAGCACCAACAACACCTCGCTAATTGCTGCCTGCTTTTCGATCACTCGGCGAATTTTATCTAGTTCGATCATGAGGTCGGTCTTGTTTTGCAGGCGGCCAGCGGTGTCAATAATCACGATGTCAGAGTCTTGTTTGATGGCAGCCTCAACCGATTCAAATGCAACCGATGCCGGGTCTTGCCCCTCGGTTTTGGGCCCAACCAAAGTGGCTCCCGCGCGCTGCGCCCAGGTAGCAACCTGGTCAACGGCAGCTGCCCTAAATGTGTCTGCAGCGCCTATTACAACGCTCCAATCCCCCTCGGTTAGCCAATTTGCTAGCTTGCCGATGGTGGTGGTTTTGCCAACGCCGTTCACGCCAACCACCAAGAACACGTATGGCAATTTGCCATCACTTAGGTTCAGGGCCTTGTCGGCACGCTCGAGATTTTCGGCAATTACAGCCGCCAAAATCGCCTTGAGTTCGCCTTCGGTTTCGGCCCCCGATTGCTTTGCTCGCGCCTTCACCTCGTCAACAATTGAAAGTGAAGTGTCAACCCCAAAGTCGGCCTGAATCAGAATGTCTTCGAGTTCATCAAGATTCTGTGGGTCGAACTTAATTCGACTAAACAGGCTTCGAATGCCCTTGCGTGCGCTGCGCTTGGGCAATTCAACGGCCACAAGTTCGGGTTCAACGACCAGTTCGGGTTCAATGACCAGTTCGGGTTCAACAACGAGCTCTGGCACAGGTGCAACAGGCTCAACCTCAAGAACCGCTTCTGGCTCGGCATCGCGTTTTTTCTTCCAGAAGAGAATTCCAGCCACGCTAATTTCCCTTTTCGATCAAGCGCTGACCAACCACTGCAGATACTCCGTCTTGACGCATCGACACACCATAAAGTGCGTCGGCAATCTCCATTGTGCGCTTTTGGTGGGTGATGATGATCAGCTGCGAGCTTGAACGCAAGTCTTCGAAAATTTGCAACAAACGACCCAGGTTCGCGTCATCCAGGGCAGCCTCAACCTCATCCATTACATAGAAAGGCGAAGGGCGCGCTTTGAAGATGGCAACCATCAACGCAACTGCAGCCAGCGAACGCTCGCCACCAGAAAGCAGCGATAGGCGTTCGATGCGCTTACCAGCTGGCTTCACCGTAACTTCGAGGCCAGTGGTTAGCATGTCGTCGGGGTTGGTCAAGAAAATTGAGCCAGTTCCGCCCGGGAATAGCGTGGGGAATACGGTCTCGAACGCCTTGCGGGTGTCTTCGAATGCTTCGGCAAAGATGACCTTCATCTTGGTATCAAGGTCTTCGATGATTTGAAGCAGGTCTTTACGGGTCTGCGTTAGGTCGGCAAGCTGCTCTGTCAAAAACTTGTGTCGCTGTTCGAGTGCGGCATATTCTTCGAGTGCCAGCGGGTTCACGCGACCCAAACGCTCAAATAGGCGCTCGCCTTCGCGAAGTCGTTTTTGTTGCTCTTCGCGGTTGAAAACCGATTCGGTTGGGTTGCCATCGGCATCTTCACCAATAATCGGCAACTCGGGGCTGTATTCCTCTAGAAGCGTTGCTTGCTCCATGCCCAACTCATCGTTGACTCGCGAAACCAAATTGGCAAGGTTTAGTCGTTTTTCGTGGTTGGCCAACTCCATGTCGTGCACATTTTGGGTGAGCGACGACAATTTCATCTGAATCTCGGCTGTTTCGCCGCGCAGCTTAACCAACTCGGCGTTTTGATTAGCCCTTGCGTTCTCAAGCTCGTGAAGTCGCAATTTCGCTTTCGCGGCGCTCTCGGCAACCGCGTTCATAACTAGCGGAAGGGCATCTAAAACTGCCTTGGCGCTTTCAAGTTGCAAGCGCTGAGCAGCAGCAGCAGCCCGAGCCTTTTCGATAGCAATTTGAGCTTCAGCCACCTGGGTTCGCAATGCCAAACCGCGTTCGCCTTCAACACGCACGCGCTCGACCGCAGCGCCAAGATCGACTCGCAGCTCTAGCTCACTTTGGCGCTCTTGCTCAAGATTCTCGGCTAGGGTTTGGCGATTTTGCAAGTCAAGCGCTGGGCGCTGTTGGGCAGCAAAAACATCGTGGGCCGAGATGGCGGTCTGCAAAGATAACTCAGCCGCCGCAATGCCCTCAGCTGCCGTTTTGGCAACTCGGGTCAGTCGCTCAACTTCGCCAGCAGTCGCCTCAACAGCAACTCGCAACCGCCCCAACTTTTCGGCATTAGAGGCAATCGTGGTGTCGTGTTCTTTTAGCGAGGCCAGCGCAGCCTTAGCCGAAGCCTTAGCCGCCTCCTCGGTCGAGCGAGCCGTAACCATCTGGCCGCGCGCCGAATCGACCAGGTTAGTTACTTCACCTAACCGGGCTTCTGCGGCATCGCGTTCGGCAACCAATTCAAGCTTTGATGGCTTATTGGATGAACCGCCTCGAATGATCGATTCGGTCAGCACGTCGCCATCGAGAGTAATCAGTGTGAGTTTTAGAGCCGAGCGGTCTGCCTGGTATAAATTTCGAGCCGACTCGAGGTCGTCAACAATTACAACCTCTGAAAGCAAAGCCAAGATTCCAGTTGGGGCTTCAACAACTTCGGTGGCAGCGCGAGCACCGGCAATTTTGATGAGGCTTTCGGCTTTGCCCCTTGCGTCAACATCGGCAACAATCAGGTCAACACGACCACCTTGGCTGCTCTTGAGGTGCTCGATGGCAGCCAAACCTTGTTCGCGCGTATCGGCCACCAGGGCATCGGCAAGCGAACCAAGTGCGGCCGCAATTGAAACCTCAAAACCCTTGGCAATCTTCATGTGGCTGGCAACCAAACCTCGGATGCCCCTTAGCCCAGCAGCAGCAAGCTCGCTTGCACCATCTTTTTGTTCGAGCATCAGGTTGAGCGCGGATCGCTTAGCCGAAAGCGAGTCACGTTCGCGTTCGGCCTGGTGAATTTTGTCGCGCAGCACATCGATCTGTGCGCCGGCATCGCTAACGGCAATTTGAGCTGCGTCGTAGGCGGTTTCAAGCCCGTTATCGCTTGGCGATTGTTGCCCCTGCAACTGCTCTTCTAAGGCCGCATATTCGGCCCTGCGAGACTGGTGCCTCTCGGTTGCCTCGGCAAGTGCAGTTTCGTGGCGAACCACCTCGTTGCGAAGCCCGGCCAGTTTTGATTCGGCAATGTTTGCCTCGCTGGCAAGCCTTGATTTTTCGAGATCGAACTTTGAAATAAGCGCGTTTTGAGCAGCCACCTCGTTGTCAAACTCTTCAAGAATGTCGCGAGCTTGGCTTCGAGCCTTCTCGGCCACCCCAAGCGCTGTTTTTAGTGCCTCAACGTTGGCGGCAAGCTCAATGGCTCTTGCCTCTGCGGCAATTGCCTCATGCTCGAGCGCCGCCGGGTCAAGTTGAGCTGCAGACACTTCGGCTTGCGAACCAAGCAGAGCAACGCGCTGGTTGGCAATCGAAAGCTGCGAACGAAGGCGCTCTGTCATTGAATCGAATTGATAAGAGAGGTTGCGAGCCTGATCTAGCTCGGTCGAAACTTGAGCCGCTTCGAGCTGTGCCAGCCTTACGGTGTTTTCGGCAAGCAACTCTTGCAAGATGTTTCGCTCGCCACGGCGGTCGGCTTCGCTCTTTGCGGTGTCTTCGAGCGTTCGGTGCAACTCACTGATGTCGGCGGCCAGCAATCTGGCCTTTGCGTCGCGAACCACCGATGCAATGCCCTGAGCTTCGCGAGCCACCTCGGCCTGTTGGCCAAGCGGCTTAAGTTGGCGGCGCACTTCACCGGCAAGGTCGTTCAGCCGGGTCAGGTTTGCCTGCATGGCCTCAAGCTTGCGCTGAGTTTTTTCTTTGCGTCGGCGGTGCTTCAAAATTCCGGCGGCTTCTTCAATAAAACCCCGGCGCTCTTCGGGCGTAGCGCGCAAAACCGAATCAAGCTGGCCCTGGCCAACGATCACGTGCATTTCGCGACCAAGGCCTGAATCGCTCAAAAGCTCTTGAACATCAAGCAATCGGCAGGCATCGCCGTTGATTGCATATTCGCTTCCACCGTTGCGAAACAGTGTGCGAGAAATGGTTACTTCGGTGTAGTCAATCGGCAGCGCGCCATCGGAGTTATCGATTGTCAAGATGACTTCGGCACGACCAAGTGGGCCCTTGGTGCTTGTGCCAGCAAAGATTACGTCTTCCATCTTGCCGCCGCGAAGGCTCTTGGCGCCCTGCTCACCCATCACCCAAGCAAGCGCATCTACAACGTTCGACTTGCCAGAACCATTGGGGCCAACAACGGCTGTTACGCCGGGCTCAAAGGCAAAAGTGGTTGGTTGGGCAAAAGATTTGAAGCCCTTGAGTGTGAGGCTCTTTAGATACAAGTTGGCCACCCACCCATCTTCAAATCGCTCGAAATTGCGACACGCGCCGCAGAAATCAAAATTACCGCATTTGATGGCGTGTTTTCGCCAAACCCAGGGCGCCTAGGCCTTTAGTTTTTGACAGTTCGGGCAAAAGTGTGAGCCGCGATTCATCCAGGTTTCGCGCTTAATTGGATGCCCACAGCGTTTGCAAGGTAACCCGGTCATTGCGTAGGCGTTTAATGAAACCGCAAAGTAACCGCCTTCGCCGTTTACATTCTTGTATTGTTCGTCGAAACTGGTGCCACCCTCAAGAACCGCATCGGCAAGAATTTGACGCACGTGTTCTAGCAACTCTTTTGCCTTGGGTGTCGATATTGAGCAAGCCGGCTGGTCATAGTGAAGTTTGGCTCGCCACAAAGACTCATCGGCATAAATATTGCCAATGCCACTCAAGGTTTGTTGGTCTAGCAGCACGCGCTTGATGCCCGAGTTCTTTTTGGCGAATTTTGCTAAAACCGCATTGATGTCAAAATTTGGGTCGAGTGGGTCGCGGGTGATATGAGCGGCCGAACTCGGTATCAGGTTTTGCCACCATTGCCCCTGGCCAACACCCGCGCTAAACCCGCCGCTTGCGCCGTCGGCGGTTTGCTCGAGTTGGTCGATGGCTAACGAACCAAAAATTCGCTGATCAACGAATCGAAACTCAACCACTTCACCGGTTGCAGCTTTGACGCCAATTATTACCCTGGTTAATTTGTCGGCTTCGAACCCTGGGGTGCGAAGCAACATCTGCCCACTCATGCCAAGGTGCCCAACTAGCGCAAGTTGTTTTTCACCGGCGCGGTCAGCAGGCAAACCAAGCGGCATCCACAAAAACTTGCCTCGGCGAACAACGCCCAAAATCTTGCTGCCAATGAGTGTTTGGCGAAAATCTTCAACCCCACCCGGATGCCGTTTTAGTGATCTTGAGTCGAGCACCTCGACGCGGGTGATTATTGCTTCGGTTATTGCCGGAGCCAGACCGGCCCTAACGGTTTCTACTTCGGGGAGTTCTGGCATTAGAGGATTTTGCGCGAAGTCAATTTAGTGCTGTTGAGTGCATCAATAGCGGCTTCGGTCTCGGCGCTCTTTTTGCTTTTGCCCGACCCCTTGCCAATCACGTTCTCATTGAAAATAGCGGCAGAAAAGAAATCACGGTCGTGATCTGGGCCCTGGTGAGTCGTTTCGAAACTGATTGAGCCGTTTTGAGCCTGCGCTAGCTCTTGCAAAGTCGTTTTTGGGTCGGCGTTGGCACGAAGCGCGTCGGGGTCTTTAAGCAACGGAAAGACGAATCGCTCGACGAGTGCTTTGGCGGCATCGAGCCCCTTGGAAACATAGGCGGCACCAAGCACCGCTTCGAAGGCATCGGCCAAGAGGTTTTGTTTTTCACGGCCTCCGGTTTGCTCTTCGCCTTTGCCGAGCAGCAAAAACTGGCCGAGACCAATTTGAGTGGCGATTCCAGCAAGCGCTCGAGCCGACACAACCGCGTTTTTAACTTTGGTGAGTTCACCCTCGGGCAGGCTGGTGAGCAGGTCATGAATATGTGCAGTAACGACAAAACCCAACACCGAGTCGCCAAGAAATTCGAGGCGTTCGTTGTTGGGTTTATTGCCGTGCTCATATGCATATGAGCGGTGAGTCATTGCGAGCTCGAGCAGTTGAGGCTCGATCTCGACGCCTAGGCGATTGCTAAGAACGTCGAGGTTCATCGCTGACTTCAAAAAGTTTTAAGCGTCGGCGACCTTGCGGCCCTTGTATTCAAGGAACAGCGCGTTGCCGGCTGAATCTTCAACAAGCTTGGCACGGTGAGGCAGGCTGTAGACGGTCTTGCCGTTCTCTACGGTCTTGACCAAGGTAACCTCGGCGGCCTTCCACTGTGAACGGCGTGCGTGGGTACGGGCACGAGAGAGGCGTCTCTTTGGTACTGGCATGGTCTTACTCTTCCTTTTTTCGAAGCTCTTCTAGCGCACTCCAACGCGGATCTGCCGCGACTTCGTGCACGTGGTGCGGGTTCTCGGCCAACTTCACACCGCAGTCAGGGCATAGACCTAGACAGTTTTTGCGACATACAGGTTGGAACGGGAGGCTTAGAACTACCGCGTCACGGATGACTTGTTCTAGATCGATTTGTTCATCGTCAACTACAAAGTCATCTTCGTTAGTTAAAGAATAGGCGAAAAGTTCCTGAAAATCCACCTCAATCGGCACGATTAGCGGATCGAGGCATCTGCTGCACTCACCTTCGGCATCTACAAAGACCTCGCCGGTAGCCAAAATGCCCTCGTGAACCGACTCTAAACGAAGGTCTAGATCGAGTTCGGTGCCTTCTGAAACTTTCACGATTGCATCGCCGAGGGCGCTAGGAACCTCGATATCGAGCTTGAACTCGCGCATTGCGCCAGCCTTGTGCATTATGTCGTGCACTGGAATTACATACGGTGAAGCGCTGCTCATTAGCTAATTTTCTTTCGGTTGGTCGAAGAAGAGGCTAACGCACGCGCGACCGACTGAGTTACATATTTGCTAACCGAACCTTCGAGGTCGGCCACCTGTTTTACAAGTGAACTCGAAATTTGCCCATGTTCGGGGTTAGCCGGAATAAAAACAGTTTCTACCTCGGCTAAATCGCGATTGACCAGGGCCATCGGCAATTCGTAGTCGAGATCGACGTTGTTTCGGAAACCCTTAACCAGTGCGGTTGCGCCCACCATGCGGCAATAGTTGACCAAGAGGCCGCCGTCGAGAATGTCTACTTTGATGCGCGCGTTCGAATAAACACCCAACTCGGCAAGGCTGGCTTGAATAAGTTGCACTCGCTCTTCGCTTGAGAACCTGGGCGTTTTGCCAGGGTTGTGCACCACAACAATGTGAAGTTCGTCGAACAGCCTGGCCGCGCGGGCAGCAACATCGAGGTGGCCCAGAGTGACTGGGTCAAATGAGCCTGGATAAACAGCTATGTGCGACATGTTTCAAGGTTAGCCGAGCATAGTGTTTCGCAAAAGGGTGGTTTGTTAAGCCTTCGTTAAATTAGCCTGCCGGGCGGCATCTGCCAACTGCAAAGATTCGGCGAGCGCCTTGTGCTTTTCGAGAGTGGGGTCGCTGGTCAAGACGGATTCGGCCGCGTCCCTTGCTTTCCGAATAATTTCTGAATCGGCAATCACTCTTAGCAATTTAAGGCTCGATCGTCCGCCAGATTGAGTCTGACCAAGCACATCTCCCTCGCGCCTGAGTTCTAGATCAATCTCACTCAGCTCAAAACCGTCTAGCGTGCTTGCAACGGCGTTTACGCGCTCGAGAGCGAGCGAACCATCTTGGGCCGAGGTCAACAGCAAACACAGCCCCGCGTTGCCACCACGGCCCACCCGACCGCGAAGCTGGTGCAGTTGACTGATGCCGAACCGGTCGGCATCCAAAACCACCATCACCGTGGCATTGGGCACATCAACGCCAACCTCGATAACTGTGGTCGACACCAACACATCGATGTCGCGAGCGGCAAAACGTGCCATCACGTCGGCTTTGTCTTCGGCGCTCATTCGGCCGTGCAACGTTTCGATGCGCAGGCTTGCAAGCACCGGAATATTTCGCAGGCTTTCTGTCATGCCAATCGCAGAAGCAAGCAATTGTTTTGGCTTCTTCGCCATTTCGGCAGCCATCTCATCGGTGCCGTCTGAAAACATGGGTTCATCTTCGGCAACGCCGCCCGACTCGATTAGCTCATCACCGGGGTCGTCTTCATCGATTCGAGGGCAAACCACAAAGGCCTGCCGCCCATCGCTAACCTCTTCGGCTATTCGCTGCCAGGTTCTGGCCACCAGCGCTGATTGTTCGAGGCGAACCACATGCGATGTGATGCCTTGGCGGCCGGCCGGCAACTCGGTGAGTGTCGAAACATCGAGGTCACCAAAGACTGTTACCGCGAGGGTTCTAGGAATTGGGGTTGCCGTCATGGTTAGCACGTGTGGCGGCAACTTGCCCTTGAGCCTCAATGCCTCGCGCTGGTCAACACCGAATCTGTGCTGCTCGTCGATCACAATCAACCCAAGGTCAACAAACTCAACCTTGTCGGCTATCAGGGCATGGGTGCCAACCACAATCTGAGCCTTGCCGCTCACCAACTGCAACAGGGCCCGTTTTCGATCGGCGGTGCTCATTTGGCCGGTGAGCAGGGTTAGCCCAACTTCACGTGCGAGTTTTTCACCCAGGCTCTTTGCAATCGACTGAAAGTGCTGGGCTGCCAAAACCTCGGTTGGCGCAAGCAGGGCCGACTGCCCTCCCGCATCGGCCACCGTAAGCATCGCTCGAACGGCTACCAGGGTTTTTCCTGAACCAACTTCGCCTTGAAGCAGGCGATTCATCGGATGCGCCCTGGCTAAATCTTGAGCGATCTGATTGCCCACCGCCACCTGGCCGTTGGTAAGGGTAAACGGCAGGGCATCATCAAATTGCTCGAGAACACCGCCAACCTTTGCTTCGCGTGATGTTGCCTTGGTGTGGGCATTTTGCAGGCGTCTGGTCAGAAGAGTTGCTTGCAGCAGAAACGCCTCGTGATATTTGAGGGTGTCGCGAGCCAAACGCCAATCGTCGTGAGTTTCGGGTCGATGAATCTTTTCTAGCGCTTCGGCAAGCGGCATCAAATTGTTGGTCTTCACAACCTCGGCAGGCAGCTCATCGGCCACTTCAGCAAGGGTGTCTAAAACTATCGCCAGCGACCGCTGAATTGCCCAGGTGGTTACTGAGCTAGCTGCGGGATAGATGGGAATCGGAAGGTCGGCCCAGCGCTTTGCATCTTGCTCGCTGATCTCTTCGGGAAACAACTCATAATCGGGGTGAGAAAGCTGCAACTTGCCCTGATAACTGCCAACCTTGCCGGCAAATAAACCACGCATGCCGGCACGAAGCTCTTTTTGACGCCAAGACTGATTGAAGAAAGTTAAGGTCATGTGCCCATGGCCATCGGTTATGCGCACCTCAAGAATGCTGCCATTGCGGCCCTTCATTCGCCGCTCGCGCACCTCAAGAATGTCGGCAACCACGGTGGCTGGTTCGCCAATAGGAATTTCGGAGATAGGCGTGAGAGTGCCTCGGGTGGCGTATCGACGTGGGAAGTGAGTTAGCAAATCTGAGACGGTTTTTAGACCAAGGTGTTTGGCAAACGACTTGGCCGTGCGATCGCCGAGCACACGGTCTAGAGGTTGCACGGGAAGCAGCATCTAACTATCTTCGCCGACAACCCGCCCTGTGGCGGTAGGCTTGGCGAGTTATGACACGAATCATTAGTGGCATCGCCGGTTCGAGACAACTCGCCAGCCCAGCCAAAGCAACCAGACCAACCAGCGATCGAATTCGCGAGGCAATCTTCAACCGCCTGCAAGCGCGAGATCTTGTTGACAACAAGCGCGTTCTTGACCTGTATGCCGGAACCGGAGCGCTCGCTCTGGAGGCCATCAGCCGCGGCGCGATTTATGCAGCAATGGTTGAGCGCGATGGCCAAGCCGCCGCCGTGTGCGTGAAAAACAACGTAATGATTCAAAAAGCCATGGAAAAAGAGGGCTTCTTCGATCAGGTAACCAAGGTGGTAAACAAGGCCGTGGCTTCGTTTCTAAGCACCGACGACCTCGAATACGATGTGGTGTTCATCGATCCACCCTACGAAATTAGCAACGAAGAAGTCTCGGCCAACCTAACCGCCTTGATTCCGCGTTTGGCAAAAGATGCCACCGTGATGCTTGAGCGGTCGAGCAGAACTGGCACCCCAGAACTTCCTGCCGAACTGTTGCTCGACGAAGAAAAATCTTACGGCGACACAACCGTTTTTTGGTTGGTCAGAGCCTAATCTCGTTGAACAAAAAAAGACCTCCACTTTGTGAAGGTCTTTTTTTTGAATTTCGGTCTAACCGAAGAATCCCTTTAGAGCACGCTCTGGTTCGCCAACATAAATCTGCTGTGGGCGACCAATTTTGGTGGCGGCATCGATGTTCATTTCGCGCCAGTGAGCTATCCAGCCAGGTAGGCGACCCATTGCAAACAATGCGGTGAACATGCGCGGCGGGAACCCAAGCGCCTTGTAGATGACGCCGGTGTAGAAATCGACGTTTGGGTATAGCTTGCGCTCGATGAAATAGCTGTCGGCAAGAGCTGCCGCCTCGAGCTCTTTAGCGATGTCGAGCAGTGGGTCTTGAACGCCGAGCTCGGCAAGAACCTTGTCGGCGGTTGCCTTCACGATGCGAGCACGAGGGTCGAGGTTCTTGTAAACGCGGTGGCCAAAGCCCATCAGGCGAATGCCATCTTCTTTGTTTTTCACGCGCTGCACAAATGATTCAACCGACTGACCCGAGTCGCGAATCTCGGTTAGCATTTCGAGCACCGCCTCGTTTGCGCCACCGTGAAGCGGGCCGAACAAGGCGTTGATGCCAGAAGAAATTGAGGCAAACATGTTTGCCTGGCTTGAACCAACCAAGCGAACCGTAGAGGTTGAACAGTTTTGCTCGTGGTCGGCGTGAAGCACAAGCAGCGTGTCTAGCGCCTTGGTGACAACCGGGTTCTGCACATAATCTTCGGCCATGTTGCCAAAGTTCATGCGCAAAAAGTTTTCAACATAGTTGAGCGAGTTGTCGGGGTAAAGCAACGCCTGACCCATGCTGTTTTTGTGAGCATATGCAGCCAACACCGGCAACTTGGCCAATAGGCGAATGGTCGAAAGCTCTACCTGCTCTGGGTCTGAAGGGTCAAGAGAATCTTGGTAGAAAGTTGATAGCGCCGAAACACCAGCTGCCAGCACGGCCATCGGGTGGGCATTTTGAGGCATTGCGTGAAAGAGGTTTTTGAGGTCTTCGTGCACAAGCGTGTGGCGGCGAATTTTCTCTTCGAAGGCGCTTAGCTCGTCTGGGGTTGGCAACTCGCCGTAAACCAAGAGATACGAAGTTTCAAGGAAACTCTTAGTGCCAGCCAACTGCTCGATCGGGTAGCCGCGGTGTCGCAAAATTCCGTTGGCGCCATCGATGAATGTGATCGCAGATTTGGTCGACGCGGTGTTCACAAAACCCTGGTCGTATGCGGTCAATCCCGTGGTTGCGGTGAGTTTTGAAATGTCGACTGCGGCCGGGCCATCGATCGCCGGAATTACCGGAAATTCTGCCGTTACATCGCCGTAAGTGACAGTTACTTTGTCGCTGGAGGTCATCCTGCTCCTAGTGCTGGTGTTTGTGCCTCTTTTGAGAGGTTTTATTAGCCTATGGCATCGCGTAAGCGGCGCGCACCTTCGGCAATCTTGTCATCGGTTGCAGTGATCGAAAAACGAACATATTGATGGCTAGATTCGCCATAAAAAGTTCCTGGCACCACAACGATTCCGAGCTCTGCCATGCGGTCAACGGTGGCCCAGCAATCTTCATCGAGGGTGGCCCACAAATAGAGCCCAGCTTCGCTATCGGCCAATTTGAAACCGTATTCCTTGACGGCTGCAAGCAGCACTTCGCGGCGCTCTCGATAGATTTCTTTTTCGATTGCCACATGCTCTTCATCGCCCAGAGCCACCGTCATTGCTCGCTGCACCGGCCATGGGGTGTTTAAACCCGAGTGCATGCGCAAGTTCACTAAACCCTTGATTAGCGAAGCCTCGCCCACTGCAAAGGCCGCTCGATAGCCGGCCAGGTTCGATTGCTTGCTTAGCGAATAAACCGCCAACACACCCTCGTGCGAGCCACCACAAACGCGCGGGTCGAGCACGCTCGGAATCAGTTTGTTAGCCCACTCATTCCATCCGAGTTCGGCATAGCACTCATCGCTGGCAAGTAAGGCTCCAAGTTCGCGAGCGCGGTCTACGGCAGCCTTCATCTCGGCAACATCTAGCACTCGGCCATCGGGGTTACCCGGCGAATTGATCCAAATCAACTTAGAGTTTGCCGGCCACTTTGCTGGGTCATCCTCAGAAACAATCTCGGCACCGCAAAGGGCTGCACCGACAACGTAGGCCGTGTAGGCCACCTTGGGTTGCACAACAACATCACCCGGGCCTAGGCCCATCAAAAGGGGCAGCCAACTGATGAGCTCTTTTGAGCCGATAGTCGGCATCACTTGGTCTGGCTTTAAACCGGGCACGCCACGACGTCGGGCAAACCATTCAACAACTGCCGCTTTAAATTCGGGTGAGCCGCCGGTAGACGGGTAGCCTGGCGCGTTTGAAGCTGCGTTCAGAGCCTCTTGAATGATTACCGGAGTTGGATCGACGGGTGAACCCACCGATAGGTCTACGGCTCCCCCAACATGAAGTGCCGCTTTGGCCGCATAGGGCTTTAGTTGTTCCCATGGGTATTCGGGAAGACGATCAAACACAGTATTTATGCCGGTCTCGTAGGCTATTCGCCCTGAGGCGGCAACACCGAGATTACGGCGTGGTCTTTGGCAATTTTGCCAACCTTGGCCGCGCCACCAGGTGAACCCAGGTCATCAAAGAATTCAACGTTGGCCTTGTAGTAGTCGGCCCACTGCGATGGAAGGTCGTCTTCGTAGTAAATAGCTTCGACCGGGCAGACGGGCTCACAGGCACCGCAATCAACGCACTCGTCGGGGTGAATATAAAGCGAACGTTCACCTTCATAAATGCAGTCAACCGGACATTCCTCGATGCAGGCCTTGTCTTTGACATCAACGCACGGAAGCGCGATTACGTAAGTCACTTTGGTGAATCCCTTCGATTTCTAAGACAAGTTTACCGATGACCGCGTGAAGACCTGCGCCAAGCGCCCGGCTTAATTCGCGGAAACAGAATGATGAATGCACAAAGGCCAATCGAACCAAAAGCCCAAATGTTCCCAATGTCATTTCCGGGGATGATCAATTCGCCGCCCGGTTGCGGTTGCGAGAACCAGAAAATTATCGCGGTAAAAACCGCTGTCAAGAGGTATAAGGCCCCGCGGCTGCGGCGAAGTAACCTGAGCGCCAGCGCGAGCGAACCAACCATGGTTAGGGCGACCACCAGACCAATCGGAGCCCCCTCGTAGTTGTAGGCACGCACCTGATGAAGCATTGTGCCCGAAACCGCTAGCAACACGGCGAGCGGAATCGCCCAAAAGAAAGTCAAAATGGGCCGAAGTTGAATTAGCGGGTTTGGTGAAGCCCTGCGAACTCGCTCGGGGCGATCGTATCGAATTTCTTTGCCCGGAACCACAGAGTAGGTTTCGGCATGAACCGCCACCTGGCTAGCATGCGCCTCGAGCGCGGCCTTCTTTTTAAGAGCAGTCTTTGCATTGCCAATCTCGGCATCAAAGCGCTCTCGCGGCTCTGCAATCACCCAAAATTGCGGTGCACGGCCGGTGCGCTTGGCAACCTGCCGAATTGCCATTGCGGTTGCCTCGTGCGCCATTTTGTGGTCTGGGTGGCCAAAACCACCGCGACGGTTGTAGGTGAGAACTGCATCTGGCTTAAAATCCAAAATCGCTTTCACAACGTCATCGGCAATCACCGAGGTCGAGGCTGCCGAAAGCGAAAGCTCATCGAGGTTTTTGCGCTTTGCCGGCCTGCCCCATGGCGTGATTCTCATGCCCGAGTCAAGATAGGCGCGGGTGCCTGCAAACTGGTGCCGAACATCGCCAAACGCAGCCAAGGCTTCGCGCAGCTCGGAGGCTCTAAAAGAACCCATGGCAGGCAAGTTGCCCTCAAGGGCCTTGAGCTCTTCGAGTTTAACTTTGCCGTTTTCGCCCCTGGTCAAAGTGAAAACCATAACGTCGGCGCCATTTGCTATGCGATCTGCGATTATGTGCCCGGTGAACAGGCTTTCATCATCGGGGTGTGCATGAACGATCAGAAGTCGCTTTGGTTGAAATGTGCCCTTTGCCATAAACACACTCTAAGCGATACGAGAAAACCCCCGACCCAAAGGCCGAGGGTTTTCGCGAATCAGCTGTAAATTACTTGCCTTGGCTAGCGTTTTTGCGCTGCGAGTAGAGGCGTGCACGCACTGTTGAATCGAGCTCAACCTTGCGAATGCGGGTGGCCTCTGGAGTAACCTCAACACACTCGTCTTCGCGAGCAAACTCGAGGCACTCTTCAAGTGAAAGTGTGCGCGGTGGAGTCAAAGACTGGAATTCATCTGATGAAGAAGCACGCATGTTGGTGAGCTTCTTCTCTTTGGTGATGTTGACTTCCATGTCGTCGGCGCGAGAGTTTTCGCCGATGACCATACCTGCATAAACCTCGCTGGTTGGCTGAACGAAGAACGAACCGCGCTCCTGCAAACCAATCATTGCGAATGGCGTTACAACCCCAGAGCGGTCGGCGATTAGAGAACCGTTGTTGCGGGTAACGATGTCACCGGCCCAGGCGTCGTAGCCTGCCGAAATGGCGTTTGCGATTCCGGTGCCCTTGGTGTTGGTCAAGAACTCGGTGCGGAAGCCAATTAGGCCACGGCTTGGAACCTTGAACTCCATGCGAACCCAACCAGTGGCGTTGCTGATCATGTTGATCATTTGACCCTTGCGTGAGGCAAGAAGCTGAGTCATGGCGCCCAAGAATTCTTCTGGGACATCGATGGTTAGGTCTTCGAAAGGCTCGTGCAACTTGCCATCGACGCGCTTGGTAACAACCTGAGGCTTGCCAACGGTTAGCTCGTAACCCTCGCGACGCATCTGCTCAACCAAAATTGCAAGTGCCAACTCGCCACGGCCCTGAACTTCCCACGCATCTGGGCGATCGGTAGGCAAAACCTTAATCGACACGTTACCGATTAGCTCTTTGTCGAGACGGTCTTTTACCAAACGAGCGGTAACCTTGGCGCCCTTAACGCGGCCAGCCATTGGTGAGGTGTTGATACCGATGGTCATCGAGATAGCCGGGTCGTCAACCGTGATCATTGGCAACGGGCGAATGTCGGCTGGGTCGGCAAGGGTTTCACCAATGGTGATCTCTTCGATGCCGGCAACAGCAACGATGTCGCCAGGGTTTGCCTCTTCGGTTGGGAAGCGCTCTAGAGCCTTGGTCTTAAGAAGTTCGGTGATCTTTACGGTTTGAGTGGTGCCATCTTGGCGAACCCAAGCAACCTGCTGACCCTTGCGCAGGGTGCCGTTGAAGATGCGAAGCAACGCTAGACGGCCCAAGAATGGTGATGCGTCGAGGTTGGTAACGTGGGCCTGAAGAGGTGCCTCGTCGTCGTAAACCGGTGCCGGAATGTACTTCATGATTGCGCCGAATAGCGGCTCAAGGTTTTCACCCTCAGGAAGCGAACCATCGTTTGGCTTAACCAGGCTGGCGATACCGGCGCGGCCTGAAGCGTAGATGATTGGCAATTCAAGAATTCCATCGATGTCTAGATCTGGAACGCTGTCGTGGAGGTCTGAGGCAAGACCTAGAAGAAGGTCGTGGGTTTCTTCTACTACCTCATCGATGCGGGCATCGGGGCGGTCGGTTTTGTTAACCAACAAGATAACCGGAAGCTTGGCCTCTAGAGCCTTGCGCAGAACGAAACGGGTCTGAGGAAGTGGGCCCTCTGATGCATCTACCAGAAGCACAACGCCGTCGACCATTGAAAGACCGCGCTCAACCTCGCCACCGAAGTCGGCGTGGCCAGGGGTGTCGATCACGTTGATGGTGATCTCTTTGCCGGCAGAGTGGTCGCCCTTATAAGCAATGGCGGTGTTCTTGGCGAGGATAGTAATACCCTTTTCGCGCTCGAGGTCACCCGAGTCCATTACTCGCTCGCCTACAGCTGCGTGAGAGTCGAATGAGCCGGTCTGGCGAAGCATCGCGTCAACAAGCGTGGTCTTACCGTGGTCTACGTGGGCAACAATTGCGACGTTGCGCAAGTCATCTCTGGTGGCCTGAGCCATAGGAACATCCTTATATAAGCGCGCCAGGCATAGGCACCGGCGCAGTGTTTGAAACAAAATGGATTATTGGGGCGATGCAGAATTACGTCATCGAGCCCCTGCCCTCTCATTCTAACTTGAAAGAGCGAAAAATTGGGGTTTCGAAGTGGCTAAAAACTACTTGGCAGCTAACCGAGCCTCGCGTCGAATGCGCTGCAACTCTGGGTCTGGCAGTGGAACTGCCGAGATTAGTCGTTGCGTATAAGGATCCTGAGGGTTCTTCAAAATCTGGTCGCGCTCGCCAACCTCAACCAAACGACCGTGCTGCATAACCGCGATTCGGTGCGACAAGATGTCGACAACAGCTAGGTCGTGGCTAATGAACAGACAGGCAAACTTGAGTTTGTCTTGAAGATCTTGCAAAAGTTCGAGGAACCTCGCCTGAACCGAAACATCGAGGGCCGAAGTGGGTTCATCGGCAATCAAAAGGTCTGGGGTCAGGGCTAGTGCTCGCGAAATGCCGACGCGTTGGCGCTGACCACCCGAAAGTTCGTGCGGATAGCGGTTGCGATAACTGCGAGGCAATTCAACCGAGTCGAGCAAGTCTTCGACCATGCGGTTCAGTTCGTCGCCCTTGGCAACGCCTGCCAAAAGAATTGGCTCACCGATGCTCTCGCCAATTGGCAGACGTGGGTTTAGCGAGCTTGCTGGGTCTTGAAAAACGATGCCGGTCTGGCGGCGAATCTTGCGAAGGTCTTTTTGAGTCGCGTTGCTGATATCGTGCCCAACAACTTCTAGGCGGCCGCTCGAAATTGGCAACAGCCCGATGGCTGCACGACCAACCGTGGTCTTGCCCGAGCCAGACTCGCCAACCAGGCCAACAATTTCGCCCGGGCGAATCTCAAGGTTGAACTCGGTAACGGCCTTGAAGGCCGGAATTCGACCCCGTTTAGGGTATTCAATTTCGACATTTTCGAGCTTTAGAACAGGCGCATTTTGCGACCCCTCGGGGGCTCGAAGTTCACGCACCGCAACCGAGCCAAGCTTGGGCACTGAAGCCAGCAAAGACTGCGTGTATGGGTGCTGAGGTCGGTTGAAAATCTGATCGGTGGTTCCGTGTTCAACGGTCAAGCCGTCTTTCATCACCAAAATGTCGTCGGCCAGGTCGGCTACAACGCCCATGTCGTGGGTGATTAGCAAAACGGCCGAGTTTAGGCGGTCGCGCAGGTTGCGCATCAGGTCAAGAATTTCGGCCTGAACCGTCACATCGAGGGCTGTTGTAGGTTCGTCGGCAACCAACAAACCAGGGTCACATGCCAGAGCCTGCGCAATCATTGCGCGTTGGCGCTGACCACCCGAAAGCTGGTGCGGGTATTTATCGAACGAGCCCTCAGGGTTTGGAATTTCGACCATTCCAATTAGATCGATTGCTCGCGCTTTGGCCTCTTTGGGGCCTAAATCAAAGTGATTGCGAAGGGTTTCTACGATTTGGAAGCCGATTGTGTAAACCGGGTTGAGCGCGGTCATTGGCTCTTGGAAGATGTAGGCAACCTCTTTGCCGCGGAACTTGCGAAGGGTCGAAGCCGGAGCATCGACCATCTCGACACCCTTGACCTTGACGCTTCCAGAGGTGCGCGCGTTGCTGGCTAGCAGCGACATCAGGCCCATTGCTGTTGTTGATTTGCCAGAACCAGACTCGCCTACGATGGCAAGAACTTGGCCAGGAAGGACCTCAAAATTCATGTCAATTGCAGCTGGGTACCAAACACCATCCACCCAAAAGTCGATGTTGTAATTGCTGACCTTAAGAATCGGCTCAGTCATGATTATTTTCTTCCTGCTGAATCGCCGGCTGCTTTGCCTGCGATGATTGTTTCGTGAATAATGTTCAAGTTTTCAGGCCGGTCAGCGGCTATATTTTTGCAGCAATCGTTTATGTGATGGCTGCTTGCCTGGGCATCGCCCTTTGGTTTGCCGACAATCTGCAAAACGCCATCAGCGGCACCATCTGGGCTGTGGCCATCGGCATCGGCGCCCACCTGATTTTCATTCGCCCCAAGGTCATTGTTTTCGACGAAGGCGTGACCGTGACCAACCCCTTGGTGAGCTACACCCTTGGCTGGCAATTGGTCGATGACATCGATGTTCGCTACGCGCTCACCCTGGTTACTCGCACTAAAAAGATCAGCGCCTGGGCCGCCACAGCACCCGGCCGCTACCACGGCAGAACCGTTCACGAGACCGAGCTCAAGGGCTACCGGCTTAGCAATAAGAGTCAAATTAGACCCGGTGAAAGCCCTCGCACCTCTAGTGGCGAGGCCGCTCAGCTTTGCCGCATCAGACTCGATGCTTTCGCAACAGGCAACATCAAGGGCATCGAGGCCCAAGTCAAGTTCAACAACCTCGGAACAGCACTTCTGCTGGTTACCGTGGTTGCTGCTTTGATTGTTCAAAACATTCATTAGGCGCGCGCCTTAGCCAACTTCGCTTCGGCACGGTCTTTCTTGGTGATTCGTCTGCGCTGACGTGGGTCGAAAGCATCACGAAGACCATCGCCAATGAAGTTAATGCACAGAGCAATAGCGATGATGAACATGCCCGGATACCAAAACAACCAAGGGCGAGTGGTGAACGAGTCTTGGTATTTGCTGATCAGCAAGCCCAAAGACACATCTGGTGGAACCACACCAAAACCCAGGTAGCTGAGTGCCGATTCGGTGATGATTGCGCCCGACATTAGCAAAGTGACCGAAACGATGATGACACCAACCGCGTTGGGCAAGATGTGCTTGAACACAATTCGAGCACTTCCTGCGCCTGCAACTCGAGCCGCGTCAACAAATTCACGCTCGCGAAGGCTCAAAAACTCGCCTCGAACCAGTCGCGAAAGGCCAGTCCAAGAGAAGAGTCCGAGGTAGGTAGCGAGGAAAATCACGCCTAGGTTTCCGAACTGAAAACCAATTACCGAACCGATGATGATCGCAGGAATGGTGATGATGAAGTCTGTGAAACGCATCAAGATTGCGTCTACCCAGCCACGGAAGTAGCCGGTTACGGCTCCAACCACGGTTCCGATGAAAGCCGCAATCAGACCGATGATGACCATAACCACGATCGACTGTTGAGCACCGCGCATAACGAGTGCGAAGTAGTCGAGACCAATATCATCTTGACCAAACGGGTGATTACCGATGTTGAAACCGGTTCCGTCTATGAATGACGGAATCAAATCGAGAGTTGGTGCACCTACGATGCCGTCAGCACCGATAGACAATTCAGGGTCGATATCGGTGATGCTCCAGTTCCACCATCCGTGGATTGTTATTGGGTTTTGTTCGTTGCCCAGGTGCAAGCCTGAAGCCGTGAACACAAACAAGACCATAACGATAAGCGACCAAAGCGAAATCATTGCCGCACGGTGCCGCACAAAGCGACGGCGAACGATTTGCCCCTGGCTCAGACCTTCGGTCTCTTTATTAGCAATGGCGTTTTCGTTTTGGTCGGTGCTCGAAAGCTGCTCTTTAACTTTTTTCTTGAACATGATTACTTTCCAACTCGAATGCGTGGGTCAAGTGCCGAATAGAGAAGGTCGGCGATGAGGTTTGCCATTACCGACATGGTGGCGGTTACTAAGAACACACCCATCAAAAGGTTTAGGTCCATCGTGTTGATGGCTTGGTTAAACAGCGTTCCCATGCCAACCCAACCGAATATGCGCTCGGTGATAATTGCTCCACCGATGATGCCGGCGAAGTCGACAACCATCAGAGTAGTCAACGGGATCATTGTGTTTCTGAATGCGTGACGCATGATCACGGTGCGCTCGGTCAAGCCCTTGGCGCGAGCCGTGCGAATGTAATCCTGGTTCAAAACCTCGAGAAGTGAACCGCGCGAATAGCGGATGTAGCCAGCAAACGAGATGAGAGTAAGCGCAACTGTTGGCAAGAACATGTGCATCAGAACATCTAGCGAACTAATCCAGAAATTGCCTGGCTCAAGTAGGTCGTTAACCTGACCAACGGTTGGAACCGGGCGGTAGTTGATGGCATCGGTTTCCATGTATGGAGCCCAGGTCTGCATGAACTTGTCGATGATGATCAAGATTGCAACGAAAGCTGCGGTGATGATTGCTGTTCGGGTGACCGATCCGCGATCCTCTTTGGCAAAAAAGCGGCTAGTCAAAATTGCAACAGCAACTGTGACGGTAGCCATTAGAACAAAATTCAGCAGATGATTTTCTTGCTCCATTACCCACTGAGCCGGGTAATAAGCGACCAAACCAAAAACGGCCATGGCAAGCGCCGACTTCAGTGCCGCTCTAACCGCGAGGCCGGTCGAAAGCTGCGTAACCGCAAATGCAATTCCAACGCTGGCTCCAAAAATCACAATCGGGCCGAGGCCGGGGTTGCGGAACCAGTCGAGTGAGCCGAGCAACATGATTACTGCAGCAGAACCCACCGCCGCTATGCCAAAAATAGTGAACACCTTGCGTCGGTCGCCACCGATAACGGAGGCCCAGAATAGACCGCTAAAAAGCGACAGCCCGATGATCCAGGGTGCGCTGACTTGCGGATCGGTCAAGAAATTATTGAAACCGATGGCAAGGTATTGCTTGAGCAACACTGCGAACCAAAAAATTGGAAGTGAGAAGAGAAGGAATGCGAAAAAGGTCATCGCGTAGTCAAAACGACTGTATTGGC
This sequence comes from Rhodoluna sp., assembly GCA_024641985.1. Taxonomy (GTDB): domain Bacteria; phylum Actinomycetota; class Actinomycetes; order Actinomycetales; family Microbacteriaceae; genus Rhodoluna. The sequence goes on along the minus strand of JAHEBZ010000003.1, from coordinate 18,730 downwards.
GAAGTGCTGTGACAATGCCGATGGTGATGCCGAGGATGATAGCAATAACGGTGGCGCCAACCACCAGGCGAATGGTGGTTGGAATTGCAGCAGCCACTGCATCGGTAACCGACTGAGCATCGCGAGTCATGCCGAAGTCAACTTGGCCAACAAATGCCCCCAGCACGCCTTTTAGCCACAAGAAGTAGCGCAGGGGTGGAGGAACATCAAGCTGCAAGTCGCGCGTAAGAGTAATGATCTGCTGAGCAGCATTTGGGTCTTGGCTAATTCGTAGCGCTTCGAGGGGGTCGCCAGAGATTGCACTCAAGTTATAGATGATGAAGCTTGAGCCAAACAGGATGACAACCAGGGCCGATAGTCGGCGCAAGATGTAGGCGATCAAAATGATCCCTTTCGTTCACAACATTGTGTTTAGGGCATTCCCAAAGGAATTCGTAATCAGCCTAAACCAGAAGATTTAATTAATGATCCTCCACCCGAAAAAGGCACCCAGATTTCTCTGAGTGCCTTTTTTCGTTCAGTTGAGGATCAACTAGAACCTAAGTTCTAGTACTTCCACTCCCAGAAGTTCCACACCAAGGTAGGTGATAGAGGAGCTGGCTTGACATTCTTCAATGCCGAGTTGACAGCTGTTGCTGCTGGGTGCTGGAAGATCGGCAAGGTAACTGCATCAGAGATTAGAAGTGAATCTGCTGCAAGGTACTTTGCGGTGATCTGAGCTGGGGTTAGCTTGGCCTCTAGTGAGCGCAGAACGTCATCCATCTTGGCGTTGTTGTAGCCGATGAAGTTGTTTCCGCCGTCTGACAAGAAGTTAGCGTTGGTGCCGGTCTGGCTGGTTGACGTTGGGCACCATGCAAAGAAAGCTGCATCGAAGCTGTTGTTGTCAAGCTGGCCACCCCAACCTGAGGTGCCGGTGTTGATTACGTTGAAGCCCGCCTTTGCGAGTTCAGCCTTTACGAGGGCAGCCTCGGCTGCACGACGAGTGTTGCTTGGCTGACCCCATAGAAGGGTGATGGTAACGGCGTTGCTGCCGGCAGCTGCGGTTGGGTAGTGCTTTTGCACTAGCTTTAGCGCTGCTGCGGTGCGGCTTGCCTGGTCACCAGCGGTGAACTTGCTAACGCCTGAGCTCTTGACGATTGTTGAGTAACCGGTCTGGCCTGGAAGGGTGAATGACGAGTTAACTACAACAGCCTTCGAGTTGATTGGCTTGATCAGCTTGTCAACGATTTCTTGACGTGGGTAGGCAAGAAGGAACGCGGTGCGTAGGTCTTTTGCCTTGGCGTTCTTTGCAGCGTTGTTGCTGGCAGCAAATGGGCCGGTGTAGTCGGTGTCGTTGATTGAACCGAGGCGAAGGTCAACGTGCTCGAAGCAAGAGTTGGTTCCACCGATAACGGTGACGCCCGAGATTGCCTTTAGCTGAGCAACAGCGTCAGCGGTTGGCTGACCCTGGTAGATGTCGATTTCTTTGTTGGCAAGCGCCTGAGAAGCAGCAGTTCCATCGGCGATCATCTTGAGAACAACGGTTTTGATGCCGCTGGTCTTTGGGCCCGAGTTGTACTTAGGGTTCAAGGTCAAGGTAACGCTCTGGTCGGCAACAGCAGAAGCAATCTTGTATGCGCCGTTACCAACAAGAAGCAATGGGTTGGTTGACGAGTTAACAGTCTTGATGTTGTAGCTGTTGCTCCATACCTTGGCGATTTTGTTTAGCAAGGTTGAGTTGTATGACTTGAAAGCTGCAAGGTAAGCGGCCTTGGCTGCAAGGTTTTCTGCCGCGGTGCCTAGCTTGGTCTTGCCGTTAGCCATCGCAACAAGTGCGTGAACCGGTGATGGCCCAGGGCCAGTGATCTCCCAGTCAGGCTGGAAGCTGTCGTAACGCACGGTTACTGACTGCTTGTCGGCTGAAAGCTCTGGTAGGCCAACGATGTGGGTGTCGTAGACGCCACCATAGCCAAGAGAGTTGAAAGCAGGGGCCTTTGAGGTGTCTGCAGGGTCGCCAAGGCCGGCCTTCTTTGAGTAAGCCGAGCTTGAAAGCACGTGGCTAAGCAAGAGGTCTACACCGGTGATTGGGGTGCCGTCTGACCAAACCTTGCCCTTTGCAACCGTGTACTGAACGCGGAAGTCTTTGGCAGAGCTCTTGACAATCTTGTAAGAGCCGAAAACGGTGTTCTTAACTAGGTTCGCTGATGCGTTGTAGTAGTTGAAACCGTTGCCAGTCATGTATGCAACGTCGTTGTTGATTGTGAGGTTGGTGTCTGGGGTGCTCGGGTTAAGTGAGGTCAAAGCGTTGCTCTCAACGATAACTACGGTGGTGCGGGTAGCTGCTTGCGAAGGCGCAACAACGCCAACGGTAGCTAGACCTGCAACGGCCGAGATCGCAATCGCAGCTCGTGAAATACGAGTCAGTTTCATACAGTTTCTCCTTGTTGAGTAGGCAACATCATCGGCGACATTGCCCTGGGTATCAAAAGCCTATGACGAATTTCTAGAACAAACTTCTTTTTTGCATAAATGTGATGAAACGTTACTCGTCGGAAACATATGCGCTGGATTCAGCGAAGGTTTCTGCTCACACGCTTCGTCAACTGATACATTTGATGTGAAGCCAGAAATGGTTTCAGATTTTGCTTACTCACAGGGAAAGCCAGTGAAAATCTGGCACTGACCCGCAACCGTAAATTGAATGTCACTTTCAAAAGTCGGAATGCCTGCGATAAAAGCGAATGACTCCTATTTACCGTCGAGGTCTACGGTCGGGGTCGAATGGCAAAAGCCACTCGCCTTCGCACTCAGATCGCAAATTGCGAAAGGCTCCAAAATGTTTGGACCAAAATCTGGGTTGCTCAAAATTACAGCAATCCTTAGCATCATCACATCCACAATCGCCGTTGCTGCACCAGCCCAAGCAGCCGATGCAACCACCAACGCAGCCAGCAACTTTTTGACTAGCAAATTTGTTGAGGGCAAAGCTGTTGAAGGTTTTACACCAGGCAAATTTGATTTCGGCATCACGCTTGAATCTATGCTGCAGCGCAAAGCTGCTGGCCGAAGCCTGGCCAGCCAGAACGCTGCCGTCAACTTTGTCTTGAACACGCGAGTTGCATCGGGGCTCGACTACCTTGCCTCGCCTTCTGACAAAACTCTGTTGCCTGGCCTCGCCGGAAAGTTCTTGTTTACAGCCAAAGCGCTAAAGGCACCGGTAGCGCCTAACTCGAACAAAGTGCTTGCCGCCTTGAAAAAGACAATCGCCACCGATGGCACCATCGCGGGCTCAACCGGAAACACCTTTGACTATGCGTGGGTGGTGCTTGGGCTGCAATCTTTAGGTCAAACAGCTTTGGCAACCAAAGTTGAAGCAAAGTTGATTGCCTTGGCCAAAACGGATGGCGGATTCGGTTATGACCAAACTGCAGATTCAACCAACAGCTCGGTTGACTCAACTGGCATCGCATTGCAGGCCTTAGCCTCGCTCAAGGGCTTGGGCGGAGCGCGCCTTGCAGCCGCAAACAAGGTCACAACTACAAAGGCCGTTGCTTGGTTGAACGCTCAGAAGATCACAGATGCACAAGGACCCCACTGGGAATCTTGGGGCGCATTTGACGTAAACGGAACCGCGTATGCAGCTATGGGCTTAAAAGCCGCGGGGCAAAACATTGCGGCCATCGGCACTTGGTTGAAAACCAAAATCGCCGCTGATGGCGGTGTGGCTAGCGCATGGTCGGCTGGCAAAGGTGACGCCATGGCAACCTCACAGTCAATCGTTCCCATGATTGGCCTCAGCTATCTAGACCTTCTAAAGAAGTAATCATGCAACTGAATCTGCGAAGAGTGTTGATCGCGCTGATAGCCCTCGTGGCCATCGGCGGGCTTTGGTCTGCCCTCTTCGCAGGTTCGGGGCAAGAAAAACCCGGCGTTGCTTTTGAAAAACTTTCGGGCACATTGGTGATCGACTACGGCATGTCGGCAGTAAAACCCGTCGAGACCGTTGACTTTGAGCTGCCCGTCGGCTCTACCAGCTGGGATATCTTCAAGGCAGTGGGCATTGAAGTTGAAGGCACCCAAAACTATCCAACGGGATTCGTTTGCCGCCTGAACGACTGGCCATCGACTACCGACCAGGATTGCGCGGATGTGCCAACCTTTAGCGAAGGTAGCTGGGCCTATTATGTGACTAACCCCGACATAGGTGACGGCTGGTTTATGAGCGGCGTTGGCGCCGCGACCCACACGCCGGTTTGTGGCGGATATGAAGCTTGGGTGTGGATTGCCCCTGGTGAATCGGCAAGCGCTACCCTGCCGAGCTTCGACCCCACGCCACGGGGATGCAACTAAACCATGACCCAGTTCAGCCTTAAAGCTTCGCGGGTTCAACCCGCATCTTGGTGGCTGCTCGGAATAGCGTCTGCAATCGTCGCTGGGCTCAATATCAACCCAGTAATGCTTTTAGTTCAAATCGCTATTTTGGTGACCATTATTTTATTGGCGCGCGAATATGCGCCCTGGTCACAGTCGCTCAAGTTCTACTTGGCGCTGGCCTCGTTTGTAGTGGCGGTCAGGGTTATTTTTAGAATTGTCTTCAATTTGCCAGACGACTCAAGCCCAATTGCTCTGAGCCTGCCCCAGCTTTCACTAAATCTGGGCTTCGGTGGCAACATAACTTTGCTTGGCAATTTATCGAGTTCAAGCCTGGTTTCGGCAACCTCTGATGGCTTGCGTCTCGCGGCCATCATCATCAGCATCGGGCTTGCCAATACGCTGGCGAATCCTCGCAAACTCTTAAAATCAACGCCGGCGGCTCTATACGAAATAGCCACAGCCATTTCGGTGGCCATCAACCTGGCGCCACAACTTATTGAAAGCCTTCAGCGGGTGCGACGAGCAAGTTCACTGCGTGGCCGAAGCAAAGGTCTTGGCGCACTCGCTGGCACTATTGTTCCAGTTCTCGAAGACACGATTGATTCATCCCTATCGCTCGCCGCAAGCATGGATTCGCGCGGTTTTGGCCGACGAGGATTCTTAACCAAGAAACAAATTATTTCTTTGCGGTTGATTTCACTCTGCTCGGTAGTTCTCACTTCGGTGGGTGTATTCCTCTTACTCGTCGCAACTGGTTCCCAATTAATTGCGCTCTTACTGCTAGCCGCCGGCTTTCTGGGCATTTTGCTCACCGTGCGAACAACTTCGAAAAACAGCATTCGCACGAGGCATAAAAAGGAAACTTGGCTTTTGCAAGATTATGTTGTGGCAACAGCTGCAATCGCGGCAGTGACGGCCAGCTTGCTGGGGTGGCAAACGTGATTTCGATCAAAGACCTCACATTTAGCTACGACGGAGCCGAATCGCCACAGCTAACCCGAGTAAACCTTGAGTTTGCCGCCGGCGAATTTGTGCTGGTGTGCGGGCCCACGGGCAGTGGCAAATCAACTTTGCTGAAAGCAATAAACGGCTTGGCACCTCACTTCACCGGCGGCAATCTTCGAGGCAGAATCACAATCGACAACCAAGACGTGACCGGCCGATTGCCTCACGAGCTTGCAGAGTTGGTTGGCTATGTGAACCAGCAGCCCGAAGGCTGGTTTGTGGCCGACACGGTTGAGGATGAACTTGTGTATGGCCTTGAACAGCTTGGCTTTGCGCGAGACCGAATGAGCGCCGAGCTAGCCAGGGTTTCAAAAATGCTTGGTTTGCAAGACCTACTCGATCGCCCGCTGAGTTTTCTATCTGGAGGCCAGCAGCAACGAGTGGCGATTGGCGCGGCTCTTGCGGCTGGGCAAAGAGTGCTTTTGCTAGACGAACCAACATCGGCACTCGACTTGGATTCGGCGGCCGAAACCGTAGATCTTTTGAAGGCCCTTGCCAAAGAGCATGGCGTCACAATTTTGGTGGCCGAACATCGGTTTCATAACATCATCGACAAGGTCGACTCGGTGGTAGTTGTGAATAACGATGGAACAGTGGCCAAGGGCTACACCCATTGGAGCTTCGAAGATGACCTGAGGCAACCCGCGATTGCTGGAGCTGATGTCGGCGAACCCCTATCGCCACCAAGTGTTGAATGGGCTCTCACAACCAGCGAGCTAACCGTTAAATATGCCGACCAGGTTGCTGTATCGAGTGCCACCTTGAATATCAAACCTGGGCAAATTGTTGCACTTCATGGAGCAAACGGTTCGGGTAAAACCACTCTGCTATGGGCAATCCAAGGCACCGGCAATGGTTCAAAAGCTGTTTCAACGGGCACTGTCTCGGTTGCCGGTTTTGGCGACCCGCGAGATCTCAAACCTCGCGAACGCCTCAGGGCAATCACCATGGTTCCGCAACGGGCTGCCGACCTTTTGTTCTTGAACAGCCTCAGTGAAGAGCTCGCCGAATCTGATCGATTTGCCGGGGTCACTCCAAATTCAACCGCCACCATTTTCGCCCAACTAGCCGGAAAGGTGAATCCGGCTTTGCATCCACGCGATTTATCATCTGGGCAGCAACTCGCTCTAGTTTTAGCGTTACAACTAGTGAAGGGCGCAAACCTGCTCTTGCTTGATGAACCCACGAGGGGCCTCGATTACGTGGCAAAACGGCATCTTGCAGAACAGTTGAAATCGCTCAAGAGCCAGGGCAAAGCAATTCTTATTGCTACCCACGATTCTGAATTCAGCGCGCAGGTTGCCGACACAGAATTGCACCTGATTGATGGAGTGATTCAGTGACAAAATCTTGGCTTTCGCGCATAACCATCACTTTTGCCGGCCTCGCATCGCTGTTGATGTTTACCTGGCCGCTCTTAATTCAAACCCCAACGCCAAATGAAGCAAATTTGGCACAGACAGTTTTCATCGGGCTCATGCCACTCATTCTTTTGATGGTGTTGGCAGAATTTGCAACCGGAGGCATCGGTGCGAAGCAACTTGCATTGCTTGGCGTATTGACCGCGCTCAATGCTGTTGTGCGATTGCTCGGAGCCGGAACAGCGGGCATTGAGACCGCCTTCTTCATCATCGTGATCGGCGCGTATGTGTTTGGAAGTGGATTTGGTTTCATTCTTGGAAGCACCTCATTGCTTGTTTCTGCGCTTCTGACCGGTGGCATTGGGCCATGGTTGCCATTTCAAATGATGGCCGCTGGCCTTGTTGGTTTAGGGGCCGGAGCGTTGCCAAAAATTCGAGCCAGCGGTCGAACTCAAATTAGGCGCCGCGAAATAATACTGCTTAGCGGCTATGGAGTTGTCTCGGCGTTCGCATATGGGGCTCTAATGACTCTATGGAATTGGCCCTTTTTGGCCGGCACCGGTTCGTCAATTAGCTACTTGCCCGGTGCGCCGATCTTCGAGAATCTGAACCGGTTTATCGCATACGAGGTGCTAACCGGAGGGTTGCTCTGGGATCTGGGGCGGGCCATAACCACCACTGCATTAGTTACATTAACGGCACCGGCCCTGCTAGCCACCCTAAGACGGGCAGCAAGCAGAGCCGGAATCGAAAAGTTGGAAGCTTAGAAAACAGGCAATGAAATTACGGCTTGAAGTAGGCCAGCAGCAACTGCCGCAGCGAAAAGCTGAAGGTTGCTCTTCCAGGTGTATTTTGCCTCGCCGCGCACTGCGTGCATAACGAACGCCACAACCATGGTTAGCGCCAAACCTGCCGCAGCCGCGATGCCCCAAACCAAGGCCCATTCGAAACCAGGCAAGAAGATGGCTGCAAGCGGAGCTACAACAATGCCGACGGCGCCCAAAAGCTCAAGCCAGGCAATAACGCGAACTAGCGGCATGCCAGCCTTCTCGACCCAGCCGAAACCGGCGCTCAACAAAACTGCCTCAGATGATTTTGCCTTGAAGCTGCCGGCCTTAAAGAAGCCGAAGCCTACAAACGCAGAGATGAGAATAGCCGCAATGGCGATAACGATGTTCACGTGTGTCCTTAGATTTAAGTAGTTGTTATTACGCGTTTTCGCGTTTACAGTTGATAAGTAAAGCACGGGTTGACTAAATAAGTCAAGTAGGGCTTTACTAAAACTCTACGAAGGGGCATCGATGGAAATCAAGGCGCGCTTTGAAAGGTCAGCAAATGGCTGGCTTGTTGCTGTCCCCTCGCTAAATAATTTTCAGACGACTGCCAAACGGCTCGACAAAGCCACCGAGCAAATAAAACTTCTAGCTCAGGCGGCTACCGGCGAATCAAAGTGCGACATTGTCATCAAGGTAGAGGCAATTATGCCTGGAATCATTTGCGACCTAGAAGCCGCGCAAGAAAAAATGCGCGAGGCCGCTCGGCTTCAAGAAGAAGGTTCGGCCGAGATTCGAAACGTTGTGGGGCGCATGCGCGACGAGGGGCTGACCATGCGCGATATTGCCGTGCTATTGGGCGTTACACCTCAACGAGTGGCGCAGTTGGCGCCATGCACCGAGACCTCGAGCGCAAACTTACACCACTAAACTCGCCAGGTTGGCAAACGCCAGCCAAGCACGATTGCGGCAATTCTTAGCGCAACCATTGCTAAAGCCGAGATGCTGACTGCCCAGAACGCCCCTAGGTTTAATGCGTTCAGCAACACAACCAACCAACCACCGGCAAAGGCAATCACAGCATAAGGCTGGTGATCGTTGAATGCTCGCGGTATTTCATTGACCACAACGTCACGCAGCACGCCTCCAAAAACAGGTGTGATTACGCCCATAATCACCGCAATGATTGGTTCTACCCCCGCGATTAGCGCAATTTGCGTGCCGCTCGCAGCAAAAATACCCAGGCCAAAAGCGTCGGGCCATTGCATAGATTTCTCGGTCAGTTCGATGTGTCGAGACCTCAGAAAAACCAGCGCAAGCGCGCAGAGAGCCAAAATTACCCAAATCCACACCGCGTTTTCTACCCAAAAGAACGGTCTGCGGTCGAGCAAGATGTCGCGCAGGGTTCCGCCACCAAAGGCCGCCAACGCTGTAACTATTGCCATGCCAACTAGGTCGAGCTTTTTGCGCGCTGCCTCGATTAGACCCGAGAGAGCAAAGGCCAGAGTGCCGACGATTTCAAAGGCTAGGTTGCCATAAGTAACGAGCCACTCGGCAATCGATGGGTTTGAAGTCATAAAGCAATATTGCCCTATTTAAGCATCTAGGCGACCGTGGGCTTAACCGGCTCACCATAAGCGTTTGCGGTTGCTTGGCTGTCTTTGGTGAGCTCGATAATCAACATGATTATGCCGGCGATAGGAATCAACACGAAGAAGAAATATTTGCCTGAACGGCCAACATCGTGCAGGCGGCGCCACGTGACCGCGAGCGAAGGAACGATGGTTGCAAGTGACCAAAGGTTTTCGGCGGCAGAGCTCTGCTCAACCGCGTTGCCCCAAACCATCTCTACTGGGCCCGTAAACACGATCGACAGAGCGGCACTAACTAGGAACGTGAACAGAACGGTAAACCAAAACTCACTGCGGCGGGCACGGCCTTTGAATGTTGCATAGTTCTTGAAATAGCTCTTGATTGCTTCGATGAAAGTCATAATCAGCTCCTTTCCATAACGATAACAGCCACAACAAAACTCGGCCGATTAAACAAAAAACCCACCATTGCTGGTGGGCTAGTTGTTATGGGATGACTCGTTGGCTTGTGCCTTGCGGCACCGCCCTGAGTGGAGATGGGGGGAATTGAACCCCCGTCCAATACAGAGTTTCTAGCTCTTCTACGGGTGTAGCTTCAATAAGGTTCTGCTTGGCCCCGGTGCTAGCTTGAAGCGACATAACCGACGGGCCCAGCCAAAGTTAAAGTCCCGTGTAGCCCTAAGGCACAACTACACAGCGAGATTTCTAAATGACGCTAGGGTTCAGGACGAAATCAAACCTGATCTAACGGACTTCGGGGCTAGGGGCTATTAAGCAGCTAGGGCGAAGTCAGTGCGTGATGATTTAGCACTTATAGTTTGCAGCGGACATTTACGAGTTGACGCTACATTCTCGACCCGCTTCATCCAGTTACACATGCACTGTCGAAACCGATCATCCCCATATTTAGTTACCATCAAACCCTCGAGACCTAACCTAAACGTTTGGGACATGGCCTCGTGGAGTTAGTTCAACTATAGAGGCATCCCCCGACATTAGGCTGTGGAAAGCCTGTGAATCGAAGCGCTACCAGTCTTTGCCCTTGGTTGAGATTGCTCGAGCGGTTTCGCGTTTGTCTTGGGCTTCTTTCAGAGTTTGCCGCTTGTCATATTCGCGCTTGCCTCGAGCAAGTGCGATTTCAACTTTGGCTCGGCCGTCTTTGAAATAGATAGAAAGCGGAACCAGAGTTAGGCCAGACTCTTTGATCTTGCCCATGAGCTTGTAAATTTCGTGGCCGTGCAACAACATTTTGCGGCGCCTGCGCGAAGGGTGGTTGTTCCAGGTTGCCTGCGTGTATTCAGGAATATGCACGTTTTCGAGCCAGGCCTCGCCGCCCTCGATGCTGCCAAAACCATCAATTAGCGAGGCTCGACCTGCACGCAACGACTTGACCTCGGGACCGGTTAAAACCAAGCCCGCCTCATAAACATCGAGGATTTGGTAGTCGTGGCGCGCTTTGCGATTGCTGGCCACTACTTTTTGGCCGCGCTCTCTAGGCACGATTTACTCCTGATTGTGAAGGCTCAACAAATCGTTGAGCAGCACGCAAGTCTAACAATCGAAGCCGACAAACTCACTAAATCTTTAGGTAACGACGAATGGCCAAGCCCGAAGCAGCCGCAGCCAAGAGCATGCCGGCGCCAATCAATATTGGCACCACCAATAGGCCATCGGCTAAGCCAACGAAGCTTGTGAACGGCAACTGTTGTGCAAGATAACCCTGAACAAAGAACTGCACAATAGCCACCACTGCCCCACCAGCCAAAACCGAGCCGATAGTTGCTGCAACAACACCTTCAAGGATGAAGGGCAGCTGGATGTAGAAGTTCGAAGCACCGACCAGACGCATGATGCCAAGCTCTCGGCGGCGGCTAAAGGCGCTAAGGCGAATTGTGGTCGAAATGAGTAGTGCGGCAGAAACCAGCATCAGAGAGGCAATCGCAATGGCCGCAATCGAGGCGGCGTTAAGGATGCTAAAAATTTGATCTAGATAGGTGCGCTGGTCGCGAACTTCTTCAACGCCGGCCACTCCGCTAAAACTTTCGGTAATGATTTGGCTCTTGGTGGCATCTTTTAGGTTGATCCAAAAGGTTTCGTTGAGCTGCTCTGGGGTCACATACTTGGCAACAGCATTGCCTTCGAACTGATCTTGGAAGGTTTTATAAGCCTGATCGTGGTTTTCGAAATAGAACTTTTCGATGTAAGGCTGCAGCGTCGGAGACCCTAAGCGTTGCTCTACCGCGGCAATTAAATCAGCAGAGGCCCCACCCTGAGGGCAAGTGTCGCTTGGCGAAACATCGGTGCACATGTATACCGCCACCTGAGCGCGGTCATACCAATAGTTTTTCATCTGCCCAATTTGCAGCTGCAACAACGAAGCAGTGCCAACAAAAGTTAGCGAAATAAAAGTTACCAAAACCACCGAGACAACCATCGAAGCGTTTCGCTTTAGCCCCTGGATGATTTCTTTGAAGATAAACCCTGCGCGCATTAGTTAAAAAAACCACCCTCGATAATTGGGTTGGCCCCGGTTTGCGACTTTTGATAACCAGCACCCAACTGGTCTCGAATAATCACACCGCCATTTAGCTCGACGACTCGCTTTTGCAAGCGATCAACGATGTTGCGATCGTGGGTCGCCATAATCACCGTTGTGCCCGACAAGTTAATGCGTTCGATTAGGGCCATGATCTCTTGCGAGGTTGTTGGGTCGAGGTTTCCGGTTGGCTCATCGGCAAGCAGAATTGAGGGCTTATTTACGATAGCTCTGGCAAGCGCAACGCGCTGCTGCTCGCCACCCGACAACTCAGTTGGCAAGCGGTTTTCTTTGCCTTCCAACCCAACCAAACGCAAAACATCTGGCACTGCTTGCTGAATGAAACCTTGCGATTTGCCAATTACTTCAAGGCTGAAGGCCACGTTTTGAGCCACGGTTTTGTTAGTTAGCAAGCGAAAATCTTGAAACACCACGCCCAACTTGCGCCGAAAATATGGCACGCGGCGGCTAGGGATGCCAATCAGGTTCTCGCCGAGAACGTGAACCGCACCTTTGGTTGGCACATCTTCGCGAAGCATTAGCCGCATCAAACTAGATTTGCCAGAACCCGAGGCCCCGACAAGAAAGACGAACTCGCCTTTTTCGATTTCAAGAGACACGTTATCGAGGGCCGGCTTAGCCGAACCTTTGTATTGCTTGGTCACGTTGGCGATACTAATCATGGTGTTTACAGCCTAGATTGACCGTTGCCGAAGCAACCTTAAGAGCCAAGCTGTGTCTGCTTGCGCCAACGAATACCCGCGGCAATAAAGCCATCCAAATCGCCATCGAAAACAGCGGATGGGTTGTTGACCTCGAAGTCGGTGCGCAAGTCTTTGACCATCTGGTAAGGGGCGAGCACATACGAGCGCATTTGCTCACCCCAGCTTGCCTTTACATCACCAGCGATTTGTTTTTTGGTGGCTTCTTCTTCTCGCCGGCGCACCTCTAAAAGGCGCGACTGAAGAACGCGCATGGCTGCGGCTTTGTTTTGAATCTGGCTCTTCTCGTTTTGGCAACTCACCACGGTGCCGGTTGGCAAGTGAGTTATGCGCACCGCTGAGTCGGTGGTGTTTACGCTTTGCCCACCTGGGCCTGAAGATCGAAAAACATCAATTCTGATGTCAGTTTCTGGAATGTCTATCGCCTCGGTTTGCTCAACCAATGGCACAATTTCGACGGCGGCAAAACTGGTTTGGCGCTTACCCGCAGCGTTGAATGGGCTCATTCGCACCAATCGGTGAGTTCCCGCTTCAACACTCAAAGTTCCGAACGCAAATGGCGCATCAACTTCGAAGGTTGCCGATTTGATACCGGCACCTTCGGCGAAAGAGGTGTCGAGCACTTGCACCGGCATTTTGTGCTTTTCTGCATATCTTAAATACATGCGCATTAGCATTTCGGCAAAGTCGGTGGCATCGTCGCCTCCGGCACCCGACCGAATAGTGACCACAGCCGCACGAGAGTCATACTCGCCGTTCAAAAGGGTTTGAACTTCTAGTTCTGAAACGAGCGCCTGCAACAAAACCAACTCGGCTTTCGCTTCGCCTTGAACAGCCGCGTCGGCCTCGGCGTTCGCCATTTCCACAAGAACTTCAAGATCGTCAAGCCTCGATTGAACCGAATCCAATTTGGCCACCATGGCCTGCGCCCGCGATAGCTTGCTTGTCACGCTTTGTGCATGAACGGGGTTATCCCAAAGATTCTGATCCTCTGATTGCAGTTTTAAAACCGCAATTTCGTCCTGCAATTTTGGCTCATCCACAACATCGCGAATATCGGCAAAGGTAGAGCGCAGTGCGCGAATATCTGCGGAAAGATCTAGGTCAGCCATTTGTTACTAGTTTAGGCGAGCCTCGCACGGGCTTGGCGTGCCCACCGCCACGCATGAACAATAATGGTCAGGTGAGCGATAAGGGCAAGGCATACGGCATCAAAGAGATGGCCATTCCCGTTTATCTGCCTTCACTTCTCTTCTCGATAGGCGAGGCTGGCCTGCTTCCAATCATTCCGGCGAGCGCCGAAAGCCTGGGCGCCGATATTCCTACAGCAGGCGTTATTGCTGGTCTAGTAATGCTCGGCACGCTGCTCGCCGACCTTCCGGCTGGTTTGATTGTTGACCGATTTGGCGAACGCAGAGCCATGATTGGCGCTTCGATGGTTGCCTCACTCGGCATATTGTTTTCTGTATTTGCCACAAACATTTTTGTGCTGGGCCTTGGCATTTTGATCATCGGAATGACAGTCTCGGTATTTGCCTTGGCTCGCCACAGCTTTATCGCTGAAAAAGTGGCGTTTAGCCACCGAGCCCGAGCGCTCTCGCTTTTGGGCGGCATGTATCGCGGTGGTGCTTTTATCGGCCCGCTTATTGGCGCCGCCTTGGTTGCCCAATTTGGCGTGATGAGCGTTTATTGGCTTGCCGTAGTTTTTTGTGGCCTCGCGGGCATCGTGCTTATTGCCACCAAGCCAGAGAAAGTCACCCGCAAACCGCGTCGCGCCCAGGGCGCTGTTTGGTCAGTTGTAAAAAACGAACGGCGCAAGTTTCTAACGGTTGGCTTAGCAGCATCAACCCTAGGTGTCATTCGCGCTTCGCGAACCATTGGGTTGCCACTTTGGGCACTGTATATCGGCTTAGACCCAGCTCTTGCGGCTTTGTATGTTGGCATCGCCGGGGCACTCGACTTCGCGTTGTTTTACTCTTCTGGCCAGGTGATGGATAGATTTGGCCGCCGATGGGCAGCGATTCCGACACTCATTGGAATGGGCGTGACCCACATGTTAGTTGGGCTTGCTTTAGATTCGACGTCGTTTCTCGTAGTCGCGCTTCTGATGGCCTTTGCTAATGGAATCGGCAGCGGAGTGATCTTGGTGATTGGCGCCGACCTTGCACCGCCCGATGAACGAAGCGATTTTCTATCGGCATATCGCCTACTAATCGACTCGGGAGTTGCCGCTACTCCTTTGGTGCTGGCGGGGCTAACTGTGGCAATCGGGCTTGCCGGCTCAATGACGGTTATTGGTGCGGTTGCAATTGGCGGAGCCGCGGTGCTTTGGCGTTGGCTGCCAAAATTTGGAATTCGTTAATCGATCACTGACCGCGCCTTGGCCTCAGCGCAAATAACAGCCGATGCTTGGGCGAATGGCGAAGTAATCGGGTTTTGCCAATCGGCACATAACCTAACCTCGATCGTCGAGCCGTCTAGCACTTGCTCACTTGAAATTTCTAGATTTTTGAAACTGGCGCTGTAGCGCGAAGGCAGATGAACAAGAAATTGCTGCACCGAACTCGCCGAGGAGGCGCTAACCACGGCTGCCGATTCGGCAAGCGTTTGCAACCGGCGATGCTCTAAAAACAGCGAGCCAGCCGAAGCCGTTACGGCTAAAGTTGCGAACGAAATTAGCAACAGGCCAATAGCCAACGGCGCCACCGAACCTCGATCGCTGGTCATGGCGCCACCGAAACAGCAGCTCCAATAGCCTGGCCCACGGTGACCTGAAGAAACACCAAATTGCCCTCTGTAATGAGCGCGTGGGAAATCTTTGTTGAATCAGGCAAATTAAAATCAGCGGCTATGAGCTCGATCGAAGATTCAATTGGCACATCGCTGATGCTGTAGGCGCGCAAAGCATTACGGGCGATCGATTCGGCCGACAGTTGCTCTAACTGAACAGCAACAAGTTGCATAGTTAACGGAATCATTGGCAATTGAAGCAACAAACCGAAGCCGATGAACTCGAGCGGAGCCGAACCCGAATCATCCTTGAATCTCGGCAAATGCATGACCCACCGCCTTAATTGGCGCTTTAGCGCTGAGCAGGCCAAGACTAGGAAAATCGATAAGGATTTCTACAACCATCACTCGACCCTTGGATGTGAACATTTCGTCGCAAGAAACTCGACTGGGAAGGCTTGCAGCTAAGGTTGCCGCAAGCTCGCGCTTTGCTAATTCGCAACCAGCAGCAATTGGCTGATCAGCCAACGCAGACCATCTTGCAGATTCGATGGCCACGTCGATCGCAACGTTCCGGCAAAAGCCGAAGAGTGCAACGCCAATAACCGAAATCGTGAGAGCCAGCATGGGCACCGCGGTCAAAATGAAATCAATCGGCGCAGACCCGGTTTGACCGGCACGAATAGATTTAAAAAGACACAACTTTGTGCATTGCTTGATCGAACACTCCCTTGAGCGCCGGCCCAGCCACGCCCCACATCAAAACCACTAGGCCCGCTGTCATGAGCGTAATCAACACCCACCCCGGAACGTCACCAGATTCATCACTCAACTTTTTCAACGTTTTGTTCATGCGTATTCTTCTTTCTTTTGTTTGGAGCTAGAGATAACCGATGTTCAGCATTTGAAGACTCGGATAAATTGCAAACAGAATTGTGACCGGAAGAATTAGAAACACGAGGGGTATGAGCATTTTGGTTTCATTCTTACCAGCCTGCTTAAGCAGCAAGTTGTGAATTTCGGCGCGAGCACTAGTTGCCTGCTCGGTCAGCAGATCAGCCAAAGGGGTTCCGCGTTTTAGCGAAAGCGAAACTTTGGCACAGAACTCAACAAGTTGCCGTTGCGGAATCCTTTCGGCAATGAGGCCTATTTCAGTTTGGAGCGAAGAACCAAGTTCGAGCGCCCTCAACGCCAGCTGCAATTGGCGACCAACTAATCCCGACGTGCTTGGTGCCACTCTTTGAATTGCATTGAAGAGGCTCTCACCGGCAGCCAAAGAAACTGAAAGCAGATCGAGGATGTCTGGCAGTTCGAGCAGCACCTTTTGATTGGTGCCATCGGACACAAATTTGCTGCGCATCCAGACACCAAAGCTTTGATGAGCGGCAACCACCGAAGACTCGGATACTAGATTGCGGGACACCCTCATCTGAAGGTTAGGCGCACGCTTAGGCGCTAGCGCCCGTTGCATTAGCAGCAATCCGAGCGCAAGCAACACACCGAAAGCGATCGTCATGCGCTTGCGAAAACCCGAGGGCGCTCAGGGAGGGCGCCAAACATGTGAATGAGTCGGTAGGCGAAGGCGCAAACCAGCAAACCTATCGAGAGAATCAAAACGCCGCCCGATTGGTTATATGCCATCACGTTTTCGGGGCGAGACGAAAGCATGGCGACAATGATCCAGGGTGCGGCCACGGCAAGCTTGGCAGTGCCGGTGACCCAACCCTGTTTGCTTTCAAGTTCGCCGACCAAAGCCAAATCGTTGCGAATTTGCAAACCCTGGGCCCGAATCGAAGACAGATAGGCCTGCCCGCCGGCCTGAGATGAAATGCGAATTAGTTCAAATAACTTATCGCCGTGGCGCTCGCCCACATCGCTCTTGAGCCAATCGAGCACCTCACCTAATTGCAAACCAGACTCGAGCCTTGCAACCGCCCCACTAAAACTTGAACGCAACGCCGATGGCCCCGCTTCGGCCAAATCAGCGAACGCCTCACTAATTGGCAAACCCGAGAAGGCGGCAGACTGAAGCGAATCAAACACTTGAGGCCAAACACTCGAGACTAACCGCCTGCGCGCCTTGGCCCGCATCGAAAGAGACTCGAGGCAAAAACCGAACGCGCCTATGGCCAGACAAACCCCGAGAGAATAAACGCCGGTGATCGTGGCGGCCACTGATCCGATAAGAATGCTCGCAATTATTGCTGCAACAAGAACAGCCTGGGCGCCATGCTTTGCAAGCCCTGCACCTTCAACGTTCGATCGAAACCAGTTCATAGCCTGGTCACCTCTAAAACGCCGTTGTTAAATTCAACTGAGGCAATTTCGGCAACCGCACGTTTTCCGTTTTCACCCAACTCGCAATGAACGACCAAATCGATGCAAGCTCCAACTGTGGGGTTTACGAAAGCAGATGAGATGTTTGCGCCTGCCAGAAGCGGCAATGTGCACAGTTTTACGATTGCATCTTGCGCAGAGTTTGCGTGAATGGTGCAAGCCCCCGGCAAACCCGAGTTGAGCGCAATCAAGAGGTCGAGGCTTTCGGCCTCGCGCACCTCACCGACCACGATTCGGCTTGGCCTCATTCGAAGCGATTCTTTAATTAACCGCCGCAGGCTAACCTCGCCGGCCCCTTCAAGCGATGCCTGCCTGGTTTGAAGTGCAACCCAGTCGTTTATTGGCAATCGCAACTCGAATGTCTCTTCGACACTGATAACTCGCTCATTTGGGTCGACAGCCGAAAGTAGAGCGCCGAGCAGGGTTGTTTTGCCTGCTTGAGTGGCACCCGACACCAGGATGTTTTTGCCTTGCCGCATTTGATTGGCTAGAAAATCGGCTTGGTCAAAAGTTAGCGACCCCATCATGGCTAAATCGTGCAGACCAAGCATTTGCTTTGAGAATTTGCGCACATTTATAGACCAATGACCTTTGGTTATATCGGGGATGGCAACATGCAAACGCGAACCATCGGGCAGCGATGCATCGACAAACGGCGATGACCGATCGAGCCTGCGGCCAGTAGGGCGCAACATGCGCTCAACGATTGATTCGATTTCGTGCTGTGCAATCGACAAATCTAGTTGGCGCGAACGCCCAGCCACGGCAACAAAAACTTGGGTCGGAGAGTTGACCCAGATTTCTTCGATTTCGGGGTCGTCGAGGAGTGGTTGCAACGGCCCAAACCCAAAAAGTTGCTGATTCATCTCGAACCGCAGCGCCGGCTCTTGAGCTGAGTTGATCGAACCGACTTCAAGCACGGAGTCGACAGCAAAATTGATTGCTGTGTCAACAGCTATTTCGCCGTGCACAACTGCCGCACGCGTTCGTGAAACTAAATTATCGAGAATCGTCGACATCGGTTCACCACCTCTCATAGGAAATGGTGGCAAATCAGCAAGATCTGCGCCCAAGTTATGCACAGGCCGATTTTTTGTGTAAACTAATCAGGCACGCGGGAGTGGCGAAATTGGCAGACGCACTAGATTTAGGTTCTAGCGTTGAGAGACGTGTGGGTTCAAGTCCCACCTTCCGCACCAGTGTGATGAATCAAGACATGGTTCCCACCGAACCCCCAGCAGACCCTAAAAAGTCTGGTGGGGGTTTTGCATTTTCTTCCAATATTTTTTATCTGGCTCGATGAGATATTCACCCAAAATTT
>JAHEBZ010000004.1 GCA_024641985.1 Rhodoluna sp. | reverse complement strand
AAATTTTGGGTGAATATCTCATCGAGCCAGATAAAAAATATTGGAAGAAAATGCAAAACCCCCACCAGACTTTTTAGGGTCTGCTGGGGGTTCGGTGGGAACCATGTCTTGATTCATCACAATGGAGGAAGCGGTGGGATTTGAACCCACGGTAGCTATTAACTACGACAGTTTTCAAGACTGTTCCGTTCGGCCGCTCCGGCACGCTTCCGTGAGACCAACTTTATCCTAAAAACCTAGGCTTGTCGACTGAACAATATTCCTTCGAAGCCGGCAAGCACGCGTGCCACGCCATCCTCGTCGACCGCGGCAGTGATTGCAGTTGCCGCAGCCTTCACCTCATCGGGTGCCTGACCCATCGCAAAGGCAAGGCCGCCACCGGCACGAGCCCATTCAAACATCTGAATATCGTTGCGGCCATCACCAATCGAAATGACCTGATTGGCGGCAATGCCAAGCTCGACCCGCTGCTTTTCGAGGGCCGAGGCCTTGCTAACCCCTTGCGGCGAAATATCGAGCCAAGCCGTGTAGCCGATGGCATAAGAAACCGAGTGCAGGCCAACCTTAGAAATGAGACCCAAAAACTCTTCAACATCGTGCTCTGGCGAAAGCACAACCACGCGGCTAACCGGTTGGTTCATAAGCTCTTCGAGCGGGGTTTCGATGTTTTGATCGCCGAGGGCATAGGTAGGAAAGGCGCGGTGAAACCGGTAAGAACCATCGATGTCTTCGACTGCAAAATGCGCATCGGGCAGCGCCTTAACCAGTTGGCCAAGAACATCGCGGGGGTCGAAGGTGATCACCTCGTGAGGCTTATAGCCACGCGGGTGCTCGTGATCGATTTCGATGGTGACGGCACCGTTTGAACAAACGCTAAAACCGTGGCGAATGCCAACCTCGCGCACTATGGGAATTGCGTTAGCCGCGCTTCGCCCGGTGGCAATGATGACCTCGTGGCCAAGCTGGCGAACCCGCTCAACCTCGTCGACAACCTTGGCCGAAAGATAGCCATCATCGTGAACCAGGGTGCCATCAATGTCGATGGCAATCAGCCAGCGATCATCGCCCTGAACAGGTTTATTTGGCACAGAGTTCATGTGCGGTTATTTGCCGGCCTTTGGGTGAATGATCTGCTGGCCGCCAAGGTATGGGCGAAGCGCCTCGGGAATCAAAACCGAACCGTCTTCTTGCTGGTGGGTTTCGAGAATTGCAACCAGCCATCTGGTGGTGGCCAAAGTGCCGTTCAAAGTTGCCGCGGTTTGAGTTTTGCCGTTTTCGTCTCTGAAACGCACGTTCAAGCGGCGAGCCTGATATGTGGTGCAGTTCGAAGAACTGGTGAGCTCGCGATAAGTCTGCTGCGATGGAACCCAGGCCTCAGAGTCATATTTGCGAGCCGCCGATGAACCAAGATCGCCAGCCGCGGTGTCGATCACACGATAGGCAAGGCCGCAAGCCTGAAGCATGTCTTCTTCGAGTGCCAAAAGTTTTAGGTGTTCGGCCTCGGCATCGGCCGGGTTGATGTAGCTAAACATTTCGAGCTTGTTGAACTGGTGCACGCGCAAAATGCCACGGGTGTCGCGGCCAGCCGAACCGGCCTCGCGGCGATAGCAAGTTGACCAACCGGCATAGCGCAGCGGGCCATTCGAGAGGTCGATGATTTCGTCGCTGTGATAACCGGCGAGCGCTACCTCTGAGGTGCCCGTTAGATAAAGATCATCGGCAGGCAGGTAATAGATTTCGTCGGAGTGTTCACCCAAGAAACCGGTGCCGGCCATTACCTCGGGGCGAACCAGGGTTGGCGTGACCAATGCCGTGAAATTGTGCTTGCTGGCCAAATCGAGCGCCAGATTCATTAGAGCCAGCTCGAGGCGTGCGCCCCAACCCTTTAAGAAATAGAAGCGTGAACCCGAAACCTTAACACCACGTTCGATGTCGATGATGTCGAGCAGTTCGCCCAAAGCAACGTGATCGCGTGGCTCAAAATCAAACTTGGCTTTAGTGCCAACCTCGCGCAAAACGTTAAAGTTCTCTTCGCCGCCCGAAGGAATTCCTTCGATGACTACGTTTTCGATCTTCCAGATCAGTTCGTTAACGCGAACTTCGGCCGCGTTGGCCACCTTTAGCGCAGCCTTCACCTTTTCGGCAAGCACTTGGCCAGCGGCAATTAGCGCTGGGCGATCTTCTTTTGAAGCACCGCCAACCAGCTTGGCCGCGGCGTTTTGCTCGGCACGCAGTGACTCATAAGTTTGCAAGGCCTTGCGCCAAGTTGCGTCGGCCTCAACCGCATCATCAACAGTCGACTCATCGTTGCCGCGAGCGCGCTGCGAAGCCTTGATGGCATCTGGGTTGTCTCTAAGAAGGTTGCTGTCAATCACGGCTTAAGCCTACCTGAGCACTCGATTCAAACTAGGCTCAACTCATGAACACTGGGGCAGGCAAAAGGTCAACACGGTCTGTTGCCAAGCGCGTGGCAGTTATTTATTACCCGGGGCGAGTTGACCGCAAAAAGTTGGCTGCGGCAATCGATCTGGCCACGGTAAACCACGATTTTGAGCCAACCCTTTGGCTGCCTACCTCGGCCGAAGAACCGGGTGGCCAGCAAGCCTTGCGTGCAATCGCACAAAAGGCAACGCACCTGCTGATTGCCGGCGGCGATGGCACTGCCCGCGAGGTTTTTGAGTCGGTGGTTCAAGCCGGCCTGGCCGATTTAGTTACCTTTGGCATCATTCCCAGTGGCACCGGCAATGTGTTGGCTCGCCACCTAAAAATTGATCTCTACGATCTTCGCACCGCGGTGAAGCGAGCACTAACCGGCAATCGCCACCCTATCGACCTTGGTCTTGCAAAAATCATTTACCACGATGGCAGCCGCGCCGAAAAGATTTTTTCGGTGATGGCTGGCATGGGCCTCGATGCCAAGATCATGCAAAAAACAGACCCCAAGCTAAAGCGTGCCTTCGGTTGGGTTGCCTACATCGATGGCGGCATTAAGGCACTGCCAACCATTTTCGAACGCATGTCGATCTCGGTCGACAGCCGCGAGGCGCGAAGGCTAAAGGTTGTAACCATAATCGTTGGCAACGTTGGTTGGTTGCCAGGCAACATAACCCTCATGCCAACGGCCAGCCTTGATGACGGCATCTTGGATGTGGCCGCGGTTGGCCCACGCCGATTTTGGAATTGGATTGATTTTTGGGGTCGGGTGACCTTTTTGCAATCGGCACGCGAAAACCGCCAAATTAGGCATCTGATGGATGCAACCGCAAACGTGAAAACCCTCGAAAACCTGAGCGGCAAAAAGATTCGAATCACGCCCGAGCAACCGGTTTATATTCAGCTCGACGGCGACCCAATGGGCAAGGTGCTTGAGGTTGAGTTTGAAGTGCAACCGCGCGCCGTGACAATTCGCAGCTAACTGGCTGGCAACGCCAATTGGCCACAACGGCTATAGGTTTTTGAACCAGGCCTCGGCAGCGCCAAACTCGGGGTTCGAGTTGTTGCCCTCGTGAACCGACTTTTGCTTGTCGGCGCGAGGGTATGAACCCAAGAACAAAACATTTGGGCTAAATCGATGCAGGCCTTTGAGGGCCTCGGCCACCGCGGCATCGGCTATGTGACCCTGGGCATCGATGTTGAACCGATAGCGGCCAAGGCGATCACCAATTGGTCGCGATTCGATGCGAGATAGGTTGACGCCGCGGGTAGCAAATTGCTCAAGAAGCTCAAGCAGCGCACCTGGGCGATCGCTAGGCAGTTCAACAATTACCGAGGTTTTGTCGCGGCCGGTGGCAGCCGGGTTGCCCGATTTTGCAACCACAGAGCCGGCCAGACCAATCTGAATAAAACGGGTTTGAGCGTGCTTGTTATCGCCAATGTTTTTGGCGAGCACTTTGAGTTTGTAGTGCTTGGTGATTGTTGAGGCGGCAATGGCTGCATCGGCAACCGAGCCACCCTCAACCAACAGGCTGGCAGCTGCCGCGGCCGTTGAAGGGGTTGGCAAATATGCGTGCGCGCCAATATTTTGGGCAACCCACTTGCTGGTTTGGGCATAGGCCACCGGATGCGTTGCGATGGTTTGAACATCGTTGATTGAAACACCGGCCGGAGCGACCAAATCGAAGGTGATCGGCACCAGGTATTCGCCGAAAATGCGGATGTTTTCGGTTGCCGCTAGCGCATCGAGAGTTGCCGAAACCCCACCCTCAACCGAGTTTTCGACCGGAATCACACCGCGAACCGCTCGGCCCGCAACCACATCATCGATTACATCTTGCACGCTGGCAGCTGCATGCCAAATTGCCCCTTTGGCCTCGGCAACCTGGGCAAGCGCGAGTTCGGTAAAAGTGCCGACCGGCCCTAGGAACGAATAGGTCTTTTTTGCAGAACTGTTATGAGATGCAGGTGACATAGATAAAGGTTAAGGCGAAAATAGAAAGATGAGTGAACGCGCGGGCCAAAAGGCACAACAAATCGACCTTGTCGACATCAATAAACTGATCGACGCCTATTTTGAAATTCACCCGGATGTGACCACCGCCGAACAAAAAGTAGCCTTCGGAACTAGCGGCCACCGAGGCTCTTCGCTGAACGGCAGTTTTAACGAAGACCACATCGCGGCAATCACACAGGCGATCGTTGAATATCGCCAGCGCGAAAACATTCACGGCCCAATTTATGTTGGCAAAGACACCCACGCGCTTTCGGGGCCAGCCGAACAAACCGCACTCGAGGTTTTGGCCGGCAACGATGTGATCACCATGGTTGATGCCGAAGGTGGCTATGTGCCAACCCCGGCGGTTTCGGTGGCCATCATCAACCACAACGAAGGCAAACACCCGGGCGATCGCACACTTGCCGACGGCCTTGTGATTACCCCAAGCCACAACCCGCCAGCAGATGGCGGCTTCAAATACAACCCGCCTCACGGTGGCCCAGCCGATTCTGATGCCACCAACTGGATAGCCGCTAGGGCCAACGAAATTATTTTGGGCGGCCTGCGCGAGGTTAAGCGCGCGGCAGCAGCACCAACCAAGTTTCACTTTCGCGACAACTACGTTTCGCAGTTGGCCGATGTTTTAAACCTCGATGCAATTCGCGACTCAGGTGTTTCGATTGGTGCCGACCCAATGGGCGGAGCATCGGTTGATTATTGGGGTGCGATCGGCGAGCGCTATGCGCTAAACCTGACCGTGGTTAACCCAACCGTTGATTTTCAGTTCGGCTTTATGAACCTCGACTGGGATGGCAAGATTCGCATGGATTGCTCGAGCCCGCACGCCATGGCATCGCTGATTGAGAACCGCGCCCGCTTTGATATTTCGACCGGCAACGATGCCGATGCCGACCGCCACGGAATTGTGACTCGCGATGGCGGGCTGATGAACCCAAACCACTTCTTGGCCGTGGGCATCGACTATTTGTTTAGCCACCGACCAGGTTGGGCAAGCGATGCCGCGGTTGGCAAAACCATGGTGTCGAGCTCGATCATCAACCGAGTGGTTGCCAACCTTGGCCGCAAGCTAATCGAGGTGCCGGTTGGTTTTAAGTGGTTCGTGCCCGGCCTAATTGATGGCTCGGTTGGTTTTGGTGGCGAAGAATCTGCGGGCGCTTCTTTCTTGCGCCTCGACGGCAAGGCTTGGTCGACCGATAAAGATGGCTTGATTCTTGCTTTGCTGGCAGCCGAAATTACGGCCGTAACCGGCAAAACCCCAACCCAGCACTACGGCGATCTAACTGCCAAATATGGCAATCCGGCATATGAGCGCATCGATGCCCCAGCCACCCTCGAGCAAAAGGCAAAGCTTGGCAAGCTTTCGGCAAACGATGTAACGGCAACCGAGTTGGCTGGCGAAAAAATCACCGGCATTTTGACCCACGCCCCCGGCAACGGCGCTGCCCTTGGCGGCCTAAAAGTTGAAACCGAAAACGCCTGGTTTGCGGCTCGCCCATCGGGAACCGAGAACGTTTACAAGATTTATGGCGAAAGCTTTAAAGGCGAACAACACCTTCGCGAAGTTCAGGTCGAGGCCAAAAAATTGGTCGATGGAGTGCTTGGCTAAACCTTCAGTATTTGTAATTCGGCGCTGCAGGCAAGTTGAAAAACTTTTCGAGAACGGTCACGTTTAGCGACTTCATCTCGGTTGCCAACTCGACACCAACATATCTAAAGTGCCACGGCTCAAACTGATAGCCGGTGATTTTGGTTTGGCCATCGGGGTAGCGAAGCACAAAACCGTATTGCCAGGCGTTTGCCGCCAGCCATTTGCCGGCCTTGGTTTTGGCGAAGCAAACCTGAATTACGCAACCTTGGCCCGAGGCCGAAACATCGGCAGCCAAACCGGTTTGGTGCTCAGAGTGCCCGGGCCTCGCCGCCAGCGCCTCGCCTGCCTTTAAGCCCAATCGGGCAACCTGATTGGCATGCACGATCACCTGGGTTTGATAGCTGCGATAGCCACTGTTCAAAATTAGCGTGCCAGCGCCAGCCTTTTTCATGGCGGCTTTCATTTGGTCATAGGGCTTTGCGGCCACTGCAGCCAGATTAATTTTTGATGCCAAAACTGGCCTGTATGCCAAAGGCGATAGCGGCCGAAGCTTGTTGGCCACCACCCACTGCGATGCAGCCCTGGTGAGTGAAAACTGGTTTGGGTTGAAGCAAAATTCGCAGACCACCGGAGGGGTTGGTGTTGCTGACGGAGTTGGGCTGGCGCTCAGGCTAGGTGACGGGCTCGGGCTCACGCTCGGCGAAGGGCTGGCGCTCAGGCTAGGGGTTGGTTCGACCGGCGGAACATCATCTGAAGCACTTGCCGCAACGCTAGAAGTTAGCCCAACCATGGCTGCCAAAACACAAACCATTGAAATCGCCGATAGCGGCAGAGGCCATCTAGAACTTAATTCGCGTTTAGGCTGGAACATAGTTCAACCCTAAAAGAATCGGAGCCTTATCTTGGCACGTGCAGAACGCAAAGCGGCGGCAGCCGAATCGGCTAAAACCGGAATCATGACCCCTCGCCAGATCAAACTGGTGCTTGTTGGTCTTATGGCTGGCATGTTTTTATCGGCGCTCGACCAAAGCGTGGTTGGCGCCGCAATGCGCACCATCGCCGATGACCTCAAAGGTCTCGAGCTTCAGGCCTGGGTAACCACCGCCTACCTCATCACCTCAACTATTTCGACACCTATTTATGGCAAGCTCGGCGACATCTTCGGGCGCCGCCGTATGTTCATCGTTGCAATCACCGTGTTCATCGTTGGCTCGCTGCTCTGTGGCACCGCCGCCGACATGATGCAGTTGGCTGCGTTTAGGGCGGTTCAAGGAATCGGCGCCGGCGGTTTGTTCTCGCTGGCTATGACTGTTCTTGCCGACATGGTTCCGCCGCGCGAACGCGCCAAATACCAGGGCGCATTCTTAGCCGTATTCGGCAGCTCTTCGGTGCTTGGCCCATTGGTTGGCGGTTTGTTCGCCGGGGTTCCAGCAATTCTGTGGATCGACGGCTGGCGCTGGGTGTTCTTGATCAACCTGCCGATCGGCCTTATCGCGTTGAGCCTCGTGGTCTCGTTTTTGCACGTTCCGCACATCGCTAAAAAGCACCGCATCGACTGGTGGGGTGCTGTCACCATCGTGATCGCCGTTGTTCCACTTTTGTTGGTTGCCGAGAACGGCCGCGACTGGGGCTGGGGCAGCACTCTTTCGATTGGCATGATCGCCCTTGGCGTGGTTGGCATCGTGGCCTTCATCTTGGCCGAACGCGCTGCCAAGCACGAAGCGCTGTTGCCGCTTAGCCTGTTCAAATCGCGC
Organism: Rhodoluna sp.; assembly: GCA_024641985.1. Classification (GTDB taxonomy): domain Bacteria; phylum Actinomycetota; class Actinomycetes; order Actinomycetales; family Microbacteriaceae; genus Rhodoluna. The sequence continues at coordinate 202,305 of JAHEBZ010000004.1, read as the reverse complement.
ACCTTCTCGATGTCAACCGTGCTCGGTGTCATCATTGGTGTTGGCATGTTTGGTGGCATGATGACCCTGCCACTGGTGCTTCAGATTGTGACCGGTGCAACCCCAACCGAGGCCGGCTTCATGATGTTGCCGATGGTTGCTGGCATGATGACCGCCACGCTTATTTCGGGTCAGGTAACTAGCAAAACCGGAAAGTACAAAATCTTTATGGTCACCGGCAGCGGCATTTTGGCGCTGGGCTACCTATACCTAACCAGCTACAACGCCGACATGGAATATTGGCAGGTTTCGATTGGCATGGTGATGATGGGTCTTGGCCTTGGCCAGCTAATGCAAACCCTAACCTTGGCAGCCCAAAACTCTGTGCCGGCATCTGAGATCGGTGTTGCCACTTCATCGGCAACCTTCTTTAGGCAAATGGGTGGCACCATGGGTGTTGCAATTTTCATCTCGATTTTGTTCAACAGCCTTGCCGACACAATTGCCAACGCATTCAAAAACAAGGATGTGCTGGCCGGAATTGCTGAGGCCTCACAAGACCCAGCGGTGTTGGCAGACCCGAATAACCTTGAATTTGTGAAGGCGCTTAAGTCGGGCAACATGGGATCTTTTGCCGACCGCCTAAGCACCGACTCTTCGTTCTTGAGCCAACTTGACCCGCGCCTTGCGCGACCATTCTTGATGGGCTTTGCCGACTCTTCGGTTTTGGTATTCGGTTCGGCAGCCGCGGTTGTGGCCATCGCGTTTGCGCTTTCGTTCTTCTTGAAGGCGCCACCGCTTCGCACCAAATCGGCTGTGCAAGAAAAGGCCGACGAAGAAGCGGCCAGATTAGCTGCAATGCACTAAACCTGAATCAAATGTGGGTGGCTCTGACATAGTCGGGGGCCACCTGTCATTTAACCCGCGTTTTCGTTTATGGTTGAACTACACGGGAGTTCGGTGAACCGGACTGAGAGGAAGACTCCGTAGTCTTCGACCGTCAAACCTGATCTGGATAATGCCAGCGCAGGGAGGACCTCTAACCCGTGCCCTATCTATTGAGGAGGGCACGAAAAGTGCAAATCAAACGCATCATCACAATCGCCGCCGCAGCGCTAATGGCGGCATCATCGCTAACAGCATGTTCAACCGGCGATGCAACACCAACCGAAGTAACCGTTGTCACTCATGATTCGGCGGTTTTCACCGACGAGGTAATTGCGGCATTCAAGGCCGAAACCGGCATCACAATCAAACAAATCAAAGCCGGCGATGCCGGTGCCATGACCAATAAGTTGGTGCTCACCAAGGATGCCCCTATCGGCGATGCATTCTTTGGCATCGACAACACCTTTGGCGGGGTTGCCCTCGACAACCAGATCATCGATGGTGAGCTAACCGCTGTCGACTTTGGCGACGTGTGCCTGAACTATGACAAAAATTGGTTTGCTGCCAAGGCCCTGGCTGCACCAACAACGATTGCCGACCTAATTAAGCCGGCATACAAGGGCCTAACCGTGGTTAGCAACCCCACCAGCTCTTCGCCAGGCTTGGCATTTTTGGCAGCCACGGTTTCGGTTTATGGCCAGAACGGCTTTGAACAGTATTGGCAAGACCTAAAGAACAACGGCGTGAAGGTGGCAGCCGGCTGGGAAGACGCCTATTTCACAGATTTTTCGGGCTCATCTGGCAAGGGCGCCTACCCAATCGTGCTCAGCTACTCTTCATCACCGGCATTCGAGGTTCGCGAAGATGGCATTAGCCAAACCGCATCGATCAACGACGGTTGCTTCAGACAGATCGAGTATGCGGGAGTTCTAAAGAACGCCAAGAACAAATCAGCCGCCGAAAAGCTGGTGAAATTTCTAACCGAAAAGACCTTCCAAAAGTCGTTGCCAGATTCCATGTATGTGTATCCGGTAGACACCTCGGTTGCATTGCCAGAGGCTTGGGCCAAGTGGGCGCCAGCGGCAACCAAGCCGGTTGGCGAAGAGCTATCGATCAGCGCAAACCGCAAGACCTGGCTCGAACAATGGTCGGCAATATTTAGCGCAAACTAGTAACCATGAAACGCTTGGCGCTTTGGGCAGGGCCGCTACTTTTTGTAGCGGTTCTGTTCTATTGGCCACTCGGGTCGATCATCGGGGTTGGGCTAAGCGGCGATTGGTTGCAAACCCTGGTTGCACCCCAAGTTTCGTCGGCTATTTGGTTCACGCTTTGGCAGGCCGCACTGTCTACCGCTATTTGCATAGTGCTTGGCATTCCGGGCGCATATGTGCTTTATCGCAAACGGTTTAGCGGCCAAAAACTGTTGCGGGCAATCATCACGGTTCCCTTGGTTTTGCCAACCATTGTGGTGGCAATCAGTTTCTCGTCGTTTCGAGGGTTGCCGCCAATTCTGTTAATTATTGTGGCCCACGTTTTTGTGAACTATTCGATTGCGGTTAGAACCATCGGTGGGGTTTGGGCAACCATCGACAACGAAACCGAAGAGGCCGCCGAGCTGGCCGGCGCTGGCCGTTTTCGAACCCTGATTTCGATCACGCTGCCCCAGCTAAAAACCGCGGTGGTTTCGGCTGGTGCATTGATCTTTTTGTTTTGTGCCACCAGCTACGGCATCATTTTGATTTTGGGCGGTGGCTTGGTGAATTCGGTCGAAACCGAAATTGCCTCGGCGGCAACTCTGTTTTTAGATCTGCCAAAGGCGGCCGCATTGGCTATTTTGCAAACGTTGCTCACGATTGCGGCTTTTGCCTTTAGCGAAAGTATCACAAAGGGGGCCATCGGCATTGAACAGGTTGATGAAGGCGGCCCTCGCCCCCAGCTAGACAAACGCGATTGGCTGGCAACGGCTGTAACCTTCACGACCATTGCGCTTCTGACGCTGATGCCGATTCTTGTTGTTTTGGTGCGAGCCTTTGTGCATGCCGATGGCGGTTTGGGGTTAGCAAATTTTGTGAACCTGGCCGGTCGCGGCGATCGCGATTTGTTAAACATCAGCGTTGGGCAGGCGGCCCTAAACACGCTTCGCAACGTGAGCATCTCGACCACAATTTCGATCACGCTGGGCACCTTTTCGGCCTACCTGCTTTCGCGGCCAATTAGGGGCAAACGAGTTTTTGCCCAAAAATTTGTGAATCGGGTTCTCGACATCGGTTTGCTTTTACCCATGGGCATTTCATCGGTGGTTCTTGGCTTTGGTTTCTTAATCACCTTTGGCGGCGGCCCATTGCCACTTAGGTCAAGCTGGCTGATTGTGCCGCTGGTTCAGGCCCTGATGGCTTTGCCGCTGGTGATTCGGCTTGTTTACCCGGCACTGATTTCGATTGGCAACGACCACCGCGAGGCGGCATCAACTGCCGGAGCAAATGCCGGGCAAACCTGGTGGCACATCGAATCGCGCATGATTCGAACCGTGATTGTGACTGCAATTGGCTATGCCCTGGTGGTTTCGATCGGCGAGTTTGGTGCCGCCAGCTTGCTTGCCTATGGCGATCAGGCCACTTTGCCAACGGTTTTGTATGCGCTGATTTCGAGGCCGGGTTCAACCAACTATGGAATGGCGATGGCTGTGACGGCTATTTTGATTTCGATGACTTTCGTTTTGGTGAGCGCGGTGAGTTTTCGAAAGAAACCTCAACACCGGCCTTCGCAAAACGCTGTTTCATAACCGCGATTGATTCTGGGTTTTGATCGCACAAAATAAAGTGGCGGCCAAGTTGGGCGGCGGCAGCCCCCGTGGTGCCAGAACCACCAAAAAAGTCGAGCACGGTGTCGCCGGCGCTAGAAGATGCCTGAATGATTCGGCGCAAAATGCCTAGCGGTTTTTGAGTTGGGTAACCGGTTTTTTCTTTGCCGGTTGGCGAAACAATTGTGTGCCACCAAACATCGGTTGGCAGTTTGCCAAGCGCAACCTTCTCGGGGGTCACCAAACCAGGCGCCATGTATGGCTCGCGATCTACCTCGGTTGAGTTGAAGAAATATTTGGCGGGATCTTTGACATAAACCAAAATGGTGTCGTGCTTGGCTGGCCATCGGTTCTTGCTCTTGCCACCATAGTCGTAGGCCCAAATGATTTCGTTCAAAAAGCAATCGCGACCAAAGAGCGCATCTAAAAGCACCTTGGCATAGTGCGATTCGCGATAGTCGAGGTGCAAATAGAGAGTGCCGGTTTGATTTAACAACCGCCAAGCCTGCTCGAGTCGCGGCTCTAAGAATGCCCAATAGTCGGCAAACTCGTCGTCATAACTAAGCACGGTTTGCCGCACGGTTTCATATTGGTGGCCCTTAAAGCCAACTCGGCCGCCCTCGGTAACCCGTTTGGTTGTTGCCGTGCCGCGCTTTTGAGTGCGCCCGGTGTTGAAAGGTGGATCGATGTAAATGAGCTGAACCGATTCGTCGGGCAGCGCAGCCAACGAAGCAAGGTTGTCGCCAAAGAATACGGTGTTCTTGGCAATTGCTGTGGCTTTGGGCATAGCTGCGAGTTTAATCGCCCTCGGGCCCAGATTTTTTAAGCGCGCTGGTTGTTACCGCGATCGAAACGGCTTGCAGGGCTGCCAACATCACAAAGACACCGCTAAGCCCGGCTCCAGCAACCAACCCGGCCATTGCAGGCATAGTAACTTGCCCAAAACGATTCGCAGTCAATCGAATTGCAATTGCTAGGCCTTTGGTGTCGCTAGATGAGATTCGAGATACCCAAGCCATTGTTGCTGGCTGCCCTATTCCCATTGCGAAGCCACTGATCAACATGATCACCGCGATGCCCCAGAAGTCTTGAAATTGCACCAATGCCAGACAAGAAAGCATAGTTACGAGCGAGCCCCCGAGAAGCAGATTTTTCATTCCGAGGGCTTTAGTGAGTGATTGCAAAATAACCCGAACGGCCATCGATGAGAACGCCCTAACGGCCAAAAGCACCCCGATTTCGGTAGTCGAAAACCCAAGCTCGCGACCGAGCAACGGTAGGAAGATGAGAAGCACGTCGACCACAGCCGTTATCGCGGAAGCCACGAAAATAGCCGACTTGAACTGAGGCACAGCCATAACTTGGCGAACGGTGACCTTGCCAGTGTGTTGAGTTTTTTCTGCCTTTTTAATCAAGCCACCAAAGAGCGGAAGAGTCGTGAAGATGGCCAAAATCATCAATGCAACTGCAAACGTGATGGCCGCCTCGGTATTGATTCGTGGCCCGCCGTCATCGGCCAAAATTCCCCCGATGAATGGGCCGACTCCATGCCCCATCGAAGCATAAAAGGTAAGCAGACCAAAGTGTTTTTCTAGCTTGCCGTCGTTCGATCGGTTCGCAATCATCGTTTGCCCACCAACCATGGTGAGCAGGTGGCCGATGCCCAAAAAAGGCATGGCCAAAACCAATAGGTAAATTTGGTCTGCAAAAATCAATGCGGTTGATGAAATTGACAACAACACTGCACCAATGAACATTGCCAAACCAGCTCGGCCTTTGTCGACAACTCGACCGATTTGGATCGAAAAGAAAAGTGGGGCCAGCGCAAATGTTGCACCAATTGCACCAATTAGCGTGGCATCTGCGCCAAGGTCTGCTGCTCTATAGGTAACCATCGGCCGCACCACATAAACCGCGGCTTGAACCAGCCCCGAGTTCAGAAGCACCATGAGCAACCAACGTTGATTGAAGATACTCATTGCCATTCTTGCTCGAATCTAGTTGGTGTTTTGGCGCAAACCCCTAGTTTTGCGCCAAAGCGGTGGCCCAATGAGCGCCAAAGCCAAAGCGCTGTACAAAACGATCGAGAAGGGAGTGCTAACCAGCGTTAAATAGTCACCCTGGCTGATTTGAAGTGCACGCCTGAACTCAACCTCGGCCATTGGGCCAAGAATTGCACCCAAAATAAGTGGCGTGATTGGGTAACCATAGCGTCTGAACAGAAGACCCAAAACACCAATAACTAGAGCAGACCAAAGGTCGAAGGTTGAGTTTTTTAGCGCATAGGCACCAACCATGGCAAATACCATGATGCCTGCGTAGAGGTAAGGCACTGGAATCTGAAGCAGCTTAACCCACACCTTGATTAGAGGCAGGTTGACGACCAAAAGCAACAGGTTGCCAAGGAAGAGTGACGCAATCAGTGTCCAGACGAGAACCGGTTGCTCGGTGAAAAGTAGCGGGCCAGGTTGAATTTTGAATTGTTGGAATGCCACCAGAATTACTGCGGCTGTTGCCGACGTTGGCAAACCCAGCGCTAACAAAGGCACAAGTGCGCCAGCGGCGTTTGCGTTGTTTGCAGCCTCGGGGCCGGCAACGCCTTCGATGGCTCCGTGGCCAAATTCGCTCTTGTTTTTTGAAAGTTTCTTTTCAAGTGTGTAACTCAAAAATGTTGGCAACTCTGAACCGCCCGCAGGCAAAACTCCGGCCGGAAAACCAATTGCGGTTCCACGAAGCCAAGGTTTCCACGAGCGCCGCCAGTCTTCGCGGGTCATAGACGCGCGGCCGGCAAAGCTATTGATTTTGCTGAGTCCCATTTGGCCTCGCATCGCCACATACAAAGCTTCGCCCAGCGCAAACAGCGACACGATGATGATCACAGTGGGAATGCCATCCATGGCCTGAACCGCGTCAAAAGTTAGCCGCTGTGCGCCGGATTGTGGATCCATTCCGATGAGTCCGATTCCTAAACCGACCGACATAGAAATGAGGCCGCGAACTGGCGATGAACCCATGACCGAGCCAACTGTGCCGAAGGCCAAAACCATGAGAGCGAAGAAATCGGCTGGGGTAAGACGCAAACCAAGGTCTGCAATAAACGGAGCTGCGAGTGCCAAAATGCCGGTTGCAATTGCGCCAGCCACAAACGAACCGATTGCGGCCGTAGCCAAGGCTGCACCAGCTCGGCCAGCACGAGCCATCTTGTTGCCCTCAAGTGCGGTCATCATCGATCCGCTCTCGCCAGGCGTGTTTAGCAAAATCGAAGTCGTTGATCCGCCATACATGGTGCCGTAATAGATGGCGGCAAACATGATCAGCGCTGATTGAGGTTCAACCGTGAATGTGATCGGCAGAAGCAGTGAAATCGCGAGAGCAGGGCCAATGCCAGGCAAAACGCCAACCAATGTTCCTAGGATTGTGCCTAGCAGGCCAAAACCAAGGTTTGTGAGGGTTAGCGAGTTAGCGAAGCCCTCTAAAAACGCGTTGTAATCCATTACCATTCCTCTTCGACAGGGGTGGTTTGAGTGAAGTCGAAACCAAACGGCAGATCAAGTTGTAGGGCCTCTGTGAAGCCGAAGTAAACAATGGCTGACAGTGCTGCTGAGATGATCAACAGTTTTAACCAGCGCTTTTCGCCCAATGCAAAAGCCACTAAGAAAAACAGCACAGTGCTGGCAATCATGAAACCTAGAAACGGTAGCAGCACGATGTGGAGCACAATGGCGGAAACCACAAGCCCGAGTGCTTTCCAGTTTGCCTTCGAAGTGGCCTCGCCGCCTTCGATGCCTTCGGGTTCACCCAGCTTGCCGCGAAGCACCTGAGCAATTTGGAAGGCCGAGAGTGCAAAGAGCAGTCCGCCAACGCCAAAGGCGAAAGCCTTTGGACTTACTGAACCGGTCAAAGCAGACTCAGTTAGCTGAGTTGTGTCCCAAAGAATAACGATGGATAGTGCAAAGAGGAAGCTGGTAAAAACCAGCTCCCCCTTTGCACCCTTAGTTGCTAAAGAACTCACAAGCCCAACTCGGCAAATAGGTTGCTGATTCGGTTTTGCTCGATCTTGATGAATTCCTTGAACTGGTTTCCATAGATGTAGTTGTCTTGCCACTTGTTGTCAGTCATTGACTGCTTCCATGACTTAGACGCACGCATGGTGTCTAGGGCGCGAAGCACTAGAGCGTAGCCCTTAGCCGAGGTGTTTGGTGGAAGAACCAATCCACGCCAGTTTTGGGTAACCACCTTGACACCTGCTTCGGTGAAGGTAGGAGCCGAGATGCCGGCAATTCGCTTTGGTGATGAGATGCCAAGAACACGCATCTTGCCTGACTCGACAAAGCTCTGGAACTCGCCCCAGCCTGAAACACCAAACGAGTATTTGGCGTCAGAAAGAAGCGCAGCCGAAACCTTGCCACCGCCCGAGAAACCAACGTAGTTCATGTTCTTAGCGCCTGCGCCAACGGCATCGTAAACAGATGCAACGGTGTAGGTGTCAACGCCACCGGCGGTTCCACCGGCAATAACCACAGACTTTGGCTTCGACTTGATGTCGGCTACTAGGTCTTGCATGGTCTTGTATGGCGAGTCAGCCTTTACGACGAACACTTCATATTCGGCCATCAAACGTGCAACACCTTCGGTGTCGGCAACCTTTGACTTTGATTTAGTGGTGTAAACGCCACCGAACTGAGCAAAGCCGGTGACCATGATCTTGCCGGCCTTAGCGCGGTAGTTGTTCAAGAAGTAGATCAGACCAGGATTGTTGCCTGCGCCTGGAACATAGTTAAAGGTTGGCTCAGAGGCCAATAGGCCTTCGGCCTTGAGAGCGGCACCGGCTGCGCGGCCAAATGAGTCGAAACCGCCACCAGCCGAAGCTGGAATGGTGAACTCTAGGGCACTAACTACAGGAGTGGTTGGGTATGACCAAACCTTTGAGCCGGCGTATCCACCAACTTTGGCCACCAAACACTTTAGGTCGCTGCCATCGGCACCACGGCCCTTAGCAACTTCATTTACTTTTGTGCAGGGAGTGCTGACAGTTGCTTTAGCAGCAGGAACGCCGGCGGCGATTGCTGGGGCTACTGAAAGGCTCGATGCAACTAACGCGAGCGCCGTCGCTGCGATTGCAATTTTCTTCAATTTATCCTCCAAGGAAACTTGACGATTCCCCGGCGGAGAATCCGCAACGGTCAGCCTTGAGGGAGTCTCGAGAGCCCAACAAAAGCGAACCGAAGACTAAGTCTCTCCCGCCACATTTCTGTGACCAAGCGCCCCGGGCTTTCGCCGGTTATGTCGTTGCACCTGAGGTGGGATACTCCCCTAGTAAGGAAGACACTACTCCCTCATTTGGGTGAAATTGCGGGTTTTTAGTAACACTTAGATAACCGCGTGAACAATAATGAAGGCATGAGCGAGAATTCGACTGAAGCAAAAGTAGTTCACAACACGGCCGAGCACCGATACGAAATTTGGCTTGGCAGCGACATGGCCGGTGAGCTCGAGTACAGCTTGATGCTTGATGAAATTCACTTTGTGCACACCGGGGTTAACCCCGAACACCAGGGCAAAAACCTGGCGGCAATCTTGACCCGTGAGGCGCTTGCCGATGTGCGTGCGGCTGCCAAATATAAGGTTGTGCCGGTTTGTTCATACACGGTTCGTTATATGGAGAAGCACCCAGAAACGCATGACCTGTTGAAAAACTCGATCGAAGAAGCCTCGGCGGCTTGCCGCGTGCCGAACGTTGCTAAAGCCTCTGAAAAGCTGGGGCTAAAGCCACCAACCGCTTAGGCAACGTGCGAGTCGAGCCATTCAACAAGGTCGGCGATGACCTCATTTTTGTTGGTCTCGTTATAAACCTCGTGCCGAGCGCCGTGATAAATCACTAGTTCGAGATCACTCACACCGGCACGCTTGAAGGCCTTTACCAACAAGGCATTGCCCTTTTCGCCGCCGATGGCGTCTTCGCTGCCAGCTTGAAGCAGAACCGGCAGGTCGTTGCGAATGCGGCGGCTTGGTGCCCCCAAAAGTTTCGCGGCATTGGTGATGCCAAATGCCTCGATGGCGGTTTCAGGAAAGTTCTTTGGGTCGGCGGCAAAGTCGGCGCCAACCTCGAGGTCGCGGCTTAGCCACTCAAAACCAGTGCCACCGGCGGCTGCCTCGGCCGCCCAATTTTTGTTGAAGCCAGAGCTTGGCATGATGCCAGGCAAAAGTAGGGTCGAGCCGCTAAGCACCAGTGCGTCGTAGTCATCAGAGAATTTGCTAATCACGCGCTGCGCAATCATCGAACCCCAGCTGTGGCCAAGCAAAACGATCGGCTCCTCCGGGTTTTCTTCAATGATGATGTGGCTCAGCTGGCGCTCGTTCGAGAACACGGCATCCATGCCACCTGGCCCAAGGTTGCCTTGCTTTTTAATGTTGCCCTCGGCCTGCATGCGCAAACCGGTTAGGCCATGGCCGCGGTGATCGGTTGCATAAACCGAATAACCGGCACGGTTTAGGGCCTCGGCCAAGTGGTCATAACGCCGAGCGTGCTCGCCAAGGCCGTGAACCACTTGAATAACCGCCTTTGGGTGCGCCACCGGCCACTCATAAAAGGTGATGTCGATGCCCTTGGCATCGGTGAATGTGCGGGTTAGCGGCAATTCGGTCATAGGGCAACTTTAGCGAGCAATGGCGGCCATAGGCCTAAGCCTCTTTGGTGATTTCGACCGAAACAAAGAGCTCGCTATCTTTGGCACCGGCAAACACACCCCGAAGCGGCGCAAGGTCGTCATAATCGCGTGCCCTGCCAACCACAATGTGCCGATCGGCCGCATAAACATCGTTGGTTGGGTCGAAGGCAAACCAGCTGCCAGCCCACCACTCAACCCAGGCGTGCGATTCGCCAACTGCCTTCTCGCCAATTTTTGGGTCAACGGCTGGGTGCAAATAACCCGAAACATATCGTGCCGGGATGCCCGCTGCGCGCAGAGCGCCCAATGTGAGGTGGGCGTAATCTTGGCAAACGCCAATCTTTGCCGCCCAAGCCTCGGTGGCCACCGAGTGCACACCGGTTACGCCGTGCATGTATGACATTTCGGCGAATATTTTGCGACAAATTTGAATTGCGGTTTGGTGCGGCGTTGATTTGGTGGCAAGTTTTTTGGCAAAGCGGGCAAGTTCGGCAGGCGGGTTGGTTCGCCGGGTTTGGGTGACAGCATCGGTTAGTTCGAGACTGTTTTGAATTTCGGGCTCGAGGTCGGGCCAATCGAGACCGGGCTCGGGGCCAATTGTTGGTCTAAGTTCGACCACCGAGGTTGAGGTGATAGTTAACTCGCTGTGCGGTTCGAGCACCTCAAACATCACGGCACGAGTCTTGAAATAATCAAAATATTCGTGGCTCGAGCCGTGCGGTTCAATTTCGAGTTTGGTCGAAAACACTAGCTGTGAGTTGTCGCGGGTTGGCAACATGCGGGCCTCGTTGTATGAGGCTACCGCCTGGCCCTGATACCTAAAGCCCGTGGTGTGAACGATTCGATAGCGGCTCATGAAACCTCACCGATCCAACTTGGCATTGCGTTAACCGGAAAGTATCTGGCCTTAATTGATTCAGAAACTTCGCCGATGCCACCCTGCAGAGCCGTCATCTCGGCGGTCAAATTTGCCAGGATGTCGGGTGCCGAACGGTATTCGAGATTCGTGCGAATCTGGCCGAGCTGGCGCAGAGCAACGTCGCTCACGCCAACCCGGTCAGCACTCGGAGCCAGGTCACTAAGGCAACGCTCGGCTCGGCTTAGGGCAAAAATAACCGACCTCGGGAATATGCGGTCAAGCAGCAAAAACTCTGCCGCATTGGTCGCCGATGGCACTCCGCGATAGGTGCGCAGATAGGCCTCGTAGGCTCCGCAGCTTCTAAGAATTGTTGTCCAAGAAGGGCCACTGGCTTCGGTGAGTTCGGAGGTTGCCAACAACCGAGCCGTCATGTCGACTCGCTCAAGCGAGCGGCCCAAGGTAAAGAATGTCCAGGCTTCATCTCTTGAAGTCGAAGATTCAACGATGCCCACGGCGAGCGCGGTTCGCTCACGCACCCAACCAAAAAAGTCGTGCGCTCGCTCGATAGAAACCTTGCGTGGCATGCGCGAGCGAGTTGTGTTGAGGCACTCCCAAAGTTCTGTCGAAACAATCTCGCGCACCCTTCGGGCGTTTTCACGAGCCGCCGTTAGCGATGATGCGATCGAGCTTTGCTCGGTTCGATCTACCGAAAGCGTGCTCAGCAAATCTTGGCGCGTCAACTGGTGCGGGTATTCAGAGTCTGAGCCAATCACCTTCAAAAGCGAACGGCAGGCGGTGTCTTCGTCGACCCACGGGTCTTCGAGCAAAAGTTGCAGGTGCACATCCAATAGGCGTGCTGTGCCGTCGGCTCGCTCTACATAGCGGCCGATCCAGAACAGTGATTCGGCTATACGACTTAGCATTACTGAGCGCCTCCTTCGGCTGCTTGCTGTTGCTGCTGCTCTTGTTGAATTTTGAACCCGACCCCCGAGTTATCGTGTTGCTGTTGGCCAAAGCCCGAGTCGGCGGCAGTTTGCCCCGCCACGATCGATGAAACCGTTGAGTTTGTTGCCAGCGGCGCGCTCGATGGCCGATCAACGCCAACCACCCAGGTGTCTTTAGAACCGCCACCCTGCGATGAGTTCACCACCAACTCGCCCTCTGGCAAAGCCACACGGGTTAGCCCGCCGGGCAATACCCAGATGTCTTTGCCGTCGTTCACGGCAAAAGGCCTGAGGTCTGCGTGACGTGGTCGCAAACCGGCGTCTACCAGGGTTGGAATTGTTGAAAGTTGAATCACGGGCTGAGCAATCCAACCTCGTGGGTCTTTTGCCAGTTTCTTGCGCAGGTCATCGAGCTCTTTGCGGCTGGCTCGCGGGCCAACCACCAAGCCCTTGCCACCCGAACCATCAACCGGCTTTACCACCAGTTCATCGAGGCGATCCAAAACTTCCTCCAGACTGGCTCTCTCTTCCAGTCTCCAGGTTTGAACGTTTTCGATGATCGGGTCTTGGCCCAGGTAATAGCGGGTTAAGTCGGGCATGTATGTGTAAACCAGCTTGTCGTCGGCTACACCGTTGCCCACCGCGTTGGCCAACGTAACGTTGCCAAGGCGAGCCGCCGTTAGCAGGCCTGGTGGCCCAAGAACCGAATCGGCTCTGAATGCCAGCGGGTCTAAGAACTCGTCATCGACGCGGCGATAAATAACATCAACCCTGCGAGCACCAGCGGTGGTTCGCATATAAACTTTGCCGCCCGAACAAAATAGGTCGCGACCCTCAACCAATTCGAGACCCATCAGGCGAGCCAACAGGGTGTGCTCAAAGTAGGCGCTGTTATAAACACCAGGGGTAAGCACAACCACAACCGGGTCTTCGACCCCACTTGGTGCAGCAGCCCGAAGAGCCGCAAGCAATTTGTTCGGATACTCGCCAACCGGCTGAATTCTCATTTGCTGAAACAGCTCGGGCAGAGTTTGTGCCATAACCCGACGGTTCGAAATTACATACGAAACCCCCGATGGCACACGAACGTTGTCTTCTAAAACTCGCCAAGCGCCTCGCTCGTCTCGAACCAGGTCAATTCCGCTTACCTGGATGCGCACACCGTTGGCCGGGTCAATGCCGTGGGCGGCTCGGTGAAAGTGTGCCGAAGATGCAATTAGGCCAGCCGGAACTACTCCGTCTCGAACCGCATTTTGTGGGCCATACACATCTGCCAAGAAGGCCTCGAGTACTTTGACGCGCTGTTTCACTCCGGCGTCTAAGACATTCCACTCGGATTTTTCGATCACTCGTGGCACCGCATCGAGCGGAAACGGCCGCTCCTCGCCGGCAAAGTCGAAGGTAACGCCCTGAGCCAAATATGAGCTGGCCAGAGCTTCGGTTCGACCCCGAAGTTCATCCTGAGTCATTTTGGCCAGGGTCTCGTGAATCTTTTTATAACTCGGCCTTGCCTTGCCCGGCTCAACGAACATTTCATCGAACGCCGGCAGCGCCCCACCGACCCCCGAAGCTGTCGGATATCTTTCGAACAGATCTCCCATGGTTTGAAGTTAGCCGCGCCTTGTTGCCAGAGTGTTTCGAGAATGGGTCGAAAATCGAACATTTATTCTCGTGAGAAACTTAGATAGAAAACTCAGGGCGTTCACAGACAACACCCAGATTCATGCGACAGATTGAAAACATGAACTTCGAAACGAGCACTTTGCGCCTTGGCCAGCAGAAGTTCAAAAACCTTAAGCGCGCTCAAGACATCATCGAAATGATTGCCTGGGCAACCGTGGTTTTTGTAACCGCAACTTTTTTGATCGATGGCGGAATCAAACAAATCACCGATCTGCCAACAGCCCTAAACGCGATTAGCCGGCTCACCTCGCTGATAGGCACCGACCTGCTTTTAATTGCGATGTTGCTTATTGCGCGGGTGCCCTGGATCGACAAATTTTATGGCCACGACAAAGCCACCCTGGCTCATAAAAAACTTGGCAAGCCAATTCTCTATTTAGTGGTGGCCCACTTTTTGGCTTCGCTTATCGAATTTGCCATCGTTAACGGTCAAGATATTTTGGCAACCGCCTGGTGGTTCATCACCGATGTTCAAGACATGTTGTTGGCCACAATTTCGCTTGCCCTAATGATTCTTGTTGTGGTTACCTCGCTCAACGTTGCTCGCAAAAAGATGAGCTACGAAGCCTGGTTCATTGTTCACCTGCTCAGCTATGCCTCGGTTTTGGCAGCTGTTCCGCACCTGTTCTCGGCCGGCACCGACATCGCTGGCAAGCCCGTGCAAACCATCTTTTGGGTTTCGCTCTATTTATTCGTGGCCGTCAACATTGTTTGGTATCGGGTTGCGTTGCCGCTCATTCGGGCCGCTCGCCTTGGGCTCAAGGTTCAAACCGTAGTCAAAGAATCTAGTGACACGGCTTCGATTTATATAACCGGCAAGGGTCTTGAAAAGCTTCGGGCTCAGTCTGGCCAGTTCTATTTGCTGCGAGTTCTAAACAAGAAACGCTGGTTCAAGGCTCACCCGTTCTCAATTTCGGCCGCACCAAACTCTCAGTTCATTCGCTTCACCATCGGCGATCGCGGCGATGATTCTGGTGCACTGCTCAGCATCAAACCTGGCACCAAGGTTATGGTCGAGGGCCCATACGGGGTGTTCACCGAAGAGCGACGCACTCAAGAAAAGGTGGTTCTAATCGCCTCTGGCATCGGCATTCCACCGGTTCGCGCACTTGCCGAATCGATGGCCGCACGCCCCGGCGACGTGACAGTTATTTATCGAGTGCGCAACGCATACGACGCATCTTTGCTTGATGAAATGCGCGAGATTTGCCGCCGCCGCGACTTTAAGTTGCACGTTCTTGCCGGCCCACGCGCCAGATCAAATTCTTGGATGAATGCCGACGGCACCGAGACCCCCGACCAAGCTAGATTGACGCTGTTGGCACCTTGGGTTTCGGATTCGGATGTTTATGTTTGTGGGCCAGAAACCTGGACCCACTCGGTCAAGAAATCGCTACTTCGAGCAGGCACACCCGAAGCGCAAATCCATTCAGAGGAGTATGCCTGGTGAGAACTGCAACAAAATCGGCAATTGGAATTGTGTCGCTCGGCGTAATTGCCGCAAGCTACACGGCCGGCACCGCGGCCCAAATCGGTTTTGGTGCAGCCGCGGTTTCTGAAACCGCAGCCAATTCGAACCCAACCGTTGATGCACCCCAGATCGAAACCGACGATGAAGTTGTTGATGACGAAGTTGTTGATGACACCCAGGTAGTCACGGTTCCGGTTCAAACCAGTTCGGGTGCTGCCAGCACACCAACTGCTGCGGCAACAAAAACCGCAACTGCGGCACCGACGCCGGTGGCCAGCAAAACCAGCACACCAACCGCAACTGCAACCGCAACCGCAACTCCCACTCCAACGCCTACAAAAACCGCGGCAAGCAGCGGTGGTTCGGTGGCCAAAACGGGTTCGGCGATCGGCTATAAATACGGCACCATTCAACTTGAAGTGGTTAAATCGGGCAGCAAGATCACCGCGGTGAACCTTGTGGTTGCAACTACCAGGGGCCGCGAGTGGGCTGCAGTGCCAGGCATGCTGGTCACCACGGCAATCGCCGCCCAGGGTTCTGGCTTTAGCAACATCTCGGGGGCCACCTTCACCACCCAAGCCTTTAAGTCTGCATTGGAGTCGGCTCTTGCCAAGTTCTAACCCATACACAAACGCCAAAATCGGCGGCAAGCGCCGCTGGGTTGCCGGCGCACTAAGCCTTGCCACGCTTAGCATTGGTGGCGCGTTTGGCATCAATGCACTGCTAAACCCTGCGCTGGCAACATCGCAGGTTGATGGCAATTCGGCCAACACCGACAAAACCGTTCGCTCAGATGCCGTGCCATATCAATATGGCGTTATCGAGCTTGAGGTGGTTCGCACAGCCGGCAAAATTTCGGCCGTAAACCTAATTCAAGCTAGCACTTCGGGGTCTCAGTGGGCCGTGGTGCCAGACATGCTGGTGCAGGCAACTCTGCAAGCTCAGGGCTCTGGCTTCGGCAACATTTCGGGGGCCACATTCACCACAGAGGCATACAAGCAAGCACTGAACAGCGCAATCAGCCAACTGGATTAGCCGGTTCATAAACTTTGAACATGGGCAACCAATTTGAGCACATCGAGATGTGCATGGGCACGGCATTTAGGTTTGCCGGCAACAGCCCGCTGAACCAAGCTAAAACTGCGGCTTTGATTAGCCAGGCCGTCAACAAATTGCACGAAGCCGATAAAGTTTTTAGCCTCTACAAACCCGAGTCGCCGCTTTCGCAATTGGCGCGCGGCGAAACATCGGTGGCAAAGTGCCCCGCTGTGGTTGATGAGGTTTGGAACCTGTGTGAGCAGTGGCAAAAAATCACCGACGGCTGGTTTAGCCCATTCACCCCCGAGCACACCTTTGACCCGAGCGGATTAGTAAAGACTTGGGCTGCGCAGGCAGGCATCGATGTTTTGCTTGGTGCGGGCCTAACCGATTTCAGTTTGAATGCAGGCGGCGATGTGTTTATTGGCCCGGGTGTAACCGAGGGCATTCAGAAAAAACTAGGCATTCACAAACCGGTTTCAATTGCGGCCGAGAGCGCCGGAGTTTTGACAGTGATTGATCTTGCTGGCACCCAGTTCAACTCGCTGGCCACCAGCGGAATTGCCGAGCGTGGTGCCCACATTTGGAACCCGCGCAACCTTGAGCGCGAGCCAACCGGCCTGTTGCAGGTGAGTGTGGTTGCCGATGATTTGGTGAAGGCCGATGTGTGGGCAACCGCTGCCTTTGCCGCCGGCATGCAGGGTGTTGCGCTGCTAAACGCGGTGCCAAATCTTGAGGCGTTGTTTGTGTTGCAGACCGGTGATCTTGCGGCCACCGATGGGTTCATCAAACTGTTTGCCAAGCCCTAACCGCCCAAGTCAAAGCGTTAGTGCCAGTTGCTAGGTGCTGCCTCTTTGCCTTTTGGCAGCGCCGACTCTTTGCCCCACTGAGCCACCCAAGCTGGCAAGGTTGGTTGGCCACCCAGCCACTCGTTTCCCTCGATTGCCAAAATTTCGGCAGGGGTCAAAATTCCGCGCGACCGCTTCAAAAAACGCACTCGCACCATTCCCTGCGTATAAATCTCGCCATCAACCACCATGCG
This sequence comes from Rhodoluna sp., assembly GCA_024641985.1. Classification (GTDB taxonomy): domain Bacteria; phylum Actinomycetota; class Actinomycetes; order Actinomycetales; family Microbacteriaceae; genus Rhodoluna. The sequence goes on along the minus strand of JAHEBZ010000004.1, from coordinate 184,933 downwards.
CTGATCAAAATAGAAAGCCTGGTCATCCCAACCAATCACCTTTGATTGCATGTCAAACGTTTGCCATGGCATCAGCGATTTTCTAAAGGTAACCGTTTCGGCAACCACCACCGGATACCAGCCGAGTTTCTTCCAGCGCTGCCAAGAACCAGACCTAAGCGCAAGGTCATAACGACTGATGTCGAACAGCGCCAAGAACTTGCCATTGTTCATGTGCTTGAACACATCGAGGTCGCTCGGCCAAACCCTAAAGGTTCGGTGGCCCACGTCGCTCCAGTGCAATGCCCCTCTAAAACGCCAAGAGGCAAGCTCATAAATTAGTCGCAGCCACAGGTTCATTTGAGCCTCTCTCGGCAGCCGGTTCGGGCTACCAGATCTTTACGCGGTCGGCTGGGTCGAGCCACAGGGCATCGCCAGGTTGAACATCAAAGGCCTCATAGAAGGCATCGATGTTGCGCACGATCTGGTTGCAACGAAACTCGTTTGGCGAGTGCGGGTCGGTTGCCAAACGCTGAATCACCATTTCGTCGCGGCCCTTGCCGCGCCATGCCTGGCCCCAAGAAAGAAATAGTCGCTGAGGGCCGGTGAAGCCATCTTTGACGGCCATTGGGTCAACGCCGCGCTCGTTGCAAGCAATCAGATATGCCTTGAGCGCAATGCTCAAGCCACCAAGGTCGCCGATGTTTTCGCCAATTGTGAAAGCGCCGTTTACCTTGTGCTCGTCACCAAGCTGCGCAGGCGAAAGCTCGTCATACTGCGCAATTAGGTTTTTGGTTAGCTTCTCAAAAGCCTCGCGGTCTTCGTCTGTCCACCACGAAGCAAGTGCGCCGTCGCCGTCATACTTGCTGCCCTGATCGTCAAAACCGTGACCAATTTCGTGACCAATCACTGCACCGATAGCACCAAAGTTCACCGCGTCATCAGACTCTGGCGAAAAGAATGGCGGTTGCAAAATCGAAGCCGGAAATACGATTTCGTTGAAGCCCGGGTTGTAATAGGCGTTGACTGTCTGCGGGGTCATAAACCATTCGTCGCGATCAATCGGCGAACCGATCTTTTTTGACTCTTTGGCAAAGTTAAATTCGGCAACTCGGCGCACGTTGCCAACCAAGTCATCGCGGTCAACAACGATGCTCGAATAGTCGCGCCATTTAACCGGGTAGCCGATTTTTGGGGTGAACTTTTCGAGCTTTACCAATGCCTTGGCCTTGGTTGCCTCGGTCATCCAGTCAAGGTTCAAAATGCTTTCGCGATATGCCTTAACCAAATAGTCGACCAACTCATCCATTTGAGCCTTGGCGGCCTGCGGAAAGTGGCGCTCAACAAAAACTTCGCCCACTGCCTCGCCTAGTGCACCCTCAACGGCCTGCACTCCGCGCTTCCAACGAGCGCGCATCTCTGGCTGGCCAGTTAGCTTGCGCCCATAAAACGCAAAGCGGGCGTTGATCAATGGCTCGTGCAAATACGGGGCCATGTCGTTGATGAGGTGAAAGGCGATCCAGAGCTTGATCGACTCAAGGTTTGCCTCGGTGTATACCGAGTCAAGGCCCTCAAGAAAGCTCGGCATCATGACGACAGATTCTTCAAGAACGCTCTTGGCGAGGCCGGTGCCCTTTAGCCATAGGTTCCAGTCGAACGTGCCCGAAAGCGCCTGCAACTCATCAAACTTGCGCAGGTTGTAAACCTTCTCGGCATCGCGCGATTCAACAACGCTCCAGTGGTGCTTGGCTAGGGCCAACTCGAAGTTATAAATGTGGTGAGCTGCGGCATCGGCATCGGCGGCAGCCCAACCGGCAAGTTCAAGCATTTCGGCGATGAACGGCACATAGGCATCGCGCACCTCGGCATGCTTTTCTTCGTGATAGTAGGCCTCGTCTGGCAGGCCTAGGCCACCCTGAAAAATGTTCACCAGGTAGCGCTCTGGGTTGCCAGGGTCGTTGTCGATATACATGCCAAACAGCACATCGCTGCCCGCGGCAGATAGCTCGCCGAGCAATTCGCTAACTTCGGCAATGCTGCCCAGCTCGGCAATCTTTTTTAGGTCTGCGGCAATGGGTGCCACACCAAGTTCGTTGGCGCGCTGCTCGTTCATAAACGAGGCATACATGTCGCCAATCTGCTGGCTAACCCCCGATTTAGGGTTTGCAGCGGCGTCTTCGATGATTGCCTTCACGCGCTCTTCGCTTAGATCACGAAGCAACATAAACGAACCATAGGTCGATTGGTCGGCAGGCATTTCGAAACTGTCGATCCAGGTGCCATTGGTAAACCTGAACAGGTCATCCTGCACTCTAACGGTTGGGTGAAATTCGCTTGTGTGAAGGCCTGGCTTTACCGGCTGAACGCTATTGGTCATTCCTTTATCCTAAGTGCCTCTCGGCGGTAGAATTAGGCACGTGGACCTACAAAAAATCATCCTTTACTACGGCTTCGCGCCGGTCGCAGATCCGGTAGCTCTCAAGCTCTGGCAAAAGACTCTGTGCGAGTCTTTGGGCCTCAAGGGTCGCATCATTGTTTCGCCGCACGGCATCAACGGCACCCTTGGCGGCGACATGATGGCGCTCAAAAAATACGTGCGCCAAACCCGCGAATACCCGGGCTTTGGCAAGATCGATTTCAAGTGGTCAGATGGCACCGGCAACGATTTTCCGCGTCTTTCGGTTAAAAACCGTGCCGAGTTGGTGGCCTTCACCACGCCCGATGAAATCATCGTCGAAAAGTCTGGCATCACCAATGGCGGCAAGCACCTAAAGCCAGCCCAGGTTAACGAGCTTGTCGAAAAGCGCGGCGACGAAGTTGTGTTCTTTGATGGCCGCAACGCGTTCGAGGCAAAAATTGGCAAGTTCAAAAATGCCATTGTTCCCGATGTTCAAACCTCGCACGATTTTGTTGCCGAGCTCGAATCTGGCAAATACGACCACCTCAAAGACAAGCCCATCGTCACCTACTGCACCGGTGGCATTCGCTGCGAGATTTTGTCTGCCGTAATGATCAACCGTGGTTTCAAAGAGGTTTACCAAATTGATGGCGGCATTGTTCGCTATGGCGAAACCTTCAAAGACAAGGGCCTGTGGGAGGGCTCGCTTTATATCTTTGATGACCGCATGGTTCAAGACTTCAGCGATGAGGCCCTGGTGGTTGGCGAGTGTGAAAACTGTGGTGGTGCAACCAACTCGTTCCGCAATTGCGCCAACGTTGGCTGCAAAGATTTGGTTTTGCTTTGCGACACCTGTTATGCAGACCCAAGCCACTCCGAGCACAAATCAACTCACACCCGTGGCAAGCGCCACCTAAATCAGGTTGGCTAATCTCGTTTCAAATTTAAGAAAATTCCCCCGCAGCCGACACATAGCTGCGGGGGAATTTTTATCTCAGAGAGACACCCATGGAAAGGTTGTTGAGATTAGTGGCGGCCGCCCTTTTTGCCAGCCTTCTTGCCCTCGCCCTTGTGCTCGCCCTTAATGCCAAGGTCGCCGGCGGCTGGTGCCGCCCAAACGGTGGTTAGAGCAGCCGATGAGGTTGCGGTTGCAACGCCAGCGGCATCTACGGTAACGGTTACAAAGGTGCCAACACCGGCTGCGTTATAGATCGCATATTTGGTGGTGGTGCTTGCCGCGCCTGCATCAATTTGCAAGGTGCCGGTTAGCACGCCGGCCGCAAGGCTGGTGCCCTCAACGCGCACTGGCTTGCCGCCGGTGGTTGGAACAGTTGCCGGAATAGCGGTTGCATCGGCTGCAAGCACATAGGCAACAAACTTGGCGCCGCGAGCTGCAACGGTTGCATCGGTGATGTCGGCCGAAACGCCGGTGATGCTGACAGCAAGTGAAGCATGTGCGTGAGCCGCCTTAGCCACCTTGTCGGCTGCATCAACCGAGGTTGAAGTGCCTGTCTGTGGGCCCTTTGAGCCGTGAGCAAATGATGGTGTTGCAACTATCAGGCTCAGCAGTGTTGCTGCACCCGCTGCGGCCATAACGCCGCGCTTTAGGTTCTTCTTCATGTTCGTCTTCCTTTCTCGAGGACAAAACGAATCTAAAAAAGATCTGCGGTTGAGAGTGCGAATTTCAGGCATCTAGGGGGCACTTGTCAGCCATTTCTCAGACAAGGTCCATTTTCGAGCCCAGCTCTGACAGATTTCTAAGAAAGGCACGCCCTGGCTCACAGATTTCTCACACGAAGCTAAACTTGAGCCCTAATCAAAAGAGGACGAATGGGCTTTTTAGAAAACTTCGAAAAGGGTTTAGAGCGCATAGTTAACGGCGCCTTCACCAAGACCTTTAAGTCGGAGCTTCAGCCAATCGAAATCGCCGCTGCGATACGTGCCGAGATGGATTCTAAAGCGAGCGTTTTAAGCCGCGATCGCGTGCTTGCCCCAAACACATACACGGTTAGCCTTTCGCTGCCAGACTTTAAGCGCATGCAGCCACTTGGCGATTCGCTAATCACCGAACTTACCGACCTCACCACCAAGCACGCCGCAAAGCAGGGCTTTCAATTTGGTGCGGCCCTGGCAATTCGATTGATCGAAGACGGCGGCCTAAACCTTGGCCAAGTTGTGGTTCGCTCAACCAGCGAAAAGCATGAAATCGAATGGATGCCCTGCCTAGATGTTTCGGGCAAGCGTTTTGTTCTGCGCCAGGGCGAAACGACGGTTGGCCGCGATGCAACCGCCGACATTCAAATTGATGACACCGGGCTTAGCCGAGTGCACTTTGCCGTTGCCTGGGATGGCCGCGGCGCATCGGTGCGCGATATGCGAAGCACCAACGGCACCAAGGTTTCGGGTCGCCCAATCAGCGAAACCGGCATCACCGCCGACACCGTTATCTCGGCTGGGCGCAACGACTTTACCTTCAGATTGATAGCCAAAACCGTGCCGGCAGGCAGCGCTTCGGCCATCGAAGGAGCCAACGGCTAATGAGTGAACTAGCGCTATTCATCGTAAGAATGAGCCTGTTGGCAGTGTTGTGGATTTTCATCTTCAGCATCATCTCGGTGATTCGCGCCGACCTGTTTGGCCAAAAAGTTTTGACCCGGGTTGCCGAGGCAAACGCCCCCCAGGTGGTTTCTTCGCCCATCGCGCCGAGCGCCCCCGGCCAGCCATCGGTGCCCCTGGTTAGCGAGCCAACCGGCAGCAACGCAACCAAACTCGTAATTACCGAGGGCGACCGCACGGGCCACCAAATCAAACTCGATCGCCGCGAGCTAACCATTGGCCGAAGCGACGACAGCGACTTGGTAGTTGACGACGAATATGCCTCAACCCATCACGCCAAGTTGGTTTTGATCAACAACGATTGGCTAATTCAAGACCTAAATTCGACCAATGGCACCTACCTCGATGGGGGTCGCGTTGGCACCCCGGCAGTCGTAAAGCTGAACACATCGGTGCGGGTTGGCAAAACCGTTTTTGAGTTGCGAGCCTAAGGCTTTAGATGGCAATCAAGACTCTTAGTTATGCGGGCAGCGACATCGGTCGCGTGCGCTCGAGCAACCAAGATTCGGGTTATGCCGGCTACAACCTGTTTTTCGTTGCCGATGGCATGGGCGGCCACGCCGGCGGCGACATAGCCTCGGCGCTTTGCTCGCAGCGCATTGCTCGCGCCGATGAGCGCTACGCCGATTCTGAAACTGCTGGCAAAGCGCTAAAAGAAATCATCTGGGAGGCCAACAGCGTTTTGGCCGCCACTGTAGAAGAGCACCCCGAGCTAGCCGGCATGGGCACCACCTTTAGTGGAATCATTTTCACCGGCGACAAAGTAACCATTGGGCACGTTGGCGATTCGCGAATCTATTTGGCTCGCGACGGCGAAGTAAAGCAGATCACCAAAGATCACACCTTTGTTCAACGCTTGGTAGACACCGGGCGCATCACCGAGGCCGAGGCTCTGGTGCACCCTCGCCGCAGCGTTTTGATGCGCGTGCTCGGCGATGTTGAAGAGTTTCCGGATGTCGATCTAGAAACAATAGAAACGATGCCGGGCGACCGCTGGTTGCTGTGCTCGGATGGCCTCAGCGGTTTTGTGCCACCCGACATCAGTGATCGCATTTTGCTGTCGAAAATCGAGGCATCAGAGGCAACCGAACTGTTGATTGGCGAGGCACTCGAATTTGGTGCACCCGACAACGTAACCGTGGTTGTGGTAGATGTTGTCAATGCTTCGCTAAAGACCGATTTCACGCCAAGTGCCAAATTTGTTGGCTCAAGCGCAAACGAAATCGTGATCGACGAGCGCAAGGGCCGCCGATTCTTGAAGGTGCTAAACCCGCTCAATTTGCCAGACCTAATTCTTGGCCGCACCGAAGACCCAACCGACTATGTTCCAGAGTCTGACGAATACCTAGAAAAGATTCTCAAAGAAACCCACTCGCGAATCTTCTGGCGCAAAATTCGCCAACTGGCCACCGTGATAGCCATCACCGCTGCCTTGGTCTTGGGTGTCATCTCGATTTACAACTACACCCAAACTCTCTATTACGTGAGTTCACTAAACGGCCACGTGGCCATTTATAAGGGCATCAAAGAATCATTTGGGCCAATCAAGTTCTCGAGGGTTTATCAAGAGACAACCATCGATGTTTCGAGCCTTGGCGAATACCAGTCGGGCCTCGTCGAGCGAGCCATCATCGCCTCCGACCTCGAAGATGCGCGGCGCATAGTGAACCAAATTAAGCTCTCGGTGCCAAATGACTAATCTGTTTGGAACCACCGCGCCAAACGCCGCAAACCTGCCTCGCATCATGCGAGTGGTTCCTCGCAGCCGCAACCTCGAGGGTGCGTTGTTGCTGCTGGCAGTTGGCCTAAACGCTTTTCAACTGGCGCAAATTCAGCTTTCGACCATCGAGGTTTTAACCCCCGAATTCTTCTTGTATTGGTTGCCGCTTAGCTTCTTGGCCCTGGTGCTGCACGCCATTCTTAGGCTTCGCGCAAGCGAGGCAGACCCGCTAATTTTGCCAATCGCGGTTGTGCTAAATGGGCTTGGCCTGTCAATGATTTATCGACTCGATCTGGCCACAATAGCTAATGGCGGCAGCGAACTTTTTGGTTTTAAGCAAGTCATCTGGACATCCCTTGCAATGGCTGCGGCCGCGGCAATTGTGATTTACGTGCCAAGCCACTTATTCTTGCGCCGCTATGTTTACCTATCAATGTTGATTGGTGCCGTGCTTTTGCTTTCACCCATGTTGCCGGTGATTGGCAAAACCATCAACGGCGCCAGGCTTTGGCTTTCGATTGGTGGCCTCACCTTTCAGCCGGGTGAGCTGGCCAAGATTGCGCTAACCATTTTCTTTGCTGGCTATTTGGTGAATCGCCGCGAATCGCTTGCCGTGGTTGGGCGCAAAATTCTTGGCATTCGAATTCCGCGTGCTCGCGAGCTTGGCCCAATCGTAATGATCTGGGCGGCCAGCCTCTTGGTGCTCATCTTGCAGCGCGACCTCGGAACATCGCTGCTGTATTTCGGCATCTTCATTGTGCTCATCTATGTGGCCACCGGGCGGTCAATCTATGTGATCGTGGGCATGGGCATGTTCTTAACCGGCGCGCTGGTTGCCAGCCGCCTGATGGATTATGTTTCGGGTCGAATCGACTCGTGGTTAAACCCGTTCTCGCAACAAAACTACGATGCCGTCGGCGGCAGCTACCAATTGGCCCAGGGCATTTTCGGCATGGCCCACGGCGGCATCCAGGGCACCGGCCTCGGCGGCGGAATTCCGCAGTTGGTGCCACTTGCCGAGAGCGACTTTATTTTTGCATCGCTGGCCGAAGAGCTGGGCTTGGTTGGCGTGTTTGCAATTTTGACTCTTTATTTGCTGCTGGTTGCTCGAGGCATTCGCATCGGTTTTAGCCACCCAGATGATTTCTCGAAACTTCTTGCCACCGGCCTCGCCTTTTCGATTGCACTGCAATGCTTCATTGTTATCGGTGGCGTCACCCGGGTTGTGCCGCTAACCGGCCTCACCACCCCGCTGCTCGCAGCCGGCGGTTCATCGCTAATTGCCAACTGGATCATCATCGGATTGTTGTTGCGCATCTCTGACAGCGCGCGGCTTGGCAGCTCGACCGGCGAAAACTCTAGAGGCGGTGCAGCATGAACCGCGAGTTAAAGCGCATCAGCATTTTGATCTTCGTAATGTTTCTAAGCCTGTTCGTGGCAACCACCGGAATTCAGGTTATTGGTGCAGATTCTTACACCGCCGATCAGCGCAATGTTCGTTCAATTTATGACGGCTATAAAACGCAGCGCGGTGCAATTTTGGTCGATAGCAAGGCCATTGCAATCAGCAAGCGCTCCGACGATGTCTATCGTTTTCAGCGCACATATATAAGCCAGATGTATTCGGCGGTCACCGGTTTTTACAGCACCAATCAGGGTGCAACCGGCATCGAATCGGCCATGAACTCGTTTCTATCGGGCAAAAACTCATCGCAGTTCTTTGAGCAAATCAGCGCAATGCTTTCGGGCAGCCCGGTTCAGGGCGCCTCGGTCGAGCTAACCATCGACCCCAAGGTTCAAAAAGCGGCCTGGGATGCCCTCGGCGATCTAAAGGGTGCCGTGGTCGCACTCGATCCAACCAACGGCAACATCTTGGCTTATGTTTCTAAACCAAGCTTCGATGCCAACTCGCTTTCGGTGCACTCGGGCACCGAATCAAAAAGCAACTATCAAGATTTGTTGAACAACAAGAATGGCCCACTGCTCGATCGTGCCTCAACCGAGCTCTATGCGCCGGGCTCGGTGTTCAAAATTATTGTGGCTTCGGCCGCCATCGAGAGTGGCAAATACACCCCCGAATCGCTCATCCCGAACCCGATTAAATTCAAGCTGCCGGGCACCAACACGTTTGTGCAGAATTCGGGCGAAGGCAAGTGCGGCGGCAAAGCCACGGTTTCTATCGCCGATGCCCTTCGTTTTTCTTGCAACGTGCCGTTTGCACAGTTGGGCATCGAATTGGGCCAAGATCGCATTCGCGCTCAAGCCGAGCTGTTTGGCTTTGGCAAAAAAGTTCAGTTCCCTATGACTGCCAGCGCATCAAAATATCCAACTGGCATGGATGCAGCCCAGACCGGCCTTTCGGCCTTTGGGCAATTTGACGTGAGGGTGACCGCGATGCAGATGGCCATGGTGAGTGCCGCGGTGGCCAACAAGGGCGTGCTTATGAAGCCAAACCTGATCGAAAATGTGCAGTCTTCGAATCTGACCATTTTGAACCAACCGGCTGCTTCGGTTTTCTCGCAGCCAATGTCGGCCGCAACGGCCGCCAAGGTGAATGCCATGATGGTGGGGGCAGTTGCCAGGGGCGTTTCAAGCAACGGGCAAATTAAGGGCGTCGAGGTTGCCGGCAAGACCGGAACCGCTCAAAACGGCGATGGCGAGCCATACACGCTTTGGTTCACAGGTTTTGCGCCGGCAAACAACCCTCGGGTTGCCGTTGCCGTCGTTGTTGCAGATGGTGGGGGTATGGGACAATCTGGTCGCGGCAATTCGCTAGCGGCACCGATTGCCCAGAAAGTTATGCGGGCGGTGTTGCAAAAGTGAATCCAGAAATAGGCATGCTTTATGGCGGTCGATACAAACTAATCAGCCGAATCGCCATTGGCGGCATGGGCGAGGTTTGGCAGGCGCAAGACGAAGTAATTTTGCGCGATGTGGCCATCAAAATTTTGAAGCAAGAGTTCATGGGTGACCCCGGTTTCCTCGAGCGCTTCCGCACCGAGGCCAGGCACGCGGCAATGGTGAACCACGAGGGCATCGCCAATGTTTACGACTACGGCGAAGATTCCGGAACCGCCTACTTGGTTATGGAGTTGGTGCCTGGCGATTCGCTCGCGCGCATCCTTGAAAAAGAACAAACCTTGCCGGGCGACAAAGTTCTAGACATCATTGCTCAAACAGGGCGAGCACTTTTTGAGGCGCACGAAGCCGGCCTGGTGCACCGCGACATAAAGCCCGGAAACCTGCTGATCACCCCAGACGGCCAAGTAAAGATCACCGACTTTGGCATTGCCAGGGTGGCCGATCAGGTTGGGCTAACCGCCACCGGTCAGGTGATGGGAACCGTGCAGTATCTATCGCCCGAACAAGCCACCGGCAAACCGGCCAGCCCAGCCACCGATATTTATTCGCTCGGCATTGTGGCCTACGAGGCCCTCGCTGGCAAACGGCCCTTCACCGGCGAATCTCAGATGGCAATTGCAATGGCTCAAATCAACGAAACGCCGCCTGCGCTGCCGACAACCATCGACCCCCGCATTGCCAATCTGGTGATGAGTTGCCTCGCCAAAAAGCCGAACCAGAGGCCCGAAAGCGCATTGGCGCTAGCCAAACGTGCCGAATCTATGATGACCACGGCTCCAATAAATTCGGCGGCCACACAGCTTTTGCAACAACCAACCGTTAGCGACAGAACTGCCGTAATCGAAACAGCAACGACCACCGCTCCATCTCCAATTCAGCAGCCAGTGGTTTGGCCGTGGATAGCCCTAATTGCGGTTATCGCGGTTACCTCGCTTTCAATCGTGATTGCCATAATCACCACATCGATGCAGCCCACACCAACCGAGACAATAACGGTGCCCGGCTGGACAACCGCGAGCGCCTCGGCTTCGCCAACCCCTTCGGCCAGCCCAACCAGCGTTCAGGTTTTGCTGAGCGACATCGAGGGTCAAAATGTGGTTGATGTGCAAACCATGTTGAGCACAAAGGGGCTCACGGTTTTGGCAAGCCCCGGCGAACTTGTGCCGGTTGATGACCCTCGGGTGATGCAGGTGTATGACGCAAACCCGTTGGGCAACCTGATGTCTGGCTCGACAATCGAAATTTTCTACTATGTTGCCGACACTTCTTCAGAGACACCGTCGCCGACCCCGTCACAATAAGGTTTCAAAGCGAGGGCAGCCCCCTGCCATCGATGATTTCTCAGGCTATTTGCGTAGACTTGGAAATCGAAGTTTGATCACGAGTGGAGTGCAAAGTTGTCTGAAAACCAGCGGGTAATCGCAGGCCGTTATGAGTTGGGTCAACTCATTGGTCGCGGTGGCATGGCCGATGTGTATGAAGGTGTAGACACCCGACTTGGCAGAACCGTTGCGATCAAGTTGCTCAAATCTGATTTGGCCAACGACCCAAACTTTGAGGCTCGGTTTAGGCAAGAGGCCCAGGCCTCGGCTCGCATGGCTCACCCAACCATCGTTCGCGTTTATGACGCCGGCGAAGACATCAGCACCGATGCCCACGGCAATGAGCTAAAGCACCCATACATAGTGATGGAGTTTGTTAAGGGCAAGCTGCTGCGTGACCTTATGCACGAGCGTCGCCTGACTCGCCAAGAAGTAGTCGATTATGCCAGCGGCGTTTTGACAGCCCTCGAATTTTCACACCGTGCCGGTGTGGTTCACCGCGACATCAAGTCGGCCAACATCATGATCACCGAAACCGGTGCCGTAAAGGTGATGGATTTCGGTATCGCCCGCGCGGTCTCTGACTCATCGGCAACCATGGCGCACACAACGGGCATCATGGGCACCGCCCAATATTTCTCGCCAGAGCAGGCCAAGGGCGAATCTGTCGATGCCCGCACCGACCTTTATTCAACGGGCGTTTTGATTTATGAAATGCTCACCGGTCGCCCACCGTTCAAGGGTGAAACCGCGGTTTCGGTTGCCTATCAGCACGTTTCAGAAGCGGTTCCGGTTCCGTCGCAATTTGATTCGAGCATTTCACCCGAGCTCGATCAGGTGGTTTTGCACTCACTTGCTAAAGACCGCAACGAGCGTTTTCAGAGCGCCGAGCAATTTCGCGAGCACCTGGTTGCCGCGGCAATTGGTTCGCCATTCACCGCACCAACAGCAGTTGTTGAAGCGCCTGTTCTGGCCGAGAACGATGTCGAGTCAATCTTTGTCACCGCATTAGTTGCAGAGCAACCTGAGGCCGAGCGAACTGAGGCAGAGCCAACCGCAGCGGCTCCGATTCCCGAGGTTGTCGAAGACGATTTTGAGGCTCTGTTGGCCGCGGCTTCGCTCGATGCAACCAGTGTGATGCCCCAGGTTCAGCCCACCCCGGCTGCCCCCACTACTCCAGCCGCTTCGGCTGTCTCAAACCCAACCGAGATTTTCAGCGAACCATTCACAAACCCATTTGCAACTCTGGGCGTAGATCTTCCAACTCACACGGGTGCAACCCAAAGTGCCGCGCAAAGCTTTGCCAAATCGGGCAAACCATCACCTCGCCTGTTGTGGGGTGGCGGTTCGGCCGTGGCGGTCATCCTGGTTGGTTTAATTGTTTGGCTTTTTAGCCTGGGCAGCTTTAACCTCAATGTCACACCTGGCGGTTCGGGTGTTGAGGTGGCTAATGTGGTCAACTCGACCTATCAAGATGGCTATGTAACCATCACCCAACAGGGTTTGCTGATTTCGAAGGTTTATGAGGCCAGCGAAACCGTGCCAGCCGACACAATTATTCGCACCGACCCTGTTGCCGGCACCAAGGTGCCCGATAAAACCGTGATCACGGTGTATGTTTCGTCTGGCAAAAACACGGTGGCCCTGCCCAATTTGGCTGGCCTAACCGAGGCCGAGGCCGCCACGGCCTTAGCCACTGCCAAGCTAACCCTGGGCACAATCACCCAAGCGGCAAGCCCAACCGTTGAGGCCGGCAAGGTTATTTCAAGCGACCCGGTGTTTAACACCCAGATTGCCGAGGGCACCGTGGTCAACCTGGTCATCTCGAACGGCAAAGTTAACGTTCCCGACGTACGCAATCTAAGCATCAGCGAGGCTCGCGACATCATGTCGAGTGTTGAGGTTGGTTTCACCGTGTCGATTACAACCAAGGATGTCTGTGCCGGCACCACCGGCACCATCGTTACCGATCAGTCGATTTTGCCTGGCCTTGCCGATCAGCGTTCGGCCATCGTGCTTTATGTTGGCTGTAACCAGTAGGTTGTCATGGTAAATATTCTGGTTCTCGACAACTACGACAGCTTTGTCTACACGCTAAACGGCTATCTTCAGCAGCTGGGTGCGCAAACCGAGGTGCTTCGAAACGACATAGTTTCTGAAGCCGAATTGCCAGCACTCCTAGCCAAATATGATGCCGTGCTAATCAGCCCAGGCCCAGGCACCCCGGCCGAGGCCGGCCTGTCGATTGCGGTCGTTAAACTTGCGCTTCAATCTGGGCAATCGGTTTTCGGCGTTTGCCTCGGGCACCAATCAATTGCCGAGGCAATGGGCGCAACCGTAACCAGCGCTCAAGAGCTGATGCACGGCAAAACATCGCAGGTGGCCCACGATGGTTCGTTGGTTTACCAAGATGTGCCCAACACCTTCACCGCTACTCGCTATCACTCGCTTGCCGTGGTCGAATCCACGGTTCCTGCTGACCTTATTGTGACAAGCCGAACCGTTGCTGGTGAAAACTCAGCGGGTGGCGTGATCATGGGCCTTGCCCACAAAACCCTGCCAATCTATGGTGTGCAATTTCACCCCGAGTCGGTTCTCACCGAGGGCGGCTACCAAATGCTTGGCAACTGGCTCGAGTCAATTGGGCTAAAGGGCGCTGCCGAGCGCGCCAAGTCGTTATCTCCAATGGTTAAGTTCTAAACCCCTAACCGATAGAATTACGTTTATGCCTGAATCAACTAGTCGCAAGAAGCCAGCCAAGGTCGCAAAGCCAAAGGCTCCAAAACTAACCTCTGAAAACTCAGAAGAGCTGCCAAACCCGGTTTGGTTTAAGCCACTCATGTTCGGCTTCATGCTTCTTGGCCTAGTCTGGATCATCACTTACTATGTCACCAGCGCGCAGTTCCCTTTGGGTGCCGGCACCCCCTGGAACCTAGAAAACTGGAACATCTTGATTGGCTTCGGCATTGCAATGGTCGGCTTCATGATGTCGACCCGCTGGAAGTAACCGCTAAGAATTACAAAAACCGCTCGGCTCTGGCCGGGCGGTTTTGGTTTAAGCCTTAAAGATGGCCAGAACTACAAAAACTGCAACAATGGCGAGCACGCCTATTTTTTGGGCGGTTTGCTGATTCGAACCTCGGGTGTTGGCATACAAAGATGCAACAGCGCCACCGGCAAGCAGGCCACCGAGGTGCCCCTGCCAACTGATGCCCGGGATCAAGAAACCAATGAATAGGTTTATGGCAATTAGGCCAACCATAGACCTTGAGTTTTGGCCGATCGACTTTAGAACTACAAAATACGCGGCCATCAAGCCAAAGAACGCACCAGATGCGCCAACCACCGGCGTGAATGGATCGCCAAGGAACAAAACCGCCACAGAGCCACCAAGAATGGCTACCAAATAGAGGGCCACAAAGCGGGCGCGGCCTAGCAGCGGCTCAAGAACCTGACCAAAAATGAATACCGAATACATGTTTAACAAAACGTGCAACGGGTTGCTTGGGTCGTGAACGAAACCAGCGGTGATCATGCGCCAGGGTTCGCTTTGCGTAAGCAATGGAGCAAAGAAAAGATATTGCGTTAGCTGTGAGCCGGGCAAGATTTGCCCGACCCACAACACAACATTGATTAGAACAAGCGCAGCGGTTGCCGGGGTTTGCTTGAATGCGGTTCTTACAAATCCCATGGCAGGCCGGCTTTAGTTTTGGCTAAGACCTAAGGTCTTAGGCCTTTTCGATGGTGATCGACTCGATGATTACATCATCTAGTGGCTTGTCGCGGCCATCGGTGTCGACGGCTTCGATCTGAAGGCAAACCTTCTTCGAAACGTCGTCGGCAACCTCGCCAAAAACGGTGTGCTTGCCAAACAACCAGGTGGTCGGCGCGGTGGTGATAAAGAACTGTGAGCCATTGGTTGCCGGGCCAGAGTTTGCCATGGCCAGCTTGAAAGGCTCGTTGAAGTTTAGTTCTGGGTGAATTTCATCGGCGAACTGGTAGCCTGGGCCGCCCATTCCGGTGCCGGTTGGGTCGCCACCCTGAAGCATGAACTGGGTGATGATGCGGTGAAAAATCACGCCGTTGTAAAGCGGCTTGCCGGTTTGAGTTGCGCCGGTGCGAGGGTCGCGCCACTCGATTGTGCCGGTTGCAAGGCCCTCGAAGTTAGCTACTGTCTTGGGTGCGTGGTTGCCGAATAGGTTAATTTTGATGGCGCCATGGTTGGTGTGAATGGTCGCTACTGAAGTGTGTGCAGTCATGTTTCTATTGTTTCACGGCTGCACCGAAACTCGGTTCACTTTTTCGAAGCGGGGTGATCCATACGCATATAGACCCCGCCCTTCTCCAGTTCATCAAGCATTTGGTTCAGCCGCTTCTGCCTAATCTCGGGCCGGCCGGCTCTAATAATCCAGCTCAGATAGTCGTTTCTTTGGTATGCGGGCCGGTGGTCATAATCGGCTCGAAGTGCACGATGCTCGAGGGCCAGCTTTACATCGGCTGGCATTTCATACACCGCTCGCTTTAGGCGCCCCTGTTTGTCGCGGTTGTCTTTACTCATCGGTGTTTTGTTTTCGGCTTGGCAAAACCGCAATAACCAAGGCAACTAACCCAAGCAGGGCAATAAACAACCCTTCAAACGCAAATTCAAGCCAAATGTATGTGCCCGTGCCGATGCTGAACAGAGACATCACGAGGGCAAAGAGCCTATTGCCGCGACCCAGGCGCGTCATGAGGCTGAGAACAATAGAGCCCGCACTCAACACGGTGAAACTCATCACAGTGAACAGAATTAGATACTGATCGTCGCCCATATTTCGAGACTACTTTAGGTTGGCTTCGGCCCAGATGTTGATTTCGGTTTGAAAATATATCGCCGAGGCGATTAGCCCTGGGTGAACGAGCTGGTGTCGCCAATCAGAACGGTGTTGTTGGCTGGCACCGGTGCCGATGCCGCCTTCACGATCTCGGCTGCAAATTCTTCAACGTTATAAAGTCTGCCGGCGGCTTCTTTTCGGGCGTCAATCGCGCCAGGGTTTAGGCGGTCTAGCAAAGTGGCCGTGATGGTTCCCTCGATCATGTCGCCCGAAACTACAACAAATTCGATTCCCTTTGCGGTTAGCTCTGGAATCAGTTCGCGAAGTGCGTCTTCGCCGGCGCGCTTCGAAAGCGCCACTGGCACATATTCGGGCATGGTTGGGGTTTCGCGAATGAAGTGAGCCTGGTGGCTGGTTACAAAAACAATTCGTGAACCAGCGCTTAGCAATGGCAACGCGGTCTTCACAAGGTTTAGCTGGGCATCGCGGTTTAGAACCATGGCATAGTCTTCGCCCTTGCCGGTCTCCATGCCGCCCGATGCATTCAGCACCAGCAGGTCGAGACCACCAAATTCAGACTTGAGGGTTTCGGCCAACGCGTCGATGCTTGGGTAATCGGTTAGGTCGGCACCAACAACAATGGCTTTGCCGCCATCTGCAGTGATTGCGTCGGCAACCTTTTGTGCGCGAGCCGCCTTGTCGCGGTAGTTGATAGCCACGGTTGCGCCCTGCGCGGCCAACATGGTGGCAACCTGCGCCCCAATGCCTCGCGATGAACCCGAGATGAAAGCGTGCTTTCCAGCAAAAGTCATAGTCATGCCTCAAGTTTAGCTAAAGGGGCTTCAAAGCCCGCCGAGTGTTGGTGGGCACTTTCGTTTATCGTTGACTTGCGTAATGCAATGCATTACCTTTTGGGTATGAATGCAAATCAAGCTAAGTCAACCCTGACTGATCGCTACCAAACCACGGTTCCAGAGTCAGTGCGGCAAGCGCTCAATCTGCAAAAACGTGACCGCATCGCTTACAAAATTCTCGAGTCTGGTGATGTCCTTCTCACTCGCGAAGAACCTCGCTCCGACCCAGCCATCGGCAGCTTCTTGCAATTCCTCGAGGCTCAAATCATTGAGAATCCTGGCCGATTGCAGCCGATTACTAAGTCACATCTGCAGCAACTTGATGAGTTGCTTGGCGACCACGATGTTGACCTTGACGAGGCTCTTACCTCAGATGACGAGTGACCACGCTCGCATAAATGGCTGGCTGTTGCTTATCGATCCGTTGTTTCAAGATCAACTTTCGAGTCTCGAAAATAGTGTTCGCCTCCTCAAAGATCGGCACCCCGACACTTTTCAAACTAAAGCGCAAACTAAGCGCCTGCTTGCTATTCGCAAACTAATCACGGTTGTTATTCCGGCAGACCCGAACGGCATTCAATTCAAACTAGGCAACACACTGGGTTCTGAGAACCGCCATTGGTTTAGGGCTAAGTTTCTGCAGCAATATCGCCTATTCTTTCGCTTTGATTCAAAATCAAAAATCATCATCTACTGCTGGGTGGCCTCGGCCGAGCAACTAGATTAGTGGCAAAAGAGAAAGAGGCCTATCGATGTCTAAGTACCTTATTTATTTCAATCAGCAGTGGGTGGGCGAACACAGTGACGAGTGGTTCCAATCAAGGGGCCCGCTTGCAAACCAGGTAGTCGCTGAAATGCAAGAGGCAGGTGTGCTGGTTTTTGCCGGGGGCTTGGTTGAAGAAATTGAGCTGGCCGTTGGTTCAGACGAATCCGGCAAGATAACTGGGCCAATCACCACAGTTGGTGAGTTTCTTGGCGGTATGACAATCATTGATGTCTCAACCGACTCTGAGGCAAATCTCTGGGGATCCAAAATCGCACAGGCTTGTGGTTGGCCCCAAGAAATCAGAAGATTCAAAGATTAACCACTTGGATTTCAAAGCGCACTGCGCGAAGGCCGCTAGGCGACGCAACAAAAAATGCCTCCCCGAAGGGAGGCATTTTGTTTGTGGAGACTAGGGGGGTCGAACCCCTGACCCCCTGCTTGCAAAGCAGGTGCTCTACCAACTGAGCTAAGTCCCCGGATTTTGAATCTGGGTGGTGCCTTTGTTTCTTGGTTCAGAACCTTCTCATGGTGAAGAAGCTTCCTGGTGGGCCTAGGAGGACTTGAACCTCCGACCTCTTCATTATCAGTGAAGCGCTCTAACCACCTGAGCTATAGGCCCGTAGAACCTTTATGACTTTACACGACTTTGGCGGTGCGTGCAAAATCATTTCAAAATTCTGGTGCTAATTGTTGGTAAAACCAACCGAAATTCCGCCGGTAATGCGGCCAATTAGGTTGAAAATCAGCGCGGATACGCCCGTTAGAGCGGTTCCTAAAACAATGTTGAAGAACGCGATGGTGGTTGCGAACGAAAGCACTCGAGCCAGGTTTAGCTCTGATGCCACGTTTACGCCATCGGAGCCACCGCCACCGATAACCGAGTTCACCAGATCGCTAAGGCTGCCGAAAAGGCCGGTTTGGCTAAGCACCAACCAAAGCAGGCTGAAGCCCACGATGGTGGCAATGCCAAGTGCCAAGCTGATCAAAAAACCAACGCGAGTTGCCGACCAAAAGTCGATTTGAACCAGCTTTAGCTTGACCTGCTTTGGCGCTGGGCCGGCTGCGCGAGATGCTGCTCGTTGTGCTGCCTTGCCCGCTGCCTTAATGCGTTCCTTCATTATTCGGCTGCCCCTTCTTCGATAACCTCTGTTGCTAGGTTATCGCCATTGGCACCTTCAGAATCTTCAGATTCGCTGGCAGTTTCGTTGGTTTCTAGGTTGCGCTCGGTGTTTTTTGCCAGGCCAAGAATTGTGTCATTCTCGTCGAAACGAGCAAACACAACTCCCATGGTGTCGCGGCCCTTGGCCGGCACCTCGTTGACTGCCGAGCGAACCACCTTGCCAGAGGCTAGAACTACAAGAACTTCGTCTTCGTCGGCAACGATGATTGCCCCAACCAGATCGCCACGCTTCTCTTCGAGCTTGGCTACCTTGATTCCTAAACCACCGCGGTTTTGCGGGCGATATTGTGAAACTTCGGTTCGTTTTGCATAGCCACCCTCGGTAACCACAAACACAAATGCTTCAACGGCATCATTAATGACCGAGGCCGACAGCAGTTCGTCGCCCGATCTAAAGTTCATGCCAATGTTGCCCGATGTGTCACGGCCCATTGGGCGCAGGCTTTCATCGCTGGCCGAGAATCGAATCGACATGCCCTTGCGTGAAACAAGAAGCAGATCGTCTTCTTCGGATGCCAACATGGCCGAAACCAATTCGTCGTCTTCGCGAAGTTTGATTGCAATGATGCCGCCGGTGCGGGCGGTGTCGTATGCATCGAGTGAAGTCTTTTTGACCAAACCCTTGCGAGTTGCAAGCACCAAATATGGGGCAACCGCGTAATCGCGTAGGTCGAGAACCTGGGCGATTTGCTCATCGGGTTGCAAAGCCAACAGGTTGGCAACGTGCTGGCCCTTGGCATCGCGGCCGGCCTCTTGAACTTCGTAGGCCTTGGTGCGATAAACGCGGCCCTTGTTTGTGAAGAACAACAACCAGTGGTGAGTTGTGGTCACAAAGAAGTGCTCAACAACATCGTCGGCTCGAAGGTTGGCACCCTTAACGCCCTTGCCACCGCGGTGTTGCTGGCGGTAGTTATCGCTCTTGGTGCGCTTGATGTAGCCACCGCGGGTGAGCGAGATGACCATTTCTTCTTCGGGAATTAGGTCTTCGACAGAAACATCGCCATCGAAACCAGCGATGATTGTGCTGCGGCGGTCATCGCCGTGCTTGGCAACAACCTCGTCGAGCTCTTCGCTGATGATGGTGCGCTGGCGAACAGGGTCGGCGATGATTGCCTTGAAGTCGACAATCTGAGCCTCAAGCTCGGCTGCTTCGTCGATGATGCGCTGGCGCTCTAGGGCGGCAAGCTGGCGAAGCTGCATGTTCAGAATTGCTCGAGCCTGAAGGTCATCGATGCTTAGTAGCTGCATCAAACCCTCGCGGGCTGCCTCGGCGTTGGCGCTCTTGCGAATCAGTGCGATAACTGCGTCGAGGGCATCGAGGGCCTTGAGGTAGCCGCGCAAAATGTGGGCACGCTCTTCGGCCTTTTTAAGGCGGAACTGGGTGCGGCGAACGATTACCTCAACCTGGTGAGTAACCCAGTTGCTGATAAAGCCATCGACCGGCAGGGTGCGAGGCACGCCATCGACAAGTGCCAGCATGTTGGCGCTGAAGTTCTCTTGAAGCGGGGTCAGCTTATAAAGGTTGTTCAACACAACGCGCGCAACGGCATCGCGCTTTAGAACTACAACCAAGCGCTGGCCGGTGCGGCCCGAGGTTTCGTCACGAATATCGGCAATGCCGCTTAGGCGACCCTCTTTTACCAAGCCGGCAATTTTTTCGGCTAGGTTGTCTGGGTTTACTTGGTATGGCAACTCGGTGACAACCAGGCAGGTGCGGCCCTGAAGTTCTTCTACGTTAACGATCGCGCGCATGGTGATCGAGCCACGGCCAGTGCGATATGCCTCTTCGATGCCCTTGCGGCCAAGAATGTGTGCGCCGGTTGGGAAATCGGGGCCCTTGATGCGCTCGATTAGCGCCTCAAGAAGTTCTTCTTGAGTTGCCTCTGGGTTCTTTAGGTACCACTGGGCGCCATCGGCAACCTCACGCAGGTTGTGCGGAGGAATGTTGGTGGCCATGCCCACCGCGATGCCGATAGAACCGTTGACCAAAAGGTTTGGAATGCGGCTAGGTAGAACGGTTGGTTCTTGGGTGCGGCCATCGTAGTTATCTTGAAAATCTACGGTGTCTTCGTCAATGTCGCGAACCATCTCCATGGCCAAAGGCGCCATGCGGCACTCTGTATAACGTGGAGCTGCCGCCGGGTCGTTTCCGGGTGAACCAAAGTTTCCTTGGCCCGAGATCAACGGGTAGCGCAGGTTCCAATCTTGGGTGAGGCGCACCATGGTGTCATAAATTGCGCTGTCGCCGTGTGGGTGATATTGACCCATCACATCGCCAACAACTCGCGAGCACTTCGAGAACTGCTTGTCGGGGCGGTAGCCGCCATCGAACATTGCATAGATAACGCGGCGGTGCACTGGCTTTAGGCCATCGCGCACATCTGGCAGAGCTCGGCCAACGATAACGCTCATTGCGTAGTCGAGGTAGCTGCGCTGCATTTCGACCTGAAGGTCTACCTGTTCGATGTTGTCTCTGAGTGCTGGCACGTTTGTGGTTTCGTCAGCCATGATGTCTCTTCTCTAAATCTCTCTGTCGGCGGCCTAGATATCTAGGAAGCGGACATCCTTTGCGTTCTGCTGAATGAATGTGCGGCGAGCATCGACATCTTCGCCCATGAGGGTCGAGAAAACTTCGTCGGCAAGGGCCGCATCTTCGAGGGTCACCTGAAGCAAGGTGCGCTGATCTGGGTCCATTGTGGTGTCCCACAGTTCGTCGTAATCCATTTCGCCAAGACCCTTGTAACGCTGAATGGCGTTGTCTTTAGGGATGCGCTTGCCAGAGGCTGCGCCATCGGCCAAGGCCTTGTCGCGTTCGGCATCTGAATAGACATATTGGTGATCGGCGTTTGACCACTTGATCTTGAATAGCGGCGGCTGGGCCAGATAAACATAGCCGTGCTCGATAAGTGGGCGCATGTAGCGGAACAGCAGGGTGAGAATGAGGGTGCGAATGTGCAGGCCGTCGACATCGGCGTCGGCCATCAAAATGCACTTGTGATAGCGCGCCTTTGAAACATCGAACTCTTCGCCGATGCCGGTGCCGAAGGCGGTGATGATTGCCTGAACTTCGGCGTTGCCAAGGGCTCGGTCGAGCCTTGCCTTTTCTACGTTGAGCACTTTTCCGCGAAGCGGCAAGATTGCCTGGGTTTCGGGGTTGCGGCCTCGAACGGCAGAACCACCCGCTGAGTCACCCTCAACCAGGTAGATTTCTGAAAGCTCGGGGTTGCGGCTTGAGCAATCGCGAAGCTTGCCCGGCATGCCGCCAGACTCTAGAAGGCCCTTGCGGCGAGTTGCCTCGCGGGCCTTGCGCGCAGCCTGGCGAGCAGTTGCTGCCTGAATTGCCTTGCGAATGATGTCTTTGGCTACGTTTGGGTTGCGCCCAAGCCAGTCGCCAAACTCTTCGTTTACAACGCGCTGAACAAAAGCCTTAACCTCGGTGTTGCCAAGCTTGGTTTTGGTTTGACCCTCAAATTGCGGCTCGGCCAGTTTGACCGAGATCACACAGGTTAGGCCCTCGCGGCAGTCGTCTCCAGAGAGGTTTTCGTCTTTTTCTTTTAGCAGGCCCTTCTCGCGGGCGTATTTGTTGAGCAAAGTGGTGAGCGCGGCTCTGAAGCCCTCTTCGTGGGTTCCGCCCTCGTGTGTGTTGATGGTGTTGGCATAGGTGTGCACGCTTTCGTTGTAAGCGTTTGTCCATTGCATGGCAATTTCGACCGACATGTTTTTCTCTTTGGTCTCTGACTCAAAAGAGATGATTTCTTCGTTGACGATCTCGGACTTTTTTGAAACGTTGAGGTATTCAACGTAGTCGCGGAGGCCATTTTCGTAAAAATAGGTGTCTTGGCGGCCATTGCGCTCATCGGCGAGCGAGATTTTTAGGCCCTTGTTCAAGAAACACATCTGCTGAAAACGCTGGCGAAGAGTTTCGTAGTCGTATTCGACCGTTTCGAAGATATCTGGGCTGGCCAAAAACTCGATTGTTGTGCCGGTGTAGTCGGCTGGCTGGCCCTTGGCTAGCGGTGCGTCTGGCACACCGATCTGATAGCTCTGGTTCCACAAGAAACCCTCGCGGGCAACCTGCACCTTGAGCCTGGTTGAAAGGGCGTTAACCACCGATGCGCCCACGCCGTGCAGACCACCAGAAACGGCATAACCGCCGCCGCCAAACTTGCCACCCGCGTGCAAGATGGTCAAAACTACCTGAACGGTTGAGATGCCCTCGGTTGGGTGAATAGAAACCGGAATGCCGCGACCGTTGTCTTTACAGCGAATCCAGCCTTCTTTGGTGATGGTGACTTCGATGGTGTCACAGTGGCCGGCAAGTGCCTCGTCGACAGAGTTGTCGACGATTTCATAGACCAAGTGGTGAAGACCACGGGGGCCGGTTGAACCGATGTACATGCCTGGACGCTTGCGAACCGCCTCTAGGCCTTCGAGAACCTGGATATTTGAGGCTTCGTATGAGGTGTCTCCGCCGGTAGCGTTTTGAGATTCAGTCGACATATTCGGTTGTTGCTCCTTCTAATCCCCCTGGGGCAAAAGCCCCAAGTATTCACCGTTAGGCCCTGTGAACAGCAGTGATCGCACTGACTTAAATTCGGGGTGGCTAACCTAGAAGAATTTTACCTTGAATGGCAGACATTTATTGGGATATCGGGTCTATCCGTAGGTGTCGCGCGGGCCTCTTCCGGGCACCGATCGGGGGCCCTTTTTCCAGCTGGGAGCATCTGGGCCGAGCATCTTTAAAGCGGTTATGTCGAGGCCTGGGTATAACTCATGAATCTGGGTCAAAATTTGGCTTTGCATCAACCTCAATTGGGTCGCCCAAGCTGTCGATTTGCAGCGCACCGTGAGGGTGCCATTGATCAAGGCTTCGGGTTGCGAGCTGGCCGCATTGGCATCGCCAACCACCTGTGCCCACGCGTTGAATAGCTCAGCCTCGGCAAGGTGAGCCTCCCACCTAAACGAACTCATCAAACCATCAACGCCATCGCCCGCCTTGATTGGGTCTCGGCCGGCGCCAAATGGCTGCGAACTAGCCGCCTCGGCAGCCGCCGCTTTCTCGGCAATGCGTTTGGCATCTCTCGAGAGTCGCCCTGTCACGGCCTCTCGCATGCGCCAATAAAACTCTTGAGCGAAGTCTGATTTCTTTTCGGTCATCAGGCGTCGCCCGCCGCTTTCTCTGCCCCGGCCGAATTTTCTGCCCCGGCCGCCACCACAGTTCCGGCTGTCACCAAAAACACCGTCGAAATCAGTTTTTCAGGTATGTCGTCGGCCACCGCCGCTGTAATCAAAACCTGTTCGTTTTCGAGCACCATCTGGGCCAAGCGTTCGCGCCGGCCGGCATCTAGCTCGGCAAACACATCATCAAGAATTAGCACCGGGTCGCCAGATCGGGTTTCGGTGCGCAACAAAGCAATCGAGGCAAGGCGCAAAGCAAGGGCATAAGACCAACTTTCGCCGTGGCTGGCATAGCCCTTGGCCGGCAAATCGCCAAGCATCAAAACCAAGTCGTCACGATGCGGGCCAACCAGCGTTATGCCACGTTCCATCTCTTTTGGCCTAACGGCGGCCAACTTGGTTCGATACATCGCCTCAATCGCAGCCCGATCGCCGGTTTCAATATATTCCAGGCCATCTTCGTCGTCATCGCCGGCCGAACTCCAGGCGCTTGGCACGGCATCACCCATCAAAGAGCTTTTAACCAGGATGCGCGGCTCGTTATTGGCGATCGCGATCGATTGATAGGCCGAAAACAGGTGCGGCCGAAGGCGTTCGATCAAGTCAATTCGCGCCGCCACAATTTCGGAACCGTATGAAACCAAAGACTGATCCCAGGCATCGAGGGTGCTTAGAGCGCTGCCCTTGGCGCCGGTTTGTCGCGCCGTTTTCAACAGGGTGTTGCGTTGCTTGAGCACCCGCTCGAAATCGGCATACACACCGGCAAATCGCGGCCAAACTTGCACCACCAGCTCATCAATAAAGGCGCGTCGATTGCTTGGGTCGCGCTTCACGATGTCTAAATCTTCGGGGGCAAAGGTTACCGAATTCACAAAACCGAGGATGTCTCGCACTTTGGGCGAAGGTGACTTGTTGACCCGCGCCTTATTAGGGCTTTCGCGATTTAGCTCTAGTTCTACCAAAACCTCACGGTCTTGGTGCGAGGCAAGCGCTCGAACAATTGCTTGGCCCTGATCTTTGCGAATCAGCGGTTGATAACCGGCAACGCGGTGGCTGGCCAGCGTTGAAATGTAGCGAATGGCTTCTACCAGGTTGGTTTTGCCCTGACCATTTGGCCCAACCAACAGGTTTACCCCAGGTTTTAGCTCAATTTCGGCCGTTGCATAATTTCTGAAATTAGCGAGCGACAGATGCCTTATGAACATCTGTGTTGCTTTAGCGAACTAGAAGGTTTGGCTGAAGCAGGTAGCGATAGCTGTCTGAGGCGGTCTTTTCTTTTGAGCCATGGCTAGAAATTAGAACTGGGCCGGGCTTGTTTGGGTTGTCGTTGTTGGTGAAGGCGATCTTCACGAACTCACTGTGCAACCCACTTAGGCCGTCGATCAAGAACTGTGGCTTCAAAGAAACTGTGATTTCTTTGCCGGCAAGTTCGGCGCTAATGCTCTCCGATGCCTGGGCGGTCTCGTTGCCGGTTGCCTCAAGTTTTACGTCGCCATCGTTGAAGCTATAGCGCAATGGGCTTTCACGCTCTAGCACCAATGCCACGCGACGAGTCGATTCGATCAAATCTTGGGTCGTGATTACCGCGTAGTTATCGATGTCGGTTGGGAACAGGCTTTTGACCGGAGGGAAGTTGCCTTTTAGAAGCAAAGTGGTGACAGAGCGGTTATTTGCTTTGAAGGCAATCATTTCGCGATCGTCGCTCTTGGCAATCGAAATAGAAATTTCGCCTTGGTTGCCAAAGGTTTTGGCAACCTCTTGCAAGGTTTTGGCTGGCACAAGGGCAACTTGGCCGGCAGACCCAGCGTTTGAAACCCAGGCTACCTCGCGCAATGCCACTCGATAGCGGTCGGTTGCAACAAACGAGAGGGTCTTTTCGCCGGCTTCGATTTGAACACCGGTAAGAACCGGTGTCACATCGTCTTTTGATGCAGCAACAGCAACTTGCTGCACTGCGTGTGCGAAAGCCTCGCCGGTGATGGTGCCCGAAATTGCTGGGATCTCGGGAAGAGTTGGGTATTCCTCTACTGGCATGGTTAGCAGTGAGAACTTGGTTGAACCACAGCTCACGATAACTTTTGAACCGTCTGTCGAGAACTCAACCGGTGCGTTAGGAAGCTTGCTTGCGATCTCTGAGAGAAGGCGACCAGAAACCAATACGCGGCCAGAGTCTTCTACCTTTGCAACGATTTCGGCTTGTGCAGAAACCTCGTAGTCGAAAACCGAAAGGCGCAATGCGTTGGCATCTGCCTCGATCAGGATTCCGCCAAGAATTGGCAAAGTGGTGCGCTGTGGCAACAGGCGCACGGCAAAAGATACGGCCTCACTGAGCACGTCTTTGTTTACTTGAAACTTCAAAGCTTTCCCCGAATCTACTGGCCATGGCCAGACATAGGTTTCTAGGCCTTAATCTTGGCACAGATTGGCCCTAAATCGTTGATTTAAAGCCGATTGATGCCCGATTGCCCAGGTTTTTTAAAAACTGTATTCGTTATCTAATTTCTCAAATATTTAAATACTTAAAACAACACCATTAACAGCTGTGGAATATGTGAATAACTTGGAACTTACCAATAAACACAATGGAACTACATCGTTGTGAGTTGTTTACACATGTGTGCATAATTCTGTGGATAACTTTGGTGGTTGTGGAATGTGAATTTATTCAACACAGGCGTTAACCCATTAGTTCACTGTAATTAGAAAATTATCCACAGTTATCCACAGGGTTGTGAACAGATATTTTTTAGGAAATATTGCGCTAGTTTTAGCGATTGCTCTTTGAGAGAGTCTTAACGCGATCGATGATCTCGGTTACCTGGTTGTAAACATAGTGACGCTCTTGCATGTTTTCGGCAATTTTGCGATTTGCATACATAACCGTTGTGTGGTCGCGGCCACCAAATAGCTGACCAATTTTTGGCAGCGAAAGATTCGTTTGTTCGCGACAGATATACATTGCAATCTGGCGAGCTAGGGCAATTGCAGCTATGCGAGAAGATCCATAAAGATCATCCGGGGTGATCTTGTAATAGGTTGCCACAGTGTTGATGATGTCTACCGGCGTAACCACAATGTTTTCTTCTACTGGCATGGCATCTTTGAGAATGCTTTGAACCAGGGGCATATCTACCTTTTGGCGCTGTAGACCGGCAAAAGCCGTGATTCGAATTAGGGTGCCCTCGAGTTCGCGAATGTTGCTAGACACGCGAGCGGCAACATATTCGAGAATTTCATCAGAAATGGTGACTTTGTCGCGTTCGGCTTTTTTGCGCAAGATGGCGATTCGGGTTTCGAGAGCTGGTGCTTGAATGTCGGTTTTAAGGCCCCACTCGAAGCGAGAAAGCATGCGATCTTCGAAACCGGTTAACAGCTTTGGCTCTAGATCTGAGGTAATAACAACCTGTTTGTTGTGGTTGTGCAGAGTGTTGAACGTGTGAAAGAACGCCTCTTGGGTTTGGTCTTTGCCTTGCAAAAACTGAATGTCGTCGATCAAAAGCAGGTCGATGTCGCGGTAAGTCTCTTGAAAGGCGCTTGACCGGTTGCTTCCGATGGCGTTGATGAAATCGTTGGTGAACTCTTCGCTCGAAACATAGCGAACCTTGATGCGCGGGTAAAGGCTGAGTGCATAGTGGCCGATGGCGTGAAGCAGGTGGGTTTTGCCAAGGCCAGAGTCGCCATAGATAAACAGCGGGTTATAGGCCTTGCCAGGTGCCTCGGATGCCGCAAAGGCTGCCGCATGAGCAAAGCGGTTTGAATCGCCGGTTACAAAGGTTTCGAATGTGTAGCTGGGGTTAAGTCGGGTATCAAATGTGTTTACCGTGGTGGCAACCGCGGGTGCAGCATAGATAAGGGGAGCTCCGATTTGTGACACGGGAGCTAGCGGCTCTTGCTCTTGGTAGTTGCTCTGGGCGGGCGCGAAAGCCGGCTCAATTTCGGGGTTTACGACCACTGCAAAGTTGATCGCTCCACCAAAATCGGCATTGCCTGCCATGGCATCAAGAATGGATGGGCGAACTCGGTTGTTTAGGATTTCGCGGGTCAGGTCGTTTGGAACCTCGAGGTAGAGAGTGTCGCCCAAAACGCCCTTGGGTTCGACCAGGCGAATGTAACCCAAAATTTGGGGGGTTAGTCGGTCATCACCCTGCAATTTGGTGACCACGTTTAGCCACAAACCTGCGACTACATCGTGTTCCGCCATGACCATTCCCTAAAAGTTCTCAACAGGGTTGGTTCCCCGTTACTTGCTGATTATTGCTTAGTTTTCCACAAAGTTATCCACCATGTGGAAAACTGTGTATAACTGTCCCCCGAGCAATTTCAATATTCGCAAAAATGCACAGAAGACGATTCAACTCCTGTAGGGGTCAAATATGCAAATTAACACGGTGTGTCATTCATCGGGAGTCGTAATAATTCGTGGAATACTTTTGAAGTTTTTATCAAAATGCCCGCTTAAAACTTGACCGGCTAGGCAGTTAAGGCGTAGGTTTAACAGGTTGCTCTGAATAAGGGGAACCAGGCAACACTTTTGGTCGGGTCACCGACACGAACGTGCCCCTCAAAAACTTGCAAGTTTTTACAACGGAGAAGATCAATGTCAAAGCGTACTTTCCAGCCGAACAACCGTCGTCGTGCAAAGACCCACGGTTTCCGTCTACGTATGAAGACCCGTGCCGGTCGTGCGATTCTTTCAGCACGTCGCGCAAAGGGCCGCACCGAGCTTTCAGCTTAAATTCGGTTTTAGAGCCGCAAGCTAACTAATCATGTTGGCCCGCGAAAACCGCCTGATCAAGGCTGACGACTTTCGTTCAACCATGAAGCAGGGTCGCAAAGCCGGCTCAGACCACCTAGTCATCTACCTAAAGCGGGATGAGGCCCAGCCTCATACCCGCTTTGGCTTTGTCGTAGCCAAAACCGTGGGTGGCGCAGTCAAGCGAAATCTCGTCAAACGCCGCATGCGTGAAATCATCCGTGAATTGTTGCCCGAACTGGGTAACAGTTTTGACGGCGTGGTTAGGGCTTTGCCAGGGGCAGCCGAGATTGACTGGAATAAACTTCGAGAAGAACTTAGAACCGCGGCAACCGCTGCGGCAAACAAGGTAGCCGGCAGTTGAAGCTCTTGCTGATGCTCTGGCTAGCACCAAGAAACTTAGTTGTTGCCTTGGTCAAGCTGTACCGCAAAGTGATCTCTCCGCTTTATGGAGATGTCTGCAGGTATTACCCCACCTGCTCGGCATACGGCCTTGGTCAATTTCAACAACGTGGCGTGGTTCTTGGAGCGGTTTTGACCGCTTGGAGAATTTTGCGCTGTAACCCGTGGTCGCAAGGTGGCGTCGACGAGGTTAAACCAGGTTCAAGTTTGTGGCGAGTTAACGCGGCAGGCTTCGTAGTACCAAACCTTAAGAAGGGTTAGCAATGGATCTTCTGTTTCCGATCAAATGGGTAATCGAGCTTGTACTCGTAACCTTCCACAGCATTTTTACTTTCTTCGGCCTTGGTGCCGCTGAAGGCATCACATGGGTTCTTTCAATCATTGGCCTCACCGTGATTGTTCGCGCCGCCCTGATTCCGGTTTTTGTGAAGCAAATCAAGAGCCAGCGCAACATGCTTGCGGCTCAGCCCGAGCTTCAGAAGCTTCAAAAGAAATACAAGGGCAAAACCGACCGCGATTCACGCGAAAAATTCGCCAAAGAGCAGATGGAGCTCTACAAGAAAACCGGTTCAAACCCGCTAAGTTCTTGCCTGCCGCTGCTTATTCAGATGCCGATCTTCTCGGCCCTGTTTTTCACGCTAAACGATGCCCAGCACTCGATTACTTCGGGCAAGGGCGGCGTTGGCCTACTAAACCTCGATTTGGCCCAGGCTTTTGCCAGCTCGAACCTTTTCGGTGCTCCCCTAAAAGACACCTTCCTATCTAGCGACTTGCTAGAGGTAAAGATCCTTGCCGCAATCATGATTGTGGCGATGACCGCATCGCAGTTCATCACCCAAAAGCAGATTCTGGCTAAGAACCAGAACCCAGCCACCCAAACTTCGCAATACATGCAAACCCAAAAGATCATGCTTTATGTCTTCCCGCTTATCTTCATGATCTCTGGCATCTCATTCCCACTCGGAGTTATGTTCTACTGGCTAGCTTCAAACTTCTGGACAATGGGTCAGCAGTTTGTGGTTATTCGCAACATGCCAACTCCTGGCTCTCAGGCACACGATGCCCAGCAGGCGCGCCTTGCCAAAAAGGGCAAGTTGCCTAAGGCTGTAGAGCCAACCGTTGAAGAAATCGAAGAGGCAAAGCCACGCCAGCGTGTGCAACCAGCCTCAAAGGCACGCGCTAAAAAGCCTGCCGTCAAAAAGCCAACTACCCCTAAGAAATAGGACTCCTAATGACTAAAGAAGACGTAACTCCAGAAGCAGTTGAAGAAGTTGTGGCAACCGACGATGCCGCTACCTCGGCTAAGGCTCTCGAAGAAGAAGGCGACATAGCCGCTGACTATCTAGAAGAGTTTCTAGATATTTATGACCTCGATGGCGACATCGACATCGATGTTCGTCAGGGCCGCGCCTACCTAGAGGTCACCTCTAGCCAGGATTCAAACCTGCGTTTGATCTCAGACCCAGAGACAGTTGAGGCACTTCAAGAGTTAACCCGCCTTGCCGTGCAGGTAAAGACCACCAGCTTCAGCCGTTTGATTCTCGATGTCGGCGGCTCGCGCCAGGCTCGCGTTGCAGAGTTGACCCGCATGGTCAACAAGGTGATCGACAAGGTTAAAGACTCTGGCGTCAGCGCCCCAATGAAGCCAATGTCTTCATACGAGCGCAAAATCGTTCACGACATCATCTCTGAGGCCGGCCTAGTGTCTGAATCTGAGGGCGAAGGCCGCGACCGCCACATTGTGGTTAAGCCTGCGCAGTAATAAAAATGTCGGTTCAGCAGTCTGATGATGTAAATGTTTCACGTGAAACATTTGAGGTCGAAGTTGAGCCAGCCTCTGCCAGCCTAATTTTTGGCGCCGGCATCGACAAGGCTCGCGCTTATGCGGCTGCCTTGGTTCGAGACGGTGACGAACTCGGCCTGCTTGGCCCGCGTGAAATGCCTAAGCTCTGGACACGCCACATTCTCAACTCGGCCGTGGTTGCCGAATTGGTTGAACCTGGCAAAAAGGTGGCCGACGTTGGTTCGGGTGCCGGGCTACCCGGAATTCCGATGGCGATTGCGCAGCCAGGGGCAACCTATGTGCTGATTGAGCCGATGGAGCGTCGCTCGAATTGGCTTCAAGAGCAGGTTGATTCGCTTGGCTTGACCAATGTGCGCGTGCACCGAGCTCGTGCCGAAGAGGTTGGCGAGGTATTCGATATCGTTACAGCCCGTGCGGTCTCGGCGCTACCAAAGTTATTGCGAATGACAGTGCCGCTCACCCGCGATGGCGGCGAGATTATTGCCCTAAAGGGCTCAAAGGCCGCCGACGAAATCGAAGAGGCAAAGAAGTTGCAAAAGAAGCTCAAGATCAGCGGCTTCGAGATTCTTCACACCGGAGCCGAATTCTTGGCCGAGCCTACCCTCGTGGTTCGCACTAAACTTATCTAGTGCCAGTGCACCGAATGTTTCACGTGAAACATTCGCGAGAAAACAGCTAAGCGGGGAAATCATGTCAATTAATGAGACTCCCCTAGCCCGAGATCTTGCCGATAGCACTCGCCGATTGGCCGCAGCTAACGCCGCGCAACCCCCAAAGCCAAAGCACACCCGCATCATCTCGCTCTCGAACCAAAAGGGCGGAGTTGGCAAAACCACTTCAACGGTTAACCTTGCCGCGGCGTTAGCCGACAAGGGCATGAAGGTTTTGGTCATCGACCTAGATCCTCAAGGAAACGCGTCAACCGCGCTGGGCATTCCGCACCAAGAAGGTACCGCCGGCATCTATGAAGTTTTGATCGACGGAACCGAATTGGTTGATGTAGTTCAACAAAGCCCTGAAAGCCCAAACCTGGCCGTTGTTCCGGCAACTATTGACCTGGCCGGTGCCGAAATCGAGATTGTTACCCAAATCGCGCGCGAAAAGTGGCACTCGTTGCTCAAAACCGCCATCGACAACTATCTTTTGGCCGGCAACGCACCAGATTATGTTCTGATCGACTGCCCTCCCAGCCTTGGCTTGCTAACGGTGAACGCGTTTGTGGCTGCACGTGAAGTGCTTTTGCCAATTCAATGCGAGTATTACGCGCTCGAGGGCCTGTCGCAGTTGCTTCGCAACATCGAAAGAATTCAACAGGCGCTAAACCCGCAGTTGGTTCTTTCGACAATTCTCTTAACCATGTATGACTCGCGCACCAAGCTTGCATCTCAGGTTGTTGACGATGTGCGTGAGCACTTTGCCAGCCAAACCCTAAATGTTGTTATCCCCCGAAACGTGCGCGTTTCAGAGGCGCCAAGCTTTGGCCGCACGGTCATCTCGCACGATCGATCATCTATCGGCGCAATCTCATACCTAGAAGCAGCCATCGAAATTGCACAAAGAGGAGCACAAAATGGCAGATAAGAAAGTCGGCCTCGGCAGAGGCATTGGCGCGTTGATTCCAACCTCAACTTCGCCAAATGAGCGCCCAATCGATGTGTTTTTTCCGGCTGGCGGCAGCCAAGAGGCCAACACCGACGCGGCAGAGAGCCTCGTTGCTGTTCCGGGCACTCGTTTTGGCTATCTCGACCTAGATTCGATCACCCCAAATGCACAAAACCCGCGCTCGGTGTTCGAGCCAGAGGCATTTCAAGAGTTGGTTCACTCAATTCGCGAATTCGGTGTGCTTCAACCAATCGCGGTTCGCCCAATTGCAGACAAAGATGGCAAACCGGCCTATGAGCTAATCATGGGCGAGCGTCGATTCCGGGCATCAAAAGAGGCCGGACTCGACAAGATTCCGGCGGTTATTCGCGAAACCGAAGACGACAACATGCTTCGCGACGCCCTATTAGAGAACATTCACCGAGCAAACCTAAACCCGCTCGAAGAAGCCAGCGCCTATCAGCAGCTTTTGAGCGATTTTGGCATCACTCAAGACCAACTGGCCGAGCGCCTTGGCCGATCAAGACCTCAGATCACCAACACCATTCGTCTGTTGCGTTTGCCGATGGCAGTTCAACAGCGCGTTGCCGCTGGCGTGCTAAGCGCGGGCCACGCTCGAGCAATTCTCAGTGTCGAAGATGTTGCCCGAATGGAATATTTTGCTACGAAGGTGGTAAACGAGGGCCTGTCGGTTCGATCGCTCGAAGAGTTGGTTGCGCTTGATAAGCCAAAGGCCAGCAAGGCCAAAATTGTTGCCGGCGGCCGCCAAGATGCCTTGAAAGAAATGGCCGAGCGCGTGGGCGATCACCTAGACACCAAGGCCAGCATCGTTTTGGGCAAGAAAAAGGGCCAATTGGTCATCGATTTTGCTACCGTGGGCGACCTTAACCGCATCATCGGCATAATTACAAAGAACTAATTCGCTCTAGACCACCGCAAAATGGCTCCTGTGGAGCCAAATAGCTGCTGTTTTGAGGGTTACAGGCCCTTTGTGCGCTGCGCGGCTTCGACAATTGAGTAATAGGCGCTTGCCAGCGAGTTGCCCGAAGCCAATATTGACTGTGGCATAAGCGAGGTGTCGGTAAGGCCAGGCTGCACATTAGCCTCAAGAAACCAGCAGGTTCCGTTTTCGTCAACAATTAAATCAACACGAGACAAGTGGCGAAGACCCAAAACCTCATGTGCCTTGATTGCCATCTTGGCGGCGCGCTCTAGAACAGCAGAATCTAAGCGGGCAGGCACGTAATAGTTAGTTTCGCCAGCGATATAGCGTTCGTCGTAACCAAAGTTGCCCTTCAGCGGCTCAATTTCGACTGCAGGCAGCGCGGTTGGCCCCGCCCCCAAGTCAATAATGCTGATCGCCAACTCTGTGCCTTCGACAAACTTTTCAATGATGGCCACATCGCAATAAACATATGCATCGATCATGGCTCGCGAAAGCTCAGCGGCTTCGCGAACAATCGACACGCCGTGTGCCGAGCCGCTCTTGGCCGGCTTAACCACAACGGGCAGCGCGATCGACGAAGAAATGGCCTTCAAAACCGCATCGGCATCGAGTTCTCTGAAGGTTTCTTTGGGCAAAGTAACCGAGGCGGGCGTTTGAATGCCCTCTTTCGAAACCAATATCTTGGCAATCGACTTATCCCAGGCCAACCGCGCGGCATCGGCTGTTGCACCCACAAAAGGCACGCCCGAAAGCGCCAAAATGTCTCGAAGTGCGCCGTCTTCGCCACTCGCACCATGCAGGCAAGGCCAAATTACGTCGGGGGCATCTTTCGAAATATTAGAGAGCAGCTGTGAATCGGGCTCGCGAATTACAACATTCGCCCCAAAATCTGTCAGGGCGTCGGCCACTCTGCGCCCCGATTTCAGTGAAATGTCTCGCTCATGTGAAATTCCGCCGGCCAAAATCTGAACTTTTAGCTTCTTCGAGCTGTTGCCCTTGGGAATCATCGCTTATCTCCCTGAATTTGAGAAGGTTTCCATGAGGTCTGTTTGAAGATTAATCACGTTGGCTAGGCGCTTAATGCCAACCTTAATGTTTTCGGGTGTCGGGTATGAATAACAAACTCGAAGATAACGCTGCCCGGTGCCATCGCCATAGAACGCCGTTCCGGGTGTGTAGGCAACTAGTTCTTTAACGGCAAGCGGCAACATGGCCTTTGAATCTATGCCTTCTGGCAGGGTTACCCACAGGTAGAAACCGCCATCTGGGCGCGTGGTTTCTAGGTTCGGCAGGTATTCGTGCATTGCCGAGAGGGCGGCATCTTTGCGCTCTTTGTAGACACCGCGGAAGGTATCAATCTGGCCCTTCCAATCGGCGTTGGCTAGGTATTCGCTGATCATCATCTGGGTGAAAGACGATGGGCAAAGAAGCGCAGACTCTTGAGCCAAAACCATCTTGTCGCGAATGGCGGGCGGGGCTAGAACATAGCCAACTCGAAAGCCAGGAGCCAAAATCTTCGAGAATGAACCCAAATAAACGATTCCCTCGTCATCCATGCTGCGAAGAGCATCGGGCACTGGCTTATCGAAATACAAAAGACCGTATGGGTTGTCTTCGATGATCAAAATATGTTCGCGCTTGCAGATTTCGAGAATCTTTGGGCGGCGATCGGCCGAAAGGGTTACGCCAGATGGGTTGGCAAAGTTTGGCACCAAATACAAGAATTTAATCTTCTTGCCCTGGGCCTTCATTTTGTCGATCGAATCTTGCAAAGCCTCGGGGCTCATGCCGTCGTGGTCTGTGTAAACGTGCTCGATGTGGGCTTCGTAGTGGCGAAAGATGCCGATTGCGCCAACATAGCTTGGGCCTTCGGCCAAGACAACATCGCCTTCATCAAGGAACAACCCGGCCAGCATGTCGAGGCCGTGCTGTGAGCCGGTGGTTACAACCAGGTCTTCAACCGAGGCATTGATGCCCTCGAGCGCCATTAGCTCAAGGATTTGTTCGCGAAGCTTTTGGTCGCCCTGGCCGCCGCCATATTGAATTGCCAGCAGGCCCTTTTCTTTCATCATGTCGTTGTAGGCCTTGGCCAACAAGTCTTGTGGAAGAGCCGCAACATAGGGCATGCCGCCTGCGAGTGAGACCACCTCGGGGCGAGAAACCACCGAGAAAAGGGCTCGAACTTCTGAAACCGCAAGGGTTTCGGCGCGCGCAGCGTATGAGTCCAGCCATGAATCAAGGTTGGTCACGTGCTGCTGCTCGTTCGGCATGAATCTACTCCCCAGACAAATAAAGGTATTCGGACTAGCCTATCGAAGGCTGACCGCTAATAAAACCCGTGACTAGGCGAGAAACTGGCTTAGTTCGTTGACCAAGATCTGCTTTGGCTTGGCGCCAACCATCGACTTGACCAACTGGCCGCCCTGAAAAACCTGCAGCGCAGGAATTCCGGTGATGCCATACTGCTGAGCCAGACCAGGCTCGTTGTCTACGTTAACTTTGACAATTTCGATTTTGTCAGCGTATTCGGCAGCGATCTGGTCGAGGATAGGCGAAACCTGGCGGCATGGGCCACACCACTCGGCCCAAAAGTCGACTAGAACTGGCTTTGGGTTCGATAGAACATCAGCCTGAAAGCTTGCGGTGGTTACATCTTTTGCCATTTTGTGCTCCTCTTTCGAATTCTTGGTTACTCATGGTTTCACGTGAAACATTCACGCAAAAAGTTTTAGTGGCCAGATAGGTAGTGCTCTGCGTCTAGCGCAGCAACGCAGCCCGAACCGGCAGCCGTGATTGCCTGGCGATAGGTTGGGTCGATCACATCACCACAGGCAAAAACGCCCGGGATGGTGGTTTTTGAAGAGCGACCCTCAACCTTGATGAAACGCTCTGGGGTTAGCTCAACCTGGTTTTCGACCAACCAAACCCGAGGGTCGTTGCCAACCGCGATGAACAGGCCATCGAGGTCGAGGTTGCTTTCGGTGCCGTCAACGGTGCTGCGCAGCGTAACAGCCTCAAGTTTTGCCTCGCCCTTTAGCTCGGTGATCTCGCTGTTGTAGATGATTTCGATCTTTGGGTTGGCCATTGCGCGCTCTTGCATGATCTTTGATGCTTTGAAGGTGTCGCGGCGGTGAATCAAATAGACCTTGGCTGCAAAGCGGGTCAAAAAGTTTGCTTCTTCCATGGCTGAATCGCCACCGCCAACCACTGCAATGGTTTTTTCGCGGAAGAAGAAGCCGTCGCAGGTTGCGCACCACGAAACACCGTGACCGCTGAGATCTTTTTCGCGCGGCAAACCAAGCTCACGATAGGCAGCTCCGGTAGCCAAAATGACTGTCTTTGCCTCGAAGGTTTGGCCTCCGCCGGTTTTAACAATCTTGATGTCGCCCTTTAGGTCAACCTCAACAACGTCATCCAACAGAATTTCGGTGCCAAAGCGCTCAGCCTGTGCCTGAAAATTGGCCATCAACTCTGGCCCCTGCAGGCCCTGCGGAAAACCAGGATAGTTTTCGACTTCGGTGGTCTTCATTAGTTCGCCGCCGGCCTCAACCGAGCTGGCAATCAGAAGTGGCTTAAGGCCCGCGCGAGCGGTGTAGATGCCAGCGGTGTAACCGGCTGGGCCTGATCCGATGATGATGACGTCGCGCAAAATAAAACTCCTGAGAAAGAAAGCTCGAAACCAATGATTTCAAGGGCTTCAGCCAATTTTAGCGGCGAACTATTCCCCTAATCGCCGAAAAGACCGTGTCAACTTCTTTAACGCGAAGTAAACGCAGACAGATTACATAAATGGCCAGCATGACCGCACCCGAAATGACCATGCTGAGGCCAGCGCTGGCCACCTTGGCCACAACAAATGAGCCGGCCTCAACGCCGCCCAAGATTTGCAGGGTTGAATAACCGAGCAGGCCGGCGAGCAGACCCGAGACTATGAATTTGCCGCAAGCTGCCGCGATGCCGTGGTGCTTGAACGAACCAATGCGCCTCGATAGCAGCCAGTAGGCAAGGGTGGCTTGCAATGTGATGGTTGCCGCGGTGAGCAACGAAAGTGCAACCACCAGCCACTCGGCTGGAACCGTGAAAGCGACAGCTATTGAGCCAATTATGTGCAGCCCAATTTGAACCGTTGTGAACCAAAAAGGCGTTCGCGTGTCTTCGAGGGCAAAAAAGGCTCGTTGCATCATGTAAACAAAACTGAACGGAAGCAGGCCAATCATGAGAGCAATGATCACGTTGCCGAGCGAGATTATTGCCGCAAACTCGCCAACGAAGACGCGCGAAATTGGATAGGCGAGCACCGAAATTGCGATGCTGGCAAAGACCGAAATTAGTGCGATCGATCTGAGGCCGGCGGCGAGGTCGTTCTTCAAGAGGTCGAGGCGGTTTTGGTGCACGTGAGTCGACATCTTGGTGAAGTAGGCGGTGGCAATCGAAACCGTGGCCACCGAGTGCGGCAACATAAACACCAGCCAGGCAATGCCTGCGGCAGCAACCGAGGCAACGGCCGGGTTTTGGGCTCGAGCGCTAATCGCGCCAGAGGCCACGATGGTTTGCACCAGACCGCCAATTTGAGTGACTAAAACCATGCCAAGCGACCACGATGCCGCCTTGAGGGCCGGGCGCAGCCCAAATCCGCGCCACTGGAAGTTCAGGCTCAGGCTCATGCCAATGCGCTTCCAGGCAACAAACAAAATCAGCGCCTGCGAGGCAACTCCGGCGGTGGCGGTGCCGGCCAACATGGCAATTTGGCCTTCCGACCAGTCTTCGACTGCTCTAGAGCCGGTTGGGTCGGCGCCAAAAACCAAAACCAAACCAACCAGGCCAGCCAACGACACGATGTTGTTGAGCACCGGTGCCCACATGAACGGCCCAAAGGCGCTGCGCGAGTTGAGCACCTCGCCAAGAATCGAATACAAGCCGTAAAAAAAGAGTTGCGGCAGGCACCAATAGGCAAAGGCCGTGGCAAGGGCCAGCTGCTGGGCCGACCAACCGTTGGTATAAACGGCAACCAGCGCCGGGGCCGCCAAAGTTGCCAGCAAAGTGATGCCAAAGAACACCGTGATGATGAAGGTGAGCAGACGATTGATGTAGCTTGCGCCGCCGTCTTTTTGGGTGCGAGCCCGAACCATTTGAGGCACCAAAACCGCATTTAAGGTGCCACCGGCGATGATGGCGTAAACGTTATTTGGCAGTTGGTTGGCAACGCCGAAGGCATCGGCCGCATTGGTTGTAACGCCAATTGCCGAAGCAGTGATGATAGCGCGAATAAACCCAAGGATTCGCGACAAAACCGTGCCGCTGGCCATCAGCATGCTTGATTTGGCGATGCTCAAGAGTTGCCTCGGGCCAACTTAATAGCGCTAACTTCGATTTCGGAATCGGCCTGCTCTTGAGCCAAAAGTTTGCGACGGCGCTTGCGCATTGTGCGAACCCAGCCAAACACCCCGAGAACCAAAACCCCGCCACCAAAGGCATAGAGCATTGTTTGCTCGATGTCGGCGTTGACGTTCATTTGCAAAATTGATTGACTGTCGAGCTTGATTCCCGAGAAGGTGGTGAGCCAAACAATTAGAAACACCTTGCCGTTGGCTATTGCCTTAACCGGCACCTTGGCGTTTATTGCCGAGTTTGCCGGAACGGTGATTTCGACAGCATTTGGCACCCAAACTCTTGGGTTGCTTGGGCGCATGTGCACGTGCACGCGAACATCTGAGTCAAAATCGTTTTGAATTCGAACGGGAACATTTGATTCGCGTGAAACCAGGTTGATGGTTGAGCCGGGCACAATGTGCACCGACGGAAAGCCATCGGGTAAGGCCGGGCTTGCCTGGGCCGGTGCGCTGCCTAGAGCCGAACCAACCACCATGGCCAGCGACAATAGGGCCGAAATCAGGGCCCGCTTCATTGGTTCTGCTCGATCCACTCGCTCACAATGCGAGCAATTCGACGCTCGTTTTGGTGGGCCAACGTGGTTTGCAGCCCATCGACGGCGAACCACTGCACATCAACTGCCTCTTGCTGCGGGTCGTTTTCGATTGTGAGATCGCCGCCAGTTTGACGCATTAAGTAGTGGTGAACGGTTTTGACGATGAATTTGTTGCCTGCCGAGAATTCGTATTGAATCTCGCCGAGGCGCTCAAGAATTTCGACCTCGAGGCCGGTTTCTTCAAAGATCTCACGAATTGCCGCCTGCTCAAGCGTTTCGGTGCCCTCTGGGTGCCCCTTTGGCACACACCAATCGATGCGACCCGAACGAGATTCGCGCCCGATTAGGGCCACCCGGTTTGAACCATCGGCAGCCATCACAAAGCCACCAGATGAGGTCTCTTCGACTCTGGTTCGACGACGGGTTTGACCCGGCTTCGAAGGCTTTGCATTCATAACCCAACTCTAATCGACTAGCTCTGTGGCACGATTGACTCATGCGCACAGTGGCAGAGGCGATTGCTAATTTAGAGCGGACCACCGACAGTCCGCTATTTGTCACACTCGGGCGCATTTTTGCCGAGGCCGGCCACGAACTTTCGCTGGTTGGCGGCCCGGTTCGAGATGCCTTTTTGGGCCGCAAGTCTCCAGACCTAGATTTCACCACTTCGGCTACCCCAGATGAAACCCTGGCGATACTCAAGCCCCACGTTGATGTGCACTGGGACATCGGTCGCGAATTTGGCACCATCGGGGCCAGAATCGGCGATGACACCGTTGAAATCACGACCTATCGCGCCGACAAATACGACCACATCACTCGCAAGCCCGAGGTGGCTTTTGGCAAAAACCTCGAAGACGACCTGTTTCGACGCGATTTTACGGTCAACTCGATGGCACTGCGCCTTCCAGAAAAGGTTTTCGTCGACCCGCACAAGGGTCTTCAAGACCTACTCGATGGCATCTTGCGCACCCCCGGCAAGCCCCAAGACTCTTTTGGCGACGACCCGCTTCGCATGATGCGGGGTGCTCGCTTTGCCAGTCAACTTGGCTTTGAGATCGAGCCAGAAACTTTTGAAGCCATGAAAAACATGGCGGCTAGCCTCGAGATGATCAGCGCAGAGCGCATCCAAGCCGAATTTGTGAAGTTGATGCTTGGCGCCAACCCGCGCGCCGGCCTTGAGGTGCTGGTTGATAGTGGAATGGCGGCAATTGTGCTGCCCGAACTGCCCGCGCTAAAGCTTGAAACCGACGAACACCACCACCACAAAGATGTGTATGAGCACACCCTGACCGTTGTTGACCAGGCAATCGGTTATGAAAAGGATTACAACCTTGAGGGCGACTTTGTGCTGCGCTTTGCCGCGCTGCTGCACGACTGCGGCAAGCCGCTAACCCGCAAATTAGAGCCGGGTGGCGGGGTTTCGTTTTATCACCACGACATGGTTGGCGCCAAGTTGGCCACCAAGCGCATGAAGGCGCTCAAGTTCGATAACGACAGCATCAAGTCGGTTGCTCGCCTAATCGAATTGCACCTGCGCTTCTTCGGCTACAGCGATCAAGCCTGGACAGACTCGGCTATTCGCCGCTATGTTCGCGATGCCGGTGACCAACTGCTTCGCCTGCACGCGCTCACCCGCGCCGATGTGACCACCCGTAACAAGCGCAAAGCCGAGCGTTTGTCGCACGCATACGATGATTTAGAGCACCGAATTGCCGAGGTGATGGAGCAAGAAGAGCTGAATGCCATGCGCCCAGACCTCAGCGGCGAACAAATCATGAGCATTTTGAATTTGAAACCATCCAAGGATGTCGGCGAAGCCTATAAATATTTGATGGAACTGCGCCTCGAAGAGGGCCAACTGGGCGAAGAAGAAGCCGAAAAACGCTTGCTTGCCTGGTGGAACAACCGCTAGGCTAGAGAGGTTGTCCGCGAGCCCTGTCTCGCATTCTGACAACAAAACCGATTGCACATTGTGCAGTCAGCTATGCAAGACCCTCCTGTCACGGAAAGCCCGTGGCCGCTCTAGTCCAAAGGAGGTGGGTTAGTTATGCATAAGTATGAGCTCATGGTGATCCTCGACCCTACCGTCGAAGAACGTACCGTTGCTCCATCCCTAGATAAATTCCTAAACGTAATCCGCAATGCGAACGGCACTGTAGACAACGTTGACATCTGGGGCCGTCGCCGTCTGGCTTACGAAATCAAAAAGCACACCGAAGGCATCTATGCTGTGGTCAACATGACCGCAGATTCAGCTGCAATCGTTGAGCTTGACCGTCAGCTAAACCTTTCAGAAGCCGTATTGCGCACCAAGGTGCTACGCGCTGACGAGGCTGTCGTAAACATCAAGCCAGTTTCAGTTCCTGAGGTTTCGGCCGAAGAAGCTGCTGCCGAGGCACCTGCAGCCAAGAAGGCTGCTCCAAAGACCAAGAAGGCCGAGTAAAGACTCATGGCCGGGGAAGTCAACGTCACGATTGTCGGCAATCTAGCTGACGATCCTGAACTGCGTTACACCCAAGGTGGCGTGGCTGTTGTTAGCGTTCGAGTGGGCTCAACCCCTCGCACCTTTAACCGCCAAACCAGCGCATGGGAAGACGGCGAAACCGTATGGGTTCGCTGCACCGCTTGGCGTGAAGTAGCTGAGAATGTTGCTCAGTCGCTCACCAAGGGCACCCGTGTTGTGGTTACTGGCCGCCTAAAGGCACCATCTGCTTACCAATCGGCTCAGGGCGAGGCTCGCGCTTCGCTTGAGCTAGAGATCGAAGAGATTGGTGCATCGTTGCGTTACGCAACCGCATCGGTTACTCGTCGCGCTCGCGAGGGTGGCGCAGGTTCTGGTGCTAGTGCAGTTGCAGGCGACCCATGGGCAGATGCACCAGCAACATCGAGGGCCTCAAAGCCCGCCGATGACGCATGGGCAAACCCAGGCACCGCCTCAACCGGCGACGACACCCCGTTCTAGAAGACTTACCAGAATTTATTAGGAGAAACTAATGGCTGCAAAGAGTGATCCGCGCAACAGCAAGAAGCCAAAGCGCAACTCAAAGAACCTAAAAGACGTACCTGCCAAGGCAATCAAGGTTGGCGTCATCGACTACAAGGATATTGCGACTCTTCGCAAGTTCGTTTCGGACCGCGGCAAGATTCGCGCCCGTCGCATCACCGGTGTTTCTGTACAGGAACAGCGTCTCATCGCCCGTGCCGTTAAGAACGCTCGCGAAATGGCGCTAATGCCATACGCAGGCGCTGGCCGCTAAGGAGAAATCGAATGTCAAAGCTAATTCTGACCAACGAGGTCTCAGGCCTCGGTTCTGCCGGCGATGTTGTTGAGGTAAAGAACGGTTACGCACGTAACTACCTACTGCCTCGCGGTTTCGCAGTTCTATGGAGCAAGGGTGGCGAGAAGCAGGTTGAGTCAATCAAGGCTGCCCGCGATTCACGCGCCCTAGCAACCATCGAAGAAGCCCACGCACTAAAGGCTCAGCTTGAGGGCAAGGCAGTTCGCCTTGTTGTTAAGGCTGGCGTTGGCGGCCGTCTATTCGGCGCCGTCAAGACCTCAGACGTTGTAGCCGCAGTTGTGGCCTCAGGTCTAGCCGAGCTAGACAAGCGCAAGGTTGCCTTTGTTGCACCAATCCGCAGCACCGGTGAGCACGCAGCTACCGTTCGTCTTCACGGCGACGTTCTTGCGACCATCAAGCTACAGGTTGTAGGCAAGAAGTAATCTTCTAAAGAAGGTTTGGAACGGGGTCCCGAGAGGGATCCCGTTCTGCTTTAACTTGAAGGTTATGCACAACCCTTAGGCATTGGTTTAGGGTTTGTTAACTATATTTATCCACAGCCCCAATGCCAGTAATTTAGCGGAATTTGTAAAATAATTCACAGGTTATGCACAGAGTTGCTAACAATTTGCACATAGTTATTAGGGCGTGTCTGCACAGTTATTCACAAAGTTATACACAGGCAAACTTTCAAGTTAGTTGTCGGTAGTGGATGCTAGACATTAACTCTCATGAGAATAAGGATCTTCAATGGCATTTGATGCAGCCCCACCGCCGGTTGACTACAACCGCGGCGAACAGCGCATGCTGCCAAACGACATGCTTGCCGAGCAAAGCGCCCTTGGCGGCATGCTGCTTTCGGGCGACGCTGTCGCCGAAGTGCAAGAGTCGGTGAAGGGCGCCGATTTCTATGCCCCCAAGCACGAAATAATTTTCGATGCAATTTTGAGCCTTTTCGCCAAGGGCGAGCCAACCGA
This sequence comes from Rhodoluna sp., assembly GCA_024641985.1. Lineage (GTDB taxonomy): Bacteria > Actinomycetota > Actinomycetes > Actinomycetales > Microbacteriaceae > Rhodoluna. The sequence goes on along the minus strand of JAHEBZ010000004.1, from coordinate 141,553 downwards.
TGTGATCACAGTCACCGACGAGCTCACCAAAGCCGGCAACATCATCAAGGCGGGCGGGGCCGATTATCTGCACACCCTCACCTCAATTGTGCCAACCGCCGCAAATGCTTCGTTCTATGCAAAAATCGTCGCCGAAAAAAGCACTCTGCGCCGCCTCGTAGAGGTTGGCACTCGCATTGCTCAAATGGGCTACGCCAACGAGGGTGAAGTAGAAGACCTGGTAAACCAAGCCCAGTCAGATGTCTACTCGGTTACCCGCGGTGCAGCGAGCGAAGACTACGTTGCTCTAAGTGATTCAATCGAGGCCGCCATTCACGAGATGGAGTTGGCTCAAAGCCGCGGCGGAGACATGGTTGGTGTTCCCTCGGGGTTCCCCGAGCTCGACGACATGACTCACGGCATGCACCCGGGCCAGCTCATCATCTTGGCGGCTCGCCCAGCGGTGGGCAAGTCAACCTTTGCGCTCGATCTGGCCCGCAATGCGGCGCTTCGCGCAAATAAAGCAACCATCTTCTTCTCACTCGAAATGGGCCGCGCCGAAATCGCAATGCGCATGCTCTCTGCCGAATCACAAATTCCGCTGCAAGCCATGCGCAAGGGCTCACTCGAAGACAAAGACTGGGCCCGCTTGGCATCGGTGCGTGGCAAAATCAACGATGCCCCGCTTTATATCGACGACAGCCCAAACATGACCCTTGTGGAAATTCGCGCCAAATGCCGCCGCCTGCATCAGCGGGTCGGCCTTCAAATGATCGTCATCGACTACATCCAGCTGATGAGCTCGGGCAAAAAGGTCGAAAGCCGCCAGCAAGAGGTCTCCGAGTTCTCTCGTGCACTAAAGCTTCTTGCCAAAGAGCTTGGTGTTCCGGTTGTTGCGCTTTCGCAGCTAAACCGTCGCGCCGAAGACACCAAAGACAAAAAACCAGAGCTCTCTCACCTTCGCGAGTCGGGCTCGCTAGAGCAAGACGCCGACGTTGTTATTTTGCTTCACCGCGAGGGCATTGGTCAGCCAGATCACCCGCGCGTAGCCGAGGCCGATGTGATTGTGGCAAAGCAACGTTCCGGCCCAACCGGCACCGTTGTGGTTGCCTTCCAGGGTCAATACTCACGCTTCATGAATATGAAAAACTAACCCCATGAAAATAAATGCGGCAATCAGGGCAGCGGCGGCGCTAGGCGCCGGCATTTACATAACTTTTTCGCAAGACCACGGGGTCGAAATCGGCCTTCTGGGCCTCACAATCCTGGCTTTTGGTTGGGCTGTTGGCAGCATCTACTCGGCGGCAATAGCCAAAGATCGAATCCAAATGATCGCCTACATTCCGCTAGTGGTTTTGCAGGGCTTGTTTGGCTATCTAAGCCTCGCTGGTGCGGTTGATGCAACGCTTTTTGCAGCGCTCATCACGGCTTGGGGCATTTTGATTGGTGGCTACGAGCTTCTGCAAGGCCAAATGTTGGGTTTGCGCACCCGAGCCGGCCGCGATCACCTAACCACCGCGCTGCTCACCATCGCTCTTGGTGGTCTATTTTTGCTTGCCCCCCTCGATGAGGTTTCGGCGGTCGGCTTCTTTGGCGCATACATGGTGCTCATTGCGGTGCACCTGGGCATCTGTGCCTTTACGCCTACATCCGACGGCAAATTGTAAATTCCATTGTTACAAAGTCATAAATAGATATGACTTTGAACTACTTGTGTGCATAGGATGTGGATACGGGGCAATTACCTCGTATAAAAAGGGGAACAAAATGTCAAACAAGCTATCAACCATCATCCGCAACGCTAAAGGCGCATCGGCCGTTGAGTATGCATTGATCATTGCGCTTATCGCAGCCGTTATCGGAGTCGGTATCGCAGCTTTCGGTACCTCTCTAAACACCTTCTTTACGGGCCTTTTCGCCTCACTGCACCTCTAAAAAACATGAAGCGTCGCATCGCTGCGCTTCGACTTCAAACAAGTCGGGGCGCAGCGGCTGTCGAATTCGCATTGGTTGCACCGCTTTTCATTCTTATTTTGCTCTTCATGGTTGATGCCGGCCGCATCATCTTTGTTCAAACAACTTTGCAAAATGCTGCAGCCCAAGGCGCAAGGGCAGCCTCGCTTGGTCAAACTTTGGCAAACGTAACCACGGTTGCGCGGGCTGCCGCGCCTGGTGCAGTCAGCATGGCTGGCTCAGGTGAGGCAAACATCACTGTCACCCTGGTTACAGCCTGCCCGGTTCCATCCGACCCAGCTTCAACGGCCATGTCCAAAGTCACAACCTCGGCTACATATACCTGGACGTCCCCAATCGGTTTGATCCAAAGCTTCAATCCAGCCGAAACCCGCCCGGGCACAATGACTATTTCGGCAACATCGGAGTGGCTATGTTCGGCAAGTTAGCCCGCGGATTGCCCCACTTATTTGGTGGGCGTGGCAACGAAAAGGGTTCAATAGCCACCATGATGGGTGTGCTTTTAGGCACTGGCGCCTTGCTAGGCCTTTTGGCGCTTGGCTTTGACATGAGTGTCACATACGCCGAACAACAAACCCTGCGCCTTAGTTCAACGGCTGCTTCTTATGCGTTGGCTCAAAAATGCGCCCACAGCCAACCGCAGTGTGCTAGCCAATCGGCAGCGGTTGCCTATGTGCAATCTGTTCTAAATAAAGACGCGGCCGATGGCATAAGCGGCATCGATGAAGTGTGCGGCGTTGCACCGCTAAGCACCTGTGCGCCGTTGACAGCGAATCAGCAAGACTGCAAAACGGTGGCAGCTGGCACCAACTTTGTTCGAGTGACCGCCAAAACCCAAACCCCAAACGGGGGTGGAGTTCAGACAATTTTCTCGGGTTTATTAGACGGCAACTTCACTAATAACAACAACACCGGATTGATTTTGTGGCAATGTGCACAGTCAATTTGGCAAGTGGATCCGAGTGCCTCGACTCAAAATATCCAATTCAACCTCTTACTGCCAGCCTGTAGTTATCCAAACGGTTCAGGTTCGGTTGTCTTGTTCGAATTCCAAGATTCGGGCAACACCCCCAACCCACCTCGAGCCGCCAGTTGCACCATCCCGTTGGCAAACGGCTTCGGAAGTTACAGTCTTACAAATGTGGTGAATGGATTTCCTCCGGTAGATATCTCCGTTGGTTCCTGCGATACGGCGGTATCGATAACCCTGAATCAGGTGTTGTTTCTAAATTCAAACCTAAAAAAGTTTTGTGGCGGCGACATGGGCAACCTAGCAGCTTGGTTAGACGGCAAAATTGCATCGGGCGTGCCAGAAGCAGTTGCCATACCTGGTGCATTCACCTCGCCTCAGGCAAATATTTGGAACATTACCGTTATCGGCTTCTCAAAATTCAAGTTTTTGGGTTACCGGTTATCTAATGCGTTCCAAGGCGGGGCTACGCCAACCGGAGGGTGGAGCAATTGGCCAGCCGGTGTTTCTTCCACTGCCAAGTGCAAGGCGTCCAACCCCTGTATTTACGGGCAATACACCAGCCCACCCTCTTTTATCGTCGACAACAACGTAGTCAAGATAGTTCCATAGGTTTTAGATCAACAAGATAGGAATAGGCAATGAAACGAGTAGTAGCACTTGTGGCAATAGCCCTGGTACTTGGCGTAGCGGCCGCATTTGGCAGTTTTCAGGTGCAACAGCAGGCCGACCAGCGGGCACTTGCCAAGTTTGACACCGTTGATGTGTTGGTAACCAAGGCGGCCGTGCCAGCCCAAACCAGCCTGGCCGATGCAGTAACGGGAGGCCTGGTTGAAAAGGTGAAGTACCCAAAGCAATACTTGCCACTCGAGTCGCTAAAAAGCCCAAATCAAATCACTTCATCCGACGTGGCGCCAGTTAATTTACCCGCGGGCCATCTTGTGCTTGATGGTGATTTTGGGGTTACTGTCTCGCAGTCTCGTTCACTAGTAATTCCTGTCGGCATGGTTGCCGTTTCGCTAGACCTAACCATCGCTGATAGAACGGGTGGCTTTATTCAACCGGGCAAGCGAGTTGCGGTTTTAACCAGCACGGCAGGCGATGCCAGCGCGCCAAAGGCTACGAGGGTTTTGTTTTCGAGTTTGCTGATCTTGGCGGTTGGCACCAACACAGTTAATGGGCTTTCACTAACTGCCGCAGCCGACAACACTCAAAACGTGGTAACCCTGGCCCTAAACCCAGCCGATGCCGTTGACCTTGTCGCGGCATCACACAACAGCGTGGTTACTCTCGCGTTGCTCTCTTCAGGCACCATCGTTAGCAAGTAGGCAGGCAAAAAATGGCAATCGTTCTAACTACAAAAGAAACCGAAGTAGAGCAGTTTCAAGCTGCGCTATCTGAAAAAGTTACTCGTTTAGCTGACGCACAGTCGGTGCACGAGTTTCTAGAAAAAGACCCGCGAGAATCATTGCTAATTGTTGGTCACCTGGTGCCTATGGGTGTAGCCGCTGATATTTCTCGTCGCTACCGATTGATTCGGCCTGGATTAGGCATTTTGGTGATGCGCGATCTCATCGATGTGCCGAGCCTGTCGGAGGCGCTCAACTCGGGTATTCGCGAACTTGTTTCGACCGATGACGCCAACGCGTTATTGCAGGCGGTGAAACGAAGTGCCCAACTTTCGGCAGAAATTGCAGCTTTAGACGCGACCCAAGAAAATGTGTCGTCTGGCAAAACCGTTTTGGTCTTTGGTGCCAAAGGCGGTTGCGGCAAAACCACAATTGCTACCAACCTGGCGCTGGCTTTGGCCGACGATGGCAAGAAGCGGGTTTGCTTGGTTGACTTCGACCTCGAATTTGGCGATGTCGCCATCTCGCTGAGCCTGTCTCCAGAGGTAACTTTGAGCGCAGCCGTAAAGATGGCCGGTGGCCTAGACCGCAAGGCAGTCGAGAGCCTGATCACCAAATACAAAAAGGGCTTAGATGTGGTCATTGCTCCGACCAAGCCATCTGAGGCCGAGTTTATTAGCCCAGAGATTGCCGTTGACTTGCTGCAGCACCTTCGTCAGATGTACGACTATGTAATCATCGATGCCGCGCCATCGTTCACAGAGATAACCCTGCGCTGTTTTGAAATGGCCGACATTTATCAATTGATAACCACCTTGGATGTGCCATCGGTGAAGAATCTAAAAGTTGCCATCGATACGCTAGACGCTCTGGGTTACCCGCGTTCTAAGTGGCATGTTGTGCTTAACCGATCTGATGCGAATGTGGGCTTAAGCATTAAAGACGTTGAAGATTTATTAGGCGTAGAAATCGGAACTTTGCTGCCGTCAAGCCGAGAAGTGCCTGCCGCGTTGAACTCGGGCCACACAATGTGGGAGTCGCAGCGCTCACACCCGTTTACCGCATCGATTGAACACTTGGCCGGCAACATCACCGGCAAGAAAGCTGCCGTAAAACACACCACCAAGCGTGGTTGGCTTGCAGAGAGTAAGAAGTAAACCATGGGACTCGCGGATCGCCTGGGTAAGGTAACAGGTTCGACCGGCCAACTCGCCGCCGGCATGGTTCAGAGCTATGAAGAAAAGAGCTCGGATTTTGAGCGGTTCAAAGGCTTGGTGCACGTAAAACTGGTTGAAGGTTTGGGCAAGCAGCTTTACAGCAACACGCTAACCTCAGAGCGGTTGCACGCCGAGGTTTATGAGGTTTTGCAAAAGGTTCTAAAGACCGAGACCAAACCGCTATCAACCGGCGACCGCGCCAAATTAGTGCAAGAGGTTATCGATGATGTGCTTGGTTTTGGCCCAATTGAGCCATTATTGCGAGACGATACTGTAACCGAGATTATGGTGAACCGTTTTGACGCCATTTTTATTGAGCGTCGCGGCCACATCGTTCTCACCGACCTAAGATTTACAAACGAATTGCACTTGCGTGAGGTTATTGACCGAATTGTTTCTAAGGTTGGCCGCCGAGTAGACGAAGCAAGCCCTTTGGTTGACGCACGTTTAGCCGATGGAAGCCGCATCAACGCTGTGGTTGCACCGGTTGCTGTTGACGGCTCGAGCCTAACAATTCGCAAGTTTGCTAAAGACATTTTGGCCATGGATGACCTAGTGAAGCGTGGCACAATTAGCGCCGAGGCCATGGAGTTTTTGGCTCTTGCAGTTAAAGGCAAGCAAAACATTTTGATCTCGGGCGGAACCGGTTCTGGCAAGACGACCACCCTGAACGTAATGTCGTCGTTTATTCCACCAGACGAACGCATTATTACCATCGAGGACTCGGCTGAGTTGAAACTGGAACAGCCCCATGTGCTGCGCCTAGAGTCTCGCCCAGCAAACATCGAAGGCGCCGGGGCTATCACGATTCGTGATTTGGTAAAGAACGCTTTGCGCATGCGCCCAGACCGAATTGTTGTTGGTGAAGTTCGAGACCAGGCCGCACTTGACATGCTTCAGGCGATGAACACTGGCCACGAGGGTTCTCTTTCTACCGTGCACGCCAACAGTTCGCGAGATGCGCTCAGCCGCATCGAAACCATGGTTCTAACGGCCGATTTGCAGCTACCAATCGCGGTGATTCGTGAGCAAATTGTTGGCGCCATTGATTTAGTCGTTCACCAAGCGCGCTTGCGAGACGGTTCTCGTCACATCATGACAATTTCGGAGATCACCGGCCGTGACGGCGACAATATTTTGATGCAAGACATTTTTGCCTACAAGTTTCAAGATCCAACCGCAGTTATTCCACGCGGTGAATTGGTGGCTACCGGCATGGTGCCCGAATGTCTGGGTGTGTTGCTCGAGCGTGGTGTTGATGTGCCGAAGACACTCTTTAGGAAAAAATGATGGATTACCTGGTTGCGATAGCGGTGGGTCTCTTTGTGGCGATCCTATTCTTAGCCATCTTTGCGGCCAAAAAGCAGTCGGATGCCGATCGTCGGATTGCGACTTTGATTAAGTACTCGCCACGAGCCGAAAAGGCAATGCAAGCGAAGTTTTCGAACCAATCAGTTCCGGCAAGGTTGATCAAACTAAATATTCTGATAAGTCGTGCAAGATGGGCAAAGGGGTTTATCACGCGCGCTGACAACGCCGGTTTGTTAATTACCCCACTTCAATGGATTGCCTATATTGCAGCCACAATAATAGTTTTGACCCTGTTTTTTCAGTTGTTGTTTCAATTTTTGCCGCTGTCAATCATTGCGGGCATTGCCATTGCCTTAGCCAGCTCACGAACATTGATCGTCAGCCGGGAAACTAATCGGCGACTACTTTTTGAGCAACAACTTCCTGAATTTCTCTTACTGATTGCCAGTTCGCTTCGGTCTGGTTTATCACTTACCCAATCACTTGAATCGGTTTCGCAACAAGGCGAAGGTGAGGTTGAACGCCAGATTAGGCGGGCGACTAGCGAAATTGCCCTGGGCATGTCTCCGAATGATGCACTAACCGAAGTTGCCGTTCGTATGAAAAGCGAAGATATGCGTTGGGTCGTAGTTGCTATCGCTATTCAACGCGAGGTAGGCGGAAACCTATCGGTGATTTTGGATTCGGTTGCCGAAACGGTTCGAAACCGCGCCTCAATTAAGCGCGAGGTGAGCACGTTATCGGCCGAGAGCCGGTTATCGGCTTGGATTCTTTTGGCATTGCCGGTAGCAGTTTTTGCTTTCTTCTATGTGACTCGCAGAGACTATATCTCGATTTTTTGGACCACCATTCCAGGGTTGGGCTTGCTTGTGGTCTTTGTGGCGCTAATCACAATCGGCGGGTTTTGGATGCGCTCGGTAGTAAGGATCAAGGTTTAAATGAACTCAACTTTGCCGCTTGATCTATTTGTAGCCAGTGTTTGGGGAGCCTTAATTGTGGTTTTGGTGCTGGCTATCGGCGCCGCGTTTAACCAAATCAAACATCACTCGCGAAAAACAAACCTGCGAAATTTGGTTCGCGTTTATAGCAATCAAACGCCCAAGATATTTTCCAAATTTGCCAAGGGCGAGCGATTAAACATGTTCTTAGACTCGGTAACCAAATATGTATCCATTCCGGTACCCGCGATTTATAGAAAAAGCCTGGTTCGATCAATGGATGGACTTGGCACTTTTGATGCGAAGGCTTTATCTCGTCTAACCGCACTCAAATCGTTGCTATTAATAGTTGGTGTGCTAGTTGGTGGTTACATCGGTGGTTCAGTTGGTCAAGCTGGCGTGTTTGTGGCAATTTCTGCGGGCATTTTCGGCTACTTTGTACCCGATCTTTGGTATTACGACCGAGCAGTTAACCGTGCCCAGGCAATCGGCTATGACCTTCCCGCCGCGATCGACCTAATGTACCTTTCGGTTAGCTCGGGGGTGAGTTTAAACTCGGCCATTCAAAAGGTTGCCGAAAACCTCAGAGGGCCAGCCGCAGAAGAACTTACTCGAGTGCTTGAAGAAATGCGCCTTGGGCTTTCTAGACCCGATGCTTTTAGATCGCTGGCTGCCCGAATTAAGCAACCAGAGTTAATTCGATTTGCCGAGGCAATGATTAAAATCGACAAACTCGGAATCTCGCTTACTACGGTGCTTGCCGAGCAATCGCGCGAAATGCGCGAACGCCGCCGCACGCAGGCGCGTGAAAAAGCTCAGAAGGTATCCGTGAAGATCTTGATGCCTTTAGTTCTCTGCTTTTTGCCAGGCCTATTTATCATTGTGCTTGGCCCAGCGATCTTGTCGATCTTTAACCTATTTGGAAAATAGCTAGCCACATTCCGAGCAACATAAATGGGCCGAAAGGTATTTCGGTTGATTTTTGGACCCGTTTTGTAATCAGCAAAACCGCCGAAAATAGCCCGGCAACAATGAAACCAAAAAGTGTGCCGAAGGCAAATGCTTGCCAGGATTTGAAAGCCAGCGCGGCACCCACCAAAATGGCCAGCTTGACATCACCCATGCCTAGTTGCGATCGGCCAATTAGAAATAGGGCTAGATAGATGACAAGCAGAAATAGGGCACCAAGCGCCGCCCGGGGCAAAGAGGCAAGTGCATCAGGGGCGCCAGCTGGCGAAGAGATGGCTGCCATGGTCATTAGAAACGCAAAAATTGGCAGCGACCCTATGGTTAGCCAATTTGGCAAAAGGTGAAATTTAATATCCCACCAGACAAGTGCAACCGAGACTGCCGCCAGCACTAGCAAGTAACTGATCAACCAAAGGTTCATGGTTCAAAGTTTAGATTGGCGAGTTAGGCTTAAGTCATGGCAAACACCAAGAAGAAGAGCGAAGCCAAGAGCGTTCGCAGCTACCTAACCCTGTCATTTGTGGCAGCCGCATTTGTTGGCTTGATCGTTTATGGCGGCGTTAAAGAAGTTAGCTCGGCTTTGATTTGGGCAGGTCTAACCTTTATCGTTTCGTTGGTTGGCATTGCCACCCTGGCATTGTCGGTTAAAGACGACAACTCAGACCCAGACCAGCCAAAGCTTAAATAGCCGCCGCAATTACCGAATTACAAAAAAGGGCTGCCAATCGGCAGCCCTTTTTGCTTTAAGTTTCACGTGAAACTATTGAACGCGTTTAGCCAATTCGCTGGCTAGGCCGGTGTAGGTGTGTGGGCGCAGCTTTAGCAGGCGCTCTTTTGCCTCATCGCCAATCTCGAGGCCATTCACAAATGCAACCATGTCGTCGCCACTTAGGCGCTTGCCACGAGTTAGGTCTTTCAACAGCGCATATGGGTCGCTAATGTTTGAACGGCCCGCGGCAACTTCGGCGCGAATCACGGTTTGAATTGCCTCGCCAAGAATCTCCCAGTTGTCGCTTAGGTCGGCATCGAGCACGCCCTGCGAAAGGTCGATTTCGTTTAGACCGCGGGTTACGTTGTCGATTGCCAGCAGCGAGTGACCAAAACCTAGGCCGATGTTGCGCTGCGACGAAGAATCAGTGAGATCTCGCTGCAAACGAGAGGTGATCAATGTAGCGGCAAGGCTGCCCAGAATTGCGTTCGAAAGCTCGAGGTTTGACTCTGCGTTTTCGAAACGAATCGGGTTGATCTTGTGCGGCATGGTTGAAGAACCGGTTGCGCCAGGCACCGGAATCTGCTTGTAGTAACCGAGCGAAATGTATGTCCAGATGTCGGTGCAGAGGTTGTGCAGAATGCCGTTGAACAGCGAAACCGAGGCATAAAGCTCGGCCTGCCAGTCGTGCGACTCGATTTGGGTGGTCAACGGGTTCCAGGTGAGGCCGAGACCGGTAACAAAATCTTCAGATTCTTTTGGCCAGTTAACACCTGGGGCGGCAACCACGTGCGCCGAGAATGTGCCGGTTGCACCAGAGAACTTGCCGAGATATTCGGCGCTCTGAATGCGCTTTACCTGGCGCTCGAGGCGGTGCACAAACACAGCAATTTCTTTGCCCATGGTTGATGGGGTGGCCGGTTGGCCGTGGGTGTGCGAAAGCATCGATGAGTCGGCATATTTGGCCGAAAGCTCGCGCAATTTTGCAATAAGTTTTTCAACCCGAGGCAACCAAACCTGCTTTACGGCATCGCGCACGGTGATGGCATAGCTGAGGTTGTTGATGTCTTCGCTGGTGCAGGCAAAGTGGGTTAGCTCTTCGATTGCGCCAAGCCCAAGCTCTTGCAACTTGCCACGGATGAAATATTCGACTGCCTTGACATCGTGCTTGGTGGTGGCCTCGGTTTCGGCCAAGGTTGCCACATCGGCATCTGAGAAGTTAGTGACGATGGCGCGCAACTGCGCGATTTGACCCTCAGAGATTGGTGTGTTGGTGCCTAAAAGATCGCGATTGGCAAGGTGAATTAGCCACTCAATTTCGACCGCGATACGCGCGCGGTTTAGGCCGGCTTCAGAGAGGTGAAAACCCAGATCTGAGACTGCGGCGCGGTAGCGACCATCGAGTGGGCTAAGTGGCTGAATTGAAAGATTACTCACCCGTCTATATTGCCGTAAGTTCTGCACAGATTGCGGGCTTTGAGCCTTTTAGCCAGACTGCATGGCGCATTCTCTTCAGATGGATTCGGTAGATCAAGCTCTCGCACTCATCATCACTCGGTTGCAAAGCGCAATTCCAGACCCGGCGCTTTGGGCCGGGGTTGCGGCCGACTCTTGCGCCGGCGCCATCGAAAAATTGGCTTGGCAGTTTATCGACCTTCGAAGAAGGCTCAAATATTGGGCGATTTAGCGGCCTATGGCGGTGATGCCAGGGTGGTTGCCACCCGCGCCGAAATCGACCGCGTTCGACGCGAACTTGAAGAGGTTGCCAGGTGGCTTGATGGGCAAATCGAAATTAACGATTTTTTAAGCGACCCGCTAGCGCGGGTGGGGTTGGCCCTCGAGGCCCCGTTGTTTCGCGAGCGGCTCTCGGCTGTGCAGTTGGCATTAATTCAGGCCGCCGAAAGCTATTTCACGGCAGAGGCCAGAGCAACCCTGCAGTTCGAAAATCAATTTTCAATCGATGTTCGGGCTATGGCCGCGCTTGCGGTTGGCATTGGCTCGGCGGGGTTCGGCGCCACACCCGGGCCCTTTAGCGAACGGCCGGTTTATGCGCGCGAAATCGGCGAACCCCGTTTTGCCTTGCCACCCAACTCGGTGGTTTCGATGGCCAGAAGGCTTCAAGAAACTGCAAACCTAGAGAACCCCACAGTGCGCATCGAGCGCTATGGCACAAACGTGGTGGTTTTTGTGCCGGGCACAAGAGTTTGGTCGACGAATGCAGGCAAAGACCCACTCGACACAACCTCAAATTTGCGAGCCATGGCCGGGCCAAACGCCGGCGCCGGTAGTCAACGCGCTTTAAATCAGGCGCTTCGCGCCGCCAATGTGGGCCGAGGTGACCGGGTGGTTTTTGTTGGTCACTCACAGGGCGCAATGATTGCCGCAAACCTTGCCAGCACACCCCAGGCCTATGGCGTTGCGGGGCTGGTCACTTTTGGGGCACCGCTTGCACAGCTTGAGGCCAAACTCAAAATGCCAATTTTGGCCATCGAACATAATGGCGATTTAGTACCAAAGCTAGCCATGAAGGTAAACCCAATTGCCGAAAACTGGGCAACGGCACAGGCCGAGGCGCCAAACCCCGAGTCAATCGGCACAAAGCATGAGCTAAGCGGCTATCGAAGCACAGCACTAAAGGTAGATCAATCGGCCAATAAGGGGCTCAAAAAAATTCGCGAAATTTTAACCGGCTTCGCCGGTGAAGAGGTGGGCGAGGTTAGGTGGTTTGAATTGGCTAGATCAGCCGCAATACCTTGAAAATAGCGCGAGCAAAGAAGCTGAAAACGCTGATCACGATCGAACCCAAAATTGCCCAACCGAGCGATTCAATGTTTAGGCCCTCATTGGTAAAGCCCTCGATGCTAAATATTGGGCTGCCAATCAGCTGGCTTAGCCAGGCAACAAAAAGCAGCAAGGCGCCGTTAATCACGAACGAAATTAGGCCAAAGGTCAAAATGTAGAGCGGAAATGCCAAAACCTTAATGACCGGTGCAACGATCGCGCTAACCAAGCCAAAAATGGCGCCAACCAGCAAGAAAGAACCGGCTCGTGTCCAGAAATCATCGGTGCCATAGGCAGCCAAGTGAATTGCCGGAATGATCAAAGTGGTCAGCCAAAGTGCAACCGCATTAATAACGGTTCCAACTAGAAAACGAATCATGAGTCGATTGTGCCACCAAACCCCAGTAAATTGGACTAGATGACTACTCAAGAATCTTCGCGAGTTCCGATGGTGCAGTTGCTCTCACCAGAGGGCGACTATGGCGTGCCTGCACAATATGCCGAATACGGCAAATATGTTGATGCCCTCACCGAGGCCGACTTTCTTCAGTTCTATAAAGAGATGTCTCGAATGCGCCGCTTTGACAACGAGGCAACCGCGCTTCAGCGCCAGGGGCAATTGGGCCTTTGGGTGCCGGCCGTTGGCCAAGAGGCTGCCCAAATTGGTTCGGGCCACGCGGTTGGCAAAAACGACCACATCTTTCCTAGCTATCGCGAACACGGCGTAGCAATCACTCACAACATCGACCTGATGTCGATTTTGAAAATGCTGCGTGGCGTGAACCACGGCGGCTGGAACCCAAACGAAACCCGTTTTCACCTTTACGCCATCGTGCTTGGCACCCAGGTAATCCATGCAACCGGCTATGCAATGGGCGTGAACTTTGACGGCAAGGTTGCCACCGGCAACCCCGAAATCGACGAAGCAGTCATCACCTACTTTGGCGATGGCGCTACGGCCGAAGGCGAAATCTCAGAGTCGTTCCTGTTTGCCGCTATCAACAACAACCCGCAGGTGTTCTTTTGCCAAAACAACCAGTGGGCAATTTCTTCGGCGGTTGGCACTCAAACCCGTGTGCCGCTTTTCGAGCGCGGTGCTGGCTTTGGTGTGCCTGGCATTCGCATCGATGGCAACGATGTCTTGGCTTCATACGCGGTTACTAAAAAGCACATGGATGACGCACGAAATGGCGCCGGCCCTTTCATGATCGAAGCGCTCACCTACCGCATCGGCGCTCACACAACCTCAGATGACCCAACCAAATACCGCAGCCAAGACGAAGTCGACTACTGGAAGCAGCGCGATCCAATTGTGCGACTCGAAAAGTTCTTGCGCCGCCAGGGCATCCAAGATTCATTCTTTGAACAGTGCGATGTTGAAAACGAAGCAATGGCCGAAAGCATTCGCCAGCAAACATTTGCCCTTGGCGCCCCGCCAATCGAAAACATGTTTCAGCACGTTTACAGCGAAGCCCACCCGCTAATCGAAGAGCAGTCGGCTTGGCTAAAGGGCTATGAGGCCTCATTCGGCGACAACGAGGGTGGTCACTAAGCATGAGCAATGTCGTTGAAATGACAATCGTTAAGGCCATTAATGCTGGCCTTCGCAAGGCGCTGGCCGAATCAGACAAGGTTTTGATTTTTGGTCAAGATGTTGCCGAGCTCGGTGGCGTTTTTCGCGTAACCGAGGGATTGCACGCCGAATTTGGCCAAAAGCGCGTTTTTAACTCGCCGATCGCCGAGGCCGGCATCGTTGGCACCGCAATTGGTCTGGCAATGCGCGGCTATCGCCCGGTTGCCGAAATCCAGTTTGATGGCTTTGTGTTTCCGGCGTTCAACGAAATCACCACCCAGCTGGCCAAGCTGCAAAATCGCTCTGAGGGCTTTTTAACCATGCCCGTGGTGGTGCGCATCCCTTATGGCGGCGGCATCGGTGCAATCGAGCACCACAGCGAAAGCCCAGAAGCCTACTTTGCTCACACCCCCGGCCTTCGTGTGATCAGCCCAAGCAATCCAAACGATGCCTACTGGATGATTCAGCAGGCAATCAAGAGCGAAGACCCGGTTTTGTTCTTCGAGCCAAAACGTCGCTATTGGCAAAAGGGGCCGGTTGATCTAGACAACCCGCCCGCCGGCATGCACGATGCTCATATTTTGCGAAACGGCACCGATGTAACCGTGGTTGCCTATGGCCCGATGGTTGCCACCGCGCTTCAGGCGGCAGAAATTGCCGCAGCTGAGGGCCGGTCGCTAGAGGTAATCGACATTCGCTCGATTTCGCCGATCGACTACGCGACAATCATCGAATCGGTTAAAAAGACCGGCCACCTAATCGTGGCTCACGAAGCAAACGTAAGCGTTTCGGTTAGCTCCGAAATCGCCGCTCGCGTTGCCGAGCTTGCCTTCTATCACCTCGAAGCCCCGGTAATTCGCGTCGGTGGCTTCGATGTTCCCTATCCAGCGGCCAAGCTAGAAGAAAAATTCTTGCCCGATGCCGACCGAATCCTCGAAGCGGTAGACCGCTCGCTGGGCTACTAGGCAAGGGCCAAGAACGCATGAGCCAAATTGCATTTTTTAACCTCCCAGATGTTGGCGAGGGTCTAACCGAAGCCGAGATTGTTACTTGGAAGGTTAAGGCCGGCGACACCGTTGAGGTAAACCAGGTGATCGTAGAGATCGAGACCGCCAAGTCTTTGGTAGAGCTGCCGGTTCCATTTTCGGGAGTGGTTGACTCGCTGCTTTGCGCCGAAGGCGACACGGTTGAGGTGGGAAAGCCAATCATCGCGGTAACCGTGGCCGATGGCGCCGTTGGTGCGGTTAGCACTGCTACCACCTCAATACAGGTGATTCCAGAGGCATCAAAGCCTGCAATTGCCGAGCAGCACGCATCTATTGTCACCAATGTTCCCGAGGTTGCGGCCAGCGAATCTAAGCAGCCAAACCTGGTTGGCTATGGCACTTCAACGGCCCACGCACCAAGCCGCCGCCGCCAAGGCGCCGCGGTTCCGGCTGCAGCCGGCATTGCAGCTCGGGTGGCAAACCCGGCAACAGCTCTTGCCACCGCAAGCGCTGCGCTCGCCGAAGACAAGGTTTTGGCAAAGCCGCCAATTCGCAAACTTGCCCGCGACCTAAATGTAGACATCACCCGGGTCACACCGACCGGCTCAAACGGCGAGGTTACCCGCGAAGATGTGTTGGCTGGCGCCGAGCAGGCCTCGGTGTTCCGCAACCTTTCGACCCCAACCGCCCCAACCGCGCGCGAAGAACGCATACCGGTTAAGGGCGTGCGCAAGGCAATCGCAAATGCAATGGTTTCTTCGGCGTTCACTGCCCCACACGTGAGCATCTTTGTTGATGTTGATGCCACCCGCACCATGGAATATGTGAAGCGCCTGAAGGCATCGACCGACTTTGCCGGTGTAAAGGTGACCCCGCTCTTGATTATGGCAAAGGCCATGATCTGGGCCGTTCGCCGAAACCCAATGGTCAACTCAACCTGGACAGACGAAGAAATCATTGTGCACAACTTTGTGAACTTTGGCATCGCTGCGGCAACACCGCGCGGTTTGATTGTGCCAAACATCAAAGATGCCGATTCGATGAGCATGCTTGAGCTGGCCAAAGCTATTGAGCAGTTGGCGGCCACCGCACGTGAGGGCAAGACCACGCCGGCCGACATGAAAGACGGCACCATCACCATCACCAACATCGGTGTGTTTGGTGTTGACACCGGAACACCAATTTTGAACCCGGGTGAGGTTGGCATTGTGGCCCTTGGCTCGATTAGGCCAAAGCCCTGGGTGGTTAACAACGAAATTCAGGTTCGCCAGGTGACAACCATCGGAGCCACCTTTGACCACCGTGTGGTTGATGGCGATGTGGCCTCACGCTTTGTGCAAGATGTTGCATCGGTGATCGAAGAGCCGGCGCTGCTGCTCGACTAATCGCTATTGACATTCATTATCAATAAGGCGTAGCCTGCTTTCATGCACATATTTATGGAAGCAAGCCACGGTTCAGAAGCCACCGACATGTCGGTTTGGCAAGAAGCCTGGAGCATCTTCACCGACCCATCGCACATCATTGCCGAATTGGGTTGGACAGTCATTCAAGACGTGGTGCTGATTTGGTTGCTCTATGGAACTCTGTGGAAGAAAGTGATTCTGCCGCGCTTGCACGAAAAATTCGATAAAGAACACAAGATCACCCATCACGATCACGATGCCGAGAATCACAAACACGAGCACAATGACTGATGCAAAGCGCCGCAACACCTGGCAAAAAGATGCGGTTCGCCATGCGCTAACCGAGGCCAAGGGGTTTGTTTCGTCGCAAGATCTGCACCAGGTGCTAAAAAACCACGGTTCAACAATTGGGTTGGCAACGGTTTATCGGGCGCTCGCCGACTTGGCCGCTCTTGGCGAGGCCGATGCGCTGCAAAGCAAAGAGGGCGAAATTTTGTATCGCGCTTGCACCGCGGCCCATCATCACCACCTAATTTGCCGAAAGTGCGGATTGACGATCGAAATCGAAGCAAACCGTGTTGAAACTTGGGCTGACGAGGTAGCAAAAGAGCACGGATTCGCTAATCCGAGCCACACAATCGACATTTTTGGCACTTGCACGGCGTGTCAAAGCTAGAAATATCGAACAACGACTTGCTTAAGGCGTATTAACTCGCCTAAACTTGGGGGGTTGCCCGAATTATTTCGAATGCAACCACACTTTTTAACACAAGCCTCCGCCCAATCCGGGTTCAGAGGGCTTGCCCTTGAAGGAGAAGAAATGGCAGCCTATTGCCAGGTGACTGAGAAGCAGCCTCAGTTTGGTCACGCGGTTTCACACGCACAAAACAAGACCAAGCGTCGCTTCAACCCAAACATCCAGAAGAAGACTTACTTCGTTCCATCGCTAAAGCGCAACGTAACGTTGCAGCTAAGCGCACGTGGCATCAAGGTAATCGACGTACGTGGCATCGAGGCTGTTGTAGCCGAGATTCTTGCACGCGGCGAGAAGATCTAAGGAGACTTAGCAAATGGCTAAGAAAGACAAGGACATTCGTCCAATCATCAAGCTTCGTTCGACTGCGGGCACTGGTTACACCTACGTAACCAAGAAGAACCGCCGCAACGACCCAGACCGTATCGTTTTGAAGAAGTACGACCCAGTTGTACGTCAGCACGTTGAATTCCGCGAGGAGCGCTAAAAATGGCTAAGAAGAGCAAGATCGCTAAGAACGACCAGCGCAAGGTTATTGTTGAGCGCTACGCCGAGAAGCGTCTAGCGCTAAAGAAGGCACTTGTTGACCCACAGTCAACCGATGCTCAGCGCGAAGAGGCACGCCTAGGCCTACAGAAGCTTCCTCGCAACGCATCTCCAGTGCGCGTTCGCAACCGCGACGCAATCGACGGACGCCCACGTGGTGTTCTTGCCAAGTTCGGTGTTTCACGTGTTCGCTTCCGCGACATGGCACACCGCGGTGAGCTTCCGGGCATCACCAAGTCTTCTTGGTAGAACTTATTTGACCTCGGTCGAATAACAAGTTTTTTACAAAAACCGCTCCTCAGAAATGAGGGGCGGTTTTGTTTTTAAGTGCGGATGCCCGTATATGCCAGTAAATTCGCGGAATATTGTTTGAAAACTGTGTCGCAACACGCCGAGGCAAAAGAACTACAAGTTTGTTATTCGTTGTAGCGTAAGTCCCGACAGAACGTGTCAATAAACGTCAAACAGTCCAGGAGGACATCATGTCGAACCTAAACAAGAGCGAGCTAGTCGCAGCAGTAGCAGCACACACCGGCGAGTCACAGGCAGCAGTTAACCGTGTGGTTGACGCGTTGTTCGAGACCATCGCAGGCACCGTCGCAAAGGGCGGAAAGGTCACCATCCCAGGCTGGCTTTCAGTTGAGAAGGGTCACCGCGCAGCTCGTCAGGGCCGCAACCCACAGACTGGTGCAACCATCCAGATCGCAGCAGCAAACACCGTTAAGGTTTCAGCTGGTTCAAAGCTAAAGGCTGCAGTTAAGTAAGTCTCAGTTTTAAACTGAAGTGCCCGGGCCCAGTGCTCGGGCACTTCGCTTTAACCGGGTTTTTTAAGCTGGGCTGTTCATTGTCGCTGATGGGGCATAACCTTTAATCAATAACCTTGGGGGTTCAAGTGAAAAAGCAAATTATGGCTGCGTTGGCAATGCTCATCACATTGCTCAGTGTGTCAATGGCGCAACCCGCGCTTGCCGACACCGATCCCTTCCCAGGTGTGCCTCACATGGGCACCATTCCAAACACACGCATCAACAGCGCCTCCGGTCAATCGCAAAGTGACTTCGATGCTACGGCTGCGGTGCAAGCCTTCAGTTGCCCAGAGGGTTCTGGGCGCGGCATTGGTGTTGATTTGAATAACTCGGCATCGCAATCTGATCACGTCTTTTACTATCACTGCATAAAGACCTGGCAGGCGCAAACCACAATCGATGCCTGGGCCGACTATAGAGCAACGGCTGCGGCAGCCTTCGCTGCGGCAGAGGCCGAATCGCGAGCATGGAACGAGGCCCACCCCGGTGAACAAAAATGCGTTCAGTGGGGCCCGCTAACTGATCCCAACGGCGCAACCTCAAGTGGAGGGGTCTGCGCAAATGCGGTTCCGGCACCTTCTCCAAGCACGGATGCTCAAGATCCGTTGCCCACACCAAGCTCCCCTGCGCCATCGCCCGAACCTATCTCTTCTGCGCCATCGCCCGAACCTATCTCTTCTGCGCCACTCGAGATTGAAATTCCAGAGTTAGTTATTTTCGACGAACCGATTGACGGCGATTCGCCACTCGAGTTCGCCGTCCCAGACGGCTACCTCTATGCATCCAAGGTTCAGGGGCTCTATTTCTGTTAGCGCAGTCGGCCATTAGTTGATGGGTCGAGGGTAGGCTTAATCGGTGCCTTCAGACCAGCAAAACCAAAGCCTCTTGCGCGCAACTTGGGCAGTTGCTGCGTTAACCTTTGCTGGCGTTGCGGCATTGGTAGCCGGATTAATAATTGGCGGCGGTGCAGCAGCTTCAGAGCTTGCCGACCCGGGCGAAACAGTGCGCTGGGGATTGCCAATCGCAAAAAATGTGATGAACGTTGCCATGGCGATTGCGGCCGGCTCGTTGGTGTTTGCAGCTTTTGCCCTAAGCCCTAGTTCAAAGAACTTAAATCGCGCGCAAAATTTAAGCGCCTTCGGCGCGGTGCTCTGGGCTGTTTCGGGGGCAGCAAATTTTCTGTTCACCTACCTCTCAATCAGTGGGTCGGTCTTCTCAGCAGAGGCAACTTTTGGCACCAGCCTCTATATGTTCGCGACCGACATCGAGCTAGGCCAATCGCTAGCTATTAACCTTGCCCTCGCGGTTATGTTGAGCGCGCTGGTGATCGCATTCAGAAGCCTTACCTCCACACTGCTATTGGCGGCGCTGGCATTGGCAGCTTTGGTGCCGCTGGCTCTAATTGGCCACGCCGCTGGCTCGGCCGGCCACGCCATGGCAGTGAACTCGCTTGGCATGCACCTGGTTGCCATCGTTGTTTGGGTTGGCGGATTGGTGGCACTTTTTGTGGTGCGAGGCGAAACGGCAGAGCAATCGGCAGCCCTGGTAAAGCGATATTCAACCCTCGCCCTAATTTCGTTTGCTTTGGTCGCCGTTTCGGGGCTTGGCTCGGCATCGTTGCGAATCGACCTAACCGAGTTGAGCAGTGCTTATGGCAGCATTTTGGTGTTCAAGGTTGGGGCGTTGGTTTTGCTTGGCGTTTTTGGTGCTGTGTATCGCCTTCGCCTCATTGGCCGGTTGTCGCTTGGTGAAAGCCAGGGCAAGGCGTTTTGGCGGTTAGCAGCCGTAGAGTTTTTAATCATGGGGGCAGCCATCGGTCTAGCAACAGCGCTAGCACGCACCGCACCGCCGTTAGATGGCAGCGGGATCGTAGACCCAACCCCGGCACAAATTTTGACCGGCGAACCACTTCCATCGCCGTTCACCGCCGAAAGCCTGATCACCGCCTGGAAGCTTGACTTGGTTTGGCTAGTCATTTGCCTTGCCGCCATTGGCCTATACCTGTTTGGTGTTTATCGCCTCAACAAACGCGGCGACAAGTGGCCGCTGGCCCGCACAATTTCTTGGATCACCGGAATGCTCGTGCTGATCTACACAACCAGCGGTGCCCTAAATGCTTACCAAGAGTATTTGTTTAGCATTCACATGATTGGCCACATGATTTTGGCCATGGGAATTCCGGTGCTGCTTGTGCCCGGAGCACCGGTGACCTTGATTATGCGCGCCACCGAAAAACGCCACGATGGTTCGCGTGGGTTGCGCGAATGGGTGCTTTGGGCGGTGCACACCAAATATGCGCGCTTCGTTGCTCACCCAATCGTTGCGGCCGTTCTGTTTGCCAGCTCGCTGGTCACTTTTTATTACACGCCACTTTTTGCCTGGGCCACCAACGAGCACCTTGGGCATCAATGGATGATTGTGCATTTCTTGATCACCGGCTATCTTTTCGCCCAAGCCTTGATCGGCATCGACCCTGGCCCGGTTCGACTTGGTTTTCCGTTGCGCCTGCTGATGCTGATTGGCGCAATGGCATTTCACGCATTCTTTGGCCTAAGCCTCATGGATGGCTCGGGGCTGCTGTTGCCCGACTGGTATGGGGCCATGGGCAGAACCTGGGGCCAAAGCCCAATCGATGATCAGCACACCGGCGGGGCTATTGCCTGGGGAATCGGCGAAATGCCAACCGCGGCCCTCACCATCATTGTTTGTGTGCAGTGGTTTAAGTCTGATAGCCGCGATGCCAAGCGGCTCGATCGCCAAAGCGACCGCACCGGCAACCAAGATGTAACCGACTACAACGCGATGTTGGCTAAATTGGCTCAGCGCGATCAGCGCCAGGCCGAGCGCGCTAATGAGGTTAATACCCAGGATGAGAGCAGCTAATGGAACAAGTAACCCTCTCAACCGAACAGCAAAACCTCTTTGACTACATCGAAGGTTCTGAAAACAACATCTTTGTGACCGGCCGCGCTGGCACCGGCAAGTCAACGCTGCTCAGCTATCTGATCGACAACACCAAAAAGAAATTCGCCGTATGTGCGCCAACCGGGGTTGCGGCACTGAACGTGGGCGGCGTAACCATCCACTCGCTCTTTGGTTTTCCGTTTGGAATTTTGGGCACCGAAGATATTGGCCGGCACCTAAACCGCCGCACCCGCGAGGTTTTGGCGGCTATCGACATGCTGGTGATCGACGAAGTTTCGATGGTTAACGCCGACCTGATGGACACCATGAGCCGGGCGATGGGCATTGCTCGTGGCCGCCGCAAACTGCCTTTCGGTGGTGCCCAAGTGGTTATGTTTGGCGACCCATATCAGTTGGCACCGGTGCCTGGCAACAACGACGAGCGCGCATACATGGCCGAAAATTATCAGAGCAACTGGTTCTTTGATGCCCATGTTTGGCGCGAAGACAGCCTTGAGCGCTATGAACTGAGCGAAATTTTTAGGCAGCACGACGAACACTTTAAAACAATCTTGAACGCGATTCGTGATGGCTCTTGCACCCAAGAGATGCTCGACTACATCAACACCTGCGGCAACAGGTTTCCGCCGCACGACGACGTGATTCGGCTGGCCACCATTAACGAATCGGTGAACAGCGTGAACCGGGCACGAATGGCGCGCATTGAAACCACCCCAAAACGATTCGATGCGGTGTTTAGCGCAGCCGACGAAAAGGCCTTTGGCCGAACCCTGCCCGCCGAGCCAGTTGTTGAGTTAAAAGTTGGCGCCCAGGTGATGTTTATCAAAAACGATGACTCGAGCACCAAAAAGGGCCCCACCGGCCCAATCAAACGCTGGGTCAACGGCACCATCGGCCGGGTTCTCGAACTGCCAAGTTCGGGTGGGGTGATAGTTGAGGTTGATGGCGAACGCCTCGAGGTTGGCAGATCAACCTGGGAGAAGGTTCGCTATGAGATCGATGAGCAGTTCGACGAAGAAACCGGCAAGGTCAAAGAGGTTCTGATTGCCGTTCCGTTGGCCGAGTTCCAGCAAATTCCGCTTCGGTTGGCGTGGGCGGTAACGGTTCACAAATCGCAGGGTCAAACCTATGATGAAGTTGTGATCGACATGGGCAGGGGCGCCTTTAGCCCGGGCCAAACGTATGTGGCGTTGAGCCGAGTGCGTTCGCTAGATGGCCTGTATCTGACGCGTGCAATAAAAATGAGTGACGTGATGGTTGACCAAGATGTGCTGCGCTTTATGGCCGGCACACCAACGGCAAGTGTTGCCAAACTTTTCTAACAAGGGGTCAAATTGAAACGTCTGGGCAAGTTTTTGGTGCGCAACAGCAAAAAGTCGCTGTTCGGCTTTATCGCGCTGATATTGCTCTCGAGTTTCTGGGGATTCCAATCTTTTGGCGCGCTAAAGTCGGGCGGCTATGACGACCCGGGCAGCAATTCGGCAAAGGTTGCCGAGCTGCTTCGCGACGACTTTGATCAGTCAACCGCCGAGGTTGTGATGGTGGTTGATTTTGAAGCCGGCGCCGACTCGCTGGCCAGCAAAGAAACCACCCAAAATTTGGCTCGCGAACTCGAATCAATCAAGGGCGTCGAGCAAGTCACCAGCTATTACAAACTGGGTTCGCCGGCATCGCTTCGCTCTGACGACGGCAAAGCGATTTATGTTTTTGTTGATCTAGACGACCAAGCCAAACAAGCTGCAATTGGCAAAAAAATCTCGGATGCCTTTTCGGGCGAGTATCAAACCGGAACGGTTTATGTGGCAGGGTTTGCAGCGGTCAACGCGGCCATCAACGGCAGTATTCAAACCGACTTAGCCGCGGCCGAATCGGTTGCAATTCCGCTGACCGTTATTTTGCTGGTATTTGTTTTTGGTTCGCTTGTTGCGGCCGGCTTGCCGCTGATGGTTGGCGGCCTTGCCATTATTGGTTCGTTCTTTTTCGTTTGGATTTCGACCCAACTCACCGACACCTCAATCTTTGCCCTCAACCTGATCACCGGCCTGGGTCTTGGCCTTGGCATCGACTATGCCTTGCTTATGGTGAACCGATTCAGAGAAGAACGCGCTGCAGGCAACTCGGTCGAGATCTCGGTAAAGCACACTGTCGAAACTGCCGGTCGCACAGTGTTGTTCTCGGGTCTCACGGTGGCAATCGTGCTTGCCTCGCTGGCGTTCTTTCCGCAGTACTTCTTAAAATCATTTGCGCTCGGCGGCGTGGTTGTGGTTATTTTGGCGGTGGCCGGGGCTTTGATTGCCCTGCCGGCAATGCTGAACTTAATTGGCGACAAAGTTAATGCGATCAGGCTGCAAAAACGAGAGCCAAAATCGGCAGAATCTGGCGCATGGGCATCGGTTGCGCGTTTTGTGATGAAGCGACCGGTGGCAATTTTGCTTGTCACGTTGGCGGGTCTTGGTGGTTTGGTGAGCCTTGGCAACGGTGTTCAGTTTGGGCAGGTTGACGACCGAATTTTGCCGCAGAACAGCCAAGTTGTGGTGGCCACAAATGTTGTGCGCGAGCGTTTTAGCGGCCGCGAGGGCTCGCCAATCGAAATCATCATCGAGGGTGCAACCCAAGACGACATCGCTGAATATGCAATCGAGCTTTCAACCTTGCCAAATATTGTGCGCGTGCAAAGCACCGCTGGCATTGCCTCGCAGGGGCAACTCGACGATGGTTATGCACCGGCATTCGCCGCCTATGTAGAAGGCAAATTGCAGCGAGTGGTAGCAATTCACGACATCGAATCGCGCTCGCCAGCGGGTGTTGAACTAACCGATGCCGTTCGCGAACTAAAAGCAAACGGCCACGAGGTTTTGGTGGGCGGTTCGGCCGCGGTTTATAGCGATTCTCAGCGAGGCATCGAGCACGCCCTGCCGCTGGTGGTCACCTGGATTGTGCTCTGGACACTCTTGTTCTTGTTCTTGTTCACCGGCTCGGTGCTGCTGCCAATCAAGGCCGTAATTTTGAACATGCTTTCACTTGGCGCAACCCTGGGCTTCATCACCTGGGTGTTTATGGGTGGGCACCTAAAATGGCTGATCGGCGATTTCTTTGTGACCGGCACTGTCGACACATCGACCACGATTCTGATTGCGGTTGTGGCCTTTGGCTTGTCGATGGATTACGAGCTGTTCTTGCTTAGCCGCATTAAAGAGCAACACGATGCCGGGCTTGGCACCACCGAATCGGTGGCCATCGGCTTGCAAAAATCGGGCCGCATTATTACGGCTGCGGCTCTGGTTCTGGCGTTTAGTTTTATCGCTTTTGCCACCTCTGGGGTCACGATCATGAAGGCTCTGGGCTTAGGCATTGCCTTTGCGATTTTGCTCGATGCCACCGTGGTGCGGGCCCTTTTGGTGCCAGCGCTGATGCGCTTGTTTGGCCAGGCAAACTGGTGGGCGCCAAGGTGGATGAAAAAGATTTACAAGAAGGTTGGCCTCGACCACTAGCGCTCGCGTTTGATTTGGCGGCGACCGCTTTCAAAAAGGCTTGGTTTGAGCCGCTGCCGCTAAACTTGAAGCATGCTTATGTCAGACCGCGATATCCGCGCATCCATCGAAGCCGGCCAGATTGGCCTTGAGCCACTCGATATGTCGCTTTTGCAGCCATCATCTTTTGATGTTCGCATCGATCGATTCTTTAGGCTCTTCGACAACCACAAGTATGCGTTCATCGACCCAGCTGAGCCGCAAGAAGACCTAACCCGCTTTGTTGAGGTTGCGCCGGACGAGCCTTTTATTTTGCACCCGGGTGAGTTTGTGCTTGGTTCAACCTATGAGTTCGTGAAGCTGCCCGACAACGTTGCGGCACGCCTCGAGGGCAAGAGCTCACTTGGCCGCCTTGGTTTAGTAACCCACTCGACCGCTGGCTTTGTTGACCCCGGTTTTAACGGCCACGTGACCCTCGAGCTTTCGAACATGGCAACTTTGCCAATCAAGCTTTGGCCAGGCATGAAGATCGGTCAGCTATGTTTCTTCCAGCTTTCGTCACCATCTGAAACGCCCTACGGTTCAGCAAAATATTTGAACCGCTATCAGGGCCAGCGTGGGCCAACCGCCTCGCGCAGCTATATGAATTTTTATCGCACCGATGTGGGCAACACGCCACTAGAGGGCAACAACTAAATTCGAATTAAAGGTTTCTAGCGTGGCTATTTCGAAAAAAATCGCGAGCGGCTTTGCCGCTATAGCACTCGGCCTTTCGGCCGTGTTGGGCTCTGTATTGCCGGCAAGCGCCCACGCCGAATTGGTTGAGGCATCGCCCGCAGCCGACTCGTTAATTGGTGCCCTGCCCGAATACATCGACCTAACTTTTGGCGAAAACATCATGACCCTCGATGGCTCTGAGGGCTCAAACATCATCACCGTGGTTGACGCAAATGGCGCCAAGGTTGACGACGAAACCATCGTGGTTGATGCAGCCGTTGTTTCGGTTGGCATCAAGCCAGGTTTCGGCAATGGCACTTACACGGTCACCTATCGCGTTGTGTCTGAAGATGGCCACCCGATTGAGGGCTCATACAAATTTGAAGTAGGCGAAGTGGCGCAAAACGTGGTTATTGCACCCGCGCCAACTGCAACTCACACCGACGCCGAGCATGCCGAAGAGTTGGCAAGAGCAAACTCAAACACCACTCTGATTATTGTGATCGGCACGGTTGCCGTGGCTGCCATCGCATCGATCGTGCTGCTGCTTCGCCGCCGCAAAGCGGCATCGCAACCCAACCTATAGAACCGACTTGCCTGCTCTACAAATCGTAGAGTAGGCTCGTTTCTACGCAATGTATAGGAGGGCAACGTGCGCCGTTCAGCACTTATATCACTAGCACTTGTGCCAGCACTTTTGGCACCGATTGCCCCAGCGGCTGTGGCCGCGCCAGCACAGGTAGTAGTAGCCGATGCTTGGGTTAAGGCTTCGTCGTTTTCAGATCACACCGGTGGAATGACTGGCGTATTTATGAAAATCACCAATAAGACCAAGCGAGCAATTACATTGCTAACCGGCACCAGCAGCATTGCCGGCATGGTTGAAACCCACCAGGTGGTTGATGGAGTGATGTCGAAAACCGCTCGAGGAATCAAGCTAATGCCAGGCAAAACCGTAACCCTCGAGCCGGGTGGATTGCACGTGATGCTGATGGGCTTGAAGAAGCCGATTCTTGCCGGCACCAAAGTAGACCTGACCCTAAAGTTTGCCGGTGCAAACCCATTGGTCATTAAGCCAATGCTCGCCAAAACAGCGGCAGCCGGCGAAGAAACATATGACCCTGGAATGAGCCACTAAGCTCAATGGTCACTCGTCGCCAGATTCTGCTCGGCGGCCTCGCAACTGCGGGTGCCGCTGGCGGAGTTTTGGCCGCGAACGGCGCTGCTGCTGCCCAGGCGTATAGAGAGGGTTTTGCAGCCGCCGAATTGAAATCGCAGACCAAAGTTGCCAAGCAAAAATCAAGCTTCAACGGCAGCCACCAAGCCGGCATTGAGCAACGAGCTCAAGCGCACGCTAACTTTATTGGCCTCGAAATTGGCAGCAAAATAACTAAAGACGACATGTTGCGCTGGATGGTGCTGCTCACCGACGACATAACCAGATTGTGCAACGGCGAGCCAGTTTTGGCAGACCCAGAACCAGACCTGATGATCGGTGCAGCAAATTTGACCGTCACGGTTGGCTTTGGCCCTGCCCTATTCAAAAAGCTAGGGCTTGAATCAAAGGTTCCTGAGGGGTTCGCAGAACTTCCGGGCTTCAAAATTGATCAGCTTCGCGATGAGTTCACCGGTGGCGATGTGCTGATTCAGTTAGGTGCAGACGACCTGTTAATTCTTAGCCATGCAACTCGGGCGCTACTGCGCGACAGCGAGCCATTTGGCACAGTTCGGTGGCAGCAGGCTGGGTTTACGAATGCGGTTGGCAGCAACCCCGAGGGCAAAACGCAGCGCAACTTGATGGGTCAGGTTGACGGCACCGACAACCCCGAATTCGGCAGCAAAAACTTTGCAAACCAGGTTTGGATAACGGGTGGCCCGGCATGGGCAATCGGCGGCACTCAGCTGGCGCTGAGGCGCATCCAGATGAATTTGCCAACCTGGGACATGCTCGGCCGCAACGACAAAGAAGAGGTTATTGGCCGGCACCTCGACACGGGTGCACCGCTGGGGCAAAAAAATGAGTTTGACCCAATCAACTTCGATGCCAAAAAAGAGAATGGCCTTCAGGTGATTCCGCCATTTGCCCACATTCGCAGGGCCGCTGCAAAACGCCCAGGCGAGCAATTCTTTAGGCGCCCTTTTAACTATCAAGTGGTTGGCGCCAAACCGGGCGAGTTAGATTCGGGCTTGCTCTGGACAGCCTATGCGGCAGACCTCACTAAGCAATATTTGCCAGTTCAGCAACGGCTAGCCGACTTTGATCTTTTGAACAAGTGGACAACCCCGATTGGCTCGGCAGTGTTTGCCATCGCCCGTGGTTTTGAACCTGGCCAAGTTTTGGCCGAAGAACTATTCAGCTAAGAAATATTTTTCGAGCGCTGGTGAGGGTTCGAGCATCCACACGCTTTAGCGCAGACTTATCGGCGGCTAATTCACAAAGAATTTCAACCTGGGTTACCAAAGCCTTCGATGCTGCCAAGCGTGGGCTAACCGTTCGAACAAATCCGGCAAGCCTTTTGAGCGAATTGTGGTTGCCGCGAACGTGAGCTAATTCGTGCCAAAGCACCGCTTCAAATTGTTCTTGGGTGAGAACCTGGCGAACCCCCGAAGAAAGCACAATTTGGCGATTGCGAATAAAAGCAACCGCGATTGGCAAAGATATTTCGCACACCTCAACACCCATAAAGTTCTGAACCGGTCGCAGAGCGCCATCAAAAAGAGGCGCGGTTTGCTTGGCGGCTGCAACCAGCGGTTCGATGCGAAGGTTAACCAGAGCCAGGCTAATGCCAGCCGCGGCCAGCATTAACCAAGGGGCAAAACTAACCCAGAATGCGGCCAGCCAATTGGCGCTGCCGGCGGGGGTTGCCTCGAGGGCCACCCAGGTTTCGGCAACCGACCAAATCGTGACTGCCAAGGCAATCAGTGCCGCGATGCCAGCAGACAAAAGCGTTGCGAACCAAACGAATAGGCCAATAACCGGAAATTTAAGAAAGAGCCTTCGGCTCGGAAGAAAAATTGGCGCCAGGGTTGTGACCAGAATCACCCATTCGAGGGCAATCGGAATTATTAGCAGCGGTGCGGTCACAAACTAAGGCTAGCGAACACTAGCCAAGCGAGTCGCGAAGCGCTTTGATCTGAGTGGCGCTCAAACCGTTGGCAAAATGGCTAAACGCGAGGGCGGGGTTGCCGGCACTTGTTACTAGGCTCAGCATCAAATCGGCAGCATGTTGCTCTCGGGTTTGGGCGGCGCTAAACAACAGCGAACGGCCTTCACCTGGTTGCCGGGTAACTAAATTTTTTTCGACTAGCCGTGAAAGCACGGTTAGCACTGTGGTTAGGGCAAGGTCGCCATCGGTGCTAGCCAAATCGAGAATCTGCTGCGATGTCATTGGTTGGCCGTTGTTCCAAAGGGTGTCAAGAATTAGCTGCTCCAGCTGCCCCTGTTGTCTGCCTCGTTTAGCGGTCATGAATCAATTCTACACTCTGTCGAATTATTCGAAAGGAACAAAGTATCTATCGGTGCACAGGGTTAAATTTCGGCGAAGATGAAAACTGCGATTGCGGCAAAGGCAACAGCGCAAATCGCATCCATCACCAAATTAAATTTGGGCGACTTGATGGTTTCACTCAGTTTCACTGCGCCATAAACAATAACTGTTTGCCAGATCAGCGCGAAGCCAATGAAGATGCCCGAAAGCATGCTTAGCTGCAGCGGCACGTTGGTTGCCGACCCAATAAACAGCGGGAAAAAAGCTAAATAAAACAGCAGTGGTTTTGGGTTGGTGATGTTGCTGATGAGCCCCTGCAAAAATGGCGAAGATTTTTTAACGCGAGCGGCTTCGCCGCCAATAGAAGTGGATGGCTCGGCCGGCGAGTTGGTTCGAGCCTGGGCCAACGCTCGCAAGGCGGCTCGCGCTGCCATCACTGCAAGATAGGCCATGTAAAGAGCGCCGAGGATTTTGAGGGTGAGAATGGCCGGCTCGAATTTTGAGACCACCAACCCTACGCCCGAAATCATGAGTAGAGCCTGCGAGGTGTTGCCAAGGTTGATGCCCCACAGCGCCCGCATTCCAGCCTTTATGCCCTGCGAGTGCGAGATTCGCAACAGCACAAACGAATCGGCGCCAGGCGACAAAATGATGATTGCCGACGCGATTGTGAAGGTTAGCAGCTGTGAAAAATCAAGCATTTAGAACCGCTGGGCGCGGGTGCACTCGAAGCAAGAGCACAAGGCCAACCACCAAAATAACCATCAGACCCCAGATGCCCCAGATGGTGTTGCCGGTTGAACCAAAGGCGCTGTTGGCGATGCTGATCGAGATTGCCCAGAATGTGCCAGACAAGAACGAAACCGCGCGGCCGGTGGTTTGATAGAGGCCAAACACCTCACCCTCGCGGCCATGCGGGGTGAACCGCGATACAAAGGTGCGGCTGGCAGCTTGCGCCGGGCCAACGAATAGGCAAAGCGCCAAACCGCCAATCCAATACGTGATTGTGCCGGCGCTATAAAACACGAACACGCTTGAACCGGCGATGATGAGGCCGACTAGCGAGGCGATGATGACGGTGCGTGAACCAAGCACGTCGTCGAGGCGCCCGCCAATTGCCGCACCAATTCCGGCAACAACGTTGGCGGCGATGCCGAACAAAATGATGTCGGTTTGATCAAAACCAAAGGCCAAAGAACCCAGCACAGCACCAAAGGTGAAAACGCCGGCAAGGCCATCGCGGTAGATGGCCGAAGAAATCAAAAACTTGAAGGTCTCGGGGGCCTGCGCCCTAAGGCTTTTGAGTTGACCCCAAAGCAGTGAATAAGACTTGATGATGCTCTCTTTTGGTGCGCCTTCGCGCTTAGCGATTTCGGGCACGCGCAGCATCAGCGGAATCGAGAACACCAGTGTCCAGATTGCGCTGAACAAGAAGACCGCTCGAATGTTGACCGAATCATCGGTGCCGATGCCAAACCAAGGCACCTCGGCCATGATGAAACCAACCAGCGACACCAATAGCAAAATGATGCCGCCCGCATAACCTAAGCCCCAGGCATAACCAGAAACTCGGCCAATGTTGCGCTCGGTGGTTACCGATTTGAGCATGGCGTAATAGTTGATGAACGCCGACTCTTGAATAACGCTGCCCAGGCCATACAAGACCAAACCAAAGATGAAGAACTCGGGCTTTGGCTGAACAAAGAAGCTGGCAACCATGATGCCAACCAAGATGTAGGTGTTGACCATCAGCCAGAATTTGCGCCGCCCACTGGTGTCGGAGCGACGACCGAGAACCGGTGCAATTAGCGCCAAGATGATGCCAGCTATAGCGGTGGCAATGCCCAGTGCGGCATCTGGATTAGAGCCTTCGGCGGCTACCGCCCCGGCCAAGTAAACCGGAAAAATGAAGGTTTGCATGATGGTCGGGTAGGGCTGTTCGGCCCAATCCCAGAGTGCCCAAGAAAATGTGCCCCGACGTTTATTTGCGAGGCGTTGCGCCTTCTTGCTTTCACCATTGAGAGTCATAACTACAAGTTAGCGGAACGCTTGCAGTTATGACCTCAAATAGTTGGAGATGTTGCTAGTTGTTGCAGGTGCAAAGCTGCTCTTGAGGAACACCCTCTAGAGCCTCTTCAATGTGACCGCCGCAGCCTGTCCAGGTGACTTTGCTGCAGGTTGGGCATAGTGCTGGTGAACACATGATGGTTCCTTTCGGGTTTTAGTTAGTTCTTTTTGCCAAATAGTCGAGCAAAGAAGCCCGGCTCTTTAGGGTCGTTGGCGTGACCTTGGCAGCGAGCAGATTTTGGAATGCCACGCATGACCTGATCAACGTGCTGGCCGCAACCCGACCAGCTGGCTTTGCCGCACTTGCGGCAGGTGGTTTGTGAACACATGGGTTTCTCTTTTCTTATAGCTGGTTGTTGAAGGCGCGTAGGTGGTTTTCAGATCCCTTGCGAAGGTTCTCCATCATTGCGATTACATCTACGTCTTTGGCGGTGGCGAGCATCTTGGTTATGTCATCAATGTCGAGTTCTTCAATGGCAACGCCAACCTCGTAGGCGTCTTTTGCCGAGAGTTTGCCTTTGGCAATCAACTGGTCGTAGAGATCTTGAAGTTCGACATTAACAAATTTGCCGGCAGTTGAGAGGCGTGGGTCTGCAATGTCTCGAGTAGTCATCACGACTAAAACCTGTGATTGGTGACTTAGCTCACTTTTCAAAATGTTTCCAAACACCTTAGAGCCCCACAGGTCGAACATTGCCTGATACACGTCGTGAGCAAGCTTTTCCTCTTCGATCAGATAAATCAGTTGCTCGGCAGTGGCATCGGCAGTGGCTATGCCGGTGTCTACAATGGGTGCCTTTGGTGAGGCACTTACCTCAGGGGCAGCAGTCGTTGATGCTTCGGCTACTGACCCGGGTGTTGCCACTTGACTCGATTCCGCAGAGGGGGTAATCGATTCGGCCGTGTTTTCGCTTGAGGTAGTTGCGCAACCTGCGAGCAACAAAACGGTTATTAGGCCTACTGATGGCGCAATGAATCTGTGCATTACTGCACCACGTTTAGGCCGGTGGCGGTGGCCGCATCGGCCAGTGCGCCAGCGTTGGTTAGAGTGCCGGTGAAGCCTGCGCCCTGCATGTATTCGATTGCCTGACCGGCACGGTTGCCCGAGCGGCAATAGACAACATAGTTTGCTGCCTTGTCGAGGGTTTCAATTTGGTCGGCAAAATCTGCGCCCTGAATGTCAAACAGCAACGCGCCCTCGAGGTAGCCGGTTGCGGTTTCGGCGGGGGTTCGAACATCGATGACAGCAGCAACGGCGCTCATGTTGATTGGGTCAGAGCTTGAACATGCCGACAGTGAACCAACCGCAAAAATTGCGATGGTCGCGGCGATCAGCAACTTGAAGAACTTGGTCATTAGGTCTTCCTTTCGTATACCCCCTAGGGTATAGTAGAAATTAAGAAATGCGCAACTATTTAGGAGCGAAAATGCAGATTGAACCAATCGAACTTAAAAAAGCCCGCGACCGCCTGGTGCGAGTGCAGGGTCAAATTGGGGGCATCGTAAAGATGCTCGATGAGGGCCGTGACTGCACAGAACTGCTGAACCAGCTTTCGGCTGCCAGCACCGCCCTAACCCGCGCGGGTTTCACCATCATCTCAACCGGCATGCGCCAATGCGCAACCAACCCAGAGGGTGACCCAGAGCGAGTAGCGCTCGAAAAAGCATTTATGTCGTTGGCTTAGGGAGCAAACTATGAAGGTAATCATCATTGGTGGCGTAGCCGGCGGAATGTCTGCCGCGGCTCGCCTTCGCAGGCTCGACGAATCGGCGCAAATCACCGTATACGAGATGAGCGAGCACGTTAGCTATGCAAACTGCGGTTTGCCCTACTTTGTGAGCGACGTAATTTCGCGCCGCGACAATCTTCTCTTGCAAACCCCCGAGGCGCTCTGGAACCGATTCCGCATCGAAGCCAAGGTGCAATCGATGGTCACCGCAATTGATCGCCAGGCCAAAACCGTAACCGTGAAGAATTTGGCAACCGGCGAAACCTACGATGACTCCTACGACAAACTGGTGATCTCGACCGGAGCCCGCCCACGCAAGCTGGATGTGCCAGGAATCGAGCGCGCAATGTGGCTTCGAAACGTGACAGATGCCGACGAGGTGAAAGAAGCCCTCCAAACGGTTGCCAACAAGTCGGTGGTTATTTTGGGCGCTGGTTTCATTGGCATTGAGCTTGCCGAAAACATCGCGCATATGGGCATCGATGTCACAATCGTTCAGCGCAGCAACAGCATCCTTGGGCAATTTGACCCAGAGATGATTGAACCGCTGCACGAAAAATTGGTAAAGCACGGCGTGAAAATTGAACTAAACGTGCAAGCCGCCAAAATCACCGAAAGCCACGTTTTGCTAACCGATGGCAGGCGCCTAGAGGCCGGGTTGGTTTTCACGGCAGCCGGTGTTGACCCCGATAATTCTTTGGCGCGCGAAGCCGGGCTAAAGATTGGTGCAACCGGTGGCCTGTGGGTCGACGACCAGCAGCGCACCAGCGACCCAAACATTTTTGCCGCTGGTGACGCAGTTGAAAAACAGGGTGTGCTAACCGGCGATCAAACCCTGATTCCATTGGCCAACCTGGCAAACCGCCACGGCCGATTAGTAGCCGATGTGATTGCGGGCCGCGAAGTGCGCGCCCATGCGGCAACTGGCACGGTAATTTTGGGGGCCTTTGGCGCCGCGGTTGGCATCACTGGCCTCAGCGAGAAGGCTGCTAAACATGCCGGCATCGCTCACCAGGTGATTCACATTCACCCAAACAATCACGCGGGTTATTACCCGGGCTCAAAACGCCTATCGATCAAGGTTTTGTTCAGCCCAACAACAGGGCAAATTTTGGGTGCTCAGGCAAACGGCGAAGACGGCGTTGATAAGCGCATCGATGTGATTGCCACGGCAATGCACGGCAACTTGACCATCGAAGATTTGATGGATCTTGAGCTGGCCTATGCCCCCCAGTTTGGCTCGGCAAAAGATGCCATCAACATTGCCGGCTATGTTGGCAACAATGTTTTTGGTGGCACCACGCCAACTTTGCAGTGGCACGAACTAGAGGCGGCTCGGGCGGCTGGCGCACAGGTGGTTGATGTGCGATCTGGTGGCGAGCACGGATTTGCCCACATACCAGGCACACTAAACATTCCGGTAGAGCAGCTGCGTGACCGCATCGATGAAATTCAAATCGAAGACGTGGTTGTTTATTGCCAGGTGGGCCAGCGCGGCCACATTGCCTCTCAAATTTTGAAGGCAAATGGCGCCAAGGTCAGAAACCTCGATGGCGGCTACCTAACCTGGGCAGCAGGCGAACGCGCTTTGGCCTATTGACCAAAGTTTGGCGTTTCGGCGAGGGCAAAACCCTGAGCCGAAATGTTGATTTCAACCAGCCTGGCACGCTCTTCAGGTGTGTCGTTTGGCCAGTGAAAAACAACATAGTCTTTGCCGCTTGAGGCCCTAAGAATCATGCCGTGGCCACCGTTGCGAGCCCAAAACGGTTCGTCGCTTTGAACCCACGGGCCAACAACTTGGCCGCTGGCCGATTTGGCAACGCCCATGGCATAGCCGGCCTCGCCGAATGCCGACCACAGCATTAGCAGCTCGCCCGATTCTGCCTTAACCAAAAACGCGCCATCGGTGAAGTGCGGGTCTTTGGCCAAGTTCAGTTCTGGCTTTGGCTCGGCGCCGGGTGGCAAAGTGAGGGGCTTGCTCCATTTAGCCGACTTAGATGTGAACAGCAGAATCGCTTCGCCAACGCCCTCGCGCAAATCTGGCGAAAGCCTGCGGGCATACATTTCGCCATCGGCAATGCCTGGCGCTGCCCCTGGGATTCCCTCGGCGCCGCGGCTATAGACGACCCAGGGTTGATTGTTCTCGATGTATAAAGTGCCATCTAGGCAAGGCAGATTTGCCGGTGTGACCGGGCCATCACTGTGTGGCAAAAATGGGCCGGTTGGTGAGGCGCTAACTAAAACCGCCGTGCCACGAACTTTTGGCGATGCGTTTGCGGTGGCAAAGGTGGCCAACATATAAAAGTGTTCGCCATATTTGTGCACCTCGGGAGCCCAAAATTGGGTTTGACCCCAAAAGCCTGCTGGCGGCCTGAATGCCTCGATTGGCCCATCCCAATTTTTTAGGTCGCTAGAGGTGAAGCAATCAAAGCCTGTGCCTGGCCCGCCCCAAAGGTTTTCATCGGTGGTGCCAAAAAGTACATACTGGCCGGGGGTTGATTCGAGCACAAAGGGGTCGCGCATGCGAATTTGATCGATCTTCATTGACATGCATTCAGGTTATTAGCCCGGCGCAGCGAAGGCCTAGCGATTGGGCTGATGGCAACTATCGATTTGCGCGAAAAAAAACTTGAGTCGAGAAGGCTTAGATTTTGCTGAGAATTGTTGACAATGTCATACCCACATGTGAAACTTGAGTCAACAAGGCTCAGGTATGAGCTGAGGGCAATAAAACAAAGGGCCACAAGCCCTAACCGGCAGATACACAAGAAGGAGAAACACAATGGCACGTGCAGTAGGTATTGACCTAGGAACCACCAACAGCGCAGTTAGCGTTCTAGAGGGTGGCGAACCTACCGTTATCGCAAACGCCGAAGGCTTTCGCACCACTCCGTCGATCGTTGCGTTCACCAAAGACGGCGAAGTTCTAGTTGGCGAAACCGCCAAGCGCCAGGCCGTAACCAACGTTGACCGCACAATTGCATCGGTCAAGCGCCACATGGGCACCGACTGGACATTCGCTGTCGACGACAAGAAATACACCCCTCAAGAAATCTCGGCTCGCATCTTGGCCAAGCTAAAGCGCGACGCAGAGACCTACCTTGGCGAGGCAGTCACCGACGCCGTCATCACAGTTCCTGCCTACTTCAACGACGCCGAGCGTCAGGCAACCAAAGATGCCGGCGAGATCGCTGGCCTCAACGTTCTTCGCATCATCAACGAGCCAACCGCAGCGGCACTTGCATACGGCCTCGACAAGGGCAAAGAAGACGAGCTCATCCTTGTTTTCGACCTTGGTGGCGGCACCTTCGATGTTTCGTTGCTTGAAGTTGGCAAAGACGAGGGCTTCTCGACCATTCAGGTTCGTTCAACCTCTGGCGACAACCGCCTAGGCGGCGACGACTGGGATCAGCGCCTTGTTGACCACCTAGCCAAGAAGTTCAAAGAGACCACCGGCGTAGATGTTTCGAAAGACAAGATTGCGCTTCAGCGTTTGAAGGAAGCAGCCGAGCAGGCCAAGAAAGAGCTTTCTCAGTCGATGTCGGCAAACGTGCAGTTGCCATACCTTTCGCTAACCGAAAATGGCCCAGCAAACCTTGACGAAACCATCACCCGCGCTCAGTTTGAGCAGCTAACCGAAGACCTTTTGGCTCGCACCAAAAAGCCTTTCAACGATGTAATCGCCGAAGCAGGCGTGAAGGTTGGCGAAATTGCTCACGTAGTTCTAGTTGGTGGCTCAACTCGCATGCCAGCAGTTACCGAGCTAGTCAAGAGCCTCACCGGTGGCAAAGAGCCAAACAAGGGTGTTAACCCTGATGAGGTTGTTGCCGTTGGTGCGTCGCTTCAGGCCGGTGTTCTAAAGGGTGAGCGCAAAGACGTTCTTCTAATCGACGTCACTCCGCTATCGCTTGGCATCGAAACCAAGGGTGGCATCATGACCAAGTTGATCGAGCGCAACACCGCAATTCCAACCAAGCGTTCAGAAACCTTCACCACCGCCGACGACAACCAGCCGTCGGTTAGCATCCAGGTTTATCAGGGCGAGCGTGAGTTTGTTCGCGACAACAAGTCACTCGGCAACTTTGACCTATCGGGCATCGCACCAGCACCACGCGGTGTGCCACAGATCGAGGTAACCTTCGACATCGACGCAAACGGCATTGTGCACGTGTCTGCTAAAGACAAGGGCACCGGCAAAGAGGCTTCGGTTACCATCACCGGTGGTTCTTCGCTTTCAAAAGAAGACATCGAGCGCATGGTTCGCGAGGGCGAAGAGCACGCCGCCGAAGACAAAAAGCGACGCGAAGAAGCCGACACCCGCAATGCTGCCGAGGGTCTGGTTTACCAGATCGAGAAGCTCATCAAAGAAAACGATGAGAAGCTTCCTGAAGATGTAAAGACCTCGGTTCAGGCCGATGTTGATGCACTAAAGACAGCGCTCGCCGGCGAAGACATCGATGCAGTGAAGACCGCATTCGACGCTCTAAACGAATCACAGCAAAAGTTGGGCGAGGCAATCTATGCAGCGCAGCCAGCCGAGGGTGAAGCGGCCGCCGAAGAGGCATCGGGCGAAGATGTTGTTGACGCCGAAGTTGTTGACGAAGAAGATTCTGAAAAGGATGCCAAGTAATGCAGGACAACGTTTCTCCAGACGATTCGAACCTCGATGCCCCTAGCACCAGCGGGGCATCGACAGAGGCTGACGTCAATAGCGTCGAAGCTGAGTTGGAGTTGCTGAAGGATCTGCAGAGATTGCAAGCCGAGTTCGTGAACTACAAGGCACGCGTTGAGCGCGACCGCGATGTTGCGCGCAACGCCGCGATTGCCGAAGTTCTTCGTGCGTTTTTGCCAGCCCTCGATGACCTAACTCGCGCCGAGAATCACGGCGACCTTGAGGGTTCACCGTTTGCTGCCGTGGTGTCAAAGATTCGCAACGCGGGCGACAAATTTGGTCTAAAGCAGTTTGGGGCAAAGGGCGACAAGTTCGACCCAGAGCAGCACAACGCCTTGGTTCAAACTCCGAACCCCGAGATCACCGAAAACGTGATCGCCGATGTTGTTGAGCCGGGCTACCTACTCGGTGATCGACTGCTGCGCCCAGCAATGGTTGCAGTTTTCATCCCAGCCGAATAAGCACTACTTTCTAACCGCTTCTAACTAACGAGGTTTCTAAAAATGGCAAGTCAAGATTGGTTCGACAAAGACTTTTATAAGGTCCTTGGCGTTTCTAAAGGCGTGTCTGAAGCCGAGTTAAAAAAGACCTACCGCAAACTCTCGCGCCAATTTCACCCCGACACAAACCCGGGTGATGCCAAGGCCGAGGCTAAGTTCAAAGAGATATCTGAGGCATACTCGGTGCTGTCTGACAAAGATCAGCGCGCCGAGTATGACCAGATGCGTGCCATGGGCAGCGGGCCTCGCTTTGCCGGTGGCGCCGGTGGCGGTTTTGGTGGCGGTTTTCAAGGTGGCGCTAACTTTGGCGGTGGCGGCTTTGAAGATGTTTTCTCAAACCTATTTGGCGGTGGCGGCGGCGGTTTTGGTGGCCCAAGAGGCCCCCAACGCGGAGCCGATTTATCCTCTAGCCAAACCCTAGATTTCATCGATGGCGTAAAGGGCACGAGCATCAAGCTAACCCTTCGCGCCGGCGCTGAACCAACCACAATCAAGATTCCGGCGGGCGTTCAAGACGGCCAAAAGATCAAGATTGCTGGCAAGGGCCAGCCTTCACCAAACGGTGGGCCAGCTGGCGACCTAATCATTACCATCACGGTCAAAACACATCCGGTGTTTACTCGTGATGGCAACAACCTTCGCGTAACCGTGCCGGTCACTTTTGCCGAGGCAGTTCTGGGTGCAACCATTCAGGTGCCAACGCTCGGTGGCGAGCCGGTCAAGCTAAAGGTTGCACCTGGCACGCCTAACGGGCGTGTGCTTCGAGTCAAGGGTCGAGGAGTTGTGACTGCCAAGGCAGAAGGCGACTTGCTTGCCACCGTTGACATTGCGGTGCCTTCGCACGTGAGTGACAAGGCCAAAAAAGCGCTTGAAGAATTCGATGGGCTGTTGCCCCAAGAAGACCCACGCGCCGACCTACTCAGCAGAGCCGGGCTCCTCTAAGGAGGCAATAAATGGAACAGTTCGACGAGAACACTCCACTCTTTGCAATTTCGGTGGCCGCCGAGTTGGCCATGATGCATCCGCAAACCCTGCGCGACTACGATCGAATCGGTCTTGTGGTTCCCGGCCGAACCGGTGGTCAAACCCGTCGCTACACAATGCGCAATGTAGCCCAGCTTCGCGAGGTTGCTCGCCTCTCATCAGAGGGCGTGAGCCTCGAGGGCATCCGAAGAATTTTGGAGCTAGAAAACCAGAACACCGAACTTTCACAAAGAGTTCGTGATCTAGAACAGGCCTTGGCCAACGAGATGATGCACCGCCCGGGCAACCGAGTGTTTGCAGCTGGTGACCAAGGGGTCGAGAGTTTGACTCGCGGCCAACGACCATCGAAGCACACGCAAATAGTGTTATGGAGGGCGAAGTAAAAATGAACAACCAAAACATGCAGCAAGAAGACCAACAGAGCGCGCTCGAAAAATATGGCGTGAACCTAACCGAGATTGCCAAAGCCGGCAAGCTTGACCCGGTGATTGGCCGCGATGCCGAAATTCGCCGCGTTTCTCAGGTGCTTAGCCGCCGAACCAAAAACAACCCCGTGCTCATTGGCGAGCCAGGCGTTGGCAAGACTGCCGTTGTTGAAGGTTTGGCGCAACGAATCATTGCCGGCGATGTGCCCGAGAGCCTGAAGGGCAAGCAGCTAATTTCGCTTGATCTTGCGGCAATGGTGGCCGGCGCAAAATATCGTGGCGAGTTTGAAGAGCGCCTAAAGGCCGTGCTTGCCGAAATTAATGCCGCCGAGGGTGGCGTGATCACGTTTATCGACGAGCTTCACACATTGGTTGGCGCCGGTGCCGGCGATGGCCAAGATGCCGCCAACATGCTTAAGCCAATGTTGGCCCGAGGTGAACTGCGGTTGGTTGGTGCAACCACCCTCGATGAGTATCGCGAGCGGATCGAAAAAGACCCGGCTCTAGAACGCCGTTTTCAACAGGTTTATGTTGGCGAACCCTCGGTTGTTGACACCGTGGCAATTTTGCGCGGCTTAAAAGAACGCTATGAGGCACACCACAAAGTGGCCATCGCCGACAGCGCACTGGTTGCCGCTGCTACCCTCTCAAACCGATACATCACCGGGCGCCAACTGCCCGACAAAGCGATCGACCTAATCGACGAAGCGGCATCGAGGCTAAGAATGGAGATCGACTCGGCCCCGGTTGAGATTGACGAACTTAGGCGCCAAGTTGAGCGCCTGAAGCTTGAAGAGATGGCGCTTAAGAAGGAGAAAGACCAGGCCTCGAAGGAGCGCCTCGAAAAACTTCGCGAGGATCTATCGGCCAAAACCGAGAAGCTGGAGGGCCTTAACGAGCGTTGGGCTCGCGAGCGTGCCGAACTTAACAAGGTTGGTGAACTCAAGACCAAACTCGACGGCCTTCGCATCGAAGCCGAACGCGCCCAGCGCGAGGCAAACCTTGAGCGCGCCTCGAGGCTTTTGTATGGCGAGATTCCGGCGCTCGAGAAAGAACTGGCAGCACTTGAGGCAGCCGAAAATATTTCGAGTGCCGATGGCACTGAGCGCATGGTGAACGATCAGGTCGGCGAAGACGACATCGCTGCGGTGGTTAGCGCCTGGACAGGCGTGCCAACGGGCAAGTTGCTTGCCGGCGAGAGCGAGAAGTTGCTGAACCTTGAGGGTGAGCTTGGCAAGCGTTTGATTGGCCAAAAGGCCGCCGTAAAGTCGGTTTCTGATGCAGTTCGCCGCACCAAGGCTGGCATCAGCGACCCAGATCGCCCAACCGGTTCGTTCTTGTTCTTGGGCCCAACCGGCGTTGGCAAAACCGAACTGGCAAAGAGCCTTGCCGAATTCTTGTTTGACGACGAGAAGGCAATGGTTCGCATCGACATGTCTGAATATGGCGAAAAGCACTCGGTGAGCCGTTTGCTTGGTGCCCCTCCGGGCTACATCGGCTATGAAGAGGGCGGCCAACTAACCGAGGCCGTGCGCCGCCGGCCATACTCGGTGGTTTTGCTCGACGAGGTCGAGAAGGCCCACCCCGAGGTGTTCGATGTGCTGCTTCAGGTGCTCGACGACGGTAGGCTAACCGACGGTCAGGGTCGAGTTGTTGACTTCAAAAACGTGATTTTGATTCTCACCTCAAACCTCGGTTCGCAGTTTTTGATCGATCAAGAAATCACCGATGAGCAAAAGCGCGAAGGCGTGATGGCGATGGTTCGCGGGCACTTTAAGCCCGAGTTCTTGAACCGCCTCGACGACATCGTGATTTTTAGCGCACTCGACCGCAGTGAACTTGGCCAAATTGTCGAGCTCAATATTGATCGACTATCGAAGCGCCTCGAGCAACGCCGTTTGCAGTTGGCCGTTACCCCGGCTGCTCGCACCTGGCTTGCCGACCGCGGCTATGACCCAATTTATGGTGCTCGCCCGCTTCGCCGATTGATGCAACAGCAGATCGACGACAAGCTGGCCAACCTGTTGCTAGCCGGAACCATCACCGATGGTTCGCTGGTGAAGGTAGATGTTGCCGAAGATGGTGTTGCACTAATCGTTGAACCTGGGCAGATCTAATTCAGATTCGCTAAAATTGCGAGCATGTCTGAAAACAATTTGAACCGCTCGTATGGCCAAGGCGCGAAGGGCGAGCCGGCGGCTGCCAGCGCCAAAAAAGTAGGCTTCATTACTCGCCTGCGATACAACTTCGATAACTCAATTGCGCGCAGCGGCGCATTCGTTGCTTATATGTTTGCTGCGCTAATCATCATGTCGATCGTGGTTGTCATCATTAAATACGCGCTGTATGCCGTGCCGGCTTTGTATTCGGGTGACCCACTGGCGACCCCAAACTTTGAGACTTTCTGGGGTTCGTTTGCAACCTTGCTTGGCAAGGGCGGCGAGGCCACCTGGGCCGACCGAATTTTGGGCATTCTTTATTGGGCTATCACAGTAACCATCGCCGGAAGCGTTACCGGTTTTATCGTTGGTGTAATTCAGCGCACCTTCGAGCGTTTGCGCAAGGGCAAGAGCCCCGTAATCGACTCGGGTCACACCCTCATTCTTGGTTGGTCGAACCGCGTGTTCCCCATCTTAAAAGAACTTGCGATTGCCAACGAAAACGTGCGCAAGCCACTCGTAGTTATTTTTAGCGACCAGAGTCGCGAGTTTATGGAAGACGAAATCGAGTCGCGCGCCGAAGGCCTTGGCAAGCTTAAGGTGGTCACTCGTTCGGGCGACCCAACCAACCCGGGCGACCTAAAGCGTGCCAACATTTCGGGTGCCAAATCGATCATCATCCTGGATGAAAACGAGTCGGGCGACGCCACAATTGTTTCGACCGTTTTGGCCGTAAAGTCGGTTAACAACAACTCAAACACTCGCATCATTGCCGAGGTTGACGACCCGCACACCGCCGAGGCGCTAGAGACCGCAACTCAAGGCCGAGTGATTTCGGTTCGCTCGCACGATGTGATTGCGCGCGTAACCGCCCAGGCTTCACGCCAGCCAGGCCTTGCGGCCGTTGTGCTTGATCTGCTCGATTTTGCCGGCGATGAAATTTATTTCGCCTCGGTTCCGGCGCTTGCCGGCAAGACCTATGCCGATGCCATTTTGGCCTTCAACACAGCATCAGTGATTGGCATTGTCGACGACCAGGGTGTTACCCACCTGAACCCCAAGCAGGGCATCAAGTTAACTGCTGGCACTCAAGTGATTGCCATCGCCGAAGACGACGACAAGGTCGTTTACACCGGGGTTCGCGAAGATATTGCCAACAAAAAGATCAGTGCTAAAAAGTTGCCGGCGGCTAAAGCCGAGCACCTATTGGTTATCGGTTGGTCATCTATGGGCCGCTCGGTTGTTGCCGAGCTTGCCGAGTTTTTGCCAAAGGGCTCTTCGGTTCACATCGTTGCCCAAAGCAAGTTTGTTGATGCAGCCCAGCTAGCCGACCTAAAGTTTGGTGACGTAAAAGTCACCCATGCCTCGGTTAGCGGCGACATCGATGAGCTCATCGCTGCTGCCTCGGCAAAGAAATATGACGAGGTCATCATCCTTGGTTATCGCAACGCGATTAGCGAGAGCGAAGCCGATGCGCAGACCATGCTGACCATGTTGCAAATGAATCAGCTTTTTGAAGCCGATGGCAATGGCGTTGAGCCAACCCGCCTGGTGGCCGAAATTCTTGATAGCCGCAAGGCCGAGCTCGCCCGCGTTGCTGCTGCCGACGACCTGGTGGTTAGCGACAACCTGGCTGCGCTTTTGATTGCACAGGTTTCAGAGAACCCTGCGCTTGCACCGGTTTTTGATGACCTGTTCGATGCCGAAGGCGCATCAATCAATGTGCGCGCCGTTGAAAACTATGTGCCGCTTGGCAAAGAGATCGAATATGCCGAATTGGTTGCAATTGCGCGTGCGCACGGCGAATCGGCAATTGGTTTTCGATTGCTAGCCAATGCGCCTGGCGACCCAGCCTCGGGGGTTCAGTTGAACCCAGCCAAAACAACGTTGTTTAAGCCAACCGCCGGCGATGCCCTGGTAGTTATCTCGGGCCTATAGTTTGAGCATGATTTCAATGGATGTGGCCGGGGCAAAAGCTGCCCTGGCCGCTTTCGTTAACTCCGAAAAGTTGGCATTCTTTCCGAAGTTTTTTAAGGCCGG
Source organism: Rhodoluna sp. (assembly GCA_024641985.1). Taxonomy (GTDB): domain Bacteria; phylum Actinomycetota; class Actinomycetes; order Actinomycetales; family Microbacteriaceae; genus Rhodoluna. Next base: position 98,108 of record JAHEBZ010000004.1, on the reverse strand, counting down.
GCCGGGCCAATATGCCGAGGGCGATCAATTCTTGGGTGTCACGGTTCCTAATGTGCGCACCGTTGCAAAACAGTTTGCCGGGCTAACCGAGGCCGAAATTTATGACCTGATGCAATCGCCGATTCACGAGCACCGCCTGCTTGGTTTAATTATGCTGGTGGCCAAATGGAAGAAGGCCAAGACGGCCGGTGCGCAGCAAGAGCTTTTCGATTTTTATTTGCGCCTGGTTTATGAGGGGTGCGTAAACAACTGGGATTTGGTAGACACCTCGGCGCCATATTTTGGCATGTATTTGGTGGGCAAACCCGATGCACTTGGGCTGCTCGAATCGCTTGCGCAAAGTGAAAAACTTTGGGAGCGCCGAGTGGCAATTTTGTTCACATTTGCCTCGACAAGGGCTGCCGTTTTGAAGATCGGCCCGGCCGATTTTGAACCAACGCTTCACATTGCGCAGATGCTGCTGAACGACAAGCACGACCTGATTCACAAGGCAACCGGCTGGATGCTGCGCGAAGTTGGTAATCGGGATGTTGGCGAATTGCGAAAATTTTTAACCCGCTTCGCGGGAACAATGCCGCGCACCATGCTGCGCTATGCCATCGAGAAACTCGAGCCCGAAGAGCGCAAAACCTGGTTGGCCTTTAAATCAGCCTAGGCTCAACTCTTCGCACGCCAAAGTCGTTGCTCTAGTCGGCGATGTCGACAACAACCGGAACGTGATCGCTTGGGGCTTCGCCCTTGCGCTCGTTGCGGTCGATTACGGCGTTTGAAACGCGCTCTGCAAAGGGTTCGCTGCCCAGAATAAAGTCGATGCGCATGCCTTCGTCGCGCGGAAACCTAAGCTGCTGGTAATCCCAGTAGGTATAGCCCGTAGGAATTCGCTCGCGAACAACATCGCGCAAACCAATTTGCTCGAACGCCTCGAAAGCCTGGCGCTCTGGCTCTGAAACGTGAGTGGCGCCGGCAAAATCATCGATGTTCCACACGTCGTACTCGAACGGCGCAATGTTGAAATCACCCATCAGAGCGAACGGCAAATCGGGTTCGTGTTCAACCCACTCGGCCACGTTTGAAGCCAAGCGATCTAACCATTCAAGCTTGTATGTGTAGTGCGGGTCTTCGAGGGTTCGACCGTTGGGCACATACAACGACCAAAGCCGCACACCATTAAAAGTGCCGGCAATTGCACGGGCTTCTTCGACCTGTGGTTTGCCTTCTTTGCCAAAACTGGGCATTCCACTAAAGCCAATTTCAACATCTTCGATGGCAATGCGGCTGGCAAATGCAACGCCGTTCCACTGGTCAAGCCCGTGTGCGGTTATGGCATAGCCGGCATCTTCGAACTGCTTGTATGGAAACTGCTCGGGCTTGCACTTAATTTCTTGCATGGCAAGAACATCGGTGTTGCTGCGTTGAAGCCAATCAACAACGCGGTCGACGCGGGTGCGAATTGAGTTGACGTTATGAGTGGCGATGCGCATAAAACAAGGCTAACCGAACCGCGGGTCGGCCTCGATAAACTAGAGCAATGACCTTCTCATCAGCAGCCAAGCCACGCCTCGTTGAACTAATCAAAGCGCTTGCCGTGGTTCACGGCCGAGTCACTCTTTCGAGCGGCATCGAGGCTGATTATTATGTTGACCTGCGCCGTGCCACACTGCACCACGAGGCTGCGCCGCTGATTGGCCAGGTAATTCTTGACATGCTCGATGCTGCTGGCATCGCCGACTTCGATGCGGTTGGCGGCCTCACCATGGGTGCCGACCCGGTTGCAACCGCAATCATGCACCAGGGTGCTGCGCGTGGCCGCGCCATCGATGCGTTTGTGGTTCGCAAGGCTGCCAAGGCACACGGCATGGGCCGCCAGGTTGAAGGCCCCGATGTTAGGGGCAAGCGCGTTGTGGTTGTCGAAGACACCTCAACCACCGGCGGCTCGCCACTAACTGCAGCCAAGGCGCTCGAAGAAGCAGGCGCAATTATTGTTGCCGTGGCAACCGTGGTTGATCGCGACACCGGTGCCGACAAGGTAATCGCCGATGCGGGTTATAAATACTTGAGCGCGGTGTCGCTTGATGACCTCGACCTTCGCTAAACCCCAGCGCCGGTTGGCGCCATTTGTTCTAACCCTGATTTCATCGATGTTCAGCGTTATAGCCGGCTCGATGATTTTCATGGCGTTCCCCTGGCTGGCAATTCAGCTAACCGGTTCGGCAACCAGCGCCGGCGTTCTAATCGCCATAACGTCGATTCCGGGCATTTTGATGGCCCCCGTGATCGGTTCAATTATCGATAAGTTCGGGCGTCGCAAAGTGGGCATCATCATCGAATTTCTCACCGCAGCCGCCACACTGCTGGTGCCGATTGCCGCCGGCATGTGGCAAATAACTTTGCCGTTGCTGATCGCCATTGGCTTGATTCGCTCGCTGGTTTCATCGGGTGCGCAATCGGCTCGCAAATCGTTTATGCCCGATGTAGCTCGCGCCGCAGGGTTGTCGCTCGAGCGAGTGAACTCGATTCAAGAGGCAACCTTCGCAAGCGGCTTTGCAATTGGCCCCGCCCTTGCGTCAGTTTGCATTGGCATGTTTGGGGTTTACAACACCTTTTATGTGATCGCCATTTTTGGTGTTCTTGCTGCCCTAATCATGTTTTTTGTGCGCATTTTTGAGCTGATTGAACCGCACGAAGAAGAGGGCAACCTGTTTAGATATGCCACCGAGGGGTTCAGGATTTTGGCCAAAACGCCGTCGGTTGCCATCATGTTGCTTGGCGTAATGATTTTGGCGATGATTTATTTGCCTACCGAGATGGTTATTTTGCCAACCTATTACAACCAAACCAAAGACCCAGAGGCGCTTGGGTTCTTGCTGTCGGGCATGGCCGCCGCCACTATTTTTGGCGCGCTGGCATTCGAAAAGCTTTCGAAGAAATTCAAATATTCGACAATTTTTCGCATCGCAATTCTTGGCGTCGCGGTTTCGATGCTGCCAATGTCGATGCTGCCGCCTTACTGGGTGATGATTTTCTTCGGGTTCATCTTGGGCATCACCTGGGGGCCAATCACGCCACTTTTAAACACCGTGATTCAGCGCAAAATTCCGCCAAGCAAACGCGGCCGCGTGTTTAGCCTCGAGATGGTGATTTGGTCTGCCGGCCCAATGATTTCTATGGTGTTCGCGGGCATGGCAGTCGATGCATTTGGTGTTCAGCCGGTTTACATTGTTGCGGCTGTGGCCACCACAACCGCCGGCTTCTTGGTTACTTTCAACAAGCGCATGAAAGAAATCGACACCGCCGATTTTGCCGACTAATCCACAGATTCAAACAAACCCCGAATCCATGTTGGTTGGGGGTTTAGTTTTGCCTCATGAGTATTGCAATTGCCCAAAAATCAGATAATCTGATTTTTATGAAAGAGATGACCGTAACCGAGGTTGCTCGCAATTTTTCGGCGGTGATTGATGCCGTTGAGGCGGGTGAAGAGATTTTGGTGCGCCGCGGCAAAGTGGTGGTGGCCAGAATTCAACCCGCCAAAACGCATGTGCCAAATGGTGCTGCCTTGATTGAGGCCCTTAAGAAAATTCCGGCCAGCGAGCCGGCTTACGACCCCGCCGTCAAGGATGTCTGGGATGAAGTGATTGCGATGAGAAACGATCCTATTAACGTTCCAAAAGACCCATGGCAAGAGTAGTTCTCGACACCTCTGTGCTGGTAGCTATCGATCGCGACCCAGCCGTGATTGACACATTGCTGAGGCCAGAATGTGAATATTTCTTACCCGAAATTGTGGTTGCCGAATTTCTAGTTGGAGTCGAACTGGCCCAATCAACCGAAGAAAAGGCCAACAAACTGGCAAAGCTGCACGCATTTGAAAAGCTAGTTAGCCTAGTAAATTTCGGTCGAGCCGAGGCCAGGGCCTACGCGTTTTTTGCAGCAGCCGCGAAACGCAGCGGCACACCTAGAACAAACTTTGATCTGGCGATTGCTGCAAGCGCTTTCGTTCTTGACGCCAAACTGCAAACTTCAGATCGAGCCGCAAAGTTCGAAGAATTACCCGGAGTAACGGTCAGCTATTTCTAAACCAGGTCGGCAACCGAGTTCAAAATCTCGGTAGGTCTAAATGGATACTTAGCAATCTCGGCGTCGTCTGCGATGCCGGTAAGCACCAACACTGTGTGCAATCCAGCTTCGATTCCGGCAACCACATCGGTGTCCATTCGGTCACCAATCATGCCCGTCGACTCTGAGTGAGCGCCAATCTTGCGCATCGCACTTCTAAACATCATCGGGTTTGGTTTGCCCACAATATAAGGTTCCATGCCGGTGGCTTTGGTGATTAGAGCGGCAACCGAGCCCGCCGCCGGAATTGGGCCGTCGGCCGAAGGGCCGGTGGCATCGGGGTTAGTAACAATGAACCTAGCGCCAGCGCCGATTAGGCGAACCGCGGTGGTTAGGTTTTCAAAGCTCAGGTTGCGGGTCTCGCCAAGAACCACATAGTCGGGGTTTTGGTCTGTCATCACAAAGCCAACATCATAAAGTGCCTGGGTCATGCCGGCTTCGCCGATAACAAAGGCCGAACCGCCAGGCTTTTGGCTGGCCAAAAAAGCAGCAGTGGCCAAGGCCGATGTCCAGATGCGGTCTTCTGGAATGTTCAAACCGGTTGCAACCAAACGTGCCGAAAGATCACGCGGGGTGTAAATCGAGTTATTGGTAAGCACCAAAAACGGCGTCTTGTCGGCTGTCCATTTTGCGATCAATGCTGCCGCACCCGGAATAGCAACACCCTCGTGCACCAGCACGCCATCCATGTCGGTTAGCCAAGAAGTAATTTTGCTGCGATCTGCCATGGTTCAAGAATACCTTCGCGATGTGCGCCTAGGGTTTCGGGCAGGTAAACCTCAAATAGGCTTTACCTATGTATTTGATTCTCGGTGCCGTTGCAGCCATGGTTTGGGCGAATTCGCCATTCGCAGATTCCTATACAAATTTTGCACACTTTGAACCACTCAAAGGTGCCGCAATTTTCCTATTCTTTCTGACGCTCGGCATCGAGTTACGTCACGAAATCACGCACGGCAGCCTGGCAAAGCCGCGTCAGGCCGTGGTTCCAATTTTTGCTGCACTCGGTGGCATGGTTGTGCCGGTCATCATCTATTCGCTAATAAACAACGGCCAGCCCACTTCAGCCGGTTGGGGCGTGCCCATGAGCACCGATGTTGCCTTCGCGCTGGCGGTTTTTGCACTTGTTAAAGGCTTGCCAAAACAACTGCGGGCCTTTGTAATGACAGTGGCTGTGGTTGACGATTCGCTGACCATTTTGATGATTGCTCTTTTCTTTACTGCAAACTTTCACGTTCTTTCGGTGGTCTCTTTGGCCGGCGTTATCATCGGCATTTTTATGCCTAAGGGTGAACTTGTGTTGAGCAAGCTCGAAAACGTGGTCAAGTTTGGCGCTCTGCCACTGTTTGCTCTAATGTCGGCTGGCGTTAGCCTCGATGGCTTCAGCATCGAAAAGCTGACCGGCTCGGCCATAACGGTTGGCGTGCTTGCGGCCATGATCATTGGCAAACCACTTGGCGTTATTGGCACCGCATGGTTGGTAACCAAGAGTGGTTTGGGCAAGTTAGCAGGCAACTTGCGTTGGCGCGATATGTTGTCAATCGCCCCACTGTTTGGCATGTGCTTCACTGTTGCACTTTTGATGAGCGAGCTGTCGTTTGGCAACAACGAAGATTGGCGAAACACGGCAAACCTGAGCGTGTTTATTGGCTCGACGGTTATGGCCTTGGTAGCAACCCTTAGCCTCAATTTGCTGAAGCGCGCAAATGCACGAAGGTAAACCAACCGGCACCGAATATGTGGCACCGGGTGCAACCGAAACCGCCGAGCAAACCACCTGGGGCGTTGGCCCATGGCAGGGCGAATGGCCGGCCGATGCTGGCACACCCGATGAGCCCAACCCCGAATCACTTCTCGACCCCGAGTTGCTGCTCAATGGTGACACCCGAAATGTGCTCGATCAGTTTCGCTACTGGAAGATGGAGGCAATTATTGCCTCACTCGACCAGCGCCGCCACAAATATCACGTGGCAATCGAGAACTGGCAGCACGACCTAAACATTGGTTCAATCGTGCGCACGGCAAATGCCTTCTTGGCCGCCGAGGTTCACATCATTGGCAATCGCCGGTGGAACCGCCGCGGTGCGATGGTGACCGACCGCTATCAGCACGTGCGCCACCACCCGACTGTTGAAGAGTTTGTGCTGTGGTGCAAAACCGCTGGCGTTGATGGCGAGGCCTTGCCAATTATTGCCATCGACAATGTGCCCGGTTGCAAAAAAATTGAAGAGTATGCACTGCCCGAAAGCTGTGTTTTGTTGTTTGGCCAAGAGGGGCCCGGGCTTAGCGAAGCGGCAATCGATGCGGCCGAGGTTGTTTTAGAAATCACCCAGTTTGGGTCAACCCGTTCAATTAACGCTTCGGCCGCGGCCGCAATAACCATGCACCAGTGGGTTATGCAGCACATCTTCAAGCGATAAACTTAGATGTACGCCATCGCGTACGAATCCAAGGTTTTGCAAGGGGTAATCATGCCTGCAGTTGTAATCATCGGTGCGCAGTGGGGCGACGAAGGTAAGGGTAAAGCAACCGACCTTTTGGCCGAGCACATCGACTATGTGGTCAAGTTCAACGGCGGCAACAACGCCGGCCACACCGTGGTTATTGGCAACGAAAAATATGCGCTGCACCTGCTGCCTTCTGGCATTCTCACACCTGGCGTTGTGCCGGTTATTTCGAACGGCGTTGTTATCGACCTAGCCGTTTTGTTCGAAGAAATCGATGCCCTCAACGCACGCGGAATCGACACCTCAAAGCTTCGAGTTTCGGCAAACGCTCACGTGATCACGCCTTATAACGTGACTATCGATAAGGTTTCGGAGCGCTTCTTGGGCAAGCGCGCCATCGGCACAACCGGCCGCGGAATTGGCCCAACCTATGCCGACAAAATCAACCGCGTTGGCATTCGAATTCAAGACTTGTTTGACGAGAGCATTTTGCGCCAAAAGGTTGAGGCCGCATTGGTTGCCAAGAACAACCTGCTAACCAAGGTTTATAACCGCGCGGCTATCAAGGTTGATGAAACCGTTGCCGAGTTGCTTGGTTATGCCGAGCGCGTGCGCCCAATGGTTGCCGACACCGCACTCGAATTGCACGATGCAATTAGCAACGGCCAAACCGTTTTGTTCGAGGGTGGCCAGGCCACAATGCTCGATGTTGACCACGGAACCTACCCGTTTGTTACTTCTTCAAACTCAACCGCCGGCGGTGCATCAACCGGTTCGGGCATCGGCCCAGGCCAGTTTAAAACCGTCATCGGCATCGTAAAGGCCTACACAACTCGCGTTGGCGCAGGCCCATTTCCTACTGAACTATTCGACGAAAACGGCGAGTTTCTTCGGGCCACCGGCCACGAGTTTGGCACCACCACGGGCCGCCCGCGTCGTTGCGGCTGGTATGACGCCCCGATCGCTCGCTACTCGGCACGCATCAACGGTGTTACCGATTTTGTGCTCACCAAGCTCGATGTTTTGACCGGCCTAAAAGAGATTCCGGTTTGCATCGCCTATGAGGTTGATGGCAAGCGATTCGACGAGATGCCAGTTTCGCAAAGCGATTTTCACCACGCCAAGCCGATCTATCAAAACTTTGCTGGCTGGAGTGAAGACATTTCGGGTGCTCGCAGTTTTAGCGATCTTCCGAAGACCGCTCAAGACTATGTTTTGGCGCTCGAAAAAATTAGCGGTGCTCGCATCTCGGCTATCGGCGTTGGCCCTCAGCGCGATGCAATCGTGGTTCGCCACGACATGCTTGCTCGCTAGATTCGGCGCTTAACGCAGTTACCGCGCTTAACGCAGTTACCGCGCTTAACGCAGTTACCGCGCTTAACGCAGTTACCGATTTAGGGGCGTTTTTGCGACCATTTCGGGGGTTTGAGGCCGCAAATTCGATTGAAAATGCGGTACGAAAATTAGTGATTCTCGCCGCAAAAGGGGCAGTTTTAGCGACCAGAAAACATCATTTTCAAGCCGCAATTTAGCCCAGATATGCGACCCCAACCCTTGTTTCTGACCGCATTTTTGCCCTCAAACGCCTTCTGACGTGAGGGCCGTCACCTGGTTATCGACTGGCCATTTGCAGGTCCCAATCTGCAGGTACCTAGTAAGTCACTCCATCGCCAACCACCTAAACTGGCAACAGTTTCGATTGTTGCCAAAAGTTGCCAAAGCACACAACAGAGAGAAACCAGAAGGAATGCGCGTGAACGAGAAGGCGGCGACAATCTATGACATCGCAAAGCTTGCCGGCGTTAACCCTTCAACCGTTTCGCGTGCGCTAAGCACCCCCGGGCGCATCAATGCTGCCACCGAGGCCAAGGTGCATGCCGCCGCCAAAGAACTTAACTATCGAGCGAACCCTTTTGCTCGCGCGCTGCCAACCGGCAAAACCAGGATGATCGCTCTCATGGTCTCTGACATCACCAACCCGGTGTTCTTTAAGGTGGTGCGCGGCGCCGAAAAGGTTGCCGCCGAAAACGGCTACACACTGGTGGTTGCCGAATCAATTGAATCGAGCAAGGTAGAAGCCGAAACCCTTCAGCGCATTTTGCCTTCGGTTGATGGTGTAATTTTTGGAACCACCCGTTTGAGCGACGACGAGATTCACCAGGCAAACCGCGAAAAGCCCGTTGTGCTTATTAACCGAATTGTTGAGGGCGTTGCCGATGTGGTGCCCGACAACGAGCCCGGCATTGCACAGGCGGTTGCGCACCTGGCCTCGCTTGGCCACAAGCACATTGGTTTCTTGGGTGGGCCAACCGCCTCATGGATCAACGCCGACCGCTGGAACCTGCTGATGAAGCACGCGGTTGAAGCCGGCATGACAGTGGTATCGATTGGCCCAAACCTGCCAACGGTGGAGGGCGGCCGCGATGCCGTTGATGAGGTTCGCGCCTCGGGGGTTAGCGCAATAATCACCTACAACGACCTAATGGGCATTGGCCTGTTGCGTGCCGTTTCGGCCGCCGGCATTAAAGTGCCCGAAGAGCTGAGCATCGTTGGCTTTGACAATATTTTCGGCAGCGATTTCACCAGCCCGCCGCTAACCACAATCGAAATGCCGCTTGAGCGAATTGGTGGCAACGCGGTTCGGGCATTGCTAGCAACCTTTGAAGCCCAAGATGGCACCGTGCCGCACGGTTCAGAAGAAACCACCAGCCTCTTGGTTCGTGGTTCAACAACCAAGGCCAAAGCCTAAAAAATGAGAAAAATAACGATTGGGTTTCGTCTTGGCAAATTGTTTGGCAACCGCTTGCCAAAATCAGCGAAAAGTGGTTTTATAAAGGTGTGCAAATGAATTCGATTCTTAACCCAGACCGCCTGCTTGGCAGCGATAGCGCGGTTCGCCAGGTTGCGCGCGGGTTATACGAGTCGGTTGCCAAGTTGCCAATCATTTCGCCGCACGGCCACGTTGACCCATCGATGTTGGTCAAAAACGAACCCTTCGCAAACCCCGCCGAGCTGTTCATCTATTTTGATCACTATATAACTCGCTTGCTGCACGCCGAGGGTTTTGGCCTAGAGCAGTTGGGCAAGCAAAAGCTTGCCGGTGGCACTGGCGTGCAGGCAGCAAACCCACGCGAAACCTGGCAAATTCTTTGCAGCAACTGGCACCTGTTTGCCGGCACCGCTAGCGGCTATTGGCTCACCCACGAATTTGCCACCCTGTTTGGCATCGATCAAACGCCGTCGGCCCAAAACGCCGATCGGCTTTATGACACCATTGCCGCGCAGTTGGCCAAGCCACACATGCTGCCCCGGGCACTTTTTGCCCAGTTCAACATCGAGCTTTTGGCCACCACCGATGACCCCTGCGATGACCTCTCGGCCCACCAGGCTCTGGCAGCCGACCCAACTTTCAGTGGCCGCGTTGTGCCAACTTTTCGCCCCGATCTTTACCTTGACCCTCGTGCAAACAACTGGGTTGCCAACGTCGATCGGCTGCTCGAAACAGCCGGTGTTGCGGGCCGCAACTACCGGGCATACATTGAGGCAATCGAAAATCGCCGAGCCTATTTTGTGGCGAATGGCGCGGTTAGCAGCGACCACGGGGTTTATGAGCCTTTCACCACGTTGTTGGCCCAGGCCACGGCGGCGCAACTTTTTGATCAGGCTCTAGCTGGCACAATCACCCCGGCCAACGCCCGCAGTTTTGCCGGCCACATGCTCACCGAAATGGCGCGCATGAGCACCAACGACGGCCTTGTGATGACAATTCACGCCGGGGTTTATCGCAATCACTCAAGCCAAACTCACGCCAATTTTGGGCCCGACACCGGGCACGATATTCCGGTTCGCGCCGAGTTCACCAACAACCTGCGCCCACTGCTCGAGGCCTATGGCATGCACCCAAATTTAACCGTCATTTTGTTTAGCCTCGACGAATCAACCTGGGGCCGCGAGATCGCGCCGCTGGCCGGTTTTTATCCGAGCGTTCGCATCGGTGCGCCCTGGTGGTTCCTCGATGCCCCCGATTCGGCAATGCGCTATCGCGAGGCAATCACCGATGTTGCCGGGTTCTATCGAGGCTCAGGTTTCATCGACGACACCCGTGCATTCTTGTCGATTCCGGCTCGGCACGATATGGCTCGCCGGGTTGACTGCGCCTATTTGGGCAGGCTGGTTGTTGATGGCCGCATCACTCTCGAGCAAGCGCAGCAGATTGCGGTTGACCTGGTGGTTGCCGTGCCCAAAAAGGCGTTCAAACTATGAGCAACCTGACAGCGCCAAGCAACCCAGCCAAGCAAATTGTGCACATCGGTTTGGGCGCTTTTCACCGAGCACACCAGGCTTGGTATACCGCGCAGGTTTCAAAAAACACCGAGTGGGGCATCGTTGCGTTCACCGGTCGCAGCCCAAAGGCGGCCGATGATCTTGCCGCTCAAAACGGCCGATTCACACTGATAACTCGCAGCGCCGAGGGCGACCAGTTTGAAGTGATCGATTCAATTGTGAGCGCGCAAGACGGCAATAACACCCAGACGTTTGTTGATGCAATCACCAACCCAGCCACCGCAATTGTTACCCTAACCATCACCGAGGCTGGCTATTGCATGGATTCCAACGGCCACGTTGACACCGTTAACCCACCGGCATCGCTGCACCGGCTAGCGGTTGCGCTCGAAACTCGCAGGCGTGTGAACGGCCTGCCGATTGCCGTGGTTAGCTGCGACAACATGCCATCAAATGGTGCCTTGCTAAAGATGGCCATGACCGACCTGTTTGCCTCATTCGGCCAAGAGTCATGCGACTGGTTGAACACCCAAGTTTCGTTCGTTTCAACCTCGGTGGATCGCATCACTCCAAAAACCACCGATGCCGACATCGCGCTGGTAGAGGCCGAAACCGGCTGGGCCGATAAGTGCCCGGTGGTCACCGAACCGTTTAGCGATTGGGTGCTCGAAGGCCGGTTTCCGTTAGGCCGCCCCGAGTGGCAAAACGCCGGTGCCAAGTTTGTTGTGAACATCGAGCCGTTCGAAAACCGCAAGCTCTGGTTGCTAAATGGTGCCCACAGTGTGCTTGCCTATGCCGGGCAGCTTAGGGGCCACCAAACCGTTGCCGAGGCAATCGCCGACCCGGTTTGCCTAGGTTGGGTTAAAGATTTCTGGGCCGAGGCGGTGAACCACTTGCCGGCTGCGCAACTTGATTTGGCTACCTACCAAACTGCTCTCCTTTCCCGATTTAACAACGGCAAGATTGCTCACCGCCTTGCCCAGATTGCCATCGATGGCAGCACCAAGTTGCGCGTGCGCGTTGCGCCAACTGCCAAAGCCGAGTTGGCCGCCGGCCGCAGTGCCAGTGCGTGTGCGGTGGCAATTGCAGCCTGGGTTCAGTTTGTGATCGAGCAAGATGGCCGGGTTGAAGATAGCCAGGCACAGCGCATTCTGCAAATTTCAAACACCGATCAACTGGTGCGCGATCTTGTGGCAGTTATCGACACCGAGCTTTCGGCACACGCCGAATTTATGACCAGAATTCAAAATCAGACTTCTCGAAAGGAAGCAATATGTTGAAACCACAGGCAAGCGCCACTCGCGAGCTGCTAAACCTTGATGGCCTCTGGCAGTTCAAGGTCGACTTCAACGACGAAGGGTTCAGCCAAAACTGGGCAGCCAAGCCGCTAAACACCGAGCTTCAGGCTGCAGTTCCGGCTAGCTACAACGATTTGTTCACCGATGTTGCCATTCGCGAGCACGTTGGCTGGGTTTTCTATCAGCGCACCGTTCGCGTGCCGCGCGGCTTTGCCGGTGAGCGCATCCTTGTGCGGGTTGATGCCGCCACTCACGAGGGCATCGTGTTTGTTAACGGCACCGAGGCCGCTCGTCACGTTGGTGGTTATATGCCATTCGATGCCGACATCACCGCGCAGGTTTCGGCGGGCGAAGAGTTTTTGCTAACCGTTGCGGTCAACAATATTTTGACCAACGAAACCATTCCGCCGGGCCGCGTGGTCACTCGCGACAACGGCGTGAAGCAGCAAACCTACCTGCACGATTTTTATAACTATGCCGGCCTTGCACGCAGCGTTTGGTTGCACTCGGCACCGCAGACCCGCATCGAAGACATCACTGTGGTAACCGATTTTGAGGGCAGCACCGGTTCGGTTGCTTATTCGATAGGCACCTTGGGCCAGGCCCAAATCAGCACCGAGCTTCGCGACGAATCTGGTGCAGTGGTTGCCACGGGCGCTGGCGCAAGCGCCACCATTTCGGTGCCAAACGTCAAACTTTGGCAGCCGGGCAAGGCATACCTGTATGACCTGGTTGTGCGAGCCCACGTTGATGGCAAATTGGCCGATGAATACACCATCAAGGTTGGTGTGCGAACCGTGAAGGTGGTTGGCAACCAGTTCTTGATCAACAACGAGCCGTTCTATTTCACCGGTTTTGGCATGCACGAAGACCACATTGTTAAGGGCAAGGGCCACGACAACTCGTTCTTGGTCAACGATTTCGAGTTGCTCAAGTGGGTCGGTGCCAACTCTTTCCGCACCTCGCACTACCCATATGCCGAAGAGGTGATGGATTATGCCGACCGCCACGGAATTGTGATTATTGATGAGACCGCAGCCGTTGGTTTGAACCAAAACTTTGCCGGCATGTTTGGTGGCCCAAAGCTACCAACCTTTGGCCCAGAGACCGGCAACGACAAGACCCAGGCCGCGCTGCTGCAAGCGGTGCGCGAGCTGATTGCCCGCGACAAAAACCACCCATCGGTTGTGCTTTGGTCTATTACCAACGAGGCCGAAACCGGCATTCCTGAGGCAGTTGACTTTTTCAAACCGGCCTTCGATTTGGCACGCCAGCTAGACCCAACTCGCCCGGTCACATACATCAACGTTATGACCGAACCGTTTGGCAAGTGTTTGGTTGCACCTTTGGCCGATGTGATTTGCCTCAACCGTTATTGGGGTTGGTATGAAGACCACAGCGATCTAGACAACGCATCGAAGCACTTTGAGGCCGAGCTTAAAGGCTGGACAGAGAAGTACCCGAATGTGCCGTTCATCATCACTGAGTATGGAGCCGACACCATGCCTGGAGCTCACTCGATTCACAACCTGCCTTGGAGCGAGGAGTATCAGAGCGCTTATCTAGAGATGAGCAACTCGGTGTTTGACAAGTTTGCCGGGGTTGTTGGCGAACACGTTTGGAACTTTGCAGACTTTCAGACCAAGCCGGGCATCTTTAGAGTGCTTGGCAACAAGAAGGGTGCGTTTAGCCGCGATCGGCAACCAAAGGCGGCGGCGCACACTTTGCGAGCCCGCTGGACAACCTTGAACAACCGCAAGCCATTAGGAGAGTAGCCGCATGAAAATCGCAAAAGCTGAAGTATTTGTTCACTCACCTGGTCGCAACTTTGTGACCCTGCGCATCACCACCGATGATGGCTTGGTTGGCCTTGGCGATGCCACGGTTAATGGGCGCGAACTAGCGGTTGCATCTTATTTGCGCGATCACCTAGCGCCAATGCTGATTGGCCGCGATGCTCACAACATCGAAGACACTTGGCAGTATTTTTATCGCGGTTCATACTGGCGCCGTGGCCCTATCACCATGACGGCGATCGCTGCGATCGATATGGCGTTATGGGACATCAAGGCCAAGGCCGCCAACATGCCGCTTTATCAGTTGCTTGGTGGGGCCAGCCGCGAGGGTTGCTTGGCTTATGGTCACGCATCTGGGCGCGAGTTCAACGAAATTTTTGACTCGATTCGTGAGCACCAAGAAAAGGGTTATAAGGCCATTCGGGTGCAAACCGGTGTGCCAGGTTTGAACTCGGTTTATGGTGTGGCGGCTTCGGCCAACGCGTCGGCGGGTGCTGGTTCGGGCAAGGGCGCGTCATCGGCTCGCTATGATTACGAGCCGGCTCGCCGCTCAACGGTTCCGGTTGAAGAGGAGTGGGACACCCGCGCCTACCTCAACTACATTCCGAGTGTTTTTGAGGCAGTGCGCAACGAGTTTGGCCCCGATCTGCCGCTGCTGCACGATGGCCACCACCGCCTCACCCCAATTCAGGCGGCTCGCCTTGGCAAGTCACTCGAGCCCTATGATCTGTTTTGGCTCGAAGATCTAACTCCGGCCGAAAACACCGATGCGTTCCGTTTGATTCGTCAGCACACCACCACACCGTTGGCGGTCGGCGAAATCTTCAACACAATTTACGACTACAAAGACCTGTTCGAAGAGCAGTTGATCGATTATGTTCGCAGCCCGGTCAGCCACGGCGGCGGCATCACGCCGCTCAAGAAGATCTTCGATTATGCGGCGGTTTATCAGATCAAGTCGGGTGTGCACGGCCCAACCGATGTGTCGCCAATTGGTCACGCGGCTTCGCTGCACCTTGGCATGGCAATTCACAACTATGGCATCAGCGAATACATGCAGCACTCTTCAGACACCAACGATGTCTTCCAGCCTGAATACACCTTTAGCGATGGTTTGATTCGCCCGGGCACCAGCCCTGGTCTTGGTGTTTCATACGATGAAAAGCTTGCTTCGCAGTTTGAATATGAGCCAGCGTATCTTCCGGTGAACCGCCTGAAGATCGATGGCACCATGCACGACTGGTAAATCGGCGAATCACAAAATCGGTGCCCGAACCCGGGCGCCACAACTACAAGAATTCTGAGGTGCCCATGACAGATTGGCGGATCGTCGTTATGGGCGTCTCGGGATGTGGCAAGAGTTCGGTGGGCTTGGCGCTCGCCGAGGCGCTTGGCGCAAGATTCATAGATGGGGATGACCTGCACCCTGAGGCCAATAAAGGCAAGATGGCTGCGGGCATCCCCCTCAATGATGATGACCGTTGGCCTTGGTTAGATTCGGTTGCGGCGGCGCTTGCCGACGGAAACACCGTTGTGGCATGTTCGGCATTGAAGCGGGTTTATCGTGAGCGCATTGGTTCTGGTGCACCGGCAACCCGATTTGTGCATTTGCACGGTTCGCGTGAGCTGCTTGCGCAGCGCATGGGCGCGAGGCTGAACCACTTTATGCCGGTGTCGCTGCTCGATTCGCAGCTCAACACCCTCGAGCTTTTGGCGCCCAGCGAACCCGGTCACACTTACAACATTGCGCTGCCGGTGGGCAAACTCGTTGCCGAGGCGCTCGCCGACTTGCGCCTCTAGCGGCAAACCCTCAATCATTGCCGCACCCCCCCCCAGGTCGGGCGGCACCCCCCCCAGGTCGGGCGGCACCCCCCCCAGGTCGGGCGGCAACCTATTTCGCCGCCTCCACTGAGAGGCCAATTGGGGCCAATTTTGCGACCATTTAGGGGGTTTGGGGTCGCAAATTCGATTGAAAATGCGGTACGAAAATTCGTGATTCTCACCGCAAAAATGGCAGTTATAGCGACCAGAAAGACCAATTTTCAGGCCGCAATTTAGCCCAGATATGCGACCCTAACCCTTGCTTCTGACCGCATTTTTGCCCTCAAACGCCTTCTGACGTGAGGGCCCAAAAGGTATTGCCAACACCCTTGAGTTGGCAAGGTCTTGACTGCGCCCTGAGCTCGCATTAGAGCCCCCGCAAACACTACTTAGCGTTCAAAATTGTGGCGCACTGGGTTTGCACATTTTGCGAATAACCAACCACCGTGGCAACCAGGGCATCATCGGCGGCACTTAGGTCTTGAAGGCGCATAACCGCAAGTTCGAGCAGGTCTTTATTCAACGGGGCATCGGCATCGAGGCCCTCGCTGGCAAGCGCAGCACCCTGGGTGATCAGCAGCAGCGCACCCGCCAAATCAGGCGCTTTTTCGGCCTTGGCCAAGCCCGCCTGAAACGCCTCGCAGGCAACCACATTTTTTGCCTCGTTCACCTGCGGCTGCACAATCAGCCCATAGGCAACCACCCCACCAATAAGTGCAACCGAGGCCGCAATCAGCGAAATGATGGCAATTCGCCCACCAAACTTCTTTTTGGCAGGGGCAATTTGGCTCGCGGTTTCGCTCATTGGGCAATATTACGCACAATAGATACCTGATGAAAAAAGACGACGCGAGCGGGTTCGGCGAAGCCGACGAAGCCATCGAGGCATGGGGTGGCGACACCACGCAAAAAGTGCGCATTCGTAAGGGTGTGCCAAGTGTTGCGCACATCCCGTTTTATAAATTTGCCTATTACCCCGATGTTTTAGACCTGCGCAAGGCCGGCTATGAGATCGACAATTTTGCGACGATTTTTGATCAGCTCGACGATGCCCACGTGCGCCACGCGCAGATTGCCCACATTTTGCTGCACCTGCCAACCGATGAGTTTGGGCGCATGGGCGATGGCTCTGGCGGAAACCTGTTGTGGAACCCGCGCCGCGCCCGCGAGCTTGAATTTCAGGTGCGCGCCGCAATGCACCGCTTTGGCCTAAGCGATGTGCCAACGCTGCTTCGCCGCATGATTGGCAAGGCGTTTCCGGGTGACTCGATGACCCACATCAGTGTTGATTTGGTGAATATTTTCTTTTGGGCTTGCCTGGCCAAGGTTGCCCGCGATTATGCTTGGCGCCAACCAAACCTAGAGTTTGCCGCCGAATATCTTGAATACCCGGTTAAGCGCGCCTGGGCGGTTGCTCAATAGACCTTGAAAATCTTAAAATCAAATTAAAGAAATACTTGAAGTGCATTTTAATAATTGCTAGATTTTGAACATGGTCAAGCAAAATTCAATGCCAAAGTGGGTAGCCCGAAACATTGAGGTGCGACTCAAATCGAGCATGCAGCATTTCGCGGCAGTGCTTATCTCAGGCCCACGCGCCACGGGCAAAAGCAGCCTGGCCAGGCGTTTAACCAAGGGGTTTTTAGCTCTCGACGTGCCAATGAACGCGCAAGCGGCCAAATCAGACCCAGATGGTCTTCTGGTGCGACAAGAGTTTCCTCTGACGATTGATGAATGGCAAGAGGCACCCGAAATTTTGGGTGCGGTGAAGCGCATGATCGATGCAGGGTTGCCTCCCGGTCAAATTTTGATCACCGGCAGTTCTGATTCTTCAAAGCGCAAACAAATGTGGCCAGGCACCGGCCGTTGGATAGAAATCAAATTGTTTGGCTTCACCCAACGCGAGCTAACTAAAGGCACATTCGACTTAGTTGCGCGGTTGCTTAACGGAACCCTAGATGTCGAGAGCATTCAATCGAGTAAATGGTCAATAAACGACTATGTGCAGCTGGCACAGAAATCGGGATATCCGAATCTCGCACTCTCTTCTGCTCCAGAATCTATGGCCGCCGACTACTTGCGGTCAACCGCGCAAGTGTCGTGTTCTCGAGATTCCGCCGCTCTTGGAATCGAAGTCGACCCCACAAAGCTTTATGCCTATCTTCAGGCGATGGCCGCCACCGCATGCCAAATGCCGACCGATGTGTCGTTGCAACAGGCTTCAAAAATCAGCGCTCCTTCAGCGGGAAAATACGAAGAAGCCCTCCATCAAGTTGGCTTGGTCGCACGCATCCCGGCTTGGTCAACAAACTCTGTGACTAGGCTCAGCAAGGCTTCGAAAATCTCATTCTTAGACACCGGTCTATTGATGGCGGTTAACGGGTGGGGCACCGGTGACGTTGAAGCTGATGGGCTTAAGCGGGGCCAGATAATTGAAAACTTCGTTCTGCAACAGGTCAGACCAGAGGCTGAAGCCCTGGGGGCAACCATGTATCACCTCAGAAACAGCGCGGGCAGTCGTGAGATAGACCTGATCGTTGAGGATTTGAAGGGCGGCCTGGTGGCAATTGAAGTGAAGGCCTCGGTGTCTGTCAATGACGATGATGCCAAGCACCTTCGGTGGTTTCAGAAGGAGCAGGGTTCAAAGGTGAAGGCCGCAGTCATTCTGTATGCCGGCCCACACGTTCTGCGTTTGCGCGAAGGCGTGATTGCGTTGCCAATATCGAGCATCTGGGGCTGAATTAGTTTTTGCGCTTAACCGCACCGCGCTGCGTTAGGTCATATTCGAGGCGGCCCAAGAACCAAGATGCCACCGACACGGTGATAACCGAAACGAGTGCCAAACCCGAAAGCATCAGCAGCACTGCAATTGCCCGGCCCTCAAATGTGACGGGGTAGTAATCGCCATAGCCAATCGTGGTCACTGTTACAAACGCCCACCAAACGGCATCGCCAAACTGGGTAATTTTTGCACCCGGGGCCAAGTGTTCGGCCTCATAAACACCAAGCGAACAAGTAAAGATGAGCAGTGGCAAAATAAGGCCCAAATAAATGTTGATGCGGCCCTGCAGGCTTTGCGCCACGCGGGTCAAAAAACCCAGGGCAATAACAACACGAAACATTCTGAACGCCCTAAACATGGGCAAAATCAGGGCAATAAATTCGACGATGTTCTTCTTCATGAAGGCACCCTTGTGGTGGCTCATAAAGAATCGGGCCACAAAGTCGATTATGAAAATCGCCCAAATCACATCGCTGATCAAAATGAAATCCCAAAGCGCCGCAGGCGGCAGCTTGGCCAAAACCTCGATTGCATACAAAGCCAAATAGACCAGAGCCAAAATGGCCAGCGGCAAAGTTGAGCGCCTCTCCCAACGGGCAACCGATTTTTCGGCCTTGGTGCGCGCTTGGTGTTCGGCGTCAAACACTTCTTCAAAGATCTTGGTCATGCAAGCAATGCTAATCAAGCAATGTTTCGATTTAGTGACTAATCTCGAATCAAGTAGTTCGGGGAGAATTCATGCGCAAAATAATTTCGATCGCCATTGCAGGCGCTTTGCTGGTGGCGGGCATAGCCGCACCGGCCCAAGCCGCAGCACCAAAAGCTGGCGCAGCCTGTGCCAAGGCGGGCATCACTCAGGTGGTTAAGGCTGGCACCAAAACCACCAAGTTCACCTGCGTTAAGAGTGGCAAAAAGCTGGTCTGGAACAAGGGCGTTGTAACCATTGCGGCGCCAGCACCCAAGCCGATCGCATCGGGCGAGCCCAACCCGGCCACCCCAAGCCCTACCCCAGAACCAACCAAAGATGCCGCTAGCGCATCTGCCGCCGAGGCATACAAGGCGAGCGGGTGGGCAAAGCCAACCGATTCGGCAAGCGTGGCAGCCGCAGCAACCAAGTCGTTTGCCGAATACACGGCCAACAAGCGCCAAGATGCAACCATAAACGTGGTGGCTCAAACCGGCACACCGCAATATTGGATCGACTGGATCAAGCAGGGCGTGACCCTGATTGCCACCACGTTTGAGTATCCAAAGTTGACTGGGCCGTATACGGGGTTTGTGGCCAAAGATGTTGCTTGGTTGAAGGTTGAGTTTGCCAAGGTTTATGGCCAGCAGGCGGCCGAGGGCAGGGCCGGTTCGTTTGAGGGGGCACCGGCTCGGGGCGGCAGTGACACCGGTGTTTGGAACCTGGCTTTCATCGAAAAAGAGAATCTGATCACCAACGACCCGTTTGGCATGAAGCAAACCCCGGCTCACGAATTTTTTCACTCGGTGCAAGAGCGCGCGGTTGGAAGTTGCGTGCCCTGTGGCACACCGCAGTGGTTTTGGGAGGGGCCGGCAACATTTGTTGGCACGCAGGCCGCTGGGCAGCTTGGTTTTAATAAATACACCGATGCCCGCAACTGGATGCTTGAGCGCACCAAAAACCCTGGCACGATCAAACTAAAGCTTTCTGAGGTTACCGAAAACAACGGCCAGATGGACCCGTATGGCATTGGCGCAATTGCCACCGAGTTTTTGGTTGCCAACGTTGGCATGGCCAAGTTTGTGGGCATCTATAGCCAAATCGGTAGAGCCAAAACCTTCGAAGAGGCCTTCAAGGCTTCAACCGGTGTGACCCTGGCCGACTTCTATTTGATGTTCGAGGATGCTCGCGCGGTTTTGGGTGCGCCTAGGGGTTAGTTCTTGAAATCTAAATGTCAGAGGTGGCAAATAGATTTCTTTTGGGCAAGTTAATTCCCTTTCGTGCCCAGCCGCTAGTGGTTAGTTGCCTGGGGGAGGCAACGCTAAAACCCCAGACTTTTTATAGGTCTGGGGTTTTTTCACGCTCGATGGCAGTTGCACTAGAAGTATTTTTTGAGGTGGGTTCTGAGGTCGGGGTCGACAACATACACAAATGTGCCCTTGATTCCTCGAGTGAGAAGTACACGGTAAATATTGATTACCCAGTGCAAGATGTCGTCGTCGGAATAGACAAAACCGCGAGCTTTGTTGTTTTCG
Organism: Rhodoluna sp.; assembly: GCA_024641985.1. Classification (GTDB taxonomy): domain Bacteria; phylum Actinomycetota; class Actinomycetes; order Actinomycetales; family Microbacteriaceae; genus Rhodoluna. The sequence goes on along the minus strand of JAHEBZ010000004.1, from coordinate 77,344 downwards.
CGGCCTTTGACATCGTGATAATTTTCCCGTTTGAAGATGACTCTCTTGGCCTGTTGGTCATAACCGATGTCGTTTCCGATAATTACTCCCGCATAGTTCAGGTCGTATCCCTGAATCGTGTGGATGCTGCCAACCTCGCTAATTGCGGTGGGAGAGTTGACCCAATCGGTTACTGTCCTGTTCCATTGCAGTTCGAGGCCATCCAGTTGAATGTCGATAGCCTGAGGGTTGCTCCTCGAAGCCCAAGGCCAGGCGAACCCGGCTAACATCCGCGATAGGCCATGTTCCGAGTCAAGTTTCACAATTTGCTCGCGCATTTCGCTCGCATCGTCGAAGAACCTAAGGTCATAACCATTGAAACCCGATGCGTGCACAGGAGCATCAGTAAAAAGAGAGCGGACGAAGTCGAGATAGGGGGTTCCGCCGGTAACGCGCATCTGAGAAGTTAGTCGAAACAAACTATTAGAAGCCTCGGCTTGGTCTAGCAATTCTTCTGTGCTTTCGAGCGGCAAATCTGCTGGGCGAATCGCCTGAGCCGTGTCGAGAAGCAAAAGTTGAAGGCGGCTTTTCGTTTTTACCCAATCGAGTTGAGTTTTTGAATGATCGTCCGAACCATAGAGCTTTTTGTTGAGCTCTGCGAATTTGATGTTTTGAGCGGCTGAGGGCTGATTGGCTCTTTGGCCCAGCCGATGGGCTTCGTCAACAATCAAAAGGTCGAATTCACCTTCAGCATCGGCAACTTCAAAAGGGGTCATAACCATCGCTTTATCGAGGCCAGGCGTTTGTTGAAAAACAGTTTGCAAAGTCTTGCGAAGTGCCTGTTGCGGAACCACCAATCCGATTCTCAAGTTTGCTAGTGATCGGGCGTTTTCGGTGTTGAAAAGATCTGAGAAGACCGACTCTTGTTCAATTAATTCTGCGCTGGTGAGCAGGGCAATATCTTGCAGAAGTTTTATTAGGTAAATTGCAACAATCGTTTTGCCGGTGCCGGGATCGCCTTTGACAATAAGTTGCGTCGACGAGTGGTCTTCAACCTCGGCGATGATGCGTTCGGCAATCGCCGAAACAACCACCGCCTGCTCTGTGTTGAGTGCCTTGAATGGTGAAAATTTGAACAGGTTACTGTTGATGATTTCAGGAACCGGCCTCGAAAGCATTCCGCCTTTGACAAGCATTTCATATAGGTCGTTGAACGACTCTCGATATTTTTCGCGCTCAAAATAGTTTGCGTCGGTGATTCCAGAGTTCGCGTTCAAAACCCTGTGGGTTCCGTCGGCAGCGAAAAGCTTAATCAACTGCGATTCCAAATCGAGGCAGACCGATTTGTTGAACCTTGAATTGAGAATAATTTGCACTCGCTCTAGCGATTGCTTTGATTCGGTCTTTAGGTGTTGGTTCAAGCGCGAGGAAGCACTCAGGGTTTCGCCAATATAAATCTGTTTTTCGTTGCTGATTGTATAAACAACAGGCCAGTCGATCCCTACGGGGTCGGCAAGCGACCACTCCTCGACATTCTTCTGATCGAAGCGAAATTTTTCAATTTTATAGTCGGTCATACTTGTCACTCTTGCCTTTGGCCTTGCCAACGGGATACTTCGCCTTGGTTTTTTCGAGTTTGGCTAGGACCAACTCATCGGCATCTAGCCCGTGTTTGTCGGCGAGCAACAGGCAATAGGTGAGCACGTCTGCTAATTCATCTTTTAGTTTTTCGAGTTCGACCTCATCTGACCATTGAAAAAGCTCTAGAAGCTCGCCGGCTTCGATAGAGATGCTCTTTGCAAGGTTGGCTGAGGTGTGAAATTGACCCCAATCGCGTTCGGCCACGAAGCCTCGAAGATGTTCGATGATTTCCCCATTACTCATAAAGCAAGGCTACAAGTTGCGTTGTGCGCTGCAAGCTATAAATCGGCAGTGTCAGAGAGTGGCGCAGCGGTGCAAAATACCTCACCAACGTGGAAGAACTCAAAGTCGTTTTCGTTGTCGCCGATCTCGATGGGGGCCGGTTCAGATTTTTGGGGTGACTCAACCACGAGTTCTTTTGATGCCACAAAATTGTCGTCGGCATCGGTCAAACGAAACTCTATTCTGAGCTGCTTGTCGCAACTGTCAGTATGGTGAACCTCAATGTAAAGGCAGCTCTCAAAAATATCGCATGGCAGTTCTTCTGGCCCCCAACCCCAACTTAGGGTTTGGTCGTTCTCTCCGGCCCACATCACAACATCGTGTGTTACTTCAACTTCAGGTTTGGCAATTCCAACATGAACTGCCAATCCACCCACCATCACCAAGAGCGAGGCAACGAAGCCAAACTTCCACCAGGTTGGCATGGCTAGTGTTCTTCACCCTCGTCAAAGTGATCGTGATCTGCGTTATAGTCGGCCGCGTATCCACCGGCATAACCCATGCCTTCATAGCCGCCTGGGCCTGAGTGGTAGTTGCCTTCGTCTTCGGAGGTTGGGGTGGTGTCGTGCGTTTGGTGGTGGCTAGCTATTGGCCGTGAACTGCCGCGCACTCCAAACAGTATTGCCAAGCAGCCTCTAGGTTCATTCGTCATGCAAGCAGGTTATGAGTTGCCTATGACATTTTGGTTTTTCAACCAAGTCATAGTGAACAGCCATTATTCAATCCCTAACCAATGCGCAAAGCGCTCCATGCGCGAAGCACCCTGGCGCAGTGGTTCTTGCACGTATGGCTCGGTCGGCTTCTTTTCTGGCTCTGCCGGCAAGGTTCCATCTGCTTTCGAGTTTCGATATTTCAAGAATGCAGTGATGATGCCGATGATCGCGAAAATTTCCATGGGGGCGAGCCTACTCGCCGCCTACGACATTTTTGAAGCTAGTCAAGCGGCCTCCCAGGTCGGCTATCTTAGGCAGCAAGAGCGTGATCCAACTTTAGGTAGTGCACACGCTCAGTTGCAAAGCGCATGGCCAACGAAACCGACTCGATGCGCGAAACCGCCTGAACATGGCAACCCTTGGCCATGAGTGATGCCGCGAACGGCGCTAGCCCCCCATCGCCCGATGCAAGAAATACCGTTTCAAAACGATCAGCCAGGTTGTCTTCGACCATCATCTGTGCCAAAACAATGTCGGCACCATCTTTGCCCGAGCGAAAACCGTGAAAACCACCGGGCCAACCAAAAGCAGCCGCCTGCATGTTGTGATGCGAGGCCGCAATGACAAAGAGGTCATCGGCCGATGGGTTGACCTGCGCAAAATAGGCCTCTCGAACCTCTGCCACAAGTTCAACCGTCAAGTCACCAGAAACGCAAAGGTTTTTCGATGTCAATTAGGTGGATGCTGCGCTTAGCTTTGATGCCCTTGATTGTCTTCTGATTCATTTGGTTCCCTTTCTCTCAACAAAAACTTCGGTAGATGAAATGTAAGGCCGACCTATGACATTTAATGCCCAGCCTTCTAAGAGAATTTGCTGCTGGCAAACGATTGCTGTGTATCTCATTGCGCACTTGTGAGCGCTTTATTTTTGACAGCCAAACGTTAACCGTGAAGATGGGGACAAGCGTGACCCTACTTCGCGTCTGTTGCTGTTTTCAGTTCTGTCTTTGCTTCTCGAATTCCTCGGCGGTATTCACGAGCGGTCTCTTCGGATGTAAAGACGGAGTTGTCGTAGACGAATCCGCGTAGTTCGATTTCGGACACAGTGCGCCCCTATCTCGGGCATAAAAGATGCTCAGTAGGTTCGGGGCCGAAACCCCGCCATGCCATTCAGCTAGCCAGAACGCTTAGTGCTGAACTCTTTCATTTTTTCCATCTCAGCTTCGAGGTCGATTACGGTTCCGTCACCAGTTCCGGCCAAATCTGCGAACAACCTCTCAAGAAGTAAGCCACCCCAACTTTGGTGTTCATGGCAACCATCCAAGCCACAGGTGCAAGCGTTGGGCCCAAGGTGCGAAACCTCGGCCGGTATGCCAAGTTCGGCAAACAGTTTTGCTTGTGGTTCAGTTAGCTGTTTCTCAGAGTTATTCATTGCCATTGTGCTTCCTTTTCTAGAGCCAATAATTGGTGTCTCGTTTATCCGGACGGAGGGTAATGCCTCGTTTAGTTCAATCAAACAAAATGTCAGACACTGCCCCTACATTTAACAGTTCGGGGGAATCAGTTTTTAGCTAGAGGGGCAAAAGCATGACAATCATTGATAAGAAAAGGCTGAACAAGCTTTGGGCTAAATCAAGTGATCTAAAGAACCCGAAACGTGAGCAAAGTCTTTATGACCTGGCATTTTTTCTGTGGAGCAACAAACAGTTCGATGAGGCAATGGCCGTAACCGAATTAGATCTTGAAGTTATTGGCGACCGCGAAGGTTCGACCCTATGGATGGAAGTGCTGCATCTGCAGAGCTTGATTTTGCATGATTTGAAACGCGATCAAGAGGCAATTGAAGTTGAATTGCGGGCTCTGAGGTTTGGTGAAATTTTGCAACCTGCCAGCGAACGAGCCTTTATGCGCTGGCACCTAGCCGAATGTTATGGCGCTAATAAACAGCGAGACCTTCAAGAAGTCGAATTCTTGAGGGCGCTCGAGGCGTTTATCGCAAGCGATAACAAGTGGTTTCTTGGGCAGGCCTATATAGAGGTAGCAATGTTCTATTATTCGTCCCGAAACTATTCGAAGAGCAAAGGCTATTTCAAGTTGGCTATCGCAATTCTCGAAGAAACCGAGCGCACCGATCGGTTGCCATATTTGAAATATCGCATGTCTGGCATCGAGCGAAAACTTGGCAACCCGCAAGGCGCTTTGGTGTGGGCTCAAGAGTCGCTGGCACTTGCCAAGTTTGTGAATGATGTTGGCGCTATTCGCGAAAACATGATCGAGATGGCAGTGGTTCAGCAGGGCATGGGCAACCTCGATTTTGCCGTGAGCATTCTTGACGAGTTGATTCAAGACAACGACGAAGAGATAAAAAATCGCACAACGGCCAAGGCGATGTATTTTCGAGCACAAACTTTACAGGCGTTGGGCAAGGCAGATGAAGCGTTGCAAGGCTATCGCGACTCGATTCCATTGCTAAAGGGCGTTGGTTTAGATAGGTTGGCAATCAACGCCGAGTTGGCTTTGATTCATAGCAATACAAACACGGGGGCAGGGCACTAAATGAATGCCGAAATTGAAAGGCTCAAAGCTGCTTATGGCGCCACCGAAATTGTCTTTACTGCACCGGATGGCAAGGTTTGGTGCGCTGTAGCTTCTGGCACTCCAAACGCCATTTCGCTTGCCAGAGGAATTTTCGAGGCACTAAGACTCGCGGGTAATTTTGCACTCGTGCTTACTGCCTGGAACCCACTTGGTGAGCTCGTAGCGCTTCATGAAAATCAGAAGTGTCAATCGCAACTTCATGTGGATCTTCAAGAGCACGATGTCGATTTTCACTCCGTGGTCTGCAGAGATGCCGGGAGTGCTTGGTCAGAGGATTCGGTTCTGATTTTGTGCGAACCAAATTCAGCCACTCATGGTTTGGTAACAAGACTCGCGCAAAAATACCAACACAATGCAATTTTTGCACTCCAGAACAACACTAAAGAAGTAGTGCCTGTGCTTCTTCAAGGTGCGCAAAGCACCAGCACATATTCGCTAATCGAATTGAATGCTGCGACAGGTTAACTCCATAATGCCGCGGAATCCGTTGCTGTGTTGCCACTTCAGCCTCGTATAGAGGCAGTGCAAGATAATACGGATCAGAAGGTTAGCTAACCAAACAACTCGGCCAAAGTGCCCTTGTGCGCAGCACCCAGGCCAGCCAAGTTCCAGGTAACCAGTTCTTGAATTTCTAGTTTGTCAGAGTTGTCGGTAACACCAAGGCGCAGCACAGGAATTACGCGGGCCTCGCAGAGGCTAACTAACTTGACGCCATCTTCGCGACCAACAGAAAGCAGCACGCGGCCGGTTGATTCTGAGCACAAAGCAAGGCTACAAGTTTCCTATTTCAGATCCGTTACGTTTAGCTTGTGCAAGAAATCTATCCCCTACATGTCGTGGCAGCAATCCTTGTTCAGGAATCAAAAATCTTGGCCTGCCGAAGAGCAAGTCATAAGGTTTATGCTGGAAAATGGGAGTTTCCTGGGGGCAAAGTTGATGCTGATGAGCACCCTCATAGTGCATTGATCCGAGAAATCAAGGAAGAGCTCGGGTTTGACTGCCATGCGATTCGCACTTTCGACATATCTGACACTTCCGTTGGGAAACAGACAATCCGCTTAGAGACAATTCTCTGCCGAGCCCCACTTCTACTAAGCATGAAAAGCACCGATCACGATGAATTCAGGTGGCTAAACCCTGGAGAAGTTGCAAGCCTAGATTGGGCCGGCCCAGACTGGCCAGCCGTAATGCTCCTGGATCAAATGGAAGAATTCGATAAGTTACTCGGCTAGTTGTCGCAGGGCATGCGTAATCTTGTTTTAGGGGGGATAGCCGATGGAACTTGAAAATGGTCTTTACGAGCGACTCGTTGAGGTGTCTGACGAGCCAGCTCTCAGCAAGGAGAATTCGCATGTTGTTGATCTTGAAGACATAGTTTCCAAGAAGAGGCTAGCTCTCCAGGCGCTCGAAAGGGCCATGCGAACGCGAATCGGCACCTCTGAGAGCGACACCGAACTGGATTTTGTCATTTCTGAGCTTTCAGCAGTTTTGGGAGTAGATTTTTCACGTTCGCCATCCGGTTTCTTACGAAACTTAAGGTGGGTCTCCCAAAATCCAAATTTAGACCGTGACCGGCTAGATAATTCAAGGCCAATTACACCTATTGGGGAACTGGCGCTTTTCACCAATTCCAAGGAAGAGCCAAGAATTGACTTGGAGCTTGATCGTGAATTGGCAACCGCCGACCGAGTTGAGATTCTTGTTTCATTCATAAAACTTTCTGGCCTGCGCTTATTAGAACCGCAATTTTTGAAACTACGTGACCGCGGTGTGCCCGTGCGAATGATTACAACAACCTATATGGGCGCGACAGACAAAAAAGCTATAGATCGTTTAGTCAACGAGCTGGGCGTAGAAGTTCGAATTGACTTGTTGCCTGTTTCTAATCGGCTTCATGCCAAGGCCTGGCTATTCCACAGAAACTCGGGGTTCTCGACTTCGTATATAGGAAGTTCAAACATGAGTTACGCCGCACTAACAACGGGCGCTGAGTGGAACGTTAGGCTTTCTCAAATAAAGGCCCCTGAGCTTTTTTCAAAATTCGAGGCATCATTTGAGACCTATTGGGAATCAGATGATTATCGCCACTACTCTACGGCTGAATATGGTGAGGCTTTAGAAGAAGCTCTAGCCCGCCAGTCAAAGCAAAACATCACAGACCCATTCCTGCTGCCGATGCTAGAGGTTACCGCAAGACCGCACCAGATAAAAATGTTAGACGAACTTGATGTTGCACGGTCTGTCTTTGGCTACACGAGGAATCTTGTAGTTGCTGCAACTGGAACAGGAAAAACTGTTCTCGCTGCGCTTGACTACAAACGTTTGATCAAGGCCGGCGCACCGCGGCCAACTTTACTGTTTGTGGCGCATCGCCAAGAAATTCTTCGACAAGCAATGTCAACCTTCAGGCAAGTTTTAGGAGATTCGTCTTTTGGTGAATTACTGGTAGATGGAGAAAAGCCGAAAGAGTGGCGTTTTGTGTTTGCATCTATCCAATCGCTTAAGGCCGATAACTTCTCGAAACTGCCTGCTGACCACTTTCAGCACTTGGTCATCGATGAATTTCATCATGCGGAAGCACCCTCCTATGGCGCACTTTTCAGGAAACTCAACCCCGAGCAGGTTGTAGGTCTAACCGCTACACCAGAACGCACCGATGGAGTTGATCAAATATGGAATGAAGAGTTTGGTGGCCGAATAGCATCCGAACTTCGCTTATGGGACGCGCTAGGGCAAGATCTACTTGCCCCATTTCACTATTTCGGCTTGGGGGAAGAGCTGGACTTCAGCCAGCTTCCATGGGTGGCAGGGCGCTACGAGGCAAAGTCATTAAGTAATTTAATCACCACGAACACTTTCAGAAATAAAAGGGTCCTTCGCGAACTGAACAACAAGGTTCCTGATATGGCCAAGATGAAAGCGCTCATTTTCTGTGTTTCAGTCGAGCATGCGAATCAGGTTGCAAAAGAGTTCAGCGACTTAGGCGTGCAAACAAAAGCCGTCACGGGAACTACAGAGAATCGCGGGGGTGTAATCCAAGAACTTAGGTCAGGACACATACAAGCTATTTCAACAGTCGACGTATTCAATGAAGGCGTCGACATCCCTGAAGTTGACACAATAGTTCTGCTCCGCCCAACAGAGAGCCCGGTAGTGTTCCTGCAGCAAATCGGACGCGGGCTAAGGCGTTTTCCTGGAAAGGGCCATGTCCTGATCCTTGACTTCATAGGTGCCCATAGAGCTGAATATCGCATCGACACTAAATTCGCTGCCCTCTCCGGAAAAACCCGCTCTGAAGTGATTGAAAACCTTGAACAAGGGTTTCCATATCTGCCCTCTGGGAGCGCAATTCAACTTGATGATTTGGGGCGTGAATATGTACTTTCTTTGATGAAAAAACAAATTACACCTAGCTGGCAGAGGCTTGTTCAAGAGATTAAGACGGAAGGCTTATTGCAACTGAACAATTTTCTAACTGCTAGTAGGCGAGATCTCTTTGAAATATATAGAGGAGCAGGCAAGAACTGGTTTACAGCAGTCAAAGAAGCTGGATTAGTCGACGTCGAATTATCCGAGCACGACGAGGCACTTCTTAAGACGATTCCTCGACTTTTGCACATCGATGACAACGCGCGGTTAGTTGGCTTTGCTGAGCTAATTGCAGATAAGGCACGCAGTTGGAAGAACTTTTCTCCTTCGGAAAAGCGCCTAGCAAGCATGCTCTTTTGGAATTTGTTTGATGATGGCAGAAAACCTTGGAATGGTACCGAATGGGCATCGATTGACGAGGCCTTGGGTGTTATTCGGCAATCCCACGCATTCTGTTGGGAACTTGAAAATCTGTTTGCTGCACTAAAAATGCGGATAAAACTTAGGGGGTTACCGTTCACCCTAAACTGTGGCGACCACCCCTTCCTGCTTCACGCCACCTACTCAAGATCGGAACTCCTCGCGGGTCTCGGTTACGCTCGGCTGCCTGGAACTTCAGTATATGAAAATGGACCTAGAAGAACGGTGAAGGGCGCCGTTGCAGGTGTTTATTTTGTCCCAGAGGCAAATCTGGACTTATTCTTTGTGAACCTACAAAAAGGCGAGTCCATATCTGATTCAACGCGCTACCACGACTATGCAATTTCTCCAACGCTGTTTCACTGGGACTCTCAGAACGCCACAAGTGTTGAGTCGGAAACGGGTCAGAGGTACATCACCCAACGTGGCTCAGGCAGGGATGTCGTGATTGCTGTAAGGGAAAAAGCTTCGGGGCCAAATGGAACTATTCACTTCAAGCTTTTTGGGACAGCAGACTATGTCAAACACCAGGGTTCGAAGCCGATTTCGTTTTGGTGGCGACTCCGTGCACCTATTGACCCGGATGCTTTCGAGATGGCTGCTGCTGCGAAGGTTAGCTAACTAAACAACACAGGCAATGCAGCCTCGTGCGCACCGCGCAGATCAGCCAACTGCCAGGTGGCAAGGTCTTGAATCTCAAGCTTGCTAGCTCGCCAAGGTTGGCAGCTAGAAGGAGATAAAAATGATGGCACGGCGGTATTGTTGGCCGCTGAACCGGGTGTAGATTGTCTCCTGATCAGCCCGTGCGATCTCATTTCAAATCTATATGTCTGCCCCCGCTAGCGTGTTTTTTGCTAGACGGTTCGCCTTCTAAGGGTAAGCGCACCTAGCAAAAGTGAACTTAGAGAAACCGCAACGACAATCCATATTTCTGCAGCCACGCTTGAAAGTGGGCTTCCTGATGAAATATCGCTGATTGAGCGCAAAGAGTGGGTGAGCGGTAACCAATCACCAATTATCGCCAACGCCTGGGGCATTTGACTCGTTGGTACAAGCAAGCCGCCAAGGATAATCTGCGGAAAAATAAACGCTGGCATGAACTGTATTACTTGGAATTCTGTTTGAGCGAAGGCCGAGGCTAATAGACCTAACGACATTCCGCACAGAGCGTTGGCGCAGGCCGCCAAGAACAGAAGACCAATACCGCCATCCACGCTTAGGCCGCACACCCAAATTGCGAACCCTTGGGTTATTGCAGACTGCGCCACAGCCAGCACGCCAAAGGCTAATGCGTAACCCAAAATGAATTCGTGACGCTTCATTGGAGTGGTCAAAAATCGTTCTAAAGTCCCGCTTCGTCGCTCCTTTAGGGTAGTCATGGATGCACCAAGAAACATAACGGTAAATGGAAATAGACCGACTAGACGGGGGCCAACGCTGTCAAACATTTGCTGCGAATTGAGCATCCAAGAGAATAAGCCGGTAAGCAGTGCCGGCACCAAAAACATCAAACCAAGCGTGCGTTTGTCGTTTTTTACCTGAGTTAAAACACGGCGGCTTATGGCAAGTGTGCGCGTAAGTGACTTCAACTTGCAGCCCTCCAGCACCTGAGCATTAACTTTTTCAAAGCACCGCGCTCCTTCTTGCCAGCGCCAAAAAGGCCCGTTCTGCCGACTCAGTACCGGTTTGCTCAAGGATGGCCTGCAACGTGTCGTTGGCTATTACTTTTCCGTCGCGCACAAATATCAGCCTGTCGCAGCGTTCAGCCTCGTCCATAACGTGAGAAGAAATTAGAAGTGTCTTGCCGCTGTCAGCTAATTTTCTAAAAATTGCCCAGATTTCGGATCTCAAGACTGGATCCAGCCCAACAGTTGGTTCATCGAGCACGAGTAACTGCGGCGATGCAACCATTGCCATTGCCAAGGAAACTCGGTTTCGTTGGCCACCGGACAACGAAGCCACCAGTCTTTTTTCAAGTCCCTTTAGACCAACTTCATCCAAAACCTGTGATACCCGAGACTTGGGCGCATCTAGCATGACCCTTGCAAATTCCAGGTTTTGAAGCACCGATAGGTCGTCAAACACGCTAGAACTTTGAGTTGAATACGCAACCAATTTAGACAGAGATTCGGAGCCACTTGGCACCCCAAGAACGGTTACAGTGCCGGTAACATTAGCCTGCACGCCCACTAGGGCACGCATTATGGTGGATTTTCCAGCGCCACTAGGCCCAAGAAGGCCAATAATTCGGCCAGCTGGCAAGGCTAAAGTAACCCCATCCAGCACCTTGTTTCGCCCACGTGTCACCGACACATCATCAAAACTCGCGATTAGGTTCACAGCCAAATTATACGTCGGGCTGCAGACTCGGGTTTTGTGAAGACACTTAAATCCAAGCCTTTAGTTGAGCTTAAGCTTGCCCAGTCAGGTCTAACTGAAGCACGTCAGCAACTAGTTAACTCTTTGAGCTAACCAAACAACTCAGCCAAAGTGCCCTTGTGCGCAGCACCCAGGTCAGCCAAGTTCCAGGTAGCCAGCTCTTGAATTTCTAGCTCGCCAGAGTTGTCGGTAACGCCGATGCGCAGCACCGGAATTCCGCGGGCCTCGCAGAGGCCAACAAACTTGACGTCATCTTCGCGACCAACCGAAACCAGCACGCGGCCGGTTGATTCTGAGAACAAAGCTGCGGTGCGGTCAACGCCATCGCGCTCGCAGATCTCGTTTAGCCAAATGCGGGCACCCATGCCAAAGCGCAGCGTGCACTCGGCAACTGCCTGCGCCAAACCGGCCTCTGATAGGTCGTGAGCCGAAGCCAACAAACCCTGCTCGCTGGCGGCAGCAATTGCCTCGGCCAGCTGCTTTTCGAAAGCCAAATCAACCACCGGTGGGCGGCCGCCAAGGTGGCCGTGAACAACCTCGCTCCAAACCGAACCATCAAGTTCGTCTTTGGTAACACCAAGCAGGTAGATGTTGTGACCGGCATCTTGCCATCCGCTAGGAATGCGGCGGGCAACATCGTCGATCACGCCAAGCACACCAACCACTGGGGTTGGGTGAATGGCAACATCGCCGGTTTGGTTATAGAACGAAACGTTGCCACCGGTAACCGGAATTCCAAGTTCGAGGCAGCCATCGGCAAGGCCAGCAGTTGCCTGCTTGAACTGCCACATAACCTCGGGGTTCTCGGGTGAACCAAAGTTTAGGCAGTTGGTTACGGCCATTGGGCTGGCGCCCGAAACGGCAACGTTGCGATAGGCCTCGGCCAACGCAAGCTTGGCACCCTGATATGGGTCGAGCTGGCAAAAACGGCCGTTGGCATCGGTGGCAATTGCAATGCCAAGCCCGGTGGTTTCGCTAACGCGAACCATGCCCGAGTCATCGGGCTGAGCCAACGCGGTGTTGCCGCCAACATAACGGTCATATTGGTCGGTGATCCAGCCCTTATCGGCCTGGTTTGGGCTCGAAATAATTTGCACAACCTGCGCTGCCAACTCTGATGAGTTGTGGTTTTGGCGGTGCAGGCCATTGCCGTTTGCTGCAACGTGCACGTTGTTGGCGTTGAGGGCATCTTGATATGCCGGGTAGGCAACCGGGCGCTCATAAACCGGGCCATCGTGGGCAACGGTGCGAGGTGGCACGTTAACGATTTCTTCTTCGCCCCAGTTGATATACAGGCGGTCTTCGTTGATAACCTCGCCGATAACCGAGTATTCAACCTCCCACTTGTTAACAATTGCCTCAAAAGCCTTGAGGTGCTTCTTTGGCACAACACCCATCATGCGCTCTTGCGATTCAGACATCAGAATTTCTTCGGGGGTCAAAGACTCATCGCGCTTTAGCACGTGCTGCAGCTGAACCCGCATGCCGGCGCCACCGTTAGAGGCAAGCTCGCTGGTTGCGCAGCTGATGCCGGCGCCACCTAGGTCTTGAATGCCGGCAACAACCTGCGCCGCATAAAGCTCGAGGCAGCACTCAATAAGAACCTTCTCGGCAAATGGGTCGCCAACCTGCACCGCTGGGCGGCGGCTTGGGCCAGTTGAATCGAAGGTTTCTGATGCAAGCACCGAAACGCCACCAATGCCATCGGCACCGGTGCGAGCACCAAACAAAATAACCAGATCGCCAGGGTTTGAGGCCTTGGCAAGCTTTAGGTCTTCGTGGCGCAATGCGCCAACGCTTAGTGCGTTAACCAGTGGGTTGCCCTGATAAACCTTGTCAAAAACGGTTTCGCCACCAATGTTTGGCAGGCCTAGGCAGTTGCCATAAAAGCTGATGCCGTCGACAACTCCGTGAACGACGCGCGCGGTGTCGGGGTTTTCGGGTGCGCCAAAACGCAGTTGATCCATCACGGCAATTGGGCGGGCGCCCATAGTTAAGATGTCGCGAACAATGCCGCCAACACCGGTTGCAGCGCCCTGAAACGGCTCGATATATGAAGGGTGGTTGTGGCTCTCGACCTTAAAGGTCACGGCCCAGCCCTCACCAATGTCAACCACACCGGCGTTTTCGCCCATGCCCACCATCAGGTGCTTCTTCATGTCTTCGGTAACCTTTTCGCCAAACTGGCGCAGGTAGATTTTTGATGACTTATAAGAGCAGTGCTCAGACCACATCACCGAATACATTGCCAACTCAGATGAGCTTGGGCGGCGACCCAGAATTTCGCGAATGCGATTGTATTCGTCATCTTTTAGGCCCAACAGCGCATATGGCTGCTCTTTTTGGGGGGTGGCCGCAGCATTTGCGGTGGTGTCAACGCCCGAGGGCACAAACGGGGTCTTCTTCTTAAAAAGTGCCATGATCTGCCTTATGCGTTAACTAGTGCGTTGATAACTGAGGTGAAGAACTTGAGGCCATCGATGCCCGAGCGCATTGCAATGTTGGTGTCGGGGCCAAAGCCAGCCTCAACAGCGTGCTCTGGGTGAGGCATTAGGCCAACAACGTTGCCGCGCTCGTTGCGCAAACCCGCGATGTCGTTCATCGAACCGTTTGGGTTGCCATCTAGGTAGCGAAAGGCAACCAGGCCCTCGCCCTCGAGGCGCTTTAGAGTTTCGTCGGTGGCAATATAGCCACCCTCACCGTTCTTTAGCGGAATAGTGATTTCTTGGTTTAGCTCAAACTGGTTTGTCCACGGGGTGTTGATGTTTTCAACGCGAAGTTTTTGATCGCGGCAAATAAAGTGCTGAGCCTCGTTGCGAATTAGGCCACCAGGCAAAAGGTGAGACTCAACCAAAACCTGAAAACCGTTGCAAATGCCAAGCACCGGCAGGCCGCCATTTGCTGCCTTAATGATTGCCTCGGTAACCGGGGCCTGGGCGGCAATTGCGCCACAGCGAAGGTAGTCACCATAAGAGAAACCGCCTGGCAAAACAACGGCATCTACTTTGTGCAAGTTTGCATCGGCGTGCCAAAGTGGCACTGCGGTTGCGCCGGCAATTCGAACCGCGCGCTGGGCATCACGGTCATCTAGTGTTCCCGGAAATGTTACGACACCAATTTTCATGGTCATGCGCGGCCGGCCTTAGTTGTCTTCGACGGTTACCGCGACAACGTCTTCGATAACTGCGTTCGATAGAAAGCTCTCGCCAATCTTTTGTGCCGCGGCAACATCGGCCTCGGTAACAGGGCGGTCAAAGTGCAACTCGATGCGCTTGCCAATGCGAACAGCCGTGATGTCTTTGTGGCCGGTGCGGTGCAGGCTGTTTGCCACTGCCTTGCCCTGCGGGTCAAGAAGAACCTCTTTAGGCATAACTTCAACGATGATTTTTGGCACGAATGGCTCCAAACTTGTGTGGTTGGTTGCAGGTTTTGCGCACGGCGACGTCGGCGAACCCTTCTATTTTAGCCCAGTTTCGGTTTGCCCGTTAAGACGCTCACGAACCTCTTGACTTAATACCCCATGGGGGTATTATTAAGGCATGCTGAAGGATTTGAAAAAACGTGCACTGCATCGGTCAAAGATCATCGAAGGGCAGGTGCGTGGCTTGCACAAAGCCATAGAGTCTGAAGATTATTGCGTAGACATAATTACGCAATCGCTGGCCATTCAAAAATCGCTTGCCTCACTAAACAAGCTGCTAGTTGAAAACCACCTTCGCACGCACGTAACGCACATGATGCAATCGCCCGACGAGGCGCAGAATGCAAAAGCCATCGAAGAGATGTTGAAAGTTTTTGAAATTTCGAATATTCGAGCCAGCAAATAGCCGGCGCGAAAATAACCAGTTAGGAAGGGAGGCGAAAATGAACATCAACCTAATCGAGACCGCTGAAGGTTGCAACTGCGGAGGCGACTGCCAGTGCAGCGGCAAGACAGAGAGCAAGGGCTGCAACTGCTAATTGCCGTTGCTTTAAACCCTCGGTAGGGCTCGGTTCGAAAGGGCCGCGCCCTGCCGTTCAACCTCACAGCAGTTACACATTTAAAAACTCTAGGATTTGCAAATGAATCAGATACCGAAACCTGCCCAAGCAAAATCGACCAGCCGTCGCACGGTGCTAAAGGTAGCCGGCGGCGTTGCGGCCTTTGGCGTGCTTGGCGGCGGAAGCTATTTGCTGGGAACATTGGCAAATCAAAATGGCTTGGTTGGCCCGCAACAGCAAGCAGGCAAAACCGGGCAACCTGAGGTGTTGCGCAGCAAAAAAGGCTTGCTCGAAGTCGATTTAGTGGCAGCGCAAACCATAGTAGAAATTGATGGCGTGCAAGTTTCGGCCCTCTCCTACAACGGCAGCGTGCCTGGGCCAACTCTGATTGTTAACCCGGGTGACAAAATTGTGGTCAATTTTCAGAACAAACTCGGTGCCTCAACCAATCTGCATATGCATGGCTTGCACGTTTCGCCAGAGGGCAATTCAGATAACGTAATGCTCGAAATTCGCAACGGCGAAACCTTTAGATACGAATATCAAATCGGCGCAGATCACCCGCTGAGCACCAACTGGTATCACCCACACCTTCACGGCGCCGCGGCCGATCAATTGTTTGCAGGGCTTTATGGAACGGTGATAATTGAGCCGACCATGGCGCAAGATGGCTTGGAATCTAGGGTTTTAGTGATTTCAGACATCGATTTTGATGACAACGGAAATTTGTGGCAACCGGGCATGATGTCGGTGATGATGGGCCGCGAAGGTAGTCGAATTTTGGTTAATGGCCAAGTGCAACCAACACTTGATTTGCCTAAAAACAACACCGAACGCTGGCACATCGTTAATGCCTGCAGCTCGCGATATTTGCACCTGCACTGGAGTGGTGTGACTCTAACTGCCGAGGCGATGGACTCGGGTTTTGGATTAGCCCAAACCGAGATCGACGAATTGGTTTTAGCCCCTGGCAATCGCGCCCAAATGCTGGCTCTAGTGGGTGAATCATCTGGGTCAATTTTGTTCGATTCGGTGGCGCACCCCGACATGATGGCGAGCCCGGTGAAGGGGCAGGTTTTAGCTAATCTCAATGTCATTGCCGCTGAACCATATCCGGCCCCATCGCAAAGTGTGATTCTTCAACCCACTCGAGACATCCGCGATAAAAAAGCCGATGTGAAGCGCAAATTTGTGCTGGCAATGCCAGGCATGGGGTCAATGAACCACAACATGGGCGGCGGAATGCAAGGCATGTTCACCATCAACGGCGAATCGTTTGACATGAACAAGGTGAACACTCGGGCCTCGCTGAACACCATCGAAGAGTGGACCCTGACAAACACCAGCGGCATGAACCACCCGTTTCATTTGCACGTATGGCCTATGCAAATTGTGAGCATAAACGGTGTTGCAGTGAACGATGTTCGTTGGCGAGACGTTGTGAATGTGCCGTATCTGGGTGAGGTGGTTGTGCGCATTGCGTTTGAACGAATCACTGGCAAAACCATGTATCACTGCCACATTTTGGATCACGAAGATCTTGGCATGATGGGTCAAATACAGGTTTTGTAGCTGGCACAAAAGCAAATGGCAAAGTAGGGCCCGATTGTCAATCGAGCCCTACCTCTTTGCGGGTTGCTTAGCTAATTAGTGCTTTGCAAAACCTTCGTGTGTGCCAGTCACCTTAAAGTTGGCATCAAATTCAACCGTCACAACGGTGCCGTCGGCACGCTTCAGGTGCACCTCATAGGTTGCGCCACCATCGGCGTCGGTTTCGGCACGAATCACGGTGGCTGCTGGCACCTCGGCCAAGGCCGCTGTTTCAAGCTTGGTCTTGTCGGTGCCAGTCACGTTCTTTTCGTCTGGGCGAACCGAGGTTGGGCTAAAAATGTCGGGTGCGCCAGCAGGTGGGGTGCCCAAATCGCTTGGGGCAGTGGTGGTTGAATCGGTGCTTGCGGCAACCGAAACAGCAGCGGTGGTGTCGGCTGCGTTTGCAGCTCCGATCGACATTGCGCCGCCGGCAAGCAGGCCAGCGGTTAGCAGCCCGGCGGCTCCAAGAATATTCTTTTTCATTTTGTTGCTCCTTGTCTAACGAACTATTTGCCCGTTGAAAGAAGCCTCACAACTCAACTTGAGAGGGTTGCGAGAAAAGCCGCAAAACTGCCTGACCAGTTGGTGTTAAATCGCTGTTAGAACTTTTGATCGATTTCGGCGATCAGCTCTTCGATGTGTGCGCGAATTTTGTCGCGAATTGGGCGAACCGCCTCAACACCCTGCCCTGCTGGGTCGTCGAGCACCCAATCAAGGTAGGTTTTGCCGGCAAAGTATGGGCAGGTGTCGCCGCAACCCATAGTGATCACATAGTCAGAGTCTTTAACGGCTTCGTCGGTTAGCACCTTTGGGGTGTTCGCGCTGATGTCGATGCCCTCTTCGAGCATGGCGGCAACAGCCGATGGGTTCACGCTGTCGCGCGGGGCGGTGCCAGCTGAGCGAACCTCAATGCGGTCGCCGGCAAGTGCCTGCAAATAACCGGCGGCCATCTGCGACCGACCTGCGTTGTGAACACAAACAAATAGAACTGAGGCTTTTTTAGACATCCCTCAATCTTGCCAGAACGCTCACGCTGACAATGTGTCAGGTTTCAATATTTGCCTTCAGTTAACTTTGTCAACGTGATCAAAACCACTGCGATTCTGTTGGCAACATTATTGGCCACTGGTGCCCCAAGCGTTAGCGCCAAAGGCCCGGCTGGGCAAACACTAACCGTATCGACAGCAAAGGGTCTAGTCGAAGGCCAGCAAATAACCGTTACCGGCAAGGGCTACAACTTAAAAACCGGCATTTATGTGGCGGTTTGCGTGGTTCCGCCAAAGGGCAAAAAACCCGAAATCTGCGGCCCATATGATGTCACCGGTCACGATAACCAAGCGGTATGGGTTTCGTCAAACCCACCTTTTTATGGCAAATTGTTCGTCACCCCGTTTGGCAGGGGTGGCACTTTCAAAGTCACGTTGCCGATGCGGCAAATGATCGACGAAGCCGACTGCAAGCTGGTGCGCTGTGCCATTTTGACCCGAGCCGATCACACCAATGCGGCTAACCGCAAAGCCGACGTGATTATCCCCATCACGTTCAAATAGGCCGGCCACAAGCCGACCCGCCCCACCATATCAAGGAGAGTAATGAGAACCTCAACCATGCGCGTTGGCGCAATTGCCACAGCAGTGCTAACAGCCTTATTGGCAGCTGTTGCCGGCCCAGCCCAGGCCGCCGACTTCAAGGTGACAGCCGATAAATCGCAAAACCTAAACATCGCCGGCGACACAGCAAACATAACCATCGAAGGTTTGCCAACCGGCCAGGGCGTTTATTTGCGTTTGTGCGCGGGCACTTTGGCTCAGGTTGCCAAGGCGCGCCCAATCAACTGTGTTGGCATGGCCGAAACCGTTTGGGTAACCACCGACCAAAATGCCCTTCGCCAGGGTGCAAAACTTTTGGCTGGCCCGGTTGCGCTTTCTTTGCCGGCCAACTTTGTGTCGGGTGAAACCAAAATCGACTGCACCCAGCTTGCCTGCGGCATTCACGTTCGCCGCGATCACCTCGGTGGCACAACCGATTTCTCGCTTGACCGATTCATTCCGGTAACTTTTGGTGCACCAAAGCCAGCCGCAAGCATCGAGTTGGTTGACGGAAAAATTCAGGTGACCGTGGCAAATTATGCCGGCACCAAACTCACCTTTGTGGTTGGCGCTCGCAAGTTGGTTCGCGCAATCGCAACCGACAAGTATGTGTTTAGCGTGCCAGCGCCAAAGGGCGCATCGGTTAAGGTTTCGGTGCTGCTTCGTGGCCGTGCGGTTGCAAACAACGTGTTAAAGCTTGGCTAAAAAGCAAAGTTGTTGGCGCTTGCGCCGGCACTCGCGGCTAACCCCGCAACCGTGAATTGCTCGAGGGCAGCGGCCTCTCTAACGAACTCGCTGCCTTCGTCGATTCGCTTGGCTGCTGCTGCCACCGATGCAAAAATCAGGTGGGCGGTGGCCGTTACATCTTTAACGCCAAGTTCGCGAAGTGGGCTAAGCAAAGCCACCATAAAGTGCCCATGCATCGCATTAATCATTCCGCGCGAATCTTCGGGCAGGGTTTGAATCGAAATTTCACGAATTACCCTGTGCTCGGCGCTAGCCAAGTGAGCCAGTGAATAGTGCACCCAAATGCGCACGCGCTCGAGGGGGTCGGCAAGGCCCTCGATGTGCCGCTCGATTGCGTTGCTTAGATCGGCCATTTCATTGATGACCAGCTCGGCAAGAACGTGGTCTTTTGAAGCAAAGTATTGATAAATCGCCGGGCGGCTGAGGCCGGTTTCGGTCGCCAACTGAGCCATGGTCACAGCGTCAACCCCATGGGTTGCAATCAAACGCGAGGCAGCAGCAAGAATTTGCTCTTGGCGCTCGTCGTTGGTTTTCAGGGCTGGGGTCACAGCAGTTGCAACTATCTAGTTGTCTTGGTTATTCCGTTTAACTTCAGGGTTGCTGTCTAAGCAACTTCGCTGGTTAGGCGGTCAACAAGTTCGGCATATTTGTCTGCGGTTTGGGCAACAATCTCGGCTGGCAACGCGGGCGGCTGGCCCACCTGGTTCCAGTTTTCGGCCAACCAGTTGCGCACAATTTGCTTGTCAAAACTGTCTTTGCGCTCGCCGCGATCCCAAGCAGCCTTGCTCCAAAAGCGGCTCGAGTCGGGGGTCAAAACCTCATCGCCCAGCGTGATCTGGCCGTTGGCCGGGTCGATTCCGAACTCAAATTTGGTGTCAGCCAAAATCAATCCGGCGTGCTCGGCCAGGCCGCTTGCCTTCTTAAAAACGCTCAGCGAAAGGTTGCGAAGCGCAATGGCGTTAGCCTCGCCGATTAGCTCGATCACCTTGGCAAAATCGATGTTCTCGTCGTGCTCGCCAAGCGGGGCCTTATATGCCGGGGTAAAAATCGGTTCGGGCAGCTTGCCACCAAAGGTCAAACCTGCTGGCAATTCAACGCCACAGATTGAGCCGGTCGCCTGATAATCCTTCCAGCCTGATCCCGAAATATAGCCACGAACCACACACTCAATCGGAAACATCTCGAGCTTTTTGGCAACGGTTGCGCGCCCGGCAACCTCGGCAGGCACGGAAACATCGTGGCTTAGGTGGTTTGGCACGCCAAGGCGATCGAACCACCAGTTGGTGAGGGCGGTTAGGTGCTTGCCCTTGCCGGTGATGGCCGGTTCGAGCACGGTGTCGAAGGCGCTAACCCTATCGCTGGCAACCACCAAAATCAGGTGGTCGAGTGCCGGGTCTTCGCTTTCATAAAGGTCGCGAACCTTGCCGCTATAAACGTGCTTCCAGCCGTTGATCGCGGTTGCGCCGCCGGTTGACTCGGTGCCCGCCATTAGTTGGCCACCTTTGCCGCGATGTCGTTGCGATAGTGCGAACCCTCGAGGTGAATTTGTTTCAAACCCTCGTATGCATGCGCGCGTGCGCGGGCAAAATTTTTGCCGGTGGCAACCACCGAAAGCACGCGGCCGCCGGTGGCAACCAAAACCTCTTCGCCATCTTTGGTTTCGTTGAATGCGGTTGCCGCATGGCAAACCTCAACACCCTTTGCTTCGGCATCGCTCAACCCATAAATTGGGCGATTCGGTGCCGCGGTTTCTGGGTAGCCCTCGCTGGCAAGCACCACGGTGATGGCAACATCGTTGCTAAATTCGGGCTGCGGAGCCGTTTCGAGGTGACCGGTTGCGGCCTTATAAAGAAGTGTGCTGAGCGGGGTGATGAGGCGGCGCAAAACCACCTGGGTTTCGGGGTCGCCAAAGCGAGCATTGAACTCAATAACTCGGGTGCCGCGTTTAGTAAGAATTAGGCCGCAGTAAAGCAGGCCAACAAATGGTGCGCCAAGCTTGGCCAGTTCTTGCACCGTTGGCAAAGCCACCTCGCGCTCAACCTCCTCAATAAAGCCCTCGGGCAACCAAGGCAGCGGGCTGTATGCGCCCATGCCGCCGGTGTTTGGGCCTTCGTCGTTGTCATAAGCGCGCTTGAAATCTTGGGCGGGGGTCAGCGGCAGCACGTTTTTGCCATCGGCCAAGAAGAACAACGAAACCTCTTGGCCATCCAAGAATTCTTCGACCAAAATGCCCATCTCAATGAACTTGGCGGCGTGCTCAAGTGCGGCCGCGCGATCGCTGGTAACGATAACGCCCTTGCCGGCAGCCAAGCCATCGGCCTTAATCACATATGGGGCACCAAACTCATCCATGGCGTCTTCAACCTCGGCCAGGTTCGAGCACTCGCGGGCCATGCCGGTTGGCACGCCGGCTGCAGCCATAACTTCTTTGGCAAAGCTCTTAGAACCTTCGAGAGCGGCGGCTTTTTGTGAAGGGCCAAAAACCGCAATTCCCTGGTCGCGCAGCGCATCGCTAACTCCGGCAACAAGTGGGGCCTCTGGGCCAATGATGGCCAGTTCGATGCCGTGCTCAAGGGCAAACTTGGTTACCTCTAGTGGGTCGTTTGGGTTGAGTTGCGGCTCGCAGTGGGCATCGCCGGCAATGCCCGCGTTGCCAGGGGCCACGATCAAATCGCCTTTGGCGGTGCCAGTGCGAATCAAGGCCTTAACAATTGCGTGCTCGCGGGCGCCCGCGCCCAAAACTAGAATCTTCACCCCTCAAGTTTACTGGCTGGGCGAATCGCCCGTTCGGGCCCGTCTTCGCTCGCCCTTTCGCCTGCCGCCTCGTAAACCTCTTTATTTCTGCGTTGGCCAATTGCGATAACTAAAACCAACACGCGATCGTGCTCAAGGCGATAAACAATTCTGATTTTTTTCTTGCCCACGACCATCGCGCGATAGCCAGCAAGGTTGCCGGTCAGAGCGTGTCCTCGACGGTCTGGGCTTTCGCTGAGCTTCATCAAAGCCTTGGCGACAGGCTTTTGAACCGAATTGTCGAGCGCGTCAAGGTCCATTTTTGCCGCCCCGGTAAGAGCTACCTGCCAGTTGCTCACTTGGATGACCCCTTTTTGCGCCTCTTCTCGCTCAGCTCGCCAAGAACTTCTTTTAACGAGTAACGCTCTCCCGTATCACTGGCAATCCTGTCGAGGATATGCTTCTCCCATTCGACTTCCTCTGCAATGCCATCAAGGTATTCGAATAACTTGATGTCCATCAAGACAGCGACCGGTTTGTTGTTTTTCATAATGACGATCGGCTCATCTTCGGTTTGCACGCGCTTGATCGCGCCGGATGCGTTTTGACTTAGTTCGGTTACAGACAAGGTTTGCCCAAACACTTTCTTGTTTTTCATTTCACCTCCTCTGCTTAGATATCTACTTAGAAATCTAAGCAATAAAGGGGTGCAAATCAATAGGGTTTTTATTGTGATTTGACCGCTCGATCTGCGGCAGAGAAAAACTCGAAACTGTGGATGAACTAGTGCCCGCTCAGCATGTTGATAAGCAACCAGACTGATACGCCCAGGATGAGCACTCCGCCAACGGCGATGATGGCGGTGAGGCGTTTGGGTTCGTTCAAGATCCAGTTGCGCACAGCGGCAGCGCCGACCACATATGCCGAATCGCTCAGCACGCCAATCACCTCGAAGGTGGCCCCAAGCAACAAGAACTGCAAGGCAAAGTTGCCTTCGGGGTTAATAAACTGCGGCAAGATGGCCATAAAAAACACGGCGGTTTTTGGGTTGCTAAGCCCAACAAAAAAGCCTTCGCGCCAAATTTGACCAAGGGTTTTGGTGGTGCCCGATGCGCCCACAACGGCTGCGTGCTGCGCCTTGCTGCCGATGATGGTTTTAACGCCCAGGTAGCCCAGATACATTACGCCAGCAATTTTGACAACCTCTAACGCCCATGGTGCCGCAGTGATCAAACCGGTCAAACCAATCGCTGTTGCAATAACCCACATCGATGTGCCAAGCGCGTTGGCGGCAACCGTAACCAGCCCGGCTGGGCGGCCAAGTGCCAGAGTTCGCCCGATAGCAAAAACCACGCTTGGCCCCGGAATCAAAATGATCACCAATGAGGTAATCAAAAACGTGATCCAAGAGGCAAGCGTGGGCATGCCGTTAGTTTAGGCGGTTGGCTGCTTTTTGCGGTTGAAAATCAGCACGGTGATAACCACGTATGCAGTCCAGGCGATTGCCTGAACCCAGGTGGTCTCGGGGCTGAAGTTGAAGATTCCCTTGGCAAGTGAGCCGAACCAGGTGTCAACCGAGAAGCTGTCGCGAATGTCGAACAGTGCGCCACCCCACTCAGGAATCACGCCGCTTTCGTGCAGTTCGTGAATGCCGTATGACAGAACACCCGCGGCAACAAGAATCAAGAAGTAGCCGGTCCACGTGAAGAAGTGCTTCATGTTCAGCTTGATGGCTCGACGGTAAAGAAGGTAGCCGATGGCGACCGCAGTGGCGATGCCAAGAATGAAGCCGATGACAGGCTCAACGGTTGATCCAGCAGCCTGAACAGCGCTGTAGAAGAAGAGTGTGGTTTCGAGGCCCTCGCGAGCAACGGCGATAAATGCCATGGCAACGATGGTTGCGATGCCACCCTTAATTGCGTTTTCGAGTTTGCCCTGCAGTTCGGCGTTCATTCGCGAACCGGTGTCGCGCATCCAAATGATCATCCAGGTAACGAAGGCCACGGCCACCAGCGAAATGATTCCGCCGAAGGTTTCTTTTGAGGCTTCGCTCTCGAGAATGTTGGTGCGAGTGAAGGTGAGCAACGCACCGAAAGCAAGACTAAGTGCGAGTGCCGAAAACACGCCAAGCCACACGTGTTTGATGTTTTGCAAGCGACTGGTGCGCACTAGGTAGGTGATCAGAATGCTGACCACAAGGGCAGCTTCGAGGCCTTCGCGAAGGCCGATTAGATAGTTTGAGAGCATTATTTTCTTTCGTTGGGTCAGTATTCTCTGACTTATTAGCAAGGTAAGGCTACCCTAACTAAAACCGGGCAGTCAAGACTTTTATTTCTAAACCGACCAGAATGTTAGTTATGGCACGAAGGCGCATTAAGGCGGCAGATGGCAACCACGCGGTTGCCGCTGTTCGCGCTGCGTTGGCCCAAGGTTTGCAAGCAGATTCGGCGCTAATGGCCACCGCTGTTAGATACCTGCTCGAAGAGCTTGCCGAGGTTGCACCAGGCAACTCGGTTGAGGTTCGCGTGCCACCGCTTGGTGCAACGCAGTGCATCGAAGGGCCAAGGCACACTCGGGGCACGCCACCAAATGTTGTTGAGATGCAGCCCGAAGTGTGGTTTGCGTTGGCTACTGGCCAGATGCAGTGGGCCGATGCCGTCGCGGGCGCTTACGTGATCGCCTCGGGCGTTCGTGCCGACATCTCCGAAGTTTTGCCTCTAACTTCGTAGTGGCTTCGATGCCTGGTTGCCTACTTCGGAATTGTTGCAAGATTTTTTGGAGGCCTCGCAGCGGTTCTCGCTGTGGGGGCACTGGTTTTTAGTGTTCTTCGCGCCTCAATCCATGTTTCAAATTTGACAGTTTTACTGTGCGAAAAACGCCGAACTCTGTTGAAAAACCTGTCAATTTTGGTGCCGCAAAAATCAAATATTTTCGCGGCATTCATGAATGATCAGTCAAATAATTTGAATATATAGCGACCAAATTTGGCCATTTTTCTGAGCGATTAATAGCGATGTTGCATTAAAAAAGTGTCAATTTTATGACTTGAATTGAGGCGCTTGGGTGACCTCAGGCACCAAGGAATGTTGCTGCGCCATGGTGGTGTTCAATTAAGTCATGGTTAACCAAACTTCAAAAACCGAATCAGTCAAAATTCGACGTGCACCAAAGTTCTTACCGTTTCTGCTAACCGGTGGCGTGATCGGAATCGTGTTGGCTTTGATTGTTGGGCTGGCGATTCCCGAACAGCAGCGCACTGCGCAACCCATAATCACCTACCTGCTTGCCTATTTTGGCGGCATCGGTGTGGCGCTCGGAATTGTGGCTGCGGTAGTTGCCGACCGGGTTGGATTGGCTCGTGCCAAGAGCTTGGAAGCGACTAAACTAAAGGGGTAAACGGGCCTCACAAGGGCGTCGAAAGCCCGCAATCGCAAACCTCTTGATAGGACGCAACCCTTGCTTCGTGGCGACGGACTTCTGAACACCGACATTGCTGTTAGCAGTGACGAAAAAGCACCACAAGATCAGTGTGGCGTTTTTGGCGTATGGGCACCCGGCGAAGAGGTTGCCAAACTGACATTCTTTGGTCTCTATTCGCTTCAGCACCGCGGCCAAGAATCGGCCGGCATTGCCACCTCTGATGGCAAAAAGATTTTGGTCTATAAAGACATGGGTCTGGTTTCGCAGGTCTTCTCTGAGTCGGCCCTCGAAAGCCTAATTGGCCACATTGCAGTTGGCCACAACCGCTATTCAACAACCGGCGCAAGCCACTGGCGCAACGCACAACCAACCCTTGGCCGCACCTCGGCCGGCACTGTTGCGCTTGCTCACAACGGCAACCTAACCAACACCGCCGATCTTCTCGAGCTTCTAAAGCAGCGCTACCCAGATCAGGGCACCAATGAAATCACCGGTGGCAACACCACCGACACCGCAGTTTTAACGGCCCTCATGGCCGGTGATCTTGATCACACACTTGAGGCAACAGCACTCGAATTGCTGCCAAAGGTTAAGGGTGCCTTCTGCCTTGTTTTCATGGATGAAACCACTCTGTATGCCGCTCGCGACCCGCAGGGCGTGCGCCCGTTGGTGCTTGGCCGCCTCGAGCGCGGTTGGGTGGTTGCCTCAGAAACCGCAGCCCTCGATATTGTGGGCGCATCTTTGGTTCGCGAGGTCGAGCCTGGCGAGCTAATTGCCATCGACGAAAACGGCCTTCGCTCAACTCGCTTCGCCGAAACCAAGCGAGCCGGTTGCGTTTTTGAATACGTATATTTGGCCCGCCCCGACACCGCAATCAACGGCAAGAATGTTTACGACGCCCGCGTCGAAATGGGTCGTCAATTGGCCCGCGAATATCCGGTAGAAGCCGACCTGGTTATTCCAACCCCCGAGTCGGGCACCCCGGCAGCCATCGGTTTCTCGCAAGAATCGGGAATTCCGTTTGGCCACGGCCTAGTCAAAAACGCCTATGTTGGCCGCACCTTTATTCAGCCTTCGCAAACCATTCGCCAACGAGGCATTCGCCTCAAGTTGAACCCTCTAAAAGAGGTAATTCGCGGCAAGCGCATCATTGTGATCGACGATTCAATTGTGCGCGGCAACACCCAGCGAGCACTTGTGCAAATGCTTCGCGAGGCGGGCGCCGCCGAAATTCACGTGCGAATTTCTAGCCCACCCATCACCTGGCCTTGCTTCTATGGAATCGATTTTGCCACTCGCGCCGAGCTAATTGCCACCGGCCTTGGAGTTGACGACGTGCGTGCTTCGATTGGCGCTGACACCCTTGGTTACCTAACCAAAGACGGCATGATTGCGGCCACCGGCCAGCAAGAATCGCAGCTTTGCACCGCTTGTTTCACCGGCACCTACCCAATCGAGTTGCCAACCGCCGAGCGCCTTGGCAAAAACTTGCTCGAGCGCCCAGAGGCCGCAGCGTGCGAGCCAGGCCCCGATTCAGAGCTCGACGCAACCGTGCGCGCAGCCGAAACCAACTAATTTTTTAGCCGCAAAGAAAGCTCAAGATGTCTAACGCATATGCAGAATCGGGTGTCGACACCGAAGCCGGCGACCTGGCCGTAGAACTTATGAAGCGTGCCGTTGGCGCAACTCACAACGACCTTGTGATGGGCGGCCTTGGTGGCTTTGCCGGCATGATGGATGTTTCGTTTCTAAAATCTTATGACCGCCCGCTGTTGGCAACCTCGACAGATGGTGTTGGCACCAAAGTTGCCATCGCGCAGGCAATCGACAAGCACGACACCATTGGCCAAGATCTAGTTGGAATGGTTGTCGACGACATCGTTGTGGTTGGCGCAAAGAGCCTATTTATGACCGACTACATTGCCTGTGGCAAGGTTGTTCCAGAGCGCATCGCCGACATTGTTCGCGGCATTGCACAGGCTTGTTCGGCCGTTGGCGTTGCACTGGTTGGTGGCGAAACCGCCGAGCACCCGGGCTTGCTTGGCGCTGATGATTATGACGTTGCCGGCGCAGCGGTTGGCGTGGTTGACGCAGCCAAATTGCTTGGCCCCCAAAATGTGCGCGTTGGCGATGTTGTGCTTGGCATGCAGTCTTCGGGTTTGCACTCAAACGGTTATTCGCTGGTGCGCAAAATCGTTCGCGACATGGGCTACAAATACACCGATCAGGTGCCAGAGTTTGCCGGCATTTCGCTAGGCGAAAAGCTTCTAGAGCCAACCGCTCTTTATACGGGTGTGCTTAATTCGCTGCTCGAAAGCCAGCTTGGTTCGGGCGTTCACGCCATGAGCCACATCACCGGCGGCGGCATCGCAGCCAACATTGCGCGCGTTTTGCCACAGGGCGTTGCCCTCGATGTTCACCGTGCCACCTGGGCACCTCAAGAGGTCTTTCAAGTTCTTGCCGGCTGGGGCGACTTTTCGCTTGAATCGGTTGAGGGCACCTGGAACCTCGGACTTGGCCAGGCAGTTGTGGTTGACGCCGACAAGGCCGATGAAATTGCGGCTAGCCTAACCAAACTAGGTGTTCACACCTGGACTCTCGGCGAGATCGAGGCTGCACCAGCAGACCTGGCTAGCTATGTTCAGGGTGCAAAGGGTGTTGATGGCGGCGCAGTTCGCCTAGTTGGCGAATACAAATAATTCGTTTCAATCAATAGAAATGATCCGCGAGGATCAAGTTTGGTTTCTGGGTTTCCTCGCAAGGAGTTCGTCTACTTTGCTCTTTCTCAAAATCCAAGTCGCCAGGTCTTTATCTAGGAATGCGCTGATTTTGAGGATGTCTTGATGCATTGAGCTCAAATCTAAAGACCAAATTCGATGGTGGTGCCCGATTCGGTTTCTTAAATCTTTGAGCGACGAAAGTTTTGTGTAAAGGACCGACGGGTTTCGATTTGGCATGCCAGGAAACCCGGATGCGAGTTCAGGCCAAAAATTTCGGTGACGCTTCGACAACAGGTTAACCCAAAAACCGAAGGGAAGCTCTGAGACTAATTGCTCAGGAGTGACAAGTTTCTTACCTGCCGAGATCCTGAATCTCGCCTGCCGAATCTCTTTCAAGGCCATCTCCGAATTAGGTGTCGCAAGTTTCTCAAATTCAAGAATCCAATGCCCACCCTTAGAAATTGCTGCGTTTTCAAAACGCTGGTTAATTCTGTTCCTAAGTGCGATTTCCACGTATGTTATGAGTTCCCAGAATGCGCCAGAAATTTCAATGTTCCACTCGTACAGTGCTTGAGCTAATTGCTTGTCGCCATTAAATTCGAGCAGGTATGAGTGCAGACGTGCGGGAGTGAAATGTCGCTCAAGGAACTCCCAAGAATGCGCTTGATTAATGTCAGACACTTGCGTTAACCTTTCTATGAACACCCCGGAACCGTCCCTGTAGTTCTTTCGAGAACCGATCAAACGGCCGGGGTTTTGTTCATTTCTAGGTTTAGTCTTGCCTCTACCTATGACATTCGCTTCGAGGTTTAAGCCTTTGAGGTTTCGCGCATAAAGCGCACCATGTTCTCGAGGGTTTCGCCCATTTGCTTGCAGTCGGCTGGATAACGGTTGATGTGTGCGTGGGGCACAGAATCCTGAGTTAGAACCTCAACCCGGTTGCAGGCCTCGGCCAGTTGCTTGCCATAAAGCTCGCCCGAAGAACGCAGGGTGTCGTATTCGCAGTTGATGATTTGTGCTGGCGCAAGCCCCGAAAGATCTTCGACCTCACCCGCGAACCAGTAGGGCTCGATGTCTGAGAGATCGCCATTTTCGACCATAAACACGTTGTTCTGGTCAACAAAATCTTTGCTCAGACCAAAACCGGCAGGCAGTTCGTCGACTTTGCTCTGCAGTTCAACGCTGTATTTTGGCATGTGCTTGTGCGCGATCGGGCAGTTCAAAAGCTGACCGGCAAGATAGTTATCGCCCATGTCGCGATCCATAATTGCAACCGATGCCGCCAAGCAACCACCCGCACTGATGCCACCGACAAAGATTTTGTTTGGGTCAACACCAAGCTCGCGGGTGCTGCGGCCAAACCACTGCAGGCTGGCAATGCCATCGAGTTGAGGAGCCGGAAATTTGACCGTTTCGGTTACCAAGCGGTAATCGACACCAAGAACCACAGCGCCAAGGCGATGTGCGATTTCGCGCGCAACCACATCTGACTCGTTCATGTTGTAATCGCCCATCACAAAACCGCCACCGTGATACCAAACCAAGCCAGGCAAAACATGGGTCTCGGCAGATGTGTTGGCCGGGCGATAAAGGCGTGCCCTAATTTCACCATTCGGCCCCGAGATCACGCGCTCTTCGGTGGTGATCGGCGGGCTCACATATTCGCTAACCGGTGCTTCATAGGCCTTGATGGCTTCTGGCAAAGCCAGTTCGTCAAAGAAGTGGGCTCGGTCGGCAAATAGCGGGTCTAGAGGCATAACTAAATACAAACACACCTACACGAATTAGGCATACAACTAGAGGATTTTGCTCGAGAAATCAGGCCTAAAATTGGCTTAGTAAGAGACATAGAAGTCATTTCAGGAGGCCGGTTTTGCCCATAGAGTTCGCTAACGCGCAAGAGGCCATCCGAGATGTAATTTTTGATGGCGCGGTGATTGCCGTTGGCGGTTTTGGCCTTGGCGGAAACCCGTTTGACCTGATTGAGGCAGTGCGCGATTCGGGCGCAAAGAACCTCACCATCATCTCGAACAACATGGGAGTTGATGGCCAGGGCCTCGGCATTCTGCTCGAAAACGGCCAGGTCTCGAAAGTGATTTCTTCATACGTTGGCGAAAACAAACACTTTGCCCAGCTCTATCTTGACGGCAAGCTTGAGGTCGAATTTTCACCTCAGGGAACCCTGGCCGAGCGCCTTCGCGCCGGTGGTGCGGGCATCGCAGCATTTTATACGCGAACCGGTGTTGGCACCCTGGTTGCCGAGGGCAAAGACCACAAGGTGTTTAACGGCGAAACCTATATTGAAGAGCGCGGCATCTTGGCCGACTTGGCGTTGGTGCATGCCTATCAGGGCGATCGCGCCGGCAACCTGATTTATCGGCACAGCGCCAGAAACTTTAACCCCATCACCGCAACCGCAAGCAAGCAAACCATTGCCGAGGTTGAGCAAATTGTTGATGGCTATCTTGACCCAAACCAAATCATCACCCCGGGCATTTTTGTTCAACGTTTGGTGCAATCGATGCCCCGCCAAAAACCGATTGAACAGCGCACCACAACGCCCCGGCCCTCAGCCGCCGATGCAAAGGCAGGTGCCTAACATGGCCTGGACCCGCGACCAAATGGCGGCAATTGCCGCAACCGAACTTAGCGACGGCGATTATGTGAACCTGGGCGTTGGCATTCCAACCCTGGTGGCAAACCACATCCCGGCGGGCATCAATGTCATTTTGCAGAGCGAAAACGGCATGCTCGGCATGGGCGCATTTCCGTATGAAGGCGAAGAAGACGCCGACCTAATTAATGCTGGCAAGCAAACCGTAACCCTCAACCCTGGTGGCAGCTTTTTCGACAGCGCTACCTCTTTTGGCATGATTCGCGGCGGGCACGTAAAGTTTGCGGTGCTTGGCGCAATGGAGG
Organism: Rhodoluna sp.; assembly: GCA_024641985.1. GTDB lineage: Bacteria > Actinomycetota > Actinomycetes > Actinomycetales > Microbacteriaceae > Rhodoluna. Next base: position 46,324 of record JAHEBZ010000004.1, on the reverse strand, counting down.
TTTCGGCCACCGGCGACTTAGCCAACTGGACGATTCCGGGCAAGCTGGTTAAGGGCATGGGCGGAGCCATGGACCTTGTTGCCGGCACCGAACGAGTGATCGTTTTGACCGACCACGTGAGCAAAGATGGCGCGCCAAAGATTGTTGACGTGTGCAATTTGCCGCTAACCGGCAAGGGCGTGGTGAAGCGCATCATCAGTGACCTTGCGGTTTTTGATGTAACCCCAAGCGGTCTTTTGCTAACCCAAATGGCACCCGGCGTGACAGTTGAAGAGCTAACCGAAAAGACCGGCGCTGGCTTTGCAATTGCCGAATCGTTGAAGGGCTAAATATGTCGTTTGCAGACCCAACCGTTTTGGTGGCCGGTGCCCGCACCCCGTTTGGCCGATTGCTCGGTGGCCTAAAAACCAAGACCGCGGCCGAGCTTGGTTCGGTGGCGATTGCCGAGGCAATCAAGCGCGCTGGCATCGATGCGGGCGTTGTTGACTATGTGATCATGGGCCAGGTTGTGCAGGCTGGCGCTGGGCAAAACCCTGCTCGGCAGGCGGCCATAGGTGCTGGTGTGCCAAACCACATCCCGGCAATAACCATCAACAAAGTGTGCCTCTCGGGCATCGAGGCCATTGCCCTTGCCGACCAGTTGATTCGTGCCGGCGAATTTGAGGTGGTGGTTGCCGGAGGCATGGAGTCGATGAGCAACGGCCCACACTATTTGCCTCGCTCGCGCGAAGGCGCAAAATATGGCGACTGGGTTTTGAAAGACTCGGTGGCAAACGATGCCCTAACCTGCGCGTTTGACCAGATGGCGATGGGCGAAAGCACCGAAGCCTTTAACGGCAAATATTCGTTCACCCGTGAGCACCAGGATGAGTTCAGCGTTGCCTCGCACTCGCGTTCGCACGAGGCAACCGCGGCCGGCCGATTGGCTGCCGAAATTGTGCCGGTAGAGGTAGATTTTGGTCGCGGCAAAACCGCCGTTGTTGAGTTTGACGAAGGCATTCGCCCAGAGACCTCGCTAGAAAGTCTCGGCAAATTGCGCCCAGCCTTCTCGAGTGGTGGCCTAATTACCGCTGGCAATGCATCACAGATTTCGGATGGCGCTGTGGCCGTTGTTGTGATGAAAAAATCTCGAGCCGCAGCGCTTGGCCTGGAATGGTTGGCCGAGATTGGTGCCGCCGGCAATGTTGCCGGGCCCGACACATCGCTGCAAGAGCAGCCGGCAAACGCCGTGAACCATGCGTTGGCGCGCGAGGGCCTAACCGTTGCCGATGTTGATCTTTTTGAGCTAAACGAAGCCTTTGCGGTGGTTGGTTTGGTTTCGGCCGACAAGCTTGGTGCCCCGCACGCCAAGGTGAATGTGAATGGTGGCGCCATTGCACTTGGCCACCCGGTTGGCGCATCGGGTGCGCGCCTAGTTTTGCACCTTGCCTACGAACTAAATCGCCGAGGCGGTGGCATCGGTGCGGCTGCTCTTTGTGGCGGCGGCGGCCAGGGCTCGGCGCTTCTTTTGAAAGTAGCTAAAAAATGAAACTCGCCCGCTGGCAACACAACGGCCTAAGCCACGATGGCCTGGTTGAAAACGGCAAGGTTTATGCCTTTGCCGGTGGTTATAGCAACGAAGACCTTGTGAAGCTGGGTTTGCCAATGGCGCTCAAGGTGGGCGCACTAACCCTGGCTGCGGCAACCGGCAACGAACCTTACCTCGATGATGTGCAGCTTTTGGTGCCAATTCAGCCGCCCTCGATTCGAGATTTTGTGGCGTTCGAAGAGCATGTTGAAGGCGTGGTTAAAAGCATCGATGCCAGCGAGGGTGTGGTGCCCGAGTGGTATGAATACCCGACCTTTTATTTCACCAACCCAAACTCTTTGATTGCCACCGGCGATGTGATGAACCCACCGATATGCCAGCGCCTCGACTTTGAACTTGAGGTTGGCGTAATTGTTGGTGCGGTTGAAGGCCGAGATGGTTCAAACCTGACGCCCGCTGAGGCCCAAGAGGCAATCTTTGGCTACACAATTTTTAACGATTGGTCGGCACGCGATATTCAGGCCCGCGAGATGAAGGTGCGGCTTGGCCCAGCCAAGGGCAAAGATTTTGCCACCACCCTTGGCCCCTGGATAGTGACCGCCGACGAATTTGAATCGCGCCACGATGGCGAAGGTTTTTTGAACCTGTTGATGACCGTTTCGGTAAACGGTGTCGAAATTGGCCGCGATTCGCTCGCCAACATGGGTTGGCCGCTGAGCGAACTGATTGCCTATGCATCGCGCAACACTCGCGTTGTGCCGGGCGATATTCTTGGCTCTGGCACCGCCGGTTCTGGCTGCTTGGCCGAGCTTTGGGGCCGTGCCGGCGGCCTAACCCCGCCACCGCTAAAGCCCGGCGACGAAGTTGTGATGACGGTTGAGGGAATCGGCGAGATTAGCAATGTGGTTGGCGAAGCCGTTGCTGCGCCGGCAATTGCGTCGGCACGCGTGCGGCCAAGAATGGCTCGTTAGGCGCAACATGGCCGAGCAATCTGGCACAGCAAATGTTTTGAACCAACCCTTTGTTGGAAAGCGCTTCGAAGGCAAAGTAGTTGTAATCACCGGAACCGGTGGCGGCATGGGCCGCGCTGCGGCGCTGCGCTTTGCGGCCGAGGGTGCCATTATTGCCGGATGCGACATGAAGCTTGACGGCAATCTAGAAACGATCAAGCTGGTTGAAGCAGCCGGTGGGCGCATGATTGGCGAGGCGCCGGTGAACCTAACCGACGAAGGCGAAACCAGTGCTTGGCTGGTCAAGGTTGAGGCCCAGCTGGGCCGCATCGATGTGCTTTATGCAAACGCCGGCGCAACCAAGTTCAACCGCCTCGAAGACACCTCGCTTGCCGAGTGGCGCTTTGTTTTGCAACACGAACTCGACATCGTTTTTTTGCCGGTTAAGCACGCTTGGGCGGCGCTTAAAAAATCTTCGGGCAGCGTGATTTTGGTTGGTTCAACGGCCGGGGTAACCGGCTCGCTAACCAATCACCGCATTGCTCACACCGCAACCAAGGGCGGCGTTGTTGCCATGACAAAACAGCTGGCGGCCGAGGGCGCCGAGTTTGGCATCAGGGTTAATTGCATCAGCCCGGGCATGGTGCGCACGCCGGCAACCGAGGCCGATTTGCTTGCCGAGGGCAGTGCCATGATCGGCATCGCAAAGCACATACCGTTGCAGCGAATTGGCACGCCCGACGAGGTTATAAACTGTGCGGTGTTTTTGGCCAGCGGCGATGCCTCGTATGTAACCGGCGCAAACCTTATGGTCGACGGCGGTTGGTCGGCGGTTCTGCCGGGCGCATAAAAATGCCCCGAGGCTAACCCCGGGGCACTTGCAGCTTTTAGAAAGCCGAGCGAATCTTGTCGAGAACCTTCATGTTCTCGATTGTCCAGCTAAGCGGGTGCTCTGCGCACTCGGTTTTGCCAGCCAAAATTGCGGTGCTTACTGCCCCAAGCATGTGGGCATAGCCAGCGCCCTTGGTTTCATATTTAATTCGCTCGCGAGTTGGCGGGGTTTGGCCCGCATATTTCACCAAGTCAAGCTCGCGGGCGTTCCAGAATGAACCGATCAACTCAACGCTGTATTTGTCACCCATCACGCGGCAACCAAAGCCAATGTTTGCATCGAGCGCCGAAATGCCGTGGCCGATTACACCGTTTTCAAACACGAAAGTGGTGTCGGCAAACGCATCGGCACCGTTTTCGAATCGGTGGCCAATAGTGGTCTGCGATGCAATCGGTGAGTCGGCAAAAAAGCGGTTAACTGTGGTGGTGTAAACGCCTTGGTCGAGGGTTGTGCCGCCGCCGAGTTCAAAATTAAACAATCGGTGAGCGTTGTCGAATGGCGCGTTCATGGCAAATTCTGCCTGAATCATCACCAGCTTGCCAAGGTCGCCTGCCTCGATCATTTTCTTTACCGCGTTGTGCAGTGGCAAGAACTTTGTCCACATGGCTTCCATCAAGAACAAGCCCTTTGATTTGGCTAGTTCGTCAAGCTCGATTGCCTCCGCGGCAGTTAGGGTAAATGCCTTTTCAACCAGCACGTGCTTGCCCGCGTTTAGCGCCGCCTTGGCTTGCCAAAGGTGCTCAGAGTGCGGCGATGCCACATAAATCACGTCAACTTCTGGGTCTGCAATTGCCTGCTCAAAGGTCAAGCCCTTTGCACCGGTGATGCCAAACTCGGCCAGGCGCGCCTCTGCCTTGGCTGGCTCGCGCGAAACCAACGCATAAAGGTTGGTGCCATCGGCTAGCGCAAAATCGCGAAGAATCAGTTCGGCCATCAAACCGGTGCCAACCATGGCCCAATTTAGTTTGCTCATCAGAATTTGCCCGCCTTTAGCTCGGCAAAGGTCTCTTGTGCCCAGTCGGCGTTATAGCCAGCCACAAAGGTTAAATTGTCGATGCTGATGTGCTCGGTGCCACCCTCAGGCTCATCAAAGATGTGCATGTCTTTCTTTGGGCTCTTGGTGATTGCGTCAAATGTTTGGTGGGCATACTTCACGTTGATCTGGCGGTCGTTGGCACCATGGGTAATCAAGATCGGCTGGTCAATCAGCTCGGCCACACCGTTCAGGTGCATGCCCTTGGTCTTTTCCATAAAGTCATCGATGTCGGTCGCGTTCCAAACCCAGAAGGCGTGGTTCCAGTAGTGCGGAACCGGGTTTTCGCCCTCGCGGTTTCGGCGGCCTTCTTGAACCTCGGCCCAGTTGTGGTTTGCGCCCCACACGATGCAAAGTTTGATGCGCTTTTCGAATGCGGTTGCGCGAGGGCCATAGTAGCCGCCCAAAGACCAGCCGGTGATGCCAACCATGTTGGCATCAAGCTCTGGTCGAGTTTCGATCCAGTCGATGCAGGCAGATGCCCAGGCTTCGGTGTCGTGGCGTGCAGTTAGGCCGCGCATGCGCAGAGCCTCGCCCGAACCCGGGGTGTCAACCATCAAGGTCGAAATTCCGCGCTCGGCAAGCATCTGAGGGTAGCCCGAGTAGTACATCATTTCTTTGGTCGAGTCGAACCCGTTCCACTGAATCATGATTGGGGTTGGCTGGCCATCTAGGCTTGGTGCTGTGTATAGGTAGCCTGGAAGCGACGAACCCTCGTAAGGAATCTCTACGCGCTCGAACGGAACGCCGGCAATTTCAACATGCTTTAGAAGCAAGTCGATCGACTTCTGATATTCGGCTTTGCGGCCCTCCCACTGAGGCGACTGCAGGCGCTCGGCCTGCGAGGTGTAAAGGCTGGCGCGGTAATACTTTTCGCCGGCGCCGATCATGCGGCCCTTGGCCACATCCTTCTCGGCAAGGTCAATCAGGCGGTCGGCAACGGCCTTCCAAGATGCATAAAGCAGCTCGGTTCCGGCGTCGTCGCCATTTTTGGCGGCGTCAAGAACCGGGCGGCAGGCTCGGTCTACTTCGTCAATAAAACCGCCGTTGTTCAGGGTCGCAACAACTGCGAGGCTCCATACATAGTTGGTTGGGAAATACATAAACATGGCGGGTTCCTTTGTTTGTGGTCTTTGGGTTATTTGGCTTGTTGTGCGTTGCGAATGGTGTCTGACATAAATTTCACGCCGCCCGAGCTCGAGAAGGCGCCGTCGATGGGAATCTCGGCACCGCTTACATATGAGGCCGAATCTGAAAGCAAAAAGCACACCACTGCAGCAACTTCGATTGGTTGGCCGGTGCGCTCGAGAGGGGTTAGGGCAAGCTGCGCGTTGGTCATCACGGCTGGTGCCGCGGCCATCATTGGGGTTTCGATGTAGCCGGGGTGCACAATGTTCACGCGAATTCCGCGGGCGCCATATTCGGTGGCGGCAACATGGGTTAGGCCGCGCAGCCCCCACTTGCTGGCCGTGTATGAAACCGTGTAGTGCGGGGTAACCGCGGCTGCGGAACCGGTGTTTACGATCGATGAGCCAGGGCCCATTAGCGGCGCGATTGCCTGCATGCCAAGCATTGGGCCGGTGAGGTTGATGCCCATCACGCGGTTCCAGTCTTCGACCTTCATCTCGCCGAGCCGGGCCCTAAACGGAATTCCCGCGTTGTTAACTAGGCCCTGAACCCCGTTGCCAAGGCTGGCGGCAAACGCGGCAACATCGGCCCAATCTGATTCGCTGGCTACATCGAGCTTGCGATAGTGCAACTTGCCGGCAAGGCCAGCCGAAAGCTCAAGCATTTCGGCGGTTGGTTCGCTGTTGAGGTCGGTGGCAATAACGTTGGCACCCGAGTTCAACAAAACCACCGTTTCGGCAAGGCCTTGGCCACCAGATGCACCGGTGACAACCACGGTTTTGCCGGCCAAGCCTGGCAGCGAAAGCAGTTCGGTCATTAGGCGATTGCCCCTTTGCGGTCGATAATTTCGATCAGGTTGCCCTCTGGGTCGGCAACAAAACTAAAGGTAACGCCCGGCTCGGGCGAAGGCCCAACCGGCATAGCCTGCCGCCCACCAAGCGCTAAAAGTTTGTCGTGCAAAGCTTGCACATCGGCCACCCGCACGCAAATGTGGCCATAGCCGCGCGTCAAGAGTGCTTGGGCCTGAGTTTGGGCCTGCTGCCCGCCTTGCGAACCCTCACGTTCAAGCAACTCGATGGTCAGCCCATCGTCGTTAGTCATAAAGAGCCCGCGCAAATTTAGCGGCGGCACTTCAAACCGACCTGTTTCACGAAGGCCGAACGCCTTGCCATACCAAGCAGCCTGCGCAGCTAGGTTGGCAACGTTTAGCCCAACGTGGTCAAGTTTCATTTAGTCGTGTGGCCCGTTCAACATCAGTTTGTCTTTGATGCTTGGCACCAGCTCAACCAGGTCTTCGCTAAATTTGCCGTCGACCAAGATGAACGCCACTCGGCAAACCTTGTCGCTTCGATTTGCCCAGGCGTGATCTGTGCCGCGCTGCACGCACACATCGCCAGCCTTCAACAGCACCTCGCTGTTGTCGAGAACCAACCAAATTTCGCCCTCAAGCACAATGCCATAGTCGATCGATTCGGTGCGGTGAAACGGCGATTGGTTGCCCAGCTCGTTGATGTAGCCCGGAAAGAATTCGTTGATTCGAATCTTGGTTCCATTGGGCTCTGGTGGCACCCGAAGTGAACGCTCGGTTGGTTCGCTTGGTTCAACTGCCGCAACAGGGGCGGGCATCGAATCGGTGTTCCAGATTTCATAGAATCCAACGCCATCTTGCGGCATTACCCGGTGAACCGGCACGATGCCGTCAGAAAGCACAACCGAAACGCCATTTGCATCGTGGCCAGTAACAACTCGGCGCGGAACATTGCCCTTGGGCATTTCAGAACTCATGATTTGATCGCCTAGACAGGCATTGCAGCAAGCTGCGCCAGCGACTTACCCATCAACATGCCAGGGTTCGCGCCAGGTGTGTCTGGGTGAATTTCCCAGTCGACCAACTGCATCGAGCCCTCAACCACAACTGTCAAACGAGGCATTCGGCGTGCCTGATAGGCGGTCAAAATTTCGTCGATGTCGCCATCTTGGGTAACCATCTCGGCAAGAACCCAAGCATCTTCAGAGCACTGGGCGCCACCCTGGGCAATCACCGGAGGGCAAGCGTGCACGGCATCGCCGGTAACAATTACGCGGCCCTGGTGCCAAGGTTCGTCATTTACAAACAACCACTCGATCTCTTGAAAGTTCATGTAGTCGTCTTCAGAGATATTTTCACGAATGAAGTCGAATGGGCCGTGGTAGCCCTCTAGCAAACGCTTCATTTCTTGAGCATCGGTTAGGCCGTTGTCGGGGCGCTGTGGCTTGGTTAGCACATAGGCATAGCAAAGGTCTTTTGAGATCGGGGTGTAGCCGGCCTTATATTCTGGCCCGCCGTGGAACACTGCCGAGCAGTCCATCTCTGGGGTTCGCTTGGTGACCACTCGCCAAATGCCGAGGCCAGAAGATTTCTTGTCGTGGCTAATTCCTAGCATCTTGCGAGTCTTAGATTTGATTCCGTCGCAGGCGATGACCAGGTCGAAGCTTTCGGTGTTGCCATTGTTAAAGGTCACATCAACGTGGTCTGGGTGGTTCTCGAAAGATTCCATCGAGGTGCCAAGGCGAACATCAACCCCCAGCTCGTGAATCATGTCAACCAGAACGGTTTGAATGTCTGAACGCAAGGCTCCCATGGTTGCATAAAGGTCTTCGCCACCCGTGTGAGCAACGGGCATGCGCTGAAGCAACTGGCCGCTTGCGTGATACATCGCGATGTCGTTGAAGCCGTGGGCATTCTCAAGGATGCGGTCGAGCGCACCGATGTTTTTGAAAGACCGAAGGGCGTTTCCTTGAAGCGTGATGCCGTGGCCAACGCCATACCAAACCGGTGAAATCTCGGCGAGGGTAACTTTTACGCCCTTTTGTGCCAACGCTACGGCGGCAACGGTTCCGGTGATTCCGCCACCAACGACGAGAACGTTCTTAACTGACATCTTCTCTGATCTCCAATTCGACAAGCCACATTGCTTTGTATGCCAAAACTAGTCGAAAACTGCATTGCCCATGAACTAAGTCGAGCAAATGAGACCCATTTGCCGAAGGCATACTTGGCCGATTCAGATTGCTGGGTTAGAGAGCTGCCGAATTTTCGCCGGCCAAAATTTTGCGCAGCCACACGTGCGAAGGGTCTGAGTTGTGCGAGGGGTGCCACCACAGGTTTTCGAAAATCTCGATGTGGCCAAATGGCGCCTCAACGCCAATGGTGTTGGTGCTTTTTGACATGCGCTCGGTCAGGCGCGATGGCACTATGCCAACCAGGTTGGTGCCTTCGATAATTGAGGCCATTGGCATGAACGATGTGGTTTTAACGTGTGCCTTGCGCGAAAAACCCATTTCGCCAAGTTTGCGATCGGCAGGGGTTAGGTGCGCCTGGCCAAAATCTACAACCGCGTGCGGCAGTGCCTTAAACGCATCCCAGCTTAATTTGCCTTTTTCTAGGGCCGGGTTATTTTTGTCGACCATGCAAACGTAGTGGTCGACAAACAAGTGTGCGCGGTCGCCTTCGACACCGATTCCGGGCACAATCACCACAAAATCGTTGTTCACCAAATCGCGTCCGGCATCGGTTGGTTCAGCCGGCAGTGGCAAAATATCGATTCGAATGTGCGGCGCCTCGTTCATTGCCTGCGACAATCGAGGCCGAAGTTCGATGGCGGCATAATCAGACATTAAAAGGCGATAGTGGCGAGTAGATGTTGCCGGGTCGAAGGCCTCTTGGCTCATTAGCGCGTTTTCGATTAGCGGCAAAGTGAGTTGCAACTGCGGAAGCAGCAAACGGGCCAAAGGGGTCAACTCGTAATCGCGGCCCACTCGAACCAGAAGTTCATCGTTGAATTGCAACCGAAGCCTTGACAGCGCCGAGCTCATCGATGATTGGCCCATAGAAATGCGCTCGCCGGCCCGTGTCACGTTGGCTTCTTCAAGCAGAGCACGCAAGGCCACCAAAAGGTTCAGGTCTTTGCCTGTGAAGGTCATCGGTGGGCTCCAAATTTTGGGTTGGGCGTGCGTGGCAGATGGTTCGTCGTTTGAGATAGATATTATCGGTCTAACTAATTAGTGAAAAAGTCGCAGGTTCATCTAACCTGAACTCAATACCGCCAGCGATGGCATTTTTCTAGGAGATCAACGATGACTCGACGCCTGATTACCCACCTGCGCTATGGCGCATTGGCCATGCCAAACTTTGAAGAAGAGTTGGCGTTTATGACCCAGCACTGGGGCCTTTCAGAAGTTCACCGCGACGGCGATGTGGCTTGGCTTGGTGCCGAGGGAACCCCAGAACCATTTGTGGTTCGCCTTCGCAAGGGCGAGAAGCGCATCGACCTAGTTGGTTTTGGCGCAGCAAATCGCGATGATGTAAACGAGTTGCACAACCGCCTTGTAGCTAATGGCGTTCAGATGATTCACGGCCCACAAGAGCTCACCCAGTTCGGCGGCGGCTATGGCATGCGCTTCTTCGACAACGAGGGTCGCACTGTAGAGGTTTCGACCGAGGTCGAACTTAAGGGCAGCCGCAAAATCAATGAGCGCGAAGCGATTCCGGTAAAGCTTTCTCACTTTGTGGTTAACACAACCCAGTTGGCGGCAACCGCCGAGTGGTATGTGAAGAACCTCGACTTTGCGCTGAGCGACAGCCTTTACAGCGATCACATGGGCGACATGATGCACTTCTTGCGTTGCAACAGTGCTCACCACTCGTTTGCCATGGCTCAGGGCCCGCACGCATCTTTGCATCACATCTCGTTTGAGATGCGCGGAGTTGAAGAGTGGATGCGCGGAACCGGCAAGATTTTGCGCGCTGGCGCTCGCATGGTTTGGGGCCCTGGTCGCCACAATGCCGGCGACAACACCTTCGCCTACTTCCTTGACCCAGCCGGCAACACCATCGAATACACCACCGAGCTTGGCACCATCGAAGATGAAGACAACTGGCACCCTAGCAAGTTCAACATCGGTGAGCTATCGACTCAAGACCAGTGGGGCACGGCTCAGCCAATGAGCGAGCTCATTGCGCGCGAATCGTTCAACGATAAAGACCTCGGCCTTTTTGTAGCGCCTCCGGTTTAATCACCGGTTTTCGCTGTTACTCAAAGGAGAGTTTTGATGGGTCGTCTAGACAATAAAGTTGCGCTAATCACCGGTATTGGTGGCGGCATGGGCCGGCAGGCGGCCTTAACTTTTGCCCGCGAGGGAGCAAAGATAATTGGCTGCGATCTTTATGAAGATGGCGCCAACGAAACGGTTCGCCTGGTTCGTGAGGCCGGCGGCGAGATAGTCAACTTTGCGCCTGTCGATCTTTCGAACGCCGAAGCCACCGCAAAGTGGGTTGAAGCCGCGATTGCCGTTCACGGCCAGGCCGACATTCTTTATAACAATGCCTCAACGCCAAAGTTTGGTGATGTTCAAGACCTGTCGATCGAAGACTGGAATTTTGTCATCAACAACGAGCTGAACCTAGTTTTTTATGCGGTTAAGGCAATTTGGCCGCACTTCATGAAAAACGGTGGCGTGGTGCTAAACATTGGTTCTATCGCGGGCACCCGTGGCGTCGAATTCATGAGCCAAAACGCTCACGGCACGGCCAAGGGCGGCGTAATCTCGCTCACCCAGCAACTCGCCGCCGAAGGCGCCAAATATGGCATCCGTGCTGTTTGCGTGAGCCCCGGGTTTATTGTGACCCCATCAACGGCTTGGTTGGTTGAATCTGGGCCAGAACCATTCAAAAAGAACATTGCCCGAATTCCGCTTGGTCGTGTTGGCCAGCCAGACGACATTGTTAATGCGGCACTGTTTTTGGCATCAGACGAAGCATCGTGGATCACGGGCATAAATCTTGTAGTTGATGGCGGCGGAACGGTTCTGGGATGAGCGAATTTGTAGGTTCATATTGGCAAAAAGGCGATGAAGGTTTTGAAGACGCCGCTGTTGGCCGGGTGTTTAACGGGCGGCGCCCAAAGGCGGCCGAGCGCCGACCAGAAGCAGTTCTTTATGCCGAATCAGACGAAGACCTTAAGCAGGCCGTAAGGCTAGCAAAAGCTAACGGCTGGTCGTTGGCCATGCGAAGCGGCGGGCATTCTTGGGCTGCCTGGAGCGTGCAAAACGGCACAATGCTGATCGATTTGTCGCGTTTGCAAGATGCAACCTACGACGAAGCCACCGGAATTGCCTCGGCTCGGCCTGCAATCAAGGGCGGAGAGGTTTTAGACCCATTTCTTGAAAGTCACGGAAGATATTTCAACGGCGGCCACTGCCCAACCGTAGCCATCGGCGGGTTTTTGCTGCAGGGTGGCCAGGGCTATTGCGCTCGAGGCATGGGCTGGGCGGCCGAATATGTAGTTGCCGTAGATGTGCTGACTGCCGAAGGCGAAATTGTTCGCTGTGACGCCACTCAAAATCAAGATTTGTATTGGGCGGCCAGAGGCGCCGGCCCATCGTTTCCGGGAATCGTGACTCGGTTTCACTTGCAAACTCAACCGCGCTATAAGGCACCACACGAGTCGGTTCAAATATTTGAACTTGATGACTTTAAGGCGGTAATGCACTGGATCTATGAGGTGCACAACCACCTTGCGCCAACCGTTGAGCTGGTTGTGGTTAGTGCCTGCCCGCTTGATGAAAACGGCAAGCCAGGCAAGCGCATGCTGATTGTTGATGCTCTTGCCCTGGTTGACTCGAAAGAAGAAGCCGAGGCCGCCCTTGCCCCGATGCGAACCAACCCGCTTTTGCACAAGGCCTTGGTGAACGTTGATTGCGGTGTTACCTCAATGGCAGAGCGCAAACGCCAACAGGTAGAAGCCAACCCAGAGGGCATGCGCTATTTCGTCGACAACATATGGGTCGAAGGTGAAACTCAAAACATCGTTGATGGCATTGCGCCACTGTTTACCGACCTTCCAGAACCTCGCGGGTTCACCATTTGGTTCAGCATGGGCCCGGTTCGCGAATTGCCCGATATGGCGTTCAGCATGCAGAGCCCCGGCTATGTTGCTACCTATTTGGTGAGTGAAGATGAGTCTCGCGACGGCGAAAACCGAGCCTGGCTAAACGCGGCCATGGCCGGCGCTCAATCGGTTACCGTAGGTCAATATCTAGGCGATTCAGACATGACAAATCGTCAGGTCAAATTTATGGCCGACGACAACTTTGCTCGCTTGCAAAAAATAATCGCCGACCGCGACCCCGAAAACCGCTTTGTGCGCTATTTGGCAAAAGATTCTTCAACCGTCAACAAGAACCACTGGCAAATCTAGGAGCCACATGCGCATTCACATGGCAGCAAACTATGAGGGCTTTGAGCTCGGCCGCGAACTCGAGAGCTGGGTTTTGGGCCTTGGCCACGAAGTGGTTTGGCACGGCGCCGAAGCCTACGATTTTGAGGATGACTACCCGCTTTTTGCCTTTCGCATCGGTCAAGCGGTGATTGCCGATGAAGACCAGGCACTAGAGGTGCGAGGTGTTTTGATTGGTGGCATTGGTGGCGGCGAAACAATTGCGGCCAACAAGGTGCCAGGTGCAAGAGCGGTGTTTGGGCACTCTGTCGACTTTGTAACCAAATCGCGCGAGCACGCAAACGCGAGCATCTTGGTGATTGGCGCTTTGAACACCAAGTTAGAACAGGCCAAGGCAATGATTACCGCGATCATCGAGGCAAGCTTTAATAACGTGCTCGACGATGCTCGTCGAATTGTTAACACCAACGAGTATGAAGCCTCGAAAACCATCGAGGGCTGGACAATCACCAACTAACGGGTCACCGAAGTCTCTTATCCATCGCGGCGACCTATGGAAGCCATAGCGTCGGGTGAGTTTTAGATACGTTTCAAAACTGCTTCACTTATAAAAAGATTCGCCAAAGACGGCGAGCACCGGAAGGAACATCATGGCATTTGTTTGCAGCGCAACCTGGGTTGCCAAAGAGGGCAGCGCACACCTTGTGGCCGAGGCTCTAAACCACCTCTCACCTGCATCGCGCACCGAAGAGGGCAACATCTACTACCAGGCCTACCAAGACCCAGCCGAGCCAAACACCTTCCGCATCTTCGAGGTCTACACCGACGAAGCAGCTTTCAAGGCACATGCCGAATACGAGCACTTCAAGCAGTGGGCTCTAGGGCAGGCAATCCCGGCACTCGAGGTTCGTCAGCGCGACTTCTACGAGACTCTGGACTTCTAATGAAAATCGCTCGCTATCTTCACAACGGCTTTGCCCATGTGGGAGTGGTAACTGACCACGGCCGCTTGCTTAACCTGCCGACCCGTTTGTCGGTGCTCGAGGTTTTGGCGTTGCCGATTGGCGAGCGCAATCTAATCGAAGCCCAGGCCGGCCGGCTATTCAACACAAGCATCGACAAGGTGCACTTTTTGCCGCCGGTCGAACCTCGTGCCATGCGCGACTTCGTTGCCTTCGAGGCTCACATCGCGGGCATGAAAAAATCAGAGGGTGGAACCGGCAAGATTCCGCAGGCCTGGTATGACGTGCCGGTGTTTATTTTTATGAACCCGTGGTCGGTTCTTGACCCAAACGCCGATGTGCCAATGCCGCCGCACACCAAGGCACTCGACTTTGAGCTCGAGGTGGCTGCCATTGTTCTAAAGCCTGCTCGCGATGTTTCGCTCGAAAATGCCGGTGAGTTTATCGCCGGCTACACGCTTTTCAACGACTGGTCTGCACGCGATATTCAGCGTCACGAAATGTCGGTTGGCCTTGGCCCATCAAAGGGCAAAGATTTTGCCAACACCATTGGCCCCTGGATCACCACACCCGACGAATTGGCTAAATATCGCAAAGATGACCGCCTAGATCTAGAGATGACGGTTTCGGTTAATGGCATAGAAATTGGCCGCGACTCAACCAAAAATATGTCTTGGAACTTTGAAGAGCTTTTGGTGCACGCATCACGCGATGCGATGGTTGGCCCCGGCGATGTTTTGGCCTCGGGCACCTGCAGTGGCGGCGCGCTGTCAGAAAAATGGAGTCGCTCAGGAACCCAAAACCCGCCACCGCTTCAGGTGGGCGATGTGGTCGAAATGACAGTAACCGGCTTGGGCACCATCCGAAACCGTATTGTAGAAACCAAGAGCCCTGGCCACATGGCTCCTCCAGCAAAACGCACCTACAGCGAGGACATGCTTTGAGCAAAGTAGTTTCAACCTTTAACCCGGCAACCGACGAAAAGCTAGCCGACTATGCGGCCCTAGATCGCGACTCATTGAATGCTGCCCTGCAGGCAACGGCCGATGTGCAGCGCGAATGGCGCAACACCGACCTAAAGCACCGTGCGCAGTTGCTTCGCAACCTGGCCAACATTTTGCGCGACGAAGTTGAAACACACGCAGCCTTGATCAGCAACGAGATGGGCAAGCCCGTTTCAGAAGCCCGCGGCGAAGTTCTGAAGTGCGCGCTCACCTGCGACTTTTATGCAGATCACGTCGAAGAATATTTGGCTCCAAAGCCAGTCAAGACCGAGGCCGTTACCTCATATGTTGCCTACGAACCAATCGGCGTAGTGCTTGCCGTTATGCCATGGAACTTTCCTTATTGGCAGGTAATCCGTTTTGCGGCACCAACTCTTGCCGCCGGTAATGGCGGGCTTCTAAAGCACGCCTCAAACGTGACTGGTGCTGCGGTTGCAATCGAAAGCGCAATCGAGCGTGCCGGGTTTCCGAAGCACCTGTTCACCACCTTGGTGATTGCCGATCACTCAATGGTCAACGACATCATCGCCGACAAGCGCGTTGCAGCTGTCACGCTTACTGGCTCTGAAGGCGCAGGCGCATCGGTTGCCGAGGCTGCCGGCCGTGCACTAAAAAAGACAGTTCTCGAGCTGGGCGGTTCAGACCCATTTGTGATTTTGGCCGATGCCGATGTGAAGGCAGTTACACCGTTTGCGGTTAAGGCGCGCTTCATTAACACCGGCCAAAGCTGCCTGTGCGCAAAACGTTTTGTTGTTGACGCAGCGGTTATTGCCGAGTTTGAGGCAGGCCTAAAGACTCAGGTTGAGGCGCTCAAGATTGGCAGCCCGCTCGACCCAAGCACCCAAATTGGCCCACTTGCTAAAAAGTCGTTTGTCGACGAAATCGACAAGCAGGTTCAAGACTCAATCGCTATGGGTGCTCGCTTGGTTACCGGCGGCTATCGCATTGAAGGCCCAGGCAATTTTTATGCGCCAACCGTGCTTGCCGATGTAACACCCGAGATGCCTTGCTTTAACCAAGAAACCTTTGGCCCAGTTTTGGCACTTGCCAAAGCCGAAAACACCGAAGATGCCATTCGCTTGGCCGATCTTTCGCAGTATGGCCTGGCGGCAAGCATCTGGACATCAGACATGAACGCCGGAATCGAACTTGGCAAGGGCATCAACTCGGGCGCTTTGTTCATCAACGGCGTTGTTGCCTCAGACCCACGCCTGCCTTTTGGTGGCGTGAAGTTGAGCGGCTATGGCCGCGAGCTTTCAATCGAAGGCATGCACGAGTTCACCAATGTGCGCGCAATTTGGGCTGGAGCAATGCCGCGCTCATAATCGAGCCGGCCCTGTGCCTACTATTGATGCAACATGACTGACCTAAGACGCATCGACGTAAACCTGATTGTGGTTCTTGGCGCAATCTTGACCGAGATGAACCTAACTCGCGCTGGCGAGGCCGTTGGCATGTCGCAACCTGCCGTTAGCGGCGCATTGGCTCGGCTGCGCCAACAATATGGCGACCCGTTGCTGGTTCGCAAGGGTCGCGTTTTTGAACTCACCGAGCGCGCCGAAGCTCTAAAACCGTTGGTTGTCGAGGCAATGAACGAGATTCAACGAACCTTCGAAATCATGCCCACCTTTGACCCCAAAGTAAGCACCAGAACCTTCAGCATCGCCGCTTCAGATTATGTGCTCAGCCAGATGACCGGCCAGCTGCTTGCCCTCATCGAGAAAGAGGCGCCGGGTGTGAACATCTCATTCGACAGCCTGCCGCCCGATGCCAGCGTTAGCCCAGTCGATTTGCTTCGCCGCGATGTGATCATCTCTGGCGACCCGCGAATTGCTGGCAAGCGCAAATCGCTGTTCAGCGATCGTTTTGTTTGCATAGTGGATGAAAAAAACCCACGCCTTAGGCTAGGCAAGCTGAGCCTTGCCGACCTCGAAGAATTGCGATTTGTGCGGGCAACCTTCGGCGACGACATCACCACTCAGGTAGATCAACTGCTTTCGCAAGCCGGTGTTGTGCCGCGCATTGGCATCACGGTTAGAGGTTTTGTGCCGGTGCCCTTTGCGGTTGCCGATTCGACCATGATCGGTTTTGTGCCAGAACGGTTGGCCGAACAATATAAAGACTCGCTCGGGCTGGTGATTGCCGAGACCCCGCTGCCGCAATCGATGCTGATCGAAGCGGTGCACTGGCACCCATCTAAGACAACCGACCCGGCCTTAAAGTGGCTGGTTGAGATGCTTCGCAAGACCTCTGAAAACATCGAAGGTTCGATCGACGACTAGCCCTGCAACCCTTTTGTTATAAGGATGTTATGAAACGGGCAGGCATAGCAATCGGCGATTACGACCTATCGGTGTGGCTGATAACTCTTTGTTTAAAACTGGCGATAACTTAGCAATACGCAATGACAACGTCGTCGTGTGTTTGGCCCAAAGGCTCTGCATCGATGGCACCTCGACCAAGGAGATTCTCACATGGGTGCTCGCAACACTAAGCGCGTTCTAGCCGGATTGGCCGCCGCCAGCCTGATAGTCGCAACCAACGTTTTTCCAGCAGCAGCTGAAGAGCAAAAGACCGTTGGCTTCTCGCCAATCGCCTGGGCAATTCCGGCCATGGTTGGCATCAAGGGTGGCTTCAACCACATCGCCGAGTCGATGGGCCTAAAGACCGCCGATGCGCCAGACCCAAACTTTGATTCAGCAACCGCCAAGAAAAACATCGAGTCTTGGGTTACCAACAAGATCGTTGATGGCTTCTGGTCAATCACCCCCGGTGTTCCAAGCACCCTAAAGTCAACCCTCGTGCTTGCACAAGAAAAGGGCGTTGCAGCGGTTGTTAACGGCAAGCCAGAAGACTACGGTTTCAGTGGCCTACAAAAGGGCATCAGCTTTGCCGTAATCGACTACGCCAAGCTGGGAACTTCACTTGGCGCTCAGATGGGCAAGTGCCTTGTCACCAAGAAGCTTGCTACCTCATCGATCATCTTGGGTATAAACCCAGCCGGAACCATCGGCAAGATCGAAATGGAAGCAGCCTTCCAGGCGGCATTCAAGAAGGCAGCGCCAAAGGCCAAGATTGTTCGCGCCATTGCTCTAACCGGCGACCAGGCAAAGCAGCAGGCAACCATCCGCACAGCGATTCAGGCTTCTCCAAAGGCAGTCGGAATTGCTACCTGGACTGACGAAGGGTCACTTGGCTCGATCGCTGCATACAAGACCGCTGGCAAGAAGCCAGCGAACCTTTGCCTAGTTGGTGCCGGTGGTGGCGACCAGGCTAAGGCTGCTGTGAAGGCAAAGAACCTTTTTGCAGACGTAGCGCTTGACTTTGGTGCCGACATTGTTCAGAACATTGTTGAGCTAAAGCGCCTTATGGCTGGCACCGGTGTTATGGGCAAGCAGCTTGTAACCCCAGTTATCGTTTACACCAAGTAACACACAGATCAATTAGTTTCCCCTCGGTGCGCAAACCGAGGGGAAACTAATTTTCATTCAACAACAAAAAGAAAAGCCAATGAAAAAGCCAGATTCACTCTCAGTCTTAGTCTTCATTCGAAGCTGGGGCATCACAATTTTGCTAATCGCACTGTGGGCACTTTTTGCCTCTACCTCTCCAATTTTTGGAACCTTCGAAAACGCTAGCCTTATTCTGGGTGCCGCATCGATCAGTGCAATTTTTGCCGCATCGATTGCCATGGGTGTGTTCTCTGGCGCACTCGACCTCTCGGTTCCGGGCACCGCTGCAGTTGCCGGCATCATTTTGGGCAAGCTGATTGGTGGGGGCTTTGACCCGTTTCTCTCTATTGCCATCGCGGTTGCAATTGGTGCGCTCATTGGCTATGCCAACGGTTTGATCGTGCAGACCGGTTTGAACCCTCTTGCTGTAACCATCGGTATGCTTTCGGTAACCAGCGGTTTGGCCGCAATTCTTTCTGACGGCATCCCTCTTTTCGACAAGATGGACACACTGGGTTGGCTTGGCACCGAAATCTACTTCGGGCTGCCTTCAACCTTCTATGTAGTGATTGTTGTATTCGCAATCGGAACAATTTTCTTGACTAAAACCCGCGGCGGAATTCGCTTCTTGGCTGCCGGTGGCAACGCCGAGGCACTTCGTCGGGCAGGTGTAAACGCAAACACCTATCGCCTGCTTGGTTTCATCCTGTCGGGCGCCTTGGCTGCGCTTGGCGGCGTAGTTACCTGCGCCTACACCGCACAGGCCACACCTACCGCCGCAACCGGAGTCTTGTTTGATGGCCTCACCGCGGTGGCGCTCTCGGGCATTTCTCTTGCCGGTGGCCGCGGAAGTTTGCCCAAGGTCTTGGTTGGTGCGCTGGTTATTTCGACCATCGGCAGCGGCCTCTTGATTATGAACATCCAGCCATACTGGACAATCACCATCACCGGTCTATTGCTGATTAGCGCGTTGGCTGGTGAGCACTACCTTGGCAAGGCCGTTGCCCGCCAGGCGGTTGGCAAATCAAAAGTTTCGGCTCACAAGGAAGCGAAGTAAAAACCATGAGCGAACAGAAATCTGTAGCCCTCGACCTAGAGGGAATTGAACTTCACTATGGATATGTGAAGGCCCTAGACGGCATTAACTTTAAGGTGAACCAGGGCGAGGCAGTGGCTTTGCTTGGTGACAACGGCGCCGGCAAATCGACTCTGCTTAAATTGATGTCTGGTGTGCACAAACAAACCCGCGGCACAATTCGTGTGCACGGAGAAGAAGTGCATTTTCACGCACCAAAAGATTCGGCCAATGCCGGCATCGAGATGGTTTACCAAGACCTTGCCTTGGTTGATGCGCTAGACAGCGCCACCAACCTGCTGCTTGGCCGCGAGATTCTGCGCAAGGGCCCGCTTGGGTGGCTTGGCTTTGTTGACCGCAAAAAGATGATTGCCGAAGCCAATGCCGAAACCGAATTGCTTGGCGTAAAAATTGCCAACCTAACCCGACCTGTTGAAATGCTTTCGGGTGGCCAGCGCCAGGGTGTGGCGCTTGCGCGTGCGGCCGTGCGTGTAAACGGCAAACCAAATGGCATTTTGTTGCTCGACGAACCAACAGCAGCTTTGGGCTATGAGCAAAAAGTGATGGTTGAGGGGCTCATCAAGCGCCTGGCTGCCGCTGGCATTGCCGTGGTTGTGGTTACCCACGATCTGCCGTTGGCGTTCAACGCCACATCACGCATGGTGGTTCTAAATCGCGGGCGCAAGGTTTGTGATGTGCAAACAACCGAAACAACCTACGAAAAGATCGTCGGTTACATAACCGGTGCGTTGCCCGCCCAAGAGGGCATCTAAGCGCTTTGTCTGGCTTGCGTGCCGCCTGGGTTTCGCCCGTTGAGGGCGAGCTGGCAGCCAAGGGAGAACGCCCAGCATATTGGCTGCGCGGCGAATTCGAGCTAACAGCAGCGCCGGTTTCGGCTACTTTGCGAGTTTCGGCCCAGGGGCTTTATCAAGCATTCTTGAACGGCAATCGAGTTGGCGATCAAGAGCTAACCCCTGGTTCAACTCAATATCGCCAGCGCATTCAGGTGCAAACCTATGATGTGACCGGGCAGATCTTGGCTGGCGCAAACGCACTGGCGGTGTTGCTTGCCGACGGCTGGTTTAGAGGCGCAGCCGACATCATGCGCTCTGATAAGCAGTTTGGTGAGCACGTGTCGCTAATTGCCGAGTTGGTTGTGGTTGATGGCTCGGGCAAGCAGACCGTTTTTGGCACCGACGACACCTTCAAATTTGCGCCCTCGCACATTTTGGGTGCCGATCTATTTTTGGGCCAGGTCGAAGACCGCCGGCTGTTCGATGCAAGCGTTTCGCAGGCCGGCTTCGATGACTCGGGTTGGTCTGCCCCGGCAGCCATCGAGGTAGCTGCGGATTTGGTCGAACCAATCGCCCCGCCGGTTCGCCGCATCGAAACGCTCGCGCCGAAATCAATCACCAAGTTGCCAAACGGTTCGTTTGTTGTCGATTTTGGCCAAAACATTAATGGCTGGTGCCACCTCGAAAACCTTGGCAGCGCCGGCAATCAAATTACCCTTACTCACGCCGAGTGGCTAGATCAAAACACCGGCAATATTTCGACTGCCAACCTAAACGTGCAGTTTCCGTTTATGCCCCACCCAATCAAAGATCACCAGGTTGATGTGGTTATTTCGGCCGGCATCGAGGGCGATGCGTTTGAGCCACAATTCACTACGCACGGATTTCAGTTTGTTCGCGTCGAAGGGTTCGAGGGCGAACTCACTAAGGGCGACATCAGTGCGGTAGTGGTGCACACCGATTTGAAAAAGATTGGCACGTTCGAGAGCAGCGATGAACGCCTGACCTGGTTGCACAATGCTGCCGATTGGTCGTTTAGGGGCAATGCCTGCGATGTGCCAACCGACTGCCCGCATCGTGAGCGCGCCGGTTGGTCTGGCGACTGGCAATTGTTTGCCGAGACGGCGGCCTACCTATATGACATCGATGGGTTTAGCCGCAAGTGGCTTGCCGATGCGGTGTTAGATCAGGGCGCCGACGGGCGAATTGCAAACGTTACCCCCATTACACCATCGGCCGGTTTTGATAGCCCGATGGGCAAGATGAACGGGTCTTCGGGGTGGGGCGATGTAATTGTGCAGGCCCCAATTGTGGCTTGGCGCGAATATGGCAAAACCGAGGCCTTGGCCGAGTGCTTTGACGCCATGGTTCGATGGGTTGGCTTTGCCGAGAATGCGGCTGCAAGCGCGCGCCACGAATCGAAGACCGGGCCACAAGAACCGCACGAACAATTTATTTGGGACACCGGTTTTCACTGGGGCGAGTGGCTAGAGCCTGGAGTGGCCGGCGACCCAATGGCTTATGCCATGCAAAACAACCAGGGTGAGGTTGCGACCGCTTATTTCTATCGCTCTTCGCGCGATTTGGCCCAGGTTGCCGAGGTGCTTGGCAAAACCGTTCAGGCGGCTAGCTATCAAGCGTTGGCCAATAAAATTCGCGATGCCTGGCAGTTTGAATATCTTGATGAGGTTGGATTGCTAAAGACCCAGAGCCAGGCGGCCCATTCCAGGGCTTTGGCGTTTGGTTTGGTGCCGGGCGAGTCGGCTCAGGCTGTTGCCGATAATCTGGCTGCACTGATTAGCGCCAATGGCAATCGCCTGGCAACCGGCTTTTTGTCTACTCCGTTCTTGCTTCCGGTGCTCGCCGAACACGGCCATGCGCAGCTGGCATACCAAGTTTTGTTTCAAGACCAAGAACCATCTTGGATGAACATGCGCCTGAAGGGTGCAACCACAATTTGGGAACGCTGGAACGGCGTAGATGAGAGTGGCGAAGCCCACGATTCGCTGAACCACTATTCGAAGGGTGCTGTGGTTTCATTTTTGCACCACTATGTTGCCGGCCTAAAGCCAACCTCGCCGGGTTACCAGACCTTCGAGGTGAAGCCTGTTTTGGGCGGCGGCCTAAGCCACGCCAAGACCACGCTCGACAGCCCACACGGTTTGATTTCGGTTGGCTGGCACCTTGACGGCTCTGAAGTGATCGTTGAGGTTTTGGCGCCAGACAACACAAGCGGCACAATTGTGATGCCCGACGGCCGAGTTGTGGCTGTGCTTGGTGGCACCGAAACCAGTGCCCGCTGCCGCATCTAAATTAGGTTTGCTGGGGCACTTCGCTGTATGAAGCAACGGTGGTTTGGCCATCGATGCAATAAAAGCCGATCGCTCTGCCCGTAAACGAACTAATCACTTCGCTAGACATGTGGCGGCCATCAAAGCTGGCAACTATGTGCCTTTGGCCGGTGTTGTCGATGAAGCCCATGTCGATGAAGTCGCAGGTGAGAATTTCGGGGGTGAACGGTTTGGCATCTTGCCTGAAGGTTAAGAACAAGCGCGCGAAGCCGTCTTGATCGAGTGCGTTGGCACCAAAGCTTGGCGCATCGACGCTCTGGTGAATTGACGCCAGGTTAACTTTGGCCGCCAATTTGCCGTTCGCAATTTCGAGTTCGTAGTGTGTGGTTTCGTTATAGCGAAGCACTAGGCCACCAACCCCGGCCACCTTAATCTTTGCGCTGGCGGTTCCAAGCAAAAGCCGTTGACGCTTCAAAATTGCTGCCGGTTCGTAGGCGTTTAGGCTTTCGCCCTTACCAAAAATGATCAAATTTTCATCAACCAAATCGGCCACCTGGCCCGGCTGTTGGCGAACACCCATCCACTCGAGGCCAAGCTGCTGGCCAACAAACTCATCGTGAAATTCTGGTTGCGGGGTTTGCTCGTTGGTGTCAAAACTCGCAACAACTGGCCACTCGTTTACCCAGTGCACATCGGTCAAAAAGGTTTCGCGGCCCAGGGGCGAGTAGGCCTTAACCATGCCGCGTGGGCGCACGCCAAGCATCACCATGTGCCAGTTGCCTTCGGCATCTTCGAACATGTCGGCGTGGCCGGTGTTTTGCACCCGCCGGTTGCTGCCGGCGGCCGTGGTGAGCGGGTTGGCCGGGTTGTTTTGCCAGGGGCCCTCGGGCGATAGCGAGCGCCCGATCGAAACCGCGTGGCCGCGATCGGTGCCACCTTCGGCGGTTAGCAGATACCAGTATTTGCCAATTTTGTATAGGTGCGGGCCTTCGGCAAACATCAAGCCGCTGCCCTCCCACAGGTGGCGTGGGGCCTCAAGCAGTTCACCGGTCAGGTGATTAATCTTCACCTGAGCAATGCCGTTGTGGCCCTCAAATCCGCCTTCAGAATTCAGATTGAGGCCAGATACCGAGAGGTAGCAGGTGCCAAATTCATCCCAGGCAAGATCGGGGTCGATGCCGCCAATTGCCAATTCAATGCCATCGCTCCAAGGCCCGGCAGGGTTTTCGGCGGTGAACAGCAAGTTGCCTCGGCCAAAGAAGTCGGTAACCACAACATAAAACTTGCCTTCGTAAAAACGAATTGTTGGTGCCCAGGCGCCGCCGGGCGGTTTTACGCCAACTCCCTGAAATTGCCCCGGCCGGTTGGCCACGTGCCCAATTAGGTTCCAGTTAGCCAAGTCGCGCGAGTGATAAATGGGCAAACCCGGCAGGTATTCAAAAGTCGAGTTGACGATGTAATAATCGTCGCCCACGCGAACAATCGATGGGTCGGGGTTGAAACCAGGGATGATGGGGTTCGGGCGAGAGCTCATGATTAGAAAGGCTCGATGCCGAAGGCCTTGGCCAGCTTGTCGATCTTTTCGGCGCGGGCAAGGCGAGGCAGGTCTGAGCCATCGCGAATAACCCGGCCGCCGGCCTCGAAATCGTTCATAAAATCGCGAGCCCAGGTTACATCGGCTTGGTTGGGGCAGATGGTTTCGTTTATCACCGGTATTTGACTTGGGTCGACAGAAAGCTTGCCGGTTAGGCCCAAAATAACCGCGTGTTCTGAACCTTCGCGCAGCTGAGGGTGGCTGGTGGTGATGGTGGGGCCATCGATTGGGCCGGGCAACCCGCCGATGCGGCTGGCAACCACTAGGCGAGAGCGCGGGTAAAGCATGGCCATGTTGTCGGCCGCGGTGCCGGTGTCGCGGCGGTAATCGCCGCTGCCGAATGCCAACCTAAACGCACCCTTTGCGCAGGCAATATTGCGGGCCTCTTCGATGCCAAGTGCCGATTCGACCAGGGCAATAATTGGCACGTTGCCGCCAAGGGCAAGGTTAGTGTCTTCGACGTGTGAGGCATCTTCGGTCTTGGCAAGCATTACTCCCTGCAGGTTTTTGATGCCCTTCAAGCGGGCACAGTCTGCCGCCCAAAATGGGGTTAGCCGGTCGTTGATTCGAACCCAGGCTTTGCCGCCAGCTTCGAGCCACTGAGCCACTTGCTCGAGCGCCTTGACTTTGTCTTTAGGGTCAACGGCATCTTCGATGTCGAGAATGATTTGGTCGGCACGCGAGGCCGCTGCCTTGTCAAAAATCTCGGGTTTATTTCCGTTTACCAACAGCCATGAACGTGAAATATCTGCCGGTATTTTTTTTGCGACTGCCATGTTAAATCTCCGCGTGAATTCGTCTTTGAATTGGGTCTAGTTCTATCTTTGCCTGAATTTCACACCGGATGCGCAAATGCGCCCTCGCTATTGCTGATTACAGGTATTTGCGGGGGCGCTTAGGCTTGCCTCGGTTTTAGCCGGTGATGAACTCGACCATCTGATCTAGCGTTAAATGCATAACGGCACAATCGCCCGGGTTGCGATTTAGGTGACCGTGCAGGGCGCCCACTGCCGTGATTTGAGTGGCATCAACGCCCGCGGCTTGCAGTTGCTCGAAATAGCGCTCGCCCGATGCCCGCAGCGAATCGTATTCTGCATTGATAATCAGTGTTTTTGGTAGCCCGGCGTGGTTGGCCGAGTCACCCGGAAAACAGTAATAACTTGGGTCGACAGATTCGAAGCCCATGTTGCTGTTTAACCAAATAGTGTCTTGCTTAGTAAAGACAAGTTGGGGCGGAATCTCGGCAGTTTTTGCCAGTAGGTCATCAGAAAAATCGGGCAAATTGCTGTGAGCGATTGGGTAGATCAGAATGTTTCTAAGCCCCGCAGTCTGACCTCGATCGCGAAGCTGCAACATTACCGATGCGGTTAGGCAGGCGCCCGCAGAGCCCCCGGCAACGGTGATTTGGTTAGGGTTCACGCCAAGGGTTGCGGCATTCTCGATAAACCACTGCGTTGCGGCCAAGCCATCGATTTGCGAGGTCGGAAACTTGCGATCTGGGGTTACCAATCGATAGTCAACCGACATCACCACGGCACCTGCCCGGTGAGCAATTTCGCGCGACACAACATCAGCTTCTTTCATGTCTAGGTCGCCAAACATGAACGCCCCGCCATGAAACCAAACCAGGCCCGGATGCCCCGTAGAGACAGCCTCGGGAGCATAAATGCGCACCGGAATTTCGCCCTGAGGGCCAGGAATTGTGCGATTTTCGACACTCAGCGGCGGCGAAACATATTCGTAGGTGCCAGCATCAAACAACGGCATGATGCTTGGTGCCCAGTCGTCTCTGGAGGCATCGGCGGCGATGCCATCAAATAGGTGAAACCGGCTGGCAAAATCTGGATCTACTGGTGTCATTGCTATTTCCTTAGTAGCCAGTTGGCTGTTTGTGGGTGGGCAGCGAAGCGCTCGCCGATGCGGCGATAGCCTGCAGCGTTGGGGTGCAGGTCGTCGGGTAAATCGGTTGCATCGGCCTCACCGAACAGATCTAAGCCGCTCATCAAATACAAGTTCGAATCTGTCTGTTGGCGCAAGGCGATGACAGCTTCGGTGAGTTCGCGGGTCTTTGAAAGGTTCATGGTGGTTTCGAAAAATTCGTTAGGTTTGGGGCTAGCCAAAGCCTTGCCGGCCACCGGGTCAAAAATCGTTGGCGCAAAACCCTGCTCGTGCGGTGGGCAAAAAATAGCAGTAGAAACCAAGATCGGAACATGCTGGTGCTGCTGGCGAATTGTGTCGATAAAGCCGTGCACCGCATGGGGGTAGGTGCGTGAACTTAGTGAGTTGCCGTTGATGTTGTTGATGCCAATTTTGAGTGAGATGAAATCGGGGTTTAGATCGGCGATGGTGCGAGCCGCAAATTGATCTAGGTGAGCTTGGCCGGCGAGGCCGAGGTTATAGAGGTTTAGGCCAAGAGCTTTGGCTGCAAAAACCGGCCAAACGCCTAGCGGGCCATCGGCTTCGTTTGCGTGGCTGATTGAGCTGCCATAGTGAACCCAGAGTGGTTTTGAATCGCTTAGCTGGTGCAGCTCTGCATTTGCCTCGAAGGTGGCAATCACACAGGAGCAGTTCTGGGGCAACCAAATTTCGACCTCGTGCAACCCTTGGGGCAACTCAAGTTTGATCTCAGAATTTGCGGCGCCAAAGGTGCCGCCACCGGGCGCTAGTGGGTTGATGCTGTTTGCAACCGAGTCAAAATCGAACCGAATTTGCTTGCCGTCGACCACGGCAATTGCCGCCACGGTTTGGGCTGGCATGTCGCCGAACCTCAACTCGGTTAGTTCGAGGCTAAGCAAAATTTGAGTGGCTTCGGTTGAAAAACTGAGCCGAACGCCCGAACCATCGGCGGCAACAAATGGCAAGATCGGGTCGCCCGCGATGCGCTCGACAACCCAGGCTGGCAGCCGGCTAAAGCGCGCCCCGCGTTGGTCGATCGAGATCGAGGAAGCGCCTAACAGGAGGTCACTAATTCGATGCATTTGCGACTTCATCGTCGACCAACTTTCGGCTCTGTATTAGTGTGGCCGTTTTTGCGGCGAGGTTAACGCTTCTCGGCTAGGCGCTCAAGAATCTTCACGTGGCCTGGCTCAAGTTCATCTAACGATCTTGCGCCCAAAAGCTTCATGGTGCGGGTCATCTGGGTGCCCAAAATATCGATGGTCTTGTCAACGCCCTCGCGACCGCCGGCCATCAGGCCATAAAGGTAGGCGCGGCCAATCAGGGTGAACTTGGCGCCCTTGGCGATGCAGGCAACGATGTCTTGACCGTGCATGATGCCGGTGTCAACGTGAACCTCGGCGTGCTTGCCAATCTGGCGAACCGTCTCTGGCAACAGGTGGAACGGAATCGGGGCACGGTCTAGTTGGCGACCGCCGTGGTTCGACAAAATGACGGCATCGGCGCCGGCCTCAACTGCCAACTTGGCGTCTTCAACATTTTGAATGCCCTTAACGACCAGCTTGCCCTTCCACTGAGTTCGAATCCACTTCAGGTCTTCAAAGGTCACTGTGGGGTCAAACATCTGATCTAGAAGTTCGGCAACCGTGCCGTTCCATGAACCCAGCGAGGCGAATGCCAACGGTTCGGTGGTTAGGAAGTTAATCCACCACTCTGGCCTTGGCAGCGCGTTGGTAATGGTTTTTAAGGTGAGAGCCGGCGGAATAGTCATGCCGTTGCGCTTGTCTCGAAGCCTGGCTCCGGCAACCGGAACATCGACTGTCAAAAGCAAGGTGTCGAAACCGGCGGCCTGGGCGCGCTCAACCAAGGCCATGCTCTTTTCGCGGTCTTTCCACATGTATAGCTGAAACCAGTTTCGGCCGTTTGGTGCGGCAGCTGCCACCTCTTCGATCGAGCGGGTTCCCATCGTCGATAGTGAAAACGGAATTCCGGCGGCTTCGGCTGCCTGCGAGCCCGCAATTTCGCCCTCGGCGTGCATCATTCGGGTAAAGCCGGTTGGGGCAATGCCAAACGGCATCGAAACGCGCTTTCCCAAAACCGTAGAGCTTAGGTCGAGGTCTGAAACATCGCGCAGAATTCGAGGCTGAAACTCGATGTCTTCGAATGCTTGACGCGCACGAGCCAGTGAAAGCTCTTGATCGGCAGAGCCATCGGTGTAGTCAAACGGCGCCTGTGGCGTGCGGCGGTGAGCGATTTCGCGCAGGTCGTAAATGGTTAGCGCTTCGTTAAGTCTGCGCTCGCGGGCGTTCCATACCGGTGCCTTAAATCGCATAAGTTGCGCAAGGTCTTTGGGGTTCGGAAACTGTCGTTTTAGGTGTGCCATGTTGGGTGCCTCTTCTTTTGCCGCGTTGCTTAGACTGTTGCGAATGCTGGGTTGGTGACCACGATTTGGTAGGTGCCGTGGGTGAGTGCTGATTGGTTTTGCGCTGGCTTGCCATCGATGGTGATAACCGAGTCGGCGTTGATTGGTAGCTGCAAGGTTGCGGTGACGCCGAATGGAACATCGAGGGTTGCCTCAAATTGCTCTTTTGTGAAGCGATAGTCGACTGCATATTTGCCGTAGCCGGTTTCGATTGCAGCCTTGGCGTAGGTAATGCCATCGACCAACTTTGGTGCAAAGCTAACCTGCTGATAGCCGGCACCGGTGGCGGTTAGGCCAGCTAGGTTTCGGTAAACCCAGTCGATAACCGCGCCGTAGGCATAGTGGTTGAACGAAATCATGCCATCGCCAGAGCCCTCGGCCGGGTTCTCAAGCCCGCCTCCGTTAATTGATCCGTCTGGGTGAATTGCGTTCCAGCGCTCCCAGATGGTGGTTGCGCCAACGGTGATCGGGTATAGCCAAGATGGCATCTGCTCGCGAAGCAACATCAGGTATGCCTCGCTCACGTTTCCGAATTGCGAGAGGGCATCCAAGATGATTGGTGTGCCCAAGAAGCCGGTTGAGATGCGGCCATCGGTGTCGCGCACCAACTTTGCGAGTGCGCTTGAAATGCGAGCGTGTTCGCTTTTTGGGGCCACATTAAAAATTAGCGCCATGGCGCAACCGGTTGGTGTTGTGATGGCTGCTTCGCCCAACTCTGCCCAGGTTGCTGCAGCGGTGTCGGTTGCGATTTTGCGATATTTTGCCTCAGATGCCGTGTTGCCCAAGAGCGCTTCGATGTCGGCCAGAATTGTGGCGCTGTGCACGATATAAGAGTTGGCCACATATTGCCCAGACACTTTGGCTGCCCAAGGCTGGCCGTCGGGGGCATCTGGGTCGAGCCAGTCGCCCAGTTGCATGCGTGGCGGAATCAGGCTGCCAACTTTTTGAGTCTCGCAATAGTCGATCCAGCCGCGCATCGACTGCAGTTGACGCTGCAAAATTTGCTTGTCGCCATACATTTGATATTGCGACCAAGGCACAACAACCGCGGCATCGCCCCAGCCGGCTTCACCCTGATCTGGGAACTCGCTCGGAATGATCTTGGCGGCGATCGCCAAAAGGTCTGGCACCACGTGAGGCACCTGCCCGCTGTCGCGCTGATCGATAGCCAGGTCGGTCAACCAAGAGTTCAAAAACGCGTGAGCGTCTACCAGGGTGCTTGCCGCATAAACGAACGCCTGGGCATCGCCTGTCCAGCCCATTCGCTCATCGCGTTGCGGGCAGTCTGTTGGAATTGAAACAAAGTTATCGCGCAGCGACCAAAGCACATTGCTGTGCAACTTGTTAAGCAGTGGGTGCGCCGACTCGAATGTTCCGCGCTCGGGGGTATCGCTGGTGATGGCAATTGCCACAGCCGAAACCACCTCGGCCTCGGTGACCACATCGGCATATTGAAAACCGTGAAAGGTTAACTTTGGCTCGAGGGTGGTTTCGCCATCTTTGCCAAGTGTGTAGGTGTCGGTTGCCTTCGCGCTGCGCAGGGCAACGGTGTGCAGCTTTTCACCCGGCTCCAAAATTTCGGCGTGACGAACCGTGACAACATCGCCGCGCTTGCCGTTCACGGTTAGCCGCACCCAACCCGAGATGTTTTGCCCCGCGTTTAGAAGCGAGCGGTCGGCCTGCTTTTTGATGGTCATTGGCAGTTCGGCCTTAACTCGCACGGGTGGCGCGGTTAGTGGCGAAATTTGCGATTTGTCGAATTCGCGAATGGTGGGCGAAACCCAGGCGCTGTCATCAAAGCCGGGCTTGCACCAAGCGGGTTGAGCCTTGGTGAAGTCGAGTGTGCAGCCATCATAAATTGATGCCAACCGAACCCCGCCGGTAGCAGTTTTGAAGCGCTCGCCCGTGGCAATCACTTCGGTGGTGCCATCGGTGTATTCGATTTCTAGTTGAGCCAAAAGCGAGGTGTGGTTGCCATAGTTGTTGTAGAGATTTTGGAAGCCAAACTTGCCGCGGTACCAACCATCGCCAAGCAGTGCGCCGAAGGCGTTTTCGCCCTGGGTCAGCATCGCGGTTACATCGTGGGTTTCGGCAAGCACGCGCTCTTGATATGAAGTCCAGCCCGGTGCCAAGATGTGGTCGCCAACTTTTTGGCCGTTGATCATCAAGTCAAAAACACCGTGGGCAGTTGCATACACGCGTGCCTTTAAAACAGGTTTGGTGAGGTTAAATTTTGTGCGCAAAAGTGCGGCCGGCTCATCGGCAAGGCCTTCGTCGCCAATGGCAACGCCAGCCCAGTCGCTAGCATTCAACAGGCCAAGTTCGTGCACCAGGGTTGGGCTCCAGGCGGTTAAGCCCGCTTGGGTGCGCACGCGCACGCGGGCAAACCAGGTGGCGCGGCTGGTGGCCTCAAATGCGGGGGCGGCAACCCACTGCGATTCGGCGCCTTCGGCACTAGCCCTAAGCACATCGCCGGCAAAATCGGCATTAGCGGCAAGTTCGATTTCATAGCCAAGTTGCTGCGATTGCGCGTCGGTTGACTCAACCGCCCAGCTCAACAGCAAAGGCTCGCCAGGCAAGCCAATCAAGCCCGCTGCAAACTGGCTCTTGAGGCTAACAACTGTGGTTGCGGTGTCGATCATTATTTGCCCTCGCTGGTTGGGGTGAATGTTTTTGGTTCAAAGTTGGCGGCCACAAATGCACGAATGGCCTCGATGTTTTTTGGCAGCAGGCCGGCAGCGCTTGCTTGCAAAGCCAAGTTACCAATTGCGGTTGCCTCAACCGGGCCAGCAACAACGGTGAGCCCGGTTTTGTTAGCGGCCAATTGGCACAGCAGCTCGTTCTGGCTTCCTCCGCCAACAATGTTTAGCTGATTAATTTTGGTTTCGGTGATGCGCTCGAGTTCGTCGATCGCCTCAACATAACCATCGGCCAGCGAGTCAAGAATGCAACGGGTTACCTGGGCCCTAGAGTGCGGAACCGTGAGGCCGCGGCGTTGGCAGTGGGCCGAGATTCGGGCCGGCATGTTTCCGGGGGCGCTAAATTCTGGGTCATTCACATCGATGCGTGAATCACTCACCACCAAGGCAGCCTCGTCAATCAGCTCGGCAATTTGCAAGTCATCGCCAAACTCTGTCCAGGTTCTAATCGACTCAGAAAGCAACCACAACCCGGTTAGGTTTTTCAAAAACCGCACCCGGTTATCAACACCAAGTTCGTTCGTAAAGTTTGCTCGCGCGCTGGCCTCGGTGAGCACCGGCGCCTTCAGCTCTGCCCCGATCAGGCTCCAGGTTCCACTCGAAAGGTATGCCCCGCCGGGGGCAAGTTTTGGCACAGCCAAAACCGCCGAAGCGGTGTCGTGCGAGGCAATTGCCACAACTTTTGTGGTTGCAAAAGCGGGGTGATCTAGCAGGCCGGGTTTAAGCGAACCAAGCACCTCGCCCGGGTTAATCAAATCTGGCAGCAGTGCCGCATCGATGCCAAGTTCGCCAACCAGGTCGAGGTTCCACTGGTGAGTGCGCACATCAAGCAAGCCGGTTGTCGAAGCATTGGTTACCTCGGCCTTGGCAACCCCGGTTAGCAAATAGCCGATTAGGTCTGGGATCAAAAGCACTTTGCTGGCTTGCCCAAGCAGCTCTGGGCTTTGCAGAGCCTCGGCGGCAAGTTGATAAACGGTGTTGAACGGCTGAAATTGCAGGCCATTGATTGCATACAGTTGCGGCTGTTCAATGATGGCGTGCACGGCATCGGCGCCAAGTAGGTTGCGCTCATCGCGGTAATGGTGAGGGGCGGCAAGCAATTCGCCATTGACGCCAATTAGCCCATAGTCGACTGCCCAAGTGTCAACACCAATGCTCACCACCGGCAAACCGCGCTTCTCGGCAAACTCGCCAAGTCGCTCCAAACCGTTTTTCACCGCTGTCCAAAGTGCATCAAAATCCCAGTGCAGCGAATTCTCTATTTGAACCGGGCCATTGGCAAAACGAGCAATCTCGTGAAGCTCAACTTTGGCTGGGCTAAAAACGCCGGCAATCACGCGGCCAGAAGATGCGCCTAGGTCGATTGCGGCAAATATTGCAGACAAAGTTGAGCTTTCTGAGTTGTGTGTGAAGTTGCTTTGGCCAGTTGGTTATCGAAGGAAGGCCGCGGCAACACCGGCATCAACCGGAATGTGCAAACCGGTGGTGTGGGTTAGCTCACCAGCGGTTAGTGCAATCACGGCGTTAGCCACGGTTTCGGGCAAAACCTCGCGCTTCAAGATGGTGCGCTGCGCATAATATTTGCCCAAGTCGTTCTCATTCACGCCATAAACCTTGGCGCGCGATGCACCCCAGCCGCCGGCAAAGATGCCCGAACCGCGAACCACGCCATCGGGGTTGATTCCGTTAACTCGCACGCCGTGCTCGCCAAGCTCAACCGCCAGCAATCGAACCTGGTGCGCCTGGTCGGCCTTGGTCGCCGAGTAGGCGATGTTGTTAGGGCCGGCAAACACCGAGTTCTTTGACGAAATGTAGATGATGTCGCCGCCCATTTTTTGGTCGAGCAAAATGCGGGCCGACTCGCGCGAAACCAAGAACGAACCGCGAGCCATCACGTCGTGCTGCAGATCCCAATCGCGTTGGGTGGTCTCTAGCAATGGCTTTGAAAGCGATAGGCCGGCGTTGTTCACGATAAGGTCAACACCGCCAAAGGCAATCGAAGCCTCGGCCAGCGCGCTTTGAATTGCAGCCTCGCTGGTTACATCGATGTGCACCGCAACCGCGTTATCGCGGCCAAGGCTGGCTGCAACCGACTGTGCGTTCTCGAGGTTTAGGTCGGCAATAACAACGCAGCCGCCCTCGGCAACAATGCGCTCGGCAATGGCTTTGCCAATGCCGCTGCCCGCGCCTGTAACAAATGCCACGCGGCTCGCCAGAGGCTTTGGCTTTGGCATGCGCTGCAGCTTGGCCTCCTCGAGTGACCAATATTCGATGTTGAACTTTTCGGCATCGCTGATTGGGCTGTAGGTAGAGATCGACTCGGCGCCGCGCATCACATTGATGGCGTTTTGATAGAACTCACCGGCAACTCGAGCGGTTTGCTTGTTGGCTCCAAACGAGAACATGCCAACGCCCGGCACCAAAACAATCGCAGGGTCGGCGCCGCGCATTGCAGGCGAGTTCTTGCTCTTGTGCTTTGAGTAATAAGCCTCATAGTCTTTGCGGTATTGCTCGTGCAGCTTAACCAAGCGAGCCTTAACCTTTTCGATGTCGGCATCGGCCGGCAAATCAAGAACCATTGGCTTTACCTTGGTGCGCAAGAAGTGGTCGGGGCAACTGGTGCCAAGAGCCGCAAGTTTCTTAAGCTTCGCGCTGCCCAAAAAGTCGAGCACGGCAGGTGCATCGGTGAAGTGGCCAACCATTGGTTTGTCGGTTGATGCCAAACCGCGGATGAAAGGCGCAATTGCTGCCGCCTTGGCTAAACGCGCCTTTGGTTTTAGGGCCTCATAGCCGGCAACCTTATCGCCGAATGGGTTCTTTTTGCCGTTCTTTGCAATGAAGGTCTCGGCAGTTTTGATGATGAAGTTCGAGTTGTTTTCGGCGGCTGCGCTGGTTTCACCCCAGGCGGTAATGCCGTGCCCACCAAGGATGCAGCCAATTGCCTGAGGGTTTGCCGCTTTGATTGCAGCGATGTCGAGGCCAAGTTGAAAACCAGGGCGGCGCCAATCAACCCAGGCAACCTTGTCGCCAAAAATCTTCTTGGTAAGTTTTTCGCCATCCTTGGCGGTTGCAATGGCAATGCCGCTGTCGGGGTGCAGGTGATCAACGTGTGCTGCATCTACCAGCGCGTGCATTGCGGTGTCGATTGATGGCGCAGCGCCGCCACGGCCGTGAAGGCAGTAGTCGAACGCCGCAACCATTTCGTCTTCGCGTTCTACACCAGGGTAAACATCGATGAGTGCGCGAACGCGGTCGAGTTCAAGAACTGCAAGACCAGCCTCGGTTAGGGTGCCAAGATCGCCGCCAGAGCCTTTAACCCAAAGCAGGTTGATTGGCTTGCCGGTTGATGGGTCGATTTCGACACCTTTGGCCGAGGTGTTGCCACCGGCATAGTTGGTGTTCTTTGGGTTCGAACCCAAGCGATTTGATCGGGTGATCAGGTTCAAGAGTTCTTTGTTCTTTTTAAGTGACGCCATGGTTATGCACCCCATCCGGCCTGCTGGCCACCAACACGAGTTTCGGCTATTTGCTTTAGATAGCCAGAGTTATTGAAAGCCTTAATTGGGTCTGGGTTCAAACCCTTCGATTCGCGCCATGCTGCCAGAGTTGGGCGAACATCGGTATAGAAGGCGTCCATAAAGATGTCGTTTGCGGCCAAAACGTCACCGGCAAGTTGCGCCTCGTTGAGGGCCTTGGTGTCTACGGCAAGGGCACGAGCTGTCATGGCCTGCACGTTGAGCACCGAGCGAATTTGGCCCGGAATTTTGTCTTCGATGTTGTGGCACTGGTCGAGCATGAATGCCACGTCAGAATCGTTGCCATAACCGCCGCCGCGAATCACTTCATACATGATGCGGAACAGCTGGAAGGGATCGGCTGCGCCAACGATAAGGTCGTCGTCGGCATAGAAACGCGAATTGAAATCGAACGAGCCAAGCTTGCCAAGGCGAAGCAGCTGAGCAACGATGAACTCGATGTTGGTGCCGGGGGCGTGGTGGCCGGTGTCGAGGCAAACCGAAGCGCGCTCGCCGAGTGCAGCCACCTGTGCATAGGCGGTGCCCCAGTCGGGAACATCGGTGTGATAAAAAGCTGGCTCGAAGAACTTGTATTCGAGCACGAGGCGTTGGTTTTCACCGATGCGCGCATAGATTTTTTCGAGTGAGTCGGCAAGGCGATCTTGGCGACCGCGAATGTCATCTTGGCCAGGGTAGTTGGTGCCGTCGGCGAGCCAAATTTTGAGGTCGCGCGAGCCCGTCTCGTGCATGATGTCGATGCAGTCAAAGTGGTGGTCGATGGCCTTCTGACGAATTACCGGGTTCGAATGCGTGATGCTGCCGAACTTGTAGTCCTCATCCTGAAAAGTGTTCGAGTTTATGGTTCCAAGCTTTACCCCAAGGCCTTCGGCGTGCGCGCGAAGCTCTGAATACGAATCGACCTTGTCCCAGGGGATGTGCAGTGCAACGCTTGGCGCGATGCCCGAATATTTGTGTACCTGGGCGGCATCCTCAATCTTTTCGAAGGGGTCACGCGGAACGCCTGCCGATGGGAAAACCCGAAAGCGGGTGCCCGAATTGCCGAAGGCCCAGGATGGCAATTCGATGGCTTGCTGGTCTAGCTGAGCGAAAAGTTTCGCGGTGTCCACAGACATGGGAATACTCCGTTGTAATCGATAAATTGAAGCGTTTCAATACAAGAATAAAGGCTTTTTCATCGCGATGCAAAACGTTTTGGTCAATAGGATTGAATCGTTATAGAAAGTGAACGCATGCCGACAGCAAAGAAGCCTCGTCCGAGCATCCAAGATGTTGCGCGTCTTGCAGGTGTTTCGCTCGGCACCGTTTCGAATGTGCTAAACAACCCCGATCGGGTTAGGGCAGAAACCGTTTTGCGAGTAACCAAAGCCATTGAACAGCTGGGTTTTGTGCGCAACGATGCCGCCCGCCAACTTAAGGCGGGTCGCAGCAAAACCCTGGGCATGGTTGTTCTCGACATTGCCAACCCGTTCTTTAGTGTGCTTGCCCGCGGTGCCGAAGATGCCGCGGCCCAAGAAGGTTATTCAATTATTTTGGGCAATAGCTCTGATGATCTTCGGCGCGAATCTCGCTATGTTTCGCTCTTCGATGAACAGCGGGTGGGTGGCATCATCATCTCGCCGGTCGATGCAGCCACCGAAACGGTGGCAACGCTTCGTGCCCGTGGCACAAACGTTGTAGTGGTAGATCGGCATATTGATGCGGCCATTGGTTGCTCGATTTCGGTAGACGACTTTGCCGGCGGCCGGCTTGCCGCCGAACACTTGCTTTCGCTCGGAAGAAAGAAGCTTCTATTTGTTGGCGGGCCGCTCGATTTTCAGCAGGTGGCCGACCGCCTCGCCGGGGCAACTCAGGCGGTAAAGACCTTTGAGGGCACGGCCACAATCGAGCACTTCAAAACCACCGCACTCTCGGTTCTTGCCGGTCGTGAGGTGGGCGACAAAATAGCCGCATTGCCCAAATCAGAATGGCCAGATGCAATTTTTGCGGCAAACGACTTGCTTGCGGTTGGCTTGCTTCAAGCGTTCATGTTCAAATCTCAGGTGCAGGTTCCGGGCGATATTGCGGTGATTGGCTACGACGACATCGCATTCGCCGAGGCCGCCATTGTGCCGCTTAGTTCGATTCGCCAACCGGCCGCGTTGCTTGGCTCAACCGCGGTCGAACTTTTAGTCGAAGAAATCGAGAGCGCCTCAAGCCACAAGCACCGCCAAATCACGTATCAACCCGAGCTAGTGGTTCGAGCCAGCACTTCAAATTAGCGACCTCAGGCCACAAGCGTCGAAGCCGATAAAGCTAAACCATGTCGTGGTGTTCGGCTTTGAGCACGCTTCTAAAGAAAGTTTTGTGACCCTCGAGCATGTTCCAGGTTGGGTCTAATAGCCACTGCACCTGATAGCCATCGGCTGCAGCAATCAGAGCGCTTGCCGCCACAGCAGGGTCAAGCCCGTCACGCAGCTTTCCTTCGGTTTTCAAGATGGCAAAATATTGGCCAGTCAGATCTCGAACAAACTTGTAGCGGTCTTGAAAATATTGGTGGGCCGGGTGGTCTTCGGCGGTAGCCTCGGCCGAGAGAATGCAGAACAATTCGACGATGCCTTTGTTTTGCATGTTTTGGCTAATCAGATTTAGCCAGCCTTCAATAAAGATTTTTCCGGTGGCTTGTTCGCCCGGTTGGTCAAATTGGGTGACTCGATCACGGTATTCGAGCACCGAAATTAGCAGCTGACCTTTTGTCTTGAAGTGGTGCAAAACACCGGCCTCGCTGATGCCCTCGAGCTCGGCTACCTGCTTAACAGAGCTGCCCCTGAAGCCCGATTTTGCAAAAACATTGAAAGCGCTTACAAGAATCGATTGGCGACGGGCTTCTGTCATCTGCTGATCACCGCGTGGTCTGGCCATAATTCTTCCTTGATATTTGTCGAGCGTTTACAGGGTGGCACACTATCTTGGCAACCCCGTCACCGAGACCGTTTCGTTACAAAACGAATCGATAACGGTTTTGCATCTTTTCAAAAAAACTTAGTGATGACTAAGTTATTTCCATTATGTTAGCGATAACCATAAATCATCGGGGTTTGTGGCACATATCCATTCAGGAGACAAAATGAAGTCATTCAAGGCTCTCGCAGCTGTAGCAATTGCTGCTGCGCTTGCAATGGGATCTGTCACAGGCGCAGGCGCTGCTGGCAAGACCCTCTCACTAGGTGCAATCGCCAAGCCAGTTAGCCTTGCAGCTGACCAGGCAGAATATGGCAACCGCGCTTGGTTCTACCAGGCTGTTTATGACAGCCTTTTGGTAAAGGCTGAAGACGGCACCCTAAAGGCCGGTCTTGCCACCAAGTGGTCATACAACGCACTTCAGACCCAGCTAACCCTCACCATTCGCACCGGCGTAAAGTTCACCGATGGCACCGCGCTTAACGCTGCTGCCGTTGTAAAGAACATCATCGCGAACCGCGACAAGAATGGCCCAACCGCTAACTACCTAGCTTCTGTAAAGCAGGTTGTAGCCGATGGCAATAACGTTATTCTTGGTCTAAAGGCTGCCGACCCAGCACTTCTTGACTACCTAGCCAACACCGCTGGCACCGTTGGTGCACCTAGCAACATTGGCAAGGCATCTGCTGCCACCAGCCCAATCGGTTCAGGCCCATACATCCTTGACAAGGCCAAGACTCGCGCCGGCTCAAAGTATGTCTACACCGCCAACCCAAACTACTGGAACAAGGCAAACCGCAAGTATGACGCTCTTGTAATCAGCATCTACGAAGACACCACCGCTATGACCAACGCTCTAAAGTCGGGCGCTATTCAGGGTGGAAACGTAACCACTACAACCGTTAACACTCTTAAGGCTGCTGGCCTAAAGATGGCTTCTGGTTATGTAGACGCAAAGGGTATCTACTTCTCGAGCCGCTCAGGTTCAAAGAGCTGTATCTCTGACGTAAACGTTCGTCGTGCAATCAACACCGCTTTCGACCGCGCTGCAATGCTTCAGAGCCTTGACAACGGTTTCGGCAAGGTAACCACCCAGTACTTCTCAACCGCAAGCAAGGGTTACGACACCGCTTTCGACAAGAAGTATGCCTACAGCATCGATGCTGCCAAGGCTTTGATGGCTAAGTCATCATTCCCTAACGGTTGCACCATCACCATGCCAACCTTCGCACCTTACTTTGGCGAGGCTGTTTACAGCATCATCAAGGCACAGCTTGGCAAAATTGGCGTGACTGTTAAAGAGATCGAAGAGACCGGCGGTACCTTCATCTCAAACATCCTTGGCGGCAAGTATGACGCTTACCTAATGCAGTTCGAGCGTGCCGGCAACTCATGGCAGTTCTTGAACTTCATGATCACCAAGGGTGCAACTTTCAACACCGACAACTACGAAGAGGCAACCGTCACCAAGTTGATCGCCGACTTCGCTAAGGCATCGGCAGCAAAGCAGCCAGCAATCCTAAAGGCAATCAACACCGAGCTTGTTAACAACGCTTGGTTCTGCCCTTGGTATGCACTTCAGAGCAACTTCGCCTACAAGGGCATCGTTGTGAAGTCGGCTCAGGCTGGAAACATCATTCCGTTCCTTTACAACATCAAGTAAAGAACTGAAATAGCAGTGCCGGAGGGCTGGGGATTAAAACTCCCAGCCCTCCGTTCTAAACCAAACACCACAGCACACCGGCCCCGGCCAAATCCGAACGGATCCCCAATTGCTAAATTTCACGCTTAGGCGCGTCTTCAACGGCATCGTAATGATGGTTGCCGTTAGCTTCCTTGCCTACTTTCTGCTTTACATCGGCGCCGGCAACGTTGCTCGCTTGATTCTCGGTCTTGAGGCAACTCCCGAGCAAATCAACGAGCTTAACGAGCAACTCGGCTTAAACCGACCTTTCATCGAACAGTTTCTAACCTGGCTTTCGGGTGCTGTTCGCCTCGACTTTGGTGCATCTTGGTCGATGCCCGAAACAGTTAACGAAGTTCTGTTTCCACGCTTGGGCGTGACCCTCACCATCGTTGCTCTCACCACTTTGGTGGCCGCAATTATTGCAATCGTGCTTGGCACGCTAGCCGCAATTCACGGTGGCTTTGTTGACCGCATTGTTCAGTTTTTGGGCCTCATTGGTTTTGCCGTGCCGGGCTTCTTGGTCGCCTTTTTCTTGGTCACACTCTTTGCAATCCAAATTCCAATTTTCAACGCGGTCGGCTACACCGACTTTTCTGAGAACCCAAGCGAGTGGGCAAAATCGATCACTCTGCCGGTTGCAGCCTTGGCGCTAAGTGCACTTGCCGCCGTGGCACAACAGGTGCGCGGTTCGGTTACAGATGCAATCAACATGGATTACGTTCGCACCCTTCGTGCCAGGGGCCTCAGCTTCAACCGAGTCGTCTACAAGCACGTTCTGCGCAACGCCGGCGGCCCAGCTCTTTCGATCTTGGGTGTGCAGTTTGTGGGCATGCTTGGCGGTTCGGTCTTGGTAGAGCAAATCTTTGCTATTCCGGGCCTTGGCCCCTATGCGGTTAGCTCAACCGCGGTTAGCGACATCCCAGCAGTTATGGGCTTGGTGGTTGTGACCGCTCTGGTTGTAATCGTGGTCAACCTAATCATCGATCTTCTTTCAGCTGCTCTAAACCCAAAGGTGCGTCTTTCATGAGTAACACGACTATCAAACGAGAAGGGCTTGCCCGAAAGGTTCTTAAGAACCCAAGCGGATGGATGTCGGCTGGCTTTGTTTTTGCCATCGTTCTGTTTGGCGTTTTTGCACCGCTGGTTAGCGCCTGGGATCCAAACGAACCAGACGTTTATTCGGTGCTTGGTGGCCCAAGTGCGGCGCACTGGTTTGGCACCGACAGTGCCGGCCGCGATGTGTTTACTCGCTTGGCCTTCTCAACTCAGTTCAGCCTCGAAACCGCTGCTCTGGCAGTGGTTGTTGCGCTTGCCATTGGTGTGGTCGGCGGTCTAATCGCTGGTTATTTTGGTGGCTGGTTTGATGCAATTGCATCTTGGATGACATCGATCCTGATGGCTCTGCCTGGCTTGGTTGTGTTGCTTGCCGCAATGGCGGTAATTGGCCCAACCATGTGGGGCGCCATGGCCATCTTTGGTGTGCTGCTTTCACCTGCCTATTACCGATTGGTTTATACAACCGTGCGCGGTGTTCGCAACGAGCTTTATGTAGACGCTGCTCGTGTTTCGGGCCTAAGCGATCTGCGCATCATTGCTCGTCACATTCTTGGTGTGGTTCGTGCACCAATCATTATTCAAACGGCAATCATCGCCTCGATTGCAATCGCAATTCAATCGGGCATCGAGTTCTTGGGCCTTGGCGACAAAGACACCCCAAGCTGGGGCGCCATGTTGAACGATGCCTTCCGTCAAATTTATGACGCACCGGGTCTGCTTGTTTGGCCAAGCGCAACCATCGCGCTGGTTACCATCTCGCTAGTCATTTTTGCTAACACGGTTCGCGACGAACTAGAGCGCACCGGGCCTCGAGTCAAAAAGATCAAGGGCCTCGGCAAAACCGCCGCCCAATTGGCCGATGATGCCGCCGAGGTTGCCACTATCGTTCACGCGGCTCCAAGCCGCACAAACGATGCGCTGATCTCGGTTTCAAAACTTGCCGTTGGATATCCAAATGGTCAAGGTGGCGTAAAGCAGGTGGTTCACAATGTGAATCTCACCGTGAACCGCGGCGAAGTTGTTGGCCTAATTGGCGAGTCTGGTTCGGGCAAAACTCAAACCGCATTCGCGGTTTTGGGTCTGCTTCCGGCAGGCGGTCGAGTTGTGGCCGGCTCTATTGTCTTCGATGGCAAAGAGTTGGTTGGCGCTTCGGCGCGCGAATACGACCAAATTCGCGGTGGCCGCATCAGCTACATTCCGCAAGAGCCAATGAGCAACCTAGACCCATCGTTCACCATTGGCAGCCAGTTGGTTGAGCCAATGATGAAGGTGCTAGGCCTCAGCAAATCAGAAGCTAAGGCTAAGGCGATTGCGTTGTTGACTCGCGTCGGAATTCCAAACCCAGAGCTGACCATGAAGAAGTATCCGCATGAGATTTCGGGCGGTCAGGCACAGCGCGTGCTTATTGCCGGAGCCGTTTCTTGTGACCCAGATCTGATCATCGCCGACGAGCCAACCACGGCTCTCGACGTGACGGTTCAGGCCGAGGTTCTTGACCTGCTTCGCGATCTTCAAAAAGAGACCAACACCGCATTGCTAATGGTCACTCACAACTTTGGTGTTGTTGCCGACCTTTGTGACTACATCAACGTGATGCAAGAGGGTCGAATTCTTGAAGCCGGCCCAGTTCTCGAGATTTTCCAGAACGCCCAGCACCCTTACACTCAGTCGCTGCTCGATTCCATCCTTGAGGGTGGCCCCGCACGTGGCGCATACATCGCACCGAAAGGCAACTAATTATGTCGTTGCTAAATATCGAAAACGTAGAAGTTACCTATAAGGGCAAGGGTCTAAAAAAAGACTTCAAGGCGCTAAAGGGCGTTTCGCTCGACATTCGCCCAGGCGAATGCGTTGGCCTGGTTGGTGAGTCTGGCTCTGGCAAGACCACCCTTGGTCGTGCGGTGCTTGGCTTGGCCCCGGTTACCGGCGGCTCAATCACTCTCGAGGGCCGCGAAATCGCTCATGCCTCGCGTGCCGAGCGAGCCGAGCTGGCTCGAGACATCCAGGTAGTTTTTCAAGACCCATATTCTTCGCTAAACCCATCGATGTCGATCGAGCAGATCTTGACCGAGCCAATGCTGGTTCGCAACTGGTCAAAGGCCGATGCAAACAAGCGAGTTCGTGAATTGCTTGACTCGGTTGGCTTGCCTGCCGATGCGGCCGAACGCCGACCACGCGAGTTTTCGGGAGGTCAGCGCCAGCGCATTGCAATTGCCCGCGCACTGGCACTAGATCCAAAGCTGATTGTGTGTGACGAGCCGGTTTCTGCTCTCGACCTAACCACCCAGGCCAAAGTTCTAGATCTTTTTCTAGAGATTCAAGAGCGCACCAACGTGGCCTACCTGTTCATCTCGCACGACCTCGCAGTGGTTCGCCACCTCAGCCACCGTGTTGCCGTGATGTATCAGGGCGAGATTGTCGAGTGGGGTCAGGGCGAGCAGGTTACCCAAAACCCACAGCACCCATACACCAAGCGCCTCATGATGGCCGCGCCGGTGCCAAACCCGGTAGAGCAAACTGCGCGTCGCGAAGAGCGCCGCCGCATGATGGCCGCCGGCCTGATCTAAGCAATTTCTTCAAACCCACCAAAAGAATCGAAGTCAAATGTCAAACCTAGCCGCCAAAGTAGACGAGCTAACCGCAAAACTAACCCTCGAAGAAAAGGTTTCGCTGCTAACCGGCCGCGATTTCTGGAACTCGGTTCCACTCGAGTCAATCGGGCTTCGCAACATGTTGATGTCGGATGGCCCATCGGGTGTTCGCGGCGAGTTTTGGGATGAGCGCGACAACTCTTTGAACCTGCCTAGCGCAACGGCGCTTGGATCATCTTGGAGCCACGAGCTTGCTGCCGAATATGGCCGCACGCTGGCTCGCGAAGCTGCCCGAAAGGGTGTTGACGTTGTGCTTGGCCCAACCATCAACTT
This sequence comes from Rhodoluna sp., assembly GCA_024641985.1. Taxonomy (GTDB): domain Bacteria; phylum Actinomycetota; class Actinomycetes; order Actinomycetales; family Microbacteriaceae; genus Rhodoluna. The sequence continues at coordinate 3,247 of JAHEBZ010000004.1, read as the reverse complement.
GCACCGCAGCCCACTTGGTGGCCGCCACTTCGAATGCCTCAGCGAAGATGCCATGCTTACCGGCGCTCTTGCTACTTCTTATACCAAGGGAATGCAGAGCCTGGGCAAGGCGGCTTGCCCAAAGCACTACGTTGCCAACGATTTTGAAACCGACCGCTACACCGTAGACGTGGTAGTTGACGAGCGCACCCTGCGCGAGCTCTACTTGCGCCCTTTCGAGGACGCCGTCACCGAAGGTGGTGCCTGGACGATCATGAGTTCTTATAACCAGATCAACGGAACCACGGCAACCGAAAATGACTTGCTCAACACTCCACTGCGCACCGAATGGGGATTCGACGGTGTGGTAATCAGTGACTGGACTGCGGTTCGATCGCTTGAGAGTGCAAAAGCCGAGCAAGACCTTGTTATGCCTGGCCCGATTGGCCCATGGGGCGATGCCCTGGTTGCTGCCGTTCGCAGCGGTGAGATTGCCGAATCAACCATCGATCGCAAGATTGCTCGTTTGATTTTGCTTGCTGTTCGCGTTGGCGCAATTGGTGCCGATGGCGAAACCCCGGCTCAGCCGGCGCGCCACAACAACATCGGGGCAGAGGGCCGAGCATTTGCTCGCCGTGCTGCAACCGAGGGTGCCGTGCTGCTTGAGAACGATGGCATTCTGCCGATCACCGACCTAGCTCAAAAGGGCAGCGTTGCCCTAATTGGCCACAATGCCAAAGCTGCTCGCACCCAGGGTGGCGGCTCGGCCACCACTCTGCCCGAGTTTGTGGTTACCCCTATCGATGCCTTGCAAGAGTTGCTCGGCGACAAGCTAACCTACTCGGTTGGCGCTGTTGTTCAGCGCGGAATCGGCGAACTGGCCAAGACTCAATTGGTAAACCCGATTACCGGCAATGCTGGTGTTCATGTCGAATTCCTCGACGCGGCAGGCCAGGTTATCTTCACCGAAGAGCGCCTTGCCAGCACGCTCACCTGGCTGGGCAGCCAAGCGCCGGTCGAAACCGCTGCTTCGCTTCGCTTGCGCACCACCTACACGCCAGTTGCTTCAGAAACGGCGTTGTTTGGTTTTGCTTCGGTTCAGCCGGTCAAAATTGCTATCGACGGCACCTCGGTGCTTGACGCCAAACTAACCCCCGAAACCTCGGATGTGTTCACCGCACTGATGGACCCGCCATACACCTCGTCGGCTATCGACTTTGTGGCTGGCAAGCCGGTTTCGCTTGAAATCAACATTGATCTGGCTGACCGTGAGGGCCTTGCGCTTTCGGCGCAGAACTTTGTGTTTGGCTTTGAAACCGACCGCTCAAACGAAGAGGCGCTAATTGCAGAGGCCGTGGCAGCCGCCAAGGCTGCCGAGTTGGCCATTGTTGTGGTTGGCACCAACGCACAGGTTGAATCTGAAGGCTTTGACCGCAAAGATCTAAAGTTGCCTGGCCGCCAAGATGAACTAGTTTCTGCCGTAGTTGCGGCAAACCCAAACACCATCGTGATCGTGAACTCGGGTTCACCGGTTCTAATGCCTTGGCGCAAAGAGGTTAAGGCCGTTTTGGTCAGCTATTTCGGTGGCGAACAAATGGGCAACGCGCTTGTCGACATGCTTACCGGCGCAGCAGAACCCGGTGGTCGCCTTCCGACCACTTGGCCTGCAACCGAGGGTTCGGTGCCAGTTCTAAACTGCACCCCCGATGCAAACCACCAGGTCATCTACGAAGAGGGTATCCACATCGGCTACCGTGCTTGGTTAAAGGCCGGGGCAAAGCCTGCCTATGACTTTGGCTATGGGCTTGGTTACACCACTTGGCAGATCGTGGGGGTTGCCGGCGGAAACCAGGTCTCAGAAACCAAAAACCTCGAACTTTCGGTTGAGGTTAAGAACACCGGCGACCGTGCTGGCAAGCACGTTGTGCAGGTTTATGCCGAGCGCAAAAACTCATCGGTTGATCGCCCAGTTCGTTGGTTGGTTGGTTTTGCCGAGGTTCACGCCGCTGCTGGTGAAACCACTTCAGCCTCGATCACCATTCGGGGTCGCGAGTTTGCCGACTACAACAATGGTTGGAACTTCGAAGCCGGTGAATTCACATTGCACATCGGTTCAAGCGTGAACGACCTTCCGGTTTCATTCAACGTAGTGATGGGCTAAATTGCTAAAACTTGCTAACCCGGCAATCCCCGGTTTTAACCCAGACCCATCGATTGTTCGGGTTGGCGAAGATTATTATTTGGCCACCTCAACCTTCGAATATCTGCCCGGCGTTCCTATTTATCACTCAAAGAACCTGGTTGATTGGGCGCTGATCGGCCACGTGATGACCCGCGAGGGGCAATTGCAAATGGCCGGCGTGCCAACCGGTGGTGGCGCTTGGGCGCCAACAATTCGTCATCACGATGGCATTTTTTATGTTGTGATCACCGATGCAATGGGCCGCGGAACCATGATTTTCACGGCCGAAAAACCGGAGGGGCCTTGGTCTGATGGCATCGTTACCGACATCGACGGCATCGACCCAGATCTAGCCTGGGATTCAAACGGCGTTTGCTACATGACATTCTCGGGGCTCATTTTGCACGGCGAAGAGATGGGCAAGCACCTGGGCATTCAGCAGGTTCGCATCGATCTCGAAACTGGCAAGAAGCTCGAAGAACCGCGCAACATGTGGAAGGGCACCGGGCTGATGTTCCCCGAGGCTCCGCACCTATATGAGATCGACGGCGTTTGGTATCTAATGATCGCCGAAGGCGGCACCGAACGCGGCCACGGAATCTCTATTGCCCGCGGTTCATCACCGGAGGGGCCTTTTGAAGGCGCGCCGCACAACCCAATTTTGAGTGCCCGCAGCACCGCTCGCCCGGTTCAAAACACCGGCCACGGCGACTTGGTGCAAACCCCCGATGGCGAGTGGGCCGTGTTTTGCCTCGGCATGCGCACCCGCGGCATGACCCGGGCGTTCTCTTCGCTTGGCCGCGAAACCTTTGCCAGCAATGTAACTTGGCAAGACGGCTGGCCGATCGTTGAGCCGATTGAACTCAACGATGTTTTGCCGGCACCAGAGTTTCGCGATGATTTTTCGGCACCCCAGCTTGGCGGCGAATGGTTGTCGATTAGGCGCTTGGCAAGCAACTTTGCCACCATCGATGGCGGCAAATTGGTCATCAAGGGCGAGGGGCGCAGCCTTGGCCACGAAGCACCAGCGTTTGTGGGCCGTCGCCAACGCAGGCTCGATGGAGTGGTTCGCGCCAACCTAAGCGT
>JAHEBZ010000006.1 GCA_024641985.1 Rhodoluna sp. | reverse complement strand
GCGTGTCTCGATGTGCACATCGGCCGCAGAGGCGAATGACTGAACAATCGGCAGGAACGATGCGGTTGCTAGCGCTGGAGCTTCGTCGGTGTAGGTGTAAAAAATGGTTGAGTCGTTCACGGCTTGCAAAGTCTCCAGTTTCTGCGTCGAAAGTTAGCAGGTTAAGGCTACCGCTTAATTGGTAAATTCCAGGCCTCGAGAGCCTCTCACACTGGCCGAAAATATTGGCAACAGATGCAGCTCGAGACTAGCCCTAAACTGAAAGTCGAACTTTGAATGGCTCGAGATGGTGGGGGAAACCGATGGCGATGTTGTTGAAAAAGTTTCGTTTCGGATCGGGGTTGTTGGCTCTGTTACTCGTCGCGTTAACCGTTTCGGCGAACTCCGGAGCTGCGGCAGCGCCAAAAGTTTACAAAAATTGCGCGGCCCTCAACCAGGTTTATAAGTATGGGGTCTCAGCTAAAGCAAAGCCTAAGAATCGTGGCACGCAAGCAATCTATACGCCTGCAGTAAACGCACCTGTTTTTGACAAGAACAAGAAGCTCGACTTCGACGGTGATTTCATCGCTTGCGAGGTCGTTCGCAAAGTTGCGGAACCCGCTCCTTCGACCGCGGTGCCAATCGATACGGCACTCGCATTTGCGAAGCCACTCGAAACCTGCCAGCTGAAAGAAACGGCTAACTTTGCGGGTGCCGGGGCAAAAGGGTTTCCGGCTCGGCAAACCGTTCCGGCAACGGGAGAAGTTGGAATTGCAATCATCCCGGTCGACTTTGCGAACGCTATTGGTAAGGGAAGCCCCGAGGAGCTTTATCGCGATGATGTCTCCAAGATTGAGCAGTGGGGCAAGTTCTTTAGCCGGGGAAAATTGACCTACAAGGTTCAATTGAAAGCAGACTCTTGGCTCCGTGCCCCGAAGGGAGCCGACTGGTATACCTGCGTGGAATGCCAGAAAGGCGCGAAAGAACAGAAGCAATCCCGGCAGGATGCTCTGCAACAACTCGTAAGCCTTGCCGATGCAGCCTACGATTTCTCGGAAACCGACATCGCATATTTTGTTTTCCCCTATGAGGCAGAAAAACTATTCGGATCCACAATCTATGCGCACCGTGCGACCGTTGCGACCAATGAAGGCCAGATCACGGTCTCGGCCTATGGCGAGATGGGCGGCGGCGTGGGTGCCATTTCTGACCGATCGAAAATCTGGGATCACGCCATCCACGAGTTTTTGCACTTTCAAGGTTTTGTTGGACACGGACCAGAGAATGGCAGCGATTACTACATCACCACCCATCAGTGGGGAGCATCAAAAGCGATAACAAGCTGGGAGGCTTTTCTCAATGGCTGGTTCGGCTCAGACGAAATTCTGTGCCTCGACCGTTCCGACTTAAGCAATCCTCTGTTGCTGACCCTCGATCCGATTGATAATTTTGGTGCCCGACCCGAGTCTTTGATGATTCGCATAGATGACAGTCAGCTCTTGATTTTGGAGCTTAGGGCGAACGGGCCCTTCTCAGACTTTTCTTCTTGCACGCAGTGCAATCTGCCCTCGGGCCCTGGTTTCACAGCATATCGAGTCAACGTAAATGGTGTTCACTATCGAGATGACAATGACCCGAACGGTGCCGATAAGAACTTTTGGTCTTACGTTAGGCAAGACAAAAGGGCTGTGTTTGACACCTCGATTGAGTTTGCCGGCATCAAAATAACCAAAACCGGCGCAAACCGAGTTAGCCTCTCACTTTCAAAATAAGCACCTTTTTCACGGGATAAGTGTTTCTTAGCGGTGTGCCAAAACAGCCGGCAGCGGCTTGATCTTGCTTAACGAATCATCCATTTTCTCAGAGGCCACCTCAAGGTCATAGCGGTTCTGAAGATTCAACCAGAATCGATCGCTTACATCAAAGGCGCGGGCAAGCCGAAGTGCGGTATCGGGCGATATCGATCGCGTTCCGTGCACAATTTCATTGATTCGTCGCGCCGAAACTCCAACGACTTTCGCAAGCTCATATTGCGAAACCTCAAATGGCTTTAGAAATTCTTCAAGCAGAATTTCACCTGGATGCATTGGCGCATGTGCCTTTTTCATTTCTCGACCTTTCTAGTGGTAGTCAACAATTTCAATATTTTCGGCCCCAAGTTGGGTCCAGGTAAAGCAAATACGCCATTGATCATTTACGCGGATGCTGTGCTGACCTTTGCGATTGCCAGTTAGCGCTTCGAGCCGGTTGCCTGGCGGAACCCATAAGTCGCGCACATAATCGGCTGCATCAATCATCAATAATTTTCGATGGGCGATTTTCTGCACATCAGGTGGCAGAGTTTTGACTCGCTCGCGCAACCACACCTTTTCACTGGTTGAGTTGGCAAACGAGCAGATCATGTGTAGATAATAACGCGTAACGTTATTATCGGCAAGCGAACGCCGCTTAAAGTAAAAACCCCAGCCGTGGAGGGCTGGGGTTTTGTGGCTAGTGAGGGATTCGAACTTCTGAACGCCTATTAACTCCGAAGTGCATCTCTTGTATTTACGGGACTTTCGCAAACCTTTGCGCTTTCGCTTGGCACATTCAACTGCTTTGAAAAGCAGCCTGCATCCAAGGTGCAAGCACATCAACGTGCACACCAACTTTGAAACTTCGCACGTAGCGAACATCGTAAGTTTTTCTATAGGACTACCTGCGAAGGTGGTACTATCTAATTAGTACAACTGCTTCAACTAGAAAACTAACCGACAGATAAAAGGAGTTCAGGTGCCAGAAAACCTCGATTTCAAATGGATTTCAGACCACACAGGTATGCCGCTCAGCAGTCTTTACCACTACAACCGAACAGGCGAAGGGCCACGTTCATTCAAAGTTGGTCGCCGCTACTGGGTGGCACGCGTGGATTTCGAAAGTTGGCTCCGAGACAAGAAGAGTTCCAACTAAATAAAAAGACCCTGGTTGCACCCAGGGCCTTCAAATCACAACCGAATACAGGCAGTACATCCATACGTCCCAGAAGCTGTTCCCTTAACTATATCAGGGTTCTTTCTTCTGGATTTGCAACCACTTAAACAAATCAGAGTTTGGCCATTTGGCCACTTTGGCCAGTGGCCAGTGGGGGCGCTTTTGCAGCCTAAAGAGTAAGAATAATTTATTTCTTTTTTAGTTCTTTTGGCGCGAAACGACGTTTACGCGAAACCGTTGGCCAATCGGCCAAGTGGCCAGAACAACAAAGAGAGAAAATAATGAGTAATTATGCCGAGGCGTCACGCCTCTATCGCAATTTGGGTTGGGGCGTGATTGCACCCTCGAGGCCTTCCCCTGATTCAAAAAAACCTGCTGAAGTTATTTACAAAGTTTTTGGCCGCGATGGCTCTGCCTCAGCGTCGCAGATGAACTCGTGGGAGGAATCATTTCCTGACCGAAACTGCCTGCTAAAGATGCCCGTGGGAATTATCGGAATTGATGTCGACCACTACTGGAAGAAGCGCAAGGACGGTTCTTGGGAGCAGAAGAAGGGGTACGACAACCTTCTAGAAGACATCGTCCGTATTGGTGACCTACCTCCCACCTACTCCTCAACGTCGCGAGGTGCATCCCAACCTTCTCGAATTCACTTTTTCGCGGTAGAGCCAGGCATCGAATTTGAAACACAGCCATACCCTGATGTGGAACTTATTCAAAACCACCACCGATACGCCTGCGTTTGGCCGTCAATTCACCCAGAAACAGGAAGTGAATACAAGTGGTACGACAAAGCAGGGAATGAGTGTTCACCCCCGCACCCATCTGCTCTTTCGCAGTTGCCTCGTGAATGGTACGAGCCGCTCCTCACCAAGAGGAAAGTTTCAGGCCTAAACCGAGGAAAGACTGCGTTTCGTGGAACCACCAATTCACACATGTCCTACTCAGGTTCAGCCGATGACTGGGTTCAAGCTCTGGATGAATCGGACATGACTTTGGGAATGCACTTGTTTTTGATTGAGGTTGAGAGCCGAACTAATCCTCACGTCGGTCACGACGAGCTTCTCTCGCTGCTTGGAAAGCTAAACCACCTCCAGTTTGTTCGAGGGGAGCTGGGTGGACGCCAAGTTTTCGACCTAATTCTCGAACACTACCTTCGCTACACAAACGAAGGTGACCCAATTACTGAACTGACAAACGCGATTAAGTACGTCGCTGGAAAGGATTTTCTACCATGCCAGAACTGAATCCCGATAAGACCTACACAGCGCAGGACTTTTGGAACTCACGCCCGCTCCTAAAGCGTATAAAGCTCGTTGCTAGCAAGACGCGCAAGTCACCGCATGCAATTTTGGGGTGGCTGATGGTTTGGATGCTTACTCGAATTAGTTATGAAACCACGTACGTCACCGAAGTCGGAAAAGCGTCACTAAACATGCTGTTCCTTATGAGCGCAGCGACGGGCGGCGGCAAATCGGCAGCTAGAAAAGTTGCCCAAGATAATTTCGTTTTTCAAGACCTGGGTTTGAGCTGCCCGTCACCCGTGCAAGCAGGGTCTGGCGAAGCTATTCCCGACTCGTTTTATGTGCGCATAAAGGTCAAAGATGAGGAAGGCAAAGAGGTATCAAAAGACGAGTGGATAAATCCGAATCACTGCCGCATCTTCTACAATGATGAAATTTCATTTCACAAGGGCAAGGCTCAACAGAACTCAAGCACACTAGAAGCCACCTACCTGAGCATGTACTCGGGTGACCACCTAGGTCGAACCCTAGCTGGGGGCAAAGGCAAGGAAGTTCCTGCTGGACAATACCGCGCTATTACGGTTTTCAACGCCCAGCCAGAAAACGACCCGTTCAGAAGCGATGCATCCATGGCTTCTGGCATGCCAAGTCGCCTTCTAAACCTAAATGCCAGCAACCCAAACGCACGTGCAGACTATGAAACTGCATCTTCCATACCCATGCCGCCGCCATTCCAGATGCCACATTTCGGACGTCGAGGCGACAGCATGCCGCCTCAATTCCGTGCGTTGGCCGAAATGGAGGCCGCTCACGCCGAAGAGGACTTTCTTGCGAACGAAGGCTTGCGCGAGCACGGACACTCGCACACCCTACTTACGCGAGCAAAGACAGCTTGCGTGTTAGCTGCTTTGGAAGGGCGTGACTATCTAGTAATCGAAGACTGGCACCTCGCTGGTCACTTAATCGACCACTCGAACGCGATTGATACCCACATTAAGAAAACGCTAAATGCGGCCGCTCGTTCAGAGGCTGGTAAAGCTGGTGCGATTTTAGGAATCAAGCTCGGTGCTTCCGATGAATCAAAGGAGCTTTACGCAATCGAACGAGTGGCGAAGAACCTAACTAATCACGCAGGTAAGTGTGGCTACGACCTAACGAAGAAGCACAGTGCTCCTGAAAACCTAGAGCCGTTCAAAGTCTTGAGCAACAAGATTTCGAGTCGCGATAGAGACCTAATTGGTCCCGCCCTGGAATCAATTATCAATGAAACAACTAACAAGAAAGATGAATCAAATGACCGATAAGAAACTACCGATAGCTTGGCTACCAGCAGACACATTCGAGAATCGAGAGGAGGTGAAGTTTCTCAACCTTTTCACGGAACTGATTGCGACTGGCTTAAGCTTTACAACTCGCTTTGTAGTCAAGACAGACTCCACCTACGAGCTTGTTGTCGAAACTAGAATCACGCAGACGCCCAACAGTCCTGGCGAGGTAGAAATATCCTTGATGCCTGGCGGCGGATACAGTGGCTTGGCTCAGACACAGGAGCTAAATGTTCGCGGCTATAAAAACGAGCCAGTTGGCTCAAGTTTTTGGAAGCGCAAGATGCCTGGCACACCTGTGGCAAGCATCGTTTCAAATCACTTATTTAGCGGTATAAAGCACTTGGTCGGTTTCAATACACAGATGAACTTTAGTGTGTCTACTGCTTCTAACCAGGGACAGCGCATCCTCGATTCAATAATCACTAAAGCCGAAATGACAGTTGACCGTGATTGGTCGGCGATAATCCTCTAACCTGCAGACTCGCTTTGGCAGGCTAACTGACACTCACTCTGTGCTCGTCTCGACGTTTGTTGTTTATGCGAAGGGAACAGTCGTTTTCTTGACTTCAGTCAAGTCCAGAGTGAGGGCCAGGGACTCGCGAATTGTCAAATGTAATGCTCTGTGGAGTCTTGCCCAGCCCCGCAGGCCACGTCATCAATTGCAAAGTAGGATACATTTTCAGAATCTGTGCCTATCTCGTAAGACTGACCCGAAAAGAAGTCCCTTGAGTTTATGACCTGGGTCTGAGTACCCAAGAAAAGGTCATCTTCATCAGAGATTGTGAACTTGACGACTACGTCTTTGAAGCACCTGGCCGTTTCAGTAATCACCACAAAAACACACGAATTATGAGTGGCACAATCTGGGTAAGGCTCCAACCAAGAAAGCTCGAAACTTTCGAAAGACCAGATATCGCTTGAATTGGCTTCAGAGTGGGCGCTCGCCGAAGTCAACTCTGCCTGAGTAATCAGCGCAATACAGCTGGTCAGGGCACTTAGGGTTGCACCCACTTTCCAAACCTTCAACAGATTCACCCTCCTTTGAGGTAACGCTATGCAATGCGTCTGACATTTTGGAGATATGGCTGTTTGCCTGAGCACACCTTTCACAGAAGTACGAGGCGAGCCCTCGGTCCATGCTTATTTCTACTAGATACAAATCGCATGTGGGGCAAATAGTCAACATGTCTTAACAGTCGCAGAACATATATAGAAGCGCTGAAGTTATCCACAAGGGTGATTGCACCCAGGTTAATGGAAAACGCGCCTACGGGCCCCACAGGGCTGCTGAAGATATGCCTGGAAACAACTTGGTAAAGTTCGAAAAACGGGAGCATCCAACTGAGGGACCCAAAGCATCCAGCGGCGAATGTAGCAGTGTTTGTTACTTTGTCAATTAAATGCTGGCTTTAGAAGCCAGGCATCCCCTCGAACAAATCGTCTGCGCTAAGTTTCCCAACTGTGGTCGTCCATTGAAAATCTTTGTGACTATCGTCTGGGTAGTAGCTGACCAAACTCTGGCTATTCAGGTAACCAAATATGCTGTAGCGGTTATGAACTTTTCTAACCAAAACCAGATACCAATTTGGATTCCGTTTTGCCGTGTTCCATTCATTCCGACTTAGGTGAAAAATAAAGTATTCTCCAGGTCTAGTGGTTGTCTTTACCTCCAACAAAATGCGTCCGTCCAATTTGATACTCGGCGACACGATGTCATAGCCAGCCGTGTCGTCTGTCAGTGAAGTGTGAACTACGGCGGATTTTAGACTTGGCTCCAAATTCTGTTGCAACCAAGCAACTACAAAATCTTCACCTTCCCTACCAATTTGCTCTAAGTTCATCAGGTCGGGTTGGAACTTACGTGCCTTTTGCGGGAAGGCATCGCAGATTTCCCACGATTCTGCCTCGCCTTGCGTTAGGCCGTCCAAGAGCCAGGTTTCGGGCGCGAGGGACCCCAGCGTTAAAAGCCCTCCTTCAAGGTTTACGAACCCTTGGTCCAGCAATTCTGTAAAGGCGGCCATCCTTGCTTGGTAGCCACTTCTAATGTCGCTAGCCAGGCGTCCGCCAGTTTTGAAATCTTCAAAGTGCTCATTACGTTTCGCTGCTCGAATGACTTCGAGATAGCTGACTAACCGATTCGGCATTTCAAGGCTTCCAGTGACTTGCTATGTCTTCAAAGTCATCATCGTTCAAGCCCAGTACATCCTCAGGAGAAAGTTCGTCACCCTGTGGAATCGCAGTTTTGACCAGATGCTCATCCTGAAGAAAGTTGCTCAATGCGGTGACTTTTGTCGCCAAACGAGCAGATACTCGCTCATCGATAGTTCCCTTTGAGACTAGAAGTTCGACAGTGGTTTTCTGTTCTGGTGCAAGGCCTAGGCGGTGGATTCTGTCGACTGCTTGAAGATACAGACCCGCGTTATAACTTCTATCGACAAATATCTCGTTATGGCAAACCTGGTGGAGGCTCACGCCTTCTCCTAAAGTTTGAGGATTCGACAGTAGTACGGTGCAATTTGCGTCGGTTCTAAATCGATGGAGTTCTTTAGCTCGCTCCTCCTGGGTGACATTTCCATAAACAACTGCAGGCTGGAATTTTTTTAAGACACCTTTGAGTGATGCAAGATTGCCAATGAAGTTAGACCAGACGAGCACCTTCTCCCCTACCTGTGCTAATTCCTCAGCGCGAAGAGCTACGTACCGAAACTTCCAAGGCACTTCGTGCTTCAAATATTCGTCTATCAGGTCTGTTAGTTGCTTGTCAGATGTGACGGCTACTGGCGGCCAAGAGAATCCAAATTCATAGTGAGAAAAGTCTTTGCTACCCGAGAGAAGCCCTGGGTTAGTAGCCGCAGCAAGCATGGTCATAACTGCTTTACCGCGCTTGGCCAAATTTTTAGCTTCAGAAATCGACAGGAAGTTTATGCCAACGTATCTATCCTGCAGGGCTTTAAGGATTTCACCCTGAAGCTCACTTGGCTCTTCAGAAATAGTGACTAGCTCCGCCTGTGGCAGTTCTAGTTCACCTTTGGTAGTTCGCACGAAAACAGTATTTCTCGACAGCAACGGCAAAGTTCGTTCGTCTAAGTCAGCCTTCGATAATTTCGGCCAAGCGGCCGAGAATAGAGCTTTCAAATCTTGAGGCCCTTGAGGCATGGGCGTACCAGTAAGAATGTCCACTCTTTTTGCAAGTGTGCTCAATGTTCGAACGGCATTCCAACGCACAGAATTTCGACCAGCTTTAATTCTGTGCGCTTCATCGATGACCAATGATGCTGAATTATGTGCGACCCAATTTTTGAGGTAACCCAATCGGGACATATTTTCCAACTGCTCGTAGTTAACTAAACAGATTTCGGTCTTTTCGCCGAGAATTGTTCCTGCATAGACCTCCGTAATGCCTTTTAGGCCGAAGGAATCTGCGGGTTCATCTTGCCAAGCCTCGAAGGCGGAACGCGGGCAGACCACGAGCAGTTTCCCAACAGCGCCTCGCCTCTTCAGAATCTGCCAAACACACAGCGCGGTAAGAGTCTTTCCTGCTCCTGGCACGGAAAAATTCGCACCGTTTTCCATGTCAAGGAGGTAGAGAATGTTCTCTTGTTGGCGAGGTGTAAGTCGTCGCGAGGCAAGCAAGTTGGGGACTTCTACGGTCTGATTACTGTGTCTTTTGGTGCCCTGTGTTCTTAACAGTCGAAATGCCTGTGAGCCGTCTTTGAACTTCTTAGCTTGATTAATTACCTCTGGAGAAATTTCATAGCTACCACCTTGACGCTTCCAAACTTCCTTGAGCCACGACAGTTTTTCTACGAACGTTGTCATAGTTACATCTAGTCGTCTAACGGCGAGTGGAGTCACAAAGTCTCTCGCCCAAAATAGAACAAGCGCCCTCCACTCTTCAGCGGAAACGTCATCGCTTGGGACGATGACAACACTGTCGTCATCCTCTAAAGAGACCCTTAAGGTAGGCATACCTGGCGTCTGCGAAAACTTCTACTCGTCGAATGCCCGATTAAGGGCATCTTGGAGCGCCGAAATAGCTTTAGAGGTTTTCGTTGCCTGATACTTGAATTTAGATGCGTCGAACTGTTTATCTTTTACAAGAATAGGAATTCGGTCAGCGAGCTCTTGAATTCTGGTCGTAACGTCCTTGAGATATTCAATAGGCTCTGAGCGCAAATCAGAATTGATTCGGTCCTCACGCTTTTGTCTGGCACCGCTTCTGAATTTAGAGTGCAGTTTCTTGAAGTGCTGTTCGACGAGAGCGTCATTGATAGAGCCCTCTTCATCGATAACCTTTGCCGCCACATCTAAAACCATTTTCTTGATGTCCACCGCCGCTTTAGTGCTTTCATCCATTAACTCGTCGAGCACATCAACTTCGTCTTTATCTGCCATGTAGGGGGCAAAGACTTGTTCAAGTTCGTCACCCTCGATGTTTGGAAGAATTGCGTCGTCTAAGAAGTATTCGTCTGTTTCGCGAATCTCATCTTTATTGAGACCCAGGAACAGCCCCATAATTCGAGTCATCTTAAGCTTTTCCGCGTCCATAGGAGAGTGTTCAGAAATCTTGGTGTACTCGTCATGCAAATTCTTAATAAATTCGGACCGCTTATCGAATGATTCATATTTGAGGTGGGGGTTCATGGCTCGGATTTCCTGAATCAAACCTAGATAGCCCTGGTATAGACGCAACTTCTTTTTTCCGTCACGCTTCCACTGCATAGCGTTGATTGTTGCTTGTGCATTCTGAGTTCGGCTCAGGTGACTATCGACCAGGAGGAGTTCATTGGTGAAGGTGTAGTCCTGGTGAACGAGCTTTCGAAGCTGAAGTGACATCTCGATGTCGAAGAAATCGTCACTCGTTGCATCTTCAGGAAGTACGGCGACGTCAAAACCCTTTAGCCCGAGTTCGCGTATCGCAGTTAGGCGAGTGTTTCCATTTACTAGGAGCCCGTCTCGGCTAATAATTCCAGGCTCTTGTTGCTTAAAATCGACAAGCTGTCGCTTGAGTTCCTCGAATTTCTCCGTAGAAGAGAGCAGGCTTCCAAGAACTTTTTGCGCATCTGGAGAAGTTGGATTGGTCTCAACTAATGAATGCTGCGGGTGTTCTAGAAGTTGAGCACGAAGTCTGCTGTTTCCTGGATTAAGGAGAGGAACCTCGGGGTTGATGGTGACGACCTCAAGGTCGCGCGAAATGCCACGATACTCAATAGTTTCGGTGCGTGTTAAGCCATTTGCCCTGTACGCGGCTAATGCATTTGCAATCGCCTCTGAGCGAAAATCTTGTGTCATTCCCCAAATCCCCTTATTCGACGCTTGTGCAAGTTCTACCCCAGTCTAAAACTAGTGTCAGACATTATTTTGTCTGCGCCCTGACGTAGATTTGATTTGTGAACAAACTTGACTTTACTCTTGGAGAACTTTTTTGCGGCCCAGGCGGGATGGCCTTAGGGGCTCATTTGGCAGCGAAGGCAGTCAAATCTGTGTCAGTTTCACACGCTTGGGCAAATGACTATGACCAGTCAACCTGCGAGACTTACATCAAAAACATTCCAGGAGCCTCAAATGACTCTGTTTTCTGCGAAGACGTACGAACCCTTAAGATTTCAAAACTAGGCCCAGTCGATGGCTTTGCTTTCGGTTTCCCGTGCAACGACTTCAGCCAAGTTGGTCAAAAAAAGGGCGTGAACGGAACGTTCGGCCCCCTGTACACCTATGGTGTCGACGTTCTAAACAAGTACTCCCCGAAGTGGTTTGTAGCTGAAAACGTAGGTGGGCTTTCAAGTAGCAACGAAGGCTCAGCCCTTTTGACAATCCTGCGCGACTTGTCAAAGGCAGGAAAGCACGGCGGCTACGTTTTGGTTCCTCATCTTTACAAATTTGAGACCTATGGGTTGCCTCAAGCTCGTCACCGAATTCTGATTGTCGGCATTCGAAAAGACTTGAACTTGGAATTTAAGGTTCCAAGTCCCGAACTGTATAGCCACATCGACACTTCATCTAAGAATGCGTTGACTAATCCACGAATCTCAGAATCGGCGGCCAACCATGAACCTACTCGGCAGGCTCCGCAAGTCGTTGAGCGGCTAAAGCACATCAAGCCTGGAGAGAATGCTTTCAATGCAAACCTTCCAGCTGAATTGCAACTAAATGTAAAGGGGGCAAAGATAAGCCAAATCTACAAGCGCTTGCACCCTGACAAACCTTCTTACACAGTCACTGGCTCAGGTGGAGGCGGCACGCATGTTTACCACTATGAAGAACCTCGCGCACTAACTAACCGCGAACGCGCAAGGCTCCAGACATTCCCTGATGATTTTGTCTTCGAAGGAACCAAGGAAAGCGTTCGCAAACAAGTGGGCATGGCTGTCCCAGTCCGCGGAGCCCAAGTTGTGTTTGAGGCTCTCTTTAAGACTCTTGTAGGGCAGAGCTATCCATCGGTTGAATCAAACATGAAGAAATACATTGATTCTGCGCTGAAAGACCAAACGAAATAATGCCCACAAGCCAGCTGATTACAGAAAATCTCTTTGAGAGAGTTTTACTTGAACCAGCTAAACGCGGAGCCAGAGAGCTTTTCGTGCTCTCTGGATACGCCTCAGCGTCGATGGTCACAAAGCATTTCGAAATTGCCGCTAAAGAGCTCGCAATTGATTTGTCGATTGACCTGCACATTGGAATGTCAGGTCGCGATGGACTGAGTCGTAATACGCTACTCGGCCTTCAATCGATTCCTCGGCAGATTGGCAACCGTTCCTTCAACTGCAGCCTGAGCACTAGAGGCACATCCAACCATTCTAAAATCTATGTCTGGTGTGATGACTCTGGTCCGATGGAAGCGTATCTCGGGTCTAGCAACTACACACAAATGGGCTTCGGTATTTCAGAAGCTTCTTTGAGCCACAAAGAAGTTTGTTTGCCAATGGACCCAATTGCGGGCTTTGACTACGTGATGGCTTCCTCGCGGGGAGGGATTAGCTACAAGAGTCCCGACATTGCTGACTTTATTGACTTGTTTGATGAACAAGTGCACACTTCACTCTCAGTTGAGGAACCTACAACTTCAATTTCAGCAACGGCATTCGTTGACCTTCCGCTTGTCATGAGTCGTGCTTCAGACCAAGGTGAAGTTCATCAAAAATCTGGCTTGAATTGGGGCCAACGCGAGGGTCGCAATCCAGACCAGGCCTACATACCAATCCCCTCTGGTATTGCCAAAGCGAAATTCTTTCCTGAAAAAGGCGTGCACTTTCAGGTAATCACTGATGATGGCGAGGCCTTCATCTGCACCGTTGCTCAAGAAGGCGACAAGGCGTTGGAAACTCCGAGTGATAACTCAATACTCGGGAAGTACTTTAGAAAAAAACTAGGCCTGCCGTCTGGGGCTTTCATTCAAAGGGACCATCTGCAAAGTTTTGGCAGCAACGTTGTTCGCATCTATAAAGATACTGACGACTGCTACCGTCTTTCATTTCAGCCAGGACGAAATTTAGAAGCAAGCTAGTTCGACGAGTTCGCTGGCCTTTGCGCGTGGGAACCTGGAAGCCCAAATTGGCGAGCGATTTTTGAGATATGAAAATTAGCGTTTGTTCTTGACCAATTCATGTAATTCATGATGCTGCCTCGTGGACTTCCCCAACTCACATGCTCAAACCAATAGACCTGCGCAAGGAACGCTGGCCCCTCAGGCTTGCCCATCTGCTCACCATTCACTTGTGCCCACAGGTGGGAATTCGGAATGACCTCAATAGCAATTGCGCGAATTACGGCAGGTAAGGCCAGCTGGGTAAGGACTTTCGTGGATACGAATTTGCCATTCTGGCTGACAGTAATGTTCTGAATCTCAAGCTTGTCGCCCGTGAACACACACACGACAAGTGCTGAGACCTCCAGGTCGGGGTAAACGACCTTACGAGTAAGGCTGACGGGTATCGACTGCTGTGTACCTGTCTCGTGGTCGAAAGGGCCAAAATCAACTCGCTCGCCGTCAGTTACGTTCGCAGATTCAAGCTTGAATACGAATTCCATGGCTCCACTCTACTAGAACCCCTTCCAAAATGGGTATTGACAAGTTTCGAACGGCTCTGTAAAGTTTTGAATAGTACCTCCTCCGAAGGGAGTACTAGTAAACCAAAACTAAGAAGTTCTTAATAAATAGGAATTTCAGAAAAGGAGTACCAACATGTCATTTGAAGATTTGCTGCTCTCAACCGAGGCAGTAATTACACGCACCGAGGCGGCTACTGCCTTGCACTGCGACCCACGCCTAATCAGCCGTGGCATTCGTGAAAACAAGATTCCGCACATCATGCTTGGTCGTCGAGTGCTAATCCTGCGTGAACCATTCATCGCCTTATTCACAGGTTCAGATTGGAGCGGGAAGAATGGCCTCTAAAACCTCGTCACCTCGCGCTCGCCGTATTGGCGACGGAAGCATCTACGCCTACGACACTAAAGTCGGTGTTAGATACCGCTGGCAGGCCTCCGTGAAAGTTAACCCAAACGAAGGTAGCTCGGAGTGTAAGCGGGTCTCTAAGGGTGGCTTTTTGACTGCTAAGGCAGCCAACACATCAATGCAGGAAGCGCTCCTCAACACACGCAACGGCAAAGCTGCCCTACCGAGCTCAGACCTCCTTGGTGATTATGCACTTTCCTGGTTGGAGTCAAAGAAGATTGCAAATTCCACTCGCGCAGGCTACGCGAAAATTCTTCGAGTTCACGTCCTGCCACGCATGGGCCGAATGAAGTTGAAAGACATCTACCCCTCAACCATCGCCAAGTTTTATCGCGACCTTGAGAAATCTGGAAATCAAGGCCGCCTGACCAAGGGCCTCGGTCTCACAGCCAACTCAGTTAACAAGATTCACATAGTCCTTGGCTCGGTACTTCAAGCGGCCGTTTACGACGGCAAGGTTTCAGTGAATCACGCCCGCAACAACCCCCATGCAATTAACGCACCTACAGGAGCAGACATTTTGGAACAGCAGACAGAACTTCAAACTTGGACCGCAGATGAGCTAGCGACATTCCTTGACTGGAATGTCGCCTCCAACGATGACTTGCACGCACTTTGGTACGTATTTGCCTGGACTGGCATGCGTCGCGGAGAAGGAGTTGCGTTGAAGTGGCAGGATATCAACTTCAAAAACAAGACCCTCGCAATTCGTCGTTCAAGCGATTCCGCCCTAAGAAAGACAGTCAAGAACTCAACTAAGACTAAGAAGAATCGCTCCATTCGCGTCAATGATGAAACGCTTGCTGTTTTGATGGAACACAAGACGCTGCGAGCGCGTTTAGGTCTTAACGCAGTTCAGCCTGATTGCTACGTTTTTGGGAACATCGATGGAAGTGTTAGAAATCCAGGAGACGTCGGTGGCCGCTGGAGCAAGACACTCAAGAAGGCTCAAGAAGTGCACCCTGAGTTATCAGCCCTAACAATCAAGGGCCTACGTCACACACACGCAACCTTGATGCTTGAATCTGGAGCTCACGCGAAGGTCGTTCAGGAACGGCTTGGTCACAGCAATATTTCGACGACGATGAATATTTATTCTCACGTCACACCGACTATGCAGGATGATGCCCTGTCTCGCCTTACGAAGTATGTAAAAGGCGCTTAGTCGATGGAGTTAGGGGGCAAAGGCGCCTCATCGCTTTTAGAATGCGCTTGAGCGATGAGGTAGGCCTTGCCACCAGATTGACCCAAAACTATCTGTTCAGGTAACCGTCAGAAGCGTGGCCATCTTCGTAGCCATCTATTCCTGAATGTGCGTTGCCCTCAGTATTCCCAAAAACAAGCGGCACATCATCCGTAGCCCGATTTAACGTCAGACCTGTGCGTTTGAGAGCTCGGGAAATTTCAGTCACACCCTTTAGGTCCTCGTTCACAGGGTCTGCGATGAAGAGGAAAACGTCGTTGGCCTCTGCGAATGTAATCGCGGCCTGCGTATAGCCAGTTGAAGTAAAGAAGAGAGGCGTCTTAGACACCGACTGAGAAACTCCAAACAACTCGCGAATCGGTTGTACTGAGACTGGAGAGCCATGAAGCTTTACCTGAGCAACCTCGTTGTCGGAAACGATGTCTATCCCACCGTCTGCGCTTTGCTGCGTTACACGCACATTTTCGCCACCTAAATATTCGACCCAACCAGCACAGAAAATTTCATAGTCTCGCGGACTAAAGCGTTCCATCTTTTTTGGACCTGCCTTAGTCGCACCATCCGACATAAGTCCTTGGATTTGTTTAGGCGAGTGCGGAGCGTCAATGAACTTGTTGGCGTCTCTACGTTTTGCCAAAATAACTTCTTGTTCTTCGATGAAGTTTTCTGCCAGTTCAGCAGCAGCAGCGATGACTTTATCAAGCGCAGGGGCGTACCAGCCGTTGCGCTCAAGAAACCCCATTACCTTCTTGCGCGACTTAGCTAAGTCAGAGTTGGCGCGCTGAACACGGTCTTCGAAGTCTTGACGCCGCAACTCTACTCGCCGCCTTCCGCTTCTCATCAACCAAACAATACCCAAACCAAAAAGAACTGCGAAGAAGCTTGCGCCTCCAAGATTGTCACTTTTGATTCCCGTGACTATGAAGAGCAGGATAAAGAGCCCCAAGATTCCTGAGCATCCATAATTCCAATTTGCATTACTGTTCGGTCTTACTAGCGAAGCGTTGGTCACTACAGCGGCTTGATAGGCAGACCAGTACCGAAAATACTCGCGCATTGACCTTGAAGAGCGAATGAGGGCTAAGCCCGCATCGATTCGAAACTGATTCCTAATACTTTCGCGGAAGTGCT
Organism: Rhodoluna sp.; assembly: GCA_024641985.1. Lineage (GTDB taxonomy): Bacteria > Actinomycetota > Actinomycetes > Actinomycetales > Microbacteriaceae > Rhodoluna. The sequence goes on along the minus strand of JAHEBZ010000006.1, from coordinate 58,712 downwards.
CTGGGAACGGAATTTCCAGGTACAAAGGTTCATCGGGGTCCGATAGATACTTAGCCCAATCTGACACATGAGTCGAAATTTCGCCAAAGTTCGCGGTTTTCTTCCAAGATTCTGCGTTGAAATCTGGAGCGAAAGTAGCCTGAGGCGCAGGGTCCTCATACGCGAACTCACTGTCTAGAACTGCCTCTACATCTGCCATGGACCTGTGCCAAAAAGCTGGGTCATATGAGTAGTCGGAACCGTTCCAAGAACCTTCATCGGCAAACATGAAGTCCAGGTTCGTGATTTCTGGTTCGGGTGCTGCCTTTTTAGTCATTTCAATGTCCCCCAATTTACACAACTATGAACGCGTTGAATAACGCTAACTCAGAGGCGAGACTTTTCCACCTAGCGACAACTATTTCTCTCAACCCTTTGTCGCGGGAAGGCAAGCAATCTCCGCGCTAGCACATAAAAATGCACACCGAGTACCAGAAAACCCCGCTAACACTGCTACATGCCTGTGTTGGCGGGGCTTCCCGTATGTGGCTAGTGAGGGATTCGAACCCCCGAAGGCTGAGCCGGCTGATTTACAGTCAGATCCCTTTGGCCGCTTGGGTAACTAGCCAGATGCACTTTCGGTCGCCTGTAATCAGCCGATCGAAGGTGCTTGACAAGTTTAGCCCATTTTTATGGCGACACTAAACAGTGCAAGCGGTTACAAAAGTTTCCATTACGATTATTTTCAACGGGTTTTACAAAAATCCCTCGAATTTACAGGAATTTCATGGCCGGCATTGAAGATGTTGCAAAACTTGCAGGAGTTTCGACCGCGACGGTGTCGCGCGCACTAAGCGGTAAAGACCACGTTTCTGATCGCGCTCGCGCAAAAGTTGAGCAAGCCGCCGCCGAACTTGGTTATGTTGCCTCGCACTCTGCCTACACCTTGGCAACCGGCCGCAACCGAAACATCGGTGTGGTTTTGCCATACATCGACCGCTGGTTCTTTTCGGCGATGCTCGAGTCAATCGAAAACAACCTGATCGAACACGGTTATGACCTAACTCTGTATAACCTGAGCGGTGGCGAAGAACAGCGCGCCAAAATATTTAACGACTTCTTGTTGCGCAAACGCGTGGATGCCGTTTTAACCATCGCCGTTCGCCCGAGCGCTGCCGAGCTGGCTAGCCTAACCGCCATGAAGAAACCGGTTATCGGCGTTGGCGGCATCATTGAAGGAGGCCGAAGCCTAGTGATGGATGACTTTAAGGCAGGAATGCTGGCAACCCAACACCTGATCTCGCTTGGGCACACTCGCATCGCGCACGTGAGCGGCAAGCCCGGCGGCGACAAAGAGTTCAATCAAGAATCTCTGCGCCATCAGGGTTATTTGCACGCCATGAAAGAGGCTGGATTAGCGCCATACCCGGCTTGGCAAGGCGAGGCTGACTACACAATTCAAAGCGCATATCACGTGACCAAACAAATCTTGGGAAACCCGTTGGATGCACCGAGCGCAATTTTTTGCAACTCAGACGAAATGGGTTTTGGCACCATCATCGCGGTTAAAGACCTTGGCCTTCGCGTGCCACAAGACATCTCGGTGATTGGCATTGACAACCACGATATGGCTGAATTTTTTGGGCTGACCACCATCAACCAGAGAGTTCGCGATCAAGGGCAAAATGCCACCAACATGCTTTTGGCATTAATCGATGACCCCGATTACGAAAGCAAGCTTAGCGTTGAAGAATCGACCGAATGGCCGGTTGAACTCTTGATTCGTTCGAGCACCGCCCGACCTGCAAAACTCTCGCAAAAGTAAATTGACCCAAAAGGTAAACTGAACCCATGGCTGATTCAACATTCGACATCGTAAGCAAAGTAGACAAGCAAGAAGCGAACAACGCTTTGATGCAGGCTCAAAAAGAAATTGAGTCGCGCTACGACTTTAAGGGCGTCGGCGCCGAAATCGATTGGAGCGGCGAGAAGATTTTGATGAAGGCTTCGAGCGAAGACCGCGTTAAAGCAGTGCTCGACGTGTTTCAGTCAAAGCTGGCCAAGCGTGGCATCTCGCTAAAAAGCTTTGTAGACGGAAAGCCTTTTCCTTCGGGCAAGGAATATCGCATCGAGGGCGAGCTGAAGAACGGCATCGACCAAGAGCAAGCCAAGAAGATTTCAAAGATTATTCGCGAAGAAGGCCCAAAGAGCGTGAAGAGCCAAATTCAGGGCGATGAGCTTCGAGTGCAAAGCAAAAGCCGCGATGACCTGCAAGAAACCATGGCCCTTCTAAAGGGCAAAGACCTCGACATCGACGTGCAATTCACTAACTTCCGATAGAAATTGGGCCGGTTGGCGGGAAGGCGTTTGCAATTGCCTCGGCTCGTTTTGCCCGTTTGGCTACCACGTGAGCAATAAACCCGGCAGTGAACATCATGGTTGTCGGAAAGATGAAGGCGACCTGTAGGTCAACCCCCTGAGCGATGCCGCCCATTGTGATTTTGGCACCCATCATGACAATCGAGTTGACCAAGGTCATGCGAGCAAGAGCTTGGGCGGTTTGCAGCCCCTTAACGTAACCGGCGCCGCTGAAGAATGAAGGCACCATTGGGGCCATGCCTAAACCGCTGATCGACCAGAGGGCAACCAGCACAACAAGACCCAGAATTTGATCTGAGGCAGCCAGCGTTGGGCCAAGCCACACACCAAGACCAAGTGCTATCGACCCAAAGATGCCGCCCCATTTTGATAGCTCACTAATGTGGAACTTTTTAGTTAATCTGCCGATCGAAAGGCGGCCGACGATCATGGCAATGCCAAACACCGTATAGGGCATCGCGCCAAGCGAGGCGTTGACACCGATTTCGGTTTTTGCAAAAACCGCGCTCCAGTCCATCAGGCAAATCTCGGGGAACATGCCGGCAAAAAGCCCTGCCGTAAGCAACCAAACCTGCTTGGGGGTTTTGAAAAATGAAATCTTTTTACCAAACTTGCGATTGTCTGATTTGCCCACTTCGTCGGGCGTCAGCAGATAGTGGGTGGTGACGAAGAGCGCGATTATGCAAATGCTTCCGAGCACCAAAAAGTGCACCACGAGCGACATTACGAGCGCGAGAGAACCGCTGAACGCTACCGAAATTGCGGCACCGATGCTCCACGAGCCATGGAACTTGCCGATGACGACTCGATTTAGCAATTTTTGAACTGCCACCGCTTGTGCGTTGATTGCCACACCCACAAATGCGCCAACAAATGACATGCCTAGCTGAGCTGCAAAGAACACCCAAGCCTCGTGCACGAAGGGCAAAGACATCATGAAACAAGCCGAGATGATTGCACCCCAGCGCACCACCAAACGGGTGCCGAAGCGGCTGATAATTTTTGCCGAAACCGTTAGACCCAAGAGTGACCCCAGGCCGGCAAGCCCGATGATTAAGCCCCAGGTAGTGAACTCGACATTGATCTGATCGATTAGCTCTGGAACGCGAGGAATCATCATGGTGTTTGAAATGCCCTGCACAAAAAACGCGCCGGCCATGCCTATTTCGGCACTGCGGCCCCTAGCTGCACTCAAACTCATAAGAGTTCAAGTCTAAGTTGCTATTTAGACTCGGGTCGCTTCAATCAACATTGCCTGTTCTGGCCGCAGCACCGGAGCACGCAAACCGCTCGAGGCCAAGAATGCGCCTGGAACCCGAACCCCGGCATACCACTTTGGCGGCAACAATTGCATGCCAACAGCTGCACCGGCGGGTTCGACTACCTTGACCAAATAGGTCGCCTCGGAATCCAAACCAGTCAGGCGAATGTTAGCCGGGCGGCTGTATTCAGAGGTGGTGAGCTGGGCATACATATAAAGCGCCTCGCTCTTGTCTTGAGCGACCACACCATGAATTTGGTTGCTGGTTTCTGAACCATCTACGCGCACCGTTCGGCCAGAGTGCAAAAGCCCGCGCTTGGCCTTGTAATAACTGGTCCAGCCCTTGAGCAGCTCCATGTCTTCAACCGACGCCTCGGTTAGATCCCACTCGAGGCCGGCGTGACCCCAAAGTGCCGTGATAGCCCTGAACGTGTGGCTGTGAGTGCGCCCGCTCGAGTGCGCCTTGGTTGGGCCAATGTGTGTGCCAAGCAACTCTGGCGGAATCGCTATCGAGGTGTAGCGGTTTATCGACTGACGCTCAAGAGCATCGTTGTTATCCGAAGTCCAGAAGCGATCTGCGTGATCGATCATTCCAAGATCGATGCGGCCGCCACCCGATGAGCAGCTTTCAATTTCGAGCCCCGGATGAGCCGCCTTCAGCTCATCAAACATGCGATAAATGGCCTCGACCTGCTTGCGCACCGCAGCCTTGCCATAGTGCGAAGCCTCGGTGAGCACGCGGTTGTGATCCCACTTGATATATGCGATGTCGTATTCGCTGAGAATTGCGTGAGTCTGGTCGAAGACGTGCTTGTAGGCTCCGTCGTGAGCAAGATCGAGAACCTGTTGGGTTCGGAACTCCGGCGGAATTCGACCGCCCGCCTGAAGAATCCACTCTGGGTGTTCGCGATAGAGATCGCTGTCTTGGTTGACCATTTCACCTTCGAACCAAAGCCCAAATTCGAGGCCGACAGACTTAACCTTGTCGACCAATTTGCCAAGACCCTCGGGCCAAACATCCTTGCTAACCACCCAGTCGCCAAGGCCGGCGCGATCGTGGCGGCGAGCGCCAAACCAACCGTCGTCAAGCACAAATCGCTCAACACCGATTGCGGCAGCCGCATCTGCAAGTGCAGCCAACTTGTCGAAATCGTGGTCAAAATAGACGGCTTCCCAAACATTCAGGGTGACCGGGCGAGGGCGAATGTTGGTTGGGTGGTTTGGGCGAGCTCGCAGCATGCTGTGCAAGCGGTGGCTGGCGCCATCGATGCCGTCGTTTGCATAAACCGCAACCACTGTGGGTGCCTGGTATGACTCGTTGCTTGCCAAAACCATCTCGTCTGGCAAGAGTAACTCGCCTGCACCCATGCTGGTGCGGCCAATTGCCGTGCGCTCAACCACATGGCGATTGTTGCCCGACCAAGCCAGGCTCAAACCCCAGGCCTCACCGTGCTCGAAGGTGGTTCCCTCGGCAAGTGCAAACTGAATCAGAGTGTAATCGTGGCCGGTGCGCCCCTCGCGCCCCTCTCGAACCCAGTTGCCAACTCGAATAGCCTGGCGCTGCGGCTGGCGCTCGCGCATCCATCGCCCGTGAAAATCGAGAACGTCTTTCGTATAATCGGGCACTGGCAAATAGCTTGTGAGAGCCTCAACGGTGAACTCGCTTAGACCAAGGTTGGTGACCCTTTGGCTGAGCTTCAAAACCCCTTGTTCGGTCAGTTCAAATCGGGCTTCAATCTCTAGCTCGGCCTCTGCATCGATCGACACATATGTGACCGTGTTGCCATCGAGTTGGGTGCTGCGAACTGTGAAGTGGTGGCTCCAATCACGCCCCGGGCGCGAACCCTTGATGGTTGGTTCGCCGATAAAACCGCGAGAGTTTTCTCGCCAAATGCCGATTGTCTGGGGCTCATCAAAATCGCAGTGTGGTGTTGGTTCAAGCTGGGTCTGCACCAACGCAGATGCATCAAAGCCTGGGCTGATTGCTCTTCCCCAGTGCAAGATCGATGGAGTGCCTGAACTGGTGGCGATGACCACAGAAACGCCGGCATTAGTTAGGTGAGTGAGATTGCTCATTGAGCCCTACCTGATCGAGTAATCGGAAGTTCTCAGTTTATTGCCGAAGCAACCAGACTGAAAGCGCTTACTGCTGGCGATCGACTATGGTTTGGGCAAATGTAGCCAGGGCGTTTCGGACGGCGCCGGCAGGCAGCACCTGAATCTCGGCCACCGCTTCGTCGGCCCAACGTTTTGCCTCTTGATAAGCAAGCTCGGCAACGGGGTGGTTGCGCAGGCGAACCAAGGCCTCGTTCAATGTGGCGTCATCTTCGAGACCGCCATCGATAAGTTCTAGCAAGTCGCGAGCGCCTTGATCGCCGCCGGCGGCAGCGTTGCGAAGAAGCAACACGGGCAAAGTTGGCACACCGGCGCGAAGGTCTGTGCCAGGGGTCTTGCCAGAAGGGCCGGCCTCTGAAATGTCGATTACGTCATCGATTAGTTGAAATGCCACACCAATTTTTTCGCCATAGATGCGCAACGGCTCTTCAAATTCGGCGGGTGCACCACTCAAAATGATGCCAAGCCGGGCTGCGGCAGAGATGAGCGAACCGGTTTTGTCGGCTAACACCTGAATGTAGTGAGCGATTGGGTCTTCGTCTTGGGTTGGCCCAAGAGTCTCATGAAGTTGCCCAAGGCAGAGGCGCTCAAATGTTTCAGCCTGCAACTCAAGCGAGGCTTGGCCCAGGTGGGCTCCAACCTGAGATGCGCGAGCGAAAAGCAAGTCGCCAGTAAGAATCGCTACCGAGTTTCCCCAAACCATTTGCGCCGTAGGCACACCTCTGCGGGTTGGAGCTTCGTCCATCACATCATCGTGGTAAAGCGTGGCCAGGTGGGTGAGCTCAACAACCACCGATGCGTCGATAACTAGCTGCCGAGTTGGGTCGCCGAGTTGTGCGGTTAGCAACACCAAGGTTGGCCGAACCCTTTTGCCGCCGGCATCAACAAGGTGTCGAGCCGAATCGTTGATGATTTTTTCGGCGTGACTGGTTGACTCTTTGAGCTTGGTCTCGATGATCTCGAGACCACTTTCAAGTGATTTTAAAAGTGCCCGGTCGGCAACTTTGCGAAGCTGCTTAGGCAGCGAAATCGAGCTCACTTTGCCGATTTCTTTGTTGCAGGCTTGTTGGCAGCCGGCTTGGCGGCCGGTTTGGCAGCAACCTTGAGGCCGCGGTGCACTGCCACTACTCCGAAGGTTAGGTTACGAAACTGCACATCGCGGTAACCGGCTTTGGTAATTTTTTTGCCCAGTTCGTATTGGTCTGGCCAAGCCAAAATTGATTCAGAAAGGTAGCTGTAGGCCTCAGGAGTTTTGCTGCCCAGGTTTGAAAGGGCAGGCAATACGCGCTTGAGATAGAAGTTGTAGAACGGGCTTAGCAGCGAGCTGGTTACCGTTGAGAATTCACAGATAACGATGCGGCCGCCTGGCTTAGTTACCCGGTTAATTTCGGCGAGCGCCTTTTTCACGTTGACTACATTTCGAAGGCCAAACGAAATTGTTACGGCGTCGAATTCGTTGTCTTTGAAAGGCAGATTGGTGGCATCGGCAAAAACAAACTCAATTTCGGGGTGGCGCTTTCGTCCAACGGCCAACATGCCCTCCGAAAAGTCACCTGCAATCACCTTTACGCCGGGGGCCGCAAACGCAACCGATGATGCTCCCGTGCCCGCAGCGAGATCGAGGATTTTTTGACCACTCTGTGGGTCAACGGCATCGCGAACAATGGCCCGCCAACGGCGATCTTGCCCAAAGGATAGAAGCGCGTTGGTTAGATCGTAGGTTGAGGCCACGCCATCAAACATGGCGGCAACTTCGGCAGGCTTTTTAGCCAAATCAGCTTTGCTCACACCTTAAGTCTACTTGCGGCGAATGGCCCTTGTTCCGGCTATCGCACCAAGCGCAATTGCTCCGATTGCCATTGCGGCTAACCCGGCAGTAGCGCTTTCGATGAACATATCGGCTGGGCTTTTGCCGGCCAGTTTTGATGAGTCGATTTCGACTGGCAGGTTTTGTTCGGGGTCGAACGAGGTAAGAACCTCTGCAGGCAAACTGCCCGCGGTTGGGTTAACGCTTTCACCGGTTATGCCGGCGCTCGGTGTGGTTAACACAAACCCAGAATTTACCGAAGTTTTTTGACTGCTTACCAGTTCGCCGTTCGCATCTTCTTCAACCTGTTCGGCATCGTTCTCGGGGCGAATGACAAGTGGTGGAACAATTAGGTGCCCCTCTTTGCCATAGCGCTCTTCTAGGTCTTTGTGTTTGCGATCGGTTTCGCTGTGGCCCGGCCGGGTTGGCTCAACAATCGAACTGTCGCTATCTTTTGGGGTGCCTTCAGCTTCTTCGGCCAAGGCCAGCGAAGGCACAAATAAAATGCCAAAAACAACTAAACCCGATGCTGCGATGGCTGCCAGCGACGACTTGCGCATCTCGAACCTCTTTCGCGGGTTTAGGATTTTTTTGGGTCGATTTCTAGGTTATCCATAGCGGGCACAAGGCCCAGCGCATTTTCAATGTTCACAGCGAACGCTCAGTTAGCGAAAGATGAGGCAAACCATGGTTTATAGCCTCGTTACGACCGAACTGCACACCGATGAAGATTTCGACTTGCTTGCACACCTTCCTTCAGAACCAACCACCTTTATTCGCGGCGGCCAAGGCATCGTTGGCTGGGGCGAGGCGATGCGCCTAACGGCAACGGGCCCAGACCGCATCGGCTCTCTGGCAGAACAGTGGCGCAACCTGGCAGAGAAATTCGAAATCACCGACAACCTGCGGCTGCCTGGCACCGGTTTGGTGGCTTTCGGCAGCATTGCCTTTGCCGATGATAGCGAGGCAGAGAGCGTTTTAGTTGTTCCAAAGGTCGTGCTGGGCACTCGAGATGGCAAAACTTGGTTGACCAAAGTTGATGACGCGGCCTGCGATGATTTTTGGTCAAAAGAGCTTTCCTATGAAGCTAACCCTGCGGTGCAGTTCAAAATAGGTGATTACACCCCGGCCGAATTCAAGTCGGCGGTTGTCGAAGCAGTCGAAAATATTCGGGCAGCAAAGCTTGAGAAAGTCGTTTTGGCTCGAGACTTGATTGCGCAGCTGGCGCCATACTTTGATCTGCGGCCGGTGCTTGCTCGATTGGCAAAAAAGTACCCAACCTGCTGGGTCTATTCGGTTGATGGAATGTTTGGTGCATCGCCAGAACTGCTGGTGCGCGTTTCGCACGGGCAAGTTTCGGCACGAGTTCTTGCCGGCACTGCTGGCCGCGGAACCGACCCCGGAGTTGATGCAGCAATTGCCACGGCTTTGGCGGCATCGGCAAAAAATACTTTCGAACACGCTTTTGCGGTTGATTCTTTGGTGAACGCATTGACCCCATTTTGCAGCCAGGTAGATGCCGACACTAAACCCTTTAGCTTGGCCCTGCCCAACCTGTGGCATCTGGCAAGCGATGTTCACGGAGTGCTGATTAAGAATGCCTCTGTGCTCGATTTGGCGGCAGCCCTTCACCCAACCGCTGCCGTTGCCGGAACACCTCGGCTGGAAGCCCAAAAACTTCTTGCCGAATTGGAAGATTTTGACCGAGGCAGATATGCGGGGCCAGTTGGTTGGATTGGCGCCGACGGCGACGGTGAATGGGCAATAGCGTTGCGCGGAGCTCAAATTAGCGATCGCAGCATTCGGGCATTTGCGGGCTGTGGAATTGTTGCAGGATCAGAGCCAGAGGCCGAGCTGGCCGAAACCGAACTTAAGTTTGCGCCGATTCGCGAGGCCTTGGGTTAAAAAGCAAATCTGCAGTTCGGGCCGAAATTAATCGAGTCGAACGTCGATCAGAATTCGACCCGCTGCAGCTAGACCCGCCGCTAGCTCACCGATGGTTTCTACTCGCAGATATTGCCAACCATAGGCTTGCGCAAGGTGCCAAATATCTACGTTTTGAGGCGTTTTGAACAGGCGATCAAAACTCTTTGAATCGAGGCTTTGCGCCATCTCTAGGCCCGCAAAAATCGAACCTCCACCATCATTACCAACGATGATTTGAACATTTAGCGCCGGTTCAGCCGGGTCGGTGGCGAGCGATGAGGCATCATGCAACATCGTCAAATCACCCATCAACGCGCGAGTTATGCCGGTTTGATTTAACGCAATTCCGGTGGCCGTTGCAACGGTGCCATCGATGCCAGCCAAACCCCTATTCGAATAAACTCGGATTGCCTTGGCGGGTGCAAACACATCTGCCTCGCGGATAAGCCTGGAAGCGCCGAGAACCAAGTCATCCTGGGGCTGGGTAGCCGACCAAACCGCCTCGACCAAAGCCCTTCGATCGAGTTTGTTTGAGCCAGCATGAGTTAAAGCCTGGTCGGCTTGGCGCCAAGTTTCGAGCCACTCGAAATCAACTTCATCGTCTAGTGTCACTTCGTCAACGATGGCGATGGCGCGTTGCGACAGATCAAAAAAGCCCATCATTTTGCTGCGTATCACCACAACTTCGACCCCGGGATTGAACAGAAGTTTGATGACTGCACGACCGAGCGTGGGTTTTCCGAATACGATTACTCGACCAATTTGGTCGGCGAGGTCGGGCTGCATTTCAATGATTTTTCGATATCCCAAGATGGCGTTTGAGCCAATGCGAGCGCCCGAGGAAGGCTCAGCCAAGAGCGGCCAGCCGAACGCTTCTGCCAACTCGACCGCATCGCCACCAGCGCCGGCACCAGCCACCACCACGGTTGGAACAGCAGCTGTGAGGATTGCAAATTCTGGATGCGGTTCAAAAATTTCTGGCAACGCAACTGCCGGATCAAGGTTTGCCGCATTGGGCTCGATTGCCGAGAGTGGTTCTCGAAAAGCCAAATTCACCTGCACCGGCCCCGGTTGCTCGCCGCTGTAGCCCATGCAAACGCCGATCGAATCGGTGGCCAACTTTATTGCCTCAGCAATTTCGGCTGGCCTGCCACTCGGGGCCTGCACATCAAACACCTCTCGAACGGCGTCAAAAAAGATGCCGATTTGATTAGTGGTTTGATTGGCGCCAACCCCGCGCAGTTCATCCGGGCGATCTGCGGTTAACAAAATTAGCGGCACACCCGAGTGGTGGGCCTCGAGCACTGCCGGATGCAGATTTGCAACCGCTGTTCCCGAGGTAGTGATGATGACCGAGGGTTCACCACTTGCTAATGCAGCACCAAGAGCGTTGAAGGCCAAACTGCGTTCATCGAGGCGCACATGCAGCTCGATTTTGCCGGCGTCAGCAAGTTGGCCTGCCGCGATGGCTAGCGCTTGTGAACGTGCACCAGGGGCCAAAAAGAAGTTGCGAACGCCGGCTTTTGCAAAGCTGGCCAACAGATTCGCCGCATAAACCTGAGCGGGCGAACTATTGCTCATCTGAACCTAAATCTGGGTTCTGATCGCGCTTCTTTTGCTCTTCTTCTTCGGCAAGACGCTTGGCCAAATCGCGCAAAAACTGAGGGTCATCATCGGGGGCGGTGGTCTTAGTTTTGGCACGCTTGCCGCGTTCGATTAGGGCACTGATGCCATAGACCAGACCAAAAATCACGGCGATGCCGATAACCACCCAAACGAAAATCAAAAGACGCATAGGTTAACTCTAACCAGCCAAAAACTTAGACTTATTCCATGAAGAATCCTTGGGTCAAATACATCGTCATCAGAGTTGGGCTTTTTGTTGGCTTGCTTGCCATCATGTTGGCCTTGAGTTTTGACCCATTCTTTGCGGCACTGATTGCCGCGGTGGTGGCGCTGGCGATTTCATTGTTGTTCTTTGAAAAGCATCGGTCTGCTGTGTCGCAAGACATTTATGCCCGAATGCAAAAGCGCAACGATAAAGACACCGATGCAGAAGACCCTAAAGACGCCGGCGACTCTAACGCCGACAACGGCTAAGAACCGAGCACAAACACTACGGTTGCAAGGCCCCAGCCCAAGAACAACGCATAGGTTAGTGCCGCCAAGCTGGTTAGTTTAAGCGCCAAAATAAGCTCTTTGGGTTTCTTGGCAGTTGCCACAATGAGCGTTGCCGGAATCACGAAAAACAGTGCCAACCAGGTGAAAAACGTCGCCGGAAACACCATCGGCAGCGGGGCAAGAATTGCGAAGGGCACCCACAGCATCGCAAAGTAAAGCGCCTTCGACCAGCGTGGGCCAATCTTTACCGCCAGGGTGCGCTTGCCCACGCGCTTATCGAGTTCGAGATCGCGAATATTATTAACCATCAAAACGGCGGCGGCAAATAATCCGGCTGCCACGCCACCGAGCATCGCAAAATCGCTGTAGCGCCCAATTTGAATGAACGCGGTTCCATAAACCGCAACCGGTCCAAAAAATATGAACACTGCCAATTCGCCAAGACCTGCATAGCCATAAGGGTTTTTGCCGCCGGTGTAAAACCAAGCCGCGAAAATTGCCAAGGCGCCCACAGCTAAGAACCACCAGTGCGAGGTGATTAAAACAATTGCAAAACCAGAGATTGCTGCCAAGCCAAAGAATGCGAAAGCTGCATATTTGACAGCAGCCGGGCGAACCGATTTCGAACCGGTGAGCCGCAGTGGGCCAACTCTTTGGGCATCGGTGCCGCGAATGCCATCTGAGTAGTCATTGGCGAAGTTGACGCCAATTTGCAGAAATAGCGCCACAGCGAGCGCCAGCAGCGAGAGGGGCAGGCTAAACATCTGCAATTCGCCGGCAACGCCAGCACCAATTGCCACCGGCGCGATAGCCAAAGGAAGTGTGCGCAACCTTGCGCCTTCGATCCAAAGTTTTAGCGAAGCCTTCTTCTTAGATTTCTTGCTCAACGCATCTCCTCAAATAACCTTTTGATTGCCTGCAAATCATTCTTGCCTGCGGCAAGTTTAGGCACGGTGTCGACGCGCAAAATTCGAATCGGCTTTCCGGCTGGCCCTAAATCAGTCGCCAACGCCAACGCCACCGTGTCGGCCACCTCTGGGCTGCCAACATAGGCAATACCAACGCGCTGCCCCCATTCGGCATCTTCGATGGCAACTGCGGCAATGTCGGTAACCCCTACTACCGCAGCACCAAAGGCCTCAACTCGATCAAGCGAAACTTTGATGCCACCCGATGAAATGACCCGATCAACCCGACCGTGAATTACGACCTTGCCCGACTCGTCGATTTCGCCCACGTCATTGGTCACAAAATAGCCACGTTCATCGGTTGGCACTTTTGCAAGGGTGGCTCCCCTAATTGCCACTCGAGCATCGGCATCGATTCGAACCTCAACTTGCGCCAATGGCAGCCCGTTATAAACGCAACCGCCCGAGGTTTCGGTCATGCCGTAGGTGACCACAATGTTGGCTCCGAGAGTTTGAGCCTGAGCAATCAACTCTTCAGACACCGACTGCCCGCCAACCAAAATGGCATCGAATCTGGCTAATTGAGCTCTAATGAAGTCATCGGTTTTGGCAGCCGCAACAACCCGCTTGAGTTGAGCCGGAACCAACGAGGTGTATCGCCGGTCGGCCCGCAGGTGCGATGCCGAACGAGCAAAAGCCTCGGCGGTGAATGGCACCGAAAGATTCATCATGACAGGTTGATTGCCAGACAAAACCGACCTGATGAGCACGTTAGCCCCGGCAATGAAATTTATGGGCAGAGCCAAAAGCCACTGCGAGCTAGCCTCAACCGAGCCCAAAGCCAAGGCTGAACCGTTGGCCGAATTTAGCAGTGCTTCGCGTGAAATTTGGATGCGTTTTGGGGTGCCGGTTGAACCCGAGCTCTCAACAATTAAAGCCACATCTTCGGGCACCTCGTTTGGCAACCCAAAGGTCTCTGGCATCTTGCCGTTCACCTCGGGGGCCGTAACGAACACGGCTAGCTTGCCATCAAGCATGTCGGCAAATGCCAAAAGCGCACCAAAGGTGTCGTTTGCGGCAATTAGCTTGAGCGGTTTAGTCACGTTAGTGGGCGATTAAAAATGCCAAGGATACGGCGACCAGTCTGGTTCGCGTTTTTGCAAAAATGAATCGCGGCCCTCAACGGCCTCATCGGTGCCATATGCAAGGCGCGTGGCCTCGCCTGCAAAAAGCTGCTGCCCGGCAATGCCATCATCGACAGCATTGAAAGCGAATTTGAGCATTCGAATTGACTGAGGCGATTTGCGCAAAATTTCGGTTGCCCATTCAACACCAACAGCTTCAAGATCTTGGTGGGGAACAACCCTGTTAACGACACCCATTTCATAGGCTCGCTGCGCGTCATATTCGGCACCTAGAAAGAAGATTTCGCGGGCAAATTTTTGACCCGTTTGACGAGCAAGATATGCGCTGCCATAGCCGGCATCGAACGAACCAACATCGGCATCGGTTTGCTTAAATCGGGCGTGCTCGGCGCTGGCAATCGAAAGATCTGCAACCACGTTTAGCGAGTGCCCGCCACCGGCTGCCCAGCCTGGCACAAGCGCGATGACAACCTTTGGCATGAAACGAATTAGGCGTTGAACCTCAAGAATGTGCAGGCGCCCAGAACGGCCGGCATCGATGCTTTCGGCTGTGTGGCCATCGGCATATTTGTAGCCATCACGGCCACGAACTCGCTGGTCGCCGCCCGAGCTAAATGCCCAACCGCCGTCCTTTTCCGAAGGGCCGTTTCCGGTTAGCAGCACTACGCCCACTCGCGAATCCATGCGCGCGTGATCGAGAGTTTGATGAAGTTCATCTACCGTTTTTGGCCTGAAAGCATTGCGCACCTCGGGGCGGTTGAACGCAATTCGCACAATGCCCAGAGTCATGTGCTTGTGATAAGTCACGTCTTCAAGCTGGTTGAAGCCCGGAACTTCGTGCCAGATGCTCGCATCAAATATCTCAGAAACCTGATTGGTCATGCCTCAAGCCTAACTTGCCCAGTTCAACAGCGAATAGCTGCGTTCGAGTCTGTCGATCCACCAGTCAAAGCGGTGATCTTCGGCCCCAAACACCTGCAACTTCACAGGGTCAACTTCAACTCGGCGAACATCAATAAAACCGTCGATAGGCCGCAGCGGTTCGCGCGTAACGTCGCCGGCCAACAACGCAGCGGTGCCAAGACCGCAATCAAATTCGAGTTGGGGCAAGGCCGCTGCAAGTTGGGCCCCCATTGCCAACCCCACCGATGAATCGAGCGCACTCGAAACCACAACGGGCAACCCCGCTTCGGCGGCAATATCTAAAGCACGCCTAACTCCTCCAAGTGGTTGCGCTTTCAAAACCAAAATGTCGGCCGCACCTGCGCGAGCTACCTCGAGCGGGTCGGTGGCCCGGCGCACCGATTCGTCGGCAGCAATCTTGACCGAGTAATCAGAATCGGCAATCAGGCTTCGCAGTCTGGCTAACTCTTCGATAGAGCGGCATGGCTGTTCTAAATATTCGAGTTCTATGCCTTGGCCGGCAAGCGCCTTGATGAAGCTAAATGCAAGCTCGGGTGCCCAACCGCCGTTTGCGTCTAACCTAATTTTTGCGTTCGCAAAATTGTTTTTCACCGCAACGATTCGATCAACATCCTGGCCTGGGGTTTGCCCCTTTTCGGCAACCTTTATTTTGACAGTTCTAAACCCTCCAGAGGGTGCAAGCGTTGCAACAACATGGTTTGCATCGACAGCCGGCAGGGTGGCGTTTACTGGTATTCGATCTCGCAATTGAACCGGCTGCGCACCAAACGCATACTCGATTGCGGCGTTCAACCACACTGCCGCTTCTTCATCTGCATATTCGGCAAATGGCGACCACTCGGCCCAACCGTTTGGCCCCTCAAACAACAGCACCTCGCGGTCAACGACCCCTCTAAAACGAGTGCGCAATGGCAACGAAACTACCCGCGCACTCGCGCGCAGGTCGCTTAGTTCAGGTCTATTTGAGGCCACTGTAAACGTGCAATCCCTTGAAGAACAAGTTCACAACGGTGAAGTTAAACAAGATCGCCACAAACCCAACGATCGCCAACCAAGCCGAGCGTTTTCCGCTCCAGCCACGTGTTGCATTTGCGTGCAAATATCCGGCATAAATTGTCCAGATGATGAATGTCCAAACCTCTTTGGTGTCCCAACCCCAATAGCGGTGCCAGGCTCGCTCGGCCCAAATCGCGCCAGCAATCAGGGTGAAGCTCCAAAGAATAAAGCCGATGATGTTGAAGCGATAAGACAGGCGCTCCATTTTGTCTTCGTTTGGAAACAGCGCCAATATGCGCCTAAATGTTGCCACCATTTTGAGCTTAGATTTTTCGACCCACTTGGCAGTTTTAAAAATGTATGCGATGGCCAGCGCTGCACCGATGTTAAAGAAGGCCGTTGCCAGCACAGCAACCAAAACGTGAATAACTAGCCAATAACTTTGCAAGGCCGGCATAAGTGACTTCACGTTCACCCAAAATACGGTGTCTGCCGTGCCAAGAATTAGAAGGTTAAAGCCCGCAACGAAGGTAGCGATCAGACGAATGTCTTTGATTGCAAGAGCGAGCAAGAAGATCGAAACAACCACGAACGAACCGGTGATCGAGAACTCATACATGTTTGCCCAAGGCACACGTGAAGCCGAGATGCCTCGCAACACCACGCCTGCGCCGTGAATAACGGCTGCGATGGCCAGAAGCACTATGCCCGCGCGTTCAAGTTTTGAAGCGCTCGAACGCACCGCCTTTTTAGTGCTGGCCAGCTTTGAAAGGTGAAAGGCAAAGCTTAAAAAAGCGGCCGTATAAACCAGCATGGCGGCTTGAATGAACAAGCGAGAGATGCCGGCAAGCTCGGGGTTTAGCGCGATCGAAGTCATGCCTTGCTTTCTTTCTTGATTGATTTAGGTTTCAGTTCTCGAGCAAGGTCGCCAAGCACTTTTTCAAGGGTTGGGTCGTCGCCCCTGGCCAATGCCGCAAGCTCAAAGCCCTCGTCGGCAAGCTTTACCCAAACTCTGCGGCGTGGCACCAGCAGCGAGGTTGTCACGCCTGCCAAAGCAAGCAACGAGAAAACCAGAACCCAAAGGCCGCCGGGGTTATAACTTACGTCGAGCGATGCGAATCGCTTGAGGCCATCGAAGGTCACTGTGCCGAGCTCGCCCGGAAGTTTGACCGTTTGCCCAACCTGCAACTTCAAGCCCTTTACGCCGCTCTTTCCGCCAGCCACCTGCTTCATGCTCGAGGTATCTAGTGCATAGACGTTCTTCGGTGCTCCGCCGTCGATGCCCAGATCGCCAACATAAACGTTCATGGTTAGCAGCGGGTCATAGGGTGCCGGGTAGAGCGAGGTGAGCGCCCCCGTTTCGAGTTCGGCAACTGTTGGATAGAAGAAGGCAATCAAGCCAAATTGCTGCTTTGCATCGGGCACCTTAATAACGCCCAGCGAGGTGTATTTTGCCGACTGCGGCAAAAACGGGGTGGCCCCCTGGTAGGTGATGTTGCCTTCGGGGTCACGAATGGTTAGCTGCGGGGCGTAGCCATTGCCAGTCAAATAGAGCTTGGAACCCGGCAATTCGAGTGGCTCGTTAACCCTGATCACGGCGGTTCGAGGGGCTGTCTCGCCAACCACTTGGCTGGTTACGAATGCACGAAAATCGAGCGGAGTGCCGATGTTGCTCTGGTTTTGTAAATCAAAATCGACTTCAAATTTGTCTAGAGAAACGCTAAAAGGCACAAGTTTGTCTTCGGTGAAAAATGTGCCGGGCGAGAAAGAATCAAAACCGGCAAGGTTGTTCACAAAAGACTCGCCTTCAACCAAAACTCTTTGGCCGCTGTAGCTCAGTCCGCCACCAAAACCCACGGCAATCAACACACCAATCAACGAAAGATGAAAAACCAGGTTTCCGGTTTCGCGAAGGTATCCGCGTTCGGCACTAACCGATGCCGGTGTGTCGTCTAGCCCCGGCTGAATTTGAATCCGGTATCCCTGACGTTTAAGCAATGCCGCCGAAGCCTCGATAACCGATTCGCGAGTTTTTGCCGAGGCCTTGATCTCGAGGTGGGCTGGCATTCGAGAAAGTGATCGAGGGGTATCAACCGGGGCTGATCGCAGCGCCTTGAAATGCACCGCCGTTCTTGGCAAAACGCAACCAATCAACGAGATGAACAGCAGTATGTAGATGGCCGAGAACCAGGCTGAGGTGTAGACATCAAAAAGCTGCACCGCATCAAGAATTGGTGCCAATTGAGGGTTGCCATCGAAATAAGCTGTGACACCGTTTGGGTCTGCCGACCGCTGCGGAAACACCGAGCCAGGCACGGCTGCGACCGCAAGCATTAGCAACAAAAACAACGCCGTTTTCATTGAGGTAAGTTGGCGCCAAACCCAGCGAGCCCAGCCACCGAGACTCAACTGAGGTGACTTGATTTCTTGGTTCGCATCAAAATCCGATTTAGAGGACGAGCTTGAAATAACCAAACACCTCCAACTGAATCCAGGCGGCAAAGCCGTTCCACACGCCAAGTGCAAGCATCACACCTAGTGCAATTAAGAGCAGGCCACCGGCAATGTTGAAACCTCGGATGTGCCTTTTTACAAACCCCACCGATTTTGTCGCCCAACCAAAGCCCGCGGCAATCGCGATGAAAGGCAAACCGATTCCGAGCGCATAAACAAACGCCAGAAGCGCCCCTCGTGCCGGAGAGGCAGCATCGGCGGCAAGGGTTAAAACGGCAGCCAGAGTGGGGCCAATGCACGGTGTCCAGCCGAGGCCAAACGCAATGCCCAGCAGCGGTGCGCCAATCAGCCCTAATTTTGAAGACACCTGCATTTTGATGGTGCGCTGCATGAACGAAAATTGCCCGATTAGCACGAGGCCAAATAGCGTTACAAAAATGCCAAGCACCCGCTGCACCCAGTCGAGGCCGCTGCTATAGACAACCGCGCCAATACCGCCAAACAGGGCGCCGAAAGATACGAATACAGCCGAGAACCCGAGAACAAAAAGCACTGCTCCCAAAACCATTCGCTTTCGATTATTTGAAAGGCCCGAAACGAACCCCAAATATCCCGGCACCAGCGGCAGCACGCAAGGGCTTATAAACGAAACGATTCCTGCAAGCAGGGCCATCGCAATAGCCGCCAGCAGCGAGCCACCAAGAATAATTTCGCCCGGGTTCAAGGGTTACTCTTCGTTCGCGGTTTTGATCAGGGTGTTGAGAATAGATTTGTCGATTCGGCCAAGGATGCGCGCCGAAACTTGCCCGTTTTTATCAATCACCAATGTCGTTGGCACAGCCTGTGGGGTAACAATTCCGGTGAAAGCCAGAACCACCGACCCCGTTTTTGCATCGATTATCGAAGGCCAGGTGATGCCAAAATTCTTATCAAATGCAACAGTGGTTGCAGCCGAATCGCGCACGTTCACACCGATGAACTGCACTGTCGGAAATTGCTTGGCAGTAGCGACCAGATCGGGGGCTTCTGCCCTACAGGGGGCACAACCGGCATACCAAAAGTTGACCACGTGAACAACGCCTTTAAGTTGACTGCTGTCGATGCTTTGGCCGCTCTCGGTTACGCCGCTCCAAACGGCTGCCTTGGCTCGGTTGCCTTTGGCAAACTCGGTCACTGTGCCATCTCCGGCTATGTAGTTTTTGTTGTCTCCGGCCTTGAACTGTTGAGCCAGTGGGTCGTTGGCCGAACACCCTGAGAGAGTGCCAATCAAAAGAGTGCCGAGCATAAAAATAACTAGCCCAAGGGCGATTTGCTTTTGATACTTTCTAAATTTCAAACTGCACCTCGGTCGATTGCGTGCAGGCCCCTGCTTGGCTCGCGATAATCAACTTCAACAAAAGAGGTTCCTTGACGTTCAAAAGTGGTGATGCTCGAGAGGCTGCAACGACGTTGCTTTGGGTTGTGTGGCAAGTTTTGACCACCCAGAGACAAACTCGCCATCACAATCGGAAGCTGGTGGCTAACCAAAACAACATCACCGTCGAAAGTGTTATTCCAGGCATCAAAAATTGCCGCCTGCATGCGCTGAGCAATTTGCCTGTATGGCTCGCCCCAACTTGGTTTTTGAGGGTTTCGCAGGTGAAGAAGTTGGTGCGGGTGAGCCATCAAATATTTAGCCGAAAGTTGCTTGCCTTCGAAAACGTTGGTCGGCTCGATTAGGCGCTCATCGATGGTGGGGTTTACCCCAAAAATGGCCTGAACATGTTCGGCCGATTCTCGAGTGCGCAGCAAAGGGCTCGACACAATTGCAGTGACTTTGCGGCCTTGCCTGCGAAGGTCGGCAGCCGCGGCCTCGGCCATTTTGTGCCCCAAATCGCTCAATCGAAAGTGTGGCAACCGGCCATACAAAACGCCATCTGGGTTGTGCACTTCGCCGTGGCGAATGAGATGAATGCGATCGGCGGGCATGGCTCAAGTCTACCCTCCGCTAAACTTGTCTTTTAGAGCCCTCAGCCTTCTCTCAGGCTTATTTGGGCAACAAACGAAAGCAAGGTTCCACATGCGTGACCGCTCCCTAATTTCTTCTCTGCAAGCTCGCGAAGACGGCCCTGTTCTGCTTGGCGGCTGGGTCGAAAAACTGCGCGACCAAAAGCGCATTCAGTTCATCATCATTCGCGACGAAACCGGCTCGGCCCAGGTCACATACCCGCGCCCAGTTATCGACGAACAGCCGGATGAAAACGACGCTCTTGCTGCGAAGGTTTCGACCCTAACCAACGGTTCGTTTGTCTGGATTAAGGGCCGTTTGGTGCACGACGAGCGCGTCAAGCTTGGTGGCCTTGAGATCCAACTCGACGACGTTGAAATCGTCACTCTCGCCGACCCAGAAACTCCGATTGCCGACGACACCTCGATCGACAAGCGCATGGACTGGCGATTCCTAGATCTGCGCCGACCAGAGATGAACCTGGTCTTTCACATTCAGACCACCATCGAAGCGACCTGGCGCAAATACTGGGTCGAGAACGGCTTTGTCGAGCTTCACACTCCAAAGTTGATGGCTTCGGCTTCAGAGTCAAACGCCGAACTTTTCAAGCTCGAATATTTCGAGGGGCACGCCTACCTTGCCCAATCTCCACAGTTCTATAAGCAGATGGCAATGATGTCTGGCCTTGGCCGCATCTTTGAAATCGGCCCGGTCTTTCGCGCCGACCCATCGTTCACCTCACGTCACGCAACCGAGTTTGTGTCGGTCGACATGGAGGTTTCATGGATCGACTCGCACGAAGACATCATGGCGATTCAAGAAGAGTTGATGCACTTGGCGATCGCCGCCGTGAAAGAAAAGCATGGCGCCGAAATCGAGAAGCTGTTTGGCATCGAAGTTAAGGTTCCAGCAATCCCGTTCCCACGCGTAACCCTTGCCGATGCGGTTGAAATCATCAAAGAGCGCGGCCATGTTGTTGAGCGAGGTGGCGACCTCGACCCAGAGGGCGAGCGCCAAATTGCCGCTTGGGCCGAAGAGACTCACGGGCACGAATTTGTGTTTGTCACCGACTACCCGGCAACCGTGCGCCCGTTCTATCACATGCGTCACGCCGATAACCCGGCGCTCACCAACAGCTACGACCTAATCTGGCGCGGCACCGAAATCACCACCGGCGCGCAGCGTGAACACCGCCTAGATGTATTGATCGAGCAGGTTAAGCAAAAGGGTCTCGAGCCCGAAGGCCTGCAGACCTACCTTGATTTCTTCAAGTATGGAGCGCCAACTCACGGTGGTTTTGGAATGGGCTTGCTGCGCGTGCTGATGCTGCTTTTGCACCAGCCAAACATTCGCGAAGTTGGCTATTTGTTCCGCGGCCCGAACCGCTTGGAACCATAAGCAAAGCTAGTCATCGAGTAATCCCTCGCCGAAAGGTGAGGGATTACTTATTTAGCCAATTGATTGTCTTTAGACCTTCAATTTTTGAAAAGTGTTTTGTATTGCCGGTCACTAAAACGGCATTGATTGCCAACGCGTGACCCGCAATTAGAGGATCGTAGCAACCGATCTGGGCGCCCTGCGCCTTCAGCTGCGCCCTAACCTTTGCTGTTTGGTCGGCGGTGGCAGAATCAAAATCCAATACTGGGGCATTCGCCAAAAAACTCGCTATTAAATTCCGGCTCTTGTGTTCGGGCGGCATTATTAGCATTCCAAACCTTAACTCCATCTGGCTAATGGCCGATATTGCCCATTCAGCCTCAGTTAGGTAATGAACCGAATCGCCCAACGAGTTTCGATTTTTGATGACCGCGGAAACTATGTCGGTGTCTAAAAGAAACATAGTTACGCCAATTCATCGAGTGGGCTGGCAAAAGCGTCAAGTTGCTGTTCTCGGTCGAAGAGCGGCTGCGCATCATCGATTGGCCCCAACCGATCTTGCAGGTCAAAAAAATCTTGAATATCGCGCCTCGGTTGCTGCGTGATTGTGATTTGGCGAGTGATCTCATCGAAAGTCATCGTGACCTGTTCGGGGTTAAAACTCCAGGCACTCGGTATTCGAACGGCCACGCTTCCGCCATTGCGAAAAAATTTTGTCTTGATTTCGGTTTCCACAATATCCACCTTTGTCTATATTCAAAGTATAGACATTGCGGGTGGAGCCGAGTTATTTATTTGCGCGCAGCTCGCGCTTTTTGAAATCTAGAATTTGCCAATCCGCCGCCTTGGCACGAATTCGCAATATGGCATCGGGGTTCACGCAAACTGGGTTGCCAACCGCTGTAAGCATTGGCAGATCATTGTGGCTGTCGCTGTAGGCAAAGGAACGCTTGAGGCTGATTCGGCGATCTTTGGCAAGCTGTTTCACTGCCTTGCGCTTGGCCTTGCCATGCAACGCATCGCCCTCGAGTTGACCCGTAAGAATGCCGTCTTTTCGCTCTACTATCGTGCCCAACCCACCTGTAAGACCAAGCCGCTTGGCCATCACCTCGGCTATCTCTTGAGGCGTTGCCGTAACCAACCAAACCTCGCGGCCGGCGGCGATGTGCTCTTTGGCCAATCGAACCGTTTCGGGCCAAAGTTTTGGGCAAATATAGTCGTCGTAGACGGTTTCGGTGAGAGCAGCTAATTCTTCGGCCTTGTGACCTTCAATTAGCCCAAGCGCTCGATCCTTGATGCTGGTTAACGTCTTTGCGCTTTCGCCACGCCAAATAAACCTGAATTGGTGCCAGGCAAAGTTCCAAAAATCTTTGCGGCTAAAAAACTTGCGCTCAAATGCGGCTTTGCCAAACAAGAAGCTGCTCGAACCTCGAATCAGAGTGTTGTCAACGTCAAAGAAAGCTGCGGCAATCTTTGGTTGCTTCTCTGGGGGTGTCGGCACCCTTGAAGTTTAGTCGTGCGCAAGGTTTGAGGCAGTTGTTTTGGCCAAGCATGATTAGTGTTAAAGCGTGAACATCGAACTAACTTTGATCGGCAAACCCGGTTGTCATCTCTGCGATGATGCCCTGATCGTTGTTAATTCTGTGGCCACCGACTTCAGCTCGGCGTTTCCAGCAGCCAATATTCAACTTGTCGAAAAAAACATCCTCGATGATGCCGCGCTTGCCGACCGTTATCGCGACGAAATTCCGGTGCTGTTGATCAATGGCAAGGTGCACAATTATTGGCGCATAGATCCAACCCGATTTAGAGCGGCTCTCGACGCGCTGGTTTCGAAACCCGGATATTTAAAAAATGAAAGGTGCGTTTAATGTTCAAACTGGTTCGTTGGATTTTAAAGCGATTTTGGTTTCCGATTTTGCTAATCGTGCTTGGTCGGCTTGCCAAAACCAGGCCTTGGGCCGCAACGGCTTTGTCGACCCTAAAAAAGGTCAAATAGCCACTTATCATTTGCCAGTTAAACAAGAAACCCGCCGAGCTAATGCCTGGCGGGATTTTTGTTGAGTAAGCCGATAAACGACTTACTTCTTGTTGCGACGCTGGTGACGAGTCTTACGAAGCAACTTGCGGTGCTTCTTCTTCGACATACGCTTGCGGCGCTTCTTAATTACTGAACCCATAGGGACCTCACAGATTTTGGATGCTAGCCAGCCAGATAAGCCGGAAGCAAAACGATGGCTCTATTCTACACGCGTAGGGTGGTGCCAAATTAACTTTTGCGCAACGCTGCCAAAAGTGAGGGTTTTGACGCCGACCAAAACCTATACTGGGCAGGATTTCACCAACGTGCAAACGTGGTTTTCTAAAGCGCAATGATGCACTAATCAAACAAAAGGAAAGACTTAATTGAAAATCAATGCAACCTTGCAAAAGCTCGTAGTCGAATTTTTAGGTGTCACCCTATTTCTAACCGCGATTGGCGCAGCGATTTCATCTTCGGGCACTCAACTCGCCACCGCTGGCATCGCGATCACACTCGGTCTGGCAATTTTGGTAACCGGCGGCATTAGTGGCGGGCACCTAAACCCGGTTGTTTCGCTTTACTTCTATTCGAAGAAAGAGCTGTCTCTAAGCGAACTATTTGGTTATATCGCAGCACAGATTGGCGGCGGCCTGGTTGGCATCTGGATTGGTATGTCAATTTGGGGAAAGAACGTGAGCGCATTATCAAATAGTCGAAATGCCACCCTTCCCGAACTCGTTGGCGAATGGGTAATCACCGGCGGACTGGTCTTTTTGGTTGGCTACCTTGCCTCGAACAAAAAGGGCAACCTCATCCCGGTTGCTGTAGCTCTATGGGTTTTTGCCGGCTTGCAGCTAACCGCAACGGGTGCACAGGCCAACCCCGCCGTAACAGTTGCACTTTTGTTGGCGGGTCACGATGTGGGCGTGCAGGGCGGGCTGATTATTGCTCAGGTAGTGGGCGCAGCTTGCGGAATCGTTGGCATTTCGGTTTTCAATGCAAAGGCCATCAAAGCTAAGAAAGCCGCAAAAAAATAATATTCCACTTTCAGAGAACGCATCGGCTTCGGTCGGTGCGTTTTCTTTTGCTGTGAATTTGGTAACAAATCGGGAGAGATTGTTGAAAAATCGGCACAAATTGGAAAAAATGGTTCAAACTTTCTAGAACGAGTGAAGTGGGGGTAAAAATTGGCAAAGCGAAAAGTGACACCGCAGCCCAAGCAAGAGCGCGCGAAAGACACAATTGAACAGGTGCTGGTCGCGGCCGATGCGGCTCTGCGAGATGGCGGTGAGGCATCGGTGCGAATTCAAGAAATTTCGACCAACACCGGTGTGTCTATCGGCTCGATCTATCACCACTTCGGCGATCGAGATGGGTTGATTCGCGCGGCCTATGTGAACCGGTTCGAAGCAAGCGTTAAAGAAGACATTCGTCGAGCGAAAACCTTTATGGAGCGCATGCACTCGGTAGAAGAAATGGGCCAACACTACGACGAGATGATCGAATTTTTGAACAATCACTTTTTGATGTTCCCGGCACGTGAGCAAGCCAATGTTCTTGGAAACACTGCTGGCCGACCGCTGCTAAGGGATGCCATAGTTGAGGTGCAAAACGAACTCACCGATGGTTTTACCGAGGTAATGCAGCTGTTGCATGATCGAAAAATGCTCAAACCACACCTAACCCCGAGGGCTGCCGCGGTTATGGCGCTAGGCATGCTGCACGGGCGCATCATTGCCGAATTTGATCGCACACCGGTGAGCGATCAAGAGTGGAATCAAGCGATGTTGAGCGCCTTTGGCGGGTTATTCATCATCAATGACCAACTCAACGTTTAACTAGGCTTTGCCTTCGGCCAGTTCGCGCGAGCGCGCCAACGCGGCTTCGGTGGCCTCGATGAACATGCCTTCGAGGTCGGTTTGTGCCAGGCGGGCGATTGCCCTCTCGGTGGTGCCATTGGGGCTGGTCACTTGCTTGCGCAATTGCTCTGGGGTTTTATCACTAGCCACCAAAAGCTCTGCGGCACCCAAGAAAGTTTGATTAACCAGCAAGGCAGCATCGCGGTCACTAAAGCCGTGATGCTTGGCGGCCTTGGTTAGCTGTTCGATCAAATAAAACACGTATGCTGGGCCCGAACCCGAGATGGTGCCAAGCGCATCGATTTGTGATTCGTCAAGAACCAGCACCTGACCTACCGTTTCGAACAATTGAGTCGCCGTTTCGACTGCCCAATCGGTGGCTCGCGAGCCTGCCGCAACACCGGTCAGCGCGCGCCCAACAATTGCCGGGGTGTTAGGCATAGCACGAATCACGCCCACATCCTCCGGCAGCACTGCCTCCATCGCGGCGGTTGGCACGCCCGCGGCTACGCTGACAACAAGGGTGTTGTCGTTCAGCGAATCAGCCACATCGGCGAGCACTTCTAGAACATAGGCTGGCTTAACGCCGATCAGCACCAGCTGCGCGTTGGCCACGGCCATTTGGTTGGCATCGTCGCCGTCTTCCATTGCAAAGGCCAGAACACCAAGTTCGTCGGCTAGCCGCTCAGCACTCGCGGTGGTTTTGGTGCTTACCGAAATATTATTCGGCGAGATGCCCGACTTTAGCAGGCCGGCCAAAATTGCGCCGCCCATAGAGCCGGTGCCAAGAATTGCGATTCGTTCGATGTTCACAGGTTCAGTTTATGTTGCGCGTGTGTGCAACGAAGCAGTCGGGGGAGGCAATGAGTTATCTGCTCCTTTTGTCGTGGGCAGAAGGTAGTTTTGAATAATGGCAAATCCTAAAAGCACCTTCACCTGCAACGAATGTGGCTGGAGCACACCCAAGTGGGTTGGGCGCTGCGGCGAATGTCAATCCTGGGACACAATGCAAGAAGGCTCAGCTAGCGGCGGCCGAGGTTTGGGCACGGTTCGCAATGTTCGCGCGGTGGCCATCGTTGGCTCTTCGGCGGCCAAGCCAATCACCGATGTATCAACCGAACGAGTTTCGGCTTGGTCAACTCAAGTTGGCGAGTTTGACCGCGTCTTGGGCGGCGGTTTGGTGCCGGGTGCCGTGGTGTTGCTTTCGGGTGAACCGGGCGTGGGCAAATCAACCCTGTTGCTTGAGGTTGCCGCCAACACCGCCAAATCAGGTAAAAAAGTTCTATATGTAAGCGGCGAAGAGTCGGTTGGCCAAATTCGGCTTCGTGCCGAGCGAACCGGGGCAATGAGCGACAACCTCTTCATCGCCTCTGAAACCGATCTGTCAACAGTGCTTGGGCAAATCGATGCCATTGCCCCACAGCTTTTAGTTGTCGACTCGGTTCAAACCATCGCCGCAGGCGAAATAGATGGTGCAGCTGGCATGCCATCGCAAATTCGCGAGGTGGCGGCCAACCTAATTCGCGTTGCCAAAGAACGCTCGTTGCCAGTTATTTTGGTCGGCCACGTCACCAAAGACGGCAACATAGCTGGCCCTCGCGCACTCGAGCATTTGGTCGATGTGGTTTGCCACTTCGAGGGCGATCGTCAAACCGCACTCAGGTTTGTTCGCTCAATGAAGAACCGCTTTGGCCCAACCGATGAGGTTGGTTGCTTCGAAATGACCGGCGAGGGCATCAACGAGGTTGCCGACCCCAGTGGCATGTTCTTGTCGCGCGGCGATGCCCCCGTTTCTGGCACCTGCGTTACCGTCACGGTCGAGGGCAAACGCCCACTAATTGCCGAGGTGCAAGCCTTGGTGGTCAAATCTTCAACTCCGCAACCACGCCGAGTTACCAACGGTGTCGATTCGGCTCGCGTTGCAATGTTGCTTGCCGTGCTCGAGCGCCGAGCCGGCCTAAGGGTTGGCGACAGCGATGTTTATGTGTCAACAGTTGGCGGTGTGCGCCTTACCGAGCCAGCCGCCGATCTTGCTATCGCCTTGGCCATCGCCTCGGCAGTTCAAGACAAACCAATTGCTCACAACTTGGTTGCCTTCGGCGAAATTTCACTTGCCGGCGAAGTGCGCAAGGTGTCGAACAGCAAGGTTCGCGCCAGCGAGGCGCAGCGCTTGGGCTTTATTCGCTCAGTCGATTCCGAGGTAGGCGACTTGCGAGCCGCCCTCAGCCTCGGGCTCAACTGGTAGCAAGGTTCATAGCCCCAACCGGGCCTCAGCTTTTGACCGAATTAGTTCAGAATGAACTGCACCGTATTGGTCGAGATCACGCCGTTCACGCTCGCAGATAGGTGATACGAGGCTCCCCCGCCGGCCACAGCTGTTTGTTCAGCCCCACAGCCCGTCTCCGAAGAATAAACCCGATACCAGTCGCTCAGTGCGCTTGCAGTTGGCACCCCGGCCTTCAGCAGCAATGGCATGTTGGTTAGCCCGGTGCGATCACACTGCTTTGAATCCCAAATTGTTTGCTCACCACTGGTAACGCTAAAAAACGTCACTGCTCCGCCAACATCGAAGGTGCAATCTGCCGAAGAATTGTTTGTGATCTGGTAGCCAAAATATGGGTTCACGCCGGTTGCAAAAGACGATTGCGAACTGCCCGAAGCATTGGCCACGATTGCCTCTAGGCTCACAGTTCCAGGGGCGCATGCCGCACCGGCAACTACCTGAGTGCCAGTCGAAGCAAGCGGATCTGGTTCATTAGCACCAAAAATTCCACCAATAAAACCTGCAATGCCAGCAACAATGTTCCACAAAATCACCACGATAACGGCAACCACCGCGAGCGCGATGATGCGGCGGCGCTTATAAACCGATGGGTTTTGGCGGCGTGATGGAACGTTTCGTGGGCTGCGCGGAGAAGTCATGACTAAAGGTTAGCCAAACCAAAGGTTAGAGACGCTTAAGCATCCTCGTGTTGCCCAGGGTGTTCTGTTTAACGCGAGCCAAATCCAAGAACTCGGCAACGCCATCATCGTTTGAACGAACCATTTCAGCATAGGTTTGGGCATCTACGGGAACATCAGAAATGATTTCAAAACCACTCTTGGCAAAAAACTCAACCTCAAAGGTCAGGCAAAATAAGCGCTTTATGCCAAGTTCGCGAGCCTTCTCAACCAGGCCCTCAACGATGGCTCGCCCAACGCCCTTGCTTCGGGCCAGATCGCTAACCACAATCGAACGAACCTCGGCAAGGTCTTCCCACATTACGTGCAACCCGCCGGCGCCAACCACAAAATTGTTTTCGTCTACGGCAACCAAAAACTCGGGCACCGATTCATACATGTCAACAAGTTCGCGGCCAAGCAGAACCGCGCCAATGTGAGCCTGGCGAATTGCCTGGATGTCTTTGACATCGGCAGTCGTTGCCGCACGAACGATGATGGTTGGGTGAGTCATAGGTTCTAGGTTAGCGAAAAGCCCCCACTCAGGTGAGCGGGGGCCGAATTTCGCGCTGCAGGCTTAGAAGCCTTGGTCGTCGATTGGGTTAATTTGCTGCTCTGAAATTGGAGCAGAAACCGCAACCGCACCCACCGCTTCGCGTTGCTTGCTAACGAACACAAACTCACTGCCCACAAAATCGACAGTAACGTGCGACGCGTTTAACAGCTGGCCGTGCAGAATTTGCTCAGACAGTTTGTCTTCGATTTCGCGCTGCACCGCACGACGCAATGGTCGGGCGCCCAGGGTTGGGTCGAAGCCGATTTCGATTAGGCGGTCTTTGGCAGCCTGCGAAATGGTGATTGTCATGTCGCGGTCTTCGAGGCGAACCGAAAGGCGCTTGATGAACAGATCGACTATTTGAACCAACTCTGGCTTGGTTAGCTGAGGGAACACGATGGTCTCATCGACACGGTTCAAGAACTCAGGCTTGAAGCTCTTCTTGAGTTCTTCGTTGACCTTGCCCTTCATGCGCTCATAATCGTTGGCGTGATCGCCCTCGAGCGAGAAGCCCATGGTGCCACGCGAAATGTCGCGAGTGCCGAGGTTGGTGGTCATGATGATGATGGTGTTCTTGAAGTCAACAACGCGGCCCTGGCCATCGGTGAGGCGGCCCTCTTCAAGAATCTGAAGCAGCGAGTTGAAGATGTCGGGGTGAGCCTTTTCAATCTCGTCGAATAGCACCACCGAGAACGGCTTGCGGCGAACCTTTTCGGTTAGCTGCCCACCCTCTTCGAAGCCAACAAAGCCCGGAGGGGCACCAAATAGGCGGCTGACAGTGTGCTTTTCGCCGTATTCAGACATGTCGAGCGAGATAAGCGCACCCTCGTCGTCGAATAGGAACTCGGCCAAAGCCTTGGCAAGCTCGGTTTTTCCGACTCCGGTAGGGCCGGCAAAAATAAACGAACCAGATGGGCGGTTCGGGTCTTTTAGGCCCGCGCGCTGACGGCGAATCGACTTTGAGATGGCGGCGATGGCATCTTCTTGGCCAATCACGCGCTTGTGCAACTCGTCTTCCATGAAAATGAGCTTGGCGCTCTCTTCTTCGGTTAGCTTGAAAACCGGAATTCCGGTTGCCTGAGCCAAAACCTCGGCGATCAAACCTTCGTCGACAAGGCCCTGAGCGGCAACGTTGCCCGCACGATATTGCTTTTCCATCTTGATGCGCTCGACATTAAGCTTCTTTTCTTCGTCGCGCTTTGATGCTGCCAGCTCGAACTCTTGGTTCTCGATGGCCTGCTCTTTGGCAACCTTGGCGGCCACAATGCGCTCTTCGATCTCGCGAAGCTCGGGTGGCGAAGACAGAATCGAGAGGCGAAGGCGAGCGCCGGCTTCGTCGATTAGGTCGATTGCCTTGTCTGGCAAAAAGCGGTCGGTGATGTAGCGATCTGAAAGCTGAGCAGCCGCAACCAAGGCGCCATCGGTGATTGACACCTTGTGGTGCACCTCATAGCGGTCGCGAAGGCCCTTCAAAATGTTGATTGCCTGCGGAAGGCTTGGCTCGTTAACCATGACCTGCTGGAACCTGCGGGTTAGCGCGGCATCTTTTTCGAAGTGCTTGCGGTATTCATCGAGGGTGGTGGCGCCAATAGTTTGAAGCTCGCCTCGAGCCAGCAATGGTTTCAGAATTGAAGCGGCATCGATGGCACCCTCGGCAGCGCCAGCGCCAACCAGAGTGTGAATTTCGTCGATGAATGTGATGATGTCGCCGCGGGTGCGAATCTCTTTGGTTACCTTCTTGAGCCGCTCTTCAAAGTCTCCGCGGTAGCGCGAGCCGGCGATAAGCGAGCCCATGTCGAGGGTATAAAGCTGCTTGCCCTTAAGGGTTTCTGGCACATTGCCGTTCACAATTGCCTGAGCCAAGCCCTCAACAACCGCGGTCTTGCCAACGCCAGGCTCACCGATCAAGATTGGGTTGTTCTTTGAGCGGCGCGAAAGAATCTGCATTACGCGCTCGATTTCGCGCTCGCGCCCAATAACTGGGTCGAGTTTGCCATCGGCGGCGGCCTGCGTGAGGTTGCGACCAAACTGGTCAAGAATTTGTGAGCCCTTTTGCTTTTCGTTGTTGTCGCCGCCAACGGCAACGGTTTCTTTGCCCTGAAAACCCGAAAGCAATTGAATGACCTGCTGGCGAACCTTGTTTGTGTCGGCGCCAAGCTTGGTTAGCACCTGAGCGGCAACGCCCTCGCCTTCGCGTATCAAGCCCAAGAGCAAGTGCTCGGTGCCAATGTATGAGTGGCCCAACTGCAGTGCCTCGCGAAGCGATAGCTCGAGCACCTTTTTGGCGCGTGGGGTAAACGGAATGTGACCCGAAGGTGCCTGCTGGCCCTGGCCGATGATCTCTTGAACTTGCTCGCGAACAGCTGCTAGGTCTATGCCAAGTGACTCGAGAGCCTTGGCTGCAACGCCCTCACCCTCGTGAATGAGACCCAACAAAATGTGCTCGGTGCCAATGTAGTTGTGGTTCAGCAGTTTTGCCTCTTCTTGGGCAAGCACAACAACTCGACGGGCTTTGTCGGTGAATTTCTCGAACATCTTTACTCCTTGTGCCGGCTAAAGGTATAGCCGTCTACTAAAGATGTTAGGTCGCTCTTCGAGCAGATTGGGGCGTGTTCGCTTTGGGGTTAATCTGCAACTTGCGTGGCTTCAAACACCCAGCCAGATTGAGTCAGTTTTTCGACTCTTTTACCTGCTTCGCTTGGCCTTCTGACTGCTTCGCTTGCCCTTCTGACTGCTTCGCCAGGTCTGCGCGCATTTGCGTTTCCATTTCGGCATAAACGCGGCGCTCGGTCGCATCTGCGCGCAAAATGCCACGCATAATCACATAGAACAAAAACCCCACTGCCAGTGGTGGCACCAGCGCAAGCAGGGCATCCCAAAGAATTTGAAGATCCATGTTCTGAGCCTAACTTTGTTTGCTGAGAGTTTGCTTGGTTATTTCACGAGCGGGAACATGATGGTTTCGCGAATGCCCAAACCGGTAAGGCTCATTAGCAAGCGGTCGATGCCCATGCCCATGCCACCCGATGGCGGCATGCCAAACTCGAGCGCTTTCAAGAAGTCTTCATCGAGCTTCATAGCCTCGGGGTCGCCGGCGGCAGCCAAAGTAACCTGCTCAACAAAGCGAGCGCGCTGAATAACTGGGTCTACCAACTCCGAATAGCCGGTGGCCTGCTCGTAGCCGCGAATGTAGAGATCCCACTTTTCTACAACGCCTGCCTTCGAGCGGTGCTCGCGGGTTAGCGGTGAGGTGTCAACCGGAAAATCAATCACGAAAGTTGGGTTGACTAGGTCACCCTTCACGAAGTGCTCCCACAATTCTTCTACATATTTGCCGGGCAGCGGGTGCTCAATTTCGATGTCGACAGACTTGGCCAAAGCCTTGAGCTCGGCCATCGGGGTCTCTGGCGTTATGGTCTTGCCACAAGCCTCAGAAAGAGATTCATACATCGAGATGCGCGGCCACTGACCGCCGAGGTCATTGATGCTGCCATCCTCGAACTCAACCTGGTGTGTGCCAAAAACATCCATAGCTGCATTTTGAATCAGTTTTTGGGTTAGATCGGCGATCGAGTTGTAATCGCCATAAGCCTGGTATGCCTCGAGCATCGCGAACTCGGGTGAGTGAGTGCGGTCGGCGCCCTCGTTTCTAAAGTTGCGGTTAATCTCGAACACCCTATCGATGCCACCAACCACGGCGCGCTTCAAGAAGAGCTCTGGCGCGATGCGCAAAAACAGTTCGGTGTCGAATGCGTTTGAGTGAGTCTTGAAAGGTCGAGCCGAAGCGCCACCGTGAATGGTTTGCAGCATCGGTGTCTCAACCTCGAGAAAGTTTTCGGCTTCGAAGGTGCGGCGCATCGACTGCATAACCTTCGAGCGAATCTGAACCACTTCGCGGGCACGGTCACGCACGATTAGGTCGATGTAGCGGTGGCGAACGCGGTATTCCTCGCCAAGTTCGTTGTGCAGGTTAGGCAGCGGGCGAATTGTTTTTGCCGCCATTTGCCATTCATCTACCAAAATCGAAAGCTCGCCGCGCTTCGAGGTGATTACCTCGCCGGCAACGAACAGGTGATCGCCGAGGTCGACCAGTTCTTTATATTCTTCGAGACGAGATTCGCCAACTTTATCGAGCGAAAGCATGGCCTGAATTCGCTTGCCCGAACCCGCCTGCAAAGTTGCAAAACAAAGTTTGCCGGTGTTTCGCTGAAACACGATTCGACCCGCAAGGGCAACCTTCTCGCCGGTTGCAACATCAATTTCAAGCGCCGGGTATGCCTCGCGCACCTGATCGATGGTGTGGGTGATCGGCACGCTCACCGGGTAGGCGCCGCCCATCTCGTTTAGGCGCTCGCGCTTAGCAAGGCGAACAGCAATCTGCTCAGGCAGGTCTTGCTCTTGCTCTTGTTCGGCAGTCAAGTTTTCGTCGCTCACGCGCACTCCTAAAAAACGATTTCGATGTTGTCGATAAGTCGGGTTTGGCCCACCCTTGCAGCGATGAGCAAAAGCGCTCGGCCTTTAAACCCAGCTTGGATCTCGCCAAAGCTATCGCAATCGACCAGCGCAATGTATTCAAGTTTAGCCGCAGGCGACTTAGCCATCACGGCTCTTGCCGATTCGAGAGCCTGCTCGGGTGTGTTTGCCTTTTGCTTTGCAAAGCGCAGCGCCGCCGATAGTTGCTTGGCCAGCTCGAGATGCTCTGAATCGAGGTAGCGATTGCGGCTCGACATCGCCAAACCACTAGGTTCGCGAACGGTTTCGGCCTCGATGATTTCTAGGTGAGGGTAGTCGGTTGCGGCCATGCGACGAATCAAAAACAGTTGCTGGGCATCTTTAGCGCCAAAAACAGCGATGTCGGGTTGGCATAGATCAAAAAGTCTGGCCACTACCGTGAGCATGCCATCGAAATGACCAGGGCGAATGGCTCCCTCTAAAATTTCGCCAACCGGGCCAGCGCTCTTGGCCGCTGGCTGGGTTGCCCCGGCAACTTGGTTTGGATAAACCACATCGGCTGTCGGCGCAAATAGCAAGTCGGCCGAAACCTCAGCCAGCAGTTTTGCATCGGCTTCTAGAGTTCGCGGATATTTGGCGAAATCTTCGCCCTGCCCAAACTGAAGCGGGTTCACAAAAATCGAAACAACCACAAACTCGGCTCGTTTTTTGGCTTGAGCAATGAGCGATAGGTGCCCCTCGTGCAGCGCACCCATAGTGGGCACCAGGGCAACTTTTTTGCCAGCAGCCTTTGCGCTTGCAACTGCAGCGGCCAGTTCGTTTGCCAAGATTACGGTGCGCATTAGTCGAGCAAACTTTCGGGATCAAGCGGCACGTGGCCATCGGCAATCGCCTCTTCAACGGCACTTCGAATCACGGGCCCAAGAACACCGCGGGGGTTTTCGATGCCCACAGATTCGAGCAACCCAATTGCTTGATTCACAATTATCTTCGAAAAATTGGTGGCTACCGAAATAGCCTCGAAGTAGTTTGCCCTGTCTTCTTCGCTGATAACCACTGGCTCGGCACCCATTTCGATTACCAAGGCTTGAGCGATCGGCAGCGCCACATTTGGGGCCGAGACTGCAAAATAACTTTCCCGAATTCGAGTCAAGTCGATGCTGGTTCCGGTGAATGTGATGGCCGGATGAATGGCAAGCGGAATAACCCCCTGCTGCATGGCCGAGCTTAAAATGGTGAAACCAAACTGGCCGGCGGTATGAGCCACCAACTGGCCGGCATGCCAGGCCTTGGCTTGGCTAAGGCCCAAAATGGTTGGGCTAAGTTGGTCGGCTGGAATTGCTAGCAGCACCAGATCGGCCTTTTCGATGACCACTGGAATGGTGAGAACCGGCACACCGGGCAACATCGATTCTGCTCGCTCGATGCGCTCTTGGTCGGTAGACGCAAAACCAACAATTTGATGCCCTGCCGAGGCCAGCGCCTGCCCCAAGACCACACCCACCGGCCCTGCGCCGATGATTCCAACCGAAAGCCTGCCGTTCATAGGCTAAGCGGGGGTCACTTCGGTGGAGCCGGTGCGCCCCTCTGGTTGCGCCTTTGATTGCGTCGAAGGCGCTGAATCCGAGTCAGAAATTCGGCAAATTCGCTCAACCACTATGGCTACCGCAGACATGAAAAGGGCACCTATGGCGGCGGTCAAGTTTGGCCAGATTGCATCGGTGAGAACCGGCGCGGTGGCCTGAAGCCAAACCACACCCAAATACCATCCGAAGAAAATTGAGCCCGAGATTGCGATTGCCTTAGACAAAACCACCAATCGCACCGCATAAAAGGGATTTGGGCGATTTGGCCTAGCCTGGCCCGCCGCTTTAGCAACTTTGGCTAAACCCGCGCGATATCGAAGCATGGGGATGGCAAAGGCCAACAGCAGCATGCCGATTATGGGCAGAGTCAAAATAATGTTTAAGCCAGCCTGTGGTGTTTGGCCACCACCAGCGATGATAATTTTTGGAAGCAAAAAACCGGCGGTTATAGCCGAGATCGCCCAGCCGAGCAGAGTTGAAACGCGAGTTGGCTTCACTTTGACAACCACACCTGATCTTGGAGTGGCGCGGCCAAGTCTTTAACTGATCCGTGGCCAGGCAACACAGCTTGTGGGTCGAGCATTGCCCACGGAACCACCACAAAGGCTCGTTGGAACGCGCGCGGGTGCGGAATGGTTAGTTCTTTGCCCGATTTCAGCAGGTCTGCATAAGTGATGATATCGATGTCGAGAGTTCGAGAGCCCCAACGTTCAAGGCGAATTCGGCCGTGCTCGGTTTCGATGCGACGAATCTGGGTTAACAACTCTTTTGGCTTCAACGTTGTATCGATTTGAACAACGCCGTTCATGTAATTGGGCTTGGTTTCATCAACGCCGGCTTCGGTGACCGCCGCCGACTCAACCAGCGGCGAACACTTAACGCCCTTGATGCCCGGTGTTGCAGCCAACGCCTTCAGGGCAGAGCGAATAGTTTTGCGACGTTTGCCAAGGTTGCCACCCAAAGCCAAAATTGCGCGAACCGGCTCAGCCATGAAATTCTTTCTTAGCTTTAACGGTCACCGACACATCTTCAAACTCATAAACGATTGGCGCATTTGGCTTGTGCACGGTGATTTGGGCCTTGATGATTGGGCTAGCTGGGCCACCAAAGTTGAGCACCATGTCGAGTAGGCGCTGGGCAAGGGTTTCTAACAAATCAACCGGCTGAGCTTTCACGTTGTCAACGATTGCTTTGGCTAGGTCGCCATAGTGAATGGTGGCGTTTAGGTCATCGTTAAATGCAGCCTTGTTGCCCGAAATCCACAAGGTGGCATCGATGTAAAAATCTTGGCCATTCTGGCGTTCAAAATCGAAAACACCGTGGTGCGCATAAACGCGCAGACCGGTTAGCTTGATTTTGTGAGTTTGAGGTTTGATGGCCATGGGTTAACTCTATTGTTTGCCTTCGGCATCGCGCAGCGCTGCCACAATTGCGATTGCATCTGAGGTATCAATCACGTTGTGCACGCGCACTGCCCAAAGTTTGCGTTGAAGCAACAATGCGGTTAACACCGCGGTAGCCAAATCGCGCCTGCTGTTGGAGATGCCGCCAGCTAGATCTTGGTCGAGCACCCCCGAGATGAAGCGTTTGCGGCTGGCTCCAACCAAAATTGGCAACCCTAACTTTTCTAGCTCGTCCAGCCTTGCTACCAGCTTCCAGTTTTGTGCCTGGTCTTTGGCAAAACCAAGCCCGGGGTCGATCACAATTTTGCTGCGCTGCACACCCCCGGCAACGGCCGCATCAACTCTAAGTTGAAGTTCTTGAGCAACGTCGGCGGCCACATCGAGGTAGGTATTCAACTGGTCCATTTGGGCACTAAAGCCGCGCCAGTGAGAAATTATGAAAGTTGCCCCGGTGTTAGCCGCAACCTCAATCATTTGTGGGTCGGCAAGGCCGCCAGAAACATCGTTAATAATGCTGGCGCCGGCGGCAACGGCCGCAAGTGCTGTAGCCGCATTCATGGTGTCGATGCTGATTTTTACATCGCCGTTTTGACTGGCAAGCAATTCTGCGTGAATTGCCTCGATCACTGGCACTACTCGTGAAAGCTCTTCTTCGATTGCAATTCGGTCGGCTCCGGGCCTAGTAGATTCGCCGCCCACATCGATGATGTTTGCGCCGCCCATCACCAAGAGGCGAGCATGGTCGAGGGCCGAGTTAACCGACGAAAACTGGCCCCCATCGCTAAACGAATCGGGTGTTACATTCAGCACGCCCATCACGAGTGGTCGGTGAAAACTCATTTCGAGATCAAACCCATTACCTCGGCTCGCGCAGCAGGTTCTGAATAGCAACCCCTGGTGGCCATGGTGATGGTGTTTGCCTCGGGTTGGCGAGCCCCGCGCGAAATCACGCAGTGATGCCGGGCTTGAACCACAACAACCACACCCTTGGTGCCAAGGCCCTGCTCGAGGGCATCGGCAATTTGAGCGGTCAGGTTTTCTTGCAACTGCGGTCTGGCCGCAATAATTTCGACCAGTTTAGGCAGGCGGCCAAGACCAACTACCCGGTCGCTTGGCAAATAGGCGATGTGTGCGATGCCTGTAAATGGCAGCAGGTGATGCTCGCACATCGACACGAAATCGATGTCTTTTAGAATCACAACGTCGTTGTGTTCGGCTTCGAAGGTGTCGGCCAGGGCCGACTTCGCATCGATGTCGATGCCCTTAAAAAACTCAGCATATGCCTCGGCAACCTTTTGCGGGGTGGCCAGCAATTCAGAGCGGTTAGGGTCTTCGCCGATGGCAGCGATTAGCTCAACCACCGCCGCCTTTACGCGCGCTGAATCAAACATGGGCTATTCGGTTGGCTTCTTTGCTGCAGGCTTTTTGGCCACAGGCTTTTTGGCCACAGGCTTTTTGGCCACAGGTTTTTTGGCCACAGGTTTTGCAGCCTTTGCTTCTGCAGCGGCTGCCTTCTTTGCCTTATCGGCCGAAGAACCCTTTACCGGCACGGCAATCGGGCCCTGCTTCGAAACCGGGCGAGTTTTTTTGCTCAACCATTGGGCGCGAGGGGTAATCTTTTTGACACCCATGAAGATTGCTGCAATTTCTTCTTGGTTCAAGGTTTCGCGCTCCATCAACTCTTTTGCAAGTGCGTCAAGAATGGCTCGGTTCTGGTTTAGTGCCTTGTATGCCTCGTCGTGTGCTGCATCGAGAATTGCACGAATTTCTTGATCAATTTGCTGGGCGGTTGCCTCTGAATATTCGCGAGCCTGAGCCATGTCGCGGCCGATGAACACCTCGCCGCCACCGCCAAAGCTGACCGCGCCGATTGATGAGCTAAAGCCATATTGAGTGACCATCTGTCTTGCAATCGAAGTTGCCTTCTCGAAGTCGTTCGATGCCCCGGTGGTTGGGTCGTGAAAAACAATTTCTTCGGCAACGCGACCACCCATTGCGTAGGCAATTTGGTCGAGCAACTGGTTGCGTGAAACCGAATAGCGATCTTCAAGTGGAAGCACCATTGTGTAGCCAAGTGCACGGCCGCGAGGCAGAATTGTGACCTTGGTGACTGGGTCGCTGTTGTTCATTGAGGCGGCAACAAGTGCGTGGCCGGCCTCGTGATAGGCGGTGTTTAGGCGCTCTTGGTCTTGCATAAGGCGGGTCTTTTTCTGTGGCCCGCCAATAACGCGGTCGATAGCCTCATCAAGAGTTGCCGCCGTAATTTTGCTCTCGTTTTGACGCGCGGTCAGCAGGGCAGCCTCGTTTAGAACGTTGGCAAGGTCGGCTCCGGTAAAGCCAGGTGTGCGGCGTGCAACCACGGCCAAGTCAACATCGGCAGCCATCGGTTTGTTTTTTGCGTGCACCTTCAAGATTTGCTCGCGACCAATTAGGTCAGGCGCACCAACGCCAATCTGGCGGTCAAAACGACCCGGACGCAAAAGTGCAGGGTCAAGAATGTCTGGTCGGTTGGTTGCTGCAATCAAAATTACGTTTGTCTTCGAGTCGAAGCCATCCATTTCAACCAACAGTTGATTCAAAGTTTGTTCGCGCTCGTCGTTGCCGCCGCCGATGCCGGCACCACGGTGGCGACCCACTGCATCGATTTCATCAACAAAAATAATTGCTGGGGCAGCCTGCTTGGCCTGCTCGAAGAGGTCGCGAACGCGCGAAGCGCCAACGCCGACGAACATTTCGACGAAATCAGAACCCGAAATTGCAAAGAATGGCACACCGGCTTCGCCGGCAACCGCTTTTGCAACCAAGGTTTTACCGGTTCCCGGAGGGCCGTATAGCAAAACGCCACGAGGAATTTTGGCGCCGACTTTTTGGAATTTCTCTGGTTCCTTGAGGAATTCTTTGATTTCCTGAAGTTCCTCGAGAGCTTCGTCGGCACCGGCGACATCGGCGAACGTGACGGTCGACTGCTCTTTGTTCACCAGTTTTGCGCGCGACTTGCCAAAGTTCATGACCTTGCTATTGCCACCCTGCATGCCCGACATCAAGAACCAGAAAATTGCACCGATGATGATGAATGGAAGGAGTGAGGAAAGAATTGCCAAATACCAAGGTGTGTCTTGAACGTCATCGTTGTAGCCCTTGGCGATCTGGGCATTCGCGATTGCCTCGGTAACCTGGGTGCCGCGAGGTTGAACATAGAAGAACTGAACGTTCTTGCCATATTTTGAGTCTTCGGTAAGCAAAACCACATCTACGCGCTGGTCGTTGCCAAGCACCTTCACCGATTCGGCTTTGCCGTTTTCGATCAGGCTAAGGCCATATGCGGTGTCGACCTTTTTGAAGGTGTTGCCGTTGACCATCGACGAGCCGATGAGCAAAACCAATACTGCGGCAAAAATCCAGACAAATGGGCCGCTGAGAATCTTCTTGAAGTTCATGCTTGAGGCGCTAGCCTCGTTCCTTTCTAGGCGTAAACCGAAGGCGCCAAGACTGCTACGCCCTTGAGGGTGCGATAGCGCTCGGCATAGTCGAGGCCATAGCCAACGACGAATTCGTTAGGAATATCAAAACCAACAAGTGCGACATTTACTTCCACTTTTGCTGCAGTTGGTTTGCGCAACAACGCAACAACCTCAACCGATGCAGCCCCGCGGGCCTCTAGGTTGGCCACTAACCAGCTCAAAGTCAGCCCAGAATCGATGATGTCTTCGACAATCACAACGTGGCGCCCCAGCACATCGGCATCGAGGTCTTTCAAAATTCGCACCACACCAGAAGAGACAGTTCCGGAACCGTATGACGAAACGGCCATCCAATCCATTTGCGCCGGAATTTGGATTGCGCGCGACAGGTCGGCCATAAACATGACCGCGCCCTTCAAAACACCAATCAGCAGAAGGTCTTTGCCTTCATAGCGCTTGTCGATTTCGGCCGCCAATTCAGTAACTTTGGCGTTAATTTGTTCTTCGGTGACTAGCACCTTCGTAATTTCGTTGCTTACCTTCGAGAGGTCCACTTAGCAGGCTCCTGGTTTGAGGGTTTTAGTGGTCTTCAGTGCGATGTTCTCGCCCGTTCGTTCTACTCTAACCCCTGGCAGGGTCAGTGGTTTCTGCCCGTGCCACCTGTCAACAAGCTCATCAACTGCAAGGATGTGCACTCGCGCAAAAGTTGGGGCATCCAAAATGTCTAGAGCCCTTGCTACTACGCGGTGCCTAATCGCGAGCGGGAGCTGCTTGAAGCCGTCAAGATCTAGAAGAATTGCGTTCGATTTCATTGTCGCGATCTGTTGAAAAGCCTGCTCCGAAAGCGAAGTTAGAACTTCATCGTCTTCGCGAAGTTGATCGGCTGTGCGCACAAGCGCATCGGCAATGCCCGGGCCGAGCTCTCTTTCGAGCGTGGGCAAAATTTGTTTGCGAACCCGCACCCGGGTGTAGCGAGTGTCTTGATTCATGGGGTCAAGCCAAGGAATCAGTTTGCTATCAGCGCAAAAATTTTCAATCGTTTTTCGGCTAATCCCAAGCAGCGGTCGAATGTAGCGGCCCGAGTGCAGGGCCATGCCGTTGAGCGAGCGAGCGCCCGAACCTCTGGCCAAACCGAGCAATACGGTTTCGGCTTGGTCGTCGAGCGTGTGGCCAAGAAAAACCGCTGATGCGTCGAGTTGAGCGGCGGCTTCATCGAGGGCCGAGTATCGAGCAAGTCGCGCGGCAGCTTCTGGGCCTCCGGCGGTAGCAACTTCAACGGTTTTGATCTCGACCGGGCTAATCCCCAGCGAGGCAAGCGTTTCTTTGGTTGCCAATGCAACTTGCGCCGAGCCGGCCTGCATCTGATGATCAACGATCACTGCGCCGACTCGTATGCCTGCGCGCGCACCCTCGAATGCAGCCGCTGCGGCGAGCGCAAGCGAATCTGGGCCGCCAGAACAAGCAATAAGAACTAGTTCGCCTCGTTTTAGGCCGGCAAATTCGAACGATGTGCGAACTGCACGACGCACATCAGCTATGGCCGGCGTGAGTCTTGATCTGTCAGGCACTTTTCAAGTAATACTCGAGTGGTTCTGGTTTGCCGAATAGGTAACCCTGGGCCAGCGTAACCCCAGCCTCAAGAACAGCCGCCAAATCATCGCGGGTTTCGACCCCTTCTGCCAACACTGGCACGCCTAGCACCTTGCCAACCTCAACCCCCACTCGAAGCATTGACCTTTCGCTAGCAATTGTGTGCAGCCTAAGCAGGCCTATGTCGAGTTTGAGAAATTGAAACGAGATGGACGCCATTTTTGCTAGGTTTGTGAGCCCTTTGCCAAAGTCATCAATCGCAACATGAACTCCAAAAACCTGCAGTTCATCGATGAATTTAGCGATTATTTCAGAATTCGTGGCGGCCGAAGACTCGGTTAGTTCGATGATGAGTTGGCCCGGCTTAAGGTTGTATTTTTCGACAAGCCCCTTCACAAACGAGGCAAAATCTGGTTCGAGTTGAAGCGTAATCGAACTTATATTCGAGCTAACCGAAAGGTTCTTTTCCTTGCTAAGTAACTGGCAAGCCTCGGCTGCAGCCTCAAGCGACCAGCGGTCAATCAAATTTATTTTCTGCAATGATTCAGCAATCGAGATGAAAGTTTCTGGCTCAAGCTGACCAAATTCTTCACTGTTCCAACGCGAAAGCACTTCGTAGCCCACAAGTTCGTTGTTCGCTATGCTCCATACCGGCTGTAAGACCCACGACATGCCAACCGGCGCCACCAAATGACCGGCAAGCTGACCAATCAAAAGGCGAATTCCCTCAATTCGCTCCAAATATGGTTGGAAAATTTTTGCATGGCCGTCGCGCATAGATGCCGCTAGCGCAGCGTTGGCATTGCGGAGCAAATCAGTCGGATCCTGTGAGGCGGCTATGGCAGTTACTACAACGCCCACTGCCACTTGAATCAAAAACGGCCACGACTGTGAGGCGTTCAATTTGGCAATTGCACCGTGGATTTCGGCAATCAGGTTGTCGGGATCTAACGATGCAAGGTAACCGACCGCAAAAATAGTTGGGCTGAGGCGCCCAACGAACGAGCCATGGTTTAATTCGGTCAGCGCCACCTTTATTGCGGCAACAACTTCATCGCCAACTTCGACGCCAAATTGCAGATTGATTAGCTCTAGCTCTCTAATTTGAATCTTCGCAATGAGCAGAGTTCGTTGCCTAAGTTCCAATTCAAGGGTTTTAACAAATTCGTCTTGAGTTAGCATCAGGTCAATTCCGGTTCAATTGGCCCCATGTAAACTTCCCGAATAACTTCACTCCTCGACTCCGCATCAGCCCAGTCAACGGCCGCTCCCACAAAAACTGTTCCGGTTGCAGGGTCTAAATAGCGCGTACGAATCTTTATTTCACCCCGTGCAATTGCACCGTTAGATAGCTCTATCGAAATTGGTGCCCGCTCTAGGGTCAGCCAAGTGGCAACAAAGTTTGGCTTCAACTCAAATCGCAAGCCGGTTAGGTTCAAATCCCTAATTTGTACCGCAGTGCCCTCGACTTCACCCGCTAGGTTCACTTCATATCGCCAGTTTTTACGAACCTGGGTGGTTGAGTAGGCCTTAATAAGCAATGGCAAAATTACCGACAACTCATAGGCGGCGAAGAGAATAGCCAGCGTCGAGCCGGTTAAATCCATCGGGGCAAGAAATTTCTGCGGGATGAGGTTATCTATTAAGCGCCCCGCAATTGCGATAACCAGAAGCACCCCGGCAACTATAGGCAGCCATAATAATCGCAAGTTGGCAACACCGGCTTCTTCAATTCCATCCTTGGGCGTTACTTTGAAGGTAGCTTTGCGCCCTAGTAGTCGATCCAAGATGGCTTCCAAGTAAATTGCCGAGGTCGTCCAAGCATTGCTTGAACCGCTGAAGGGCAACTGTCGACCCTCAGACAACCCAAGCCCAACAACCAGAGAAAGCAAAAGTTGTGGCAACCATAGGCCCAAAAGTGCAATAGTCGATAGGCGCACCGGCAGTTGGCCGGTCAAAAGGCTAGTAGTCAAAACCAAAACAAACGCTATGTGCTGCAATGGCACCAAATAATAAACGAAGTTTGAAAAGTAAGAAAGCCTTGTTTTGAACTTATGCCCGCGCCCAAAAATCGGCGACTTTTTACTAGTTAACACTTCAAAAGTGCCGCGCGCCCAACGATAACGTTGAAGCAAATATGCGGATAAGTTGGCAGGCGCAAGCCCTTGAAGCAAAATTTCGTTGTGAAAGACCGATTTGTGACCTGCGCGTTGCAACGCCAGCGAGGTTTCTAGGTCTTCAGTGATTGTGCTGGTTTGCACTCCGCCAACGCTCTTCAAGGCCGAGAGCCGCAACAAGGCGCCCGAACCACACCAAAAAACGGCGTCTCTAGAGTTGCGTCCGGGCAATAGAATCTCAAAAAATAGGCTCTGCTCGTGAATTTTTCGATCGTAGTGTTGAGCCGAATCGAGATTCCTAAACCCGTGCGGCGATTGAACTACGGCAACTTTCGGGTCGACAAAATAAGGCTTAAGTTTGGTCACAATATCTTGGTTAGGGATGTGATCAGCATCTAAAACCAAGATAAATTCATCGCTCAATTGTCGAATGGCGTTGTTTAGGTTGCCGGCCTTCGCATGTTCGTGAGTTTTTCGAGCTAGGTAGTTGACTCCCTTGGCTGCTGCTAGGTCTCTTACCCAACTGCGATTGCCATCGTCGAGCAACCAAATCGAATCGCATTCTTTAACAGCCAAAGCCCCTTCAAGGGTTGGCTCTAGAATTTCCAATTCTTCGTCATAGGTTGGAATCAGAATGGCTACCGATCCCGATACTGGGCCAACCGGAAGCGATTCCTCACGGCTCCAGGCGTCACGTACAAACAATGCGAGCGACAGCCAACCGATGAATTCGGCTATCCATAGCGCCCAGAACAGAGTCGGGCTTGCTCCCTGCCAGGTGAAGATAAGTCGCCAGACCAGATATGCGAAACCTAGACCTAAAGTCAAAACGGCTAGCACTCTCATGCCCTTTGGCATTCGCGCCAATCGCGCTCCGAGCGCCACCCAACGGCTATCGCGCACCTTGCGGTTGTGAGTTTTCTTGTTCATAACGGCCCCCTTAAATAGTCCAAAACCAGGGCCGGTTTCGCCTGCGCTCACCTACAAGTTAAAGACTGCGACCAGAAATGTAGGGTCATTGCTCCCGGCTCAACACTACCGATATCGGCGTATATTTCAAAGTTGAATTGAACTCACATTAAATTGATTTTTGCCAGCGTGTTTCGCTGCATACATAGCTCGATCAGCGACTCGAAGCACTTCCGAAACCGAAGCATTCGGCTGGTTCACTCGCACTAGGCCAGCGCAGAATCTTAGGTCTATTTTTAAATTAGTTTTAAAGTTCGTTTGAACCTGCTCTCGCAAAGAGCTGAGGAAGTCAGAGCAATCCTGTTCCGAACCCAACCAATTCAAAATCAAACCGAACTCATCACCAGCAATCCGACAAACAGTGCCTCCAACTCGTGAAACAACTTCCACAAGTTGCTGGCCAAATTCTTTGAGAACAACGTCGCCTCGCTCG
The DNA here is from genome assembly GCA_024641985.1 of Rhodoluna sp. Classification (GTDB taxonomy): domain Bacteria; phylum Actinomycetota; class Actinomycetes; order Actinomycetales; family Microbacteriaceae; genus Rhodoluna. Next base: position 13,944 of record JAHEBZ010000006.1, on the reverse strand, counting down.
TGCCCCATTTCATCGTTTATTTTCTTGAAACCGTCTAGGTCAAGAAATGCAAAGGCGAATCCGTCTTCTGGCGAACTCATAGAGCTGAATCTTTCTTCGAGAGCAAGTTCTAGACCTCGTCGATTGATCAAGCCCGTCAGATGGTCGTGATTTGCTATCCATTCCAGACGCTTTTTCTCACGGCGTTCGTTTGAAAGGTCCCTAAAATACGCGACGACCTGGTTTTCACCAAGCGGAATAACCGTATTTTCGTAGGTACCAATCCAGCCAGCTTCGCCGTCAATCTCGACTATGTCGACTTGCTTCTGTTCGGTCCTGAGTGTTTTCTCAAATAGCGCGGCTAACCGTTGGCTTTCATTCGGTAACACTGTCGATAAATTTTGACCGATTAGAACTTCACGCCTCTTGCCTGCTGGCTTAGCGCCGACATCGTTGATGAAATCAAGAACATACTCACATTCGCTATCACCAGCAACTCGTGTCCAGATCGCAATACCGTCCTGTCCCTCGTTCAGTGCCTTGCCGATTAATTCGATTGTCTCAGCTTTAGAGTCGGCTAGGTCTTGAATGAGTTCCTTTGACTTTTCCGAATCGGTGATGTCTAAGTACCAATCCATGGAACCATCGGTGTGATTAATCAGGTTGCCGACCACGGAGTGAGCAATCGACACCCACTGACTTTCGCGACCCGGTCGCGTAATGCGTATTTCAATTGCGTCTCGCTGTTGCCCGTGGCTCCAGATTTGATATTTTTCAAGATCTCGAATGTCTACATAATCCGCTAAATCTGTCGCCTCAAATTGTTCCTGAGTGAGGTTGGCCCGGTCAAGAAACGAGGCGGTTGCTAAGCGAGCGATTGTTTTACGGCTTTGATACTTCACAGCCATTGGGGCAGCCGATACGGCCTTAAAAATCAGCTGAAGCGCGAATGGAATGTCTAGGTCTAGTGCTTGTTTCACTTCGATGTCACTCACGTGCGCATAAACGAACTCGCCAACCCACAGGGTGGTTAGTTCGTAGGGAATGCCGCTTGGACCGTAAACGGAAACTTTTCTCGGCGACTGATTCGAAGTTTTACTCAGTTTTTGTTCGCGCAGAAAATCAAACCAGTCTCCGGCGTGAAGTTCAGGAAAAACTTGCCGCAAATTTAACCCAACCGGGTTGAAATCACCGCGCGAGAGAATCATCTGATTTGCCCAGATGATTTCTAAGTCGCAAATTTCGTGGTCAGCATAAATCGGCTTTGCAAGCACGATGTCTAATGGCATCGAATCCCAGGCGTCTAAGGACAGCCCCAACCCTTGTTCGATGGTGCGCCTTACTTCTGCTGACAATCTGACCCCGATCGATGTATTCGTTTTAGACTAACACCGGTACTCCTTGCTTGAAGCCTGCGAGTATTTCGCTCTTTTGAAAACCGATTAGGAGAACCATGGGCTACGAAGCAGTTATCGAGATTCCTCGCGGAAGTCGCAACAAATACGAAGTGGATCACATAACCGGTCGCGTGCACCTTGATCGGGTGTTGTTCACGCCTTTTGTTTACCCGGTCGACTACGGTTTCTTCGACAAAACCTTAGGTGGCGATGGCGATCCGCTCGATGCGCTCGTGTTGCTCGAGTTTCCTGTTTTTCCGGGTGTAGTAGTGGATGTCCGGCCTGTAGGAGTGCTTCCTATGGAAGATGATGGTGGAATTGATGAGAAAGTCATTTGCGTTCAGACCAAAGACCCTCGGTGGGCTCATATTCAAGACATCAATGATGTGCCTGAGCAGACAAAGAATGAATTGATGCACTTCTTCTCGCACTATAAAGACCTTGAGCCTGGTAAGTGGGTAAAGGTTGGTGAATGGCAGGGCAAGGATGTTGCCGAGCGTCTCATCAAAGAAGCTCAGGTTCGTTACATGACCGAGGGCGATGGAGCAAAGGTTTCTTCATGTGAATGCGGCGAGGGTTGCTGCAAATAAAATCGGTTTTTGATTTGGCCTCACCTTTTTGGTGGGGCCATTTCTTTTGCCCTGGAGGGGCGGAAAGGTAAGGTTGGCGGGACGAATTTTTAGTGACCTTCGAGGTGGGGTTTCGGGCATATACCTTTCGGCGCCTCAATCCATGTTGCAAAAATGACATCTTTTCAAACAGGACTTGACCCGTATCCCTCAAAATAGTTGTCAAATTTGCCACCAAACTTATCCACAGATTTACTCCTAGTCAGCAAAATCGCCGCTGAAAACGACAAAGTTGCTAAATGGAACAAACACCCTACTTATGCGCATTGCAAGCAGCCGCAACAAACCTCGAGGTGTCAGCTCGCGCCTGGGTTGAATTAGAGCCAAAGAAGGTGACACTTGTCGAATTCTTGTTGATTGAGTCACACCGCAAAGGATTCTTGAGCAGCCAAAAAGGCCGAATGGTCTCGACCGCATTTAAGAACGGGCGCGCCCACCCATCGATGATGGGCGGGCCCATTATTAGTGAGGTCCAAAGGTGGGCGGATGGCATCGGAATTGATCTGCGACGATTCAAAATCACGCCTCGAACTAAAACTGAAGTGCTCTTAGTTGGACTGATGGGAAGGCCTTGTCTAACCGTCCGAGACTTGAAAGAACTGTGCCATGTAAGCACTGGAACAGCCAGAACTTGGCTGACAAAACTAACTGACTCCGGTCACGCGATCAGAAGGTGTGTTGGCAACACCGACTATTACTTCATTCCAACAACTGTTTACATGCTGACATCGATCGCTGCCGGATTCTCTGGGCAAGGGGAACGCCCGAATATCGAATCGGTTAGAGAAATTTTTGCGCGCAAAGTCGAAATTTCATTTCCAGCCGAATATGCGAGGTACGAGTTTGTCACGGTTTCGGAGCATAGGAATTTGTGAGGCAGAATTGACAGATTTTTGGAGCTATTTCAACGATATTCGCACGGGAAAATTGTCAATTTTGTGACTTGGATTGAGGCAGGCTGAAGGGCTTTCTACAGGGTTATCGGCACGGGCTTCGGATCGAAGTGTGGGGGCAGCTTTTAGGCGCTCGGACGCCCCGCGTAAGGGAACATTTCGCCCCAGCGGATTGGAACGATTCGAACCGAGCGGGCAGGGTTTGGAGCCTCAATCATCAGACCACCGCCAACAAACATAACCACGTGATATTTATCACCGTCAAAGGCGCTTTCTTGCGAGTACCAGAGCAAGTCTCCGACCTGCATTTCATTCAGTGGCACGAGCTTTCGAGCAGCACCCATAGTTCGGAACTGGTTAGTTGCCGAGTGAGTTCCGATGTAGATTCCGGCGGCTGAATAGCCAGCCTTCATTAGGCCGGAGCAATCCCAAACATCTGGCCCCATGCCGCCCAAGACATAGCGCTCTCCCAACTGGGATTTCATAAAATCAAAAGCTATTTGCACCTTGCCGGCATCTGCGGCACCCACCGCATAAAGCTCTGGCGCGCTCATGTTTGCCGAACCAGCCTGCTGACGCCGCTCTGCAGCCAACCCTTCGGCGCGCTGCCTCTCTAGATCTGAAGCGGTGTTTCGCAAAGTAGCCAGCTGGGCATACATGGTTTTGCTAACCCGATTGTTTTCGTCGACCTTGGCTTGCACAGCACCAGCTGCGCTGCTGGCTTCATCAAACAAGACCTTAGCAGCCGAAGCCTTAGTGGCCAACTCGTCTTTGGCAACCTGAAGCTGGTCGGTAAGAGCCTGCGCATAAAGTTGCTGAGCAATCGATCGTTGATAAATTTCATCACTCTGCTGGGCAATTTTTTCGTTCGCACCCAACTTGTAGAGCAAATCGTCGGCTTTACCTGCGTTCAGAAATAGATCCAGAGAGGTTCCTGCAGCGCCACCGCGATACATCTGTGCAGCAATTTGCCCGAGTTGAGTTTTGGCCTTACCTGCAGCAGCCGTTGCCGCATCAGCCTGGGCCTGCAAACTGTTTACCTTAACGACAACCTTGTCGACTTCGCCCTGAGCCTGGTTGAAAGCCTCACCCTTGATCTGAGCAACTCGCCCAAGTTTCTCGGCATCCGCCTCGAGCTCGGCGATAATCGCATCCAAGCGGGCAATCAAGGCTTTTTTGGCGGTTACGTTTTTCTTAGCTGCAGCCACTTCGGCCGCCGTTGGATAGCTTGGAACCGCCCATGAAGGCGCCACCACACTGGCTGTGAGCGCCAAACCCGCGGCTGCCAAAACGGCAATAAAAGCGCGAGAAATACGTCGGTTCATACATCGAAACTAACACGGGTTGCGCAAACCACCCAATAGCGACTATTCTTTCCTCTTGGTGCTATGAAGTATCCGCTTTGTAGGCCCCATCGTTTAGAGGCCTAGGACACCGCCCTTTCACGGCGGCAGCACGGGTTCGAATCCCGTTGGGGTCACTATGAAGCAGGTAGTTCAAAGTTCCAAAAGTAAGGTCCTGTAGCGCAGTTGGTTAGCGCGCCGCCCTGTCACGGCGGAGGTCGCGGGTTCAAGTCCCGTCAGGATCGCCAGCGGTGAAAACCGCTCAGCCCGAGTTCACTCTTTGGCTGAGGCTAGATAGCTCAGTTGGTAGAGCGAACGACTGAAAATCGTTAGGTCCGCGGTTCAATCCCGCGTCTAGCCACCACCCGTTAGTCTGAATACATGACTACCACCCGCGCGCTAATCGCAAAAACCCCCACCTCTGCATTTTCTAAAGAAAATATCGAGCGCCGCGCAGTTGGCCCCGAAGATGTTCGCATCGAGATCGCCTTTTCTGGCATTTGCCACAGCGACATTCACCAAGCCCGAAACGAATGGTTCGACGGCATTTTTCCGATGGTTCCGGGCCACGAAATTGCCGGCCACGTTGTTGAAGTGGGTAACCGGGTAACGAAATTTAAAGTGGGCGACCGCGCGGGAGTGGGAACATTTGTCGACAGCTGTAACGAATGCGAACCGTGCCAAGCCGGGCAAGAGAATTACTGCCTCAAGGGCAACGTACAAACCTACAATGGTCGCGAATACGATGGCACCCCAACCATGGGTGGCTACAGCCGCGAAGTAGTGGTGAAGGCAAAATATGCCCTACACATTCCTGAGGCAATCGACCTGGCCGAATCTGCGCCGCTGCTGTGCGCCGGCATCACCGTTTATAGCCCCCTCGCCCACTGGGGCGCCGGCCCGGGCAAAAAGGTTGCCATCTTGGGAATGGGCGGTCTTGGTCACATTGCCGTGAAGATGGCAGTTGCAATGGGAGCCGAGGTTTATGTGCTTGGCCACTCAACCAGCAAGCGCGAGGAAGCTTTGGGCTATGGCGCCAAAGATTACCTCTCGATCGGCGACGAAAAGACCTTCGAAATCTTGGGCGGCAAGCTCGACTTTATTGTCAATGCAACCTCGGCAAACATCGATGTAAACCAACTGCTATCGCTGCTAAAGGTTGATGGTTCGCTGGTGTTTGTTGGTTTGCCACCAGAGCAACAAAGCTTTGGCGCCTTTAGCATTGTGCCTCAGCGCCGTTCAATTGCGGGCTCGAACACCGGCGGCATTGAAGAAACCCAAGCGATGCTAGATTTTTGCGCCAAACATGGCATTGGCTCGAGCATCGAGTTGGTCGATGCAACCAACGTTGCCGATATCGATAAAGCCTGGGATCGCGTTGTTGCAAGCGATGTTCGCTACCGCTTTGTGATCGATGCCTCAACAATTTAGATCAAGCCAAAGTCGAACTAACCGGCCGGCGGCAAGATGCTAACCATAGCCCTAGGCTTCGCGACTTCGTTGGTCTATGGCTTTGCCGATTTCTTTGGCGCGATTGCCAGCCGCCGCATCAAGCCGGTTACGGTGACTTTCGTTTCGGGCACCATCGGCCTTGCTTTTTTGCTTTTCCTAAGCATTTTTCTTGGTTCTGATTTCAGCTCTGAAGCTCTGTTTTGGGGCACGGCCGCAGGCATCACCTCGGCCGTTGCAATGAGTGCTCTCTATGCCTCACTTGCCATCGGGCCCATTTCGGTTGTCTCGCCGCTGTCGGCTGTGATTTCGGCAATCGTGCCAAGCGCAGTCGGGTTTGCCCAGGGCGACCGATTTTCGGGCCTGGGTTTTGCCGCTTTGGCAGCGATTCTAACTGCCGTTTTTCTGGTTGGTTTCGTGCCAGGCCAAGATGTGCGCCTGCCTTCGGCCAAGGGTTTAATTCTTGGGGTCATCGCCGGCGCCGGAATTGGAGTGGTGCTAATTTGCCTAGACCAGGCACCGGCAGATTCGGGCTTGGCGCCGGTAATTCTTTTGCGAGGAACCGCAGCAGCGATTTTGGGCGCCGTGACCCTGTTCACCTTTGTGAATGGAGTTCGAAGAAATCTTGGCAACTCGAACTCGAAACCGAGCTCAAACTCAAACTCGAACTCGAAAACTCTGCGCGAAAAAGTGCCGGCGAAATTTTGGTATTCGGTTGCCGTGACGGGCTTATTCGATTCAAGCGCGAATGTGTTTTTCATACTGGCATCTAGGCTTGGCTCACTCACTGTGGTTAGCGTTTTGACCGCGCTTTACCCACTTGGAACCATCATATTGGCGCGCATATTTTTGAAAGAAAAACTCGCTCGCACCCAAACAGTCGGGGTGGTTTTAGCCTTGAGCGGCAGCGCGCTTTTGGTGATCAGCTAACCCCACGCATGGTGATCAGCTAACCCCTGCAGCAAAATTTGGGCATGCGACTCGGGTAGCCTTGGGCTATGCCCAAAACTCGCAACCGTTGGATCGGCCTCGTCTTTATTTCGATGGCAATTTCGCTCGTAATTATCGACGGAACAATCGTGAACACGATCTTCCCCGCAATCATCAATGACCTCATGCTCACCTCATCGCAGGTGCAGTGGGTTCAAGAAAGTTATGTGCTGGTTTTTGCATCGCTGCTATTGATTTGGGGTTCGGTTGCCGACCGAATTGGCCGCCGCAAACTTTTGGTGATTGGTTTGACCATCTTCACAATTGCTTCCGTTTGGGCTGGCCTCAGCACCGATGCCACCTCGATGATTTTGGCTCGCGTCGTGCAGGGAATCGGTGGTGCGATGGTTTTGCCGACAACGCTTTCGCTGGTTAACGCAAACTTTCAGGGCAAAGAACGTGGCATAGCTTTTGCAATTTGGGGCTCAACCATCGGCGGAATGGTTGCCATTGGGCCGGTTCTTGGCGGATGGTTGGCCACCGACTTTAGCTGGCGCTGGGCATTCAATGTGAACGCACCGCTTGGGCTGATTGTGATTATCGGTTTGTTCATTTGGGTGAACGAATCGAAGCAGCAACATCGTTCCGGAAAACTTGACCTAGTTGGCGCCGCGATTTCGTTCGTGATGTTTATCACCCTGGTTTTCGGCCTCATCGAGGGTCGCGTATATGGCTGGTGGAACGCAAGCGACACAAACGTATTTAGCATCGGCGATTTCGCTTGGCCAACCGATGGAATCTCAATCATTCCGGTTTCGCTGGCAATTGCGGTCGCCTTCATTGCGATTTTCGTGCTGTGGGAGCGAGCCCGCGAGAGGGTCGGCAAGAACGTGCTGCTTGACCTTGGGCTTTTTCACATTGCAAGCTTCAGGAACGGCTCGATTGCCGCCGGAATCATTTCGATGGGCGAGTTCGGTTTACTTTTTGCCATTCCACTCTGGCTTCAAAACGTTGAAGGCCTTAACGCAATTTCATCGGGTTTGGTCATTCTTTGGCTGGCCGGGGGCGCCTTCTTGGCCTCTGGAATCGCCGGCGGCTTGGGCTCGAAGGTTACCGGCGTTCAGCTGGTTCGCGCGGGCGTAGTTCTCGAACTTATCGGCGTGCTGGGCATCGCAATCTTTGCCAACACCGGTCAAGGATGGGGGCCAATCGCTCCGTTCCTTTTGCTTTACGGAATAGGTGTGGGCTTTGCCACGGCACAACTAACCGGTGTGATCATGGTGGCGGTGCCACTAGAAAAAATTGGTCAGGCATCTGGCTCGCAGAGCACTGTTCGTCAAATCGGTTCGGCGCTTGGCATTGCGGTGCTCGGAACAATTTTGTTCACCAGCACCCAGGCTTCGGCCGAGGCTCGCATTCGAGAAGTTGAATTTGTGCAGACCCTGACCGCTGCCCAGCAAGACGAATTCGTGACCACCATTTCTACCCCGGTGGTCGATTCGGCTGGCGCCGCCTTGCCCGGCATCACTGGGTTTTTAGTTGCCTCGGGCGCTTCGCAGCAGATCGCCGATGATGTGCAAGCCGCAGCAAACAACGGGTTTACCGATGGTGTGAAGGCCACCGGGTATGCCGCAGCCGGATTCTTGTTCTTGGGCCTTCTGACCACGTTTAACCTGGGTGTTCGTAAACCCAAGCGCGCCAAAGCCACCGACCAAGCTGACGCCGAAGCCACCAAGGCTTAGCCCAAGTTAGGGCCGCAACGGAATTGCCAGATCGATGAATGCCAGGCTTTTCGCGCTTGCCTTTGCCGGTGGGGCGCTTGGAACTGCGATGCGCATTGCAATTGCCGAGCTGCTGGGTTTTGGGTTAAACGCAAGCGCATCTGCGCTTCAAATTGTTGGCCTGTTTGTTGCGAACGTTTTGGGTGCTGCCGCGCTCGGCTGGCTAAACGGCGATTCAAGATTCGCTAGCCCTGCGCGCAGAGCCTTTTGGGCAACGGGTGTGGCCGGCGGATTTACTACTCTTAGCGGCGTAGCCATTTGGTTGGTGTTTGCCGAGCAACTGAGCGCGACCGCCTTGGCGCTGATTGCCCTGCAACTGGCATTAGGCCTGGGTTCATATTGGCTGGCTAGGCGCATAGCCAAAAAGCGAGATCGCTGATGAATTTGATGCTGGCAACCTTGGTTATTTTGGCTGGAGGGTTTGGTGCTGCGCTAAGGCTTTGGCTTGGTAGCTGGGTTGGCGTTTTGCCATGGGGCATTTTGCTCGCCAACACCGCGGCCTCATTTGTGGCTGGTTTAGCCACCGGCGGGCTAACTGGCGATGAAGGGCTGCAAACCCTGCTGGTGGTTGGCCTTGCCGGCGGGCTTTCAACTTTCAGCAGCTTCGCCGGGCAGACTGTTGATTATTTTAGGCGCGGCCGAATTGCACAGGGCCTGGGCAACATTGGGGCAAATATGGCGCTAGTTTGCACAGCTGCAACGCTTGGGCTCTGGCTTGCCGGCATTCTGCTAAAATAGGCACAGGTTTCAGTTGCTGTTGCAACATTTTCTTCGACTTTCCCGCAATTAGTTGCGGCCGAGCACGTTAGGGGGTCTCGCCATGGGGCGTGGCCGTCAAAAGGCAAAGCACACCAAGGTTGCCCGCGAGCTAAAATACTTTAGCCCAAACACCGATCTAAACGCGCTTGAAAAAGAAATCGGGCACATCGAACCAGTCAGCACAGCCGCTGTGGGCATCGATGCCGAACCCGAATATGAAGACAAGTGGGCCGACTTGTATGACGACGAAGACGGCGAAGAAGACGAAGAGTCTAAATAATTAGAAAAATCTCCCGAGAGTTTCTCGGGAGATTTTTGTTTAAGCGTTCGAAATGGCAACCTGTTGGTCGCGGGCAACAACCTTCACTCGTTCACGGTCGGCGCCCTCGAAGGCGGCACCAAGTTCGAGCTCATGCTGGTTTAGCTTTAACCAGCCAGCCCAGTCAGTGAATTGAACGCCGCGAGCCCTGAGCTCGTTAATCATTGAATCGAGTTCTGCGTGTGCCGGGTCAGTCAACGACTCAAGATCGGCAACCAGGTTTTCGATTGTCTCGGTGGCGTCGCTCTTGGTGTGACCGATCAGGCCAACTGGGCCACGTTTGATCCAGCCGGTGGCATACAGCCCGGCAACCTGCGCACCCGATTCGTCGATTACTCGGCCACCCTGGTTGCGAATTACCCCGTGCTCGTCATCGAACGGCACCTCGGGCAGCTCGCTGCCAAAATATCCAACCGCACGATAAACGGCTTGCATCGCATAGTTAACAAACACCCCGGTGCCGCGCACCTGACCGTTTTCGGTCAACTCGGTTCGTTCAAATTTGATGCCTGCCACCTTGCCGTTGCCATCGCCGATGATTTCGGCTGGGCTCGAGAAAAAGTGCAGGTGCAGGCGGCGGCTTGCACCGGTTAGCTCGCGGTCGCGCCAAGATTCGATCACCCGCGCCATCACTTTGTGTTGGTTGGTCACGCCCTCGGCGTCTTCGTCGAACCAGCCATCAGCAAAGTCTTCGTCATACAAAACGATGTCTACATCGGCAACTTCGCCAAGTTCGCGAAGCTCGATAGGTGTGAACTTGATTTGTGCTGGGCCACGGCGCCCAAACACGTGCACATCGGTTATGGGTGAGCTCTTGAGCCCCTCGTACACGTTTTCGGGAATATCGGTGGTCAGCAGGTCATCTGCGTGCTTCGCGAGCATTCTCGCCACATCTAGCGCAACGTTGCCATTGCCCAAAACCGCTACCTGCTCGGCAACTAGAGGCCAGGTGCGCGGCACATCTGGGTGCCCATCAAACCACGACACAAAATCGGCGGCGCCATAGCTGCCATCGAGGTCAACGCCGGGAATGTTTAGCTGGGCATCCTTAATTGCACCGGTTGCAAAAATGACCGCGTGATAGTGGTCTTTGATGTCTGCAAGAGTTATGTCGCGGCCAAAAGTAACGTTGCCATAGAAGCGAATTTTGCCCTCGTTTAGCATCTCGTGAAGCGAGTTCACGATGCCCTTGATGCGAGGGTGATCGGGCGCAACGCCATAGCGAATCAAGCCGTAAGGCGCTGGCAGGCTATCAAACAGGTCGATCGACACGTCTGGGTGCTTGTTGGCCAAAATGTTGCCGGCATAAATGCCAGCCGGGCCGGCTCCGATGATTGCGACGCGAAGAATTTTGCTCATTTGGGTGAGGTGCCTTTCGGATTACCGAGTTACTAAATTACCCGAATTGTTAGTGCGCGGCCACCGAGGGTGCATCGCCAGGCATCGCAGAGTTGCCCTCTGCCGCGGCTTGCGCGATGAGCTTTTTAGAATCTTCGAGCCAAAAGGTCATTGCAATTGCAATAAGCGACAGGATGGCGCCAACTAAGAATGCCGAGTGAACACCGGCTGCAACAGACTCTTGGGCATCGGCGCCAGCCTTGGTTGCGGCCAACCCCTGAATGGTCAGGATGGTTACAAACAACGCGGTTCCGGCAGCACCAAAGACCTGCTGGGTTGCACCAGTGATCGAACTTCCGTGCGAATACTGGTGCATCGGAACGCGCATCATTGAAACCGAGAACAATGGGGTGAACATGAAACCGAGCGAAATCATCAAAATTGAGTTGGCAATCAAAACTTCAACAAAGGTGGTTTGGGCACCAAAGGTGGTCATGTACCAAATTGCCAGCGAAACGCCGAAAGAGCTTGGAATGAGCAGTTTTCGAGAACCGATTTTGTCAAATAGGCGCCCGATTACTGGGCTCAAAAGACCCATGGCCAAACCGCCGGGGAGCAAGATTAAACCGGTTTCGAGCGGTGTCATGCCGAGCGACTGTTGAACATAAATGGGCACCAAAATGCCAACACCAAACAGATAAACCATGGCGATTGCCATTAGGCCAAGTGATACGGCGTAAGACTTGACCTTGAAAATAGTGAGATCAAGAAACGCCTTGCCCTCTTTGGCTAAACGCAATTGGCGAAGCACAAAATAAACCATCACGGCTGCGCCAATGAGGGTCGGAATCCAAGGCGAGAACTGAACTGTTCCGCGAGCGGCTTCGGCAAAACTAGACAAACCATAGATGAGCCCGCTAAATGCCACTGCCGACAGAATCACCGAGAAGACATCGAGTTTTGCCTTTGCGTGATCGCCAAGCGAAACGATCTTGCGGCCACCGGCCACGCAGGCAAACAGGGCGATTGGCAGGATGAGCCAGAACAGCCAGCGCCATCCGAGGAAGTTCAAAATGAGACCCGAAACTGCAGGGCCAAGAGCCGGTGCAACCGACATCACGATGCCAATGTTGCCCATCACGCGACCGCGAAGATTTTGAGGAACGAGAACCATCATGGTGGTAACCATCAGCGGGAACATGACCGCGGTGCCACTGGCCTGCAGGATTCGCGCGGTAAGCAGAACTTCGAACGAAGGCGCCAGTGCGCCAACCAAGGTGCCCACCGAGAAAATTGCGGTGGCCCAAATATAGAGGCGGCGGGTGCTGAAACGAAGCTGCAACCAGCCCATGGTTGGAATGATGGTGGCCATGGTTAGCAAAAAGGCGGTGTTGAGCCATTGGCCGGTGCTTGGCTGAATGTTTAGGTCTGCCATGATTTGCGGCAAAGCCACACCCAAGATTGTCTCGTTTAGGTTTGTCACAAACGCAGCACCAAGCAAAATGGCAATGATTACAAAGCTGCTGTGCGGCAGCTTTTCGATTACCGGGGCCTGAGCCGGCGGGTTTGCTTCAGCCGAGTTTTGTTGAGCCATGCTTCGAGCCTAACTTTGATGCCTTAGCCCGAGTGGCAAGAGTTTTAACTTACAGGTATCGACTAGCGAGCCCCCGCAGCGTGCATTTCTAGTTTCGCATAAAGATCTTCGAGTAGTGCACGAGAATCTACCCTCGTGAAAACACGAAGGTCTCGGCCAGCGGGGTTCTCTTCATACAATCCAGAATCAAGAATGTTTGGGCACGGCTTGGTTATCCAGGCGCTCGATGAGGTGTCGGGTTGAAAGCTTGCCATTAGCGCAGTTGCGAGCACAAGCGGGCTATCGCCAAGAATGTAAACCTCGCCGGTCGACATACCAAAGCCGGCTACCTCGTTAGAAACCTTGCCAAGGCTGTCGTAAAGGTGCCGCCCAAGCTCGCCGTGGGCACGCATGCGCACATAAAGCTCGGCTCGGCTGGCAATCACCTGGCGATAGGTGTCGCGGGCAAATTGCCAAACCTTTAGGTTTGAGTCGTTGAACACCACTTGCCCAGCGATTGGGTCGATGTGCAAGTTGTATTCGAGATCGGTGCCCTCGGGTGGCACTTCGGCCAAACCCTCGTGCTCGTGGCCACCTATCCAGACAACTGTTAGGCGCTCGGCGATGCGGGGCTCGATGAGCCAAGCACTGGCGATTTCGGTTAGGCTTGCGCCGCAAACCACCATCAGCGGCACATCGGTGTCGGTGCGCATGGCTTCGCGAATGATTGCCTGAACGCCATCAGAATCGTTTGGGGTGGTGCGGTTGCTAAGCGGCGGCACAGCGCCCTTCAAAACCGAAATCTTGCCGGTGAGCCCGCACAGATCCACAATCTTTTGAGCAGCAACAACGGCATCGGCAGCGGTGTCATCTGATGACCCCCATGGGTCACCAACACGCAAGTGGGTGCCAATCACGGCAACGGTTTCGGTGCTTGGGCTCAACAGTTCTTGAGCCAATTGAACCAAGCCATCCGGGTCTCCGGCATAGTCGTTATCGGTGATTACCCGAAAACGTGGTGCAATCAAATCAAGCGACCACGGCTCAACCGACATCAGTTACCTACTTCTTCATATGAGTGCGCCACAAGCTCGCCCTCAACACAATAAAGCCCGAACACGCGACCCGTAAATGAGCAGGTTACTTCGGCCGAAAGATAGCGGCCGTCAAAACTGGCCACGATTATCTCGTTGCCCGATTCATCAAGATAACCAAGCCGCACGATGTCTGAGGTTTGCATCGATGGAAAATCGATGCCCTCGGGGCGGTCGAGTTTGGCGATCAAAGTGATCGAATCGTTCAATGGTTTTGCCACCACAAATTCTTGCGTGGTGTGCGAAAGCACCGAACGAGCGATGATCTTGTCGCCAGCAACTTCGATGTCGTAGTGCGCGGCTTCGTCATAACGCAAAGTTAGACCACCCACACCGGCAACGCTTAGGTTGGCGCGAACCACTCCATCGAGCCTGCGTTGGCGACGGCCCACAAACGCTGGTGCTTCGTGGCCAAGGCTGCGCCCCTCGCCCTTGATGACCAATTTGCCGCCATCGATGG
>JAHEBZ010000002.1 GCA_024641985.1 Rhodoluna sp. | reverse complement strand
TTGGTTGTTCTGCTTCGAAGCGGATGTAACTGCTGCGTGGTCGTTTTCGAGGTTGTGGGGTGATCATGTTTGCTTTGAGCAAGATGCGCCTGATTGTGGCTGTTGAGGGTGGTTTTAGTTGCTGTGTGGTTTACGGCTTTTAGTTTCAACGGCTTCGATTCCGTTTTCGTTGAAGCGTTTGAGCAGGATGTTGATCCATCGGATTGTGACTCCGTATTTTTGGGCTGTTTGTTGTTTTGTGAGTCCTTGGATTGTGATTGATAGGACGATTACCCGGTTTTTTGACATGTTTAATTTTGGGAATTATGTCTTGAATTAGTAGTGTGGTTGAACCCACGGTTTTGTGTTGGGTGTTGTTTGTTTTTGGGAATTATGTCTTGATTCATGTGGGAACGATGTCTTGAACTACGACACCACCTTCCGCACCAGCAAGAATAAAACCTCGGTTTAACCGAGGTTTTTTCTTTTAACTTGAGGTTTGGGCCTCTAACCCGCAACGCACTTGGGTTTCTAGCTGTTGATCGCGACCAAGGGTGGCTTGATTTTGCGAAGCAAAAGCACCGAGCCGGCCGCGATTAAGCACAGAACTGCGGCTGTAATCCAGGCAATAAAGTAACTGCCCTGCGCCTCTCGAATTGCACCGGCGAACGCTGCGGCAATTGCCGCACCAACCATGTGCGAGGCAAAAACCCACCCATAGACAGTTGGTGACTGATTAAGTCCAAAATATTTTCGACAAAGTTCGATTGTGGGAGGCACCGTAGCGATCCAGTCGAGGCCGTAGAACACTACGAAGAACATGAGCGGCAACTCGACGGTTGGGCCAAGCACAAACGGCACGGTGAAAAGCGCAAGCCCGCGCAGCGCGTAATAGAACAAGAGAAGCCAGATTGGGTTAATTCGGTCGGTTAGCCAACCCGACAATATCGTGCCAGCAAAGTCGAAAATTCCAACCAGCGCCAAAAGGCCGGCCGCAGTGCCCATCGGCATGCCGTGGTCGTGTGCAGCAGGTATGAAGTGAGCGCCGATGAGGCCATTTGTTGTCCAGCCGCAAACAAAAAAGGTGCCGGCCAAAACCCAAAATGCCGGTTTTCTAGAGCTTTCAAAGAGCACTCTCAAGGTTGCCAATGCAGTTCTTGGCGCGGCCTTTCCGGCTGGCTCAATCGAGGCCCCTCCGTATGGCTCTGCACCAATTTCTGCTGGTGAATTTCTAAAACCGAGTAAAAACACAGGGATGATCGCGGCCGCAAAAACAGCTACAACTAAGGTTGCCGAGCGCCACCCCTCAACCATCACCAAAGACCCTAGAGCCGGAAGAAAAATCAATTGCCCGGTGGCGTAGGCCGCCGAGAAGACACCGGTGACCAAACCTCGACGCTTGCTGAACCAACGGTTTGCAACCATCGAACCAAACACGAGCGCAAGGCAACCGGTACCAACTCCAACAAAGGCACCCCAATAAAGCGAGAGCTGCCAACTTGCTGTCATGGTCAAAGTTAATGCGGTTCCCAGCGACACCAGCGCCAGGGCAAACACGGCAACTTTCCGAGGCGAAAATCGTTCCATCAGAGTGGCAGCGAAAGGTGCAGTCAAACCATAAACCACCAGATTTAGTGCAACCGCTGACGAAGTTTCAGATCGACTCCAACCAAATTCGCTCTCGAGCGGTTCGAACATGATTGAAGTGGTTGACCGAAACGCGGCGGCACTGATTAGCGCCAAAAATGTGACAGAAGCCACCACCCAGGCGAAGTTGTTTTTGTTGACCATGCGCCAAGCCTAGTTAGGGAAGCTTTGAAACCTCGACCAAAGCGGCGGCAGCGTTCACAATTCCGGCTCCACATCGCTGCGTTATGGCGCAGTTGCTGTTCGCGGGGAACGGAGTTACCGAGGCCTGCATAATCTCAACCACCTGAATAAAATCCATCGATGGCCGAATCGAAAGCATCAACGCAGCTACACCGGCAACGACCGGCGATGCCATACTTGTGCCTTCTTGATATTCGTAGGTTGGCAAACCGACGGTATTTTTTCCGGTATTCATCGTTGAGAGTATGGTGCCTCGAGTGCCTGCCGGTGCCGAACCTGGGTTCTCGCTGTCTCCGCCTGGGGCCGAAATATCGACACCGTAGTACTGGCCATCACTGCCGGCAATTGAGTAGTTCGAATAAACCGCTCGATCACCGTTGTAGGCTGTGGCGCCAACGTTAATTGTTGGAACACAGTTACCCGGGTATGAAAGGTTTGCCGAACGGTTAGAGTTTCCGGCAGCGGTCACCACCACCACCCCGGCCTCTTTCGCTTCAATAAGCGCGACTTCGGTTGGGCCGTTGGTGCCATCCCAGTTGCGGCAGCCGGTTGACCGCGGTGTGCCCATCGAAATATTGATCACGCGTGCAGGTGTGGGGTTCAACGGAACTCCCGCAACTTTCAAGCCAGCGGCCCATCTGATAGCCGCAATCAGGTCTTCTTCGGTGGCCCCATCGGCACCCATTACACGAACCGGTTGAATCAAAACATTTGGCGCAACGCCAGCCACACCGTTTGCGTTGCTTGCCGCAGCAATGATTCCAGCGACGTGAGTGCCATGCCATGAGCTCGGAGTGCTGCCGCTGGCGTCACCCGGGTCTGTAGCGTTTGAATCCCAGCCATCGCCATCTTTCGACGATTC
Source organism: Rhodoluna sp. (assembly GCA_024641985.1). Classification (GTDB taxonomy): domain Bacteria; phylum Actinomycetota; class Actinomycetes; order Actinomycetales; family Microbacteriaceae; genus Rhodoluna. The sequence goes on along the minus strand of JAHEBZ010000002.1, from coordinate 276,740 downwards.
GACATCACTCACAAAGTCATATCCGGGCACTACCTTTGCATCAAGCTCTGGGTGAGCCGTGATGCCGGTGTCGATAACTGCAACCACCAGAGCGGGCGAACCCATTGTGGTTTGCCAAGCGGTTGGGGCATTGATTCCCCATTGCGAGTAGAGATACCACTGCTTGTCATACATTTCGTCGAAAGGCCGAACCGTACCATCGCTAACGGCTTCGCCACGAGTATTGCTGGCGGTAACCTGCACGCTATAGGTGACACCCTTTATGAGCCCCTCAAACTTGCAGGTGTTGAACGAGGTAGAGCAAATTTTGGTTGGCAAACCAGACGCCTTTGCAGTGGCCATGTAGGTGACCGCCAAGCCGCCTTTTTGCAGCATATTTTGCGCGATCCAGGCCGGTGAATTGTTGTCGAAAGCGGTGTTGCCCTGCGCCAAGATGGGTGCAGCGGGAGCCGTGCTAAATGTTGCATTAGCCACTGCTGAAGGCAAACCCAACTTTTGCGAAGCGCCGATTGCGGTTACGGCACGAACCCTGAATTGATATTTTGTGCCAGCCCTCAACCCAGCAGAAATTACCGCAGATCGCAGTGTTGTGCTCGACCGGGCAACAGTTTGCCAAGCTCGACCGTCATTTACTTCTACTTGATAGCCGACAATTTTGGCGCCAGACAATTTTGCAGGTGCCGCCCAAACGAGTTGAGCCTGCGCAGTGGTTGGCTTGGCGCTCTGCCAGGCATCGCTAACTTTTAGCGACTTAACTGCCGAAGCAGCGGTTACTGCCCTGGCTGGCTTGAGTGCAGCAGCGCTAACTGCGGCAGGCTGCATAATTGTGTTCACTCGAACAGATTCGATGCGTGCATCGGCAGATAATTTTTGCGCAAAACCGTTGGCTTTGAACGTAGGCAGTGGTTCAACGAATCGAAGCGACACCCAGCCGTTACCCAAGTTGGAACCAAGGTTTAAATCGGTGCCAAGAATTGCTTCGGCCAGCGGTTCGCCCGCTGAGGTTAGTTGATCAACGCCGACGGCGTATTTAACGAGCAAGCCGGCTGAGGGCGAGTTGTCAACGCCAATTGCCGAGGCTTGAACCGAGGCCGTTGCCGGATTTAGGCCAGCCAACATTAGGCCAATCACGGCAAACGCGGTAAGCGACTTTTTAGCGGTCCTCATGTTTCAAATCTACGATGCGAATCTGTGGAATCTCTGTAAAAAGCTAAAGACTCTTCTGCATCAAAACAGTTCCTAGCCAGCGACCAAACTTGAAACCAACCTTGCCTAAGTGGCCCTGATGCTTGAAGCCGAAACTTTCATGCAAAGAAATCGATGATTCAGCGCCTTTGTCTGAAATAACCGCCACGATTTCTTTCACACCCGATGCTTTGCTTTGCTCGATAAGTTCAGCCAGCAATTTGGTGCCGATTCGCTTTCCGGTGGCCGCGGGGCGCAAATAGATGCTGTCTTCAACCGTTCTTCGATAAGCAGCCTTTTGGCGCCAAGGCGCAACATAGGCAAAACCTAAAATCTGACCACTCTCGCTGGTGGCCACAATAAAGGGCAGTTTTAACCCTTGAATCCACTCGAACTTTTCACGCCAGTCGTCGAGCGACATTGTTTCGAGGTCAAAAGTTACGACGCTGTTTTTGATGTAGTAGTTGTAAATCTCGAGAACCTGCCAAAGATCACCAACCGCTACCGGGCGAATAACAATTTCTGTCGAAGCGGGCGCTGTTCCCTTTGCCTTCATCAGGCGCACTAAACGCCAGCGTGATTCCGAATCCAAAGCCATGAAACTCTCCTAACAAGACCAATCTATCGGCTGCTCGCCAAACCGTTCGAGAGCCGCATTGGCCTTTGAAAAAGGCTTGCTTCCAAAGAACCCTTTTCGGGCTGAGAGCGGGCTCGGATGAGCAGAGCTAAACACCTGCGAGTCGCAAAGTTTTGGCGCCAGAGATTGGGCTTGGGCACCCCAAAGAATTGCAACCAAACTGCGCCCTCGTTTTCGGTTTAAAACTGAAATAACCTCGTCGGTAAATTCATCCCAGCCGATATGCATTTGTGAGCCAATCTCGGATGAAACCGCGCTTAGATGACGATTTAACAGCAGCACACCGTGATCAACCCAACGAGTTAAGTCACCCGCACGCACGCTGCCATCTGTGTTGTAACGCCCAAGATCATCGCAGAGCTCGCGAATTATGTTTGACAAACTGCGCGGCAGCGGCGATGTGCCCTGCGGAACCGCGAACGAGTAGCCCATGGCGTGACCGGGTGTTGGATATGGGTCTTGCCCAACGATCAAAACGCGAACCTCATCGAGTGGGCGTTCGAAGGCTCGCATAACTTGGGGCAACGGCGGAACAATGTCGGTTTCGCTGGAAATGACTTTCAGCTCGATGCGCTCTAGAAGTTGCCTCTGACCGGCCAAGGCCAGCTGCCAGGTTGGGTGCATCTGCTCAAAAAACATGTTTCAAGCCTAAAGGTGGCAATATGGCGTTATGAGCGAAGCAACGAAGCCGTCAGCACTTGCCGCAGAGGCAAGCAAATATCTCGAAACCCTGCAAGAAATCCGCAGAGATCTTCACCAAATCCCCGAATTCGGTTTGCAACTTCCACAAACGTTGCAGCGAGTTTTGGCCTCGATTCATGGGCTAGGCACAATTACCCTCGGCAAACAAACTACTTCGGCAGTGTTGCACATTAAAGGTGGTCAGCCCGGCCCAACGGTTTTGCTTCGTGCCGACATGGATGCCCTGGCCGTAGTAGAAGACACCGGGCTCGACTTCGCTTCGACCAACGGTTTTATGCACGCTTGCGGTCACGACCTGCACATGGCTATGGGCATTGGCGCTTCGCACCTTCTGGCCACTCACGCAGATGAGCTTAAGGGTGATGTAATCGTTTGGTTCCAACCTGGCGAAGAGGGGCACGGCGGAGCCGACGTGATGATTGACGAAGGTGCGCTAATGGCAAGCGGCAGTCTTCCGATTGCCGCCTACGGCATCCACGTTTTTAGTTCTTATCCCCTGGGCATGTTCGGCTCTCGGCCTGGGCCACTTATGGCAGCAGCTGGCGGCATGACAGTCACATTCAATGGCGCCGGCGGGCACGGTTCGATGCCCTGGCTTTCAAAAGATCCAATCACTCCGATGGTCGAAGCAATTCAGGCACTGCAAACCATGGTGACCAAACGCTTCAGCGCTTTTGAACCGGTTGTTATTAACACCGGATGGATCAAGGCTGGCGACGACCACACCGACAACGTAATTCCCGAGACGGCATCGTTTGGAGCGACCATCAGAACCTTCTCGAAAGAGAACTCTGAACGTATTCGCAAGCTGGTGCCAGAACTGCTTGAGGGCATTGCAGCAGCGCATGGCGTTAGCGTTGAAGTCGAGTTTCACCCGGCCACCAAAGTATTGATGAATGCGCCCGATGCCATTGATCGGGTTGAGACGGTAATCGACCAAGCATTCGGGCCTGGGCGCTACTGGAACATGGAACACCCAATCGCCGGTGGCGAAGATTTTGCCTCGGTTCTTGATGCTGTTCCCGGAGCTTTCATTTTTATGGGGGCTTGCCCACCAGAAAACGATCATCTGACAGCAGCCACCAACCACTCAAACAAAGCGGTCTTTGATGACACAGTTCTTGCCGACGGAGCCGCGTTGCTTGCCTCACTCGCTTTTGACGCCTTGAACCGGGCTGCCCAATAGCTGGCATTTGGCAATCTAAATGAGCCGATAGAGCCGCTAGGCTTAAACGTCTATGGATTTTCAGACCTCCGAGGACACAGTCCCGTCAGCCTTCGTTACCGAGGAGGAACGCCGCTCGCTTGTTGGCCGGCCTCCGGCTACCGGCGCCTGGCGCGATGGCGACCCGGCCGGGGATCGAGAATTTGCCACAATTTCGAACTTCAAACTCGAAAGCGGGCGAACCATAAAGGCTGCCCGAATCGCTTTCGAGACTTGGGGCGAGCTAAACCACGAACACTCAAATGCAATTCTGGTGCTTCACGCGCTTACGGGTGATTCACACGCAACCGGCAAGGCAAGCAAACAGCACCCCACCGAAGGTTGGTGGACTGACATAATTGGCCCCGGTTTAGCCATCGATACCGATAAATACTTTGTTGTCGCCCCCAATATTCTCGGCGGCTGCCAGGGCTCTACGGGCCCATCATCGCTCGACACCAATGGTCGCGAATTTGGCGCAATGTTCCCCTACCTAACAATTCGCGATCAGGTTAATTCTCAGCGTGAATTTGCTCATCTGATTGGCATCAAAACCTGGTTCGCGATCATTGGCGGCTCGATGGGTGGCATGCACGCACTTGAATGGGCAATCTCTTACCCCGATGATTTGCATCGCGTTGCAATTATTGCCGCGCCAGCCATTTCGAGCGCAGATCAAATTGCTTCAAATTCAGTGCAGGTCGAATCGATCATGACCGACCCACAATTCAAAGATGGCAACTACTATGACGAAAAGCCGGGGTTCGGCCCGCATCGAGGTCTTGCTTTAGCCCGCCGCATGGCATTGCTTAACTATCGGTCGGCAAATGAGTTAAATGCCCGATTTGAACGAACCTGGCAGTCGGGCGTTAGCCCGCTAGGTGGCGGCGGGCGTTTTGCCGTAGAGAGTTATCTCGATTTTCATGGCAATAAGTTCACCAGGCGCTTTGATGCCAACACCTACATAACGCTTGTAGAGGCAATGAACTCGCACGATGTTGGGCGCGGCCGCGAATCTCTCGAAACCGCTCTCGGCTCTATAAACGCCAAATGCCTTGTTGCCGGCATCGATAGCGACCGACTCTTTCCGATTGGCGATCAACAACTAATCGCAGATCACATCGGTGGCCAAATGGTTGGCGGCGGGCTTCAGGTCATCGAGTCGGTCTATGGCCACGATGGTTTCTTAATCGAGCACAACATTGTGGGTCCGCTTATCGCCCAGCTGCTTGAGTCTTAGATTCGCCCAAACCAAAAACACAACTAACGCCACATTTCGCGCCGTCAAAAGCCCAATGCTTAGCCAGCCCAAACCCATCAAATCCATGTATGTGACCGGGTAAACAAGGTTGGTCAAAAGCGCCACCACCAGCGCAAGCCAAACGGCAATGCGCCAACGTGTCACTTCAAAAAGTATTCCGGCGATAATTGGCACGGCAAGCCAGCCCTCAAATTGCGGAGAGCCAACCTTATTAAAAACAATCAAATCTAAAGTCGACGTCAAGCCCATCACAGCAAAAAGAGTTTTTGAGTCGGCACCAAAGCGATAAGCCTTCGCTCCCAACCAAATTGTGATGCCGATTGCAATCACCATGGCAAAAGTGAGCAATGATGCAACCTCAGGCGCACCAACACCGGCAATCTGATTGGTTAACAGACCCTGATCAAAATAGATCGACGATTCAAATAACTCAAGCTTGGCAAACCAAAGCCAAAGCGTTGCAGCAGGCGCCTCGATTTGAAGTCCACGATTGTTTTGCGTGAACACAAAGCCGAGCAGCTCTGCAACTCCCCCGCCAAACAAAATGAGTCCGAGCAATATTCCTAAACCCAACACTGCCGCGATGGTAAAGGCAGCGCTTCTCAACATCAGCCGGCGCCTAACATCTGCCACAAACAGCGAGATAGCCAAGGCCACAGGCCAAATCTTCATCCAGGCACCCATTGTGAACAAAGCCAAGGCCGAACCGATGCGATTTTGCTGCAGCGCAATAACGCCAAAAATTGCCAACAGTGTGGCAACCGAATCAATGCGGCCAAGGCCAACTGGGCCCAGCACCGCCAGAAACACCAACCAAAAATAGGCCGCCGCAAAAGCATTTTGCGAACCCCGACCCCACCTAACCAACGCAGCCACCGCAAGCAAATTGGCAATTGAGATCAAAACCAGCCAGGCGGTCAGTGTGGTTTGCCAGGTTACGCCGCCGCCCACAACAAACGCCAGCAACATCGGTGCGACTGCCGGGTATGGGTAAACAAAGGGTTTTGATATTCCCGGAATTTGAACCACCGAGGATGGCGAATTCACCAGGTCTTGCATCCAACTTCCGTAGAGCGAAACATCGTTATAGGGGTTAACCTGACTCGGCAGAGTGCCCACCCAAGCCAAATAAAAATGCACCAGAGTTGCAAAAGTTAGCAGCGGAAGAAGTTTGTTGAAGCGCTCAATCTTCAAGCTGCCTCCAGACCAGAGGCGCGATGGCGTTGGCTAAATCGAGCGCGGTTAGTGGGCCTCGAATGCTTGTTGCCGCATCAGAGTGCAGGGCGACGGCGCCCTCAACAATCTGGGCCAGCCGCATTTGACCGCTTTGAAGTTGGTCAAAATTGCCTGCGATTAATGCCCCGATCACGCCTGCCAAAACATCGCCGGTGCCAGCAGTTGCTAAAGCGGCAGGCGCCTCAGGCAACACAAAAGCATGCCCGTTGAAGGCCAATACGTTTTGGTGGCCTTTCAACAAAACAATCTGCCCCGTAAGTTGGGCGGCTAATTGGGCAGATGCCTCGCGGTTGGCATCGACCGCATCTCTCGATGTTTCTACCCCTAGTCGAGTCAACAACCTGGCTAGTTCACCCGAATGCGGAGTTAAAACACAGGCGGCCTTGCAATTTTGAAAATCAATAATCTCGAGAGCACCTGCATCGACAACCAAATACCCTTCTTGAAGGCACAGCGCACGAATTCGCTCAATCTGATCAAGGGCCGCCTCAATCGAAACGCCCGAACCAACCACCCAGGCTTGGCAACGCCCGTTCTGCAGAACCGCTTCTGGCCGCGCTTCTACCACAAGATTCGAAACACTGGTTGGGCCCAGGTATCTAACCATGCCTACGCCAACTCGCATGGCCGCGGTAACACCCAAAATAGCGGCGCCCGGGTAGCCCTCCGAACCGGTAACAAAACCAACCACGCCCCGAGAATATTTGTCATCCTGAGCCTTGGGCCTATGCAACAGGTTGGCATACTTGGTGGTCATAATCTAAGGCTATCGAAACGTAGAGTGGATGCATGGCTAAGTTATTTGAGACTATTCGCGTTCGAGACCTCGAAGTTAGAAACCGCATCTGGGTTGCCCCGATGTGCCAATACTCGGCAGAAGACCAAGATGGCATGCCAACAGAGTGGCACCTTGTGCACTATGGGTCGCGAGCCGCAGGAGGCGCCGGCCTAGTGATTGTTGAAGCCACAGCGGTTAGCCCGGTGGGCCGAATCAGCGCTTGGGACACCGGCATTTGGAACGACCAGCACACCGATGCCTGGTCATACATTGTCGATTTCATGCACACCCAAGGCGCTGCGGTGGCAATTCAACTGGCCCACGCCGGTCGCAAGGCTTCAATTTTTCGCGAATGGTCTGGCCAGGGTTCAATTCCGCTCGATGAAGGCGGTTGGCAAAGCGTTTCAGCTACAGATCAGGGGTTCACCGGCTATGCAGCGCCGCGAAAATTGGCTACCGAAGAAATCGGTGACATCGTTGCCGAATTTACGCGTGCAGCCAGAAGGTCGGTTGATGCAGGCTTTGATGCCCTCGAAATTCACGCTGCTCACGGCTATTTGATTCACCAGTTTTTGTCACCTATCACCAATAATCGCACCGATAAATATGGCGGCAGCCTAGAAAATCGAGCTCGACTTTTGCTCGAAATTATCACCTCGGTTCGCAACGAAATTGGCGAGGCAACACCGCTAATGGTTCGATTCTCGGCAACCGATTATGTTGAAGGCGGCTGGGATGAAGCCCAAACGGCTGAGGTTGCCAACTGGTGTACCAAAGCCGGAGCCGACCTTTTCGACATCTCAACCGGTGGTCTGGTGACCGGAGTTCAAATACCGAGCGGCCCCGGTTATCAGGTGCCCGTAGCCGAATTTGTAGCCGAACGCGTTGAAAAGCCAGTATCTGTTGTTGGGCAAATTACCAGTGGCACACAGGCCGAGGATATTTTGCAACGTGGCCAGGTAGAGGTTGTAATGATTGGTCGTGCAGAACTGAGAGACCCAATGTGGCCGCTTCGTGCGGCTGCCGAGCTTGGAGTTGACGTTGACTACTGGCCGAAACAATACGGTTGGGGCAAGTTTTAGCGCTGCGAGGCGTCGTCCACTTCGCCGACTAGCTCCTCGAGAATGTCTTCAAGAAATAAAACTCCCTCAACTGCGCCTGCGCTATTAAATGACTTGGCCATGTGTGCGTGCACGCGTCGCATCGAGGCAAGTGCGTCTTCAAGCTCCATCGTCGCAGGCAAAGAAATGAGAGTTCGCACTCGCTTGGCCGGAAACGCATGGTCGGCCTCGTCATCGCGAAGGTCGATTACATCTTTGAGGTGCAGATAACCCACAAGTTCGTCTTGTTCGTCGGTAAGCGGGTATCTCGAGAAACCATATTTAGCTACGGCCTGCTCGACCTCGCGAGGAGTCACCGTTTCGCGAAACGAAACCACCGTTTCCAACGGCACGGCGACATCTTGAACTTGCTTTTCGGTGAATTCGAAAGTGTTGGTTAGGGTTCCGCTGAAATCTTCTAGTGCGCCTTCGCGGGTGGAGTGCTCAACGATGTCTTCGACCTGATCGAGAGTGTAGGAGCTGTTTGCTTCGTCTTTAGGTTCGACTTTGAACAATCTAAGAATTGAGTTTGCAATAGCGTTCAATGCCCAAACAATTGGGCGAAGCAACTGAGCCAAACCATAAAGCATTGGCACAAGAATTAGTGCCGCGCGCTCGGGAATCGAAAACGAAATGTTCTTTGGAACCATTTCGCCAACCACGACGTGCAGGAACGAAACCAAAATCAAAGTAAGAGCAAACGAAACGCCCGCAACCAATGAATCGCCCCAACCAAAGACAGCCAACAGCGGCTCGAGAAGGTGGTGAACGCTCGGTTCGGCAATCAACAGAATTAGAAGAGAACAGATCGTGACACCAAGTTGGGCGGTTGCCAAAAGCAGCGAAACCGACTCCATGCCCTTGATGGTTAGTTTGGCCGGTCGGCTACCGGCTTCGGCGCGCGGCTCGATTTGTGCGCGTCTTGCCGAAATCACGGCAAATTCGGCACCAACAAAAAAGCCGTTGAACAAAATGAGAATCAGAAACCAAACAATTCCAGCCCAGTCGCTAGTCATTAGACACCGCCTCTAGAGCTTCGGCAGAAGGCGTGAATCGCACGCGATCAGCCCGACGCCCATCCATGCGTTCGATTCTTAGAACACCGTCTTCAATTTCAACCTCGTCACCAACGGCGGGAATTCGGCCGAGAACACTCATCATGTAGCCAGCCACCGTTTCGTAGGCGCCATCGGCCGGAACTTTGATAGCCATTTCGAGGAGTTCGTCTGGGCGAATCATTCCTGGAAATAGCACCGACGAATTTGCGCCTCGGGTAACCCCGACCTTGGCTCTATCATGTTCGTCGACAAGCTCACCTACGAGCTCTTCGATTAGGTCTTCGAGCGTGGCGATGCCCGCGGTGCCGCCGTATTCATCGACAACAATCGCAAGCTGCAAACCCTTAGCTCGCAACTCAACTAAGAGCGATTCGAGGGGCATGGTTTCTGGCACCCGCAAAGCCTCAACCATGATGGCCGTCACCGGCAGTTCGGCTCGTTTTTCGCGAGGCACGGCCACAGCTTGTTTTATGTGAGCCACCCCGATGATTTCGTCTGTCGAACCCTCGTGAATCGGAAACCGTGAATAGCCGGTTTTCACCGACAGTTCGATCACCGAGAGCACCGTCTCAGAACTCTCAAGTGATTGCATTCGAGGTCTTGGGGTCATGACATCGGCTGCAACCAGTTGACTCATGGCGAGGGTTTTGGTTAGCAAGGTTGCCGTTTGCGCATCTAACGCTCCGAGGCTTGCCGAGCGTCTAACCAGCGACGAGAGCTCTTCGGCTGTGCGAGCAGAACTCAGCTCTTCTTTCGGTTCAATGCCGAATGAGCGAACAATTGCATTGCCCACAAAATTCAACAGAAAAATCATCCAAGTGAAGAACCAGGTGAAGGCCAACTGAAAGCCGATCACAAATTTATTAACTTCGAGCGGAATCGACAGCGCGAGTTTTTTGGGAACCAATTCGCCTATCAAGGTTGAAATCACTGTGGCGATGAAAATGCTAAGAGCCAAACCAACTGCCTCTTGAAGGTTTTCGGCGAGGCCCAAATTTATGAGAGTTGGTTTCAAAAGACTGGTTAGGGCAGGCTCAACCAAAAACCCGGTGAGCATGGTGGTTAGCGTGATGCCAAGCTGGGCACCCGAAAGGTGCGTGCTGGTCTTTTTTAGGGCACGGATGGTATTGCTCAGGCCGCGTTCACCGCGTTCACGCCTGGCCTCGAGTTCGCTTCGCTCGAGATTCACGAGCGAAAACTCGCTGGCCACGAACAAGCCGGTGCCAACGGTCAGAATCATGCCAAAAAACAGCATCCACCACTCGTTCATCGTCCTATCAGCATAGCCTTCTTGGGGTAGGCTTGACCTGCACATCGAACGGACAATCATAAAGAGGTGGTTTCTCTGTCAGGCAACGGCGAGAACGCAAACGGTGAAAACGCATTCGGAGCTAACGATTGGTTAGTCGACGAAATGTATGCTCAATTCAAGGCAAACCCCGACTCGGTAGATAAGGCCTGGTGGCCAATACTCGAGAACTACAAGCCAACCGAAACCCCTCACGCCACCACCGGGCCGGTCACAATTCCGGTTCAGGCAGCAGCCCCGGTTCAGGCAGCAGCCCCGGCCGCAACTCCAACCGAGCCGGCTCAATTGATAGCCAAGACAACTCGCGTAGAAGCAAAGCCTCAGCCAATTCCTGCGCAAGCTCCGGTTACCGGCCTAATCAACACAGTCGAGGCCGGCGAAGTCGAAGAAGACACAGTCAACATTCTCAAGGGCATGTCAAAGGCTCTTGCCACCAACATGGATGCCTCACTCGAGGTGCCAACGGCCACCTCGGTTCGAACCATTCCAGCCAAACTTCTTATCGACAACCGAATCGTGATCAACAGCCACCTGGCTCGCACCCGTGGCGGCAAGGTTTCGTTTACCCACCTAATCGGCTTTGCAATCATTCGAGCACTCAAAGAGTTCCCAAGCCAAAACGTCTTTTATGACGTTGTAGATGGCAAACCAGCTTCGGTTAGCCCGGCCAACATCAACTTTGGCCTAGCCATCGATATTCCAAAAGAAGATGGCACTCGTGCCCTCTTGGTGCCGAACATCAAACGAGCACAGCGTCTTAACTTTGCCGAATACCTTGGCGCCTACGAAGAGTTGGTCAAAAAGGCTCGCGACAACAAACTAACTGGCGGCGATTTTGCCGGATCAACCATTTCGCTAACTAACCCTGGCGGCATCGGCACGGTTCACTCTGTGCCAAGGCTCATGAAGGGTCAGGGTTGCATCGTTGGCGCTGGCGCGCTCGACTACCCAGCCGAGTTCCAGGGCATGTCAGAGTCACAGCTTTCAAAGCTTGGCGTAAGCAAGACCATCACGCTCACCTCAACCTACGACCACCGCGTCATTCAGGGTGCTGGCTCTGGTGAATTCCTCAAAAAGATTCACGAGTTGCTGCTGGGCGCTCGCGGTTTCTACGATGAAATATTCGCAGACCTTCGCATTCCTTACGAACCGGTTCGCTGGGCAACCGATTTCGAACGCGACATCGAAGACGACCGCACCAAAGAAACCCGCATCCAAGAGATGATCAACGCCTATCGAGTGCGTGGGCACTTGATGGCCGATGTCGACCCGCTTGAATACAAGCAGCGTTCGCACCCCGACCTCGATATTCGCACCCACGGCCTAAGCCTCTGGGATCTCGATCGCACCTACAAGACCGGCGGTTTTGGTGGCAAGCCAAAGATGCAGTTCCGCGACATCTACAAGATTTTGCGCGACAGCTACTGCCGCACGGTTGGCGTCGAGTTCATGCACATTCAAGACCCAGCGCAGCGCGCCTGGTTCCAAGAAAAGCTCGAGCGACCATACTCAAAGCCAACTCGCGAAGAGCAACTGCGCATACTTGAGAAACTCAACGAGGCAGAGGCCTTCGAGACTTTCTTGCAAACTAAGTTCGTTGGCCAAAAGCGCTTCTCGCTTGAGGGCGGCGAATCCACCATCGCCTCACTAGACGAAATTTTGCAAGAAGCCGCAAACGCCGAACTTCACGAAGTTGTAATCGGCATGGCCCACCGCGGCCGCCTAAACGTGCTCACTAACGTTGCTGGCAAAACCTATGGTCAGGTTTTCCGCGAGTTTGAGGGCAACACCGATGTAAAGACAGTTCAGGGCTCAGGCGATGTTAAATATCACCTTGGCACCGAAGGAACCTTCACCAACATGGAGGGTAAGCAGGTTCGCGTTTCGCTGGCCGCAAACCCTTCACACCTCGAAGCCGTAAACCCGGTAGTCGAGGGTATCGTCCGAGCCAAGCTCGACGCGATCGACGCCATTCCAAAAGATATCTATCCGGTGCTCCCCGTGATCATCCACGGCGATGCAGCTTTTGCTGGCCAGGGCGTTGTTCCAGAAGTTTTGAACATGTCGCAGCTTCGTGGCTACAAGACGGGTGGAACCATCAACATCGTGATCAACAACCAGGTTGGTTTCACTACTCCCCCGGGCGAATCACGCTCAACCGTTTATTCAACCGATATCGCCAAGGGCATTCAGGCACCTATTTTCCACGTGAATGGTGACGACCCAGAGGCCGTTGTTCGAGTGACCCGCCTAGCGCTAGAGTTCCGTCAGGAATTCAAGAAAGACGTCGTCATCGACATCATTTGTTACCGCCGTCGCGGGCACAACGAGGGCGACGACCCATCGATGACCCAGCCACTTATGTACAACTTGATCGAGGCAAAGCGCTCTGTTCGCACCCTTTACCTAGAGTCACTTGTTGGCCGAGGCGACATCACTCGCGAAGAATTCGAAGCAGCTAACACCGGGTTCCAGAGCCGCCTTGAGAACGCCTTTGTTGAAGTTCACGAAGCAATGGTTGCAGCCCCAGCCTTGGTGCCTCGCCCAGTTGGCATCGGCACCACTGCCAGCGACCACACCGGCGTAGAGCACGCAACCGCCATCTCACGCAACATTGTTGAGCTAATTGGCAACGCGCACAACAACCAGCCTCCAGGCTTTAATGTGCACCCAAAGCTGCAGCAGCTTTTGGCTAAGCGCGTTGAAATGAGCCGCGAGGGTGGCATCGACTGGGGCTTCGGTGAACTTCTTGCTCTGGGCTCTCTATTGCTTGAAGGCAAAACCGTTCGCATGGCCGGCCAAGACAGCCGCCGCGGCACCTTCGTTCAACGCCACGCGGTGTTCCACGATCGCGAAAACGGTCAAGAATGGATGCCGCTGCGCAACCTAAGCGAAGACCAAGCTAAGTTCTATATCTACGACTCGCTGCTGAGCGAGTATGCAGCCATGGGTTACGAATACGGTTATGCCGTAGAGAACAAGAACGCTTTGGTCTTGTGGGAGGCCCAGTTTGGCGACTTCGCTAACGGTGCGCAAACCATCATCGATGAGTTCATCTCTTCGGCCGAGCAAAAGTGGAACCAACACTCTGGTGTTGTTCTGTTGTTGCCTCACGGTTACGAAGGCCAGGGCCCTGACCACTCATCGGCTCGAATCGAGCGCTATTTGCAGCTCTGTGCCGAAAACAACATGACTGTCGCGCAGCCTTCAACCCCGGCTTCGCACTTCCACCTGTTGCGTCGCCAGGCCTACTCCACCCCAAAGCGTCCGCTGATTGTTTTCACCCCTAAGTCAATGCTTCGCCTAAAGGCTGCATCATCTTCTGTCGAAGACTTCACCAACGGCACCTTCCAGCCAGTTATCAAAGATGAGCAAAACCTAGACAAAAACGCGGTTCGTCGCGTGCTGTTCTGCTCTGGCAAGGTTTATTGGGATCTACTGGCCGAAGCTCAAAAGCGCGGCGACGGAACCACCGCGATCGTGCGAGTTGAGCAGCTTTACCCAACTCCGGTAGACGAGATCAAGGCGGCATATGCCGAGTATCCGAATGCCGAATTGGTATGGGTTCAAGATGAGCCAGCCAACCAAGGCCCTTGGACCTACATGGGATTGTTCTTGCCTCGTTATATGAACGGCCAGGTTGCCAAGCTTGTCTCTCGCCCTGCGAGCGCCTCGCCAGCAACCGGTTCTGCTAAGAGTCACGCCGTAGAACAGGCCGACCTCGTGCAGCGCGCCTTCTCGATCTAGCATGCAACCAGAACCGCGCCGCGATGTGCGCATCGTCATTCTTGGCGATGCGCTGGTTTCGGCAGCCGGCGACCCAAAGGGCATGGGCTGGGTTGGTCGCGTAACCGCCAAAACGCCATCGGCCGAGCCACGCATAGATATATTTGCGCTACCCGCACCCGATGAAACCACCACCATGCTCGCAGAGCGCTGGGCCACAGAAGTTCAAAAACGATTTAGTGCCGACACCGAAAACCGTCTGGTAATTGCGCTTTCTAATGCCGACCCGGCTGCAGGCATTTCAATTTCAAGAAGCCGCCTAAACATTGCCACGATTGTCGATGAAGCTAAACGAGCTGGCATCGAAACGTTTTTAGTTGGCCCAACTCCGCATCGCAACCCAGAGCTCAACAACGAGATCGAACATTTGGCATCAGGTTTCGAAGATGTGGCAAACCGCAGAGCGATTCCATTCGTCGACTGCTTTAGGCCACTCGTAGAGCACGAAGGCTGGAACCAAGATCTTGCTGATTCGCGGCACGGAATCCCGGGGCAAGTTGGTCACGGCCTATTGGCTTGGCTGGTGTTGAATCGTGGCTGGTATGAATGGCTGGGGCTGCCCGAGCCAGAGTAAAAGAAGCCACCAGGCTGGTTTTACGTTTCGTTGGCTGCCTAGTGGCTGCCGCCGTTTGCTTGAATGCGTCGAATTTCGGCTAAAACGCGATCGGCAAGCTCTTGGGGCGCAACTTCGGTGCACGATTCTCGAATGGCACCGTTAATTAGGTTTTCCATGTCGTAGTCGGTTTCGCAGCTATCGCAATTGGCAAGGTGTGCGGTGATCTCGCTGATTTCGGTGTCACTAAGTTCGTTGTGCAGATACTCGTGAACGTGGCGCTTTGTTTCTTGGCAATCGAAAGTCATTATTTATCTCCTGCTGATTCTGCGGTGATGTCATAACCCTCGCTGGCCGCATATTCGGCCAACAATTTTTTCAAAAGTTTTTTGCCTCGGTGCAAACGGCTCATCACTGTGCCCACCGGAGTTTGCATCACTTCGGCAATCTCGGCATAAGGCAAGCCATCGACCACCGCGTAATAAACCACCATGCGGAATTCATCGGGAATCTCGTGTAGCGCCTTCTTGATGGTCTCAGAAGGCAAGTTGTCGATTGCCTCGAGTTCGGCAGACCGCGAGGCTAGCGAAGTGACCGACTCGGCCGAGCCAAGCTGCCAATCTTCGAGGTCGTCTAGACCACCCTTGGCTTGGTCTTTGGCTCGTTTGTTATAGAGATTTATATGGGTGTTAGTCATGATGCGGTAGAGCCAAGCCTTTAGGTTTGTGCCCTGTTGAAATTGCCCCCAGGCCACAAACGCCTTAGCAAAAGTTTCTTGCACCAAATCTTCGGCATCTGAAGGGTTTCGAGTCCAGCGCAAAGCGGCGCCATAAAGCTGTGGCATTAGCGGCAGCGCCTGCTGCTCGAAAGCCAGAATCTTGCTGCGCTCTTGGTCGTTCGGTTTAGCCTTCATTGCCTTCGAGTTTAGCCTGCGGCCAGCGAAGCTCGGGCTGTTGAAAGCAAAGCCAGACATTGAACGACCTTTCTATCTCGAGATACCGATTTCTGCTGCTAATTTAGAAACCAATGACTTCATCGACCTATTCCCAGCCCTGGCCCGCTCCAATGGCAAGCGGCGCCCTCAACGCGACCGTTTCGCTGCCGGGCTCAAAGTCGCTCACCAACCGCGAACTTGTTTTATCGGCCCTGGCCGATGGCCCAACTCTGCTAACCGCACCTCTCGCCTCGCGTGACAGCGCACTAATGATCGAGGCGCTGCGGTTGCTTGGCACTCAAATCAACGAACTCCAAAATGGCGATTTAGAGATAATTCCAGCGGCTTTCGAACGTGCCGCCAACATCGACTGCGGCCTAGCCGGCACCGTAATGCGCTTTGTTCCTCCGATGTCGGTTTTGGCGAATGGCGATATTCAGTTTGACGGCGATGCTGCCGCTCGTCGCCGGCCAATGCACACCACCATCGAAAGCCTTCGCGCACTTGGCGTTAGCGTGACAGATGAGGGCGCGGCTGCTTTACCATTTACGGTTCATGGCAAAGGCTCGGTTGCTGGCGGCCAACTAACCATCGATGCCTCTGCCTCGAGCCAGTTTGTTTCGGGTTTGCTGCTTGCTGCAGCGCGGTTTGACCAGGGCCTAACACTCAAACACGAGGGCGAACATCTGCCATCGATGCCACACATCGAGATGACTCTCGATTGCCTAGAAAAACGAGGCGTAATTGTTTCAAGCCCGTCGCAAGCGGTTTGGCGGGTCGAACCCGGAGCCATTTCGGGTGGCACCTTTGCCATCGAACCAGACCTGTCAAACGCCGGCCCGTTTTTGGCAGCTGCAATGGTTGCCGGAGGTTCGGTTTCGATAACCGGTTGGCCAGAAACCACCACTCAGGTGGGCGATGAATTTGATGGCATTTTGCAGCAGATGGGTGCCACTATTGTGCGCGATGAACGCGGGCTAACAATCACCGGCAACGGCCAAATTCACGGCATCGACATCGATCTTTCGATTGGCGGCGAACTGACCCCGGTTATAGCGGCGCTGGCCGCGCTGGCCGATTCGCCAACCGTTATTCGCGGCGTTGCTCACCTGCGTGGGCACGAAACCGATCGTTTGGCAGCGTTGGCAACCGAGATCAATCGAATTGGTGGAGTTGCGCGCGAAACTGCCGATGGCCTCGAGATTGACCCGAGCGAAACCTTGCACGGTGCGCTTTGGCACACCTACGAAGATCACCGCATGGCAACGGCCGGCGCAATAATTGGCCTTCGCGTTGCGGGCATCCAGATCGAAGACATCACAACAACTTCAAAGACCATGCCAACCTTCGACAAGATGTGGCTGAACATGCTCGAGGGCCGCGCTTGAGTTGGCTCTATGAGCCAGACCCGGGGCAACACGACCTGGATGAAACCGATGTGCGCGTGCGCCCTAACCCAAAGGGCAATAAACCCAGAACCAAAAAAAGACCCGAACACAAATCAGCGCCAATTGGCCTTGTGACCGGTGTCGACATGGGCCGTTATCGAATTTTGCTCGAACACGACGAGCGCCTCATCACGGCAACAATGGGCAAAGAGTTGCGCAAAGCCGGCGCCGCCGTTGGCGACCGAGTTGCACTGGCCGGCGACACCTCTGAAACCGAGGGCGCACTTGCCCGCATAGTTCGAGTCGAACCGCGAACCTCGCTGCTTCGCAGAAGCGCCGACGACAGCGATTTGGTTGAGCGCGTGATTGTGGCAAATGCCACTCAGATGGCCATTGTGGTGGCAATCGAAAACCCCGAACCTCGAACCCGGCTCATCGACCGCTATTTGGCTGCCGCCTACGATGCCGGCCTCAAGCCCATTTTGGTAATCACCAAGGTCGATTTGGCCGACCCTGCGCCGTTCCTCAAAAATTTTGTCGGGCTAAGCATCCCGGTTATTCTCAACAGATCCGATGACCCAAGCATCGATGTGTTGCGCGAGCTGCTGAAGAACCAAACCACCGTGATGGTTGGCCACTCGGGGGTTGGCAAATCGACCCTGGTTAACGCACTGGCCCCAGACCAATTTCGGGCCACCGGCGGGGTTAATGCCGTTACCGGCAGAGGGCGGCACACATCGAGTTCGGTTCGAGCTATTCAACTAAGCGATGCCTGGATTATCGACACCCCCGGCGTTCGGTCGTTTGGGCTTGGGCACGTGAAACCCGAAAATATTTTGCGCTCGTTCGAAGATTTGTATGCCGTGATCGAAACCTGCCCTCGAGACTGCAGCCACTTAGCCGGGGCCCCCGACTGCGAACTAGACCTTGCCATAACCGATGGCCGACTTGGCGAAACCGGTGCCGGCCGAGTTGACTCACTTAGGCGCCTAATGAGCTCGCTGGCCACCCACGCTGACCCATTTGAGAAGCGCAGCGATGCCGATAAGCGCGCCGGCGCAGACGAATAGAATTGCCAGATGACCTTTCAAGCCGATTTGAACCTGGCGCTCGAGCTTGCCGACATCGCCGATGCCATTTCGCTTGAACGCTATCGCGCGCTCGACCTAAGGGTCGAAAACAAACCCGACCGCAGCCCAGTAACCGATGCAGACCGATCGGTTGAGCAGGCGCTCAAAGCCGTTTTAGCCGCCAAAGCGCCTGGCGATGGGCTAATCGGTGAAGAATATGGCAACAGCGAGGCTCAACAAGGTTCAAACCGCACCTGGATCATTGACCCCATCGATGGCACCGCCAACTACATGCGAGGTGTTCCGGTTTGGGCTAGCCTGATTGCTTTGGCCATCGACGGCAAGCCCGTGGTTTCGGTGGTTTCGGCCCCTGCCCTTGGCCGACGCTGGTGGGCAGCCCCTGATATAGGCGCTTTTACGCAAGATATTGATGGCAGCATTCGCAGCATTTCGGTCTCGGGCATTTCGGTTCTTGAGAACGCATCGCTGAGCTATAACAATCTGCAGCTGTGGGATCAAGCGGGCAAGGCAGAGCAACTACTCGAGTTCAGCAGAAGAGTTTGGCGAACCAGGGCATACGGAGATTTTTGGAGCTATATGTTGCTTGCCGAAGGCGCGCTCGAAATTGTTACAGAACATGACCTAAAGATTTATGACATCGCGGCTCTTGTGCCTATCGTTGAACAAGCGGGTGGTGAATTTAGCGCACTTGAAGGGCCGTTAACCGCAAACTCTTCGAGCGTTCTGGCCACCAATTCAAAACTTCACCAGATCACAGCTCAGGCTTTTAGCTAACCGACAGGAACATAATGCCAATTCTTAACGACATCACCGCAGCATTTGGCAACACCCCACTGGTGCGAATCAATCGCCTTTACCCTGATTCTTCGGCCACCGTTGCGGCAAAACTTGAGTTCTATAACCCAACTTCATCGGTTAAAGACCGGTTGGCAATTGCCATGGTCGATGCAGCCGAGCGTTCTGGTCAGCTAAAGCCAGGCGGCTCGATTGTTGAGGCAACCTCGGGAAACACTGGCATCGCACTTGCGGCTGTTGGTGCAGCCCGCGGCTACAAGGTTATTTTGACAATGCCAGAGTCGATGTCGAAAGAGCGTCGCGCACTCTTGCGTGCCTATGGTGCAGAGTTGGTTCTAACACCGGCACCCGAGGGCATGAAGGGTGCGGTTTCGCGCTCAGAGGCCATCGCCGCCGAAACCGGCGCAATCTTGGTTAAGCAGTTCGAAAACCCAGCCGGCCCGTTCATTCACGCAACCACCACCGCAGAAGAAATTTGGCGCGACACCGATGGCAAAGTTGCCGCAGTGGTTGCAGGCATCGGAACCGGTGGAACCATAACCGGTGTTGGCGAAGAGCTAAAAAAGCGCAATCCAGACATCAAGATCATTGCCGTCGAGCCGGCTGCTTCGCCAATCTTGAATGGCGGTTCACCAGCTGGTCACCCAATTCAGGGCATCGGCGCCAACTTCGTGCCACCGGTTCTCAACACCGGCATTTACGATGAGGTTCTCGACGCACCAAGCGAAGAGGCATTCGCCTGGGCTCGTGCAGCTGCAACCCAAGAGGGCATCTTGGCAGGCATTTCTGGCGGAGCCGCACTTTGGGGCGTAAATCAGATTGCTAACCGCCCAGAGTACGCAGGCAAGGTTATTGTTGTAATCTTGGCTTCGTTCGGTGAGAGATACCTCTCAACCGCTTTGTACTCTGACCTGATGGAATAAATGCCCCAAAACCCGCTTTCTCGAGTGATCGAGGACCTCGACGCAGCCCTAGTGCGTGACCCGGCGACAAACACTCGTTTCGAGATGTTTATGACCTCTCCGGGGCTTCACGCCGTTTGGCAGCACCGGGTTTCACACTGGATTTGGCAGCGCAAAATGCGCACTTTGGCGCGAGTGCTATCTAACTTAACTCGCTTCTGGACCGGTATCGAAATACACCCAGGCGCAAAACTTGGCCGCCGAGTGTTTATCGATCACGGCATGGGCGTTGTGATTGGCGAGACAGCGGTGATCGGCAACGATGTCTTGATGTATCACGGCGTAACTCTGGGTGGCCGCACACTCGAATCGATTAAGCGACACCCAACCATTGGCAACAACGTTGCAATCGGGGCTGGCGCAACCCTGATTGGCGACATAACCGTTGGCGACAACTCAATAATTGGCGCCAACACAACGGTGACGCGCAATTTAGCGCCAAATTCGCGCGTAGTCGGTTCGCCGATGCGCCAAGTCGACGACAAGTAACTAGTTCTGCGGGAAACCCAAATTTATACCGCCATGGCTTGGGTCTAGCCAGCGGCTCGTAATCGCCTTGCCCCGAGTGAAAAAGTGCACACCCTCTTCTCCGTGGGCCTTGGTGTCGCCAAAGAGCGAGTTCTTCCAGCCGCCAAACGAATAATAGGCAACCGGCACCGGAATCGGCACGTTAATGCCGATCATGCCGACCTCGACCTCGTTCTGAAAACGTCGTGCCGCGCCGCCATCATTGGTAAAAATGGCTGTGCCGTTGCCAAATTGCGAACTGTTTATTAGCTCGAGGCCCTCTTCGTAACTTTTGACGCGAACAACCGAAAGAACAGGGCCAAAGATCTCATCGCGATAAACCGCCGAGTTCGTTGAAACTCGATCGATAAGGGTTGGGCCGAGCCAGAAACCTTCTGGTGAGCCATCAAATTCGCCTACTCGCCCATCAATAACCACGTCGGCACCATCGGCCAAAGCAATGTCGATATATGAAGCAACCTTGTCGCGGTGTGCCTTAGTTATTAGCGGGCCCATGTCGCAGGCCCTGCGGCCATCGCCGGTTTTGAGGCCCCGCATTCGAGTGACAATCTTTTCGATGAATTCGTTGGCCACCGGCTCAACTGCCACAACCACCGAAATGGCCATGCAGCGCTCACCAGCAGACCCAAAACCCGCATTAATGGCCGAATCAGCCACCAACTCTAAATCGGCATCTGGCAGCACCAGCATGTGATTTTTTGCGCCACCGAGCGCTTGAACGCGCTTGCCATGCTTGGTGCCCGTTTCATAAACATATTTTGCTACCGGGGTCGACCCAACAAACGAGATAGCGGCAACGTCGGGGTGAGTCAGCAAACCATCTACGGCCTCTTTGTCGCCGTTTAGCACGTTAAAAACACCGTCAGGCAAACCAGCTTCTTTAAGCAGCTCGGCAAGCCAAATGGCCGCACTCGGGTTTTTTTCGGATGGCTTTAGCACCACGGTGTTGCCAGCAGCGATAGCCAGAGGAAAAAACCACATCGGCACCATCGCCGGAAAATTAAACGGGCTGATTATGCCAACAACACCAAGCGCCTGACGAGTTGAATAAACGTCAACCCCCGTTGAGGCGTTCTCGCTGTATGAACCCTTCATAAGGTGAGGAATGCCAGTGGCGAACTCGACAACTTCTTGCCCTCTGGTTATCTCGCCAAGAGCATCACTTAGCACTTTGCCATGCTCGGCCGTAATTATTTGTGCAAGCTCACCCTTGCGGGCGTTAAGCAACTCGCGAAACGCAAACATAACCTGTTGGCGCTTGGCCAATGATGTATCGCGCCAGGCAGGAAACGCGGCTTTAGCCGATTCGATGGCAGCAAGAATGTCGGCTTGACCAGCAAGTGCAACGCGCTTGGTTGCAAGGCCCAGGGCAGGGTCGAATACATTTGCGGTTGGCCCCGAGGCGGCGGCTTGAGCAAGACCAGAGTGCCAGTGGCCAATAATTGGAAGATTCATCTTTGAGTTCCTTATCTACACCAAGGCTAGACCGTAAAGAAGTGCCAGCCCAACCACCACCACACCACAATCACAGCAATTCGCGTGTTGCGGTTGTGCATAATTCGAGCAATTAAATCGCCGAACGGAGATATTAGATCGGGCCGCAAACGACCCAGCAACCAGACGGCAAAACCAACAAAGATCACGGCTACATATTCAATAATCGGAATCGAAGGCATCAGCGCTTCCTCCAAATCTGCAGAATTCCTACTCCGATTAGCATCCACAAGATTAGAAAAATGCCGCGGCCATAGGGCGATTCGAGAACTGGGTTTACTATCACCGAGATAGTTGGGTAACTCTCGTCATCTTTGAAAACACTCGCCCAGATATAGGCAAAGAGTTCGCTGACGGCCATGCAGAGTGCGAGTGTGAGCCAAATCCACTTGGTTTTGGCCATCAACTTTGTTGACGATGGTTTAGGCCCGTGGTCGCGGTAGTAAACCATTGTGAGGGCAATAGGCGCCAAGGCAATCAACAGAACTATGTCTTGCCAACCCCCGCGCTCTGCAAAAAACAAAACCGACGTGCTGAGCAAAATAGCCACCACTACCGAAGCCTTGCCAAATTTTGGGCGCTCGGGCATGTGCCACTTCAATAATTTCTTCCAGTCGGCAATTAACAGAGCCGTGCCTGTGCCAAAGATAATTGCATCGCCGGTAGAACCGCGCATGATGTGAAACATTGTCACAAATGCGAACACTGGCAACCAAGGGTTAATGCCTCGAAGAAGTTGCTTCACTTTTTGCGGCCATAGCCTTCGGCGATCTCACTCAGCCTGGTGTCGATTAGCAGCCGCACTTGATCATTTGAAAGAGGTTGATTAGCGCTGAAGTGCAAGGCACCCTGAGTTTGAGAAAAGCTGTCGAACTCACGCAGTTTTTTTAGGGTTTGGCCACTAAACGGAAAATACGAAAGATGTTTTTTGTATGGCGCGAAGCCGGCAACGCCTTTGCCATCGACCTTAAAGCATGGCACCGCATACGAAATGCATTCGACGGCATCTGGAACCAGGGCCAAAATCTGCTTGCGCAGATTCAGAAGCGCCGACTTATCTGGCTCTGGCGTATTTTGCAGAAAGTCATCGATGTCGGTCAAATGCTATTGCCAAACAGTAAGAATCGCGCCCGCGATGGTTAGCGCAAGCACATCAGCCGACACCTCAATGATCCAAACTTTGAACGCCTTTTTTTCGGCAAAGAGACGGTGCGAAAGCGACGAAGCCGCACCCATGCCAAGTGCAATCAAGAACCCGGTGAGCAGCCCGTTGCCGAGGCCAAAGGTTGGGTCGGCTTTGATAGCCAACTCGATAACCACGGCCAACGTAAACACCTGAGCCAAGCTAGCAACAAAGGTACTTCCAAAAAGAGTGCCCATCGGCAGCTCTGATCCGTTGATGTCATCGGGGTTGCGCCCCATAGCCTTTTGCCAAGCCGGATAGAAAGTTTTTGGGCCGAACCAAATGCCTTCAATGGCAAAGAAGACGACCGATGAAACTAAAACTGCAAGCCAGTTGATATCTGAAATATTCATGCAGTCAGTTTGGCACATTAGCGCCTAAAAAACGCTAACTGCGAGGGCGAAGTGTTGCGACCATTGGGCAAACAAATGGGTCGGTGTTGTTGCTTAGGCCAACTTTGCTTAGGTAGCGAATGATGACCGCATAACTTGAAATCAGGTTCATCTCGACAAGCGTGATGTCGTTTGCGCGGCAATATTCGCCAACGATTGCGTGAGCCTTGCGCAGGTAAGGCCTAGCCATCGATGGGAATAGGTGGTGTTCGACCTGATAGTTCAAACCGCCCATGAGGTTGTCTTTTAGCCAACTGCCCCGAATGTTGCGGCTAGTTAATACCTGGCGCGAAAAGAAATCGAGTTTGGCATCTTTTGGCACCAGCGGCATGCCCTTGTGGTTTGGAGCAAAAGCGGCACCCATAAAGAAGCCGAAAATCATCATCTGAAAGACCCAAAGCGCGATAGCCCATAGCCAGCCGAAAATAAGGCCCATCGCCACATAAGGTGCCGTTTGACGAACAACCATCAAACCAAACTCCAGCAGGCGAATTTTGAGCGGTCGGTCTTTGCGAGCAAGACCCGAGAAACTGTCGAGCAGAAGATCGAAACCGGTTAGAAACAGCAAAAACGGGAACAACCAACCTTGGCGCTCGCTCAACCAACGCTCGATGCCCTTTTTGGCATCGCGAGACTCTGGCGTGAAGCTCAAAATGCGAATTGCAATGTCAGGGTCGGCGTCGATCTGGTTGGGTTTCTTGTGGTGTTGGTTGTGCTTGCGCATCCAGAAGCCATAGCTCAAGCCAGCGAAAAGATTTGCCAAAATCAAGCCAAGCCAGTCGTTTGCTTTGTTGTTTCTGAAAACCTGGCGGTGCGCCGCCTCGTGAGCAATAAAACCATATTGTGCGCTCATGATGCCCAAAAGGCCGGCCGCAAGAAAGCCCATCAGAATCCACGCGCCATTTTGTTGCGCGGCAAGGCCCACAAACGCAGCGCCTGTCCAGAGGCCGCCGGCCACCAAAGAGATAATTGCAAGGCGAATTAGATAGAAACTCGGACGCTTTTTAAGCAAGCCAGCGGCTTTAACTT
Source organism: Rhodoluna sp. (assembly GCA_024641985.1). GTDB lineage: Bacteria > Actinomycetota > Actinomycetes > Actinomycetales > Microbacteriaceae > Rhodoluna. The sequence continues at coordinate 252,135 of JAHEBZ010000002.1, read as the reverse complement.
GAGCAAGCACGGCGTTGAAATTTGATACCTGCTTGCTGGTTTGAATTAGCGTCATTAGGCAACTGTATGCCCTTTAGAGCGCTGCGTGTGCAGACTCCCAGACGATTGGCAGAATGCACGAAAACTTGAGTCAGTTTGTCAAGAATTGTTCGAGATTGTCGAGGTAGCTCTCCATGCCCTGACGGCTTGCCTCGGCTTGCTCGGCAGGCATTTCGCCATACTGTGCAAAGCGAACCCAGGTCTTTTCGCCCCGCGGCTCAAAGTCGATCACAATCTTGTGAAACGGGCTGTTCATGTCTTTGGCCACAAACTCGGCAGCATCCTGGCTGTAATGCAGGGTGTGCTCGAGCCTAGCCAATGGCTCGATAGCCAGATAGCGGCCCCAAAAATAGGCGTTAAAGCCGTTGGCCGAAACGTCGACACCGATTGCCCACACGCCACCAACCTCGGTCTCAGAAACGGCCGAACCAGGCACAACACTCAAGATAGTTGGGCTATACCACTGCTCAAGTTGCGCGGGCGTGGTCCAGGCGTTCCACATGGTGTCTAATCCGGTAGCAAATTCGCGTTCTACCGAATACAGAAAATCGTGTTTCATGAATGCCTCCAAAAAGTGTTGCTATATGCCTAGAGGCTAGCATTCATAACCAACGCAGGGTGCAAATTACATCGGCCGGCTAATACCTGCAACTCCGAACTGAACAGCGTCAACCAGAATCGGTTAAACGTTGAAGCGGAACTCCACTACATCGCCATCTTTCATGATGTAGTCCTTGCCCTCCATGCGCACCTTGCCGGCGGCCTTGGCATCAGCCATCGAGCCGGCAGCCATTAGATCGTCGAAAGACACAATTTCGGCCTTGATGAACCCGCGCTGAAAGTCGGTGTGAATCACACCGGCAGCCTGAGGGGCAGTCCAGCCCTTGTGAATTGTCCAGGCACGCGCCTCTTTAGGCCCAACGGTTAGGTAGGTCTGCAAACCAAGAGTGTCGAAACCGATTCGAGCAAGCTGATCGAGACCAGATTCTTCTTGACCAAGTGAAGCCAAAAGCTCGGCAGCCTCGTCGGCCTCGAGGTCAATAAGTTCTGATTCGACCTTGGCATCAAGAAACACGGCTTCGGCCGGGGCAACCAAATCGGCGAGCGCCTTCTTCTTGCCGGCATCGGTCAAGATGCTCTCATCAACGTTGAAAACATAAATGATTGGCTTGGCGGTCAACATGCCAAGTTCTTTGATTGGAGTTAGGTCAACATTGCTCATCGAAAGCGGCTTGCCCGAGTCAAGCACAGCCTTGGCCTCATCGATTGCTTCAAGAGCCGCGGGCTCCATCTTTTTGCCCTTGACTTCTTTTTCGATGCGTGGGCGTGCCTTATCGAGGGTTTCCATGTCGGCAAGAATCAGTTCGGTGTTGATTGTCTCAATATCGCTTGCGGCATCAACCTTGCCATCAACGTGAATCACATCGCCGTCAACAAAACCGCGCACCACCTGTGCAATTGCATCGGCCTCGCGAATGTTGGCCAAGAACTTATTGCCAAGACCCTCACCCACCGATGCGCCGCGCACAATGCCCGCGATGTCTACAAACGAAACCGGTGCAGGCAGCAAGCGCTCCGAGCCATACATGCCGGCAAGTTTGCCAAGGCGAGGGTCGGGTAGGTTCACCACACCAATGTTTGGTTCGATAGTTGCGAACGGGTAGTTCGCCGCTAGAACGTTGTTTTTGGTGAGTGCATTAAAGAGGGTCGACTTGCCAACATTTGGCAGTCCCACGATTCCGATAGTTAGAGCCACGAGGGTCAAGTCTAGTTTGATGGCGAGGCGAATTCTCACTGTCTGTGGCAACTGGCAGACTTAGGGCGTGCCCCTAGATTTCACTGCCATCGATTTTGAAACCGCTAACGGTTCGCCGGCTAGCCCGTGCGCGGTTGGCATGGTTCGGGTTCGCGGCGGCAAAATTGTCGATTCACTTGCCTTTTTAATTCAACCGCCATACCCAAACAACTGGTTTCACGAGGGCAACATTCGCGTTCACGGCATTCGCCCAAGCGATGTCGATGGCGCGCCAACTATGGCCGAGGCACTGGGTTTTATGCTGCGCTTTATCGACTCCGATGTGTTAATCGCGCACAACGCACACTTTGACATGGGGGTTCTGCGAGCCTCGGCGGCGGCAATTGAAGCGCCATTGCCAGAGCTGAGCTATGCGTGCTCGCTTGCCATCTCGCGCAAAACCTACAACCTCGATAGCTATCGACTAAATGCGGTGGCCTATGCGGTTGGCCACGAAGAGTTTGATCACCACGATGCGCTAGCCGACAGCGACGCCTGCGCCCGAATCATCATTCACGCAGCAAATCGGCACGGCGCCGACAACCTAAACGAACTGCTAGTCGCCACTAAGCAGGTTTTGAAGCCGGTTATAAAGCTCGGCTGAGATCACCTTTGAATAGGTTGCCGCTATGTGGTCTGCATTTCGATAAATGTATACGCCGTTGCGCTGAGCCGGGCAGGCTTGGTCGGTGCAATAGAGGTCGGTTAGGTCTAGGGCAAAGGCTCCCACAAAATTTGTGGCTGCAACCTGCGATGCATCGGGGTAAAGCATTTTATTTTTAGATCCGATGCACTGTGAAGCATCCGATACTGCGGCATCCCAACAAGCCTTCATCGCTTCGGTCATCTGCGGGTTATCCCGAAGAGCCACAACCTGGGCACCGCGATCGATAAGCGGCTGCCAAGCGACGCGATAGCCAGACGCCGCGATTTCGGCCCAATTCTCGGCTTTAATCTCGGCCAAGAAGTTATTTGCAAAGTTTGCCGTAACCACCAGATCGAATGGTTTTTGGCTGGCCAGTTGGCTTTGAAGGTTCCGATTCCATTTGGCACACGAGGTGCCTCGCGCTGTCGCGTTGCGCTCGACCAAACTGAACGAACATCCGGCTTTATAGGCAAGGGTTAGTGCCCAATCGTTTTTGGTTGCCAATTCGTTGAACCCGCTCAGATGAGTGGCTGCGTGCGAATCGCCAATTAATAGCACGCGGTAGTTTGATTTGGCATTGCCAAAATCGCACCAAATAACCTCGGTTTGCTCGGCCTTTGTCATGCACTCAGAGCCAGGGTCGGCCGAATCGTGTTTGGCCTGGTCGAGCGAAATTTGGTTGGTAGCCAAGGTGGCTTGACCCATTGCCGAGATTGCGCCAACCCCAAGACCTAGCGCCACCGATGCCGCCAACGCGGTGATGATGGTGAATCGCGGCTTGGCCCGCAGATAGATTGTTGAGTTTCGAGCCGGTTCTTCGACAAACTTTTGGGTTGCCCATGCCAACCCAATGGCGATTGCCAGCAAAGCAGGTTTTTCAATATTTGAAGTTGCACGGTTGAGCACAAATGGCGCTAAAACAATTACAGGCCAGTGCCATAGATAGAGGCTGTAGCTAATTTGACCCAAGAATTGCAGCGGCTTGAACTCATAGAACCTGGCGAGCCAAGTGGGCGAGCCGCTTAGGCCAGCGAATATGGCAAGGGCGGTGCCAGCCACTGGCACAACGGCACTAAACCCTGGAAATTGCGAACCGGAATCGAACCAAATGGCCGAAACAGCGATTAGCGCTAGGCCGGCGATGCTTAGAAATGGTGCAAAACGCATCGAAGGTGGTTTTAGCAACCAAAAATGAGCAATTGCCGCACCAACCGCGAACTGCCAAACCCTTGTAAACGAGTTGAAATAGGCAGCACCCGGGTCTAAGTTGGTGAGCAAAATAGCCAAGGCAAATGAGGTTAACCCGGCCGTTGCAATGAGTGCACCGATGGCCAACTTGAAGTTCGGCTTGGCCAGCACTGCCGCGATCAGCAAAAGCATCGGCCAAATCAGATAAAACTGCTCTTCAACCGCCAGCGACCAAAAATGCTGAAACGGCGATGCATTCGACTCGCTGAAGTAATCGCTCGAGCTTAAGGCCAGGCTCCAGTTTTCGAAATAAAAAATGCTGGCCACACCATGGCTCATAAACTCGGCCCGGGTGAAGGGTGGCACAAAAATTGCGGCAACTATCGAAGTTGCGGCGATAACCAGAAACGCAGCAGGCAACAAACGGCGCATTCGCTTTGCCCAAAATTTTGATAATTGGATTCGACCGGAGCGCTGCAGTTCGCGCAACAGACTCGAACTGATTAGGAAACCGGAGATTACGAAGAAGACATCAACGCCGGCGAAACCGCCCGCAAGTTGGTTGGGAAATAGGTGAAAAATCACCACCATCATCACGGCGAGCGCCCGCAAGACCTGAATGTCTGCCCGGTTTTTTTGCAATTCACCCACGACCGATGAGTTTACCGTTCAATAAATGTCGCACCCGGATGAAATACTCGGGTCATGGAGTCTTATATTTTTCTGGCTGTTGGTTTAGTTGTTGGCGCAGCTTTGGGTTGGTTTGCCGCGAAGGCCAAACAGCCAAAGGCAATTGATAGCAATTTGAGCCAAGAATTGGCAGTTAAAAATGCCGCAGCCGAGGCAACAATCAGCGGTCTGTCAACCCAACTTGCCCAATTAACCCGCGAGCGAAACGAACGTGACGAACGCGATCGCGAAGAAAACAAACTCCTGCAGGCACTAGCCCCTGTCAAGCTGCATCTAGAGCAAATGCAAAGCACGGTTGCCAAACTCGAAGAAGAGCGCACCAAACAGTTTTCGAGCATTCAGCAGCAGGTTCAAAACGTTGTCGAATCAAACGAAAATGTTCGCAAGCAAGCCCAATCACTATCGCAGGCATTGTCTTCAAACTCGCTTCGCGGCGTGTGGGGCGAAACCCAATTGCGCAAACTGGTTGAGCTGGCTGGCTTAATTAAGCACGCCGATTTTGACGAGCAAGCAACCATTTCAACCGATGGCGGTTCTGGTCGCGCCGACATGGTTATCAACCTGCCGGGCGGCAAATCGCTGGCCATCGATTCAAAGGTGCCGTTCAACTCATACCAAGAGGCCTCGACAATCTCTGAGCTTGCAAGCGGCGAAGAGCTTGCTCGCCGCAAAAAACTTCTCGAAGATCACGTTAAAGCAGTCAAGGGCCACATCGATGCCCTAGGCAGCAAAGGCTACTGGACAGGCCTAAACGCAAGCCCCGATTTTGTAATCGCGTTCGTGCCAAGCGAGTCGTTGCTTTCGGCGGCACTAGATGCAGACCCGGGTTTGCTCGAATATGCCTTCAAAAAGAATGTGGCCCTGGCCTCACCCGTAAGCCTGTTCTCGGTTCTAAAAACCATCAACTACATCTGGCGCCAAAACGCCGATGAAACCTCGGTTCGCGCCATGATCAAGCTAGGCAAAGAGCTCTATGAGCGCATCAGCACTGTTGCCAACCACGCCGACAAACTTGGTCGCTCGATCATGTCAACCGTCAAGGATTACAACACATTTGCCTCGAGCCTCGAAAGCCGCGTTCTTGTTACAGCTCGAAAATTGAACGACCTAGACGAAAACGCACTCGGAACCGAAGAGATTGTCACTCCCCGAGAAATCGAAGCAGGGCCACAGGCTCTTACCGCCAGCGAATTGACCGTTGAAAGCGAAAAACCGGAAACAAATATTTAATCGTTTTGACAACCTTCGAAACATTTTCCAGACTGCCTAATCGGTATACTTTTTGAAGCGCTCGACAAAGGTGTTTGCAGCCGAAGTAATCCGGATTTTTTAAATTCGGCAATCATCAAAGCATTCGAGGAGTCTGCATGTCTGTTCAAAGTAACGGTGCGCCTATTGTTACCCTGACGCCAGCACCAACGCTAGACCGCACCTACTATGTGAGCAACCTCATCGAGGGCGGCGTAAACCGCGCCGACGGCGTGGCCGAAGAACTTGCCGGCAAAGGCATTAACGTCACCAAGGGTTTGAAACTGGCTGGCATCGATGCGCCTGGCGTTATTCCGATTGGCAACGCCGACCCCGGAGTTCTTGAGCGCACTGGTCACGCCCAAACGCTAGTGCCTCTTTGGGTTGATGGCACACTTCGAGTTTCTACCACCATGGTTATTCACAACGGAGCAACCACCAAGGTTAACGAGGCACCACGCCCGCTTAGCGCCGAAGACTGGGCTGCAGTGGTTGAGCTAACCATCAAAACTGTTCGCGACAACGGCGCCAAGTGGCTCGTTATTGCTGGCGCGCTTCCAGTTTGCAAGACAACTGGCGAATATGTAGACCTTCAGCCAATTTTTGACGCCATGAAAGAAATGGGCGTTCGAGTTGCACTCGACACATCTGGCGAACCGCTTCAGCACTGGGCTCGCAAGGGTGCCGCAAGCATCATGAAGCCAAACGCCGAAGAACTTGCATCGGCCGTTGGGCGCACACTCAACAACATCGGCGATGTAATCGATGCAGCTCGCGAGCTTTGTTCACACGGTGTCGAGTGCGTTTTGGCCAGCCTTGGCGCCGACGGCATGATTGCGGTTACCGCAGACCACGCTTGGGCAGCTCGCACCCCTCCGGTAAAGGTAATCAACACTGTGGGTGCCGGCGATGCAACTTTGGCTGGCTTTTTGTCGGCAGTGGTTAGCAACCCCGTAGCCGAAGGCGACGACCACTTTGGTGTTGGCTTCGATGTTCCTCACGGTGTTTCGGCTGCTGTGCAGTGGGGAGCCGTTGCAGTAACCCAGGCAACCTCGGGTCTTGAAAACCTAGATCACATGCCTGCTGCAATCTTGACCGACAGCCCAGACCGCACCGCTTTGCTAGAAGAACCAGCGGTTGCATAGTTGGCCTGCAGCTAATTTTGAACCAAAATGTGCCTCGCTCTAGTAGCGGGGCACATTCATTTCTGCAATTAACGCTTCTCCCAACTTGCTGTCGAGAATAAAACTTTGAATCTCGAGGTGTTCGTCAAATTCGCGCACTCCCCTTGTTAGCACTCCATCGGTTATGCCCGTCAAAACGAAAACAAAGCTGTCGCCCGAAACCAGATCATTAAGTTCAAATTTTTGCTCGAGGTCATAGTTAGCCAGCAAAGCACGCTCGATTTGATCGGGTGTTTGTGGCGCAAACCGCGCCTGCATAAAACCGCCAAGCACTTGAACAGCCACAGCCGCAACCACACCCTCGGGTGAGCCACCAACGCCAAGAAGCAAATCAACCCCGCTGCCCGCGGTGGCAGCAGCCACCGCCATGGCAATATCGCCTTCATCAAAGCGCACCCAGGTTGCACCGCACGCTTCGACCTGGGCAATCAACTCAAAATTTCTGGCTTTATTGATAACCGCAACTCGAAGATCTGTAACTGGCTTATCTAGGGCAGCAGCAAGTGCTTCAATGTTTACTGCCGCGCTTGCATCAATGTCAAGCACTCCCCTGCCAGCAGGCCCCGCGATGATCTTCTTCATGTAATAAACCTCTGAAGATTCGAGCATTGCACCGCGCCGCGCCGCGGCCATCACGGCAACCGCACCATCAACTCCGGCAGCAGCCAAAGCCGTGCCGTCAACCGGGTCAACGGCAATATCCCATTCGATGGCTTGATCTTGGCCAATCAATTCACCGTTGAAGAGCATGGGCGCATCATCTTTTTCGCCTTCGCCGATAACCACGATGCCCCCAAAATCGGCACCCACTAGCGACTGCCTCATGGCATCCACGGCAACGCGGTCAACTTTTAACTTGTCGCCTTTGCCAACGTGCACCCAACAGGCAGCCGTTGCAGCAACGGTTGCGGCCAAAATATCGATGGCCGGCCCATTGGCATTATGCAAAGTCATGTGGCCTTTCGTGCAGCCTTCAGGCGGAGCAACCCGCATCCTTGCTAACATCATAGGTAAGTCGCCGACGGAGTCGCCTAAACGCCCAACTAATTAGGAGAATTGCTATGCCTGTAGCATCACCAGACCAATACCTAGAAATGCTTGACCGCGCAAAAAAGGGTGGCTTCGCCTACCCGGCCATCAACGTTTCTAGCTCACAAACTCTAAACGCCGCTCTGGCAGGTCTTGCCGAGGCCGGTTCTGACGGCATCATTCAGGTAACCACCGGTGGAGGCGACTACTGGTCTGGCCCAACCATCAAGAAGATGGCATCTGGTGCCGCAGCGATGGCTGCCTTCGCACGCGAAGCAGCAAAGAACTATGGCGTCACCGTGGCTCTTCACACCGACCACTGCGCCAAGCACCAGCTCGATGAGTTTGTGCGCCCGCTAATTGCCATGTCGCAAGAGCGCGTTAAGGCCGGCCAAGACCCACTTTTCAACTCGCACATGTGGGATGGCTCGGCTGTGCCAATGGGCGAAAACCTAATCATTGCCAAAGAGATGCTGGCGCTAACCAGAAACATCGGTGCGGTTCTTGAAATCGAAGTTGGCGTTGTTGGCGGCGAAGAAGACGGCGTTGAGGGCGGCATGGGTGAGCACCTTTACACCACCCCTCAAGATGGCCTGCTAACCGCTGAGGCACTAGGCCTTGGCGAGAACGGTCGCTACATGGTTGCGCTTACTTTCGGCAACGTGCACGGCGTATACAAGCCAGGCAACGTAAAACTTCGCCCTGAACTGCTTGGCGAAATTCAGGCAGCCGTTGGCGCTAAGTATGGCGTTGACAAGCCGTTCGATCTAGTTTTCCACGGTGGTTCAGGCTCAACCGACCAAGAAATTGCCGACGCAGTTTCACACGGTGTTATCAAGATGAACATTGACACCGACCTTCAATATGCTTTCACTCGCCCAATTGCTGGCCACATGTTGGCCAACTACGACGGCGTTCTAAAGATCGATGGCGAAGTGGGCAACAAGAAGCACTACGACCCTCGCGCTTGGGGCAAGATTGGCGAGGCAGGCATGGCCGCTCGCGTGGTTGAGGCAGCTGCACAGCTGGGTTCAGCAGGCAAATCTCAGGGCTAATAGCTCAACAAAAAACTCGGCCCCGTCTAGGCGGGGTCGAGTTTTTTATGCATAAATTTGCGTAGGCACAACTGGGTTAGCGCCTGATTTTGTTGCTCACATCCGTGCCTGCCGCTTTCAGTTCTTTGCGCAACTCGGCAGGCAGTGAAAACTGCACGTCTTCTTCGGCAGTTTGCACCGTTCGCACATCTCCATAGCCGCGTGCAGCCAAGTGGTTAAGCACGTCATCCACCAACTCTTCTGGCACCGATGCCCCCGAAGATACACCAACTGTCTCAACACCTTCAAACCAGGCCTCATCGATCTCGCTGGCAAAATCAACTCGGTATGCCGCTTTGGCCCCGGCTTCGAGTGCAACCTCGACAAGCCGAACGGTGTTAGAAGAGTTCGAAGAACCCACCACAATGACCAAATCTGAACCTTCGCCAACCTTTTTGATTGCAACCTGGCGGTTTTGAGTGGCATAGCAAATGTCGTCACTCGGCGGGTTTTGCAGGGTTGGGTGCTTTTCGCGTAGCTTCAAAACCGTTTCCATGGTTTCGTCTACCGAAAGAGTGGTTTGCGAAAGCCAAATCAGCTTCTTTGGGTCGCGCACTGTAGCGGCGGCGATCGAATCATCCTTGTCGATGATTTGAACGACATCGGGGGCCTCGCCGGCCGTGCCTTCAACCTCTTCATGGCCTTCGTGACCAATCAGCAAAATATCGTAATCTTCGGCCGCAAATCGCTGAACCTCGCGGTGAACTTTAGTTACCAAAGGGCAGGTGGCATCGATGGTGTTTAGGCCACGGGCTTCGGCGGCGGCCACCACAGCCGGCGAAACGCCATGGGCCGAAAACACCAGAACCGCACCGGTTGGCACATCGTCTACCTCGTCAACGAAGATTGCCCCGCGCTTTTCGAGCGAAGACACCACATGTTTGTTGTGCACAATTTGCTTGCGCACATAAACAGGTGAGCCGTAATGGTCAAGAGCCTTCTCGACGGCAATAACTGCACGGTCAACACCGGCACAATATCCTCGGGGTGCGGCAAGCAAAACCTTCTTGCCAAGCGGCACAGCCACGGCTGATTGTCGTTCGGTCGCGGTATCCTTGATTTCAGTCACCCCTCAATGATAAACGCGTCATTTGAAGGATTGCGGTGGCCGAAACCGGAGGGCCCATGAGCGAGTTTGAAACCGCAGGCGATTCCAAGGTTTCTTCCGAACTTAGCCCTTGGCCGGTTTCAAGGCTTTCGGCAACTTTAAAAGACTGGATCGAACGCCTTGGCTACCTCTGGATTGAGGGCGAACTTGCCTCTATCAAACTTGGTGCAAGCAACATGTTCGGCGAGCTTCGCGATTTGCAACAAGAGAACAGCGTTTCGATTCACTCTTGGAGCGTTGCCAAAATTTCGGCGGATCTAAAACAAGGCGATCGAGTTCTTGCCCTCATCAAACCCGCATTTTGGCCAAAGGGCGGCAAGCTCACCATGCAGGTTGTCGAGATGCGCAAGGTTGGCCTTGGCGAACTGCTAGAGCGCATCGAAAGGCTTCGGCTGCAGCTGGCCACCGAGGGTCTCAGCTCGCCTGATCGCAAAAAGGCGCTGCCCTTTCTGCCCAACAAAATTGGCCTAATTACAGGCAAAAACTCGGATGCCGAAAAAGATGTTCTGCAAAATGCCAAGCTTCGCTGGCCCGACGTGTCTTTTCGCGTTATTCACACCTTGGTTCAGGGCGACAAAGCGGCCATCGAGGTGGTCGCGGCCATCAAAGAACTCGACCAAGACCCCGAAGTAGACGTAATAATCATTGCCAGAGGCGGAGGTTCGTTTCTAGACCTAATCGCATTCAGCGATGAAGCCCTCGTGCGCGCCGCCGCCGCCGCAACCTCGCCAATTGTGTCGGCAATTGGCCACGAGGCCGACAGGCCTTTGCTCGACGAGGTTGCCGACCTTCGAGCTTCAACCCCAACCGATGCCGCCAAGCGGGTGGTTCCTGATGTCGAAGACGAGCGTCACAAATTAGCCCAACTCAGCCAACGCATATTCATGAAGATTGACGGCCATGTGAGCAATCAGGCAGCCATGATCGAGCAAATTCGCAGTCGCCCAATTTTGGCCAACCCGTTTACCTTCATCAACGACAAGCAACTCGATCTAGATCGTTGGCTAGCCAGCATTCGAGCCAATCTAGGCATTGTGCTCGAACGCGAGGGCATGCAGTTAAACCACCTAAAACAACAGGTTCGGTCACTATCTCCTCAATCAACTCTCGATCGCGGCTATTCGGTGGTTCGAGACGAATCCGGCAGAGTAATTGCCGACGGCAGCAAAGTTAAGCAAGGCCAAAAACTTCGAGTTCGTCTAGCCAAAGGCGAAATTTCGGCAACCGCCGATTAAAGATTTACTAGCCCGAAACCTTCGGGCTAGCGGCAATAAATTAGACTGAAAGACATAATGAGCGCAGAAAAGGCAGCCGCCAAGGCTAATGCAGATGTGGCCGAAATGAACTACGAGCAGGCCCGAGACGAACTGATCAAAGTTGTTGCAGAGCTAGAGGCCGGCTCGGTTTCGTTAGAGCAATCGCTTGGCCTTTGGGAGCGCGGCGAAGCACTGGCAACCCAGTGCGAAAAGTGGCTGAGCGGTGCACGCAAACGCCTCGATGATGCAGTCAAAAACAAGAAGGCTGAGGCCAACTAGGTTGAGCGAAGACTCGGCAGCAAAACACCGCGCAAAACAAACTTTGCGCAACTTGGTTTTGTCTTTGATCGCGTGCTTGGGTTTGGTGCTCGCAATTGTCTTGATTGTTCCCCGCGACGACAGCAACCGCATTCAACCTGTCGACTACAAAGCAGCCGCCGCGGCAGCTAGTTCTGCCAGCGGCCAACAAATTCTTGCTCCCGAGCTACCTCAGGGTTGGTGGGCCAACCGCACAAATTGGGTTGCCAACCCAACCGACAATGTCGCCTACTGGAAGGTAGGTTTTGTTGGCCCAAAAAACCAGTGGATCGGCATGACTCAAGCATTTGACACCAACCCAACCTGGATAGCGCTGCTTAGCAAAAACCACGTGCCAAACACCGAGTCGAAAATCGGATACGAATCCTGGGCAAAATGGGCTCTTGCCGAAGGCTCTGAGGGCGAAAAAACCCTCTGGATATTGGAGCTAGACGGAAACGCAGTTGCTCTGACAGGTTCTGCCACCGAAGCCGAATTTGGGGCTCTGGCTGCCACTATTGAGACCGAACTGAGCCGATGAGTTCGCGCCCTCAAAACCCTCGCGACGCTTGGCAGGCCATGGTGGATGGCAACAAACGATTTGTTTCTGGCCACCTTGCCCACCCTAGGCAAGACATCGATCACCGTGAAATGCTGGCCGAAAAGCAGCGCCCTTTTGCAGCACTGTTTGGCTGCGCAGATTCACGCCTTTCAGCCGAAATTATCTTTGATGTGGGTCTTGGTGATTTATTCGTAGTTCGAAACGCAGGGCAGGTTATTGCCGAAACGATTCTAGGTTCACTCGAATATGCCGTCGAGGTTCTGGGGGTGCCCGTAATTCTGGTGCTCGGGCACGACGAGTGCGGAGCCATCAGGGCCACCATCGACTCGACACAGGGCAACCTAAACTCTCAGGGTGAGTTCATTCACAACCTAGTCGAACGAATCCGACCTACGGTCGAGGCCGCAAACAAAGCTGGCAAACACGACATCGATGACATAACCGAATTGCACATTCAAGACACTATCAACGAACTGCTAACCCGAAGCACACTCATTGCGGCCGCGGTTAAAGCAGGTAAATTGGCAGTTGTAGGCGCAAACTACAAGCTAACCCTTGGCGAAGTGCGCCCAATTGTCACCGTCGGCGACATCAACTAATTTTTCAACAATCCAAACTCCAAGATCAAAGGAAATTCAACGTGGAATACCGCATCGAACACGACACCATGGGCGAAGTTAAAGTACCGGCAAAGGCCCTTTACCGCGCGCAAACTCAACGCGCCGTCGAGAATTTTCCGATTTCAGGAACAACTCTCGAACGCGCTCACATTGCCGCATTGGCTCAAATTAAAAAGGCCGCCGCGCAGGCAAACGCAAAGCTTGGTGTTTTAACAACCGAGATAGCTGATTCGATTGCTTCGGCCGCCGACGCCGTGATCTCAGGGCAACACGATGGTGAATTTCCGGTAGACATCTTTCAGACCGGCTCTGGCACTTCGTCAAACATGAACATGAACGAGGTATTGGCAACGCTGGCCTCAAATCTGCTGGGCTCACCGGTTCACCCAAACGACCACGTCAATGCATCGCAGTCATCCAACGACGTTTTTCCTACTTCGGTGCACGTTGCGGTTACCGCTGCTCTCATCAACGACTTGCTTCCGGCCCTTGATTACCTAGCCATCTCGTTAGAAGAAAAGAAAGAACTCTGGAAGACCGTGGTTAAGGCCGGGCGCACTCACCTGATGGATGCAACTCCGGTCACTTTGGGTCAAGAGTTTGGTGGCTATGCCGCACAAATTCGCTATGCAATCGAGCGTGTTCAATCGACCATTGGCCGCACCGCCGAGGTGCCACTTGGTGGCACAGCAGTAGGAACCGGCATCAACACGCCTAAGGGGTTCCCGCAAGAGGTTATTCGTTTGCTCGCCGCCGAGACCGGTCTTCCGATTACCGAAGCCCGCGATCACTTCGAGGCACAGGGTGCTCGCGATGCACTTGTCGAGGCCTCTGGCGCACTGCGCGTGCTGGCGGTTTCACTAACCAAAATCAACAACGATCTTCGCTGGATGGGCTCTGGCCCGAATGCCGGCATAGCCGAGCTGCACATTCCAGATCTTCAACCTGGTTCGTCGATCATGCCTGGCAAGGTTAACCCAGTTGTTCCCGAGGCCGTCATGATGGTTTGCGCACGAGTTATTGGCAACGACGCAACCGTGGCCTGGGCCGGAGCAACCGGAAACTTTGAACTTAACGTGGCAATTCCAGTAATGGGAAACTCACTTCTAGAATCGATTCGCTTGCTAGCTAACTCGATGCGCCTCCTAGCCGATAAAACCGTTCGCGGCCTTGAGGCTAACGTAGAGCGCGCCCGCGCGTTAGCGGAATCGAGCCCCTCGATCGTTACCCCGCTAAACAAATACATTGGCTACGAGGCCGCTGCCAAGATTGCCAAGCACTCAGTGGCCGCCGGCCTAACCGTTCGCCAGGCAACCATCGAGCTGGGTTATGTTGACGGAGACAAACTCACCATGGAGCAACTCGACAAAGCACTAGATGTTTTGTCGATGACCAGACCTGGTCTCTAAAGCGGTAAATCATTAACGGATCGTTCGACGTTGGGTTTGCGTTAGCCACTTTCGCGGCTTGCGCAACTCTTCTCGGCTTCTTTGGTGTTGCCTTTGGCAATGCCAACTCGGCAAAGTTCAACGGATGGTCACTTATTGTCGCCGCAATCGCGATGTTGGCCGCATCTGTAATAGAAATAATTCCTTCAGCACTTTCGATTGATTATGGTTGGCAAGACTCAATTTTGTGGTTTGGGATTGGCTTTGCGGGCTTCGCTGCCACGAAATTCATTGCAAGTCGGCTAGCTGATAAGCGTGAAACACTCATGTCTTCGCTCGCCTTGGTTACGGTGGCTCTCACCTTGCACAATGTGCCTGAGGGCACTGCCTCGATTGCTGCAGCCAGCGCAAACTTGAACACCGGCGTTGCCACCGCAGTGGCAATTGGCCTTCAAAACTTGCCCGAAGGCCTGTCGATTGCCGCATTGGCCATCGCCGCGGGCCTCACCAAGGCCCGTGCCTTTTTGCTGGTGCTTATTTCGGTCATCGGCGAAGTGATTGGTGCAGGCGCAATCTGGCTAAATCAGTCTTACCTTAACGCCGAAATCAATTCACACTTGCTGTTGGTGGTGGCTGGGCTAATGGTTGCAATCAGCCTGATCGAACTTGTGCCCGATGGCCTAAAACTGACCCGCCAGGGTGAGAACAAACCCAACTAATAAGTAGGGGCCAAGGGCAACGCTAGAGCCCATTTTGAGCCTGCGGCGCGCAATTTGAGCCACAACAAAAACCGTGGCTACCACAAACCCAAGCAACAGGGCCATAAAGGGCGCCAATGGGTTAAACCAAGCCAGTGCAAGCGTGATTGCCGCGATAAGTTTTACGTCTCCCATGCCAAGGTTGGCAAACCTGTTCACCAACAAACCAATGCCGAAAGCCGAAACAGAGCAAAATACTGCGATGGCTAAATTTAGCCACTGCGAGCCAAGCCAAGCGGCTATCAGCTGGCCCAACAGCGTTATGGGCAATGCTGGAAGCACCAAACGATTTGGCAACCGGTGTTCTCGAAGATCAATTTTGGTCAACGGCCACGATACGGCCACCAGATACACCGGGCCTAGCCAGGCAAAGACGCTTTCATCCATGCGCCCAAATTAGTGCGGTTTAAAACCAGGTGCTGAAGTTATACACAAGGCACGCTAAGCGGTCTCGCCAACCTTCTCCCACATTTTTGACATAACCCACCACTGGCCATCGAGGAAAACAATATTTAAGTAGTCCTGCATCACGCCGCCAAACATTTCGAGTTGAGGCTTAACCAGTGCCAAAGTCGGCGAAATTTGATCAAACATTAACACTTGATCACGGCGAGGGTTTCCGAGCTCTGCAGGCGATTTTCTATTAGCAACCGCTTCTCGATAAACCAAATAAGGGCGAATCGATAGCTCGCCACCTTGAGCCGAATACAGCACTGAATCCTTGTGAAATACCTTGTCGAATAAATCCATGTCTTGAGAGTGAAGCACCTCAAAATAATCGCTTATCAATTTCTTAATTGCCGGTTCGGCCTGCTCAAAATTCATAAGCGCCATGGTACTCCAGTTAAGTGTCGCTTGTTTTATTGGTCTAGAAGGTCAGTCACTAACGCGGCAATAGCCGAACGCTCTGAACGCATAAGAGTGACGTGCGCAAAGAGTTCGTGATTCTTTAGCGATTCAATTACCGCCGCTACGCCATCGTGCCGGCCGACCCTCAGGTTATCGCGCTGGGCCACATCGTGGGTGAGCACAACCTTGGCATTCTGCCCAATTCGAGACAAGACAGTCAACAGAGTGTTTCTTTCGAGCGACTGAGCCTCATCAACGATCACAAAGGCATCGTGCAACGAACGACCTCGAATGTGGGTGAGCGGCAGAATTTCGAGCAACCCGCGATCGACAACGTGTTCAACGACCTCTTTCGAAACCAGCGCCCCGAGTGTGTCAAAAATTGCCTGCCCCCATGGGTTCATTTTTTCGTTTTCGCTGCCAGGCAAATAGCCCAACTCTTGCCCACCAACGGCAAAGATTGGCCTAAACACGATGATTTTCTTGTGCTGGCGGCGCTCGAGCACGGTTTCCAATCCAGCCAAAAGCGCCATGGCTGATTTTCCGGTTCCGGCACGACCACCAAGCGAAACAATGCCAATGTCTGTATCGAGCAGAACATCAATGGCTAACCGCTGCTCGGCAGATCTCCCCTTGACTCCAAAAACATCGCGGTCACCGCGCACCAACTTGATCTTTCCGCCTTTTTCAACTCGGCCCAGTGCAGCGCCTCTTTCAGAATTGATTATCAACCCAGTGTTAACGGGCATGCCAGCAACATCTTTGTGCTTAATAATCTCGGTGTCCCACAGATCCGACATTTCGTCGGCGGTTAATGAAATGTCTGCGATGCCTGTCCAGCCAGAATCAACTGCGTTGTCGTTTCGGTATTCCTCGGCGGCCATGCCTAGAGCGGCAGCCTTGACGCGCATCGGAAGGTCTTTTGAGACTACGGTCACATCTTTGCCCTCGCGCGCGAGGTTGAAGGCGCAGGCCAAAATGCGACTGTCGTTGTCTCCGAGTTGAAAACCTGCCGGCAGCACCGATTGATCGATGTGATTTAGCTCAACTCGCAACAGGCCGCCATCGCCAACTTGCATCGGAAAATCAAGGCGCTCGTGTTCGGTTCTCAAATCGTCTAGATGCCGCAGCGCCTGCCTGGCGTAATAACCAATTTCTGGATCGTGACGCTTTTTTTCGAGTTCGTTAATCACGATGATCGGGATTACAACCTCTTGCTCTTTAAATTTGAAGAGCGCACGTGGGTCGGAAAGCAAAACCGAAGTGTCAAGAATGTAGGTTTTGGAAGCGACTTCGGCCTTTTTGACACCACCCTTCGCAGATTTTGAAACGGTTTCTGCTGAGGTTGTCTTGGCCATCGAAGCTCCTTTGTTGAGGCTTGATGCGAGATTACGCCTGCAGATTAGCTCAATTGCAACTAGACACGCCCGAAAGCAGGTTATGTTATCGAGCGTTAATCTGCTCGTTATCTATTTGCCAAAACGGCGATGACGCGACTCGAATGCGCGAATTGCACGCAAAAAGTCGACGCGCCTAAAATCGGGCCAAAGGGCCTCTTCGAAATAGAACTCTGACTGAGCGCTCTGCCAAAGCAAGAACCCCGACAGGCGCTGTTCACCGCTGGTGCGAATCACCAAATCTGGGTCTGGTTGCCCCGATGTATAAAGATGTTCGGTAATCAAATCGGGGTCTAGCAGTTCAGCAAGGTCATCAATGCTGGTTCCCTCGTTGGCGTGATGCTTCAAGATCGATCGCATCGCATCGGCGATCTCTTTGCGGCCACCATAGGCCACGGCCAGGTTCACCTGCATGCCTGCAACCTGTTCGGTTGCCATTTCGGCATCAACCATCGCTGCAGCCATTGCCGCCGGCAGCGCGCTTTTGTCACCCACCATTCGAATCTTGTATGTGCCAAGCGACGCGATATCGGCTGCCAACCCAGCAATGATGTCTTGCAGCTCACCGAGCTCTTCGGATTCTCGACCTTTGAGATTATCGGTCGAAAGCAGATAGAGGGTTACTACTTTGATTCCGAGATCGTTGCACCAACCCAAAAATTCGAGAGTCTTTTTGGCACCTACCGCATGCCCGTGGCTTGCCTTTGCACCGCCTTGGCGTTCGGCCCAACGCCGGTTGCCATCAAGAATCACGCCAACATGGCGAGGCAGGTCTTGCGGCACGAGCCCCCGCTCGAGCGACCGCTCATAGATTCGATAAATCAAATTGCGCACACGCCAAGGCTACTTCAGGTGGAGGCGTAGAGTTTTCATATGAGCGAATGGTTCACCGAAGTAGATGCCAAACCCACCTGGAGGGGTTGGATTCATGCTGGCGTTTTGCCACTGGTAATTGCATCGGGAATTGTGCTGATAGTTGTAGCCGATGGATTGGCGGCCAAGCTGACGGCGGCCGTGTTTTATGCGAGCTCGATACTTTTGTTCGGCAACTCTGCCGTATATCACCGCTTCAACTGGAAGCCGAAAGCCAAAATGGCTTTGAAACGGATAGACCACGCCAACATCTTTTTGCTCATTGCAGGCAGCTACACGCCGATCACCTGGCTTGCCCTTGAGCGCGAAAAGGCGATTTTATTGCTTTCCGTTATTTGGGGAACGGCCCTCTTAGGAATCGGCTTCCGCGTTTTCTGGATCAATGCACCGCGCTGGCTATATGTTCCGATTTATGTGGGCATGGGTTGGGGCGCAATGGCCTTCATCGTAGATTTCATGAACGCAAACGCAACCATGATGATTTTGATTTTGGTTGGTGGCCTTTGCTACACGCTTGGTGCTGTGGTTTATGGGCTAAAGCGGCCCAACCCGTTTCCGGGCAAATTCGGATTTCACGAAATATTTCACACGTTTACTGTGCTGGCATTCATGTGCCACTGGACAGGAATTCTGCTTATCTCGCTGAACCCGATAACGGGCTAGCGGGTTTAATCTTGGCGCTTAGGCTTTGCCGGTGGCGCCGGGCGCTGTGGCTTAGGCTTGCTGGCTGCCTTTGCCTTCTCAGCAGGCTTTGCCTGCGCTGACAGATTCGAAACCTCTGAATTTGCCGCGGCCGATTCAGCCTCAAGCTTGGCCGAAATTTCGGCACGGTAACGAACTCGACGCACTCGTCGCACCATGTCGAAAATCAATACAATTGCGCCAGCGGTAACGCCAAAGGTTGCGATGAACCCAATGGTGCCGGGGCTATAGAAAGTTTCGGCAGGGTCTGGGGTGCTTGAGGGAACCGGAGTTGCTGCGAGGAGAGCTGAAAGCCAAATTTGCATGCTTTAAGTATGTAGCCTTTTAGTGATGACAAACCAATCGAAACTGATGCAAGACCGCTATGGCACTAAGCCACACAGCGAGAAGCGCCGCCGGCTGATTGTGATCGCGCTCGGCAGCGCATTGCTTTTGCTGTTTCTAATCTGGGCAATCTCATCGATAACAGCCTCCGAGACAGGCTTCAAAACCCAGACTCTCGGCTACACAATCGTTTTTGATCAACAGGCAACGATTCGGGTTCACGTTGAGAGCCCGCAAGGCATTGACAGGCCAGCCACTTGCGCGGTTCAGGTCTTAAATGAGGGCTATGCGGTGGTTGGTTATCGCGAAATAACCTTGCCGGCCAAATTTAGTGGCGACATAGAAATCAAAGTGAACACGAGCAAATTAGGCGTGAGTGGTTCACTAGACAAATGCTGGTTCAAATAAACTAGAAGAATTATGGCTGAAACCCCTGAAGCAACTTGGCTAACCCAAGCTGCATACGACCGACTCGCGAGCGAGCTCGAATATTTGCTAACAGTTGCCCGAGCAGACATCTCACGAAAAATTCAAGAGGCTCGCGAAGAGGGAGACCTCAAAGAAAACGGCGGCTACCACGCGGCAAAAGAAGAGCAGGGCAAAATCGAGGCTCGCGCTGCGCGCCTCGAGAACATTTTGGCCAGCGCAGTGGTTGGCGAAGCCAAAGAATCACATGGCGTCGTTGAACAGGGCACAGTGGTTTCATTGACAATGAACGGCTCTGAGATGCAGTTTTTGCTTGGCAGCGCCGAAATCGCCGAGGGCACAGACATCGATGTTTATAGCCCCGACAGCCCGATTGGCCAGGCCATCATGGGCTCAAAGATTGGCGATGAAGTTAGCTTCTTTGCACCAAACGGCAAAGAACGCGCAATCAAAATTATCGATGTGAAAAACTTCGAAGGCTAAACCTAGCCAGCTGCAATTCGAGGCTTAAGCCCGGCATCTTTGAGGGCCTGAATTACTCGGTCTCGGTGTTCATGACCCATGGTTTCTACCGACAAACGAAGTTCCACTTCGCCAATCTCTAGGCCTTCGCCGTGGCGAGTATGCAAAACCTCAACCACGTTGCCTTGAGCCGCTGCGATCGCCTGAGCGGTCTTCACAAGCTGGCCAGGGCGATCTGGAAGCATGACAGAAATGGTTGTGTAGCGCTCTGAAGCAGCCAGGCCATAGCCAATAATTTTCTGCATCAATAGCGGGTCGATGTTGCCACCAGATAGAACGGCAACGGTCACGCCCTTTGGCTTCACCGCACCCGACATGAGCGCCGCAACCGCAACAACTCCCGCTGGTTCAACGACCTGCTTCGACCGCTCTAGCACCACCACCAATGCCTTAGCAATTTCGTCTTCGCTCACGGTAACAACCTTGTCGAGATATTTTTCGATTAGCTCGAACGGAATTCGACCCGGCTTGGCCACCGCGATGCCATCGGCAATCGTGCGCTTAGTAGAGATTTCGACGGGCTTGCCGCTTTTGATCGAAGGCACATAAGAAGCCGCGTTTTCAGATTGAACGCCAATCACATTGATTTTGCGCCCTTGCTTAGCAGCCTTAAGTTTTGCCGCCACCGCCACACCGGCAGCCAACCCGCCGCCGCCGATGGCCACCAGGATGGTCTGAACATTGGGAACCTGATCAATAATTTCGAGACCAACGGTGCCCTGGCCCGTAACTACATCGATGTTGTCGTATGGCGGGATGAAGATTGCGCCTTTTTTAGCGGCATATTCTTGAGCCGCCTTGAGTGTCTCGGCAAACACGGCACCCTCAAGAACAACCGATGCGCCATAGTTTTGGGTTGCCTGAAACTTGGGCAAGGATGCCCCAACTGGCATAAAGATGGTTGCCTTGATTCCGAGTTTCTTGGCGGCAAGAGCCACGCCTTGCGCATGATTGCCGGCACTGGCCGCCACAACACCTTTTTTGCGCTCGGCAGCAGTTAGCTTTGACATGCGATTGAAAGCGCCTCGAAGCTTATAAGCGCCGGTTCGCTGCAAGTTTTCGCACTTTAGAAAAACCTCTTGACCAATTAATTGGCTGAGATAGTGGCTATGCAAAACCGGAGTTTGAATAGCAACCTGAGCCACGTTGATGTGCGCCGACTCAAACTCTTCAAGAGTTGGGGCAACAACCGGAGCCGTTTGTGCCATTTCATACCTCACTAGTTTCTATGCTGGTAGAAGTCTAGTTTGAGAAGGGGCATCGATGCCTGAACAGTTGAGTTTGGCCGAAGCCAAAAGCTTGGTTTTGAATGCTCAGGGGCTGGCCGCTAAACCAACCAAAGCGATTCGCCAAGCCGGCCCGTTCAACATTTTCGATCAGCTTGGTTTGCTGCAACTTGACTCGGTAAACGTGTTCGAAAGAGCTCACTACATGCCGATCTTCTCGCGCCTGGGCTCATATGACAAGGGCAGCCTCGATGGGGCAACAAAACCACTGACCGAAACCCAGACACAGGCTACCCTGATCGAATATTGGGCCCATGAAGCCGCTTGGATTCGAACCGAAGACCTTCCATTGCATCGTTTTCGAATGGATTGGTATCGTTTCGGCACTGATGATCGCCGCTATTCATCTAAGAGTTGGATTGCCGTGCAAGCCGAACACGGTGAACTGCTGGATTGGATTCGTGCGGAACTGAGGAGCAAAGGCCCACTAACGATTGCCCAAATTGAACACGATCAAAATAAACGCAAGGGCAACTGGTGGGGCTGGAGCGATGTAAAGACTTGCCTTGAACGCATGTTTCTGATTGGCGAGGTTGTTTCGGCTGGGCGCGATTCATTTAGCAGGCGTTATGCCCTGGCCGAGCAGGTTCTGACGGGCGAAACCTTGGTGCGAATGCTTGAACCACAACCAGACTATGAAAGTGACCTGCGCACCCTGATTGCGCGTGCCGCCAAAACCGATGGTGTGGCAACAGTGAAAGATCTTGCCGACTTTGTGCGCCTAAAAATTGATCGGGTTGCGCCTCGCGTTGCCGAGCTGGTTGCTGCTGGCACTTTGATCGAAGTGAGCGTGGCTGGCTGGAAGGATCCCGCATATGCGCACGCTGATTGGTTTGCGGAGTTTTCGGCCGGACGGCTGACTGCGCCAAATCACACAACTCTGCTTAGCCCGTTCGACCCGCTAACTCGCAATAGAGATAGGGCGCTTCGATTGTTTGGATTTGATTACAAGATCGAAATTTATACACCCGAACCCAAAAGGGTCTACGGCTACTACACCTTGCCGCTGCTTCACAACGGCGATCTGCTGGGTCGAGTCGACCTAAAAAGTGATCGCAAGAGTGGGCAGTTGCTTGTGCAGGCAAGTTGGCACGAGCCGCACCTAAAACCCGCACAGGTTGCTTCACTTGCTGCGACGCTTGGCCAACATCTGGGCGAGGCAGCAAATTGGCAGGGGCTTGGCGAAATTGTTGTTTCGCCCAAGGGCAACCTAGCCGCCGCGCTAAGCGACGAGCTTAAGCCTTAGCGGCTAAAACTTGCCGCCGATGGCGCGTAGGCGCTCGATGCGCTTTGGCAGTGGCGGGTGAGTTGAAAACAAGCGCTCAACCACACCTGGCTTAATTGGGTCGTTGATATACATGTGGGCCATAGATGAACTGGCCCTGCGCATCGGGCGACCATAGGTTGCCAGCTTTTCTAAAGCACTTGCTAACCCCTCGGGGTAGCGCGTTGTGTGTGCGCCAGATGCATCGGCAAGATATTCGCGTTGGCGTGAAACGGCGGCACTGATCAGCGGGCCGATGAGCCAGGCAACAATGCTGGCTGCGATGCCGATAACAATCAGCGCGGCACCAAAACCGTTATCGTCTTTTCGATTGCCGCCACCCGAGAAGAAAGCTGCACGAATTGCCATATCGGCAAGAACACCGACCGCGCTTACCAAGCCAAAAACGATGGTGGTAACTCTAATGTCATAGTTCTTTACGTGCCCCAACTCGTGAGCCATAACGCCTTCGAGCTCTTTGTCATCCATGATTGCAAGCAAGCCGGTAGTGGCCGCCACAATTGCATGTTTCGGATCGCGCCCGGTTGCAAAAGCATTCGGGGCCTCATCTGGGATCACATAAACCTTTGGCATTGGCATGCCCTCGGTGATGGCCAAATTTTCGACAATGCGCCAAAGCCTTGGGTTATCGGCCTTCTCAATTGGAACTGCACCGCTCATGGCAACCGCCATCGAGGCGGCTACGAAATATTGGAATAACGCATAGAGCAACACGAAGCCAATAATGAAAATTGCGCTTGAACCGTTGCCAGAGGCCTGACCCCACCAATAAGCCAAGCCCCCCAAGAGCAACACAAACCCGAGGATGATGAAAACAGTGTTGCGTTTATTGGCGGCAATTGCCGAATACATTTATGCCCTTAAAACTTGACTGATGGAGGTTCAGAAATTGCAGCAGGGTCGGCAACCTCGAAGAATTCGCGAGCCACAAAACCTAGACCCTTCACGAACAGAACCTGCGGGAACTGCTTGATCTTTGTGTTTAACTCACGAACGCCACCGTTGTAAAAACGACGAGCAGCCATGATCTTGTCTTCGGTGTCGGTTAGCTCGGCTTGAAGGCTAAGGAAGTTTTGGTTTGCCTGCAACTGAGGGTAGGCCTCTGCAACCGCGAAAAGGCTCTTCATTGCTGAGTGGAAGCCGTCTTCGGCGACCGCGGCCGAAGCGGGGTGTGCCATGACTTCTGGCGAAACCGTAGCGGCGCGAGCCTTGGTGACGTTCTCGAACACTTCGCGCTCGTGGGTTGCATATCCCTTAACGGTTTCAATGAGGTTCGGAATCAGATCGGCACGACGTTTGAGCTGAACTGTGATGTCGCTCCAGGCCTCATCAACGCGCACATTCAAGGTCACGAGACCGTTGTAGGTAGACCAGAGAAAGATACCGATAATCGCAACGATAGCGATGATGACAATAAGTGTGATGTCCATGCATCAATGGTAAATCGGCCGTGGCCAAACTCACGCAGTTCTCAGCAAACTCTCATGAATGATCATTCCGGGAATAGTATTAGTCAATACCCCCTTTACTTTCATTGTTGCGCTTCATTCAAACCAGGAGAAATCATGCCAGCCGTAACCACGGACACACTGAACCTTCCGAAGCTCGAGCCTGCAACCGGGCGCGCCCGTTTAGTAAAGTCGGTTACTCGAGGCCCTCAGGCTTACGAGGGCGAAGGATTCCCAGTTACCCGCGCATTTGCAGGTGTGCCGTATGCCGACCTTGACCCGTTCATTCACATGGACCAAATGGGTGAAGTTGAATACGCACCGCTCGAACCTAAAGGAACCGCTTGGCACCCACATCGCGGCTTCGAAACTTTTACCTACATGATTGACGGCACGTTTCAGCACCAAGACAATCATGGCGGTGGCGGCATAATTCAGGATGGCGCTACCCAATATATGACAGCCGGCGCCGGCGTGCTACACATCGAGACTCCCCCAGAAGCTTTGGTGATGTCTGGCGGCATCTTTCACGGCATCCAGCTCTGGATCAATCTTCCGGCAGCGAAAAAAATGATAGACCCCGCCTATCAAAACCTAGAGGGTCAAGATGTGAAGCTGCTTTCGAGTCAGGATGGCGGTGCGTTGATTCGCATACTCGCCGGACTCATCGGTGGCCACACAGGCCCCGGTAAGTCTCAGACACCTATGACTGTTGCGCACATCACATTGGCTCCAGGCGCCTCAGTATCTATCCCTTGGGATCCGATGTTCAATGCCCTCGCCTACACGCTAGCCGGCAGTGGAACTGTGGGCGAAGAAAGTCAAGGCGGCAAGACTGCACGCATTTCAACAGGCTCTCTAGCCGTTTTTGGAGAGGGCGATCGAATCGTCATCACCGCCAACAATGTTCAAGACTCTCGCCACAACGCACTCGAGATATTCCTAATTGGTGGTCGACCCATTCGCGAACAGGTTGTGGCCTATGGCCCGTTTGTCATGAACGACAAAGCAGGCGTGATTCAGGCGATGGAAGATTTCCAGTATGGTCGCTTTGGGCAGATTCCCGACGATGCCATTCAACCATTCCACGTGCGCAAGTAATCTAAAAACATGTTGCTCGAGCCACGAATGGTCAAACTGACCACACGCACCGGAATAGACATTCGTCGAACTCTTCCGAATGCTCGCAAGCGAACAATTGGGGCCTGGTGTTTTGTTGACCACTTTGGGCCAACAACCCAGACCGAATCTATGGCGGTAGCAGCGCACCCTCACTCGGGATTACAGACTGCGACCTGGCTATTTGAAGGCGAAGTTGAACATCGTGACAGCCTTGGCACTAGTCAACGAATTCGCCCAGGTCAGCTTAATTTAATGACTGCCGGCAGGGGCATTTCGCACAGCGAGCAAGGCCTAAAACAGAGCACCAACTTGCATGCGGTGCAACTCTGGATCGCGTTGCCAGAGGAAGCTAGACAAAACCCGGCCTCCTTTCAGCAGGTGACAAATGTGCCTGAATTCTCATTTGATTCGATCGATGTGAGGCTTTTCGTGGGCACTCTAGGCGGTCATGATTCTCCAGCGAAGGTCTATACCGATTTAGTTGGTGCCGAACTTAGAATTCCAACCGGCAAAAATGGAACCATACCCGTTTCCTCAACACACGAGCACGGTATCTTGATTGTTTCTGGAGTGGCGCTCATCAATGGCGAAGTGACTCCAGCCGAAAACATCCAATATTTTTCACCCGGCATATCTGAAATACAGATTGAAGCGCTCGGCGAAGATTCGCTGCTGGCTGTCCTCTTAGGCGGAGAACCGTTCGACGAAGAAATAGTAATGTGGTGGAACTTCATCGAGCGAACTCATGATGAAATTGTGGCGGCTCGCGAAGAATGGAATTCTCGAGGCCCGCGGTTTGGCCAATTCAAAGATGAAATCGGCGGCTGGACTGCGGCACCCGAACTGCCAAACCTGATTCTGCGGCCCCGCAAAGACTAGTTACCCATGGATCTCGCCCACTAGCCATAAAAATTTTTGGTGCCTCTAGTGGGACTCGAACCCCGCCCCAATAAATTGGGGACCCCGAGTGCGTGTTCTCACCCACTAGCCATAAAATAACCATCGGTTATTTTTGGTGCCTCTAGTGGGACTCGAACCCACACTGTAGCGATTTTAAGTCGCCTGTCTCTGCCATTGGACTATAGAGGCTAGTGAAAAAGGGCACCCAGTTTTCTAGGCGCCCTCTTTCGCGGTTTTAGGCCTTTGGGCGAGACGCGAAAGTCTCGAAGGCAAGGCGAGGGTCTTTGGTTGCCGAGATCGCAACGATGTCGCGACGCAGCAAGAAGTTCCAAACCCAGCCAGAGAATACGCGAATCTTGCGCTCCCACATTGGCATTGCTAGACCGTGGTAGCCACGGTGCATGAACCAAGCGATTACACCCTTGATTGCAAGCTTGCGGAACTGGAATACACCAACGCCAACACCTAGGCCAGCAACGGCACCGAGGTTTACGTGGAAGTAATCTTTGATGCCTTCACCGCGCAGCGAAGCAACGATGTTCTTGGCAAGCAGCTTGGCCTGGCGAACAGCATGCTGAGCATTTGGCACGCAGAAGCCACCAACACCGCCGCCGGTAAGGTCTGGAACCGCAGAAACATCGCCGGCAGTCCAGGCGCCATCAACTACATCTTCGCCGTTAACAATCTGAAGCGATGCCTTCGCTGTGATGCGCCCGCGCTCATCAAGCGGCAGATCGGTGTTGCGAACGAATGGGTGAGCCATTACGCCGGCTGTCCAGACGATTACGTCTGACTCGAAGCTCTCGCCAGTTGAAAGCTCGATTTTGCCCTTTACGGCAGACTGCAACTGGGTGTTCAGGTGAATCTTGGCACCGCGCTGGTCGAGGTTTGCAATTACCCACTGGCTAGTCTCGAGTGAAACCTCGGGCATGATTCGACCCATTGCCTCGATTAGGTGGAAGTGGGTGTCTTCGAACGAAATGGTTGGGTAGTAACGCAACAGGTAGCTAACCAACGAACGCATTTCGGCGAACGTTTCGATGCCAGCAAAGCCGCCGCCAACAACCACAAAGGTAAGTAGGCGATCGCGAGCTGCACCTTCAGGCAGGTTAGAAGCCTTGTCTAGGTTGGTGATGATTCGGTTGCGAATCTCGACCGCTTCTTCGATTGTCTTTAGGCCAATTGCGTTGTCGGCAACACCCGGAATTGGGAAGGTGCGCGAAACCGCTCCAGCGGTGACAACGATTTGGTCGTAGGTCTCTTTGTATGGCTTAAGCCCGGCAACTTCGATGGTTGCCGTCTTGCTTGCGTGATCGATATTGGTGACCTTGCCAGAGACAATGTTGGTGGTCTTGAGGTGGCGACGGTGCGATGTCACAACGTGGCGAGCCTCGATTGATCCGGCAACAACCTCTGGAAGAAACGGCTGGTAAGTAAGGTAAGGCAGCGGGTCAACCATGGTTACCTCGGCCTCGCCCTTTGCGAGAAGCTTTTCGAGTTTGAATGCGGTGTAGAAACCGGCGTAACCGCCACCGACGATAAGGATCTTTGGTGCAGCAGCACCATTCTTGTTTGCAGGCATTGTTCTAATTTACTACCTTCGTGTCGTTGTTTAGTCTGACTTTGGTTGGTCTAGATGCTTTCGCATACACAGCGGTTGGGGCTCCAGCTGCAAGCCTCGAGCGCAAGATCGCCGATTGGGTTCACGCCAGGCCCAGCAGCCAGCGAGTGGCCGATGAGCGCGTGCAGGCACTTTACTCGGGTTGGCATTCCACCGGCCGAAATTCCGGCAATTTCGGGAACTTCCTGGCCAGATTCTTGAGCCGCCCTGTCGCGGTCGGCGATGTAGGCCTCATGCGCTTTTTGGTAGGCGGCACCCAATTCTGGCTCGTCGACCAAACGCTGCTGCAGCTGCGCCATCAGGCCGCTAGCCTCGAGAGTCGAAACCGCAGCGGTTGCACCTTTGTGGGTCAGGTAATAAGTAGTTGGAAACGGGGTTCCATCGCTAAGCCTTGGTTTGGTGTGCACCACAGTCGGTTTGCCGCAAACGCAGCGCGCCGCAATCGCGATGATGTCGCGCGCAGGGCGGCCAAGTTGACGGGAAACTTCGGCAATATCGGCCTCGGTTGCTGGGGTAAGTGGCATACTAATTCGATTCTGTTTTTGGTTCTTCAGTTCCGGCGCGAACCACCGATTCGAGAACCGCGTCAACCCAGTTGTTCTTGGTTTGACGAATTGAAGTTGAAATTTCGCTGGTGTTTTTATCGGCTGCCATTCGGGCTCCAACGGTTCCGCTTGTGTCACTCAGGTCAATACCATCGGCATCCATCACCAAATACGAAACCTCACCAGGCATCACATAATAAAGACGGTCACGCGCCTGAGCACGAATGTAGGCCGGATCTTCCCAACGTCGGCGCTCAACTTCCATCTTTTTAACATCGTCTTTGGCCGCTTGCAACTGGGCTTGGGCCTCGGCAATTTGCTGCCGCTGCAGAAACCAGGTCTGCACGCGTGGCGCCAGAGTTACCACGCCAACAATGATGATGAGCAGAAGAGTGATGGTGCGGGCATTGAAGCGAAAACCCCGCAAAGCCGCCGACACTGCTGCCGGAGATGACTTTGCGGGGCGCTTCATGCTTTTAGTGCTTAGGCCTTGAATCGAGGGAAGGCTGCGCGGCCAGCGTAGAACGCCGCATCGGCTAGCTCTTCTTCGATACGAAGCAACTGGTTGTACTTGGCTACACGCTCTGAACGAGCAGGTGCACCGGTCTTGATCTGGCCAGCGTTAGTTGCAACGGCTAGGTCAGCGATGAAGGTGTCTTCGGTCTCGCCTGAGCGGTGAGAAATGATGGCCTTCATGCCGTGCACCTGAGCCAGAGTCACTGCATCCAGAGTTTCGGTTAGGGTGCCGATTTGGTTTACCTTAACCAAAATGGCGTTACCGGCGGCCTCATCGATGCCCTTCTGCAGGCGCGATGGGTTAGTAACGTAAAGGTCGTCGCCAACAAGCTGAACCTTTGAACCAAGCTCGGCGGTCATTTTTGTCCATGAGGCCCAGTCGTCTTCTGATAGTGGGTCTTCGATTGACACAAGTGGGAATCGAGACACTAGGTCGGCGTAGTAAGCGATCATTTCATCGCCGGTGCGCTCTTGACCTTCGAAGGTGTACTTGCCGGTTGCCTCTGAATAGAACTCGGTTGCAGCAACATCAAGCGCCAAAGCAATTTCGGTGCCCAGCTTGTAGCCAGCCTTAGCAATTGCCTCGGCGATTAGCTCGAGGGCTGCCGCGTTGGTTGGTAGTTCAGGTGCAAAACCACCCTCGTCGCCAAGGCCAGTTGCTAGACCCTTGCTTGAAAGAATGCTCTTGAGTGAGTGATAAACCTCAACGCCCCAGCGAATTGCCTCGCTGAAAGTCTCGGCGCCAAGAGGCACAATCATGAACTCTTGGATGTCGACACCGGTGTCGGCGTGAGCGCCACCGTTGATGATGTTCATAAGCGGAACTGGAAGGGTGTGAGCGTTTGGCCCACCAAGGTAACGGTAAAGCGGCTGACCGGTTGAGTCGGCGGCTGCGCGAGCGGTTGCAAGTGAAACACCAAGGATGGCGTTTGCGCCCAGGTTTGACTTGGTTGCGGTGCCGTCAAGCGAAATTAGAGCTGCATCAACCAGGCGCTGGTCAAGGGCATCAAAGCCAACAAGTGCTTCGTCAACGGTCTCGACAACGGCCTTAACCGCGTTCTGAACACCTTTGCCAAGGTAGCGACCCTTGTCGCCATCGCGGCTCTCGTGCGCTTCGAATGCGCCGGTAGATGCGCCAGACGGAACGGCTGCACGGCCGAAGCTGTCGTCTTCGAGCAGAACTTCAACCTCGATGGTTGGGTTTCCGCGTGAGTCTAGAATTTCGCGAGCGCCTACGGCTTCGATGATTGACAAGATTTGTCTCCTTTTTGGTGCGCGAGGCCCGAGCGAGACGGAAAGTTATTCCGGCTCGGTGGCCGAAGCCAGGTCAGTGCCGATCACGTCTTTGTCGTGGTTACAGTTTAGCGAGTTAAGGCGCTAATTTGCGATGTTGCGAATTGACAACTCGCCGAAGTTCACAAACTCTTCGCCTACCGTTGCGAAAGAGGCAAAACCCTGTTCAGCCATGCTGTCGAGCAAATTATTGAGCTTTTTCGGCCGCTGTTCGAGGCGCACGCGATAGCCGGCTTCGATGGCCTGCTGCTGAACTTTAAGTGCGTTGCCTATTACCGATGGCACCGCGCTGTCTAGAACCAACACGATTGACAAACTTTCGTCATCGTTCGAAGCCACCAGGTCGACCGCGCGCTCAAAACCAATCGAGATTCCAACGGCAGGCACATCCGAGCCAAGCCAACGGCCAACCATGCCGTCATAGCGACCGCCACCACCAATTGATGAGCCAGACTCTGGGTGCTCGATCTCAAAGATGGTGCCGGTGTAGTAGCCCATGCCGCGAACCAAGGTTGGGTCGAAGCGCAAGCGACCTGCGCCAAAGCGAGCCTCGATTGCGTCGAAAATTTCGGCCAACTCTGCTGGAATCGGAAGGTTACCAGCGATAGCCCTCAGCCAATCGGCAGCCCGAGCAGCAACACCAGCATCAAACTTGTCTTCGAGCTCGGCAACCACACCCTCGGCCGCAATTTTGTCGAGTTTATCGATTGTGATCATGGCGGAGCCCTTGCCCGCCTCGGGCACGCCCAATTGTTCGAGCAGGTTGGCAAGCAACACTCGGTGGTTCACTCGAATAGTTGCATCGTTCAAGCCGATTGCGGTCAACGCGTCGAGCGAGGCATTTAGAAGTTCAATTTCAGCAAGCATGCTGGCATCGCCGATGATGTCGATATCGCACTGCACGAATTGGCGGTAACGGCCCTTTTGCGGGCGCTCGGCACGCCATACAGGCCCCGTTTGAAGAGCCTTAAACACCTTTGGCAACTTGGCGTGATTGGTGGCGTAATAACGGGTCAACGGAACTGTTAGATCGTAGCGAAGACCTAGGTCTGCCATATTGTCTTCGCCGTTGCCAGATTCGATAGCAGCTTCAAGCTCTGCACCCCGCTTCATAACGCGGAATGCCAACTTCTCGTTGTCGCCACCCTGACCCGAAGTAAGTCTTTCGAGGTCTTCAAGCGCCGGAGTTTCGATTTCTTGAAAACCGTGCCCCAAATAGGTCTCACGAATTGAAGTGAGCACGCGGTCGCGACGATTCTTCTCTACCGGAAGAAAATCGCGCATTCCGCGAGGTGGGTGCACGTCTTTAGCCATGCTTCAAGTTTGCCACATGGGCGCGGGTGACTTCGGAGGTTTGACTATGCGTTCTTTGCGCGAAACACGGCAACGATAGCGTTTGCGTGGCCATGGCCCATCTGGTGCTGGGTTTTCAAAAAGGCCACCTGCTCCATGTGAGCCTGCCCCGAAACCTTCTCAAGTTCCTGCATCCAGAAATCGATTGGCTTGCCATACTTTTTTTCGATTGAAGGAAAGTAGGAAGCCGGGCCTTTGACTTTTTCATCCATGTTGAAAATCTATTCTTTTTTGGGCATCTTGCAAGCGGGGGTTCCACCCGGAAAGCTCTGGCGGTTTGCCGCAACCCAGTCATAAACTTTGGCGCTGATTGGTTCAACCTTTGGCATCACTATTACGGCACCGATGAATTTGAGCACGGGGTTCGGTTGCAACAGCAAGAGTTTTGCCATGCAATTGTGACCGGCATAAATTTTGCCGTCTGCAATCAGTTGAACCTTGGCGGCAGCCTCCTTTTCGCTGAGCCCAAAGTCGGCTAACTTTGCCCACTGGTAAGGCTGGCAGTCAACTGAAACCAGCGAGCGCTTGGTTATCCAATTGGCAACGCTGGTGCAAAAACCGCAGTCGCCATCGAAAATCAAAGTATGTGGCATTTAGTCATCCGAAGGCAGTGCAATAACACCCGCATCGCTGTCTCCCTCGAGCTCAACCTCGCGAATCTCAACCTGGAGTTCACGCAGCGCCTCGCGAAGCGCACGCTCTGAATCGAGACCAGCCGACCTGCCGCTCGAAACGATGGCCAGCAAAATTGCACCCAACTCGGCTTCGCTGGTAACGCTGAAAGGCCCAGGCGCGTCGGCATCGAGCAAGCCAATTTTCTCGGCTTTGCCCAAAACTTTGTCGGCCAAAGCCAATGCCGGCAGCGCCTGCGGAATACCGTCTAGAACCGATGAGCGCTCGGGCTTTTCACGTTGCTTGTGAGCATCCCAGTTAACCATGACTTCCTCGCCAGTCTTGGCTGCGTACTTTTCTAACTCCTCGGGCGTGCCGAAAACGTGCGGGTGGCGCCCCATCATTTTTTGCGCAGACAGCTCGGCAACAGCTTGAATATCGAAGGGTGCGCCAAGCGACCCGGTTGCCGCTAGATCGGTGTGAAAAATAACTTGGTAGAGCACATCGCCAAGCTCTTCGAGAATTTCGTCACGGTCGCCAGATTCGATAGCTTCAATCAGCTCATAAGTCTCTTCGAGCAAATATTTGGTGAGCGAATCGTGAGTCTGTTCGGCATCCCATGGGCAACCACCAGGCGCGCGCAACCTGTGCGCAACCGCAATCAATTCATCTAGTTTTGTCATTGTTTAGCCCTTTAGCGGTTTGGATGGTTGGTTGTTGTCTGCCGCGGATCGATTGGCGAACACTCTGGCTAAGAACGCCCAAGCCCAGTCGATAATCGGTTTGTCTCGCAGTGGTTCAAAATTTGCATCGCGCGGAGCCGGCACCATAAGCGTTGACGAAGATTGCAGGTATTTGGTGCCCGGAAAAAGGTGGCTAATTTGCACTTGCTCGGCCTCGGAGAGCACTACCGGTTGAAGCTTGACTTGCAGGCCAAGCACATTGAAATCTTTTAGGCCAAGGCGATTTGCCTGCTGACGAAGCTCTGTTACATCAATCAGATTGCGAACCGGCAGCGGCGCCTCGCCATAACGATCTTCGAGCTCGGCCAGAATGCCATCAAGTTGCTTGCGCGAACCCTTGTCTCCGCTGGCAGCAGAGAGCTTGTGATAGGCCTCTAGACGCAAACGCTCAGAGTCGACATAGGTGTGCGGAATGTGCGCGTCAACCGGCAACTCAAGCTTTAACTCGGCCGGAGATTCGGCTTTTTCACCCTTGAAGTCGGCTACGGCCTCGCCAATCATGCGTAGGTAAAGATCGAACCCAACGCCCGCAATGTGCCCCGATTGCTCACCACCAAGAAGGTTGCCGGCACCACGAATTTCGAGATCTTTGAGCGCGATCTGCATGCCGCCACCGAGTTCGTTGTTAGTTGCAATTGTGGCCAAGCGGTCGTGAGCTGTTTCGCTTAGTGGCTTTGATGGGTCATAGAAAAAATAGGCGTAGGCGCGCTCGCGACTGCGGCCCACTCGCCCGCGAATTTGGTGCAGTTGACTCAAACCGAAGTTCTCGGCACGGTCAACGATGAGCGTGTTGGCGTTTGGAATATCGATGCCCGTTTCGATGATGGTTGTTGAAACCAAAACATCAAATTTGCGTTCCCAAAAATCGACAACAACTTGCTCAAGCGCGGTTTCAGACATTTGCCCATGCGCCACGGCAATGCGGGCCTCTGGCACCAATTCGGCCAATTGGTGCGCTACGGCTTCTATAGAGCTAACCCGATTATGCACGAAAAACACCTGGCCTTCGCGAATAAGTTCGCGCCGAATGGCGGCAGCAACCTGCTTCTCGCTGTAACCGCCGATATAGGTCAAGATTGGGTGGCGTTCTTCGGGAGGCGTTGCCAAAGTCGACATTTCTCGAATTCCGGTGATTGCCATTTCAAGTGTTCGCGGAATCGGGGTTGCCGACATCGCCAGAATGTCAACATTGTGCTTCATCTCTTTGAGCTTCTCTTTGTGCTCAACGCCAAAACGCTGCTCTTCATCGATGATGATGAGGCCGAGGTTGCGAAACTTCACCGAAGAGCTAAGCAAGCGGTGCGTGCCGATGACCATGTCAACGCTGCCATCGGCCAAACCCGCGATGGTTTGCTTGACTTCTTTTTCGGTTTGAAAACGCGAAAGCGAACGCACCACCACCGGAAAACCGGCGAAGCGGCCCTCGATGGTGTCGGTGTGCTGACGAACCAAAAGAGTTGTTGGCACTAGCATCGCAACCTGCTTGCCATCTTGAATTGCCTTAAATGCTGCACGAAGAGCAACTTCGGTTTTGCCATAACCAACGTCGCCTGCAAGCAACCGGTCCATCGGAATCTCGCGCTCCATATCGCGCTTGATTTCATCGATGGTTTGAAGCTGGTCTGGGGTTTCGACGAATGCGAATGCCTCTTCGAGCTCATGCTGCCAGGGCGTATCGGGGCCAAAGGCATGGCCGCGAGATTTCATTCGAGCCGAATAAAGCTTGACTAGGTCGATGGCTATCTTTCGAATAGCCTTGCGGGCATTGCCCTTAACTCTCGCCCATTCGGTGCCACCCATCTTTGATAGCACCGGCGCCTCGCCGCCAACATAGCGAGTAAGCAGGTCGAGCTGATCGGTTGGCACAAACAGGGTGTCGCCGGGGTAGCCGCGTTTAGATGGCGCATATTCGATAAGCAAATATTCGCGCTGCGATTGCTGACGCCCTACACCGCTCGCTCGCTGCACAAGCTCGATAAAGCGGCCAATTCCGTGGGTTTCGTGCACCACATAGTCGCCGGCTTTAAGGCTTAGCGGGTCAACCGTTTGGCCGCGTTTGGCCGCTAATTTGCGCACCTGCGGGTTCACATAAGCAGAGTTTTTTCCATAGAACTCGGCTTCTGTCATCACGATTAGATGGCTTGCCGGGGCGGTGAAGCCCTTGCGCATGGCGCCCTGCAAAACTTTGGCGCTTAGTTTGGCCGCGGCTAACTGCTCAACCAAGCGTTCAACTGTGCCATGGCCCTCGGCCACCAAAATCACATTCTGGCCGTTCTTAATCTGATCTTCGAGCCATTCAATCGGCGTGGTCTCTGCGCCCTTTAGGCTGGGTACCTCGTGCATTTCAAGATTCACAAGCGTGTCGTCGTCAGAACCAAATTGGCTAACCGTAAACATGGCTCGGCCTGCTAGCGCATCTTTGAATTGCGACAACTCAACAAAACCACCCGCGCTCAGGTCGATCGGCGCATTTGCGCCTTCGGTAGCGGCATCCCAAGCGGCGTGCAAAAATTCTTCGTTGGTCTCAACCAAGCTCGCTGCTCGTGCCGCCGATTTTTCTGGCGAAAGCAGCGTAACCAACGCGCTCTTCGGCAAGTAATCGCTAAATGGCACCATTGCATCAACAAGCACAGGCGCTAGCGATTCCATGCCATCAACCGGAATTCCCTCGGCAATTTTGGCCAGCATTGTCGAGATATTCGGAAATTCGTGAACCATCTCACGCGCCCTGCCAGCCACGTTTGGTGTGATGATTATTTCGCGTGCCGGATAGATTTCTAGGCGCTGGATTTGCTTCGGTTTGCCTTCGGAATCGTTAATCGATCTCTGATCGGCTACCGAAAATTCACGGATTTCATCGAGCTCATCACCAAAGAATTCGAGACGCATCGCGTGTTCCGCTGTGGTTGCAAAGATGTCTAAAATTCCACCTCGAACCGCAAATTCGCCGCGTTTGGTGACCATGTCGACCCGGTGATAAGCCATTTCAACGAGCTTTAGAGAGAGCTCGAATAACAAATAATCTTTGCCGCGTTCGAGAGTTAATGGTGGGTGCTTGGCAAGCCCCGCTATCGCCGGCTGCAAAACGGCTCTAACCGAAGCCAAAACAAAAACCGGGTGATCAGGCATGCCCCCGAGTGTTTCGAGCTCGTTGAGTCGGTGCAAAACCTTGAGTCGCTTTCCTACTGTCTCCGGGCTTGGGCTTAGCCGTTCGTGTGGCAAGGTTTCCCAAGATGGAAACTCAAGAATTTCGGCATCGTCAACCATGTCTCGAAGTGAAGCCGCAACATCTTCTGATTCGCGACCGGTGCTAACCACCACAAGTTGAATGCGCGACAGCTTGGCTGATTTTCTAAATTCGTCGATTACAGCAACCACTGCTGAGTGCGCACCCTGTGGCGCAATTAGATCGAGCCTCGAGGCTTTGATTTTGCCTTGAACAGCCGCGAAGGGATAGCCCTCAGAAACGAGCGCGACAAGGCGCGAAAGGGCCTTGAGATTTTGATCGCTCACAAGGTAAGTCTAAGTTGTGAGCAGCCTCGGTTATTCCGTGGCGGGTGCGTTAACTCGGGTTTGCGCTAACGCGATTCCGTCGTTGATAACTGCCTCAACCGCATCTGCGGCAAGCTCAAGCGTGACCGGCAATTCTTTGCGCTCACTCGACGAAAAATCTTTAAGCACAAAATCTGCAGTATCCATGCGGCCGGGCGGTCGGCCGATGCCGATGCGAACGCGAGTAAATTCGTTTGACCCGCAAGCGGCAATTATGTCGCGAAGGCCGTTGTGCCCACCGTGCCCGCCAGATTGCTTAAGGCGAATTGTTTCGGCCGGAATATCGAGCTCGTCGTGAAGAACAATCACATTTTCGATCGCGATTTCGTAGAACTTCATGAGCGCCGAGACAGGCCCGCCGCTTGTGTTCATGTATGAACCTGGTTTGGCCAGAATTAGGTTGGCGCCACCAAAACCGAGGCGGGTTTCGGCAACGGCCGCATTGGCTTTATGGCTCTTAAAAGTTGCGCCCAATCGGTTGGCTAGCACCGAGAGCGCCATTTGCCCAACATTGTGCCGATTAGCAGAATAGTCGGGCCCGGGGTTACCGAGCCCGACTATTAGAAATGTCGAGTTAGACAGGTTATTACTCTGCTGAAGCTAGGTCTGCTGCGTGGCCAGCTGCGGTTGAAACAACCGAAGCAACTAGCTCGTCGTCAGAAAGCTCAAGCTTTGAACCCGCAGGAATGACAAGGTCTTTTGCTAGAACGTGGAAGCCCGCGCCCTGCTTTTCGAAGATTGCCTCTACGAAGTCAGGGATGCTGGTTGCAGCAACCTCAAGCTTGACGGTCTTGTGCTCTAGCTCGATGATGGTGCCAGAAAGCGACTCGCCAACAACGTGAACTGGAACCTCAACGTGAACGCGCTCGCCCTGAACTAGCTCTACTAGGTCGATGTGCTCAATGATCTGAGTGATTGGGTCTTTAGTAGCGCTCTTGACAAGAACTGACTCTTCTTTGCCGTTAAGGGTTAGGTCGATAACTGCGTTCTTGTGACGAAGAACTCGCTTTGCCTCGTGTGCTGGCAGAGTGATGTGGCGAGGCTCTGAACCGTGACCGTAGATTACGGCAGGGGTGCGGCCAGCGGCACGGTACTTGCGGGCTGCGCCCTTACCGAAAGATTCGCGAATTTCTCCGACTAGTTTTGCTGCAGTGTTCATTTGAATTTCCATTCGAGTTTGATGTTCAAGACGCATAAGCGCGACTCTTAAACAG
Organism: Rhodoluna sp.; assembly: GCA_024641985.1. Classification (GTDB taxonomy): domain Bacteria; phylum Actinomycetota; class Actinomycetes; order Actinomycetales; family Microbacteriaceae; genus Rhodoluna. The sequence continues at coordinate 214,650 of JAHEBZ010000002.1, read as the reverse complement.
ATTTTTATAATCAACTCAAGCGCTGAACGCGAGGATTAGTGGCCGGTAACCGGCTAATTGCCCCGTCGATAACGGCCTCGCATGAGGCCCTCGCCGTTGTCTGGTTAAAGTGTATCGGGCTGCCACCGAAGTGACAACCCGACAAAACCTAACGCGAGGTGTTTATGCGTGACCTGGGAACAACTTGTTAACTGAGTCGTCGCCAAACACAGCCTGAATTGCGGCCGCGATTAGCGGGGCAATCGATAGCACGGTTAGTGTTTCGAATTGTTTTTCAGGGGTGATTGGCAAGGTGTTGGTAACAATTACTTCATCGACAATTCCACTTGAAAGTCGTTCAACAGCAGGATCCGAGAAAACTGCGTGGGTTGCAGCCACAATCACACGAGCTGCGCCATTTGCCTTTAGTGCCTTTGCTGCGGCAACGATTGTTCCGGCGGTGTCAATCATGTCGTCGACCAAAAGGCAGGTGCGGCCCTTCACATCGCCAACAAGCTCGTGCGCTTCAACCTGGTTTGGGCGGTCTGGGTCGCGACGTTTGTGAATGATGGCTAGCGGCGCGCCAAGGCGTTCGGCCCAGATGTCGGCAACGCGAACGCGCCCTGAATCAGGCGAAACAACGGTTAGATCTTCGCCCTTGAACTTTTCGGCAACGTGATCGGCAAGCATTGGCAGCGCCCAAAGGTGGTCTACCGGCCCATCGAAAAAGCCCTGAATCTGTGGAGTGTGCAGGTCAACCGACATCAAGCGGTTAGCGCCGGCTACTTTGAATAGGTCTGTCATTAGGCGGGCCGAAATAGGCTCGCGGCCCTTGTGCTTTTTGTCTTGGCGCGCGTAAGGAAAGAAAGGTGCCACAACGGTAATGCGCTTGGCGCTGGCGCGCTTCATGGCATCCACCATAAGCAACTGTTCCATTATCCAGTTGTTAATGCCCGAGGCATGTGACTGAATAACAAAAGCATCTACACCGCGCACCGATTCTTCGTAGCGAACAAATGTTTCACCATTGGCAAAGTCGTAAGCGGTGGTTGGCAGCAACCTGGTGCCAAGCAACGAAGCAACTTCTTCGGCAAGGGCTTGGTGCGCGCGACCACTCACAATAACCAGACGTTTGTTGTTGTTGGTCGTGATTTCCATGGTTGGCTCCAGCTCTATTTTGTAGGTTTTAGTTTTTGGCTTTTTGAGCCGCGTCGGCAGCGGCGCTGCCAGGGCGTTTTGCAATAACCCAGCCGGCTAGGTTGCGCTGAGGTGCAACGTTCATGGCAAGGTCACCGGCTTCGACATCTTTTCGAACCACGGTTCCGGCGGCCGTGTAGGCGCCATCACCGATTGTGATTGGTGCCACAAATACGTTGTGCGAACCGGTTCGAACCTGCGAACCAATCACGCTGGCATGCTTTTTCAGGCCGTCGTAGTTTGCAAAAATGGTGCCGGCACCAATGTTTGAGCCCTCACCGATGGTTGCATCGCCAACATAGCTGAGGTGTGGCACCTTGCTGCCCGCGCCGATCGTGGCATTCTTGGTTTCAACAAAAGCGCCAATCTTGCCATCGGCTCCAAGCACTGTGCCCGGGCGCAAAAAGGCAAATGGCCCAACGTTTGCGCCGTTGCCCATTTTTGAGGCCGTTGCGTGGGTTTTAACCACCGATGCGTTTTCGCCAACTGATGTGTCGACCAAATACGATTCTGGGCCAACTGTCGATCCAGAACCAATCGAAGTGATGCCCTTCAGCTGAGTTCCCGCAAGCAACGTTACGTCGGTTCCAAGTTCTACAGTGATGTCGATCCAGGTTGACGCCGGGTCTTGAATTGTTACGCCAGCCACTTGCCAAGCCTCACAAATGCGAGCGTTTAACTCGGCGGCAACTTCGCTCAATTGAACTCGGTCGTTGATGCCTGCAACCAACCAGTTATCACTAACCACAAGAGCCTGAACTTTGTGCCGGTGGCGCAATAGCTCGGCAGCAACATCGGTTAGATATTTTTCACCTTGCGCATTTTGCGAATCAATTTTGGCAAGTGCTTCTCGCAGGTGAATGACATCAAAAACATAGACCCCGGCGTTAACCTCGCGAATTTCAAGCTGCTCGGTGTCTGCATCACGGTGCTCAATGATCTCTAGAAATTTGCCGGCGTTGCTTCGCAGGATGCGGCCGTAGCCAGTTGGGTCTTCGACGGTAGCTGTCAATATGGTTGCCGCAAAACCGCCGGCCAAGTGGGCATCTAGAAGTGATTCAAGAGTTGCAACATCAAGCATGGGCACATCGCCGCTGGTAACAATGACTGCGCCGTTGAAATCGGCTGGCAACGAATCGAGCGCACATTCAACGGCCCGCCCCGTGCCGGGCACATCATCTTGTTCGGCAATAGTGACACCGGGATAGAAAGCGGTGATGTATTCGGCGATTAATTCTTTTTTGTAACGAATAACCGAGATGACCTGTGCTGCACCAAGTGAAGTAGCTGTTGCAAGTGCGTGACCAAGCAGCGGAAGGCCGGCAATTTCGTGCATCACCTTCGGCTTAGCAGACTTCATGCGAGTGCCTTCGCCGGCAGCCAAAACTACGACTGCTAGGTGCTTTTCGCTCATTCCGCTCCTAAGGTGTGTTGCTCCCCCACCAGGACTCGAACCTAGAACGTCGCATCCAAAGAGCGAAGTGTTGCCATTACACCATAGGGGACCGCAGTCAACGGCGAAGCGTTATCTGCACCCCCAATTCTGCCAGATATTTAGAGCTAATTTGCCCCCAACAGCTCGGAAAGTTCAAGCCATTCGAGTTCGAGGTCGTCGCGCTTGGCATTTAAGTCGTTTTGAACCTTCACAAACTCGCCTAAACCCGCGTAATCACCCTGATCGTGGGCTGCCATTTGCTGATGCAGTTTTGCTTCATCCGTGGCAATTTTTTCTAGCGCGCGCTCAATTCGAGCAAGGTTTTTCTGGGCGTCTCGAAGCGCAGCACCCGAAAGTGCAGTTTTTGCATCTTCATTTTGATCATTGCCCACCGTTGCGGCCGACGCATAACGGCTTGATTCTGCCTGTGAAGCCTTCGCATTCAAACTGTGTTTGCGAAGTTCAAGGTATTGATCTACGCCACCAGGTAAATGCCTCAGAGAGCCGTCGCCAAGCAAAGCGAATTGCTGATCAGTGACTCGCTCAAGCAAATACCGGTCGTGGCTAACCACAATCAAGGTTCCCGGCCAGCCATCAAGCAGGTCTTCCATTGCAGCCAAGATGTCGGTATCTAGATCGTTGGTCGGCTCATCGAGAATTAGAACATTTGGTTCGCCAAAAAGCAGCCGCAAAAACTGCAACCGGCGCCTCTGACCGCCCGATAAGTCTCGTATCGGTGTTTGCAATTGAGCCTGAGTAAAGCCCAATTGCTCGACCAACTGGCCAATGCCAACCTCTTTTTTGTCGACGACAAAGAAAGATTTTTCGCGAGCAATGAGGCTAAAGATGCGTTCATCGGCAAACTCGTCCAGCTCGCGCACCTCTTGGCTAAGCGTTGCAATATTCACCGTTTTTCCGCGTTTAATTTTGCCAGCGGTCGGGTCAATATTTCCTTGAATCAGTCGCAACAACGTGGTCTTGCCGGCACCATTAACTCCCACCAGGCCAACTCTGTCGCCAGGGCCAAGTCGCCAGGTCACATCGTGCAGCAACTCGCGCCCGTCAATCGAATAGTTCAAATTCTCGATGTCCAAAACATCTTTGCCCAATCGAGCCGTGGCCAGTTTCGATAGCGCTACGCGGTCGCGAGGCTCGGGCTCATTGGCGATTAGTTCGGCAGCGGCATCCATGCGAAATTTTGGTTTCGACGTTCTAGCCGGCGCACCGCGACGAAGCCAAGCCAGTTCTTTGCGCATCAGATTTTGACGGCGAGCCTCGCTGGCAGCAGCGCTGCGATCACGCTCGTTGCGCTGAAGAACATAGGCCGCGTAGCCGCCCTCAAATGGTTCGATTTCTCCGTCGTGCACCTCCCAGGTTAGGTTGCACACCTCGTCTAGAAACCAGCGGTCGTGAGTAACAACAATGAGCCCACCAGCGTTGGCGGCCCATCGAGTTTTTAGATGATTCGCTAACCAGGCAACACCTTCGATGTCTAGGTGGTTGGTGGGCTCGTCGAGCATCACAACGTCGAGGTCTTGAACCAGAAGTTTTGCCAAAGCCACTCGGCGGCGCTGACCCCCTGAGAGCGCGCCGACCTGATTTTGCCAGTCGAGGTCATTTAGGAGCCCGCCGATAACATCGCGAACCTTGGCATTGCCGGCCCATTCGTGTTCGGGCATGTCGCCCACAACGGCTTCGCCGATGGTTTGGCCTGGGTCAATCACATCGGCCTGATCTAGCAAACCGAAAGTCATGTTGTTGCGATGGGTAATTCGACCGTCGTCGGGCTGCATGCGCTTGGCCAGAAGCTTCAAAAGAGTAGATTTGCCGTCGCCATTGCGGCCAACGATTCCGATGCGGTCGCCCTCGTTCACGCCGATGGTGATTTCATCGAAGACTTTTTTAGTAGGGAACTCGAGCGTGACCGACTCGGCGCCAAGCAAATGGGCCATTAGTTTGCAACCAACTTTGCGCCAGCCGATGGGCCGCATGCGGCGATGGCGTTGATGCCCTGAAACGCAAGGATGTTAGCGATTTGCTCTGCCGCCTCTTCATCTTGGGCGAGCAGCGCAATGGTTGGGCCCGAACCCGAAACCATGCCAGCTAAGGCGCCAGCCGCGAGCCCCGCTTCGATGGTTTGGGCCAGTTCTGGCATGAGGTCTAAGGCAGCCTCTTGCAAGTCGTTTTTGATTAACTTGGCAACCTCAAGTGCATCGCCAGACTGCAAGGCAGCCAGCAAGGCAGCGGCAACATTGGCCTCGGCAAAAGCACTCGGGTCGTCTCCCCTGGCCATTCTTAATTCGTCGAGTCTCTTATAAACGGCTGGGGTGCTAAGCCCACGCTCAGCAACTGCAAGCACCCAGTGAAGTGGCACAACTTGTTCGACCGAGGTTAGTTTTTCGCCACGACCCAAGCCGATTGCTGTCTGACCCAAAAGAGCAAATGGCACGTCGGCCCCCAGCTCAACAGAGGCAGCAGCCATTTCTTGTAACCCAAGGCCGGTGCCCCACACCTCATTCGCTGCAATCATGGCAGCGGCGGCATCGGCCGAACCACCGCCCATGCCCCCAGCCACCGGAACATTTTTGTAAATTGAAATCGCTGAAATTGCGGCGGCCGCTGGCAAACCGGCAAGTTTGGCAACCAACTTAACTGCCCGCACCACCAGATTCTCTTCGCCGGTTGGCACCGCAGCAATCTGCTCCTCCGAAATTGCTCCATCTACCGCAACGCTCCAACTCGACGCAGGCGAAATCGAAACAATTTCACGAAGGTCGAGCGCTTGATAAACGCTGGCAACCGAGTGAAAGCCATCTGCAAGCAGCGGGCCAACGGCAAAAAATATGTTGATTTTGCCCGGCGCTGATGCGGTTGCCTGATCAAGCATTCTTAGCCTTCGCAATTGAAACAAACTGGTGCACATTTAGCTCTTCGCCGCGAGCCTGTGGGCTGATGCCCGCAGAAATCAAAATTCTTTCGGCCTCGGCAGGCGAACCAGCCCAGTCGGCGAGCGCTTGTCGCAGTGTTTTGCGTCGCTGCCCAAATGCGGCATCGGCCGCAGCAAAGGTTGCTAGGCGAAGTTCTTCATCACCCAGAGCAACATCGCGCTTTGCAAAATAGACCAAAGCCGAATCAACGTTTGGCACCGGCCAAAAAATATTTCGCCCCACATTGCCGGCAAGGTATGAATCGGCATACCAGGCCAACTTGACGCTGGGAATGCCATAGATTTTTGAACCCGGCGTTGCCGCCAATCGATGAGCCACCTCGGCTTGAACCAAAACCAAGCCCTTTTGAATACTTGAGAACTGCTCTAAAAAGTGCAGCAGAACGGGAACCGAAATGTTGTAAGGAAGGTTTGCAACCAGCGCATCAGGCTCGGCTGGCAATTGCGTGACCTTCAGGGCATCGTTTCGAACCAAAGTGAAATCTGTGCCCGGTGCACGGTTAGCAATTGTGCTTTCGAGCTCTGCCGCCATCTTTGGGTCAATCTCGACGGCTATAACTTTGTTGGCAACCTCTAGCAAGCCCAGGGTGAGTGAGCCCAAGCCTGGGCCAATTTCGACCACGGTTTCAGATCCGTCAAGTTTCGCAGCGGCCACGATTCGGCGAATGGTGTTTGGGTCGGTAACAAAGTTCTGACCAAGCTTTTTGGTCGGGGTTACATCTAGCCGGCTGGCCAGCGCACGAATGTCGGTGCCACCAAGCAGGTTTACCTCATGCGGCATCAGAAACCTTCGTTCCAAGAGCCATAAACAGCTTCGGTGTTAGCAGCCAGCTGCGTGCAAAGTTCATTTAGCTGCTGCCCTCGCACCTCGGCCATAAATCTTGCCGTGATAGGAACCAGGTAGGGCGCATTTGGCCTACCGCGAAACGGTTCGGGTGCAAGAAACGGAGCATCGGTTTCAATCAAGATCAGGTCTTTTCGCGCCATCGCAAGGCTCTCGCGCAAATGCTGATTTCTTTTAATAGTGATGTTGCCGGCAAAAGACATATACCAACCGTTGTCGTTGCAAATTTGGGCAAGGTCGGTGTCACCCGAATAGCAGTGAAACACCACCTTTTTTGGTGGGCCAACCCGTAATAAAGTTTCTACCACTGCATCGTGGGCATCGCGATCGTGAATCATCAGGGCAATGTCATTTTCTTTGGCAATTCTGATGTGTTCCTCAAAACTGTGACGCTGCAATTCGATACTTGCTTGCCCCTCGGTTCTGAAAAAATCGAGACCGGTTTCGCCGATTGCTCGAACTCGTGGCTGCTTTGCTAGCTCTGCGATTTCGGCAATTGCCGCATCAAGCTGGGCTCTGGTTTCATAAAGTGGCGCTTCGTTGGGGTGCAGCGCAACAGCAGCTAAAACACGCTTGTCTTTGGTGGCCAATTCGGCACACCACTTCGAGCTTTCGAGGGTCACGCCCACCTGAACTACGCCCTTGATGCCAACGCTTTCAGATATGTCTAAATTTTCTTGCCAAGGCATTGCGCCCAACTCTTCGTCAAACACAAATTCGAGGTGGCAGTGGTTGTCATAGATGGCAACTTCGAGGGGCTCGGGCGCCACCGCAAAACTAGGTGATTTGCCGGGCTTTGATTTTGTGGCCGATGATTGCTCGCCGCTAGAACTGCTTCGTGTAAAGCCCTGCTGGGTCAAAATTATTTCGCTTCGTCGGTTTCGATGCGAGGAAATAGCGGCTCTAATTGGCCAATTTTCGAACCGGCCTTGAGCTGGTTCCAGGCACCTGCGTTGTCGAGAAGTTGAGCATCAAGCGAATCATCGCCAACCAGAGCCGACCACAACTTTGCGGTTGCCTTGGGGGTAATTGGGTTAAGCAAAACCGCAAGTGCACGCAGGCCCTCGGCCGTCGTGTTCAAAACCGTTCCGAGGCGCTCGGTGTTAGCTTCATCCTTTGCCAAAACCCATGGGGCTTGAACAGTGATGTAGTTGTTCAACTCGTCGACCAGTGTCCAGATGGCATTAATTGCATCCTGAATAGCGATCTCGTCGATGGCTGCGTTTGCAGTCAAAACCGCATCCGCTGCTATCTGCTGCACCTTCAAATCATCGGCCGTAAACGCCCCAGCTGCAGGAAGAACGCCATCAAAGTATTTGTGGATCATGGCAATCGAACGCGAGGCAAGGTTGCCAAATCCGTTAGCAAGCTCTGCCTGATAACGGGCCGAAAGGTCTTCCCACGAGAAAGAGCCATCTTGCCCAAAAGCGATGGCCTTCATGAAGTAATAGCGAAAAGCATCCGAACCAAAAGTGTCGGTGATTTGGCTAGGTGCGATGCCGGTGAGCTTAGATTTCGACATTTTTTCGCCACCAACCAGCAGCCAACCGTGACCAAAAACCTGAGTGGCAGGCTCAAGACCAGCCGCCATCAACATTGCTGGCCAAATTACGGCGTGAAAGCGAAGGATGTCTTTGCCCACGATTTGAACCGAAGCCGGCCACAATGTCTCGAACTGAGCCTTGGCCTCGGCGGTGTCTTCGCCATAGCCAATCGCGGTGATGTAGTTCAGCAAGGCATCAAACCACACGTATGTGATGTGGCTGTCATCCCAAGGAATGTCGATGCCCCAGTCGAACTTTTCTTTGGAGCGCGAGATTGAAAGATCGGTAAGGCCGCGGCGAACGAACGAAACAACCTCGTTGCGAGCCGATTCTGGCTGAATGAACTTTGGGTTCTCGGTATAAAAAGAAAGAAGTTTGTCTTCGAACTCGCTCAGCTTAAAAAAGTAGTTGGTCTCGGCTAAACGCTCGACAGGTTTCGAGTGAATAGCACAAACCGACTCGCCGGCAAAAGCACCTTCGCCTGGCATTAGATCGGCTTCGGTTTTATATTCTTCGCAACCTACGCAATAGTTGCCTTCAAACTCGCCCCGATAAATGAAACCGGTGTCATAAAGATGTTGCAAAAACTTTTGAACGTTTTTCTCGTGGCGCGGCTCGGTGGTGCGAATGAAATCTTGATTCTTGATATCGATGGTTTCAAGAAGCGGCAACCAAGCCTCGGTTACTAATTTGTCGGCCCAGGCTTGCGGAGTGGTGTTGTTGGTGGCGGCGGTGCGAAGAATTTTTTCGCCGTGCTCATCGGTGCCAGTTAGCAAGAACGAGTTTTGGCCGCGCTGGCGGTGCCAACGAGCAAGCACGTCTGAGGCAACCTCGGTGTAGGCGTGGCCAATGTGTGGCGCATCGTTTACATAAAAGATTGGCGTCGTAACATAAAACGACTTGCTGGCTTGGTTTGGCATGGTCTCTATCTTAACCGAAGCCTAGCCCTTGTGAGCCTTTCGGTACTCTAGAACCAGCTGATAGAGCTCACTCTTGCTAGCGCCCGATGCCGAGGCAATCTCGGCAACTGCAGCCTTTAGCCCCGTGCCCTCTTCAACAAGAGCCAAAACTTGGTCTACTAGGTTCTCGGTCTTCAATTCAACTACCTCTGCGCCGGCAACCACCAAAACCATTTCGCCGCGTGGTTCAGAACGCGCCCATTCGATCAACTGGTCAAGCGAGCCACGTTCGGTGTGTTCAAACTTTTTAGTTAGCTCGCGCGAAACCGTCACTCGGCGAGCGCCTCCCAAAACCGATGCGGCATCCTGCAGCGATTCCAAAATGCGGTGGGGCGATTCAAAAAACACCATTGTGCGGGGTTCGCGCGCGAGGGCTTCGAAAGTCTTGCGGCGCTCGCCCGATTTGCGAGGCAAAAACCCCTCAAAGGTGAACCTGTCGGTTGGCAAGCCCGATACGGCCAGCGCCGCCAAAACGGCTGATGGCCCAGGCACCACGGTTACCTCAACACCCGCGGCAACAGCTGCTCGCACCAACATAAAGCCAGGGTCGCTAACCGTTGGCATGCCAGCATCGCTAACCACCAAAACGGTTTCATCCTGAGCAATTTCAAGAATCTGATCCAAGCGCTCATCTTCGTTGTGCTCGTGAAGGCTAAACAGTCTGGCGTTCAATTTGATGCCAAGCGAATTGGCAAGCTTTAGCAAACTTCGGGTGTCTTCGGCGCAGATAAATTTCGAAGACTGCAGGTGTTCGCGCAGGCGGGGCGAGGCATCCGAAAGATTGCCAATTGGAGTCGCAGCGAGAATGAGCACGTTCTATTGTCTAGCATTAGGGCGTGATTGCATTGCTCGAACGCCTGAATGGCAACTACTTTGCGCGCCGGGCGTTTGACAGATACGCAACCTGGGCCATTGTTGCCCTGGCCGCTTTCTTGAGGCTCTGGAACCTGGGCTACCCGGCAAAACTGGTTTTCGACGAAACCTACTATGTGAAAGATGCCTGGACTCTGTGGAACACCGGTGCCGAAAAGAGTTGGCCAGACGGCTATAACTCGAACTTTGAAAACGGGAACGTTTGGGGCTATCTACCCGACCCTGCATTTGTGGTTCACCCGCCGCTTGGCAAGTGGATTATCGGCTTTGGCATGTGGTTGTTTGGCGCTGAAAACCCAGTTTCGTGGCGCATTTCGACTGCTGTGCTTGGCGTTGCCTCGGTTTTTCTCATCATGGTGATTGCCCGGCAGCTGTTCAAATCACCTGCATATGCACTGATCGCCGGCTTTTTGTTGGCCATCGATGGTCACGCCATAGTTCTTTCGCGCACTGCACTGCTTGACAACATCCTTGGGTTCTTTGCACTTTTAGCCTTTTATTTCTTGCTTCGCGATCAACAGAATCGAAATATTTCAAAGGTGATTTGGGCTCGCCCTTGGCTGATCGCAGCCGGTGCAACTTTGGGCGCTGCCGCCTCGGTTAAGTGGTCGGGCCTCTATTTTTTGGCAGCCTTTGGCCTGTATGTGGTGATCAGCGAAACCCTCGCTAGACGCCGGGCAGAACAAGCCAACTGGGCATTCGCAGGGCTAATCGACAGCGGTCTTGCTACGTTCTTGCTGATGGTTCCAATCGCGATAGCCACATACATTGCCACCTGGTCGGGCTGGCTAATCAGCGGTGGCGGTTACGACGCTAATTGGGCCGAAACCAATCCGGCAAGCGGCTTCTGGGCTTGGGTGCCAAAGCCGATTCAGTCGCTGTGGCATTACCACCAAGAGGCCTATGGCTTTCACGTCAACTTGCACACCCCACATTCATACCAGTCAAATCCGCTAACTTGGCTGTTGTCTACCAGACCAACCAGCTTCTTTTACGAGGGCTTATCTAACGGCCAAGATGGTTGCACATCAACCTCGGGCTGCTCGAGCGCCATCACCGCTCTCGGCAATCCATTCATTTGGCTACCCGCCACCGCCGCATTGCTCTTTTTGCTGGTTTGGTTTATTCGCCAGCGCGATCGCGTTTCGGGTCTAATTTTGCTCGGCCTAGCCGGCGGCTATTTGCCATGGCTAGCCTTCACAAGCCGCACTGTTTTTCAGTTCTATGCCATCGCATTTTTGCCATGGATGTTGCTTGCGCTCACTTACGTTCTGAAAATCTACCGAGACCTGAGTGCCGCTAAAACTCGAGCAATGAAGGTGACGCTGGCATACCTGGGTCTAACATTCGCGGCCTCGTTGTTCTTTATGCCGATTTGGATAGGCACCTGGGTGCCGTTCTGGTACTGGCAATTGCACATGTGGCTGCCTAGCTGGATCTAGGCTTGAAGAGTTATGGGCGATTATTCTGCATTGGCGCAAACACCCGGTTTCGTTAGGGTCATTTCGTCGCAACTTCTAGCCCGTTTTCCGTTTGGCATGATGACACTCGGTTTCGTTATGCACATCGAAGATATGCACGATTCGTATGCCATTGCAGGCATTGCCCTGGGCGCAGAAACTATCGGTGCAGCCATTTCGGGCCCCCTTCTTGGTCGCCTGCTTGGCCCACTTGGTGTTCGTCGCGTAATTCTTAGTAGCGCAGTCATCGGCGCTATTGCGATTGCACTCATCGGCCTGTTCTATATGCCACCGGCGCTTGTAGTTTTTCTGGCTCTCATCGTTGGCCTAACATCACCGCCCATCCAATCGGCAGTTCGAACTCTTTATCCGATTCTTGTTGAGAAACGATTATTGAATTCTGTCTACTCGCTTGATGCCACCGCGCAAGAGTTGATTTGGGTCGTTGGCCCTGTTTTAGCGGCCTTCGGAGCAGCAACCTGGGGAACCGGGCCCGTAGTTGTCGCAATGGGCATTGTGCAAATTCTTGGCGCGCTGTGGTTTGCCTCAAACCCCGAAGTTGGAGCGCTTAAAATTCCGAAGAGCAGCGGCAAAATGGGCAAAGTTCTTAAGAGCAAACTTGTGCTTACCAATGTGATCATTGGCTTCTTGATGGTGGGCAGTTTTAGTGGCGTTGAAGTGGGCGCTGTGGCCGTAGCCGACAAGACAGTTGCCGGCCTGGTTTTGGCGGCACTTTCGGTTGGCTCAATCTTGGGTGGTTTAGTTCTTGGCAATCGTGCAAAAACCAAATGGGCACTAACCAAATTCTTGTCGATTATCGCGGTCGGCTATTTGCTCTATTTGTTCAACCCAGCAGACCCAATCTGGATGGCCTTCAGCTTCTTCGTGGCTGGCTTAGGCGTGGCACCGGCGTTTGCGGTTTTGGCTGCAACTATTGCTAACAACATCAAGATGAACGACACAGCAGAGGCATACGGCTGGATAAACACCGGCCAACTGATGGGTTATTCGGCTGGTGCCGCAATGGCAGGCATTGCTATTGACGTGATCGCCCCAACGGCCGCCATGTCTATTTCGATGGTTTTTGGAATCGCCGCGGTAATTGTTGCGTTGATTACAGTGAGCATCACACCCGCATTTATGAAGGTTAAGGCAGAATAATAATGGCAATTTTTGCAGTGAATTATCACTACAACACCGACGACGCGGGGCTAGCCGAAGTTAGGCCTATGCACCGCGAATGGCTAGGCAATCATCTTGCGGCTGGCAACCTGTTAGCCAGCGGGCCTTTGGTTGGCAACCCCGGCGCACTGCTAATTTGGCGCGCGGAATCGCTTGAGCAGCTCGCCGAGTTGCTTGATCTAGACCCATTCGACATCGGTGGTTATCTCGAAGAACGAGTGATCACCGAGTGGAACCCTCTCTTCGGCCCTTGGAGCTAATCATGACTTTTACACCTGAACAAATGCCCCTTATCGAACTAAACAACGGTCAACAGATGCCGCAACTCGGCCTTGGCGTTTATAAGGTTGGCCAAGAAATTGCTGTCAATCTAATTCGCACGGCAATTCAAAAGGGTTATCGCCGAATCGACACCGCGGCTCTTTATGGCAACGAGGCCGAGGTTGGCGAAGGCATTCGAAGCTCGGGAGTAGCCCGCGAAGAAATCTTTGTCACCACAAAGATTTGGAATGACCGCCAGGGTTACGACAGCGCACTTGAGGCGATCGACGAAAGCCTCGATCGACTAAACCTCGATTACCTCGACCTCTTGCTAATTCACTGGCCGTGCCCAACCCAAGACAAATTCGTCGAAACCTGGTCGGCTTTCCAGAAGGCTATGCAAGGCGGAAAAATTCGCGGCATCGGCGTTTCCAATTTCAATCCGCACCACATCGAAAAATTGATTGCAGCTGGCGGCCCCGTTCCTGCGATCAACCAAATCGAGTTGCACCCAGGTTGGCAGCAAAAAGACATCCGCTCTTTCAACTCTTCGCATGGCATCGCCACCGAGGCGTGGTCGCCGCTTGCACGCGGTCGCTACAATGACTCGGCAGAGGTGCTTGAAATTGCTCAGAAGCATGGCAAGACTCCAACGCAGGTGGTTGTTCGCTGGCACATCGAATTGGGCAATCTTGTTATTCCAAAAACCGCAAACCACGATCGCCTAGATGAAAACATCGATGTCTTTGACTTCAAACTCGATTCCGAGGATATGGCAAAGTTTGAGAAATTTGATGGCGGAGACCGAGTGGGACCAAATCCAGACGATTTTGGTTAACTCTTAATGCAAAAGCGGCTCTAGCGATTGGAAAATTATGCGCGTTCTTATTTCAGGAGCTAGCGGGCTGATTGGCACCGAGGTTGCTAGACAGCTTAGAGAGGCTGGTCACGAACCAATTCGATTAGTGCGTCGCGCCGCACTTGCGCCAGATGAGGTTTTTTGGAACCCAACCGAAGGCTTCATTACTGCGGGAACAATTGAAACTATCGACGCGGTAGTAAATATGGCCGGTGCCACCACCGGCAAAATCCCTTGGACTAAGACCTACAAGCAAGAAATTGTGAAGTCACGCATCGACTCGACTCGCACTCTTGTGAACGCCATTAGCTCAGCGAGCAAACGCCCCAAGGTGTTGGTGAGCGGTTCTGCCTCTGGCTTGTATGGCGATCGCGGCGCCGAACTGTTAAGCGAGGAAAGCGGCAAGGGAACTGGGTTTTTGAGCGACCTCGCATTTGCCTGGGAGCAAGAGGCCCTCAAGGCTCCATCAGATGTAAGAGTGGTTTTGGCTCGCACAACCATGGTCATGTCTCGCAAACTCGGAGCCCTCGGGCGACTTCTTCCGCTACTTAAACTCGGAGTCGGCGGCGCGCTTGGCAACGGAAAGCAATGGTGGGCCTGGATAAGTGTCAAAGATGAGGCAGCCGCGATCATCCACCTGATTAACACCCCAACCGCTAGCGGCGCATTTAACCTAACCGCGCCCGAACCAGCCACTTGCAGCCAAATCGTAAAGAGCTTGGCCAAACACCTTCATCGACCTGCGTTCCTAAAGGTTCCAGCCTTCGCAATGAAGGCGCTTATCGGCGAAGCGGCAGTTGAGCTGCTGCTTTGCAGCCAAAACATGGTGCCGACAAAGTTGCTAGCAACAGGGTTTAAGTTCGAACATCCAACTCTTGATCAAGCCAGCGCCTGGGTTGTCGGCAAAGACTAACGGAGGTGGCTAGTCGGTTTTAGACGGTAACAGCCTGCCAAGGCTCCGCACAAACCGAACCCCGATTAGCGCCGCCAAAGCCGAAATTCCGCCGGCAATCAAAAGCGGTGCTCGAAGATCTATCAAAGCAAGCAATCCGCCAACGGCCGAACCGATAGGCATCATGCCCCAAACAAGTGTTCGCCGAGTTCCGTGGATGCGGCCGAATAGGTGGTTTGGAATTATTTGGTGATAGGTCGACATCAATAGAACGTTCCAGAAGGTAATCGAAATTGCATTCAAGATCGCCACGACTGCCAGTGCGCCGAGATTGGTAACCAGCCCCGTGGCAAAAGTTAGCGTGCCGCTGGCAACGATTGCTGCTGCCATCACGTTTACGCGCCCGAATCGCTCAGAAACTCTGGCAACAAAAATCGAGCCGATGATTGACCCGATTGCCGGAATCGAGAGCAACAGCCCGAAGTATGTCGGGTTCACCTTCATCACGTTCAAAAGAAAAAGCACAAAGGTTGAATTAGATGCTGCGAACCAAAACCCAACGAACGATGTGAAAAGCACTAGCTTCAATAGGGTCTTGTCGTCGTAAAGATATTTAATTCCGAATCTGATGTCTGCCCAATAGCCAAGCTTTGGTTCAAGCTCTGCCGCGTCTGAGGCACCGGTGGCATTTAGGTCTTTGGTGAATCGACCTGGAATCATGAACAACAACACCGTTGCGACCCCGATGCCAAGTGACCCCCAAATGAATGGCAGCGCAATGGCCGCTGCATACAACAGGCCGCTAAGTGGGGAACCAATAAATTCGCCGGTAGTCACAGCGCCAATTTCGAGTCGCGAGTTTCCTCGTTCGAGGTGCTGAGGTTTGAGCATCTGGGGTATCAAAGACTGAGCGGTCGTGTCATAGGCAACCTCGGCGATGCCCATCAAAAAAGCGATCAGGTAAAGAATGGGAATGTTGACGGTTGCCGAGCCGACAGAAACCGCGAGTGCTGCAGCCAAGATGAAGCGAATTGCATTGGCCACGGCCAAGGCAAGCCGTCTATCCACTCTGTCGACCAGCCCGCCAATTGGAATGGCGAAGAGCAGCCAAGGCAACATGACCATTGCCGCTAAAAGGGAGATGATGAAGGGATCGTGGGTCAAAGATGCTGCCAACAACGGTACGGCAGTCTTAAAAAGACCGTCGGAAACATTCGATGCCAAACTGGCAGACCAAAGCCGGTTGAAGGCCGGGCCTAAACTTTCACGCTTGCCTTGTTTGGCCATCACAGCTCTCCTTCGAACTACTTGAGCCTAATAAAAAAATCCCTCACCCGAGTTAGGTGAGGGATTTTTTATCAAAGCGATTATGCCTTAGCAGCCGGCTTCTTTGCAGCTGGCTTTGCGGCAGCTGGCTTTGCGGCAGCAGGCTTAGCAGCAGTTGCCTTAGCGGCAGGCTTAGCAGCAGTTGCCTTAGCGGCAGGCTTAGCAGCAGTTGCCTTAGCGGCAGGCTTAGCAGCAGTTGCCTTAGCGGCAGGCTTAGCGGCAGGCTTAGCAGCAGGCTTAGCGGCAGGCTTAGCAGCAGGCTTAGCAGCAGGCTTAGCGGCAGGCTTCGCTGCTGCCTTTGCGGTGGTCTTTGCAGCGGTGTTAGCCGCCTTCTTTACAGCAGTGCCTGCAGTTTTGGTTGCAGTGTTGGCAGTCTTGCCGGCAGCCTTAACAACTGCGGTTGCCTTCTTCTCAACTACCTTGGCAGTAGATGCAACCTTCTTCTCGGCGGTCTTGCTTGCAGTTGCAACCTTCTTTTCAACGTTCTTAACGGTCGCGTCAACCTTCTTCTCGATGTCGGCAGCCGCCTTAGCAGCCTCGTCAACGACCTCGGCAGCTAGCTTGCCAGCATCTTTTGCGATGTTTCGTGCGTTCTTGCTGAATAGTTTTTTTGCGGTTTCAAAAATGCCCATAATAATCTCCTGAAAATTGTGTCTTGGGGAAGTCTGTTTAAAAGTTTAGCGATTTTCCTGCCAATCAGGCAGTGCGAGGGTGGCAAAATTGAGATTTAACCAACCGAACGGCGGCGACGCATAATTTCATCTAAGTCTGACGAAGTTAGCTTGGCCGCAGGCGTAACCGTTGCAATTTCAATTACATCGGCGATTACTGGCTGCTCAAGTTCGCCTTCGCGCACAATTTGAGCCGGAACCCGGTTTGGTTGCCATTCGCGAGAGTTGGCCGCGGCCTCTGGCGAAACACTATCTTGCATCGATAAATAGTAATTTTTCATAGCCAAAGTTGGCTGTTTGCTAGAGCGATTTTGGCGCGGTTTGCGCTTTGCCGCCTTAAGCTCACGCTTTATCTTGCCCACATACTCGCGTTTAGTTTCGTTAGCTTCACTGCGCTTGAGCCATGAGGGAATGAACACCCAAAGCCAAAGGCCGGCGACGACCAAGAGCATTAGCCCGCCAGATCCATTGATGTTCATACATCAAAGATATGAGTTAGCTGCCAAGAGTGCCGTCATTTAATTCGGTGTGTTTAATCTCGCGTGTCAAAAATGGGTAATTTGCCGTAGGAACCTGATTTTGCATCCAGCGATTTAAGACACCGCCAAGCACTTCATCGTGAGTGAGAGCAAAAGAATAATGATCGCGCCAGGCACCATTGATGTGAATGTAGCGCTGCTTCAAACCTTCATATCTGTAGCCAAGCTTTTCTACCACTCGAAGCGAAGAAATGTTTTCAGGTCGAATATCGACCTGCACCCGATGAAGCCCAACAATATTGAAAAGGTAATCGGTGACAAGCGCAACGGCCGTTGGAGTAACCCCACGGCCCGCAAATTCTGGAGCAACCCAATAGCCGATCATCGCCGAACTCACCGAACCGTGCAAAATATTGGCCACGTTAAGTTGACCAACAATTTGGCCTTCAGATTCGATTACGAAAGGCAAGCCGAGCTTGTCATCCATGTTGCGAATTAAACCGCGCACCATTCCGCGAATGTCGAACGAGTTTGGCCCACTTGGGTTCGTGGCTTCCCACGGGCGCAACCATTCGCGATTGCCTAAAATTAGCCGCTCAAGTTGCTTGGCGTCGCGCATGCGAACAATTCGCAACCTCACATCGCCGTGGGCGAGAACAAAAGACATAGCCACGATGGCAAGATTAGTCGCATGGATGCACTTGAAATCGCCAAAGCCAAGAATGAGCTTCGCCGTGACCTAAAGTTGCGTCGAGCCGCTAGGGCATACGACCCAGAGATAGCCGGTGCTTTGTGCGTGCACCTCGCCGAACTTTGCGTTGCCGCTGCAGCATCCAAAGTGGCTTGCTATCTTGCATATGGCGACGAACCTGACACTGAACTTTTTATTGACTGGGCTATTGAAAATGAAATCCAAGTTTTGTTGCCAATTTCGAATGCCGACGGTTCGCTGCACTGGGTAGCCTTTGAGGGCGAAACCGAGACCGGCATTTATGGCTTCGCAGAACCAGTAGGAGATCTAGTCGAGCCGGTCGGCCTAGACCTAGTCTTCATCCCTGCACTGGCAATCGATGAGACTGGTCAGAGACTCGGCAAAGGCAAGGGTTATTACGACCGCGCGCTTGCCAAACTTGACCCACTACCGCCGGTTATCGCCGTGATTTTCGAAGACGAACTGCTTGAATCGATTCCGGTCGAAAAACATGACCACAAAATTGATGCGGCAATCACGCCCGAGGGCATTGTGCACTTCTCACAGGCCTTAAAATAGATAAGTGCCCACCTACTCATACGCCTGCAAAAACTGCGAGCATAAGTTCGACATTCAGCAGTCGTTTGCCGATGAAGCGTTGAAGGTTTGCCCAAATTGCAAGGGTGAACTGCGTAAGGTTTTTGGCAACCTTGGCGTCACCTTCAAGGGCACCGGCTTTTATGCCAACGATCACGGCTCTAAATCGAGCAAAAAGAGTGACTAACTAACCCCAGTGCGGTGGCTTGTCTTGCCTAAGGCGCTGGTCGTTAGAATCACCACGATCACCCCAAGCGGCATCGGTGTCTTCAAAGGCTCGATCGGCTGAATCAAATAATGGCAGCGGGCGCCTAGAAACCTGCATACCCAAACTCTCAGCAATTCGCACCGCCAACGCCTGCGGGTCGGCGAATAATTCGAAGCTGTAAACCCTTATGTACTGCCAGCCGAGAGCCTTTAGCAAACCAGGGCGAATGCGAAACTTTTCGGTTCGACTAGCCCCCGGGATGGCCCAATCGGGCTCGATTATGGCAACCTGCTTTGCATAGCCAACAATTAGCGGAAGCGCAGTTGAGTAGCTCGTGTCGACTCGAGCACCAAGTTTCTTAAGCCTCAGCCCAAGATCTAAAAGCATCGGATCTGGTTCTGCAACAATCGGCTGAGGAATTGAATCTGCTGCCATGAGTATGTCTTTTAGCAATGCAGCACCGTTTGCGAGCCGATCGGTGGGCATGTCTTCGGCAGCAAAACAACTGACCACGATGATTTGCTTGCGAGCGCTGACGAGCAGGTTGGCAAGATTTCTGCGCCCCTCAACATCAGAGAGTTGACCAAAATTTGACAGCACCGCCCCGTGGCTTGTGCGGCCATAACCAAGAGAAAAAATGACCCTGTCGGCAAGCCTATGGGTTAGGTCGGCTATCGAAACGACCTCAAACTTTTCTCGCCCGTGGCTCTCAAAAAATGTGGCCAATTGAGGTTTTTGGTGCAAGCCTGAGGCCACAGCAGCCCGGATGCGTTCGGCATGCGCAACCGATGCGCTCGCCACCAGCAATGATTGCTCAGGATGCCATAAGGCGTGGTTGAATACCAGCTCAACAGCGCGAGAAACTTCACCATCCAGGCTTTCTGTTGAACCATCAAAAGTCGTTTTTGCTCGATTTTCAGTGTCTACGATGTCGAGGATGAATTTCTTCTCGCCAAGGTATTCGCTTGCTGCTGGAACAAAATCGATTCGATCTTGATAGAACTCTCGATTAACGAGTGCGCCTAGAGCCGCGCTGGTTGTTCTATAGCTGCGTCGCAAAACCTCCGAACCATAAATTCTTCGCGTTTCACTGAAAATCGACACGGCAGCAACGGGTCGACCAATCGCCGAAGCGCGGCATTCAATTTCGAAACCAATCGGTGACGCGATTGCTTCGTCGCCGAACGCAATTAACTGGCCAGAGCGTTGCAACGCTCCAAGGTTTTCGACCAAGGTAGTTCCGGCCGCATCAAGAACCAGAACCGTGTCAAATTGCGATGTTTGCCTGAGTTCGTTGGCAACCTCAAAAGGAGAAAGCAGAACTACCGGGGCAAGCACCGGCCAAATTGTTGGAGCGGCTGTTTCTAGTTCATCGAAACTTACAAAACCGCGCTTGAGTTGAACCTTGAGCGATGCCGCTTCCTTGGCATTTTGCGCCAAAGCAGCTTTCCAGCGATCAGAGAGTTGATGAGCCAGGGCCGTTGCTCCCAGTGAAATTTGCTTGGCAGACGCTTCGCGAAAAGCGTTCTCGTTGAAGTCGAGTTGCTCTGCAGTGAACGACAGAATCGAATGTTCTTGAGAAAGCAAATGTTCGATAGCCGACTGCCACCAAGCCTGTTCGAGTTCGATGGCGATGTTTTCTTTGCTAACGTGCAAACGCCCAAGGTCGCGTGCAAGTTGGCCAAGCCCAACCGAGCGAAGTCGATTAGCGATGATTGCACGATCGCCTAAGTTGCCGAGCGAATCGGTGTCATCGGCCAGAGATGCCAATTTACCCTGAAGTGCCGTCAGCTCAAGTTTGGTTAGAACCGGTTCAGAAGACTCCGGGTCGAGGTGCCCCTGCAGGCGATCCAAGTCGGCCACAAACGCTTGATAGGCAATCTGAGCTTCGCTGATTCCGAGGGGAACCTGCGGAGGAGTCGGCGCGGCCGAAAACTGCTGCCAGAGGTCACGTTGCTGCTCTATCTCTCTAAGCGAACCGTGGATGTCACTCACACTCATACCTGGTCGCAAATACTCTTTCGCTAACTTCTTGAGTCGGCGCCTGTTGCCTCCCGACATCTGGGTTCGCTCAGCTCGGGCAACGCCCTTGCGTGGCGCGGTGGCGGCAATTAGTTCGGTTAGCGGTCGGTCAAATACATCCGCAACAAAACGATCTAAAGTCTCGCGAATACCGATGAAGAGCCGCAGATATGTGCCCCAGTCTTCAACGGTTTCGGCCGGCTTGAAATTAACTTTGTCGGTGAAATCGGCGAGAGCCCCTGCAAGGCGCGGGTAGGCATCATCACGCAACGAGTTTGCCAACTCAATGGCCTTAGCCACTTCGGCTGGGTTTTCAAATCGCGCTTGATACCAGGCAGTGTCTTGCGGGCCAACATTAAATTCGCCTAACTCGGCTGCCTCTGTCAAAAGGTGCATTGCCTCAGTGCGGTTTAAGTGTTGAAGCAAATATTCAACTTGGATGCGTGCCTGAGTTACCGGCGCCTTAGCTAACCCGCTAAGTTCAGACAACTTTCTAAGCACATCGGCAACCGAGACTCCGAGGGTGCCATCGATGCGGTTGAGCGAATCGAAATAGGAGTCGAGTGCCAGCTCAGCAGCCACTCGATCGGCTCGCGAACCATCGATATGAAGGTCTTTTGCCTTCTCGTTTCGCGAAATCGCAGCAATCACATCGACCCAGGTTGAGTTCGACCTAACGGCTAAGCCCGGCAACCCAAGATCGCCCAAACGCTCAGAAAGCTCGTTAATAGTTTGACGCCGTGGGGCTACAACCAATACTCGCTTGTTCTGCGCCACCAAACCCGCGATTACGTTCATTGCAGTCTGAACATATCCACATCCTGGAAGTGTTTCTACTGCAAAACTTTGCCCAGCAATTGCCCTGGCCACAATTCGCATTTGGGTGGCATCGGCATCAGCAACCAGCAATAGTTCTGGAATGTCGATTTCTTGCAGGCCCTCAGATTCTGGCCCCGCGAGTTCGACAACCAGCTTGGTTTCGCGTTCGTCAAAATCACGCAACATTTGTGTTGGGGTGGTGCTGAAATTTGAAATTACCAAGATTCGCTTAAGGCCTAGGTTCGCCTTTTCGGCGGTTTGGTTCGCCAAATTGTTAAGCACCGTGAGCGGAATCAAGTCTGATGATTCGTTTTGCCTGGCGACTAGCTCGGCCTCATTTAATTGAATTCCATAGCTCGATTTCAGTGCATCAACCAAGGCCGGGTTCACAAATGGCTGACCGGCCAGTTCAAACTCATAGTCTTCGCCACGTCTAATAACCGAGACCGGCCAAAGCAAAATTGGAACGTTAAGGTCAAACCCGTCTGCCTCAAAACTTGCTAGCCCGCCGGCAAGATACAAAGATTCGATGCCGAAGTGTTGGCTCAAACGATCTGCCTTGGCCTTGATGCGGCGGCATGCCGAGAGTGCCCTCGAAAAGGCCAGCGGGTCGCGAACCAAGTTTGAGAGCAAGGTTTGGCGACCTGCTAAAAACTGTGAAAAACCGCCCGGATGGCTTCGCTCGAGGTCGATTTGGCCGAAGTTGTTTGGCTCGAAATTTATCAGCGGATTCGTAATTCCAATCGCCTGAATCTCTTCTCGCCAAGCACGCCAATCAATGCGATTTTGCTGCACCTGTGCGCCTTCGTTGTCAACCATATTTAGAGCCTAACTTTTAGCTGGCTCGAAGTGCGCTTGCCTCGCCCACGAACCTTGCTTTGGCTCGCTAAACTTGAACCTTCAAGCCCTCGTAGCTCAGTGGATAGAGCAGTGGTTTCCTAAACCATGTGCGGAAGTTCGATTCTTCTCGGGGGCACCGAGCCACTGCTAAGCAGCTTGGGCGATACCCAAAAATGGGTCCCAGGCAGGTTCGATCCGATCTGCTCCCCTCAAACTCCAAACCGTACCGGTTGGCATTTTTGGTTTGAGCCTCAAAACCCAGCCAATTTCACCGAGGGTCTTGTCACCCTTTTTGTTATTGCACTTGAAACAGCAGGCAACCAGGTTCTCCCAGGTGTCTTTGCCGCCCCGCGATCTTGGTTGCACGTGATCGATGGTGTTTGCCGGGCTTGAACAGTAGGCGCATCTATGTGCATCACGCCTAAGCACACCCCTTCGAGACACCGGCACAGATCTGCTTCCCGGAATGCGAACATAGCGACTTAGCAATATCACAGTAGGCAACTCAAAGTCGCGGTTGGCAGCGTGAATCAGCCTGTCGCCCGACCCCGCTAACACGGTGGCTTTTTGATTTAGCACCAGCACGAGGGCTCGTTTGAACGACACCACCGCTAGCGGTTCGTATCCGGCGTTCAACACCAGTGTGCGCATTCGTCTTCCTTTCAAAACCCCAAATGGCTTTTAGGGTTTCGGCATAGGTACGGCCTGTTGTCAGGCTATGACTCAAATGCAAAAACGCCCCGCATAGACAGGGCGTGTTTTGATGAAGATTTGGTAAAGAACTAGTTGGTATTTAGTCGCACAAAGTGGATGTTGCTGGTAAAAATTGGTGCCAACTTCACTGTGTCACCTGGTCGTGGCGAGTGATAAAAGTTTCCGTTGCCGGCATAGATTCCATCGTGGCTCAAATCATCGAACACCACTAGGTCTCCCGGCATGGCGTCTTCGGCCTTGATGAAAATTCCCATTCGGTTTTGACCATGCACGCTGTGCGGCAAGGCCAT
This sequence comes from Rhodoluna sp., assembly GCA_024641985.1. Classification (GTDB taxonomy): domain Bacteria; phylum Actinomycetota; class Actinomycetes; order Actinomycetales; family Microbacteriaceae; genus Rhodoluna. The sequence goes on along the minus strand of JAHEBZ010000002.1, from coordinate 191,561 downwards.
GCCAAATTGAGCAAAGACGTATGCCACATAACCCGAACAATCAAAGCCACCGGGAGTAGACCCGCCGAACACATAAGGGGTGCCCACATATTTAGCTGCAACCTTCAAAATGGTTGCCCCATCGAGCTTGCTATATGGCGGGTTAGCCAAATATTCCTCGGCGGTAGGGCCCGAGAAAGTGCGATAGCGGTTCAGGGTTTCTTGGCGAGCAATTTCATCGGCATCGGCGTTTTTGTAATCGCCGCGTGAAAACTTGACCGTGTTCACTGCAGCAACGGTGAGGTTTTGGGTGTCGCTAGCCGAGGCTAGGGCCTGCGCATCGGTTGTGGTGAAACGCGACATTGCCGCGATGTCGGGGTCGTATGCGTAGGCAGGTAAGGCGAAAGTGGCAAACATGCCAGATGCAACCGACATTGTTATTAGGTTTCTGAAGCCGCGCTTTGCATAGAAGGGAATGCGACGGTTTGCCCGAACCAAAAAGTTTGATTTGTTTGGGTCGGCTGGTGCGATTGGCTGCTTGGCTGCGAGTTCACGAAGCAGTTTTGCCTGCTTCTTTTCGGCACGGCGAGCAGCGCGCGAAAGGCGGGCTTTTTCAGCCTCGCGAATCGAACGTCGTGACCGCAACTCGAAAGAATCAAGAACATTGATCTCTACGTTAGAGCGGTGTCTGCCTGTGCCTTTAGTGGCCAAAACTAAACCTCTTGCTCGCCATGATTGGTGGTTTGCATCTTCTACAGTTTACCCGCGGTTTGCTGATAAGTCTCTGTTAAGCCTCAACGAATAGATGCATGGCAAGGTCTGAATCAATTCGAATGCCATCGATGCTGCCCTGCTTCGTGATGAATATCTGAGAATTTTCGAACTCGACGGTAATTTTTGCGCCAGGCAAGATGCCAAGCTGTTTGAGCTGAGAAAGCAGCCCCACGTCGAGCTGCATCGGCTCACCAATTCTGCGCAAAATAAATTCACTTTGATTGGCGATCGCCTTAGGCAAGTCGATTATGCTCACGACCCCATCCTTAAAAGTTGGGTTGGTCTTATAGCCAAGCGCATCTAAGCCAGGAATTGGGTTTCCGTAGGGGGAAAAATCTGGGGAGTCAATCAACTCAAGAATCTTCTTCTCCACGTGTTCACTAATTACATGCTCCCAGCGGCAAGCCTCTTCGTGAACCAACTCCCACTCGAGCCCAATTACATCGGCCAGCAAACGCTCGGCCAAGCGGTGTTTTCGCATCACCGAAACGGCCTCGTGGCGACCTTGGTTAGTCAATTCGAGGTGCCTTTCGCCAGTCACCACCACCAGGCCATCACGCTCCATTCGCGCCACAGTCTGTGAAACGGTTGGGCCAGATTGATCGAGCCGCTCCGCTATGCGAGCTCGCATCGGAACCTGACCCTCTTCTTCGAGCTCCAAAATGGTTCGTAAATACATTTCGGTGGTGTCAATTAGATCGGTCACGGTTGCCTCCTCTGCTGTCTGATAAAAGATTACTCGACTCGCAAACCAGGCCGGCAGCCTTGGCTAAACTTGAGTCATGCCTGAAATCATCATTCCCGAAGAGTTTTTGCCTGCCGATGGTCGCTTTGGATGCGGACCTTCTCGAGTTCGACCGGCACAGATCAGTGCTTTTGCAACGGCTGGCGCCAAACTGATGGGAACATCACACCGCCAAGCCCCAGTAAAGAATCTTGTGAAGCGCGTGCAAGAGGGATTGATGGACCTGTTCCACAACCCTGCCGGATACGAAATTGTGATGGGCAACGGTGGCTCGACCGCCTTTTGGGATGCAGCAGCATTCTCGATGGTCGAGAAGAAGGCGCAAAATTTGGTTCACGGTGAGTTTGGAGCAAAGTTTGCAACAGCTTTGACAAACCCGTGGCTAGACAAACCAACCGTAATCAACGGAACTCCGGGTTCACGCCTCGAGCTTGTTGCCGAAGCCGGCGTCGATTCGTATGCCTATGCCCAAAACGAAACTTCTACCGGCGTTGTTACACCTGTAACCCGAGTTCAGGGCGTTGATTCAAACGCTCTATTCTTCACCGATGCCACTTCTGCGGCCGGAGGCATCGACTTTGATCCACTTCAGACCGATGTTTACTACTTCGCTCCACAAAAAAACTTTGCATCAGATGGCGGCCTTTGGTTCGCACTCATGTCTCCTGCCGCAATCGAGCGCACCGAGCGCATCGCAGCAACCGATCGCTACATCCCCGAGTTTTTGAGCGTTAAAACCGCCATAGACAACTCTCGTTTGAACCAAACGTTGAACACCCCGGCAATTTCGACCCTGTTCCTTTTGGCCGAACAAATCGATTGGATGAACGAAAACGGCGGATTAGCTTGGGCCGATTCTCGAACCAGGGCCGCTTCGGATCACCTTTACAACTGGGCCGATGCATCTTCGTTTGCGACCCCGTTTGTGGCCAACCCCGAACACCGCTCGCAAGTTGTTGTGACTATTGACTTTGATGACGCGGTAGATGCGGCGGCCGTTGCCAAGGTTCTTCGCGCTAATGGGCTGGTTGACACCGAGCCGTATCGCAAGCTTGGCCGCAACCAGTTGCGCGTTGCAACATTTACGGCTACCGAACTTGCCGACGTAAAAGCGCTGACAGGCGCAATCGACTATGTAGTCGGGCAGCTGGCCTAGGCTAATCGCATGAGGTTTTACGTAAAAGAAAACGAGCGTAAGCCCGACCCCGCGCCGGTTAAAACCAATGCACGCCTTGCCGTTTCGGTTGGCTTAGTTCTTTGGGTTCTTGCCCTTGCCGCGTGCCTCTTTTTTAGCAGCTCGCTTGCGGCGGCCGAAAAAGCGTGGTGGCTTTCGACCTGTCTCTTTGGCCTGGCCCTCGGCATCTTCGCCTTCTTCAAGGTCGGCAAGCACTAGCTCTTCTGCCGCCTGCTCTGGGTCTTCTTCGATAACTTCCGATGCTTCAGCATCGTTGTCAACGTCGTCGGCTTCAACATCGTTGTCAACATCGTCGGCGTCGTCGGCTTCATCAGAATCTTCAGCCTCTGCTGCCTCTAGAGCAGCTTGAGCCTCGAGCTCAATTTGCAGAGCCTTGTAGTCTGCTAGGCGTTCAGACCAGGGCACCCAATCGGGTGCAACCAGCGAATCTGGGCCAGGCATGAGTAGCACTTCAGAAACCGTAGCGGCACCAGAATCACCTGACTGAAAAACGGTTATTGACCAATGCCACCCAACATAACCCTTTAGCTTTGCCTCGAAAAGAAAGGTGGTAACGCCCTCACCCTCGGCAATCGCATCGATGATCGAACCGACACCGTTGCGCGGTGCAGCCTCAACGGCGGCAGCGAATGCGGTTTCTTGAAGAGAGGCCACGTTTTGCTTAGGCATCTAGTTCATCGGCAAGCTTGCGAAGCAAGGTGGCAATCTTTTTGCCGTGCGATGACTCTGGGTATTTGCCGCGCTTTAGGCTCGAGCCAAGAGTGTCTAGAAGACGAATTAGGTCTTCGGCAATCACAGCCATTTCGTCGGCTGGCTTGCGGCCCATTTTGGCTAAGCTAACTGGCGCGTCGAGAATGCGCAGCGAGAGAGCCTGAGCGCCTCGCTTGCCATCGACAATGCCAAACTCAACTCGTGAGCCTGGCTTGATTGAAGAGGTTCCCGCAGGTAGCGCACTAACGTGCAGGAAAACTTCACTGCCGTCGTCTGACGCAATGAAACCAAAACCTTTTTCTTCATCGAAGAACTTGACTTTGCCGGTTGGCATGGAAACCTCTTTCGTTAACCCAAACGTTTATTTTACAAGGCAGATTGACACTTTGACAGCGGTATCCTAGAAGGATGGCTAAACAAAGCAATTCAAAGGGAAAGCCGGCCCCGAAGACCGGCATCGAGCGCGTAGAAAATATCCTCGCCTACATGGCGGCTGGGCTCATCGGCTCATCTGTGCTTGCCATGATTTCAGTTTTCATAATTTCGGCCATCCCAAGCTCTAGCCCAAAGGTTGGCCAATTAAAGTTGCCAGCAATTCTTGTGTTCTACCCTCAATTCGGGTTGGCAGCGGGCGCAGCAGCCATTATCGCCTTGGTCATAGTGAGTGCTCGCCGACGAGCACAGCAAAACAAAGCCAACTAGCTCTGCAACATCACCAAGATGAGCGAAATTCTGAGAGTTGCCGCAGCGCTAAGGCGCAGCTCTGACGAAGAACTTCGTGATGTCATTGCTCAACGCATGGTGCCCAGTGCTGCCCTGCGAGATTTTTTTGACCTTGCCGATGCGCTTAACAAACCGAGCGCCATTGCCAGCACGGTAGCCGGTCTTTCGAAATCGGAGGCTATTGCGCTGCAGGCGATTGCCGGTGGCCAAACAACACAGCCTGAGGCGGCACTGGCGCTAAGCAAGTTAATGCTGGTAGAGAAAAAGTTGGTAGATGGCAAAACTCAATTCTTCGCCTTCGAATCAACTTTGGCCGCGCTCGCGAATTGCAAAACTCGTAGTGAAGCAAAACTTGAAGTTGCCCAACCCCGAGGTGAACAAGCCGATATAGACCGAGACGCCAGCCTGGCTATTTTCGAATCAATGCAAGCTTTAACCGAACTTGTCTTTGATATCGAGCAACGTTTTGTGCGCGAGGTTGGCAAAAAGGGCATTGGCCTACCCGACATCAAGCGGCTGGCAACCCACCTTCGCAAACCGAACGACTATGCCAAGCTTGTTTACGAACTGGCCAATTTGAGCGAACTAATCACGCTCTCCAGCGGGCGCTGGCAACTCGGCAGAAGCGCCGATGCATGGCTAGAGTGGGCGCCCGAAGAACGATACGAGCAGCTTTCTAAAATCTGGCGAGCAATTTTGGGCGATGCGTCGGCTGCCGAACTGCTGCTTGCCATCAGCCAAAAGAGTGCAACTATCTCGCTCATTGACCACTTGAATAGCACCTACCCATTCGCTGACGCTTCAGTGAACTCGCGCATCTTCAAACTTGCCGAGATGGCAGAACTAGTTGGCATAACTGCGAATGGGTTTTTGAGCACCTGGTCGATCGACATTCTGCACGGTCGGTTCGAACCTGCAAAGCACATTGTCGCCGAGCTTCTGCCAACACCTCAAGCTCGTTTAATCTGCCAGGCAGACCTATCACTTATCGCACCTGGTCCGCTGCCTACTGCAGTCGAGATCACTCTTCGCAAATTTGCAGACACCGAGCAGATTGGCTTGGCTTCGACTTACCGTCTTTCGACACTAAGCATTAGCCATGGCTTAGAAACCGGCTTATCCGAGAGCCAAATTCGCACTTTGCTCGAGGAATTATCAGGCAAGGCTTTGCCCCAGCCAATCGATTATTTGATTCGCGAATCGGTGGCTCGTTTTGGCCGCCTCACCATTTCTCAGCTATCGACGGGCATCGACCTCCTCGAACTACGCAGCCACCTGAAATCTTCAGATCCAATTTTGCTAACTCAAATATTCAACGATGCTCGCCTCAAACCCTTCGCCTTGAGGCAGGTAGAGGATGGCACTCTGGCATCGAGATTTGAGCCCGAGGTTTTGTATTTTGGTTTGCGCGAAGCTGGTTTTGCTGCTGTGCGCCTTGGGCCTGATGGAGAGGTGCTTTCACCGCACTCAACCGTTGAAAAAAGCGAAATGGCGGTTGCTCAAAGCACGATTGAAGCCGATATTGCAAGATTGCGAGAGCAAGAGGCCAAACTTGGCGAAGATCTGGATGACGACGACGTGGTGCGCCAAATTTCTCTTGCTATAAAAAACAAAGCAAGAATTGACGTCACAATAATCACACCCTCGGGCGCATCGATTGACTACACATTGGAGCCAATAGGAATTGCCAACGGGCGGCTTAGGGCCAAGGACCGCAAGGCCGACATCGAGCGCACTCTGCCACTAACTAGCATCACGAAGGTTAGGCTTTAACGATGACCAGCGGGCCACTAATTGTTCAGAGCGACAAAACGGCGCTCTTAGAAGTTGATCACCCGCAGGCAGCCGATGCCCGCCACGACTTGGCTATTTTTGCCGAACTAGAGCGAGCTCCCGAACACATTCACACTTATCGAATCACTCGACTGGGGCTTTGGAACGCACGTGCCGCCGGCCATGATTCAGATTTTGTCTTGGGCGTACTCGACAAATACGCAAAATTTGCCGTGCCCGGCTCGGTGCGTGCCGACATCACAGAAACAATGGGTCGTTACGGCCGCCTTGTCATTCAACGAAGCATCGATGGTGATTTAGAGCTGTTTTCGACCGACCGCGCCATTCTGCTCGAGGCCAGCAGACACCGCAAAATTTCTGAACTTCTCGATGGCCCTATTTCGAACGAAGCATTTCGCATTCAGCCTTGGGCACGAGGGCAAGTCAAACAAGAGTTGCTGAAGCTTGGCTGGCCAGCCGAAGATTTTGCCGGCTACGCAGAGGGCACACCGCACGACATTTCCCTAGCCCAGGGCGATTGGCAAATTCGCAACTATCAAAATCAGGCGGTCGAGAAATTTTGGGCCGGCGGCTCTGGCGTTGTAGTTCTGCCGTGTGGTGCAGGCAAAACTATTGTTGGTGCAGCAGCCATGGCCGTTGCCAAAACAAACACTTTGATTTTGGTAACTAACACCGTTTCGGCCCGGCAGTGGAAGAGCGAATTGCTCAAGCGGACAACCTTAACCGAGGATGAAATCGGCGAATACTCGGGCTCGATGAAAGAAGTCAAGCCGGTAACAATCGCCACCTATCAAATCTTGACGACCAAACGTAAGAGCGAATACGCTCACCTGGCGCTGCTGAACGCAAACGACTGGGGTTTGATCGTTTATGACGAAGTTCACTTGCTTCCTGCGCCTATTTTTAAGATGACCGCAGATTTGCAGGCTCGTCGCCGACTCGGGCTCACTGCAACGTTGGTTCGCGAAGATGGCAAAGAGGGCGATGTGTTCTCGCTAATCGGCCCTAAACGATTCGATGCGCCCTGGAAAGAAATCGAGGCACAGGGTTACATAGCTCCGGCCGCTTGCTTCGAAGTGCGTGTTGATATGCAAGACGAAGAACGGCTCAACTATGCCATCGCCAGCCAAGATGAACGCTACCGAATTGCAGCAACTAGCCCGATAAAAATCCCGGTGATTACCGCGCTGATGAACAAGCACAAGGGCGAGCCAACTTTGGTGATTGGCCAGTATTTAGATCAAATTCACGCAGTTTCTGGCGCGCTAAAGGTGCCTGAAATCACGGGAGAAACGCCGATCGATGAGCGCGAGCGCTTGTTCGATGAATTTAGAACCGGCAAAATAAACACCCTCGTAGTTAGCAAGGTTGCAAACTTCTCAATCGACCTCCCGGAGGCTTCGGTTGCTATTCAAATTTCAGGCTCCTATGGCAGTCGTCAAGAAGAAGCCCAGCGCCTTGGCCGACTCTTGCGCCCAAAGGCCGATGGTCGCAGCGCGAGTTTTTACACAATCATCACCCGAGACACCGTCGATCAAGATTTCGCCCAAAACCGACAGCGCTTTCTAGCCGAACAGGGCTACAGCTACGAAATCATCGACGCCCACGAGCTCTAGAAACTCGAACTTCCTTTATAGCGATCAACCAAACTCACCACCCGCTCTCAGATTGCTCACAGCAATCTCTCAGATAACCCTGTGATATTTGGATTATGGAAAACGTAAAAGTTTTAGTCGTCGACGACGAACCAAACATCCGCGACTTGTTGGCCACTAGCTTGCGCTTTGCCGGCTTTAGCGTGCACGCTGTAGGCAACGGTGCCGATGCCGTTCATGCGGCCGAAAAGGGCGAACCCGACATCATTTTGCTCGATGTGATGCTGCCCGATATGAATGGCTTTAGCGTCACCAAAAAACTACGCTCGATGGGCATCATGGCCCCGGTTCTGTTCTTAACAGCTCGCGACGAAACCGAAGACAAAATCACCGGCTTAACCGTTGGTGGCGATGACTACATGACCAAGCCGTTTAGCCTCGACGAGATTGTTGCCCGCATTCATGCAATTCTGCGCCGCACCAAGCAGGCCACCATCGAAGAATCGGTGCTCGAGGTTGGCGAAATCAAGATCAATCAAGATGCCCACGAAGTGTTTGTAAACGATGAGCTTATCGATCTAAGCCCAACCGAATACAAGTTGCTTAGATTTTTGATGTCGAACCCCAATCGGGTTCTCACCAAGGCTCAAATTCTCGATCATGTTTGGGAATACGACTTTAATGGCGAGATGGGCATTGTCGAATCTTACGTATCTTATCTGCGCAAAAAACTTGACCCGCTTACCACCGAGCCGCTGATTCAAACTAAGCGCGGAGTTGGCTACATGTACAAATCTGCAAAGAACGGCTAACAGTGAACGAAAAGGTTAGTTTGGCTTGGGAGCGCATTTCGCTTCGAGCCAAGTTGACTACGCTCTCGGTTGCGCTAATTGGCATACTGCTGTTGGTGTCTAGCTTTGGCACAGTGTCACTGCTTAAGACATACCTGCAAAGCAACACCGACAGCCTTCTGACCAGCACCGCAGAGGCTTTGCGCGACGAAGACCCCGCTCTGATCGAGGCGCGGCTTGCCAACCACCTGCTCGAATTGCCGCCGCTACCTAGCGATTTTTATATCGCATACCTAGATATCGATGGGCAACTGCTTATTGGGTTGGTCTCGTCGACCGACGGCAAAAAGAGCGTGCCAAACCTGACCAAATTCAACCTTGCGTCTGTGGTCGAAAGCAAGGGCTTACCCTTCGATGTCGATTCGCGAGGCGTAACGGGCAATCAGGTTATTCGCGCCGAATGGCGCATGGTCGCGCTGCAACTGCATTCTATGCCGGGCTCAATTGTGGTGGCACTTCCCACGGGAGCCAATCAGGCATTGCTAAACCAATATGCCGGAATCGGTGGAGGATTTGGCATTTTGCTTTTGATGCTCGCCGGTTTGAGTATTTGGTTCACGATATCTTCAGCCTTGCGACCATTGAACGAAGTTGAGCGCACTGCCGAGGCCATTGCCGCCGGCGACATTTCGCAGCGTCTAATCGAGCGATCCGGAAAAACCGAAATCGCACGATTAAACCGGGCATTGAACAGCATGTTAGATGGCATCGAAACCGCCTTGCAATCCAGAAATAAAACTGTCGATCAAATGCGCCGCTTCGTTTCAGATGCTAGCCATGAGTTGCGCACTCCCCTGGTTTCTGTTCGAGGGTATGCCGAGCTCTACCGTATGGGTGCGCTTAAGAAGCCTGCCCAGGTTGCCGAAGCGATGGCCAGAATCGAGAGCGAAGCAATTCGAATGACCGGCCTCGTCGAGAGCCTTCTCACTCTTGCTCGCCTCGATGAATCCGCAAAATTGACCAAGGCCCCTACCGATTTAATATCGCTCTCGCTGGATTCGGCAAAAGATGCCTCGGCGGCCGATGGGCAACGCAAAATATTAGTCACAGATCAATCTGGCCTCCAGTTTGCCGAAGATGCGCAGCTGAGAGTGCTTGCCGATGCCGGCTCGTTAAGGCAAGTGCTAACAAATCTGCTTGCCAATGCTTCTAGGTTCTCACCAGAGGGAGCCTCCATCGAGATTGCTCTGCACGAAAATAAGTCGCATGCCTTCATAGAAGTGCGCGATCACGGCGAGGGTGTTGCCGAGCAACTTCGCACCAAAATCTTTGAACGCTTCTATCGTGTAGACAACTCCCGAAACAGCGAGACAGGCGGCTCTGGCATTGGCCTTTCGATAGTGGCAACAATCGTCGAGCGCCACGGCGGCACAATCGTTTGCGAAGAAACTCCGGGTGGCGGAGCAACATTCCGCATCTCAATTCCAAAGAAATAATCCACAGATTTGGCGTTCGCCACCGCGCCGCATTCACTGCCGAGCAAACTCTAGGTATGACTCAATTCAGTGTTGACAGCGAACGCGTAATGGCGGCAACTCTAGCGATTCAAAGCACTATCGCAAGGCTTAGCCACGAGAGCGATAACCTCTATGCGCAACTGGTTGGGTTGCAGTCATCCTGGACAGGCGCTGCCGCCAATAGTTTTCAAGAGCTAACCAACCGATGGAAGACAACCAACGCCACTGTTGATGCACAGCTTGCCGAAGTTGGCAGAGCACTTGCAACAGCGGCCACTCAATATTCAGAAATCGAGTTTGCCAATCAAAGATTATTTCTTTAACTCGATGCAACATGCTCTGCCAAGCAGGTCACGCATGACTGGTTAAGGCAAATGGGCGGCCACCGAAGTGACCGCCCATTTGAAATAGAACTCTTAGAAGTCCATGCCTCCACCCTGAGCTGCTGGTGCAGCTGAGGCTGGCTCTGGCTTCTCGGCTACAACGGCCTCGGTGGTCAAGAACAAACCAGCGATCGAGGCAGCGTTCTGCAATGCAGAGCGAGTTACCTTAACTGGGTCGTTGATTCCTGCCTGAAGCATGTCAACATATTCACCGGTAGCAGCGTTTAGGCCCTGGCCTGAAGGAAGCGAGGCAACCTTCTCGGCAACAACACCTGGCTCGAGGCCAGCGTTGATTGCGATCTGCTTTAGCGGAGCCGAGATTGCAACGCGAACAATGTTTGCTCCGGTTGCTTCATCGCCGGTTAGGTTTAGCTTCTCGAATGCGGTCTTGCCAGCCTGAAGCAGCGCAACGCCACCACCGGCAACAATGCCCTCTTCGACCGCAGCCTTAGCGTTGCGCACAGCATCTTCGATGCGGTGCTTGCGCTCTTTAAGCTCAACCTCGGTTGCTGCACCAGCCTTAATAACTGCTACACCGCCGGCAAGTTTGGCTAGACGCTCTTGCAGCTTCTCGCGGTCATAGTCGCTGTCGGTGTTCTCGATCTCGCGACGAATCTGCTCAACGCGACCGGCAATCATGTCGTTGTCGCCGGCACCCTCAACAATGGTGGTCTCATCCTTGGTGATTACCACCTTGCGAGCACGACCTAGCAAGTCGAGAGTTGCACCCTCGAGCTTTAGGCCAACTTCTTCAGAGATAACCTGTGCCCCGGTCAAGATTGCGATGTCTTGCAGCATTGCCTTACGGCGGTCGCCAAAGCCAGGTGCCTTAACCGCAACCGACTTAAAGATGCCGCGAATCTTGTTGACGATCAGGGTAGCAAGGGCTTCGCCATCGATGTCTTCGGCGATGATCAAAAGTGGCTTGTTAGCCTGGATCACCTTGTCAACGATAGGCAGAAGGTCTTTGATGTTTGAGATCTTTGAGTTAGCGATTAGAACATAGGCATCCTCTAGAACGGCCTCTTGGCGCTCAGGGTCGGTGACCATGTATGCCGAGATGTAACCCTTGTCGAAGCGCATACCCTCGGTTAGCTGAAGCTCGATTCCGAATGTGTTCGACTCTTCAACGGTTACAACACCCTCGCGACCAACCTTGTCGATTGCCTCGGCAATTAGGTCACCGATTTGGGTGTCGCCAGCAGAGATAGACGCGGTTGCTGCGATTTGCTCTTTGGTTTCGACTGGCTTGGCGTTGTTGATTAGCTCGGCGATAACTGCCTGAACAGCCTTCTCGATGCCCTTCTTAAGGCTGATTGGATCTGCGCCGGCAGCAACGTTGCGAAGGCCTTCGCGCACTAGAGCCTGGGCCAAAACGGTTGCGGTGGTGGTGCCGTCGCCAGCAACGTCATCGGTCTTCTTGGCTACTTCTTTAACCAACTCGGCGCCAATGCGCTCAAACGGGTCGTCAAGCTCGATCTCTTTGGCAATCGAAACACCATCGTTTGTGATGGTTGGGGCGCCCCACTTCTTTTCTAGAACGACGTTACGACCACGTGGGCCGAGGGTCACCTTTACGGTGTCAGCGAGGATGTTTAGACCGCGCTCTAGGCCGCGACGGGCCTCCTCGTTGAAGTGAATGATTTTTGCCATTTTGGTTTCAATCTCCTGTAAGTATTTAGCACTCGATGCGTTTGAGTGCTAACACTATTTTGGCACTCTCCCCATGAGAGTGCAAGCGTGACCCAAACAGAAAAATGCCCTCCCCCGAAGGGAAGGGCATTTTCGAAATCTAGGCGGTCGCTTAGATTACGTGTACGTTGTCTGCCTGAGGACCCTTGTCGCCGTTCTTTACTTCGAACTCAACGCGCTGGTTTTCCTTAAGCTCCTTGTAGCCATCTGACTGGATTGCTGAGAAGTGAACGAAAACGTCCGCTCCGCCATCCTGAGTGATGAAGCCGAAACCCTTTTCAGCGTTAAACCACTTGACGGTACCTTGTGCCATTGCTTTACTCCTGTTGCTATATGAACAACCGTGACTATATGCCCGGTTGAGTCGCATAGAAAAGAGCTGTTGCTACGGATACTGCTACGACCAGTTTCAAGACTAGCCCCAATAACGGCCAGAAGATAGAGGCGAACCCACAAATTTACCAGAGGTTATCAAAGGGTTATAAGGTCTAGTTGCCCTTCAAAACGAAATCTTCACCCAAAACCAAAGTTATTGGCCCAACGTATTCGGTCGAAATTTCGATTGGATAGTCGCCAATCGCCTTGGCTAAATCTGAGGCTTCGGCCGTGAAGGCTTCGTCGGTGATAAAAATCTTGGTGGCTTTTACCTTGATCAGATTGTCGTCTTTGTCGACTAGGTTGATTGCCGTCAGAACGTTAAAACCGGCCGCCTTAAGCGCCTCACCGACCTTTACGCCCAAATCGCCAACTTTGCCATCCAGCACGTTCACTCCCGGGTCTGTGATTGCAGGCGCCTGCGAGGCTGTGCCAAAGCTGATGTCGCCGGTATACATGCTGGCATTGTCAACGATTTTGAGCACGCCATAACCCGCGCCAGCTACGAGCGCGGCTGCCACAAAGATTCGCACCCATTCGATGAGGCGGTGTTTAGCAGTGCGACGCTCGCGATGCCGGCCGCCATGCGGCTCGACAGCATCGAATTCGTCTGATGGGAACTTTTGCGACATGAATCCTGCTTTATAGAATCAAACACCCAATTGGGCATGCTTAATATTAGGCAACGAAAGGCACGATGTGGACTATCCAATTAAGAAGACCGATGAGCAATGGCAAAACGAGTTAACTGAGTTTGAATTTCATGTGTTGCGCCAGGCAGGAACCGAGCGTGCCTACACCGGCGAATTGCTGGAAGAACACCGAGTAGGAACGTTTTCTTGCAAAGGCTGCGGGGCCGAACTTTTCAAAAGCCAAACCAAGTTTGATTCGCACTGCGGCTGGCCGAGTTTTTATGAACCCAAAGCTGGTGATGCCGTCGAACTTATCGAGGATCGCAGCCACGGAATGTTGCGAACCGAAGTTCGCTGTGCAGCCTGCGGTTGCCACCTTGGGCATGTGTTCGAAGATGCTCCCCAAACGCCCACGGGCGATCGATTCTGCATCAACTCAGTCAGCATTACTTTCAACGAGGACTAGGGCGTAGGTTAACTAAATGAGCGAAAACAATGATGAATTTAAAGCCTGGGCCGAAAAGAAGTGGGGCAATAAACGAGCCAGCACCGGCGGCGGGGTTTATTTCTTGGGCTTTGTCGGTGCAGCCATCTTTTACATCTCAAGCGCCACCGACTTTTGGACGGGCACGCTTGGAATTTTAAAGGCAATTGTTTGGCCAGCGTTTTTGGTATTCTCAGCGCTCAGCGAACTCGGCGGTTAATAGTAGGCTTATAAGGTTGCTTCGGCAACAAGCCGACTTGGCGCAATTGGCAGCGCACCGTACTTGTAATACGGGGGTTAGGGGTTCAAGTCCCCTAGTCGGCTCAAATTTTTTAATTGCCTAGGGGACATTCAAAGACTGCCTCGCAGTCTTTGCTAGTCGGCTCAAATTTTTTAATTGCCTAGGGGACATTCAAAGACTGCCTCGCAGTCTTTGCTAGTCGGCTCAAACAAAAAACCCCAGAGTTTCCTCTGGGGTTTTTGCATACCTGCAAGTTAGTTGTTTACAACGCTGTCTTTGAACTGGGCGAAACGAGCTGGGTTGATCAGCTCTTCGCCAGTTGTCCAGGTGTATGGCTGACCGTTGACCAGAATGAACGGAGTTCCTTCTACTTTCAACTTGGTGCCAGGCACATTTTCACTGAGCGCCTTGGTGGTGGTGGTGGAAATCCAATTGGCATATGACTTTTCTTTGATACAAGTTGAGATCTGCTCAAAGTTAGAAACACCAAGCTTCTTGGCGCCCTCAATCAGTGCATCATTCTCGGGGCCATAGGTGGCCTCGGCTGGCTGGTTCTCAAATAGCCACGAGTTGTAGGCAAAGAAGTTGTTAGGCGAGTTTTCGGCTACACAGATTGCCGCGTTGGCTGCCCTGCTCGAATATTCGTTGAGCGAACCGCGTGTATCTAAGAATGAAATTGGGTGCAGCTCGAGGGTTGCAAGGCCCGCCTTTACCCAGCTCTCAATTTGAGACTGGTTAGGCACCTCGAACGCCTGACAAACCGGGCACTGGTAATCAAGATAAATCGCAATGTTTGGAATCGGGGCCGAACCCGCACTTGGCGCAGGCGAAGGTGTAGAAGTTGGTGTGAAAGCCTCTAGGTTCGTGCCGATTTTTATGCCATCGTTGAACGAGAAATTTGCTGGGGTTAGGTTGCCAGCGTTGCTGTTGGTGCCGCTCGAGATCGCAAAGGTAATAGCTGTGGCAATGCCAAGAATCACAACACCCAGACCAACTTGAATGCCGAGCTTCTTGCGGCGAGCGCCTTTTTGCTGCTGATCGCGCACTTCGCGCGCCTTAGCTCTTGCGATTTCGCGCTGCTCTGAACGGGTTGGCTTGCTCTGGTTTGATGTCATGAATTCCTCGATGTTATAAAACCGGTGCCTTCTAGGGCTCTCGAATAGTTTAGACGAGGCCAGCTCGGTGCAATAATTGAATTACCTGTTGGCACCGCTGGCGGGGTTTCTATCACAACGGATCGTCCGGCACGTACCTGCCGGTGAAGGAATAAGAAAAATGGCATCAGTAACATTCGATAACGCCACCCGCCTCTACCCAGGCGGCGTGCGCCCAGCTGTTGACAAGATCAACCTCGAGATCAAAGACGGCGAGTTCTTGGTCTTGGTTGGCCCATCAGGCTGTGGCAAGTCAACCACCCTGCGCATGCTTGCAGGCCTTGAAGAGGTAAACGCCGGTCACATTCGCATTGGTGACCGCGATGTAACCGACACCCCACCAAAAGACCGCGACATCGCAATGGTCTTCCAGAACTACGCTCTTTACCCACACATGACCGTGGCCGAGAACATGGGCTTTGCTCTGAAGATTGCCGGTGTTAGCAAAGAAGAGCGTGCCGCTCGCGTTCTAGAGGCAGCAAAGCTTCTTGACCTAGAGCCATACCTAGCCCGCAAGCCAAAGGCCCTTTCTGGTGGTCAGCGCCAGCGCGTAGCCATGGGGCGCGCAATCGTTCGCAAGCCTCAGGTGTTCCTAATGGATGAGCCACTTTCGAACCTCGACGCCAAGCTTCGCGTTCAGACCCGCACCCAGATCGCATCGCTTCAGCGCCGCCTTGGTGTAACCACCGTTTATGTAACCCACGACCAGGTTGAAGCAATGACCATGGGTGACCGCGTTGCAGTTCTAAAGGATGGCTTGCTGCAGCAGGTAGCCACCCCACGCGAACTATACGAAACCCCTCAGAACGTATTCGTGGCTGGCTTTATTGGCTCACCCGCCATGAACTTGGTTCAGCTTCCAATCGTTGACGGCGGAGTTCAGTTCGGAACCGTAGTGCTGCCGATTGACAGTGCGATTCTTGCGAAGACCAACGCGAAGACCATCACCGTCGGTATTCGCCCAGAAAACCTAACCGTTTCGACCGGCGAAGGCATCGCAGTTGATGTCGACGTTATCGAAGAACTAGGAGCCGACGGCTTCCTATACGGTCACACCAACATCGATGGCGCCGACCAAGACGTGGTTTCTCGCGTTGACGGCCGCGTTCACCCACACGCCGGCGACAAGGTCTTCTTGAAGCCAGAGGGCGGCATCGTGCACCTGTTCGACGTAGAGTCGGGCGAGCGCCTCAACTAGTGAGCTCACTAGACATTACGGCTGCCACGGTAGAGCCAGCATTGCTGGATCTACCGTGGCATTTGCCATTAGAGGATTGGCCGACTGAAAACATTGCAGCTCTGCCAAAAGGCTTGAGCCGCCACACTGTCAGATTCGCCCACCTCAACGACCACGTGGTGGCCATCAAAGAAACTCTGCCCGAGCTTGCCAAACGCGAATATGACATGCTCAAGCAACTTCAAAAACTTGATGTGCCCTGCGTTGAACCATTTGCAATCATTAATGGCCGCGAGACCACCGATCGCGAAGAACTGCTCTCGGTGCTCGTTACTCGCCACCTAAAATTTTCGCTGCCTTACCGCGCAATGTGGTCACAGGGCCTTCGGCCCGAAACGGCTACCCGCCTTGTTGACGCTTTAGCTTTGCTTTTGGCTCGGTTGCACATCGCCGGTTTTTTCTGGGGCGATGTTTCGCTATCAAACACCCTCTTTCGTCGCGATGCTGGCTCATTTGCGGCTTACCTGGTCGACGCCGAGACCGGTCACCTCTATGACACTGGTTTATCTAACGGTCAGCGCGAAAACGACCTAGAGATTGCCAGAGTCAACATTGCTGGCGAACTGATGGATTTGATTGCGAGCGGGCACGCTACCCCCGGCGTAGATGCCTTGGCCACGAGCGAGCGCATCGTTGCCAAATATCGCGAACTTTGGACCGAACTTACGGCAGCCGAAACCTTTGAGGCCGCCGATCGCTGGAAAATCAACCGCCGCGTTGACCGACTCAACGAACTTGGTTTTGACATCGAAGAATTGGCCATAAAAACCGATGCTTCGGGCACAAAGGTAAAGATTCAACCAAAGGTTGTCGACGCGGGTCACCACACCCGACGCCTGATTCGTTTAACGGGCCTTGATGTTGAAGAGAACCAAGCAAGACGTTTGCTAAACGATCTAGACCAATATCGCGTCGAACACCCTCGCCCCGGCGCCGACGAAGAGGTTTTGGCTCACGAGTGGCTGAGTCGATCATTCGAACCAGTCGTAACGGCGATTCCTCGAGACTTAGGTGGCCGCCTAGAGCCGGCCGAAATTTATCACCAGGTGCTCGAACACCGCTGGTATATGTCTGAGAACCAGAACCGCGATGTTTCTGTCGATGAGGCAGTGCACTCATATATCGACAACGTTTTGGTTAATCGTCGCGACGAAGAAGCATATCTTTCGCCGCTAACCGAGGCGATAACGCTGCCAAACGCCGTGCCCTCAGGAACCATTGTGGTTGCCGAAGACGACGACGAAGTGGACTGGCGAGACCTGGTTTAGTTTGAACCTAGCGCTTCAAGGCAGCGCGACGCTTAGACACTTCATACAACGTGACCGAAGCAGCAATGCCGGCGTTTAGCGATTCGGTGTCGCGCGCAATTGGAATCGAAAGCACTGCATCGCAGTTTTCGGTAACCAAACGCGACAAGCCCTTACCTTCAGAACCAACCACCAAAAGCAATGGTTCGGTAGACAACTCAAAATTAGGCAGGCTCATGTCGCCGTCGCCATCAAGACCAACTACAAACACACCGCGCTTCTTGAACTCTTTCAAAGTGGCATTCAAGTTTGCAGCAAGTGCAACTGGCACGCGAGCTGCGGCGCCAGCCGAGGTCTTCCAGGCCGAGGCAGTCACACCGGTTGAGCGGCGCTGAGGCAAAATTACGCCTTGGCCACCGAATGCGGCAACCGAACGGATGATCGCGCCAAGGTTGCGTGGGTCGGTGATGCCGTCAAGCGCGACGAACAACGGCTTCTGGCCTCTTGCCAAAACTAGGTCGAGCAGCTCCATTGGGTGCTGGTATTTATAAGGCGGAACCTGCAGCGCGATACCCTGGTGAACCGAATCGAAACCGGTCATTCGGTCCATTTCGGGGCGAGTAATTTCGTTTACCGCGATGCCTCGCGAGCCGGCAATTTTGATAGCTTCTTTAACGCGCTCGTCCATCTCGATTCGAGAGGCAATAAACAGAGCGGTAGCAGGAACCTTCGAGCGCAGCGCCTCGACAACCGAGTTGCGGCCAGACAAAACCTCTGAGGCATCGGCGGCCTTGGCCACACGCTGACCCGAACGAGCTGCAGCTCCGGCAGAGCCTGCAGTGCGGGCAGCCGGCGCCAAGTATTCACCGCGACGAACGGTTACTGCGCCGGTTGCCTGCTTGTGCTTTTCGGCAGCGGCCTTAGCCTTATAAGCCTTGTGATACGGGCGATCCTCAGCCTTCGGGGTTGGTCCGCGGCCTTCAAGTGCCTGCTTTCCGTTGCCGCCGGTGCCAACACGGCCGCCCTTTTTGTTTTTTGCCGCTCCTGGGCGACCCGGTTTTGCTGCCATTAGTTGACACTCCAATACGTTGATTCGGCGGCGTCTTCAAGAGTGATGCCCGCTGCCTTTAGTTGGTCTCTGATCGCGTCTGAACGCGCAAAGTCTTTTGCCGCGCGCGCTGCGTTGCGCTCGCTAATTAGGCCTTGGATGAGTTGATCCAAAGCCTGTTCGTTGCCCGAAGTTGGCGCTTCAGCCATATCGAGGTCGATTCCGAGCACCGCAAGCATGGCTCGAACCGAAGTTGCAGCCGCAGAAACATCTGACAGGTTTGCCAGGTCGATAGCACTGTTGCCATCGCGAACGGTGTCGTGCAACACGGCCAGAGCGGTCGGAACCGCTAGGTCGGCATCCATGGCTGCAATAAAAGCTGCCGGCACGGCCGCAAGTAACGAGTTGCCGATAGCAATTTTAGCGCCGGCACGATCGGCCCTTGCAAGGAAGGTTTCGATGCGACCCAATGCAGCAGTCGCTTCATCAAGAACACCCTCGTGATAATCGAGCACCGAGCGATAGTGGGCCGAGCCGAGGTAATAGCGAACTGCCGCAGGCCTTGCCAACGCCAACAGGTCTGCTGCAAATATTGAGTTGCCCAGAGACTTTGACATCTTTTGACCAGCCACATTTACGAGCCCGTTGTGCAGCCAGAAATTAGCAAATTCGTCTCCGGCAGCCCCCGATTGGGCAAGCTCGTTTTCGTGATGCGGAAACCTTAGGTCAAGCCCGCCGCCATGGATGTCGAATTTGCTGCCAAGGTATTTGGTTGCCATTGCAGAACACTCGATGTGCCAGCCAGGGCGGCCTAGACCAAAAGGCGTGTTCCAGGCTGCCGAATCTGCATCGCCAACTTTGTGGGCCTTCCAGAGCGCAAAATCATGCGGAGCGCGCTTGCCTCGCGATTCGGCATCAGCGTCGTCGGCCATGTCATCGATGCGCTGATTGGTTAGCTCACCATAATTGGCCCACTTGCCAGCGGCAAAATAGACATTTGCCGAACCGTCATCGGCTTGATAGGCAAAGCCTCGCTCGATCAACTTTTGAATCAAAGCGATCATTTCGGGGATTGCACCGGTTGCCCGCGGTTCATAGGTTGGCGCGGCAATGCCAACGACCTGGTAGACCCGATTAAATTCTTGTTCAAAGCGATAGGCAAGCGCCCACCACTGCTCGCCGGTTGCTTTGGCGTTTTCGAGAACCTTGTCGTCGATGTCGGTTATGTTGCGAACCAAGGTGACAGCAAGGCCCTTTGCCTCGAGCCATCGGCGAAGTTGGTCATAAACCAACGCAGACCGAAGATGCCCAACGTGAGGAAGACCCTGAACGGTTGGGCCACAAAGATAAATACCAACTTGGCCAGCAACGATGGGCTCAAAGCTTCGCAGGCTCTGCGATTTCGAATCAAATAGGCTCAGGCTCACTTTGCCAGCCTATCGTCAGAGGCTCTAAAGGCCCTTGATTCAGCAATCAGCGCGGTTGCCACTGCGGCCACACCCTCTGTGTTGCCCAAGAACCCCAGCCCATCGGTTGTGGTTGCAGATAGCGCAACCGGGGCACCGATGATTGCCGTCAATGCCTGTTCAACCACCAAACGATTTGGAGCCACCTTTGGACGGTTGCCGATGATTTGAACAGCCACGTTTTGCACAGCGAAACCGGCCTCGCGAAGCAGCTCAAGCGCACCTTCGATAAAAACTTTTCCGTTGGCACCGGCAAACTCTGGGCGGTCGACACCGAAATTTGAACCGATATCGCCAAGGCCGGCTGCCGAAAGCATTGCGTCAACAATGGCGTGGCTAACCGCATCGCCGTCGCTGTGGCCATCGAGGCCACGCTCGCCTGGCCAAACTATGGTGCCCAGATAAAGCGGTTTGTCAGAGTTTTGACTAAAGCGGTGAACGTCGGTGCCGATGCCCGAGCGATAGTGTCCACCAAATCGCATTTCTGCGGCCGCCAGATCTTCGGGGGTGGTCACTTTAAAGGCTTGGTCATGCCCCTCAACCGCGCGCACCTCAAGGCCGGCGGCTTGCATAAGCGCCGCATCATCGGTGTATTCGGCTTTTGCCTCGGCATAGGCCCGAACCAAATCGGCAGCCACAAACCCTTGAGGTGTTTGAGCGGCACGAAGAATATTTCGATCGATTGTTTCACGAACCAAATCGCCATCAATGCGCTTTATTGTGTCGGCAATTTTGATGACCGGCACCGTAGAAAGGCCGGTTTCACGAACCGAATTAGCAACTCTTGAAAACACAGAGGTTGGAGTCATGGCGCGCGCGGCATCGTGCACAAGCACAACCCCTGCACCGGGCGATAAAACGGCAAGTGCATTAGAGATAGAGGCTTGGCGAGTTTGACCACCAACCACGATGTCGAGTTGCACATCGCCGTCGACAACAAGCTCATTAGCCACGTCGTTGGCTTCGATGAGGTGCGATGCGGGCACGGCAATTATCAGCTGCGCCAGGTGCGGCAAAGCTGCGATGGATTCGATTGCGTGCGATAGCAGCGGCTTGCCGACTAAGTCGACGAAGGCCTTTGGCTTTGAGGCGCCTAAACGCTCACCACGACCTGCGGCCACAACCACTACCGCGATGTCGCGATTGGTCATGCCTTGGCCTGCCTGTTAAGAAGCTAGAACTTCGTCGAGAGTTGCCGAAGCCTTGACTTCGTCGACCTTGCGAGCAAGAGCAAGCTCTGACACAAGAATTTGACGAGCCTTGGCTAGCATGCGCTTTTCGCCGGCCGAAAGACCTCGGTCTTGATCGCGACGCCATAGGTCGCGAACGACTTCTGAAACTTTGACCACATCGCCAGAAGCAAGCTTTTCGAGGTTTGCCTTATAGCGGCGAGACCAGTTGGTTGGCTCTTCGGTGAACTCTGCACGAAGCACCGAGAACACCTGTTCAACGCCCTTTTTGTCGATTACGTCGCGAACGCCGACCATCTCAACGTTTTCGGCGGGAACCCAAATAGTTAGGTCGCCCTGAGCAACCTTGAGCTGTAGGTAAAGCTTGGTTTCACCACGAATGGTGCGGTCAGCGACCTCGATAATTTGTGCTGCACCGTGGTGCGGGTATACGACTGTTTCGCCGACTTCAAACTTCATGTGGGTGATTCCCTTCAGAAAGACCAATTTTACCACAGGAAGCCCGTTATCTAAAGGAGTAAACTGGAGGCGACCTAAATCGCTTCTCAGGAGGAAAATTGATCATCCGTAAGTTCGCCGCTGTTGGCATCGCTGCATCACTTTTGCTAGGCACATCTGGCTGCGGATTCATGAGCCCGATCGCTTCGATCGAGGTTTATGCACCTAGCGATGGCGCTCAGATCAACCTTGAGAACGTGAAGGTTCGTAACTTCATTTACCTAACCAATGGCAACGGTGGCGAGGCCCTATTCGGTTCAATCGTGAACTCAGGCGCAACCGCAACGACCTTCAAGATTCAATACACCGATGAAGCCAGCGCCAAAAAGCGCGAGGTTGCCTTTAGCCTGTTGCCTGGTCAAAAACTTGACCTTGGCTACAACGGAAACTCTGCCCTGATCATCGACTTGGCTGGCAAGGCCGGGCAGATTGCCAACATCTTCGTAATCGAAGCGAACGGCACCGGCAAAGAAATTCGCGTGCCGATTATGGATGGCACTTTGGCAGAATACAAAGAGCTTGTGGCAAGCCTGCCTGGCTCTTCAAGCATCGAGCCTTCACCAGAGGCCACCGAGCCTGCTGCCGAAGAAACCGATCACTAGGTTTTAGCTAAGCCTCGAATTTATAACCGAGCCCACGCACGGTTAACAGGTGCACCGGCCTGGCTGGGTCATCCTCGATTTTTGAGCGGATGCGCTTCACGTGCACGTCGAGGGTCTTGGTGTCGCCAAAATAATTTGGGCCCCACACTCGATCGATAATCTGACCCCTGGTAAGCACTCGATTGATGTTCTCCATCAGCAATTCGAGAAGCTCAAACTCTTTGAGCGGCATCGCCACTTTAGTGCCGTGCACCGAAACCACGTGGCGTTCACTGTCTAGGCGCACTGGCCCAGCCTCAATGACACCGTCTGCGGCTACCACCGGGCTCGACTCAGACAGGCGTCGAAGAATTGCTTTCATGCGCGCCAAAAGTTCGCGTGTTGAATAGGGTTTGGTTACATAATCATCGGCGCCAAGTTCAAGGCCAACAACCTTGTCGATTTCTGAGTCTTTTGCTGTGAGCATGATGATCGGCACGGCCGAGCTTTGTCGAATCTGACGGCAAACCTCGTTGCCACTTACACCAGGCAACATGAGGTCGAGCAAAATTAGATCGGCACCCTTAGTGGCAAATTTTTCAAGCGCCTGCGTGCCATCCTCCGCCTCGATAACCTCATATCCCTCTTTTTGAAGAAGATAAACCAGCGGCTCGCGAAGAGATTTTTCGTCTTCAACGACTAAAATTTTTGTCATTCGTCATCCTTGCTCGTGGTAATTTTTTGCTTGGCAATCGGCACTCTAAAAGTAAAAGTAGAACCTAATCCGGGTTGCGAAAACAGCTGCACATCGCCCCTGTGCTTTAGCGCAACGTGCTTCACAATTGCCAGACCCAAACCCGTGCCACCCGTTTGGCGCGAGCGCGAAGGGTCTGCCCGATAAAAACGTTCGAAAATTCTGTCTTGGTGCTCTGGCAAAATGCCAATGCCACTATCGGCAACCGCTACCGCAGCTATTCCGTGTTTCTGGCGCAGGCCAATACCAACCTGGCTGCCCTCATCCGAGTAGAGGATTGCGTTTTCAACAAGATTCTTGACAGCGGTAACCAAAAGTTCGCGGTCGCCGATAACATCGATCATTTTCTTTGTGTCGACCTTGATCTTTACCTTGCGTTGTGATGCCAATACCTGATTTCGATCAACGGCCTCTTCGACCACCGATGCCATGTCGACAAGCTGCCCGTTTCGATCAACCTCGGTGCCCTGCAGACGGCTAAGTGCAATGATGTCTTGCACCAAGTTGGCCAATCGCCCCGCTTCGCGATGCAAATCGGTTGAGAATTTCTTGGTGACTTCTGGGTCATCTACAGAGTCGATCAAGGCCTCAGAAAGCAAACTAATTGCACCGATCGGCGTTTTTAGTTCGTGAGAAATATTCGCGATGAAATCACGCCTGGTGTCATCGAGGCGCTTCGACTCGGTCAAGTCTTCGATGGCGATTAAAACTTTGCCGTTGTTAAGCAAACCGGCTCGCACGTTTACAAATAACTTCTCGCTCGATAAACCAACCGATATTTCGAGCTGCTCAGAACTTGCCTCACCCTTTTTGCGAGTCTTTCTGGCTAGTTGAAGCAACTCGGGTTGCACCAAAACCGTATCGACCTTGAAGCCAAGAACCGCAGCGCTCGCGGTAGCGCTGGTTATTGTGTTTACGCCATCGAGCAAAATGGCTGGTGTCGAAAGCACTTCGAGTGTGTCGGCAACGGTGTCTTGGCTTGTTGCCGCCTCTAACTCCTCGGCCAGATCTTGGCGATATGCGCGACCAACCAGCATGCCGATGAGCACGCCAATTGAAATGCCGGCCACGGCAATTAAGGTGTTGGCCAGAAACTCGTTCACATTATTAACAGTAGGTTATGGTTTGGTTGCCTTCTATCCTTAGAATCCCTGCAACACCTATATTCTCTGGGCGTTCAGCCCTAATTTGTCATTTGTTTACCTTTGGCTGAAAGGGTCAATCAGAACGCTAAGAAAGGCATACCCATGCGCGAAGTATTTCAGAGTCAATTGCACGAAGTGCAAACTCGCCTGGTTGAGATTGCCGAGGATGCGACTCGCATCATCGAGAAGGCCACTACCGCGTTCAACACATCCGATGTGGCGCTAGCCGATGAGGCCATAGCCATTGCAGATCAAACCGGCGAAAAGGCTTTGGCTCTCGACGAACTAGTTATTCGCATTCTTGCTCGCCAGTCACCGGTGGCTCGCGACCTTCGCATCCTTGTTTCGGCCCTTCGCATTTCGGCCTCGCTAGAGCGCATGGGCGCGCTTGCCGGCCACATCGCCGCCATCGCTAGGTTTAGGTTTCCGGGTTCGGCTGTGCCTTCGGCCCTAACCAGCACTTTCGAAGAGATGGGTCAACTCGACATTGAGCTTGCCCGCAAGGTGACCAAGTTGTTGGCAAACACCGATGTCGATTTTGCCCGCGAAATTCAGGCCCAGGATGAACGTGTAGACGCCCTGCACCGCCACGTATTTGATGTTGTGTTGGCTGACGATTGGAAAGAAAACGCCATGTTCACCGTAGACGTTACTTTGGCTAGTCGCTATCACGAGCGTTTCGCAGATCACGTTGTAGACATTTCGAGCAAGGTGAGTTACCTAACCACTGGTGCTTGGCACGAGACCGAATAACAAACTTCAGGTCAAAAAGTAAACCCCTCCAGCCCGATGCTGAAGGGGTTTACTTGTAACTTGAATTACTTCTTGGCGCCCTGAGCGGCAACCGCAGCGGCTCCGGCAGCAGCAGCCTCTGGGTCGAGATATTCTCCCCCGGCAACCACTGGCTTGAAACTTTCATCCAGGTGATAAACCAAAGGAATACCGGTTGGAATGTTGAGCTCAGCGATGTCGTCATCTGAGATTGCGTCGAGGTGCTTAACCAATGCGCGAAGTGAGTTGCCATGCGCGGTAACCAAAACGGTCTTGTTGGCTTTTAGCGCCGGCTGAATATCAGACAACCAGAATGGCAACATGCGATCGAGAACATCTTTGAGGCACTCGGTCTTAGGAATGTTTTCGCCGAGCTCTGCGTAGCGTTCATCGTGCGCCTGCGAGAACTGGTCGGCATCGTCGATCGGCGGTGGCGGAACATCAAAGCTGCGACGCCAGGTCTGGAACATTTCTGGGCCGTATTCGGCCAGGGTCTGCGCCTTGTCTTTGCCTTGCAATGCGCCATAGTGGCGTTCGTTTAGGCGCCAGTCGCGCTGAACGTCGATCCAGCTGCGCTCAGCCGCGTTTAAAGCGATGTGCGCAGTGTTGATTGCACGCTTAAGGCGCGATGTGAACAGCAAGTCGGGCTTGAGGCCAGACTCGGCCAAAAGTTCGCCGGCCCGCTTCGCCTCGGCTCGACCCTGGTCGCTTAGATCAACATCAACCCAACCCGTGAAGAGGTTTTCTTGGTTCCAAACCGAGTTGCCGTGGCGCAAAAGAATGAGAGTGTACTTAGCAGTCATAACTTCAAGTTTAGCGGTCGGCTATCTTTGAATGCGTGGCAACTATGAAGCCGGTGGGCACAATCACGCGAGGAACGACCAACCCAAACCGGTTGCGTCGCGTTGATCGGTTTATTGCCAGCCAACCACTGATGCGCTCTTGCGATAAGCCCGTGGTGGTTGACCTTGGTTTTGGCGCTAGCCCAATCACGGCTATCGAACTTTTGGGGCGACTGAGCAAAATAAACCCCGCAACTCATGTGGTTGGCATAGAGATTGACCGCGAGCGCGTTGAGCGTGGCCTCGCGGTGGCAACCGAAAACCTGCACTTCACTCATGGCGGTTTTGAGGTTCCATTGCCTAGCCAACTTGGCAAAGAGGCAACCATCATTCGAGCTTTCAACGTGCTGCGGCAATATAGCGAAACCGAGGTTGCGGCAGCGTGGGATCGAATGCTCGAAAAACTTAGCCCCGAGGGTTTGCTCATCGAGGGCACGTGCGATGAAATTGGGCGACTTGCCTCATGGATAACACTCGATAAATCTGGCCCAAAAACTTTGACCATTTCACTGCGCCTGAACCAACTCGACCTTCCAAGCAAGGTGGCCGAACGTTTGCCCAAAGCACTAATTCACCACAACACCCCCGGTCAACGCATCCATGAATTTCTAAACGCACTCGATGCCGCCTGGCGAAATAATGCCGGGCTTAGCGCCTTTGGGGCGGCCCAACGTTGGGTTGCTTGCTGCAAAGATTTGCTGGCAGCCGGGTGGCCGTTGGTTGGCGATAAAAAACGCTGGCGTCTTGGCGAGCTAACCATCGATTGGCAGGCAGTAAAACCAAGTTAAATGGTTGGCAATTCTGCCCGTGCTTCATCTTCGGTCATGCCCGAGGCACAAAGCAGGTCAACCAATAGCGGGCGAAGCAAAAGCAACACGCTTGCCTCGCGAATTTGATCGGCGATGCCAAACCGTTTTGGGTCGAGTTGATGCATCACAGCTTTCAACGAAACTTCGGCTTGGTCAAGCGCACCGGGTTCTTCGAGCCCCTTAGCCAAGAGCGCAACGCCATCGGATATCTGCTCAAAAAGGTCGGCAAGGTAGGGCCTGGGCACACCGTCGTCAACTAAAAAATCAACTCGGCGAACCACAACGCGAAGGTTCCTCGTGGCAAGGTCCATTCCGCGCATCACCCGCACTTGACCCAACAACTCGTGGCGATGCTTGCGCAGAAACGGCGAAATTCGCGCAATCGCAATTGCGCTCTCTAGTGATAACCGCCAGTTATCTACCAGCGGCTGCGATTTGCGCACCCGAATCAGCGCTTCATCGACAACCTTTACATCTACATTTCTAACCGCAATTTTGAGCGCGTTGAGCGAGTCTAGAAATATTGCAAAAAGCTTATTGGCATCTTTGATGGCCAAACCACGCGGGTCTCGGGGAATTAGCGCGGTGAAAATCAATGCGGTTGCACCACCGATTAGCCCGTCGATGCTTCGAATAAACACTCCGCCTTCGGGCGCCGGCATGATGTAAACCAACATGGCTTGAATTGCCACGGTTAGAGCAAAAGCTGCCGAACCGGTGATGAAGCGTGCGGCCAGCAAAGCGATCAGCAACACCAGCGCCATTTGCGCAACACCTTGGCCAAGTGCGGCTAGCAACATTTCGCTAAGTGCGATGCCAACCACCATGCCAAACGCCGTCTCAACAATTCTGCGAGGGCGAGCATCGCGGGTGAAGCCGAGCGATGCAATTGTGACCGTGACCGAAAAAATTGGGTTTGCGTGACTTAACACGAAATATGCAAACGAAAATGCGGCGGTGGCACCGAGCACAATCTGAACGATTGGCGGAATCGACTCAACCACTCGCTGGGTCGACCCACGCAATGTCCAGTGCACGTTTGGGGTGCGCAACCTCATTAGTGGCGCCCGCCCATCAACAGATTTCGTTTTGGCAAGTCGGCTGCCTTGCCGGCGCTTTGGGGCACAATCACTTCTTGAGTGGCAGCTATTTCGCCGCTATGCCCGCGAATCAAAAGTTCGGCGTCTTCGGGGGTTGAACGGCTTAGCAGCGCAAGCGCGATTGGGCCCATCTCATAGTGCTGTCCTGCGGTGGTAATTTTGCCGCGCACCACATCAGTGCCCGCAACAAAAACCTCATCTCCGACCTCAGGCAAAAAATGCCCCGACCCATCGAGGTGAAGAAATGTTAATCTGCGCGGCGGATGGCCCAGGTTGTGCACCTTGGCAACGGTTTCTTGACCGCGATAACAGCCTTTAGAGAGGTGAACCGCCGTTGACAACCAATCGAGCTCGTGTGGCAGCGAGCGCTCATCTACCTCGTTCGAAATGCGTGGTCGGTGAGCTTCAATGCGCAGAGCCTCAAGCGCCATCAGCCCGGCCTTTTCAGCCGAATTTAATACGAACTCGAGATCCTGCGCGGCTACCAAAGATTCTGTTAGCGGCCACTTTGCTGGTCGAGCCATCGAATAACGCGCTCCGCCAGAAACCACTCCCGGCCAAGGGTCTGCCCAAACCAGCGGCACCGCATTTGATTCGACAACCTTGGGCACCGGGCAACCAAGCGAGGCAACCACGGCAAATTGTGCTGAGCGATCGATAACTTCGACACGCATTCTGAAAACCATCTTGTTTAACCAAGCCAACAATGACTCGCGTTTTTCAAACTCGACTATTAGCCAAATTGAAACGCCGTCATCAACCAAATGAATTGCCTGCTCAATGTGCCCTTGAGGGTCGAGCAGCAAGGCTTCGCAACTTTGCCCCGGTTTCAAGTTTTTGATGTTTTGGCTAAGCAGCGAGTGCAGCCAATCGAGCCGATCCTGGCCAGAAACTTCAATGATTCCGCAGGCGCCGAGATAAACCAAGGCAGTGCCTTCAACAAGTTTTCGTTGCTCAACCAGCGGGTTGCCGAAGTGCTGGCTTGCGGCGATCAAAACCTACTCCACTCGTTCGAGGCGGGCTGAAGCATGAGGTATTAATTCGCCGCCCGGCAAAGCGATCTCCCAAACCCAAAGCAGCGCACCCTCAACCAGGCCATAGAGGCGAGTTGAATGGCGGTAGGTTTTAGCCCCTTCGAAGGCGATTCCGTGGGCCGATGCAAGGTCGATTCGGGCACCTTTGATCTTGCCCTTGTAGAGCTCGGCAACACCACCCGGGTGCAGCGTTGAAACACTTATGTCAAAGCCCCCCTCGGCATTGCGCAGAGTTTCTAGGTCTTCGTGAGTTTTCAAATGGGCTTCGCCGGTTCCAATAATGAAGCCTGGGCCGTGATCAGATTCTTGCGCAGGGCGAGCTAAACGCCAGTAGCCAATTTCGCTTGGCAGCGTTGATGCGTTCTCGCCAGTTAGTTCGGCACTTGATACATAGGTGAGTGCGTTTGAGCCATCGTGGTCAAACTCGATGCGCTGCTTAAATTCGCGTTCGAGCGGGGCTTCGTCTTCGGGGTTGACACGATAGCTAATTACGCCCGTGCCCTCCCACTTACCAACTAAAAAGGCAAACGGAGTTAGCTCCAGTGGCAAACCCTCTGGAAGAACGAACAACTATTTCTGACCCTTGAACAGCTTGTAAAGCACGAGAGCCGAAACGCCGGCAATAGCCAACGAAGCCAAGACGAGGAGCCCGGTGAAGAAGATTTCTAGCGCTAGCAACATATTTAAATTCTAACCTCTCAAGAAAAGGTAGGCGGTAGCGACCGCCAAAATCAGATAGCTGCCGCCGCCTACATAAACCAATCGACGCACAAAGCCTTGGGGCTGGGCCCTAAAGAGTTGAATCATCGAAACCAGTGCAACCGCCCCAGCCAGAATGGAGCCGAAGGCAACCTCAACGTGCTGATTGCTGCTGGCGTTTAGAACCAGCGCAACCGTAACTATCGCAACAGCCGCCCAGATCAACACGATCTCTGTCCAATGATTTTTCACCCTTTAATCATGCCTTAACTGGCGCCACGCATGGGTTTAGACTTGTTGCAAGCGATTTGGAGAGAGAAATGGCTCAACTTCTGGTTTTAACGGCCTTTGCCGGCACCGAAGTTCTTCCTGCGCTCGGGTTTCTAAGCCACCGAGTTCGCAAAATCGCCGCCGAGCCAGCCAGCCTGGTTAACGCCCCCGGCCATGACCTAATTTTTCTTGACGCCCGCCGCGATCTTGCCGGCGCCAAATCGTTGGCAAAAATTCTCGTCACCACCGGAACATCGGCCCCAATTATCTTGGTGGTTTCTGAAGGTGGGTTAGCGGCTATATCAAGCGAGTGGGGCGCCACCGACATCATTCTTGAAGGCGCTGGGCCTGGCGAAATTGATGCTCGCATTCGCTTGGCAATCAGCCGTGCGACGGCAGTCGAAAAAGATGATCGCATTCACGCATCGGGCGTTGTGATCGACGAAAACAGCTACTCGGCCAAGGTGCACGGCAAACCACTCGACCTGACCTACAAAGAATTTGAGCTGCTTCGCTTTTTGGCGCAACACCCCGGCCGAGTGTTTACCCGCGAACAACTGCTCAGCGAGGTTTGGGGCTATGACTACTTTGGTGGTACTCGAACAGTAGATGTTCACATCAGAAGACTTAGAGCAAAGCTTGGCGACCTCGAGTCACTAATTGGCACAGTTCGCAACGTTGGTTACCGATTCAACCTCGATGATCAGCACGAAATGGCTGACTCTATATAAAGCGTTTACCCGCCGGCAACCCTGGCGTGGCAAGATGGCATTATGTCTTCTGAAGAAACAATGGCCATCTCACTGCCCGATTTTGGCACCGAGTTTTCGGCTGACCGCTATCTAGACCGCGAGATGAGTTGGCTCGCGTTCAACCAACGCGTGCTCGAGCTAGCCGAAGACCCGAACCTCTACCTTCTAGAGCGTGTCAACTTTTTGGCAATTTTCGCCTCCAACCTCGATGAGTTTTTCATGGTGCGCGTTGCCGGCCTCAAGCGCCGCATCGCCACCGGCCTTGCCGTAACTTCGAGTTCGGGCTTGTCTCCTCAAGAGGTGCTCAGCGAAATCAGCCGCGAGGGGCACCGCCTACAAGAGCGCCACGCTCAATTGTTTATCGAAGACATAAAGCCACGCATGAAAGATGCCGGCATTCGCATCGTTCGGTGGTCGGCTCTCGAAGATCCCGAAAAGACGGCGCTCCACGATTATTTTCAGAACCAGATTTTTCCGGTTCTAACTCCGCTTGCCGTTGACCCGGCTCACCCATTTCCATACATCTCTGGTTTGTCGCTAAACCTTGCCGTGGTGGTTCGCAACAACGAAACCGGCAAAGAGCACTTTGCCCGCGTAAAGGTGCCACCGCTGCTGCCTCGTTTTGTAAGGCTTCCTGGCAACACCGGCGTTGCCGACGCCCGCTTTGTTCCGCTCGAAGACATCATCGGCGAATTTTTGGGGCTATTGTTTCCGGGCATGCAGGTGCTTCAGCACCACACCTTTAGAGTCACCCGAAACGAAGACCTTGAAGTTGACGAAGACGAAGGCGAAAACCTGCTTTTGGCGCTCGAAAAAGAACTTCTGCGTCGGCGTTTTGGCCCTCCGGTGCGCCTCGAGGTGGCTAACGACATTAATCCTGAAGTTCTTGAACTTCTCATTCGCGAACTCGATATTTCAGACGAAGATGTCTACCACCTGCCTTCGCCACTAGATCTAACCGGGCTGTTCGAAATCGCTTCGCTTAAGCGCCCCGATCTGCACTACCCACCCCACCAGGTCATCACCAACCGTTTCTTGAAACCGGTTGAAGACAAAGATGTCAGCATCTTTTCGGCGCTTCGCCAACGCGACATTCTGTTGCACCACCCTTACGAGTCTTTCTCGACCTCGGTTCAGGCTTTTGTTGAGCAAGCCGCAGCCGACCCAAAGGTTTTGGCAATCAAACAAACCCTGTATCGCACATCTGGTGATTCGCCGATAGTTGATGCACTTATTGCTGCCGCCGAGGCGGGCAAACAGGTTTTGGCTTTGGTCGAAATTAAGGCACGCTTCGACGAGCAAAACAACATCGCCTGGGCACGCAAACTAGAGCAAGCCGGTGTGCACGTTGTTTATGGAATCGTAGGCCTAAAGACCCACTGCAAGCTTGCGCTTGTGATTCGCCAAGAAGGCAATCAACTCAAGCGTTATTGCCACATCGGAACCGGAAACTACAACCCAAAGACCGCTCGTTTTTATGAAGACTATGGGCTGCTTACCGCTCGCGAATCGGTTGGCGAAGATTTGACCAAGCTCTTCAACCAGCTCTCGGGCTATGCCCCCCAAGCAGAATTTAAGTCGCTTTTGGTTTCGCCCAATGGTGTTCGAGATGGCCTAGTTGAGCGAATGGATCGAGAGATCGCAAACAAGGCAGCCGGAAAACCTGCAAAGATTCTGGTCAAGGTGAACTCGCTGGTTGATGAGCAAATTATCGATGCCCTTTATAAAGCCTCGTGCGCTGGCGTTGAAGTTGAGATTTTGGTTCGAGGAATGTGTGCACTTAAACCGGGCGTGCCGGGGCTGAGTGAAAACATTCGCGTTCGTTCGATTCTTGGCCGATACCTAGAGCACTCAAGAATCTTTGGGTTCAGCGGCGGCGGCGATCCAGCAATATTCATTGGGTCTGCCGACATGATGCATCGCAATCTTGACCGCCGGGTTGAGGCTCTGGTGCGCATTTCGCAACCAGATCACATCCGTGAACTTTTTGGTCTTTTTGAGATGGCCATGGCCGACAGTGCGGCATCTTGGCACCTTGGCCCAGATGGCAAATGGGTTCGCCACCAATATGACGAAAGCGGCCGACCGCTAATTGACGTGCAAGACAAAATCATGAAGGATGTCTACGCAAAGCGAGGCTCGCGTAACGCATGACCGTTTATGCCGCCGGAGCACTGCTTTGGCGTGAGGTTGACGGCAAGCTGACTGTGGCCCTGATTCACCGAGCGCGTTATAACGACTGGAGCTGGCCAAAGGGCAAGCAAGACCCGGGCGAGACGCTGCCCGAAACCGCAGTTCGCGAGATTTCTGAAGAAACCGGGCTAAAAATTCGCCTCGGAGCGCCCCTGCACGTGGCCAAATATACGGTTGGCAAGGGCGAACCAAAAGAGGTTCACTATTGGGCCGCGCGGGTTAGCGACAAGGCCTTGGCAGCTTCAACATTTGAACCGTCTGAAGAGGTGGCCAGCGTTGAGTGGCGCACCCCCGCCGAGGCGCGAAAGCTGCTAACCTACGTTTTCGACCAACAGGTGCTAGATCAGCTGGTTGACTTACACGCCAAAAAATTGTTGCAAACCAAACCGGTTATTGTTTTGCGACATGCAAAGGCAACTCCGCGAAGCGACTGGAAAGGTGGCCGCGGCGTTGACGATGGCCATCGACCTCTTTTGGCCGAAGGATTGACGCAGGCTGAGCAGTTAAGGCCGTTGCTTTCGGCTTTTGGTGCAAAGCGCCTCATCACCAGCCCCTGGGTGCGGTGCCGAGACACACTCGCACCCTATGCCACTGGCCGCAAACTCAAACTTATTGAGCGTCACCAACTGAGCGAATTTGGCAACGCAAAAGGCCCAAAGCGCACCGCCAACGTGGTTGGCGATGTGGTCAACGACGGCCGACCGGCAGTTATTTGTAGCCATCGCCCAGCGTTGCCGACGGTGCTAGAAAAAATTGCGCAGTTTGCCAATCCCGACCAAGCGCCAATCATCTTGGCGGCCGCTGCCCTTAAGCCAGCACAAATGTTGGTTGTTCACCTAAGCAAAGAACGAATCGATGGCAAGCGGCAGGTTGTGGGCCTAGAAACCCATTCACCGTTTGGCGAATAGCTGCCCAAAGTGGCCAACTTGAGGCCCTGCCACGATTGCACGGGAAGCAAACCTAGGCTTTTGCTGTTGAACTGAAGCATGAACAACTGGAATGAATGGGTTTCTGCCCGAACCAAGAACTTTGCAAACCCGACCGGCTTTTTGGCGGTAACCAGCATGAACTGGTTGACCACCGATCCTCAGTCGTTTAGCGATGTTGATGGCGAGTGGTGGGCCGAGGGGCACAAGGTGTTCTCACGTGGCTTCACATCAAATGATGTGCAATCGTTTGAGCTCAAGGCAGGGTCCGAGATTTTTCTGCCTGTCGGTGACGGCGTTCTCGAGATTGCTTCGAGACACGATGCCGTAATTTTGCGCCCACGCAGCCCCCACTCAGCACTTCTGGCTAAGTTTGATGGAGTTCGAGTGTTCGACTACAACCCCGACTATTTGGTTGAGGCCACCCTTGAGGGTTCTACCAAAGCTGTTTCTGTTGGCAGCCTTGCTGGCGAAACTAAGAGTGAAAAGGTTTCACCTGGCGAACTGGTCTTCGAGCTAAACGGTGAGGTTTGCCGAATCACCGCGTTCGAAACCGCAAACCCAGATCAACTTTTGGTCATGTTCCGCGATGCTTCAAACGGCGTTAGCACATACGGATCTGGCCGCAACCTAAGCGCCAATCGACTCGAAAACGGCAATTGGTCGATCGACTTTAACTTCGCCCAGAACTACCCTTGCAGCTACACCGATTTTGCTACCTGCCCGATCGTTCCTCTCGAGAACCGACTCTCAGTTAGCGTCGAGGCTGGCGAAAAGATTCCAGAATTCCGCTCCACCGATGCCGGCCTAAAGCAGCAGGCTTAAAGAATTCGACCGAGTTAGAGTCTGATTTAGACTGGCAGCATGAAGCGTTCAGCATGGGCCGCCATTGCCCTAATTTTGGTGGCCGTGTCTTGGGGTGCAGCCTTTGTGTTAATGAAAGACGCAATCAACGCTCAACCTTTTTATGATTTCTTGGCAACCCGCTTCACCATTGCAACGCTAATTATGATTGCTGTTCGACCTCAGGTTTTGCGTGACATGAACTCCGAGATGCTCAAAAAGGGCGCTGTTCTGGGCTTGCTTCTGGGCGGTGGCTACATAACCCAAACCATTGGGCTCGAGATGACAACGGCTGCAATAACCGGTTTTGTCACGGGCCTCTATGTGGTGCTAACGCCCCTGTTGGCTTGGTTTTTGCTGCGCGAAACCGTTGAACGCAAAGTAATTATTGGCGTTGCCCTGGCCACGGCTGGCCTTGCACTAATTTCGATCACGGGTCTCAGCGTTGAAGTTGGCCAACTTTGGGTGGTTATTTGTGCCCTGTTGTTTGCCGCACACATCATTGGCCTTGGCAAATGGAGCGCTGGGCTTAACACCTATGCACTCACGGTTGTTCAGTTAGGCGTTGTTTCGGTCGTTAGCTGGGCGGGTGCGCTGGTTGATGGCTATCAGGCACCACCCACAGGCGATGTGTGGTTTGCGGTTTTGTTTACGGCAGTTTTTGCTACCGCAATTGCATTTTTTGTGCAGACCTGGGCGCAAAGCCACATGGATGCCGCACGCGTTGCGATCATTTTGACCAGCGAAGTAGTCTTTGCGGCAGCAATCGCGGTGATGGTTGGGCAAGAGGCTCTGACCCTAAAAACTATCGCGGGAGGTTCGCTGATGATCGCATCGATGCTTGTGGCCGAGTGGCCTTCGCGCAAAAACTCGCGGGTTCCGCTAGAGCCTTTAGTGCACTAGCGGGCTAAAGCCCGATCAACTCACTTAGAGGTTTCGCTAATGAAGTCGGCGATCTTTGAGTGCACCAAACCCACCACATCAACTTCAGTTGCGGTGTTGTTTAGAAACCCGTGGGTCATGCCGGCTGCCAAATAACTCTCGACAGCAACACCTTGCGACCGCAATTTGCGAATGAATTCTTCAGAAGAGGCGCGAATCGCGTCATATTCAGATTCGATAAACAACGCCTGCGCAAATGCCGATAGATCGGCTTCTTCGGCGGGCCAACCTCGGTGCCCCTCAGCCAACGGCCCATCAGGCATCAAGAATGCATTTCGGTTTTTCACGTATTCCGCGCCCATAACCAAGGGTGCCGGCAATGACTTGGTTTTTTCTAACAATTCGGCCGACATCTCTGGCAACTCTAGGTGCGCAAGCGGGTATGCCAGAATTGCTCCCCGAATCGGGTGCCCAGCTTCGGCGGCTTTCAAACACACGGTCGCCGCCAAGCTGCCTCCTGCGCTTGCTCCCCCGATAAACACTTTGGCCGGGTTGACACCTAGAGCGTTCGCCTGATCAATTAACCACTGTGCCGCATCGAAGCCATCTTCAAGCGGAACCGGAAACTTCACATCTTTGGTTACCAAACGGTAATCGACCGACACTACGAGACAGTTTGCAAGGTTGGCAACCTCGGCCGAAACAACGTGAGCCTCTTTTTGATCGATGCTGCCCATGACAAAACCGCCACCATGAAACCACAGCAAAGCCGAAGAATTGGGCCCAAGGCTCTTTGGCCGATAGATTCGAACCGCAATTTCGCCGTGGCGGCCTTGTATTTTGACATCCTCGGTTAGCACGCCAGAGGGCAGGTGATAAGGCTCGTCATCTTTGGCTATCGCCTGAAAAGCTTGCGGCACGCTCATTCCAGCAGCTAGCTTCTCGCCAATTGCGGCGAAAAACTTTTCAAAGTATGGGTGCAGCGGCATGAATTCTCTCCTCTGAGGTGCGCACTTCATGCTAACAGCCGCTCAAGACACTGGTAGACTTGACCACTGCAAGGGCCTCTAGCTCAGTTGGTTAGAGCAACGGACTTTTAATCCGTGGGTCGTCGGTTCGATCCCGACGGGGCCTACTTAAAATAAAACCTCACTCGAAGAGTGAGGTTTTATTTTTGATTCTTAAAACGACTCGTTTGAGTTGTTCAGCCAGCGGGTGATCGATCCCAACTCCCATGACGCGCAACACAAAGTCTTCTGGGCTAAGTGACTGCATTTCAGCCCGAAGTTCTGCAACATCTGAATCTGAATCATCTCTAAACTGCAGTGCGGCTTCTATCGCCCGCAGCAATCCAACCGGTTCGGTTCCCATTTCGGCAAGATAGGCGGCTGGGCCAACCAGACGATCGTGGCGAGCTAACTTGCGCCTCGGTTGGCGCCCAACCCTAATCACCGGGTCATCTAAATCGGGGTTCGTGAAGCGGGCCAAAGTTTTGTCGACATACTTCTGGTGATCGCCAGGGGTGAAGCCGTGCCTAGCAATCAAAACCGCACTGGTCTCGGCCAACACTTGCCTGGCTAAGGCGCTCACCGAAGGCATGGCGGCAGCCTGCACGATTGTATCGGCGCCGGCAATTTGACCGGCGTATGCCAAGGTGGCGTGCGCAGTATTGACCGTGAAAAGTTTGCGTTCAATGAACGGAACAAGGTCTGAAACAAATTCGGCACCTGGAATGTCTGGCTTGTTCGCACCCAAAGCATCGGCGTCGATTACCCATTCACTGAACGCCTCGACGACTACGTCCAAGCCCTGTTCAGCTTTTTGTGGCGGAACAATTCGGTCTACCGCGGTGTTGGCATAAATTGCCTTTTGGCTTGCGGTGGCACTGCATTTGTCGATCTCGCCGCGAAGCACATCGGTGGCACCAATTGCGTTTTCACAGGCCATCACGATCAGCGGCTTTTCAGAGGTTCGCTTATCTAACCCCGATGCAATCAGAGGAGCCAGGAATTTGAGTACGTTAACGCCAACCGAGGCTGTCAATAGATCTGCATTCGCGATAACTTCGGCTGCTTCATTGAACTCGGTTTGCGAGTTAAGCGCCCTGAAATTTCCAATTGTGTGAGTTTTTGCGCCTAAACCAGTTTCGATTACTCGATAGGTCTCTGTCTGGTTGAGTTGATCAACCATTTGCTGGTTGACATCTAAAAAGATTAGTTCGAAGCCCGCCTGGTGAAGCAGTGCGCCTATGAAACCGCGACCAATATTGCCCGCACCAAAATGTACGGCAATCACTCGGCTCTCGCTTGAGCGAACTGGTCCAAAATTTCTTCTTCGGTTGCAGCATCTAAAAGCGTTTCAACGGTTTCCATCTCGCTGAAGATCTGGGCAATGGTGCCAAGCGCATCCAGGTGAGTTCCATCGCGTCCGGCAATGCCAATCACGAATCGCACTTCGTTGCCATCCCATTCGATTGGCTGGGCATAGCGAATAATGGCCAGAGCAGATTTCAGAACCTTCCCTGCACCTTCATGTGTTCCGTGGGGAATCGCAAGAAGATTTCCCATGTAAGTGGAAACCGAGGATTCACGATCGAACATTGAGTCTCGATATTCAGCTGTCACAGCGCCTGCTTCAATTAGCATGCTGGCTGCTTCGGCGATGGCCTCGTCGCGAGACTTGGCTACTCCATTAATACGGATGAGCTCGATTACTTTGTCGATCATTGTGAATCCTCGGTTTCTGGAACTTACTTACGCTGCGACTGAAGCAGTGCTACTACCTCGTCATATTTCGGTGACGCCATGAAGTTATCGACACTGAAGTGCTCGGCGTCAGGCACCATGTGCTTTGCGCGATCTGTCAGACGAGAGTGAGAAATAATAAGCTCCTCAGCTCCGGTTAGATTCGCAATGGCCGCATTGGTTACCTTAACGTCCGTGATGCCGGCAGCCTTCAACTTGTTGCGCAGCAGAGAAGCGCCCATGGCACTTGATCCCATTCCTGCGTCACAAGCAAAAACTACATGCTGCGTAAGTTCTTCACTCATTTTGCTTACTTGCCCTTGTTTGAAGCACTCTGAGCAATTGCGCTCGAAAGGTCGCCGTTCTCATCGGTGGCTATGTCGCGTGAACGAGTAGCGCGGATGATTACACCGGCAACTAGGAACGAGACAGTAGCTGAAAGCACTACCGACAGAATTACTCCGATGTATGAATCGCTAGCAGTCTGGATGAGCACTGCAACGATCGAACCTGGTGAAGCTGGGGCACGAAGACCTGAACCGAAGATCATGTTGGTTGCAACGCCGGTAGCGCCACCTGCGATTGCAGCAAGGATTAGGGCTGGCTTCATCAGAATGTATGGGAAGTAAACCTCGTGGATACCACCCAAGAAGTGAATGATGATTGCGCCAGGTGCTGAGGCCTTTGAAAGCCCAACGCCGAATAGTGCAAACGCAGCCAAGATGCCAAGACCAGGGCCTGGGTTAGCTTCTAGCAAGAACAGGATTGACTTTCCGGTCTCAACTGACGCCTCTGTGCCGAGTGGGGTTAGCACACCGTGGTTAATTGCGTTGTTCAAGAAGAGAACCTTGGCAGGCTCGATCAAGATGCTGGCAGCAGGCAAGAAACCGGTGCTTACCAACCACTCGACACCCTTACCAAGTGTGTCGCTGATCGCAGTCAGGATTGGAGACATTCCTAGGAACGCAATAAGCGACAGTCCACCACCGACGATGCCGGCTGAGAAGTTGTCGACAAGCATTTCGAAACCAGGCTTAATCCTGCCGGCCCAGATTGCGTCAACCTTCTTCATGATCCATGCGGCCAAAGGACCGATGATCATTGCGCCCATGAACATTGGAATTGTGGTTCCAACGATTACACCCATGGTTGCGATTGTTGCTACAACACCACCGCGAGCACCGTAGACAAGGCGTCCACCAGTGTTAGCGATAAGTAGTGGAAGTAGGTTCACGATCATTGGGCCAACCAGCGCCAAGAAGTTCAGACCACCATCTTCGACAGGTGCGCCCAACTGAGGGGTCCATCCGGTTGGAATGAAGAAGGCGGTAATCAAACCCCATGCGATGAATGCTGAGATGTTTGGCATGACCATACCCGAGAGGAATGTTCCGAACTTCTGAACGCCCACGCGGAAGCCGCCGTTTGACTTAATGTCAGACATTGTTGCTCCTTTGCTAATTTGCTGTTGATGTTGGTGGTTCACGTGCGAGCCTCTTTACTCGCGTTAGTTTCTTTGCCTTTGCAAGTGCTCAATGATCAGCTCCATGGCATCCTCGGCTTTAAAATCACCGTTGGCATGCTCTGGAAGCGTGATCACTGAAACTCCTGCTTTGCTCAAATCGTCCACTTGGGCATCTTGAGCGAGGTGCGAGGCTACAAGGACTAGGTCTTGATCGGTCGCCTGCAAATTGCTGATTGCAGAGGGAAAAAAAGAAATGTCCATTGTTTGACTCTGAGATAGCGAACGCAATTTCAAAGCAAGAAAAGTGCTCGATACTCCGGCACCGCATGCTATGAAAACGTTTGACATCTCAGACTCCTCGTTGAAACTATGGCACGGGCAATTTGCCAATCAGTGGGTCTACAGGCTAAACCTTTTTCCGCCACCTAGGAAAACAGGCGGAAAAGGCGGAAAATTTGACAACGATTCGATAAAGTTCGAGAACTATGACTAACAAGACCATCCAACTCATCGAAGTGCTGCGAACCGGGCAAGACTGGATGTCAGCTCAAGTGCTAGCTGAACGAATGAATGTTACGTCGCGAAGCATTCGCAATTACGTTGCTGCCGGAAAGGTTGCTACCGAACCTTTTGAGGTTTTTGAAGCCTCACCCCGAGGGTACCGCCTGAACCTAGGGGCATTGGCAACCTATCGAGAGGCCATCGCTGCAAACCCGCAAGCTTCGCCCTCGACACCCAGAGAGCGTGCAACCCAGTTGCTGCGATTGATTATTGATGCGCCAAGTGGAATCAGTCTCGACGAAATAGCCAAACTGATGCACATTTCGCCAGCTACCGCCGAGTTAGATTTAAAAAAAGCTCGAGAGATAGCCAGCACCTGCCAGGTGGCCATTACTCGATTCGCTGGAGGCTTGGCTCTCGAAGGCACAGAGACAGCAATCCGGCGAGTTATATCGATGCTGGTTTACACCTCTCTGGACAGCGACTTCGTGAACCTCTATTCGGTGGCAACTCGCTTTGAAATCCCAAAGTTGATTGAATTCAAAACAGACCTAATCGAACGGCTTGACTTTCATGGGTTCATCATCAACGAATACGGCATCGATTCAGTGTTGCTTCACGTTGCCATCACAGTAGATCGCGTGCGGGGCGGGCGCACACTTCCAGAAGTCAACCAAGACTTGGGCGAAGAAGCCGAACTGATTGCCAGCCTTCTGCGAGACCTCGTGGCTAAGCATTTTGAAGTGAAACTTGGACCTGTTGAGGAGGGCTATCTGTCTCGACAGATCGCCACCCGGGTTATTAGCGCAGCGAAAACAAATTCTCGGTCGGCGGCTCAGGCAGCCCCAGAAGACCGCGAAACCCTTTTGAAAGTTATCGACAAGGTCTATGAAGAATATCTGGTAGACCTGCGAAACGATGACCTGGTTGACCGCCTGGCGCTACACCTAGGCCACCTTTTTTATCGGGCCAGATACAACGTGTTCAGCAGAAACCCGATAGCGAAATCAATCAAAACCTCGTACCCGATGATTTTTGACCTAGCGGTTTATATGTGTTCCCTGTTTCAAAAGGATCGCGAAATTGTCATCGATGAAGATGAGATCTCATACATCGCTCTGCACATTGGCAGCTTTTTAGAACGCCAGGCCCAAGCCGTAAACCGCGTGACCGCAACAATTATTTGCCCCTCTTACTACGACCTACACATTGTGATGAGGGAGAGCATTGAGAAAGATCTCGGCGACGACATCACGATTGAGTCGGTAGTGAACCGCACCGACGTTGATGCAAAGTTGTTGACCTCTGACATCATCATTTCGACAATTCCTCTAAGCGCTACGATGGCAAACGCGATTGAGGTGAAGCCATTTCTAACTCAACAAAACAAAGACGATCTCAGAAACTTGGTTTCAGCAATTAGACAATCGCGTCGTCGCCTGAGCATTAGAGAACGGCTTTTAGCTTGTTTTCGAGAAGACCTATTCTTTAGAAACCTGGATTTCACTAGCCCAGAAGAGATGATTCGAAAACTGGGCGACGGCCTTACCTCCCTACAAATTGTGGATCAAAGTTATATTGAGGGCGCAATTGAGCGCGAACGCATGTCGTCGACCGTGT
The DNA here is from genome assembly GCA_024641985.1 of Rhodoluna sp. Taxonomy (GTDB): domain Bacteria; phylum Actinomycetota; class Actinomycetes; order Actinomycetales; family Microbacteriaceae; genus Rhodoluna. The sequence continues at coordinate 150,159 of JAHEBZ010000002.1, read as the reverse complement.
TTGTGGATGGCCTTGCTGTGCCTCACGACATGACAATGAACGCTCAGACCCCAACCATAGCCATTGCCGTAAATGAAGACTCTAATCATTGGGGTGACCAAAGAGTAAACGTGGTGGCGCTGATTGCATTTGCGGCAAGCGGACGCGAGGAGTTTCAGCCTGTCTTTGAGCAGTTCGTGGATGTCTTCAGCGACAGATCACGGATGCAAGAAATCATCAAAGACTCAACGGACTATACAAGCTTTGTGCAATCCCTATCTAAGGCCATTGCCCGCTAACTAGAGGCGGTAACTGCAACATCGAATCAATCACCCTAACGTTGACGTGGTCCCAATCCTTATGATCCAGAAACCCTCCGGCATAAGCCACAACCTTCATACCAGCCGCAAGCGCAGCTTGAACGCCTGCGTGGCTGTCTTCAACCACTACGCAATTTATCGGCTGCCAACCCATCTGATCCGCTGCAAAGAGGAACAAATCCGGATGCGGTTTTCCGCGGGAGACTTGCGTTGAACTGAACAATTTGGAGCCGAATTGATCGAGCAGACCAGTATGGCCTAGCGTGAAGTTCATTTTTTCGTGCGTGCCACTCGAGGCAACACATTTCTCAACCTGAATTAACGACAGTGCTTCTTCGATGCCTGCGACTGGCTTGAGGTTCTTGGTAAAAGCCGCCCGATACCTGCGAGTGGTTTCAGCAGCCCAGTTACTCGGCAACGAAATACCAAGCTCGGCTTCGACTGCGTCAACAAAAAATTGATCTGACTTTCCCAAAAACTTTGCGATGATCTGAGCTTCGGTGAGCGGCCAACCTATTTCGGCAAGCATTTGGTGGTCGATTTCTAGAGCAATCTTTTCGCTGTCGACAAGAACGCCATCACAGTCAAAAATCACGCCGTCGAAACTAGTGCTCATGACTTAAATTCGGTTGCGCCGATTTGTTTCGTTGCGACACGGCAATTCGTGATCCAACTAGCCCGCAAGCGCTGCGAGCACCGAGGCTTTCGACTCTTCGGCGCTAGTTGCCGAAAGGGCTAGATCGGCAATAGCCTTTGCCTCGACTAGGTTGAGCGAAGAAAGTGCTTTTGCCACAACGTTAACCTGAGAAGGAGATGCACTTACCGAGGTCACGCCAAGGCCGGCCAATACTATGGCGAACGTTGGGTCACTGGCGCTTTCACCACAGACCCCTACCGAGATGCCGGCTGCCTTGCCATCGGCGGCGATTCGGGCCAACGTGCGAATTAGTGCGGGTTGCCAAGGGGTTAACAGTGCGCCGAGTGCCGGGTTCATTCTGTCGGCAGCAAATAGATACTGAGATAAGTCATTTGTGCCCACCGATACGAAATCTACGATGCCCTTGAGGTCGCCGATCATGGCCGAGATTGACGGCGTTTCGACCATGATGCCCACCTTGAATTTGCCAATTGATTTAGCTAGTTCGCAAAAGTCGGCTGCCTCCTGCACTGTGGAAATCATCGGAGCCATAACCCATACTTCGCGGCCAGTGGCCTGCCGCGCACCTTCGAGGCTGACCAACTGGCTTTCGATAAAGCTGCGATGCTCAACTATTAATCGGTATCCCCTAACGCCAAGCGCCGGGTTCTCCTCTTCGCCCATGCTCAAGAATGGCACCGGCTTGTCGCTGCCGGCATCTATTGTGCGGACCACGATTGGGCCGGTTGGCGCGGCAGCCAATACCTTGGAGTAATGCTCGGTTTGCTGCTCGACACTAGGCGCCTTGCGCTCACTCAGGTAAAGCAACTCGGTGCGGAATAAACCGACACCTTCGGCCTTTGTAGCGGCAGCAAGCTCTGCGTCTGCTAGCGTGCCAATATTTGAGCGAACGGCGATGATGGGTTCTGCGCTCATTGCAACGAACTCTATCGCGGCCGTAGCATCACTCAAGGTTCCGCCGATAACCACACGGTCGCCGACCGGGTCAACCAAAACCGAATCGCCATCTTCGAGCTCATCGGCTTGCGCACAAGAAACTACAGCCGGAATGTTGCGTGACCGGCAGATGATTGATGTGTGCGAGGTTGGACCACCCTTGCTGGTAATCACGCCCTTGATTGCCTCGGTGAACTGGGCGGTGTCGGCGGGAGAGAAATCTTCTCCAACCAATATGAGCGAGCCAGAAGTAGGCAAGTTGAGCAATAGCTCAATGCCAGCAATCTTGGACTGGACTCGTTTGGATAGGTCTTGTAGGTCGGCAACACGCTCTGCAAATGTGGGGTCTCCGCCAAGCAGCTCACCAAATTCATCAACCGCCATGGCATAGGCGCTAGCCGCATTCCATCCGCTAGATATGTTCGACTCGGCTAACTCAAATAGTTCTTCGTCTTCGAGAAGGTAGGTGAGAGCTTCAAATATTTCGGCACTGGCTCCGTCGGCACGGTGGCCGAGAGTGGCGAGTTCGCCAGCAACCGAAGCGATGGCCTCGCGAAGAGCCTCGGTTTCGGCACCGGCGTTTGTCGACTTGGCGCGAGGCGGAAGGGTTGCGTGAGGCAAAACTCGGAATACGTCACCGATAACAGAGTTGAGCCCTACACCTAAACCCGAGAGAACCTTTAGATCAGCCACGAGTGCGACTAGCCCTTGAGCAATTCTTGAATTTCTGCGGCGATTTCGGCACCGCGAGCATCGTCGACACCTTCAATTTCAAGGGCAAGTTGTTCGCCGGTTTTTGCCTTCATGGCCATCATGCGAAGTGGCGAACCTGCCGAAACCATGGCGCCACCGACCGGGCCAATTTTAACCTCGAGCCCTAATTCTTTGACCAACTTAACGATTTGGCCGGCCGGGCGAGCGTGTAGCCCAATCGGGTCTAAAACTTCGACTGAAGATTGGTATGCCATAGTTTGTCCTTTTGCTCTATGTGGTTGGGGTTCAGCATAGTGCACGAAAATGTGCGCTTCTTTTTTACCCCACCGGTCATCAGTCAATTGGCTCTTATTCATTAGCAATAGCCAACTCTGTCGGGGTGGGCCAGTCGAACACTTTCACACGACAAGGGCCTGAGTGCGATTGGTGGCCTATATTTTGGTGAAGAGGGTTTAGGTCTACTCGGTGAGCTTCAGAGGAACCAATACAAAGATTAGTCGAGCGAGATCAAGCGACGCCGTGGCGACATTTACGAGGTCGAGTCACATACTCAGGACAACAATTAACGATGCCTGAGAAGAGAACCGCCCAGTTTCAAAAAATATCTAAGTTCGCGTTGAGCGTCGAACCGACTGCGAGCCGGTTCACGAAGTGAATAGCGCGCGGATTTCGAAGTGGCTTATAACAAAACAAAATCCTCGGTCTGATGACCGAGGATTTTGTTGTTTAAGGTTCAAGTTTATTTTGCGGCTGCAAAACCAGCTTCGAGATCTTGCAGAAGATCTGCAACATCTTCGAGGCCAACCGAAAGGCGAACCAAACCCGGGGTAACGCCGCTGGTGAGCTGCTGCGCAGGGGTGAGTTGAGCATGAGTGGTTGAAGCCGGGTGAATAACCAGCGAGCGCACATCGCCAATATTTGCCACGTGGCTAAATAGCTCTAACGACTCAACGAATTTGGCACCTGCTTCAACACCGCCGGCAATCTCGAACGACACAATCGCGCCGGCACCCTTAGGGGTGTATTTTTTGGCAGCCTCGAACCAAGGCGAGGTTTCGAGACCCGCATAGTTGACACTGATTACTTGCTCATGGGCGTGCAAGAATTTCGCGATTTTTTTGGCGTTTGCAATGTGTCGGTCGATGCGAAGGCTCAGAGTTTCGATGCCCTGAAGCAATTGCCAAGCGCTGTTTGGTGAAATTGATGAACCCATGTCGCGAAGCAACTGCACTCGAGCCTTAATGACATAGGCAATTCCATCGCCAAGGGCAGCCGTGTAATTTACCCCGTTATATGAAGGGTCTGGAGTGGTTAGGCCGGGGAATTTATCGCTCCTGCTCCACGCAAACTTTCCGCCATCAACGATCACACCAGCAACAACCGAACCGTGCCCACCCAAGAATTTGGTGGCCGAGTGAACCACGATGTCGGCACCGTGCTCTAGTGGGCGAATCAGATATGGCGTTGCCACGGTGTTGTCAACAATCAACGGCACACCGGCCGCGTGTGCAACAGCAGATACCTTTTCGATGTCGAGGATGCTCACTTTTGGGTTGCCGATGGTTTCGGCAAAGAACAATTTTGTGTTTGGGCGCACTGCTGCTGCCCATTCTTCGGCGTTGTCTTGATCTTCAACAAATGTGCACTCAATGCCAAGCTTGGCGAGTGTGTATTTGAACAGGTTGTAGGTTCCACCGTAAATGGTTGACGACGAAACAATGTGGTCGCCAGCCTCGGCAATGTTTAGCACAGCAAAGGTTTCGGCTGCCTGACCAGAGGCCAACAAAAGGGCTGCGGTTCCACCTTCGAGGGCAGCTATTCGCTGCTCGGCAACATCTTGGGTTGGGTTCATGATGCGGGTATAGATGTTGCCAAACTCGGCAAGGCCGAAGAGGTTGCGGGCATGCTCGCTCGAATTAAAGACATATGCCGTGGTCTGGTAGATCGGTGTTATGCGGGCGTTGGTGGCTGGGTCGGGGCTTGCACCTGCGTGAATTTGCTTGGTGTCAAAACCCCAAGTTGATGGATTTGTGCTCATGGTGATGTCCTACTCTCTAGAATCCCTTTTGCCTAACCGTACTTGAACCTCAAAAAGAATAGAAGTGCAGAGAAATAATGCGTAACGCTGAACCAAGGGAGCGAGCGAAGGCAACAGCACCTATTGGCTAAAGAGGGATGACAATTCGCAAGATCGAACCGCCCGTTAGGTGTGGAACGAGCTGCCAATTATTGCCTGAAATCGAATCGAAGAGGCGCGACCCTAACCCAGCAGCCGATTTTCGCGGACCAAGGCCATCGTCGATCAGCACCAACGTCATTGCATGCGATTCAAGCGCCAACTCGATACGAATGTGCTTAGCCAAACCATGCCGAACTGCATTTGTAATGCCCTCATTGATTACTTGCAACACACGCTCTTTTGTCGACTCTGAAATGGCGTCCAAATCGTTCGGGGCCATGATTTCAAGTTGAACAAACCCTAGCCACCTTTCTTGGATATTAAATAATTCATCGGCAAGTGATTCTCTAGATTGAAACTCGAACGAAGCGTCGTCAAGAACCACAAGCAATTCGGCGATCACTTCATCTACTAATTCCGTCTGCTCAGAGTCGTCTTTCAGTCGCAAAACGGCCGCTAGAAATTGGTTCTGAACCTTGCCATGCAAATAATTTGCGAGCTCTCGGCGAACCAACAGATTTCTCACACTAAGCAGCCTGGAGTCATTTTCGGCGAGCCTCATCAGTTCACTCGAATCGTGCAGGATTGAATCGCGAGTGTGGACAGCCGCCGCAAATAAGCGAGCGATCAGATTCAATTCCATGACCCAAAAAATCGTAACCAGATAGACGCTGAAAGAGTTGCTTTGCGGCAAAACTCCTAGAAAGTAATCCGTGACGAAAATAATGGCTGCGCCAGAGAGTGCGTTGACTAAAACGAACACCACTGCCGCCCCAACGGTGTTTTTTGGGCGAATTAATTGAAATAAATGCATGCAGATCAGCAAAATTATTGATTCAAGTGCCGCTCTTAGCCAGCCATCTTGCGCCTTCAAACCAAACTCTAATGAAAGTCCAATAACAATGAAGAACAAGAGACAGAATACAAAAACCGGCTCTCGTTCACGCGTCAGAGCTTGCTTTGCAAGGTCTGCTATCGAATAGTTCGGATATTTGGAATTTTGCTTCTCCCAAAGCTGGTGACTCAATGGCCGGAGATCAAGGTCTACGATCTCATTCAAAAATTTTGCGTACTGCCTCGATATTTCGGGCGCCTGGTTAGGAGGTAGATCTTCGTCGGTATTCATTTGCGATTGCGTTTGCGCAAGCAACGAGTCTCGTCCAACTAAGATTTTGACTTTAATTTGCTGCAACAATTCTCTAAAACCGAGCACAGCGCTGTCTTTGGCCACTCCATCTAGCCAAATATTGCCGGCATCGCTTGATGAGTTTTCCGACAAATCTCGTTTGACCAAAGCGGTTACAAGTATGTCGCGCTCATCCTGGAGGCGTTTTTGGGCTAGCGCCAAGTAAGCAATGGTTATTGCCGTGAATGAACCCAATATGGAAGTTTGAAACGTGCGGCTTGCAATGGAATCCAGCAGATTACTTTCAGCGCCAAGAACAAATAACGTTGCGCCGGTTGCGCCACCTTTTATTGCTCCAAGAACCAAGCCAAAAAGCAGCAGCCACGCCATCGCGATGGGCTGGATACTGCGCGCCTTACGTGTTAATCGTTCAAAAAGTTCGTACCAAATCCAGCACAACGCCAGCGCGACCAAATTTGCCAACAGTTGGGTGAGGAAAGTTGCAATTGAGGAGATTTGGGTAGACAACCCCATGGCTGCCAGCAAGGATTGCGCTGCAACGACAAAATACATGCCTCGCGGCAATGCACTAATGCCAGCGATGTTTCGAATGGGCTCGCGAATACTAGTCGCCATCGATCAGCGATCTGCCTTGCGCCCTAAAGTAGACCTTCGCCATGTGCACTCTTTGATTTCTGGTTGAGTCGGCGCTCAGCCCAAGGGCTTTGGCAATTCTGGCAATCGAAATTTCAACCGAGCGCTCGGTGACGAATCTTCGTTTCGCTATTTCTGAATTCGAGAGCCCTTGGGCCAGCAATTGAAGGGTTTCTAGCTGAACACCGGTAAAGTTGCTCAACTTATTTTTTAGATCCCGCCGAAAGTTTGAAGGCAAACCGAGAGTGGCTTGCTTCATGGCTATTAGAAGGCCATCGATAGACGAAATCGATGACTTTGTCAGATACTGGGCGTTCTCGGGCAGAGCTGGCAACCTCGAATCTAAAAGCCTCGGATCGTCAAAACTGGTTAAAAACACTATGCCGAGTTGCGGGTAATTCTTGCGTAGCTCCATAGCCACATCAATGCCGGTTGGCCCGCTTCCGAGGTGCAGGTCTAAGACTGCAACGTTTATTGGCTGCAAATTGGCGACCGCAGCCGCATCTGCTGCGTTTGATGTGGCAAAAACCGAAACATCTCTTGACCGCAAAACATTCACCAACATAGTGCGCATGAATGGATCATCTTCTACCAGCAACGCTTGGAGCCCCATATGAATAAGTGTGCGCTCATTGAACGAATTTGTCAGCCAGAACGCGTAAACAACGCGCATCGAGACCCGATGTGTTGGGCTAACCCAACAATGCTTCAGTTTAGATGTTGGGCTAGCCACTCAATATTTGTGCATTTCTTCCAACTCCTTGAGGCCTGAGGCACGCTTGACCATGACTCACCCACCGTGCACTTGACAGAAAAGAGCCCGCACCATGAAACGTCGCACTGAAAAAACCATTGCATTAGCGGCAATCCCTGCTTCGATCAGCTTAATAGCAGCTGGCTTTATGGGCGCTACCGCGGCCATCGCTGTGCCAGCTCCAGACGCATCACCATCGCCGGTTTCCCAATCGGGCGCACCATCAGCCACCACCCAAACCGTGCCATGGTGCGGCTGGACAATTCAGAACCTGCCAGCGAATGTGACCATGAGCGATGACGCAGCTACAGAAGACGCTCCTTCAAAGTACAAGGGCACGGCTATTACCTTGGTAGGCACAGCGGACGACATTCAAGCATTTGTTGGAGGCTCCGACACTTACAGCGATAACGCGGATAATTGCTCTTGGTTCAATGACGCAAATAAGCAGGGTCTGGTGCTTGACGTAGCCGCAAGTGGTGTCGCTTTCACCGCAAGCGCTGCAACGGGTGGCACAGACACTGCGATGGGATTTAGCCTCAGCGAGAGCAACCCGCTTTCAATCACCCCGGCTTACGGCGACGACTGTGCTGCAGGCTTTACGACCGACACAGACCTAAGCATCTACGCAGACCACACCACCACTATTCCGGTCAGAACAGCTGCAACCTCAGGCGTAACGACAATTTCGGTATGCACCTGGAGTCTCGACTACGAAACGACAATTCCCGCGGGAATGTCGCCGAAATTTGGCGACGAGCTTTACACATTCACCGGCCCAACTCTCACCACAACCGTGGCTGTAGGTTAATGGGGTTGAACTTAATCTTGGGGTGGAGGGCAGGCTTTGCTCTCCACCCTGATTTGGATTAAAGAGCTATGTCTGCTTCTCAAAGAGTTTTAGCCGTACTTATATCGCTAATTTTGTTCTCAACTTCGGCAATAGGGGCGCGAGCCGAAGACACGTTGGGTGTTTCGATGCAAGTAATCCAAGGATCTTCCGATGCAAGCGCTGATTTGGCTCAAAACAATAACTTGTGGTTCTTGGCGCCGCCCGGCGAAACGGTCTCTCGCTCATTCAATTTGCGAAGCGCATCTTCTATCTCACAACTGGTTCATCTCGAGGTGATGGCTCGCAAGAGCCTTAATGGGGTGCTAGAGCTAGATTCTCAGAGCAAATCGGTAGTCAGCAATTGGACTAGCTTTAGTCGCCAGGATTTCAATCTGCCAGCTAGACAGTCCGAAACAATTACAATGACAATCCGCGTTCCGCTTGACGCCGAGGTAAACGTTTACGAACCAGCACTGGTTATCCAGGTAAAGTCAGCATCAAAATCAAAAAGCCAATACAAGGTTCCCAACGCCCTGCAATTTGTTCAGGGCATGTTTGTGGGAGCCGGAACAACGGATCAAATAGCTCCGAATTTCACTATTGAAGATGTCTATGGTGCCTCAACCACCGATGGGCACCAACTAATTATTGACCTAAAGAACACAGGCAAAACGCCGCTGCAACTAACCGGTTCGCTGCAGCTTTCGAACGCAACCTTTGCTGGCCCGGTTCAGGGGCCCTATAACTTTTTCACCGACATCATCGCTGTGGGTGCCACCGGCCACGCTTACGTGCCAGTTGGCCCGGAGATTACAGAAGATCGTTGGAAAATTTTTGCAGATGTTAAGCAAGGCGGTGTGAACATAACCAAGACGCTTGTGAAAGATATTCGCTTTAGCCAAGACGACATGAGTTTGATTGGCATGCTCTCAGGTGCATCTATTTTCATTGGCTTGACCGTAGCTCTTATTTCGATCAGAATCTTGCGAAGACTGCGCAGGCAAAAATCGCTAGAAGCTGAAAGCGCTGCCCAGGAGCGCGAAGCCGAACTAGCTAGAATCGCAGACCTAGAAGCACAATTGGCAACGTTAAAGAAGCCCAGAGCAGCGTCGAAGTCAAAGCCCATAAAATCGGACGAGCTCTAGCCGAATATCTGCAGCAAGTTTGAGAATACGACCTATTAGATAGAGCAATTGAAGATAAGCAATCGCTGTCAGTGCTTGCCGATAGGCTCAGATTCTCAACGTCGAAGGAGCATCATGGCCGGTCAAACTTTTCCGCAAGATTTTATGTGGGGCGTGGCTGCAGCCGGCCACCAAATTGAAGGCTTCAACACCCAGAGCGACCTTTGGTTTTGCGAAAACGTTGTGCCTTCGGTGTTTCGCGAGCCATCTGGCATTGCGTGCGATTCATATAACCGCTGGGCCGAAGATCTTGACTTAGCCAAGGCCATGAACGTGGGCGTTTACAGAATGAGCATCGAGTGGGCTCGCATTCAACCCACCCAAGATTCGTTCGACGACGCCGAGTTTGCTCACTATGAGGCAATTCTTGATGGTTGCATTGCTCGCGGCCTAAAGACCAGCGTTACCATGAACCACTTTGCCTCTCCTCACTGGTTTGGCATGCAGGCCGGCTGGCTAAACCCAGAAGCGCCTGAGCTATTTGCAATTTACTGCGCCGAGGTAGTTCGACGACTTGGCAACAAAATCGACATTATTGTCACCTTCAACGAGCCAAACCTGCCAAAGCTTTTAAGCTACATGGATTTGCCTCCGATCGTTCAAGAACTAAACCGCAAAACCATGGATGGCGCTGCTGACAAGGCTGGCGTTGCAAAATATCGCACCTCTAATGTGATGTTGGATGAAGACTATGAGGCCTATGGCGTTGGCATGGTGAATGGCCACGAGGCAGCCCGAAAAGCCATCAAGGCAATTGTGCCCAACACACCGGTTGGCCTAAGCATCGCGATCATCGACGATCAAATGGTTGATGACGAAGCTGACACCGCGGTTCGCGACCAAAAGCGCGAAGATTGCTATGGCCCCTGGATGCGCCTAGCTGTTGATGATGACTTTATGGGTGTTCAAAATTATGAGCGCATGCTTTATGACTCGAAGGGTCGAGTCGAGCCGGGCCCTGAAGCGGTTCGAAACAGCTTTGGCAACGAAATTTACCCAGCTTCGTTGGCCAACTGCGTCGAATATGTCTACGACATCATTAAGACCCCGATCATCGTGACCGAACACGGCATCAACACCGAAGATGACCAGCAGCGCGCCGAATTCATTCCTGCAGCTCTTGGGCATTTGGCCGACACCATGGCCAAGGGTTACCCGGTTTTGGGCTATACCCACTGGTCTTTGCTCGACAACTTTGAATGGATCTTTGGTTACGTTCCAAAATTCGGCCTGTGTGCAGTAGATCGCCAAACCATGCAGCGCACTCGCAAGCCAAGCTCGTTCGTTTATGGAGAGATTGCCGCAGCTAACGCCCTTTAAACTGCAACCATGAAACTCACCATGCTGGGGCTCGGCGAAGCCAGTTCTAACCTTGCCAAGGCCCTCACCGCGCAAGGCATTAATGTAGTTGCGTTTGATTCCACCAAACCAAAGCATGCGGTGGTGCCGCTTAGCGATTCGATCGAAGATGCGGTTCGTGGCGCAGATGTGGTAATTTCGCTCAATTCGGCAACGGTCTCGATAAAAATGGCCGAGTTGGCCGCGCCATACCTCAAACCAGAAGCGCTCTTTTGCGATCTAAACGCCGCAACACCCGCACTTAAAAAACACCTTTCTCAAATTGTGCCAGCCGGCGCCTTTGTAGATGTTGCCGTTATGCGCCCGCTTGGCGAACAGAATATTCGAGCCGAACTGGCCGTTGCCGGCAGCGGCGCAAAAACGTTTGTAGAACTTTTCGGGGGCCTCGATTTCGAGATCGAATATGTTTCAGAGATTGCCGGCGAAGCCGCTGCCCGAAAGCTGATTCGTTCGATTTTAGAGAAGGGCGTTGCCGCCCTGGTGATTGATACCCTCTGGGCCGCAAAAGCAATGGGTTTACAAGATTGGGCGATTGACGAGATTCGAAGAGAGTTCGAGTCAAGTTCGGCACAAACCGTCAAACATTACCTCGACCACACTCAACAACACCCAAAACGAGAGTCTGTCGAAATTGCTGATGTGGTTGAAATGCTGAGTGATGCAAAATATGAAAGCACAATGGTGCGAGCAATCGAATTAACTCTTTCGCGCGTAATCCACGGCGTGCGAGTGCCGTTCGCCGAAATTAACTAACGAACAGGCAATTCAATAATCGAGCTGTTTTGCCAACTGGTCTAGAACCTCGTAGCAAGGCAAAACGCTAGCCACACTTGCATTCGGCTGACGACCTTCTTGGATGGCCGAAACAAATTCACGGTCTTGAAGTTCAATTCCATTCATAGACACGGCCACCTTCGACACATCGATGGGTTCTTCTTTGCCGTTTACGAGGTCGTCGTAGCGCGCAATGTAGGTTGCCGAATCGCCGATGTATCTGAAGAATGTGCCCAACGGGCCATCGTTGTTGAATGAAAGCGAGAGTGTGCAAATTTTGCCGTTCTCGGTTTGAAGCTGAATAGACATATCCATCGCAATGCCCAGCTCTGGGTGTTTTGGCCCCTGGATGGCGTTTGCCCTAACCACCTTTTCGCCCGTTTGATACTGAAACAGATCAACCGTGTGAGCTGCGTGGTGCCAAAGCAGGTGGTCTGTCCAAGAACGTGGCTTTCCGAGGGCATTCATATTTGAGCGCCTAAAGAAATAGGTCTGCACATCCATCTGTTGAATTGAAAACTCGCCGGCCTGAATTTTGTTGTGCACATATTGGTGAGACGGATTGAAACGCCGGGTGTGGCCAGCCATAGCCACCAAGCCAGTTTTGGCCTGAAGCTCGACAATTTCGCGCACGCCTGCCAAGTTGTCGGCCATCGGAATTTCTACCTGCACATGCTTGCCCGCCTCAAGCGCCTGAAGCGTTTGGGCAAGGTGCATCTGAGTTGGGGTAGCAAGAATCACGCCATCGAGGTCAGGCTGGGCAAGCAACTCGGCATAATCGGTGAAGGCACGCTTAGCGCCATACTTGGCGGCAACTTCTTGGGCCACATCCATTTTGCTGTGAGCCACATACAAAATGTTTGCATCACCGATTAAGGCAAGCGCATCGAGGTGTTTCTGCCCAAAGGCACCGAGGCCAACTACGGCTAGATTTACGGTCATTCTTATTCCTTCGGTGTCAATATCATGTGGCCCACAGCGGTGTTCGAGGCAGGCACGTGGTAAAAACGGTAAACCTCGTCAACCTTTTCGCCAAGAGCACCTCGCATGATTAACCACATAATCAACTCCACGCCCTCAGAACCCGCTTCAACCATGTATTCCAGGTGTGGTTTGTATTGCAAATTCTCTGGGTCGTTTACCAGGTCATCCATAAACTTGCGATCCCAGGGTTCGTTAATCAAGCCGGCGCGCGCACCCTGAATCTGGTGGCTCATTCCACCGGTTCCCCAAACCTGAACATTTAGGTCGCCGTCGAACTGCTCGACGGCACGGCGAATTGCCTTGCCTAACGACAGGCAACGTTCGCCAGAAGGCTGCGGATACATGACCACGTTCACCGGAAGTGGGATGACCTTGGTTGGCCACTTATCGGGGGTTCCAAACATCAATGACATTGGCACGGTTAGCCCGTGGTCAACCTCGAGAACGTTCAGCACAGTCATGTCGAAATCATCAAGAATCAGTGATGCGGCAAGGTGGGTTGCAAGTTCGGGTGCGCCCTCAACAACCGGCACGGGGCGAGCCCCATAACCTTCGTCGCAGATCTCAAACCTGTCGCCGATACCCATGGCAAAGGTAGGCATGATCTCCATACCAAAGTACGAAGCGTGGTCGTTATAGATGATGATGGCAACGTCTGGGGTGTTGTCTTTCATCCACTTCTTCGAAAACTCATAGCCGGCAAACATGGGCTTCCAATAAGCCTCTTCGGTGCGCTGCATGTCGACTGCGGCACCAACGGCCGGCACGTGACTGGTGCTTATTCCTGCGGTAATGCGAGCCATTATGCTTCGCCTCTTTCTTTCTTTGAGCGCCAACCTTCAACGTTTCGGCCGCCGCCAAGCATCATTGCTTGATACTGCTCAACATTCATGTCTGTCATGGTGCTCACAGCCTGCACGTACGAAAGCCCTTCGCTAGCGAAGATTTTCGACAAGAAGTAGACATTGCCCCCGAGGTCGAGCATCTTCTGAAAATCACGGTCTAGAACCGCCTGCTTTTGCTGTTCGCTCATTTGCCACTCGTCAAGATATTCGCGCTCGGCTCCTAAAAAGCGTTTGCGGTTTGCCTCCTCGCGAAGACTCATACAGAACTGGTTTAACCAAAAGCCCTGGCGCGCCTTTTCGATGGTGAAAATGGTGGTGCCCGGAATGTCCTTGAACTGCTCAAAATCTGGTTTCATTTTTAGCTCCAGTAGAGATTGTTTGGATTGCTTACGAGTAGTTTTTCTTGTAATTCTTGCGTTCTTGCGATTGAAGGCACGTAGTCAACAAGAATGCCATCATCGGGCATCTCTTTTTTCATGTTCGGATGCGGCCAGTCGGTGCCCCACAGCACTCGATCAGAAAACTCCTCAACAATTGCCTTTGCAAAAGGCACAACATCGGCATACAGCGGCGAACCGCTGATGGTGAGGCGGTCTGGGCAACTCACTTTGGCCCAAACATCATTTTCGCGCATGAACTTTAGAAACAGTGCAAAATCTGGGTTGTCGAGCGGCTTAGAAACATCTGGGCGCCCCATGTGATCGACCACAATCGGCACGCCGAGCGACGTGAAGAAGTTCCACTTTTCAGCCAAATCGGCAGGCTCAAAATAAAGCACAACATGCCAACCGAGGGGTTTAATTTTCTCGATGATGCCGCGATAGTAATCGTCAGGCTTGGGATCTACCAGGCGCTTTACATAGTTAAACCGCACGCCGCGCACACCCAAGGCGTGCATTCTGGCAAGCTCGGCCTCGGTTACATCTGATTTCACGGTTACAACACCCCGAGCCCTGTCGTTCGAGTGCTCGAGCACATCTAGCAAAGCCGAATTGTCTGAGCCGTGGCAGGTGGCCTGCACCACAACGTTCTTTTCGAAACCCAAAAAGTCGCGCAGCGCAAAAAGCTGCTCGCGGCTGGCATCGCAAGGAGTGTATTTGCGTTCGGGAGCAAAACCAAACTTGTCACCAGGCCCAAAAACGTGGCAGTGCGCATCAACCGCACCAGCCGGCACCACAAACTTTGGTTTCGATGGGCTTGGGTGCCAATCCAACCAGTCGGCGTCTTTTACAAACTCGCTCATAGACCGCGCGCCTCCAACTTCGCATTTAGGCGAGGGAACACCTTGCGAGTGTTGCCCGAGAAGATGCTGGCCTTCTCGGTCACACTGATTTTTGCAGCATCGATGTAGCGCTTGGTGTCATCGAAATAGTTGCCGGTCTGCGGGTCGATTCCGCGTACGGCACCAATCATTTCTGACCCAAACAAAATGTTCTTGTTGTCGATAACCTCGACAAGCAGGTTGATGCCGGGCTGGTGATAAACGCAAGTATCAAAGAACACGTTGTTCATCAGGTGTGTATCTAGGTTTGGCTGCTTCAACATGTCGGCCAAGCCACGATAGCGACCCCAGTGATAAGGTACCGCGCCGCCACCGTGAGGAATGATTAGGCGAAGTGCTGGGAAGTCTTTGAATAGATCCCCTTGAACGAGCTGCATAAAAGCGGTGGTATCGGCGTTCATGTAGTGCGCACCTGTGGCGTGAAAGTTTTTATTGCAACTGGCCGAAACGTGCACCATGGCAGGAACATCTAGCTCGACCATTTTTTCGTAAAGCGGATACCAAAACTTATCGGTAAGTGGAACGGTTTGCCACTGCCCGCCGCTTGGGTCTGGGTTTAGATTGCAGCCAATGAAGCCAAGCTCATTCACGCACCGCTCAAGCTCTTTGATCGACTCGGTTAAGTCAGCACCTGGCGATTGAGGCAGCTGGCACACACCAACAAAGGTTTCTGGGTAAAGGTCAACAACTCGCTTGATCAGGTTGTTGCAAGCGATTGTCCACTCGAGGCTGATGCGCTGATCGCCTTCGTGGTGCCCCATGGCCGAAGCTCGCGGCGAAAAGATAGTTAGGTCGCTGCCGCGCTCGTTGATGAGGCGCAATTGGTTTCCTTCAATTGTTTCGCGAATCAACTCATCAGAGATCTCTGGGTATGCCGGCGTGGGCAGCCCGGCCTTGAAGGCCGCCAACTGATCTTCGCGCCACTGATTGTGTGGCTCGGGCGCGGTTGTGTAATGACCGTGGCAGTCGATGATCATTGGTTCTCCCATGCTGATTTTGAAACGAAAATGTTGCCCGACATTAACATGCGGGCGGTTCGAAGCAGGGCCGATTTGGTAACCCTAAGCTGCGGCCCAGAGTTATCGACTTGCATTTGAACCGTGAAGAAACCGGTTGGGTGCTCGACCTCGATGTTGAGTTGATCGGCACCTGCGGTTAGACCCGCAATTTTGTTTGCCACGCTGCCTGGCAGCATGCACGCGGTTGCCACCGAAACAGCACCAAGCACACCGATTGCCTCGTGGGCGCGATGCGGAATAAATGTGCGGGTGTTAATTAGCCCACCGTTTTTTGCGGGAGATACCAGCGACATCTTGGGCACGGTTTTGTTGGTCACATCGCCAAGGTTCATGCGCTCGCCGACGGCCAGGCGAATGGCTTCTACTTTGGCACGCAATTCGGCATTGGCCTCAAGCTCTTCGGGTGTTTCGTAGCCGCTAATGCCAAAGTCGGCTGCGCTTAGGCAAACCACGGGCATGCCATTGTCGATGCAAGTTACCTCGACGCCGTAAACCACATCGACCACGTTGCCGGTTGGCAAAAGCGAGCCGCAGCTCGAGCCTGCAACGTCTTCAAAGTTGATGTTGACCGGTGCGTGAAAACCCGGCACGCCATCGATGCGGGCGATGCCGTCATAGTTCACTACTCCCCCGGGGGTCTCGACAAACGCAGTGGCTTTAGCTTCGGTGTTCACCATAAAAATCGAAACCGGCGTTAGATCTGAGTTTGCCGAAACCAAACCTCGCTCGATTGCAAAGGGGCCAACACCCGCAAGAATGTTGCCGCAGTTCTGTTGATCACTAACTTCGGCACGATCTGGCCAAATCTGCAAGAACAGGTAGTCAACATCGATTCCATCGCGACTTGACTTGCTGACCACGGCAACCTTCGAGGTTAGTGGGTGGCCACCGCCCATGCCATCAATTTCGCGGGCGTCTGGCGAACCCATCGCAGCTAGCAAAAAACGATCGCGCGCAGCAACATTTTTTGGCAAATCAGAGGCAAGAAAATAGAGGCCCTTCGACGTGCCACCGCGCATTACCGAGCACGGAACCGACTGCTGCGAATTAGTCACTTCTAACCCTGGTAATCCTCGTAGACGAGGCCCTTAGCAGCTAGTTTTTCGCGCATTTTGTAAATGTCGAGCCCCAGCTCACCCGATGCAAGTCGCGCTCGCTTCTCGGTCTCCATCGCCTCACGCGCCTGTGCCGCCTCGAGCACCTTGGCTGCATCTTCGCGGCGAACTACGCAAACGCCGTCAACATCGGCAACAATCACATCGCCTGGGCGCACATGTTGGTTGGCAATCATGATGGGCACTTGCACGTTGCCAGGGGTTTCTTTAACGGTGCCCTGAGATGAAATCACTTTTGACCAAACCGGAAAACCCATTTCGGTCAGAGTAGACACATCGCGCACACCTGCATCGATGATGAGACCGCGCACGCCATGCGCCATCAGGCTTTCGGCTAGCAGGTCGCCCAGATAACCGTCGTCACAGGCGCTGGTTGGCGTGACCACCAAAATATCGCCGGGTTGGGCCTGCTCAACAGCAACGTGAATCGACCAGTTGTCGCCAGGGGCTACCTCGCAGGTGAGGGCGTTGCCGGCGATTTTGTCGGCAAAGATTGGGCGAAGCCGATGATGCAGCAGGCCAATGCGGCCTTGCGCTTCGTGAACCGTGGCAGAGCCAAGTTGGGCCAAGCCGTCAACAATTGCCAGGTCGGTGCGTGGGGTTCCGCGAACTACTCTTGCCATGATTTCCTATCGAATTCCAACATAGTTCTCGGCAAGATTTACTTGCAGAGCTCGGTTCTTCATTACGTGCTTCAGCTGCGAAATTTGCAACTGGTTATCAAATTCATTTTTGCTGGTGTGCAACATCGATGTCATCCACCAAGAAAAGTGGGTGACTCGCCAAACGGTTTCTTTGGCACGCTCTTCAAATCGGTTTAGCAGCGTTGCATCGCTTTTGTTGAAGAATTCGACCAGACCCTGGCCCAAGAAGCGCACGTCGTTGGCGGCCGAGTTCAAACCTTTGGCGCCTGTGGGTGGCACAATGTGCCCCGCATCGCCAACCAAGAACAGGCGGCCGTGCTGCAGCTTGCCAGCGACAAAAGAGCGCATTGCCAAGATGCTTTTTTCGGTGATTTCACCAGTGTTCAACTGCCAACCCGATGTTGCCATGCGCTTTGATAGCGACTCCCAAATTCTGTCATCCGACCAGTTTGCGATGTCGTCAGTTGGATCAACCTGCAGATATAAGCGGCTAACTTTGTCTGAACGCATCGAGTGCATAGCAAAGCCATCTTCGTGGCGGGCATAAATCAACTCGTCTGTCGATGGAGCAACATTGGCCATCACACCTAGCCAGCTGTATGGGTAAACGCGCTCAAAACTGCCAATTTCTACCCCCGGAATTGCCTTGCGCGAAGGGCCCCAAAAGCCATCGCAGCCCGCTATCACGGCGCAATCGATGCGTTGCGGGTTGCCATCTTGGTCTACAAAGCTAACCGAGGGGCTCTCTGATTCGATTGCGTGAAGCGCAACTTCGGTTGCTTCATAAAATATTTGTTGGCCAGCCTTGTCGCAGGCAGCATCGAGGTCTTTTTGAACCTCGGTTTGGCCATAGACCCAAACCGAATAGCCGATTAGATCTGCAAAATCTAGGTGAGTTTTTTGTTCACCCAGCTGCAGATAAATGCCGTGGTGCTCGAGGCCTTGTTGGTGAAGCCTCTCGCCAACGCCAATTTCTTGAAGCAGGTCTACGGTTTGCGCTTCGAGCAGGCCGGCGCGAATTCGAGACTCAACATAATCACGTGACTGATTTTCTATAACTATTGACTCGATGCCATGCAGCGCTAAATAGCGATTTAGCATTAGCCCCGATGGGCCAGCACCAATGATGGCAACCTGTGTTTTCATACCTCCCAGAAAACACCAATTTTCTAAAATTCGTGGCATTACTTCCGTTCAGCGGAAGGTATTTTGGTAACGATTTATACTCGTTGATTCAGGTCGCCCATGCCGTTCAGAATGAGCTTTTTTGAAAGTGCATTAGCCGAAACTTTTAGCACCGAGACCATGCGTTCGATGTCGCGATTTTCGACCGGCGTCACAATGCCCAATGCCGCGATTACCTTGTTGCCATAGCCCAAGACAGGCACCGCAAGCGAGGTGGCTCCGACAGCTAGTTCTTCTCTAGAGTGCGCAAAGCCCTGGCGCTTAATCTCGCGCAACTGGGTTTCGAGAACATCAACATCGGTGATTGTTTGCCCGGTGTAACTATCAAGCGAAGCGAAGACAGCGTTCTGCAAGTCTTGCGAGCCATGCGCTAGCAAAACTTTGCCAACACCCGAGGCGTGCAGCGGCAAACGAGCACCGGGTTTGCTGATCACTTCGAGGGTGCGAGAACCGGCAATTCGCTCGACGATGAGGCATCGAAAACCATCAAGAACGCCAATCTGCACGGCATCGTTGGCCAACTGATATATGTCTTCCATGTATGGCAACGAAATCTCACGCAAGCCTGAGTGCAGCGAGGCAAGGATTCCTAGTCGCCAAATTTTGCTGCCGATTTCGTAGGCGCCATCGAGCGTTCGAGTAAGTGCACCCTGTTCAACCAGTTCGTGAACTAGCCGGTGGCAAGTCGTTAGCGGCAGCCCGGTTCTGCGGGCTATCGAAGCGAGGGTTTGGTGCCGGTGATCCGCATCGAAGGCGTCGAGCACCAAAAAGGCGCGACCAGTTACAGACTTGCTGCCTTTCGAGCGATCTGCAGAATCGAGCATAAAAAAAGTCTACTTCCGCTGAGCGGAAGTAGACCTAATTTAATAGAACTTACCTGTCTCTTGGTTGAAACTTAGCCTTATTTAGATTTTTTGATTAGCAGCGAGCCAACGGCGATGGCTGCACCCAAAAGCACACCAACCCACAGCGCCGATCCGAGGTTTGAAAGCGAAGCCAGCCAACCGATTATGGCCGGACCGCCCAGCATTCCGGCATAGGTTAGCCCAAACACCTTAGCCATGTTTCTGCCAGAGTGAGATTCTTCGCCGACGGTTGCCGAATAGGCAAAAATCTGTGGAACAACCGCAGACACACCTAAGCCCGCGATAGCCCAGCCCACTAGCGACATGCTGTGCGGCTGCAAAGTTAACGCCAACGCGATGCCAGTTGCCGCTAGTGCCCCGCCCCAACGAATAACAAAGATTCGACCAAATTTCTCGACAACCTTGTCGGCCACAAATCTAAACGCCGCCATCGCCGAAGAAAACACAACCACCGAGAGCGCAGCTTCGGCCTTGGGCATGCCCAACACATTCACACCGTGAAGCGCAGACCAGTCGATGCCCACGCCTTCGATTAATGCACCCGCCCCACCCATAAAACCAAGGGCAATCATCATCTTCAAAAACGGTCGGTTTGCAGCATTGGCAGCAGCCTTGATCTTCAGAGCCTCGGTCTTTGACGGCTTATCAACTTGGGCCACCTTAACCTTCGAGGTGTCAAGCAAAAGGGGCGTGAATAACGCCGAGGCAACCGCGAAGAACAATCCAACCACTGCAAGGGTCACAGGCATCTCAATTTCGGCCGCCAGAGCAGCAGCACCAGCCGAAGCTCCGATAACTCCGCCGATCGACCAAAAGGCGTGGAACGCAGAGAAAATCGGGCGACCATAAGCCTTTTCAATGTCGACTGCGTGAGCGTTCATTGAAATATCGGCCGAGCCCAACGCAAAACCGAGCACGAACAATGCCAGACATATTTGAATCAAGTCGGTTGCCAGAGCCGGAATCACCAATGCCAAACCCGCCAAAATATTGGCGCCAATTACCACTGGCTTGCTGCCAATTTTGTCGACCAGCGCACCCACAATTTGCATTGCGCTGAGCGCGCCCATGCCAGAAGCCAAAATAACAAGCGCGATGGCGCCGCTTGAGATTCGAAGATTCTGCTCAACCACGGGCAGGTGAACCGCCCAGATAGTCATGGTGGCACCGGCGAAGGTGAACATGGCCGAAACCGCGAAACGTGCGAGGCGGTTTTGCCGAGTCTGCTTAATTTTTGCCGCCATAAGCTCTAGCTCCTGGTCCAAATAACTTTGATGTTGTGCTCATGCGCAAAGCGTTCGAGGTGACCGCCCAAAACATTCTCAACCTTTGCTAAGGCATCTTCGTCGGGCGCCTCTGCGGTCATCACAATCTGGCCATCTGCCACCGAAACCACGCCTACTCCAACTGTTAAAGTGAGCACGCTTCCATCTGCGGTTTCATGAACCTGTGCTTTGTGCCCCAGGTGCGAAACAAGTTGCTTTGCCCACCGCTCTGGGCGTTCGATCGAAACCGTTGCTGTTGATAAAAGTGTCATGACCGCCTAAATAGTTTTCTGCTCTTGCATGCGCCCCAGGCCTGCGGCCACGAGCGCTAGCACCGCACAAACCAAACTAACACTCGCAAATGGCCAAACCGCGGTTTTGCCGGCTATGCCCACAAGGGGCGCAGCAAGCCCTGCAAAAACGAATTGCAAACTGCCGAGCAGCGCCATAGCAGTTCCCGCAGAACTTCTAACCTGAGATACAGCCAACGACGCGGCTGGGCCGAAAACAAAGCCCATGGCCGAACCGATTAAAAGAAGGCTCAAAATGACACCCATTGCACTCAGATTTAGAGAGGCCGCAAGCGCCAGCAGAAGTATCGACCCGATAGCCAGCTGGCCCACGCCAACCAAAATCAAAGTGCTTGCTTTGATTCGATTTAACAGCCGAGTGGCAATGTATCCGGTTACCATCAACCCAATTCCGATGCCACCAAAAACATACGTGTATTCGAGCGCGGTCATTTTGAGAACGCTCTGCACGATGAACGACGAAGCGCTGATGTAGGCGAACATTGCCGCAAAGCCGAACCAGATTGTTGACGCAAAAAAGATAAAGGTGCGATTAGACAGCACCTTGCCGGCCGCGCTGAGGGTTGCGGTGAAACCGCCCGAATGGCGGTTAGCTCGCGGTAGTGACTCGGGAAGGAACAAGAGCACTAAGAACACAAAAATTGCAAAGGCCGCGAAACACCAAAAGATCGCGCGCCAGCCGCCAAAAATAGCGATGGTAGCTGCACCCGCGATAGGCCCAACTATTGGCCCAAACCCGACAATCAAACCCAACAGCGAAAACGACCGGGCGGCCTGCTGACCCGTTGAAAGGTCAGAAACAACTGCTCGGCCAACCGCCATGCCCGCAGACGCGCTCAAACCGATAAACCCACATGCAACTATCAGTTGGGTCGCATCGGCGGCAAGCGCAGCACCCACCGAACTTATCGCCACCATAATTGCCCCAACCAACATTGGCAATTTGCGCCCATAGCGATCTGAAAGAGAACCAACAACAAGTTGCCCGAACGCCATACCAATAGTGAATGCCGTCAGCGTAAGCTGCACAGTTGATGCCGAGACCGATAGTTCGTGAGCCAATTGAGGAAACGCCGGAAGATACAAATCGGTTCCCAATGGCCCCATGATGCCAACCAGTGAAAGGGTCAGCAAAATGGGGATGGTTAGGGATAACTGAGGTTTCTGCATAGCCAAAGTTTCTCAGCCTAGCGCCCTCGTGGCCTGCGGCTAGGCCGCATAACTGGTATCGCTCGAAGCTTAGATTACCTTTTTGACCACGCTTGACTTGAGCATCATTTGCCCAAAACCATCAACTTTTGCATCGATGTCGTGGCCGTCGACCGGGTTGACCAGTCGTATGTTGCGAACCTTGGTGCCAACTTTTATGGCGGTCGAGCTGCCCTTTACTTTTAGATCTTTAGCAATTGTGACGGTGTCGCCGTCGGCCAGGATATTGCCTGAAGCGTCTTTTACTACTTTGGCGGTTTCTAGATGTGGCTCTTCGCCAGCCTCTACCGGCGCCCACTCATGAGCACACTCAGGGCAAACCAACAGCGCACCCATCTCGTAGGTCCATTCGCAGTTACATTGTGGGCAGGCAGGCAGGGTTTCACTCATTGCACCAGTTTAAGGCAAAGGGCCCGAGCCATAAGCCCGAGCCCTTCTCAAAATCACTGTTACTTCTTTTTTGACTTGGCCTTTTTCTTTGGTGCTGGCTTGGTAACCGCCTGGCCAACAATGATGTCTTTGCCGTTGAAGGCCATGGTTGGTGAACCGTGCAACGAATAGCCATTTTCTAGGTGCAGGCGAACCTTGCCGCAAAATTCTGAATTGTCGATGCCAGTTAGCAATTTATATGTTTTGGTGTAATCCGGCGCAGCCGGGGCAATAACAACTGCTGCCTTTGTAGCTGCAGCACGAGTAGTTGCCGGGCGAGCTGCAGCACGAGTGGTGGCAGGTCGAGCTGCAGGCTTACGGGTTGAAGTTGTTGGCTTTGTAGTAGTCATGCTCTGATTTTGCCACTGAACGCTTCATGGATCGGCTTTTGAGACCTGTTACTTGATGAATTTTGTTTTTACCAAGTGAACAGCATTTACTTGTCGAGGTGGAAATACGGAATGATCAAGTAGATTCCGTAGATCAGGGCCGAGGCGCAAATGGTGAACATGATGTAAGCGCCCGAACGGTTCAAGACCTCGGCGCGAATCGCCTTAGTCTTGCCCTTTTTAGCACCTGGCACCAGGTGCCTAGCGTTTGTGAGCAATCGCATTCCGAGCGAAAAACTTGCCACGAGAACTGTTGAGCCAACGATCGACACGATCGCAACCAATATGAGGCTGTTCCACTCAATCATTACTTCTTACCTTTCTTAGCGGCCTTGGCTGCACGAGCAGCTTTGGCCTGGGCGGCGCGAACCTGGCGTGGAGAAGCAACAACTTCTGAGGCGCCTTCAACTTCGCTAAGCACGTTGTGGTGGCCGATTCGGTTTCGACGCGACACCTGGAAGATTGCCAAGATAGCGCCCACAGTAACAATGGCATCGATAAGCAAACCATAAGGGCCCGACATGGTGAGGAAGGCAGAGAGAGCGCCTACTGCACCAGCGGCAGGCAAGGTGAAGAACCAGCCGGCTAAAACCTGCCCAGCTTTAGACCAACGAACTGCTCCACCCTTGCGGCCTAGGCCTGCGCCCATTACCGAACCTGATGCAACCTGAGTTGTCGAAAGAGCAAAACCTAGGTTGCTTGAGGCAAGAATAGTGACACCGGTTGCAACCTCGGCCGATAAACCCTGAGGTGGCTTGATTTCGGCAAGACCAGATCCCATGGTTTTAATGATTCGCCATCCACCAGAGTAAGTGCCGAGGGCAATTGCAGAGGCGGCAGCGATAATGACCCACCACTCAACATGGTTGCCATCAGACTGAATTCCAGAAGCAACCAAGACGAGAGTGATTACACCCATAGTTTTTTGGGCGTCATTGGTTCCGTGCGACAGAGCAACCAGAGATGATGAAAATACCTGGCCAATTTTGAAGTTAGCTCGGCCAGTGCCAATGCCAGTTTTTTTGCGCTGAGCCTGCGAACGAGCGGTGATTAGATAGGCCAATCGGGTGGCCAAGAATGCGGCGATTCCGGCGACTAGCGGAGCAAACAGCGCCGGGAAGATTACCTTTTCGAGAACTTTTGGAAAGTTGATTGCGGCCACGCCGGCATAAGCAAGTGCCGCACCGATTAGCCCACCAAATAGTGCGTGTGACGACGATGAAGGCAAGCCGAGCAGCCAGGTGGTTAGGTTCCAGAGAATTGCACCGGTGAGACCAGCAAAAACCATTTCGGCGCCAAGGTTAACGCCTTCGTTGATTAGCGAAACCGAGATTGTTTTAGCGACGGCCGTAGAGAGAAACGCGCCAGCCAGGTTCATCAATGCTGCGATGATCACTGCAGTTCGAGGCTTTAGGGCGCCGGTGGCGATAGCGGTGGCACTCGAGTTTGCGGTGTCGTGAAAGCCGTTGGTGAAGTCAAAGAACAGAGCGAGGGCCACAACCAGGCCGACGATCAAAATGGGATCCATGGGATCCTTTCTGTTTGATTGCGATGTGAATCTAAACGACGAGAGTTAGTTTATGGACACGAGGTTAACGGAAGGTGAATTTTCGATGTTGAAACCCCAGCTGCCAGCCCAAGGTCGGCCCGCCTCTAAGTGAAGTAGGTCTTCGCCGGTGTTGAACGCGTTAGCCCCGCCGGTTTGAGGCTCAATGGCAACCGCGTGAATTTTAGGGCTGGCTTCGTCGCGAATATAAAAATCAGGGGTAAATAGCACCAGGTGGCCAAAGTTTGCATCTTGCCAAACATCGATGACCTCACCTTTGGGCGAGGTTAAAGTTGTGTGCGCCAAACCTTGGGCATCCCGAGGTATGTCGGTGAAACCGTGATCGATGTGACCCCGGTTCAATGTGACACCCGCCGACAAATCGAAGTATGTGCCCGCGGTTGCCGCCTTGCCAGTTGGCAGCTGTCGCTCGTTAACCTCGAGCACGGTCTGTGCACCGCTTGTCAAAACGCAGTCACCGGTAGAGAAACCTTCAAACATGAAGTAAGCGTGGGCGCCAACAACATAGGGAGCCGGCTCAGCCGAGTGGTTCAGTGCCGTGTGAGTAACCTTCATGCCGTGTTCAACGAGCTCATATGTCACCGTGGTGTCGACCAAAAACGGGTAGCCGGTGCGCGGAAAAATGGTGGCCGCAAGGGTGACTTTCGAAGCGGTTTGGTGCACGACTTGGTATGGGTAGTGAATTAGCAAACCATGGTTTGCATTGTTTTGGTCATGGATGTTAATCGGCACCTCTAGACGCTTGCCCTTATGCATCCAGGCGCCGTCTTCAAGCCGGTTTGCCCAAGGCGCCATAACGATGCCTTCACAGTATGGGCTGATTGAGTCCGCATTTCCGGGCTCAAGATGCTCTCGCCCGTTCAGCTTGAAAGATCTAAGTGCTGCGCCCACCGATGAAATGTTCGCAGTGAGACTCTCAGAGCCGAATGTTGCAGAAAGGATAAACTGTTGTCCTGTGGCTGAATGCATAGTTTTAGCCTACTCTCAGTTGCATTTAGCCTTTGGCAAAAGGCAGATTGAAGGCTCACTAATGATCAACAAGATCAACTCGAAACTAGCCGACGGCCGAGACCTTTTTTATTTTGACGATGACGGTTCAACTCTTGCCTCAGAGCGCAAGCCAGACGCTCGTCAGCTAGACCCACGGCCAGCCGTTGCGCAAATGCGCCTCGACTCGCTAACCGGCGACTGGATCTCGGTTGCCGCCGCTCGCCACAACCGCGCATTTTTGCCACCTGCGCATCTTTGCCCGCTCTGCCCCAGCACCGCTGAAAACCTTTCTGAACTGCCAGACAACTTTGATGTTGCCGTCTTCGAGAACAAAAGCCCTTCGTTTGGCCCAGATCTTGCAGCCATTGATGACCCAAACTATGCGGTTGAGCCAAAGCTCACACTTGGCTCTGTGCGCGACTCAATTGGCCGTTGCGAAGTTGTTGTCTTCAGCCCAGAACATTTGGGTTCACTTGGTCTGCTGCCCGTCAAGCGCATTCGCACGGTTATCGAAGCCTGGGCTCAGCGCACCGAGGCCTTGCAGCAAATGCCTGGCATCCGTCAGGTTTTTCCATTTGAAAATCGTGGCCAAGAAATTGGGGTGACCTTGCATCACCCTCACGGCCAAATTTATTCATACCCGTATGTGCCACCTCGAACCGCCAAGGTTCTCGAATCGATCAAGACATATGGGCCAAACCTGTTTGCCGACACCCTTGCATTCGAGCAGGCGGGTGAGCGAGTTCTTATCAAGGGCGAGCACTTCACCGCATACGTGCCGTTTGCCGGCCGCTGGCCCATTGAGGTTCACGTGCTACCCCATCGTCACGTGCAGCACCTGGGTCAACTTAGCAGCCCAGAGCGCGACGAACTGGCCACCATCTATTCAAGGCTTCTTCAGGCGCTCGACAAAATTTACGACAGCCCAACTCCATACATTTCTGCCTGGCACCAGGCTCCGCTGGTTGAAGGTGGTGAGGCCGTGCGCCTTCAGTTGCAGATCACCTCACCTCGCAGGGCCGCCGATAAATTGAAATTCCTGGCCGGCTCCGAATCTGCAATGGGTGCTTTTATCGCCGACTTTCCACCCGAAAAAACCGCTGCCCAGATTCGCGAGGTGCTCTAATGCCAGATTCAACCTTGACAGCGGTTAAAAGTGATTTCGAGCTTGCATTCGGTCGAGTTGCTAGCGGCGTTTGGTCTGCACCTGGCCGCGTGAACCTCATCGGCGAGCACACCGACTATAACGAGGGATTTGTGTTCCCTTTTGCAATCAACCGTCGAACCTATGCAGCCATCGCCGAACGCGACGATCACCTAATTCGGGTGTCCTCAAGCTTTTCAAGCGATGTTCACCAAACCGATGTTTTTTCGATTCAGCGAGACGATTCAAACGGCTGGGCTGCCTACCCATTTGGTGCAGCATGGGCAATTCAAGAAATGGCCAAATCCAAGGGCATAAATATTTCGCCGCGCGGGTTTGACTGCTTTATCGAATCAGATGTGCCGGTTGGCGCGGGTTTGTCATCCTCGGCGGCCCTCGAGTGTGCTGTGGCTCTGGCTCTAAACGAGCTTTGGGCGGTTGGCCTTAGCCCCCGCGAGCTTGCCCTGGTTGGGCAGCTTGGCGAAAACCAAATAGTTGGCGCACCTACCGGAATCATGGATCAGTCGGCATCGCTTTTGGGCGAAACCGACAAGGGCGTGTTCTTAGATTGCCAGAGCCTTGACGCCCAGATCGTAGACCTAGGTTTTGCTCGCGATGGCCTGGAACTGCTAATCATTGACACCAAGGTTGCCCATCGATTGGTAGACGGCGGCTATGCCACCAGGCGTGCAGCCTGCGAGCTGGGTGCCCAAATTATGGGTGTAGGTTCGCTTCGGGGCTTGTCGGTTGCCGACCTGCCGAAGGCTAAAGAACTAATGGATGACCTAACGTATCGACGCGTGCGCCACGTTGTTAGCGAAAACGACCGAGTTGTTGAGACAGTGAAGGTTTTGCGTGAGAGCGGCCCGAGAGCAATCGGCAAGCTGCTCTATGCCTCACACGAATCAATGCGCGACGACTTCGAAATTTCGGTCGATGAGCTCGACACGGCTGTCGAAACGGCGCTGCGGCACGGAGCCATCGGCGCTCGCATGACGGGTGGAGGTTTTGGTGGCGCGGCAATCGCACTAACCCCAATCGACAAAATTAGCGAAGTATCGCTCTCGGTAACCGCCGAGTTCGAGGCGCTGGGCTACACCAAGCCAGATATCTTTGTTGTTTCTGCTGCACCGGGTGCCCGCAAAGAGAGCTAAAAGCAGCCTTCTTCAACGGCGATTCATCGCGATGTTTTAGTCGTTCGAAAGTTTATTTCCGCAACGATAAAAACCGGTAGCCAGGTTGTCGATGGCATCCTTGGCCTCTGGCTTCACATCGCCCAATGCATATATGGCAAAGGTTAATGCGGTGCCGTCTTTTGCATTGATGATTCCAGCGAGCGTATAGCCCTTTTTAATCCAACCGGTTTTAGCCAAAATTTTGCCGGCGGCATCGAGGTTGTCTCCCTTAAAACGGCTTGCCAACGACCCCGATTCGGCAGCAACGGGCAGGCCATCTTTGATGACCTTAAAGTCACCAGAACCGTTTAAAACCAACTTCATAAACTTGGCCAAGTAGGTCGGTGAAACCGCATTAAAGTTGCTCAAGCCCGAGCCGTCACGAATCACGATTCCTGAAGAATCTAGGCCCGTGGCAGTCAAGGCCTGTTTGATGGCCACGTTGAGCGAAGCGAATGAGCCGTCGAAACCCTGATCGAGCGAAACCAACCTGGCAAGCGCTTCGGCTTGGGTGTTATCTGAAACCTGAAGCATATGGGTTATCCATTTGCTGATTGGTTGAGATGAAACCTTGGCAATTTCGGTTGCCGAAGTAGGCAGTTTGCCCTCCGAGACAGTTGCAGAAGCAGCACTGGCGCCGAGCGCCTTCTTAAAATAATTGCCAGCATTGATTACCGGCTTGGTTGATCGCGCCGAGGTTTCGTTGCCGGGGGTCTTTCTGTCTCCGTCAACCTGCAAAGCCGTAACCTCAGACATGTAACCCTGAGTTTGCTCGCTGCGCTCCCAGCTTGATTCCCAACTTGGGCCGCTAAACAGGGTGCTATCCAGAACAATTCGAGTGATCGGAATTCCCGCCATCTTCTTGTTCACATCAACGGCCAAGGTAGACAGTTTGGGGGCATCTTTGTAAACCGATTGCGTGCCAGGGGCAGTTCGCGAAAGAGTTACATCGCCGCCACCAACTAAATAAACAGTGCCAGGTGCCGATGGGTCGCTGTAGACGCGGGTGTCGACGCGATAGTTTGGGCCCAGGGTGGCCAAAGCTGCGGCAGCTGTGAGGGTTTTCAAAACCGATGCCGTGGCAGCTGGTGTGCCGGCATTGCGATCAAAAAGAATTTCATCTGTGGCAGGGTTTAGCACTACGGCCGAAAGGCTGGCTAATCGGGGGTCGGCGGCAAGCTCGGCAACCGAGCAGGTGCGGGCCGAAGTTGAACTTGGCGAAGGCGTTGCCGAGGCCGATTCGCTCGGCTGCTGAGAGTTGTTAGCGCCGGTAGAAGTTGGCAGACCACCGCCAGAAATGCTGAACCCACCGATGATCAGAGCCAGCACAGCAACGCCAACACCAGCCCCAATTGCAACCTCTTTGAAGTAGGCGAAGCCCTTGGTTTCTTCAGACAATTGAACTCCTGCAAATAAGCCAGCAACGCGCTAGCGATCGTTTCGATTTTAGCTTTCCAAAGCCCAATCAGTTAGCTTTGAGGCCAAACCCACATTGATACAAGCGCGTTGCCAGAGTGTCGAGCGCAGGCCTGGCCGAATAATCGACTGTTTTGCCAGCCGCAGACCTAGCAAAGAATGCATAGGCCAAGCGCGCGCCATCTTTGGCCTTCACTATTCCGGCGAGTGAATAAAGGCCAGGTATGTAGCCGCTCTTGCCAAGCACATAGCTTCTCGCTATCGCGTTGGCTCCGGTGAATCGGCCAGCTAAGGTTCCGGTTTTTCCCGCTACCGGCAGGTAGGTCTCCATCTGCGCTAGCGCTGAATTACCCTCGGCAACACCATTTGCCACCTTTGTCATCAACTGGGCGATCATTTTGGCCGTAACTCGGTTGCCTTGCGCGAGGCCAGAGCCGTCATACATTTTTAGCCCAGCAGAATCGACACCCAAACTGGTAAGTGCCTGTTTGGCGAGCGGTTCGATCGAGGCAAACGAGGCATCGAGGCCAGCATATTTTGCAGCATGACGGGCGATGAACTCGGTTTCGGTGTTGTCAGAAACACTGATGGCGTGGCTAAGCCAGGTGCCAATGGGCTGGCTTCTCACCTGAGTTAAAAACACGGCGTTCGAAGGAGTTTTGCCTTCAACCAAGGTTGCCGAATCGGCCAAACCTTCAAGCGAATCTTTGAAATATTTGCCGGCTGCCAGCACCGGGTTGGTGCTTCGATAACCGCTATAAGCCTTAGAGGTCAGGTCTGGGTTCGCGCGATCGCTGTCAACCTGAATGCCCGTGATATGTGAGATGTAACCGTTGGTGCGATCGGATAGCTTCCAGGCAGCGGTGTAACTAGGCCCGCTGAAAAACGTGGCGTCGAGGATGATCTTCGTTATTGGGGCATCTGAACTCCAGCCAAGCATTACCTGAGATGCCAAAGATTCGAGTCGGGCAGGTTTGGCATATGTGGTGAAGCTGTCGCCTGTCATGCGTGAAAGAGTGTGATCGCCGCCGCCTTGAAGCACTATGGTTCCGGGTTGATCAGGCACAGTGAAAACCTTGGTCGCTGCCCGGTAATCGGCTGGCAAGGTAACCATTGCGGTTGCCGCGGTTACCACTTTAAGCACCGATGCCGAAGGCGTGGCCTCTGAACCTCGAACGTTCAGCAAAACTTTGCCACTTGCAACATCGACAACATAGCCATAAAACTGGCCAAGGGCTTTAGACGATAGCGCGGTTTTAGCGCTGCAAGAATTTGCCAATGCAAGAGTTGGCGAAGGGCTGGGTGATGAAGTTGGCGCAGCAACCGCAGGCGTGGCAATTAGCGCCAGTGCCGCAGCAACCGAAGCTAGAGTGGCCACTAGGCCTCGCATAGAAGTAGTCATCAGTTCAAGGCTACGACCAGTGGCTTTTAGAGCTGCACTGCCTCGCCGTCAAATGGTGCGTGACTGCGCCAGCCCAGTTGCGAGTGGATTCGATCGGAGAACACATCGGCAGCGCCGGCCTCGCCGTGAACCACAAACACTTGCCCAGGTGCTTCAGATGATGTCTTCATCCATTCGATCAGTTCATCCGAGTCGGCGTGCACCGAAAACGATTGAATTTGCTCGATTTGAGCGCGAACAGGCACCATGACGCCGTGCATCTTGACCTCTTCTTCACCCTCCACCAAACGCCGACCCCGAGTTCCCATGGCTTGAAAACCAACGAGCATAACTGTGTGCTGTTGCTTGGGCAGCATGTCGCGGAGGTGGTGCACAACGCGCCCACCGGTTGCCATTCCCGAAGCCGAAATAATGATGCATGGCGTTTTCGGATTGTTGATCGTCTTTGAGTCTTCGACCGTTGGCAGTTCAACAAGGGTTCCGGGATCAAACGGATCGCGACCACGCCAGGTGGAAACGATTTCGTCTCGAATCTCAGGCGAATCTTCGTCGATGGCTTCGCGATAGAAAGCTAAAGCGCGAAGCGCCATCGGCGAATCGGCATAAACCGGAACTCGACGAATTACGCCGTTTTCCATCATTTCTCGCAATTGCACAAGAATGATTTCGGTTCTGTCGACTGCAAAGGCCGGAATCAAAACCGATCCGCCGCGATCGATAGTTTGGTTAATTGCGTCTTCAAAATTCGTTGTGCTCTGAACGTGCTCGCGGTCGCCGTAGGTTGACTCGGTGACAATGGCATCAAACTTTCCGGCAGGAATTCGATCTGGCGCATTCAACAGCGGGTGGTTTGGTCGGCCCATGTCGCCGGTGAACAAAATTCGCTTGCCGAAGAACTCAACCTCAACAAAGGCGGCTCCAAGGATGTGCCCAGACGGATGAAATGTGACAAAAGTCTCTTCGGCAACCTGAACTCGCTGCCCAAACGATTCGACCGCAAATTGTTCGAACGACTTTGCCGCATCATTCTCTTCATACAGAGCCTTCGGCGGCTCATGCTTCGAGAATTTTTCTTTAGCCGCATACTTTGCGTCTTCGGTTTGAATGCGAGCAGAGTCGCGCAGAATAACCTCGGCTAGTTTGGCGGTGTATTTGGTCATGTGAATCTTGCCAGCGAATCCATCTTTGACAAGTTTGGGAATATAGCCGCAGTGATCGAGGTGCGCGTGAGTCAGAATCACAGCCGAAATACTCGAGGGGTCTACGCCCAGAGGATTCCAGTTTTTGAGGCGCAACTCTTTCAAACCTTGAAACAGGCCGGCGTCGACCATTACTTTGGTGTCGCCACAACTGAGCATAAAGCGGCTTCCGGTTACGGTTCCGGCGGCACCTAAAAACTGAATCATTGGGCTGTTCATAAGTTGAGTCTATGATGGCAAACTTGAAATCATGAAGCGATCGTTGCTGCGCGAATATTCTTTTTTGACTGGCTCTCTAGCCAGCCTCGGGTTTGGCCTTTTAGCCCATGCGCTTGGCCTAAACGCGGCGGCCATTGCAGCATGGTTTGTAGGCGCGGTGCTGGGTTTTGCGCTTGCAACCCGATGGCTAATAAATGCGATTCGCCATGGCGAATTCGGCAGCGATGTGTTGGCTGTTATTTCTATTGCGGTGACGGCCATAACCAACGAGTGGTTAGCGGCAAGCGTGATTTCGGTGATGTTAGCAACTGGGCGGGCACTAGAACAGTGGGCTCAAGGCAAAGCTCGAAACCAACTCGAGGCGCTTATTAACCGGGCTCCAGCAAATGGGCACCTGCTCAACGCTCAAGGCGAAGTGACAGAACTGGCAATTTCAAAAATTGCGCAAGGCAGCCGGCTCATGATTCGCTCTGGAGAAGTTGTGC
Organism: Rhodoluna sp.; assembly: GCA_024641985.1. GTDB lineage: Bacteria > Actinomycetota > Actinomycetes > Actinomycetales > Microbacteriaceae > Rhodoluna. The sequence goes on along the minus strand of JAHEBZ010000002.1, from coordinate 117,550 downwards.
CCCTAGATGGCACCCTATTAACCGGCGGAACTTTCGACGAGTCGGCGCTAACCGGCGAACCCCTACCGATTTGGCGTGAGGCGGCAAGCGAAGTTCGTTCGGGTGTATTAAACACAGGAAACGCAGTCGAGATAATCACTACCCGAGACGCAACCGATTCAACTTATTCAACGCTTATCAGGCTGGTTCGAAGTGCGCAGGCAACCAGCGCCCCAGGCGTTCGCATTGCCAATAAGTGGGCGGTTTGGTTCGTGCCGTTCGCGATCGCTTTGGCGTTGGCCACTTGGGCAATATCTGGCGATTACAAGAGCGCGGTTGCAGTGATTGTGGCCGCCACCCCCTGCCCGCTTATCTTGGCCGTGCCGGTGGCCATCATCGCAGGAATGTCGCGAGCCGCTGGCCGAGGTGCAATCATCAAGGGAGGGGCGGCCCTTGAACAATTGGCCAACGTGAAAACCGTTTTGCTAGACAAAACCGGCACGTTAACTCACGGTGGCCCAACCATTAGCCAGATGCGCTTTGCACCAGGCGCCAATCACACTGAGGTGCTGCGTTTGGCGGCTTCGCTAGAGCAATCGAGCCCGCATGTGGTGGCCATGGCAATTGTGGCCCAAGCTAAGTTGCAAAATCTCGAGCTCAGCAAAGCACACGATGTTGTCGAATCGCACGGGCATGGGCTTGCCGGAACCGTGAACGACCACAAGGTTCGGGTTAGTCAACTAGAAACAGAACTGCCCGATTGGGCCACCGACAATTTTGCTCTCATTGTGGCTGTAGAAATAAATGGCGAACTGCAGGCAATTATTGGCCTTGATGACCCGGTTCGCGCTGAGTCGGTTGAAACCATTAATCAGTTGCGCCGCCTTGGTGTAGATAGAATCGCGATGATTTCGGGCGACCGCGCCGGCACGGCAAACCAAGTTGGCAAGCAGGTGGGAGTGGATGAGGTGTTTGCCGAGTGCAAACCCGAGCAGAAGCTTGAAATTGTGCGCCGCGAACTGCTGGCCTCTGCGGGTGCGGTGATTGCTGTTGGCGACGGAATTAACGATGCGCCGGCCCTTGCCGCGGCAACGGTGGGAGTGGCAATGGGTGCGCGAGGAGCAACCGCCGCCAGCGAAGCAGCCGATGTGGTGATCATCGAGGATTCGCTGATTCACCTAGCAATCGCTATTGACCTGGCCAAGGGTGCTAGAGCGAGGGCGCTGCAAGCGGCCGGTTTTGGAATGGGTTTGGCCGCCACAGTGATGGTGGTTGCCGCCTTTGGGCTTTTAAACCCAGCGGGTGCGGCCATCAGTCAAGAATTCATCGACATGGCTGCAATTCTTTGGGCCCTTGTTCCGGCCACTTCAAAGCTTGCTAAAAAACTCGTTAACAGAACTAGTCGAACTGAAAGAACTAGTTGAACTGAAAGAACTAGTCGAACTGAAAGAACTAGTTGAACTGAAAGAACTAGTCGAGCTGACAGAACTCGTCGAGCGGTTGCTTGCGACCAGCAACAACCAGGTGGTCACCCCTGTGCAGAACAGTTTCGGGGAATGCCGGGGTGTAGTCTCCGTCGCCATGGCTGAATGCCACCACCGTAACGCCGTAGGTGCTTCGAATCTTGAGCTCGGCCAATGTGCGACTGTCAAACGACTCTGGGCACTGCACCTTCACCATTACAAAATCTTCATCGATGTGAACATAGTCGAGCGATTCACCAGATACCTGGTGAGCAACGCGTCGGCCCATTTCGTACTCTGGGAAGATTACGTGGTGCACGCCAAGCTGGCGAAGAATTTTGCCGTGGGCGGTTGAGTTAGCCTTTGCCCAGACCTGCTTGATGCCTAACTGCAAGAGCAGCGAAGCCGTCAAAATGCTTGATTCAAGATCCGCGCCAATGGCAACCACGGCCGAATCCATGTCGGCAATACCTAGTTCGCGTAGGGTCTCTTCGTCGGTGGTGTCGGCCGAAACCACGTGAGTGAGGCTGCCCGAAAGCGGCTGAACAACTTTTTCGTCAAAATCGATGCCCAGCACTTGGTGGCCGCTGGCCACAAGCTCAAGCGCCAAAGCCGAGCCGAATCGACCCAGACCGATAACGGCAACGTTGGCCGCATGAAAACCGCGTTTGCGGGTTGGTTTGTTAGGCAAGGTTTTCACCCTTTCTTGACTACAACTAAACAGTAGTGCGATTAGCCGATTAGTGGACGTTCCTTTGGATACTCAAAGTGCCGACGGGTTCGACGCAGAGCGATTGAGGTTGCCACCACAATTGGCCCGAGGCGACCGAAGAGCATCAGAAGCGACACTAAAAACTTGTCTGCATCTGGCAGCGTTGGCGCCAAACCTGGGTCTAAACCAACCGTGCCCACGGCAGAGAAAACTAGAAAAAGAACTTGATCGAGGCTGTAGTTTGTGCTGATGCGCAGCAACATTGTTGCGCCGACAATCACAAAAGATGTGATGGTCACGATGGTCAGCGCCTGTCGCTGCATCGATCTTGGCAGTCTGCGGTTGCCAATGTTGACAGCAGTTTCTCCGCGAATTTCTGTATAAACGATGAAGAACAAAACTACTGCTGTGCCAATCTTGATGCCGCCAGATGTTGAGATGCTGGCGCCACCGATAAACATCAAAATATCTGTCACGAGCCAGGTGCTTGGTTGCATTGCGGCAACATCGACCGAGTTAAAACCTGCTGTTCGTGGCATTACCGAGGCGAAGATGCTGTCTACTATTTTGTCTGCGAAAGGCAGCGGGCCAAAGGTTTTTGGGTTATTCCATTCCATGGCGCCGATTGCCAAAGTGCCGATGACCAGCAACACCAAGCTTCCCCAAAGAATTATGCGGCTGTTGAGCGACCACTGTGCCGGCATCGTGTAGTTCATGGGTTTCTTAAGCCACCCTGCAACCCGCAATTTGGCCCGATCGCGAACCTCGGTGATCGTCGGAAATCCGATGCTAGCGATGAAGACGGTCATAAATACCGGCACGAGAATCCAGCCATCCCGAGCAAAACCGATCATATTGTCGCTATAGAGAGCGAACCCGGCATTGTTGAACGCCGACATAGCGTGAAAAGCTGCATGCCCGAGCGCTACGTTCCATTCGTATTTGTATTCGGTGATGAATCTGAAGAATAAAAACAAGAACAATATGCCCTGAAAAAAGAGCATGATCTTTAGAACATTGAACAGCAACCCGCGCACGTTCGAGGCCGTAGAGCCAGCCTCAGAGGATGTAAGAATTCTATTTTTGAGAGAGATTCTGCCCTCAAGAAGAATTGCCACCAAACTGGCAAAACCCACGATTCCAAAGCCGCCAACTTCAATCAGCAGTGCGATTACGGTGTGCCCAAATAGGTTCCAATGGGCTTCAACATCGAGGGTAGAAAGACCAGTGACGGTGGTTGCCGAAGTGGCGGTAAATAGGGCATCGATAAACGAAGTGGCCTTGCCAGAGTTGGTAGCAATTGGAAGGGTGAGCAGCAAAGTGCCGATAAGGATGATTGCGGTGAACGCACCAGCAACTACCTGAGTTGGCTGTAAGCCCTTGCGGCTAGACATTCATGAACCCCTTCCAGAGCCACCCAAAAGCATACTCCTGCATTCAAGACTCTGGCGGTTTGTCGCAATTTTCTGGTGATTTCGTGGGTAGTCTTTCAGAAGCAACGTGAAAGGGCTGACCATTGAGTTTAAGTGCGATTGGCGAGATTAGCGGTTTCATTGGCGGCACCATCGGCATCGCACAGGGAATTCCGCAGGTTAGGCGCATCCGATTGCTTGGGCACTCTGACGGTGTTGCGCTGAGCCCTTGGATCTTGCTAGCTGTGCAATTTGCAGCCTGGTGCGGTTTTGGCATCAAAGTTGGCAGCCCCGCAATCTACCTGACCAACTTTCTAACCCTGGTTACTTCAACCCTGGTGGTAATCGCGATTCGAAAAAAGACCTGGTCTTCGATTGCAATAATTGCGCCCCTTGGCCTTGTGGCAGCAAGCTTTACGATTTATGGCCCCAGCCCGCTGGTCGACATCGTCATGGTTTTGTTCACGGCATCGCGAGTGCCTCAACTGATTAGAACTTGGCTGAATCGCCACAAAAATCGAGCAACCGCAGTTTCAATTTCGGCACTAAGCATCACGCTTGCCAGCCTGGTTTTCTGGATGATTTATGCGTTGCTCAATAACAACGGATTAGTGATTTTTACGACAAGCCTTGCCGCCACGGTAATTCTTGCGACAGCTCTTCTAGAGCACCGCATCGCCAGTCGCTCAAAAGCATAGAGAGCCACCCAGGAGAATCGAACTCCTGACCTGCTCTTTACGAGGGAGCTGCTCTACCGACTGAGCTAGGGTGGCGTGCTGCCTAGGGCAACAAACCAAGTTTAGTGTTTTGCCCTCGACCAATGGCAATTGTGCCGATGCAGGCGGCGGCCAATAGATCGCTAACAGGCTCCTCAAACAAGAACCCCGGCCGCGAACGACCGGGGTTCTCGAATGAATCAGGTTTAGTGCTGAACTGCCTTACCAATAGCCGCGCCAGTCATCGAGCGAACCTCAAGCTCTGCATATTTAGCAGCGTTGCTTTCGGTCGAGGTGATGGTTCCAAGCCAACCGAAAATGAATCCGAGTGGAATTGAAACGATGCCTGGGTTAGCAAGCGGGAAGTAGTCGAAACGCAGACCACCTTCGACGTATGGGATGAAGCTTGTGGCAAGACCCGACACGTTTGGCGAGAACACGAGCAGGACGATGGCCGAGAACAGACCGCCATAGATTGCCCAAACCGCACCGCGAGTGTTGAAGCGCTTCCAGAACAGCGAGTAGAGCACTGCTGGAAGGTTTCCGGATGCCGCGATCGCGAATGCGATTGCAACCAGGAACGCCACGTTGAGACCCTGCGCACCGATGGCGAGCACGATCGAGATCGCACCAATCACAACCGCAGAGATCTTTGCAACGCGAACTTCTTGCTCTGGAGATGCCTTGCCGCGCTTGATTACGTTTGCATACAGGTCGTGTGCGAACGATGAAGAGCTAGCCAAAGTTAGGCCAGCAACAACTGCCAAGATAGTTGCAAAGGCGATAGCGCCAATCACTGCAAGCATCACAGCGCCGCCGGTGGTGCCTTCGCCGCCACCAAGGAACTGTGCCAACTGAGGAGCCGCAACGTTTCCGGATGGGTCAACCGGCACCAGAAGTTTCTTGGCATCGGCAGAGAGATTTGCCAAGTTGTCGAGGTTGGTGCAGGCAACGTCGCCATCAACAATCGGAATACCCTTTGCGTCAACCAAACATCCGGTGGCATCTGCCTTGTAACCGCGGAACAAGGTGGTGCGGCTAACTAGAGCAGCTGCACCGAAACCTAGAGCGATGGTCATTAGGTAGAAAGCGCCGATGTTGCCGATTGCCCAGTTGACCGACTTGCGGGCAGCTTTTGCAGTTGGCACGGTGTAGAAGCGAATCAGGATGTGAGGCAAACCTGCGGTTCCGAGAACCAAAGCCATGCCGAGCGAGATCAGGTCTAGCTTGCTCATCAGCGTTTTGGTTGCATCAACGGCGCCGTTGGCATCGAGGATCTCTTTGCCGAACTTCAAACCTGGCTCAAGGAAGTGCTCTTTGCCTGAGGCATCGCGAGCGGCACCTAGCAGGTCTGAAATGTTAAAACCAAACTGCCACAACACCATGAAGGTTAGAAGAACCGCACCGGTCATGAGCAAGAACGCCTTCACGATCTGCACATAGGTGGTGCCCTTCATGCCGCCAACAGTCACATAAATAATCATTAGAACGCCAACGCCAGCGATGATCCAGTTTTTGGCTGTTGCATCGGTGATGCCGAGCAAAAGCGAAACCAGTGCACCGGCGCCAACCATCTGAGCCATCAAATAGAAAATCGAAACTACGAGGGTTGATGTTGCTGCTGCGCCTCTAACCGGGCGCTGCTTCATGCGGAACGCAAGAACGTCACCCATGGTGAATCGACCCGAGTTGCGAAGCGGCTCGGCTACGAGAAGCAGCGCAACCAGCCAGGCAACCAAGAAACCGATGGAGTATAGGAAGCCGTCGTAGCCGAACAAGGCGATGGTTCCGGCGATGCCGAGGAAGGAAGCTGCCGACATGTAGTCGCCGGCGATTGCCAGACCGTTTTGGAAGCCAGAGAAGCTACCGCCGCCGTCATAAAAGTCGGAAGACTTCTTGTTTGAGCGACCGGCTCGGAAAACCAAAACCAGAGTGAATGCTACGAAAGCGACGAAGAGAATCGCACTTAGTGTTGTCGAATCCATTACTGAGCCAACTCCTTGTCAACTTTTTCGCGCAGGGCATCTGATGGGCCGTCTAGCGAGTGTGAAGAGTGGCGCTCGTATAGCCACATGATTAGGAAGGTTGTGACGAACTGCAACACGCCAAGAACGAAGGCGATGTTGATGTTTCCGATCACAGGTGTGCTAACCCATTCGCGTGCAAAGGCGGTTAGGGCCACATAGAGGAAATACCAAACCAAGAAAGCTGCGGTTAGCGGAAACGCGAACCCGCGGAACTTTTTCTTCAAGGCTTGAAACTCGGGTGAGGCTTGTGTTTCTGCCCACACCTTGTCGTGCTCTGTCGATCCCATTGAACTCCAATGTTCATAAGGTGACACCGCTGGCGTCTTTGCCAGCGATGCAGGGCGCACATAGCGCTCTTCTCGCGAGCCTAGCGAAAATTGGAATTGTTTTTTAGTAAAAACGGTCGATATGCTGATTCGTTATAAATCAGCAATTCGGGTCTTTGGTTGGCACAATATTTCGAATCAGATAGGCATCTACTGCATCGTTTACGCAGCGATATTCTTGACCATACGCGGTGTGCCCTTCACCATTGAAGGTCACCAATTTGGCGTTAGACAAAACTTTGGTTGCCAACGAAACCGCTTGCGAATAAGGGGTTGCCGGGTCGCCAGTTGTTCCTACAACCAAAATTGGCGCCGAGCCCTCGGCTGCCCAGGTTGAAGGCTTAATTGCCACACGGTATGGCCACTGCTCACAACCCAACGCACCCCAGGCCCAATAGCGACCGAGGGTTGGGCTTGCTTTTAGCATCAGGGCATTTTGCGTTTGCATCGATTTTTGATCGCTTGGTGCGCGAGAATCTGCGCAATTGATCGCAAAATTGGCTTCCATCAAATTCGAAAGGTAGGCGCCATTTTCATCGCGATCGTTGTAGGCATCGGCCATTTGAATCAACGTTGAACCATCACCTTTTCGGGCTTCGGCAAAACCCTGACTTAGTGCCGGCCAATAGCTTTGGCTATAAAGCGGCATTATTAAGCCGGTTATGGCTGCCCAAATTGTTAGCTTTCGACCATCTGAGGTTTCTAGCGGCTTGCGCTCGATCGACAACAGAAGCGCTTTAATTTGGGCAAGCGCTTGCTCAACCGTTCCCTTGAATGGGCAATCCGCTGAGCCCAGACAATCAGCTAGGTAGTTTCGGAGGGCCTGATTAAACCCGACCAGTTGAATGACGCTCTGTTGCTCATCGCTGATAGTGGGGTCGATTGCCCCATCAAGAACCATGCGCCCAACACGATCTGCAAACAGAGCCGCATAGGTTGCGCCGAGGTAGGTGCCATAGCTGAAACCAAGGTAGTTGAGTTTGAGATCGCCAAACAAGGCACGCAAAACATCCATGTCTTTCGCGGTCGAAACCGTGTCGACATAGCCCAAACCTTGCCCACTGTTGGCAATGCAAGCAGCTATGAAGTTCTTCATGCTGCGCCGAGTCTCGGCTAAGTCGGCAGCCGAACCAAGCGCGAACCCAGAGTCTTCGTAGAGCAATTCATCTGTGCCCTCGGCATCGAGGCACTTTACTGTGGGCTCGCTCTGGCCAACCCCTCTTGGATCAAAGCCAACCAGGTTGAAATTTTTGCGCAGATTCTGGGTGCCAATTTGGTCTGCCGAATCTAGCAACCAAGCGGTGGCAGACGAACCCGGGCCGCCGGGGTTAAAGATGAGTGACCCAAGTGGCTTGGCTAGATCGGCTGGGCGGTATGCAACCGAGAGTTTTATGGTTTTGCCAGCTGGTTCGGCCCAATCGAGCGGCACGGTGAACTTGCCACAAACGGCCTTGCCATCGCCACAGGTTTGCCAGGCTACCTCTTGCTCGTAAAAAGGCTTGAATTCAGCCGCAACCGATGGTTCCGCTATGGCGGTTGGGCGAGCCACCGGCAGAGAGATGGCGCAACTTGACACCGAGAGTGCCACCAAACCTGCAGAGACCAAGGCTCGCAACTTGCCAACAGACACTAGCTTGCCTTATTGCGAAGACTCACAGCCAACGATTCGAGCACCATGAGATCGCGAACGTTGGCATCGATGCGCTTGCGAGCCAGCGCTATGGCCTCTAGCTTATGGATTGATTGCGCAGCGGTGCTGTTTTCGGCTATTTTTTGGATGCTTGCGCGAAGGTCTTCGTTGATCAGCGCCGATTCGGCTTGAATCTGAATCGTAAGCACATCTCGATAAAGAGAAAGCAAATCGACCAGAATTCGGTCTAAACCATCGCGAACGCTCCTAGTGGCGCGACGCTTTTGCCCCTCTTCAAGGTTCTTCAATTCAGATTTGAGATTCGGCGGAATGTTGTCGCTAGGGGCCAGACCAAGCGTTCGCAGAAGCGCCTCTTTTTCTTCTTGATCGCGCTCTGTCGTTAGCGCCTCGGCATCCTTTTTTGCTATCTCTAGCCAGCGTTCGGCAGTTAGCACGGCTGAGGTAACGCCCACGATGTTGGCCGCAGCCAACAGAGTTTCGCGCCGACGGCTGCGGGCGTCGTTGCTGGTTGCCAAGCGGCGGGCCATGCCAATGTGGCTCTGCGATTCGGCGGCAACCTGAAGCGCAAGTTTTGAATCAACTCCGTCTCTTTCAACCAGCAATCGTGCAACCTCTGCTACCGCCGGCACTTTAAGGCCGATTCGGCGAACGCGCGAACGTATTGTGGGCAACATATCGGCCTCTGAAGGCGCACAAAGCAGCCATATGGTGCCGGCCGGCGGCTCTTCGAGTGCTTTCAGAAGCACGTTTGATGAACGTTCTTGCATACGGTCGGCATCTTCGATAATCATGATGCGGTATTTGCCCATCGAGCTGCCGAGCTGCGAGTTGGCAACCATCTCACGAACCTCATCGATGGGTATCGAAACGCGTTCGGTAGACAAAATTGTGATGTCGGGGTGCGTGCCCGCACCGGCCAAAACGCAACTTCGGCATTCGCCGCAGCCACCCTCGGCGCAAAGCAAAGCGGCTGCAAAAGCATGGGCTAGGTTTGAGCGGCCAGACCCCGGTGGGCCGGTGACCAACCAGGCGTGGTGAACTCCACTTTGCCGATGTTCGACCGCGTGCGCCAATTGCGCGACAGCCTCGGGCTGACCAAGCTGATCAGCCCACACCGGCGCATCGGTTGTTTTCAAAAGCTTGCCAATACCTGATCTATGCGTTGACGAATTTGCTGTTGCATTTGCTCAACGGTTTGCGTTGCGTCGACCACCAACCATCTAGCTGGTTCGGCAGCTGCCATTGCCAAATACGCTTGGCGCACTGCCTCAAAAAATTCGACTTTTTCACGCTCAAGTCGGTCTGGTTCTGCCCCAGATTTTTTGCGCCTCGCCATTGCGGCGCTAGCTTCTAGATCAAGCAAAATGGTTAGGTCTGGAAGAAGGTTTTCAACCGCAAACATAGAAATGGCGCGCACATCTTCGGCGTTCAAATCGCGGCCAACGCCTTGGTAGGCGACCGAGGAATCGAGGTATCGATCGGTTATGACAACCTCGCCCCTAGATAGCGCAGGGCGCACCTTGGTTGCAACGTGATGCGCTCGATCGGCAGCATAAAGCAGGGCTTCGCTTCTAGGAGCCACATCGCCCTTGCGGTGCAATAAAAGGTGCCTAATTTCTTGACCAAGTTCGGTGCCGCCAGGCTCAAGGGTGCGAACTACTTTTCTGCCAAGGCCAAGCAGGTATTGCTCGATCAGGTCTGACTGAGTCGATTTTCCGACGCCGTCGATTCCTTCAAGTGAAATAAATAAGCCTCGGCTCATTATTTTGCCTTTCGGGTTGCCCCACGCTTCACAACGCGCGTCGCAGATGCCTTTTTGGCTGGCTTGCCGGCTTTGGCTGGCGCCTGCCCCGGCTCTAGGCCTAGCTTTTCGCGGCGAATTGCCAACAGCTCAAAGGCCTGATCTGGAGACATCTCTTCAAGGTTTTCATCTTTTGGAACAGTTGCATTAACCGCGCCGTCGGTCACATACAAACCAAACTGGCCGGTCTTGGCAAACACTGGCAACCCCGAAGCCGGGTCTTCGCCAAATTCTTTAAGCGGGGTGGCGGCCGTGCGGCGACCCCCATATTTTGGTTGCGCAAAAATCTCGAGTGCGCCAGCCAAATCGAGGCTGAATAGCTGGTCTTCGCTGCTCAGCGATCTCGAATCTTTACCCTTAGAAAGGTATGGGCCAAACTTGCCATTTTGGGCGGTAATTTCTACCGCAGATTCGGGGTCTACTCCAACAACTCGAGGCAACGAAAGCAGCAACTCTGCCTGTTCAAGGGTTAGAGTCTCTGGGCTCATCGTTTTAAATAGCGATGCTGTTCGTGGCTTTGCCGCCTTCGGGTCATCCAACACAACGTATGGGCCATAGCGACCATCCTTGAAAAGAATGTCAAGGCCCGAAGCCGTGTCTTGGCCCATCACTCGATCGGTGATGATTGGGGCATCAATGAGCTGCTGAGCCTTTTCGACAGTCAATTCATCTGGGGCAAGGCCATCTGGAATATTCACGATGCGTCGACCATTTTCGTCGGCACCCTCTGAGCCCGGTTCGACCATAATTTCGATGTAAGGGCCGTACTTGCCGGTTCGCAGAGTGATCTCATCGCTAAGTGCAATTGAGTTAATTGCTCGAGGGTCGCTGTCGCCAAGATTTTCTACGGTGTTGCGAAGGCCTTCGTTTTTGTCGTTGCCAAAATAGAAGCCCTGCAACCACTTGCTGCGGTCAAGTTGGCCGTCGGCAATTTGGTCGAGGTCTTCTTCCATCTGCGCAGTGAACGCATAGTCGATAAGTTTGCCAAAATTTTCTTCAAGAAAACGCGTAACCGTAAATGCGATCCACTCAGGAACCAACGCCTGGCCGCGCTTCGAAACATAGCCCTTGTTGACAATTGTCGACAAGATTGCAGCATACGTCGATGGGCGCCCGATGCCATCTTCTTCGAGCGCTTTCACCAACGATGCTTCGGTGAAACGTGGTGGTGGCGAAGTTTGGTGGTCTTTTGCAACCACATCTACGGCCTTCAGAGCCTGACCAACGCTTAGGTTTGGCAGCTTCGATTCACGTTCTTCTTGCTCATCGCCGCGAGTTTCATCGTGGCTCTCTTCATAGGCCGCCATAAAACCACGGAAGGTGACAACAGTTCCGGATGCGGTAAATTCGGCACTTCCGCCGCCCTGGATTGGGCTAACCCCAATTTTTGCGGTTGTGGTCGAGACTTTGGCATCCTCCATCTGCGAAGCCACGGTGCGCTTCCAGATGAGGTCATAAAGGTCTAGTGCGCGACCGCTCAAAACGCTGGCAAGCTCAGAGGGTTTTCTAAAGTTTTCACCGGCGGGGCGAATAGCCTCGTGGGCCTCTTGGGCGTTTTTGTTTTTGCCCTGATAAACGCGAGGCTTGTCGGGCACAAAATTATCGCCAAACATTTGCTTAGCCTGAGTTCGAGCCGCGTTGATGGCTTGCACCGAGAGGGTTGGTGAGTCGGTTCGCATGTAGGTAATGTGACCGTCTTGGTAAAGCGATTGCGCGGTGTCCATGGTTTGCTTGGCCGACATGCGCAGCTTGCGCGATGCCTCTTGCTGAAGCGTTGAAGTTGTGAAAGGTGCCGCAGGGCGACGAGTGCTTGGCTTGGCTTCGACAGAAGACACCGCAATTTTTGCTGCCGAGTCGCGCACTGCTTCGGCGAGCGCTTCGGCTGCCGCGCCATCGAGCATTAATACATCGGCCGTAAGTTGACCGCGGTCGTCGAAGCTCTGACCGGTTGCGATGCGTTTGCCGTTTACGCTCTGAAGTTTGGCCACAAATTGTGGTTCTCCGGCAGCCTGGGGGTCAAAGGTAACCTCGACGTCGTTATAGCTTGCCGAAACAAACGCCATGCGTTCACGTTCACGTTCAACCACTAAGCGCATTGCTGGCGATTGAACTCGGCCGGCACTAAGGCCGCGGTTAATTTTGCGCCACAGCACTGGCGAAACTTCATAGCCGTAAAGCCGGTCTACAACGCGTCGGGTTTCTTGCGCCTGAACCAAGTTGTCGTCTACGGCTCGGGTGTGCTCTAGAGCCGACCGAATTGCCTCTTTGGTGATTTCGTGAAACACCATTCGCTTCACCGGAACTTTGGGCTTCAAAACCTGAAGCAGGTGCCACGCGATGGCTTCACCCTCGCGGTCTTCATCTGTTGCCAGAAAAAGTTCGTCGGCGCCAGATAGAGCCTTCTTCAAATCGCTTACGGTTTTGCTCTTGCCCGGCGAAATGGCGTAATAAGGTTCAAAATCGTTTTCGATATCGATCGAGAACTTGCCGAGAGAACCCTTTTTCTTTTCGGCAGGCAGGTCTTTGGGGTCAACCAAGTCACGGATGTGGCCAACCGATGCCAACACCGTGTAGCCCTCGCCGAGGTACTTAGAAATCGTCTTCGCTTTAGCCGGCGACTCAACGATTACCAGTTTCTGGCTAGTTGCCAAGGTTTACTCCTTATATAGATGCGTATTCGAGCCTAACTTGGCCCCGCTCTCGCGTTCGCGATTAGAACTATACCCATAACATTCGACTGAATAGATATAGATGCCTCGAATCCGACAATACGACACTCGGCCAGTTTCACCATATTCTCGGCCGCCAATTGCCCTGCTAACTCGCACGGGTAACCAATAATCAGACCCCTAACCGCATCTGTTGCCGAGAGTGCAATTTGATCTGCAACCACTTGAAGTTGCTCTTGCCGATAGAACTGTTGGGCAGCAATTTGGCCAAAAGTTAGTGCGCCTACTGTTGCTGAAACCACGGCAAGCGCCATTATGGTGCCGGCGCCGCTGTGGCTTTGCAGAGCAGCCATTACAGGCCAGAACTTCGGGCGCACTGCCAATCGGCCACTTCTATTTGTTGCCCACCAAGGGCATCAAACTGCACCACAAAGAATGCCTTCGCGCACACCTTCGTTGGTTCAAACTTCAGGTCAATTGATGTGCCTTGCCGCAACTCGTTTGCTAAACGCATCATCGCACTTTCGGCCTCTCCCCTGGCAATGCCCCTGGCAACCACGCCCGCAATCGAAACCAGTTTCATCTTCTCGATTTGCAAGCCAAACGAGCCCAGCGCAACCGCAAGAATTAGGGTGACAGTTGGCAAAGCCAAGGCTAGCTCTGCCGTGACCGAACCTCTCTCACTGGCCGTTGGCGGCATCGCCATTTGGATTAGCAAACGTAAGGGCACTCTTCACTAGATCAAACAAAATAGTTCTCACTTCATCGCTACGCATAATCACGACCAATAGCCCCGCAAAACCCACTGCCGCCATGGTTGCGATGGCATATTCGGCTGTTGCGGCACCGGTTTCATCTCGCAATTTTTGTTTTAGGTTCATCATTTCTTCTTTCTTTAGCCCAAAAGCCCGATTGCTATGGGAACAACTGTTAGCAGCACAAAAGCTGGCAATACCGCAAGACCAAGTGGCACCATCAGGTGCACGGCAAGCTTGGCAATTTTGTTAGATTGCTCATTGAAAACGGCATCTCGAAGTGAATCGGCCGCGGCGGTAAGAATTTGGGTCAGCTGGGCGCCTGTATCCTCAGACAATGCGGCCGACTCTTTGAGCCGGAAAAGCACGTCTTCAGCCGGTTGCTCGGTTTGCCTAGCCAGCGCATTTGAGACCGCCGATTGAAGTGGCAGGCCAGCTTGCAGCCCGATCACAACGCAATCGAAAACTAAACCCGGATCGCTAAAGTTTGGCGAAGCCCGCCTAAGCATGCGTGCACTTATGATGCTGGCAACCAGCATGAGAATTAGACCGAGACAAAGCGCCAGGAAACCTGGCAACGAGCTAACCATTGCCGCGACTGGGTTGAGCCCAAGCAATTGCGCAAGCCCCAGCCCAATAAATGGCAGCCCAAAGATTAGCCTCGAAGTTGCTTTTGGTGAGGCAAACGTGAGCCGTAGCTGATTGTGATTTTGCTCGAGCCTAGACAATACAGCGGCAAATCTGGCAACTGCCCCGCCTAGCGGACCCCCGGTTTCGGTGGCAGTTGACCACAATAGATTTATGTGAGCGCGCTGCTGGTCATTTAGGTTCTCGATGTCGGTTTGCACCAGAGCCCATGCTTGGTTTGCGCCAACCCCGGCTGCGATTAGTGCGGCCAATTTGCGAGCTACCTCGCTGGGACTAATTTTTGCATCAGACATCTCGCGGAATCACCGCCAATTTCGAGTCAGCACCCAACACGAACTGCCCGATTGCTTGCAAATTACGGTTTTTCATGTGCATCACCCAACGAAAAGCCGAGCGAGCGGCATCCGAGACATCGGCGGCCGACCAACCGCCTGCTCGCCCAATCGACTGCATACGCGAACTAACATCTTGCAGCGAGTTGGCGTGAATAGTGACGCCGGCTCCGCCATGGCCGGTGTTTAGGGCTTGCAACATAACTAGAAACTCTGGCCCACGCACTTCTCCGATGACCAGCCGATCGGGTCTCATTCTGAGGCTTTCGCGAACCAGGCGTTCGAGCCCGATTTCACCCTTGCCTTCAATATTTGCCTGGCGCGTTTGAAGCGAAACAAAGTGGCCAGAGTCAAGGTTTATTTCAGCCACATCTTCGATTGCGATTATGCGATCTGGTGAGCATTCGGCCATCATCGCCCGCAGCAAAGTGGTTTTGCCACTGCCGGTTGACCCAGAAATAACGAAATTTTCTTTGGCATCAATAATTTCTCGCAAGAAATCTAGCTGACTCTCGGTTATTGCACCAAGATCGCAAAGCTGATCAAGTGCAAATGCCCGTTTTGCGTGAACTCGCATCGAAACGGTTGTTTTTGATGTGCACGCTGAGGCCAATGCGGCGTGCACCCGCACCCCGTCGATCGAAACATCGGCGAAGGGATTGGATTGGTCGAGATGCCTGCCGGCTTGAGCTATTGAATCGCGAACGATTTTTGCCAATTCTTGCTCTGATTCAAATGGGGATTCGACTAACTGCATCTGGCCATTTGCCTTTTGCAGCCAAACCTCGCGATGACCGTTTATAAGCACGTCGGTTGTGCCCTGCTGAGCCAGCAGAGCGGCTAGTTTGGGGGCGAGGGCGCTTGGCAACATGCATCTAGCCTGTGATAGCCAGATTCGGGCGCAGCCGGCAATCACCACATCTGTGCAAAAGTGGGCAAAAACAGAGCTGTGAATGCGCAAACTTGAAATGCGAGTTAAATTAAGGGGCCCCAGCCTCTGGGGGGAGAGACTGGGGCCAGGCGATACCAGATTGGGGGAATCGGTATCGCGGGTCGACGACTAGCGCCGACATCTAATAATAACTAGATTGCATCAAAAAACATTCCAAGTTTGAGATAAAAATTATGCGAAAAAATGAAATTTTTTTCTATTCGTTATAAAGACAGCCCATTTAACAACAATTTGGGCGATGTTTTCTGGCAGTATTACGAAAGGTTCGTTATATAAATGGAGGACAATGATGTCTGCCGATCACGAGATCGATAACCTGCTTCAAGAAAACCGACACTTTGCACCCAGTGCTGAATTTTCGGCACAAGCGATCGCTCAGCCGGGAATTTATGAGACGGCAAAAGCCGACCGCCTTGGTTTCTGGGCAAATCAAGCCAACCAACTGCACTGGCACAAACCCTTCACACAGACCCTCGATTGGTCAAACGCGCCATTCGCTAAGTGGTTCTACGACGGCGAAATCAACATCTCTTATAACTGCCTCGACCGCCACGTTGAAGCAGGCAATGGCGACCGCGTTGCACTGTTTTTTGAAGGCGAACCAGGCGATACTCGCGAAATCACTTATGCAGAACTTACCGCCGAAGTAAAGAAAGCCGCCAACGTGCTGACCGACCTCGGCGTTCGAGCCGGCGACCGGGTTGCAATTTATATGCCGATGATTCCTGAGGCCATCGTGGCAATGCAGGCAGTTGCGCGAATCGGTGCGGTTCACTCGGTTATCTTTGGCGGGTTCTCGGCCGAATCGCTGCACACTCGCATCGATGACGCACAAGCAAAACTTGTAATTACAGCCGATGGCGGTTATCGCAAAGGCAAGGCCAGTGCACTTAAGCCAGCTGTAGACGAAGCTCTTTCTGGCGGCAAGTGCCCATCGGTCAAGAATGTTTTGGTGGTTAAGCGCACGGGCCAGGATGTGGGTTGGGTTGATGGCCGCGACATCGACTGGAACTCGGCTTTAGCCAATGCCGCAACCGAGCACGTGGCGCAGGGCTTTAACGCCGAGCACCCGCTTTTCATTCTTTACACCTCTGGCACCACCGGCAAACCAAAGGGTGTTTTGCACACAACTGGTGGCTACCTCACACAGGCGGCATACACTCACAAAAACGTGTTTGACTTGCACGCCGAAACCGATATTTATTGGTGCACCGCCGACATCGGCTGGATCACGGGGCACAGCTATGTTGCCTATGGCCCATTAGCAAATGGCGCTTCTCAGGTTATCTATGAGGGCACCCCCGAGACCCCCGATTGGGGGCGCTGGTGGTCGATCGCCGAGAAATACAAGGTTTCAATTCTCTACACAGCTCCAACTGCGATCCGCTCATTTATGAAGTTGGGTAGCCAGATTCCGAAGCAATACGATTTGTCTCACATTCGCGTTTTGGGTTCGGTTGGCGAACCAATCAACCCAGAAGCATGGATGTGGTATCGCAACATCATCGGCGCTGGCAGTGCCCCGATTGTTGACACCTGGTGGCAAACCGAAACGGGTGCGATCATGATCTCGCCACTGCCCGGAATCACCACGCTCAAGCCGGGCTCAGCCCAGCACGCCCTGCCAGGCATCGAGATTGCAATTCTTGACGAAGATGGCAACGAATTGGGCAACGGCCATGCCGGGCTGCTTACTATCACCGAGCCTTGGCCGGCCATGCTTCGCGGCATTTGGGGCGACCCAGATCGCTTTAAAGAGACCTACTGGTCGAAATTCGAAGGCATCTATTTTGCCGGCGATGGGGCCAAGTTCGATGAGGAAGGCGACCTGTGGCTGCTTGGGCGCGTTGACGATGTGATGAACGTGTCGGGCCACCGTCTTTCGACAGCCGAAATTGAATCGGCGCTGGTTTCGCACCCATTTGTTGCCGAAGCCGCCGTTGTTGGGGCCAACGATGAAACCACTGGCCAAGCAGTGGTTGCCTTTGTTATCTTGCGTCAAAACCAGCTTGCAAATGCGGGTTCGGATGCCGACGTGAGCAAGATGCTGCGTGACCACGTAACCAAAGAAATTGGCCCAATCGCACGCCCTCGCACAATCATGGTGGTTTCAGAGTTGCCAAAGACTCGCTCGGGCAAAATCATGCGTCGTTTGCTTCGCGATGTTGCCGAAGACCGCCCGGTTGGCGATGTAACAACGCTGGCAGATACCTCTGTGATGGATATCATCAGCGGCAAGATCGCTGGCGGCGCCTCAGACTAATTCGAAGAACTTTCGGCTAGGCGAATTCGGCAATCAGCTCGACCTCAACGGCCGAGTCAAGCGGAAGCGCCGGAACTCCCACTGCACTTCGGGCGTGAATGCCAACCTCACCAAAAACTTCGACCAGAAACTCACTCGCGCCATTCATTACGCCCGGAATTGCGGTGAACTCAGGAACTACTGAAACAAAGCCAACAACCTTCACGATTCGTGTAACGCGGTCGAGGTCGCCAATAGAGAGTTTGAGTGCCGCTAGGGCGTTCAGCGCGCAAAGTCGAGCAAGGCTCTTTGCGTCTTCGGCGCTAATGTCGCGGCCAACTTTTCCGGCGGCTGGCAAAACTCCGTTTACAAAGGGCAATTGACCTGCAGTGAAGCAAAGATTTCCTGAAACCACAGAAGGCACATAGGCTGCGACCGGTTTGGCTACCTCTGGAAGTGGGAATCCGAGTTCGATTAGACGTTGTTCGATACGAGACATTAGGTTCCTAAACTCTTAGGCGCTGATTGGGCGCTTGAAAAAGGCTACATTGCCACCTTCGGGGCCCGAGATAATTTGCACAAGCTCCCAACCCTCAGAACCCCAATTATTCAAAATTGCGGTCTCGCGGTGCAATAGCAAGGGGGTAGTGACATATTCCCACTTCAACATTTACAGAATCCTCTCAGGAGTTGTCGGGTAACCTAGAGTCTATGTCTGGTTCGCAGAAGAAGTCTGGAAGTGTCTTTTCGGGCATTCTAAAGTTCAGTGGTTTGTCGGCGATTGCGGGCATCCTTGGGGTTGCGCTACTCACCCCGGTGGCCATAGTTGGTGGCTTTTTAGCATCAACCGGCATCACCGTGTTCGAAAACTTGCCCGACTACATCAAACCGGTAAACGCATCGCAAGCATCTACCCTTTATGCAACCAAAGATGGCTTGCCAGTGCCGGTTGCCAAGTTTTATCACGAGAATCGAATCTCGGTTGACTACAACGAAATGTCACCCAACATTCGCAACGCAGTGGTTGCAACCGAAGACCCGCGCTTTTTTCAACACAACGGCATCGATTTAGTTTCGTTGGTTCGCGCTGCAGCAACCAGTGCTGCCCGCGGCGGCAATGGCCCAGGTGGCTCAACAATCACAATGCAATACGTTAAGAACTCGCTAGTGGAGGCCGCAAATTTGAGCGGCGACGAAAAGGCGATCGCGGCTGCAACCGAGGTTTCGATTGATCGAAAACTTCGCGAAATGCGCCTAGCCGTGGCCCTAGAGCAATCGGCCAGCAAACAAGAGATTTTGGCCGGTTATTTGAACCTTTCATTCTTTGGCAACCAAATCAACGGCATCGAGGCGGCCTCAAACTATTACTTTGGGGTCAAATCTAAAGACCTAAGCATTCCTCAGGCCGCGCTTCTTGCAGGCATGCTCAAGTCTCCAAACGATTACAAGCCCGACGAAGAAGAGAATCTTCAGCGAGCACTTGGTCGCCGCAACTATGTAATCGACAACATGGAGGCCGAGGGCTACATCACTGGTCAACAGGCCAGCGATGCAAAGAAAACACCAATTGAGGTGCACCTCACCCACACTCCGAGCGGTTGCGAAGCTAACCAAACCACCGCTTTCTTCTGCGACTATGTTGTTTGGACAATTCGAAACGGCAGCGAATTTGGTGCAAACCCAGAAGATCGCGAAATGTTGCTTCGCCGTGGTGGTCTCGAGATTTACAGCACCCTCGATTTGACCGCCCAAACGGCGGCTCACAATGCAACAATGACCTGGGCGCCGGCAACAGACCCTAGCCAAATCGGTTCGGCATCGGTGTCGGTTCAGGTTGGCACCGGGCGCATTCTGGCAATGGCAGAGAACCGCGTTTTTGACCAGACCCAAAGCGACAAACTTGGCCACACCTCGGTCAACTATGCAACCGACAAAAACTTTGGCGGCTCTTCGGGCTTCCAGACAGGCTCTACATACAAGGTTTTCACTTTGGCAGCTTGGCTTAATGCCGGTTTTAGGTTGAACGACCACGTTGATGGCCGCGTTAAAGAGTGGAACGCAGCCACCGACTTTTCGGCTCGCTGCGGCTCGATTGGCGGCACCTGGAAACCAAACAACATCACCAAAGAACCCGAAGACCTAACGGTGGTGCAAGCCACAGCGCTGTCGGTGAACACCGCTTTTGCTTCGATGGCATCACAGCTCGACCTTTGCGATATTCGCGATGTTGCCTCTAGCTTTGGCGTGCACCGCGCCGATGGCGATGAACTGGTTTACTACCCCTCATCAATTCTTGGAATTAACGAAATCGCGCCTTTGGCGATGGCCGCAGCTATGGCCGGAATTTCCAACAAGGGTGTTTATTGCTCACCGGTTGCCATCGATAAAATCACCATTCGCTCTACCGGAGCCGACCTCAAAGTTCCTGCTACAACTTGCACGCCGGCTGTAACACCTGAGGTAGCGGCCGGCATGACATATGCCATGCAGCGAGTAATTTCGGGCGGAACCGGTGGTGCCTCGAGCACTGGCGACAACACGCCACTTGCAGGCAAAACCGGAACCACCGACTCTGGCGTGCACACCTGGATGACCGGATTCTCGACTGCTGTTGGCACCGCCACTTGGGTTGGCAACGTTTCGGGCAACAAGTCGCTTTCGGCATACAAGTTAAATAAGAAGGCAGCCAACACTGTTCGCCACGACATTTGGCGCACCACAATGCAGGCAATCAACAAGCTCTACCCCGGCACGGGTTTCACCCCGCCACCTGCCGACATGCTTGGTTCAACTGTGATGCGTGTGCCAAACGTGACGGGCCAATCGCCCGAAGCCGCGGTTGAAGTTATCAAGACAAACGATCTGAACGCACAGATTATTGTTACCCAAGTCAGATCAACCCAACCCGCCGGCACGGTTGCCTACACCCGCCCTGCGGCAGGGGCGGCTACCCCTCGCGGTGCCCAGGTAAAAATCTATGTTTCAAAGGGCGGCGCTGCAGCAAGCGTGGTGGTTCCAAATGTGTCGGGCATGACAGTTTCAAATGCCAAAGCAACTCTTTTGGCCGCGGGTTATGCCGCAGTTAGTGAGCCGCAAACCTCACAGGTTCAGTTCTTCCAAAAATCTGCCACAGTGCCCAAGGGCAATGTGATTGGCACCGATCCGGCAGCTGGCACAGCCGCCCCTACAGCCGGCGCAATCTTGCTGGTCATTAGCACGGGGCCATAACCGTGACTGCCTTGGGTTGGCTTTGGCTGGTTTTGGGCATCGTGGGGGCCGCTGCCATTTGGGGCATCGGCATCGAGCGTCATCTGTTCGTGATTCGTCGTGAATCGATCAAGGTGCTTGCGCGTGGCAGCCAGCCAATCAAGGTGTTGCACATCGGCGATATTCACTTGGCGCCATGGCAAAAACGCAAAGCTAAATTCGTTCGCTCGCTTGGCCAACTCGATTTTGATCTGGTCGTTAACACCGGCGACAACCTTGGCCACAAAAACGCAATCGGGCCAGTTCTAACAGCTTTGGCTCCCCTGCTCGAAAAACCGGGTGTGTTTGTGAACGGTTCAAACGATTATTTTGCGCCGGTGCTTCGCAACCCGCTTGCCTACCTTCGCAAACCATCCGAGCGTGGCGGCGGAGAGCAACTCGACACAGCACGATTGGTTGGCGCTTTTAGGTCGGCCGGCTGGCTGAACCTTAACAATCGTGACGGCCAAATAGTTTTGAAGGGCAACACTCTGGGGTTTATGGGAGTTGACGACGCACACGATGATTTAGATGACCTAGCGAGCCTGAGGGATCAGTCGAACCGATTGAGCGACTGCAGCCTTGTGATTGGTGTTACCCATGCGCCATACCTACGCGTCTTAGAAGCGATGACCAACGCATCGGCATCGGTAATTTTTGCTGGCCACACCCACGGCGGGCAAGTATGCGTGCCTGGTTATGGTGCTCTGACCACCAACTGCGATTTGCCAACTAAAAACGCAAGGGGCATTAGCGAGTGGACGTTTGGTTCACGAAAAATGATTTTGAATGTGGTTGCTGGCCTTGGGCACTCGATTTTTGCACCGGTTAGATTTGCTTGCCGGCCAGAAGTTCGAGTGATTACCCTCGAACCCAAAGACTAGTTGCCCAGCGACCAAACCTTTGGGCCGAGCGCAATATATTGGCCGCCCTCGTTTTCACAACGCACGTTCACATCTTCGACAAAGCATCGAAAAGGTGCGACTGTGATTTGTTGCCCGGCCGCCAGAGCAGGCGCATTGCTTGGGTCGGCATAAAAACCACTCGCACAAGTGAAGTCGGCGGTTTTGGCACCTTCAACAGCGCCGGCAACCCCCATCAATCGAACTTGATAACCAAAGCTGTAGTCGCAATCTGCTGGGATTGGAATTGGTTTGTAAAGAGCTGCGGCTTCGTTTTGCTCGCAAATTACGTTGCCGCCCGCGGTGTCGCCCTCAATGGCAGGGCTAATTGTGCACCAAGTTGGGCCTTCGCCAACCTTAAAAATGTATTCGCCGAACTCGTCGCTAAAACTTGCAGCATCAACATCAACCAGGCCAGCTGCCGGCGCCTTTGGCACCAGCGATTGATCTGGAGTTGGGTAAATGGTGGGCGCGGCAGCACCATCGGCACCAGGTGTCGACGTGCAGGCCCCCAGAGTGACGATGAGTGTTGCTGCGGCTAGGGCAGTCAAAACTCTCTTCATATCCAAAGGCTATCGCCTCAATTTGCTAGAAGCCGATAAGGCAACGCCGCGAGTGATTACGTTTTTGTTAAAACTCTTTGGCAACAAGCTCTGCAATCTCGTAGGTGTTTAGAGCGGCGCCCTTGCGCAGGTTATCGCCAACCACGAAAAGTTCGATGCTGTTAGGGAAATCGAGCGACTGACGAATGCGGCCAACAAATGTTGGGTCTTGACCAACAACCATTTGCGGGGTTGGGTAGAGGTTCTTTTCGGGTTCGTCAACCACACGGATGGTTGGCTGCTGACCCAAAACCTCGCGAACTTCATCGGCGGTTAGTGGGTTGGCAAAGGTGGCGTGAACCGTTAGTGAGTGCGCAACCTGAACAGGCACCCGAACACAGCTTGCGGCAACCTTCAGATCGCTGATGCCAAGAATCTTGCGAGATTCGTCGCGAACCTTTAGCTCTTCTGATGAGTGACCGCCGGCCTTGAGTGAACCCGCAAACGGAATCACGTTTAGTGCGATTGGGTGAGCCCAAGGTGAGTTTGAAAGGTCGTTGCCTGCCGCGGCAAGCGATGCACGAACGTCCTCGGTGCTCAGACCTAGTGAGGCATTCTGGCCAACAACGCCAAGTTCGGCTGCAAGCTCATCGATTCCGGCTGCGCCAGCACCCGAGACGGCCTGATAGCTAGAAACAACCAATTCTTTTAGAGTCCACTTGTCGTGCAAGGCGCCCATGGCCGCCATCATGGTGAGGGTGGTGCAGTTTGGGTTTGAAATGATGCCACGAGGTCGGTTCTTGGCCTGATCTGGGTTGACCTCAGGAACAACTAGCGGAACATCGGCATCCATGCGGAAGGCCCCAGAGTTATCGACTGCCACTGCGCCGCGCTCGGCGGCAATTGGCGCCCAAACCTCTGACACTTCGTCGGGCACATCGAACATTGCAATGTCGATGCCATCAAACGCCTCGGGCGAAAGAGCAACAACGGTTAGCTCTTGGCCGTGAACCGTGATCTTTTTGCCGGCAGAGCGAGGGCTAGCGATCAATCGAATTTCGCCCCAGATGTTTTCACGGCTGTTGATGATGCCGATCATTACTGTGCCTACTGCGCCGGTGGCGCCGACTAGGGCTAGGTTTGGCTTGCTCATGAGTGCTCCTTGCTGGATGTGCTTAAAGTTTGGCTTGGGTTGCCCATTTAGGCAAAGTGTTTGGCGGTTTTGGCCTTAGCGGCCGGTGCCCGCATAAACAACGGCTTCGATCTCGCTGTCGAGACCGAATGCCGTGTGCACTGCTCGTGCAGCTGAATCAACTTGGTCGTCGCTGGTGATAACCGAAATTCGAATCTCAGAGGTTGAAATCATTTCGATGTTGATGCCAGCCTTGGCCAACGCCGAGAACAGAGTTGCCGAAACGCCCGAGTGAGTGCGCATGCCTGCGCCAACCACCGAGAGTTTGCCAATTTCTTCGTCGACCTCAACAACTCGGAACCCAAGCTTTGCCTTGTTGGCTTCGAGGGCAGCCGCAACCTTTTTGGTGTCAGATTTAGGCAGGGTGAAACCGATGTCGCTAACCGCATCCTCAACATCTGAACCGGTTGGGGTGTTTTGCACGATCATGTCGATGTTTGCGCCGGCAGCTGCAACGATGGTGAAAAGCTCGGCTGCTTTGCCAGGAACATCAGGGATGCCGATGACCATAATCTTGGTCTGGCCCTTGTCGATTGCTACGCCTGATACGACTGACTCTTCCATGCCTGCTCCTGCTTTTCCTGAATAAACGATGGTGCCCGGGTCGGTGCTAAAAGTGCTGCGAACTCGAAGGTCAACATTGTGACGTCGAGCAAATTCGACAGCGCGGATGTGCAAAATTTTGGCGCCGGCAGCTGCCAGTTCGAGCATCGAATCGATGTCGATTGCGTCGAGCTTGCGTGCACCCTTGATTACGCGAGGGTCTGAGGTGTAAACGCCATCGACATCTGAGTAAATTTCGCAAAGATCGGCGTTTAGCCCGGCCGCAAGTGCAACCGCGGTGGTGTCTGAACCGCCACGGCCAAGCGTTGTGATGTCGCGGGTTTCGCGGTTGAAACCCTGAAAACCAGCAACGATGGCGATGTTGCCGGCGTCGACAGATTCACGGATGCGCTCGGGGGTTACCTCGGCGATGCGAGCATTGCCGTGAACGCTATCGGTCACGATGCCAGCCTGTGAACCGGTGAATGATTGAGATTGTGCACCCAGCGCGTTGATTGCGATAGCCAACAGCGACATTGAAATGCGCTCACCCGAAGTCAAAAGCATGTCTAGCTCGCGTGGGCTCTGGTTCGGGTCGTCTGAGACTGAATTAGCTAGATCGAGAAGTTCATCGGTAGTGTCACCCATCGCAGATACCACTACAACAACTTGGTTGCCGGCCTTCTGCGTTTCAATGACGCGACGAGCTACGTGCTTGATCTTGTCTGCATCGCCAACGGATGATCCGCCAAACTTCTGCACGATAAGGGCCAAGGGTGCTCTCCTGAGATTACGGGGGTGGGTGGGGGTCGGCGACAATGCCAAGAAGTTAAAAGTCTAGTGCCTATTTCGGTTTGGTAACGGCCCTATTTCGGTCCGATAACCCAATAGGCATAAGGGTTTGACTAAGAAACCGTGCGACGGCCTTCGAATGCTCTGCCCAAGGTAACCTCGTCGGCATATTCGAGGTCTCCGCCAACCGGCAAGCCCGATGCCAGGCGTGAAATTGTGATGCCAAGTGGGCTAAGCATTCGGGTTAGGTAGGTGGCGGTTGCTTCGCCCTCGAGGTTTGGGTCGGTTGCGATAATGATTTCTTGAATTTCGGTGTTGCTGAGGCGCTGCATTAACTCTTTGATGCGCAGTTGATCGGGGCCAATGCCCTCGATTGGGCTGATTGCGCCGCCAAGCACGTGATAAAGACCCCTAAACTCGCGAGTGCGCTCGATTGCCTGAACGTCTTTTGACTCTTCGACTACACAAATTGTTGTGCGATTTCGGCGAGCATCGCGGCAAATGTTGCATTTAGTTTCTTCGGTTACGTTGCCACAAATTTCGCAGAAGCGAACTCGCTCTTTAACTTCGTTTAGAACTTGTGCCAATTTTTTTGCGTGATCGTCTTCGGTTTGAAGCAGATAAAAGGCAATGCGCTGGGCCGATTTTGGGCCAATGCCCGGCAAACGGCCAAGTTCGTCAATTAACTCTTGAACTACACCTTCATACATTTAGCGGCCACCGTTTTTATCTTGAATTGGCTCGGCGCCAAGCATTTCACGAAGGAGCGATTCGCCATAGCGCGCAGATTCATCGGCCATGCCCGAGTTGCGAGACTTTGCCGCTGGCTCTCTTGTTGGCTCGGGCTCTCTTGTTGGCTCGGGCTCTCTTGCTTGCTCGGGGGCCGCCTCTGCCGTGGGCTTGGTTTCAGTTTTGCGAACTGGTTCGGGTTTTACAGCCTCGACAACTTTGATCGGCTGAGTTGGTGGCGCTTCGGCAACGAGTGGCTTGAACTTTACCTGCACACCCAGAACATCAAATATGGCGTTGCGAAGAACATCGCTTGCCCCCGCCGAGTTTTTCAGAGATTCAAGGTCTTTTTGACTCATGAATTTCAGAGTCAACACGTCGTCGGTGAAATCGATCACACTCAACGAGAAGGCAACCATCCAGGCTGACTTAGATGCCTTGTTGACCAAGGTTAAGATTTCGGCCCATGAGTCTTTGAACTGCTGGGTGGTAACTGCACCTGGCACAACCTGAATCGCCTCGGTAACCGGAAGAACTTCTGGAAGTGGCTTTTGAGCAACTGGAGCAGAAGGTGCGGCTGTAGCAGCAGGTGCGGCTGTAGCAGGCGCAGCGCCGCCCATGCCGATGCGGCGCTCAAGGCGTTCGATGCGAGCCAGCGAACCAACTTCGGTTTGATCGCTTGATGGAACCAAGACTTTGGCGCACATCAATTCGAGGTGAAGCTTAGGGCTGGTTGCGCCCGACATTTCGGTGAGGGCGTGATTCACAGTTTCGGCAGCGTGGGTGAGCTCGGCGAGACCAAAACTTATTGCCTGCGTGGTCATCTTTTCGAGTTCATCTTCAGGAATTCCGCGTAGCACTGCGCGAGCACCCTCGCCAACCGAGGTAACAACGATTAGGTCGCGGAGGTATTCGAGAAGGTCTTCGACGAATCGACGTGGGTCTTGACCCGTTTGAATTACTTTGTCGACAGATGAGAAGACCGCTGAGGCATCACGAATTGCAAACGCATCGACTACTTCGTCGAGCAGTGTTGCGTGGGTGAAGCCAAGCAATGCGGCTGCGCGTTCGTATTCGACGGTGAAACCGGTGCCCTCGGCTCCTTCAGAACCGGCGATGAGTTGATCGAGTAGTGAGAGCGAATCGCGAACCGAGCCACCACCCGAGCGCACCACCAGCGACAAAACGCCTGGAGCAACGTTTACGCCTTCGCTGGCGCAGAGCGACTCGAGGTATTCGAGCATTTGAGCCGGTGGAACAAGACGGAAGGGATAGTGGTGTGTGCGCGAGCGAATAGTGCCGATGACCTTTTCGGGTTCGGTAGTTGCAAAAATGAACTTGACGTGGGCCGGTGGCTCTTCGACGATTTTTAGCAATGCGTTGAAACCCTGAGGCGTGACCATGTGGGCCTCATCGAGGATGAAAATTTTGAATCGATCGCGGGCAGGCGCAAAGATGGCTCGTTCGCGAAGATCACGAGCATCATCGACACCGTTGTGACTGGCAGCATCGATTTCGACAACGTCGAGTGAACCACCGCCATCGCGCGATAGCTCGATGCAGCTTGGGCATTTGCCACAAGGGGTGTCGGTTGGGCCCTCGGCACAGTTGAGGCAACGAGCCAAAATGCGAGCCGAGGTGGTTTTGCCACAACCGCGTGGGCCAGAAAAAAGATAAGCGTGGTTGACCCGGTCGGTGCGAAGGGCTGTCATGAGTGGAGCAGTGACCTGAGACTGGCCAATTAGTTCGGCAAAAGTTTCAGGGCGATAGCGACGATACAGAGCGGTAACCACAGTTAGAGCCTAGCCTTTCACCCTGACAATTCAGGCAAATAAAAAGACTCCCCGCACACCCGCCAGAGCCCAGTTACCCTTGCTATCTTTCGATCCTGGGGGAGTTGGCCGAGGTGACGCCGCACGGGGAGTCCGGTATTAGTTTAGCCGTTGGTCGCACCAACCTTTGAAATCGTTAATCGACATAGTCAACTAAACTCAGAATGTTATCTCGGGGCAAGGCCTCGAGTTCCAGGAGAATTCGCCTAGTGGCCTATGGCGCCAGCTTGGAAAGTTGGTTGGGTGCAAGCCCTCATGGGTTCGAATCCCATATTCTCCGCAAGGTCTGAGCGAGTCGGCAAATTCTGCCGACACGGTGACCGCAGCCCCGCAAGGCGAAGAGAAGCTCCGACACCTAAAAATGTCGGGTGTTCACTAATGAGACAGTGAAAAGGCCCCAGAGCGATCTGGGGCTTTTGTCGTTTTAGAGTTAATTCATGAAGCAAATCCGCTCCTTCGCTATTGCCGCAATCATGCTTGCCGCTTTAGGAGTGCTCCTCACTCCTTCGGCCATGGATGCTGGTTACTCGTGGCTCCAGAACTCGATCAGCGAAACCGGTGGTCAAGGCGTAGCCAACGCTTGGCTTGGAAGATCGACTCTTTTTCTTTCGGGGACAGGCGTCCTTTTAGTTACGGCACTCAAGTGGCGAGTCTGGAGTACCACCGCAAAATTCTCGATGGCGCTATTCGGAACTATGTGGTGTCTATCTGCCTTCTTCTCCACCAAATCTTGGGTGTCAGCCGCCCCTTTCGACGTAGCTGAGTCGATCATCCATTCGGCGCTCGCTTCTGCCATGGCGATAGTCGTGCTTGGCGCTTTGGCTCTTGGCCTTCGAAAAACCAACGTAACCAAGACCGATGGGGCACTTGCATTTCTCCTCGCATCGGCAGCAACATTCTTGCCCTTAGCGTCGCTCCTTTATCCAGATCTTGCCGGTTTGTTCCAGAGGCTCATGTTTCTCTACACCTATTTCTGGTTCATTCGCGAAGCGCGAATGGCGTAGAAAGAAGGCGTAGAAATGTATTTTCGGGATCCACTTTGAGGCTAACGTTGAGAAGCTGAGCCTTAGCGCGTGCCGCCCATTCGCCTGCCCTTGACTTAGGTAAGGGGCATTTTCTATTTGCTTCGAGACAAAAATGCAGGTCCCCGTTCGACAACGACCTGACCATCCTCGACAGCATGGGCAGCCTCGCAAACGAGCTCGGCTTTTATTGATTGGTCGCAGCCAACATGCTTCAACAAAATTGGGGGCCCACTCTCATCTGCCAGGTACTTGTCACCCCAATTCATCAGCGCGACGGCAACTGGAAGCAACTCTTGCCCTTTGGAAGTTAGGACGTATTCTTGGCGCACTCTGGAGCCGGGATCGTGATATTCCTGTGCTCTCATAACCCCTTCTCTGACTAGCATTTTTAGGCGCTCAGACAGCAAGTTCCTTGGGCAGCCAAGCCTCTTCTCAAAATCCGAAAACCTCGCGACCCCATACCAAGCCTCGCGCAGAATAAGCAAAGTCCATTTGTCACCGACAATCTCGAGCGACCGAGCAATCGAACAATTCCCTGAGTTTGGTTCCACCGTTGCCTTTGCTAAATCTGTTTGCATTTACACCAATATACCTGAGTTGACATTTCTATACTCAGCACCTAGCCTTCCAACATGAAGGCATTTGTAATGAGTAAGTATGGTCAAAAGAATTTAGAACTCGAGGATGTTGCTGAGCCCATTGTCGGACCAAAAGACGTCTTGATAGCCATTGAGGCAGCCGGGCTCAATCCTCTCGACCAGATGATCAAAGATGGTGAATTCAAAGCACTCTTGCCCCATAATTTCCCCCTCATCTTGGGTCACGACGTTGCCGGCAAGGTGCTTCAAATTGGATCCGCGGTAACAAACGTCGAGGTAGGAGACTCGGTTTTCTCCAGACCTCGCGACCTTCGAATTGGTGCCTTCGCCGAGAGAATCTCAATAGATCAAGCAGACATCGCAAAGATGCCCAAGAACTTGAGTTTCCAGGAGGCCGCCTCGGTGCCTCTAGTGGCGCTAGCATCCTGGCAGATTCTGGTTGACCTAGCAAAGATACAACCTGGGGCCAAAGTCTTGATTCACGCCGGCGCTGGAGGGCTTGGCTCCACCCTTATTCAGCTGGCGAAACACCTTGGCGCTTACGTTGCGACCACGTCCTCCGCTAAGAATATCGATTTTGTGACCGAGCTGGGTGCCGATGAAGTCGTTGATTACAAGGTGAATGACTTTGAAAAAGTCTTTCAGAATTTTGACCTTGTTGTGGACACCGTAGGCGGAAAGAACCTAGACAAATCTCTGAACTGCTTACGTTCGGGCGGTCTCGCCGTGAGCGTTGTGGGCCCGCCAGAAGCAAATTTTGCGACACAGCTTGGAAAGAAGCATCTGGCACCTCTGATGTCGATTCTCAGCGCCAGCGTCAGGAGCAAAGCTAAGAAAATTGGAGTCGAATACCGTTTCTTTTTCATGCGCGCCGATGGCGAGCAACTTGCCAAACTTGCCAAATTATATGAGCTCGGAACTTTGAGGCCAGTGATTGATCGCACCTTTCCATTCGATAAGACAATGGAAGCTCTTGCTTATCTTGCGCAAGGCTCAAAACGTGGCAAGGTTGTCATTACCCACTAGCCCACAAGCACAAAGACCTGAAGCGCGGAGCGCTCCTCAGAACTGAGCTCGGGCGGATGAATCTTCAGGGGAAACATGGGGCCGCTTTTTCTGCCGAGGAGTCGAATTTTGGATCTACCGGTAGGGCGAACTTCGTCGGTGCTTGAATTGTGGAATGAATCTCGAACTCGCACGCACCAGTCAAGAAGTATTTGGCGAACTCCCCACACGCCGATAACGTTCCAACGAGCATCTCGCTCGTTCATAGAAGGGGAGCCAAGTGGCTGTAGTCAAACAAATCACCAATCGCGGTCGTGCTCGGGCGTCGTATCGAGGTGGCGAATACATCGAGGTAGCGTTCGGGCAAACCGAAGGCTGTCGAGCGAGCGTTTGTGCGTTGGTTGAGGGCGAACAACCGTGAAATCTTCTTCTACGAAACGCGCTTAATGGCTTAGAAAGTAATTGCTAACTACATCTAGCGAGTAACCACGAGGGAAGAAC
The DNA here is from genome assembly GCA_024641985.1 of Rhodoluna sp. GTDB lineage: Bacteria > Actinomycetota > Actinomycetes > Actinomycetales > Microbacteriaceae > Rhodoluna. The sequence continues at coordinate 86,957 of JAHEBZ010000002.1, read as the reverse complement.
AGGGTTAGTGGGTTTCAACCATTCTCCGCAAGGCGAAGAAAATCTCCGACACCTAAAAATGTCGGGTGTTCACTAATGAGACAGTGAAAATGCCCCTGATTTTCATCAGGGGCATTTGTCTATTTGACGAGATTCGTCCAAGCCAGACTTAGGAGAAAAACTCCTGCAGCCAGCAAAAAGAAACCCATACCGAGGCCTGTAGGCGATCTCCAACCGTGCCAGCGCTCCTGAAAATCAAAGCGCTTTCTGGTCCAAGAATCCCGAAGTTCGACCCAATCAGTCATTTCTTGGAGTTTCTCTTGATTCTTTTCCTCGTTCATTTTCTTCACTTTCTTCTATGCGGAGTGGAGTGAAGCAAAAAAATAAAAATTACAAGACTTCAATTCAATTTTACCTCTAAAGAATTGCCTGAGAGTCAGAGAATCTTGTCCCTTGATTGAAGTGACAACTGAACCTAAACTCAAGAAATGCTTAGCTCAATTTTCGTCAACCTGCCGGTAGCCAATCTGAAGACATCGGTAGATTTTTTTACCGGGCTAGGGTTCAAATTCAACGCTCAATTCACCGACGAAACCTCGACGTGCATGATCGTGAGCGACACCATCTATGTGATGCTGCTAGAGCACGCCAAGTTTTTGAGCTTTATAGACAAGCCACTTGCGCCTACGACATCAACCGAGGCAATCTTTGCTTTTGCCTGCGAATCTCAGGATGAAGTGCGTTCTCTCTCAGAGAAGGCATTCGCTCTCGGCGCTCGCAAGGTGAGCGACCCGACCGATTTGGGCTTTATGTTCAGCTGGGGCTTCGAAGATCTTGACGGGCACCTTTGGGATCTGTTCTGGATGAACCCAGAGCACATCGACGGTTAATTCTTACTGGCGACCTTAGTGTTCGATTCGGTAAGAGCCTAGACCGCTGGCTACATCTGCGGTGCGGTGGTCAAAAAATAGGCTAGCGCCCGTGTCGAGAGCGGCGATTGCTTGCATATCATCGGCATCAAGCTCGAAACCGAAAACATCAAAGTTTTCGGCCATGCGCTGGCGGTGCACCGATTTAGGAATCACAACCACGTCACGCTGAATAAGCGAACGCAGCACAACTTGCGCCACGCTCTTTTGATTCTTGGCTGCAATTGCTTGCAAAACCGGGTTGGTGAATAGGTCGTTTTTGCCTTCGGCAAACGGGCCCCAAGATTCGATCTGCACACCGTGCTGTTGCATCAACGGCTGGTAATCGGCCCGAGAGAAAAATGGGTGTGTTTCAATTTGGTTCACCGCTGGCACGATTTCGTTGTGAAGGATGAGATCGACCAACCGGTCGGGGTAAAAGTTTGAAACGCCAATGGCGCGAGCGCGGCCTTCGCGGTTTAGTTTTTGCATAGACCGCCATGAACCATAAACATCACCGAACGGCTGGTGAATTAGGTAAAGGTCGAGGTAGTCAAGGCCAAGGTTCTGACAAGACTTATCGAAGGCTTTCAGCGCACCTGCTTCGCCCGCGCTATCGATCCACAACTTTGTTGTCACAAACAGTTCATCGCGCGCAATTCCGCTGTTTTTGATCGCTTGGCCAACGGCCGCTTCATTTCTATATGATGCGGCGGTGTCGATGTGCCGATAGCCCACCTCAAGCGCTGCCTCAACAGCTGCGATGCAATCCGCCTCTTCGGGAATTTGAAATACACCGAAACCAAGGATGGGCATTTCGACGCCATTGTTCAGGGTTACATTCTTCATCGAATTCCTCTTTCGGTTGGCTTCAATTGAAATACTAAATCAGAATTAGCCGGCGCGAAGCACCAACATGAATTGGCCACCACCGGGGTTGATTTGGGTCTCAAAAGCAACTCCCGGCGCCAATCGGCTTAGCCGATCTAACAGCCACGCGGCTGCCTGATCGGCATCGCTCTGGCTCGGGCACCGAGCAACTACCTCGCGGCCACCCTTTGCCTTTAGGCGCTCAACCGACTCGAAAATAGTCGACGGATCGACTACAAACAAATCTTGAGACCAAGGCACAACTGGCGCGATTTTGCCCTTCATGGTGTTGCAAGCACGGTGGGCCAGCCGCTCAATTGCGGGGGCACCCTTTTTGCCTTTGGCCGCAGCAAAATTATCGATGCTTGGCCCCAAATCTGAATTCGTCGACGCATCTGGGTCTACGGGTGCATCGCACAACCAGCAACGCCAGTTATCTTGCTGGCCAACATCATTCAAATCACTCATAAAAGCAGATTACGCTATTAGCAAGTTCGCATCTTTGGGAGTAAAAATGGCAATGTCAGACGCAGAAAAGCAAGCCCTTAAAGAAACCATGGCCGAGCGCGCCAAGGCTCGCAAAAAGATGAGCCCCGAGCAGCTTGAACAAGAAGTAGTCGACAAAATCGCTGCGATGGCGCCAGCCGATAGAGCGCTCGGCGAGAAGGTTCACCAACTCGTCAAAAAGGTGGCGCCGGGCTTGCAAGCCAAGACCTGGTATGGCATGCAGGCATACTGCGATGCCGACGGCAAGACTGTGATTTTCTTTCAAGATTCGGGCAAATTTAAGGCCCGCTATTCAACGCTTGGTTTTCAAGACAGTGCGAACCTAGACGATGATCTGATGTGGCCGACATCGTTTGCTTTGACCGGCTGGAGCGCAAAGGTTGAGAAACAGATCGAAGCTTTGCTGAAGCAGGCCATCAGCTAATTTGCGACCATAAGCGGCTAGATACCACTCATCTTGCAAGCGATGGTCGCCAATCGAACCAGCGGTCATAAACTCGCCACATGAGATTTGTAGACCTATCAGTTCACCTCGACAACGAGACCCCACTAGACCCTCCGTTCTTGCGCCCGAAGATCGAATACAAGACCCACCAAGAGGGCCTCAAAGACATGTACAACATGTATGGCATCACGGCTGACCAACTGCCCGATGGCGAAGGCCTTGCCGCTGAAACGGTTACCATCACTACCCACTCTGGCACTCACATCGATGCGCCTTGGCACTACCACCCAACTCAAAACAATGGCGAGAAGGCCTGGACAATCGACGAGGTTCCACTCGACTGGTTCTTTCGCCCTGGCGTAAAGATCGACCTAACCCACCTGCCAAACGGCACCATCGTGCTGCCTCATCACATCGAAGAGGCGTTGGCCAAGATGAACTACGAGTTGAAGCCGTTCGACATCTGTTTGTTCCACACAATTGCATCTTCGGCCTACGGCCGCGAAGATTTCATCGACACCGGCATTGGCTTCGGCGAAGAAGTCACCATGTGGCTCACCGACAAGGGCATTCGAGTAGTTGGCACTGACGCCTGGGGCTGGGATCTTCCGGTTTCAATCGCACGCAAGCTTTTCGAAGAAACCGGCGATGCATCGCTGGTCTGGGATGGCCACAAGGCCGGCCGCCGCGTTGCCTACTGCCAGATCGAGAAGCTTCACAACCTCGAGTCAATTCCGGCAACCGGGTTCACCGTTGCCTGCTTCCCTACCAAGGTTCGCGCGGCATCTGCCGGCTGGACCCGTGCAGTGGCAATTTTCGAAGACTAATACCTAGCTAGAGAAGAGACGGGTCGTGCGCTTGGCGTGCGGCCCGTTTTGGCTTAGCTGAGAGCCTTTTTGATGCGCTGCACCTATTTCTGATTCAACCTTATTTGGACAGCATCGCGACCTTCTGGAAGAAATCTTCCATCATTAGCCGGTTGTCGATGTTGTCAAACACCTGAATCTCGCGCCCGGTTTTGGACCGGTCATAGCCACCTTGGGCATTGATTGCAAACGACTGACGAACATGGCTGCTAGACGACTCTGATGCTCCGAGTGGACTTCCAAAGCAACTAATTATGACGAGCGGGCTATCGCCGAGAATATAGATTTCGCCGAAATTGAGCATGATGCTCGCGGCGAACTTGTCGAGCTCTTCATACTGCGACCAGATGAACGCACCGAGCGCATTAACGTTGGCCATGCGGTTGATTAGCTCGACCTTCGAGCACATCGTTTTTGCATAAGTCGAGCGCGGCACCTGAATTACCTTTATATTGCTCTGGTTGAAGATGATTTGGGTGGCAAAAACGTCAGCGGTGAAATTAAACTCTGGCTCGGAATCATCCGGCTCGTCGTAACCTTGACCACCTATTACCACCAGCGTCAGTCTTTCGGCGATGCGAGGCTCTTTTAGATAAGCACTTGCGATGGTAGTGAGTGCGCCGCCGCACAAAACATACAAGGGTAAGCCGCTGGATTCAGCCATAGCCTCTCGGATTATGAACTCAACGGCTGGCGACTCTGCCGGCATATTCGCTTGAGTCATTTCAGTTTCGGCGCCAGCTAAAACTGGACCCTGGTATCCGCAATATTCTGCAACACGTTTGGCGAGAATGGCTGCGTCGGTTGACGGTGTCTTTGAAACTGGCCAGGGCACATCCTGTCGAATGTGGCTACCAATCACAGCTTTTACATCTGCGGTCTTGGTGAGCAGCAGATGTGCGAGCTGCACCAAGCCGTCGGGATCACCCGCGAAGTCATTGTCAGAAATGATTCGCACTTTTGGCTTTGCTTCGTAACGAAATTGACTCATGCGCACAAGTGTAGGTTTCATGACGAAGTTCCCGCAATTACGGGCACCCGATGCCACCTATTGCCTTTGTATGGCCTAGCTGAGAGCCTTTTTGATGCGCTGGACCGAAACCGATTCGGCGGTGCCGAGCGACTGGGCAAATAGGCTAACCCTCAGCTCTTCGAGCAACCATCTGGCAGCGATGAGCTTTTCGGGCGCAGTCGAAGGCAGGGGCAGGGTTCCGCCGGCAAAGACATACAGGCCAAGCGCCTGATCAAACTCTTGAGCGGCTAGGCGATCGCGGTTCGGGTTTTCAACCATTTTTTCGATGCGAAGCTTGATGGCCTGCAGATAAATGACCACGCGGCCAAGGCGCGCAACCCCAACTTGGCTAACAAACTTTGGTTGCATAATTTCGGAAATATGGGTTTTTTCGCTTGCCAGCACCGACAAGAAATCGAAGCCATTGACCGATGAGATTGCCTTGCTGGCCTCACGGGCGGCAATAGAAATTTTTGTCACCAGAGCGCAAATTGCGAATGCCTGCTCAACGATGATTGCCGAAACGGCATCGCGCACTTTGTCGAAATCACCTCGGCTAAAAATCAGGCCGTGGGGCTCAATTCTGCGCAATTCGGCTTCGGCCACGGCATCAATAACGTCATCGATGAATGCGTTGAATGACGAGTATGGCAACCCCGAAATCGCCAACTTTTCTGTTTGCGAAAGATGCGATTCAACATATTTTGCAGGGCTCGCTATTGCCGCTCGCACCAAAGCCACAACGCCGCCAACATGATGCTTGGCCTGCTCAGATTCGGTCGAGAAAATTCGAATGGCCACGCCATCGGTCGGTTTGCCAACCACCAACGCCGGAAATGCCCGAACCACATTCGAACCATGCTTGCTTTCGATGCTGCGCTCGAGGCTGTCAAAATCCCAAGCGGTAAGCCCGTCGCGCTCGATTGGCGAATTCACCTTTTCAACCACCTGGGCAACGGCTCCGCGACCGCTCTCGGCAAGCTTTGCTTGCAGGGCAATCAAATCGGTGCCCAAACCCAGCGGGCGGCCAGCGGCATCCATTGGGCGATAGGTCATTTTAAGGCTGCTTGGCAACTTGCTCAGGTCGAAATCATTGGCGGTTATTTTGGTGCCGCTGAGCTGCTGCAAGATTTTAGCCAAACTAACTCGAATATTGCCGTTGGGCTCAGCAGGCATTACGGCCAGCGCTTTGGCGGCCCAGTCGGCTGCCGGCACAACATTTTTGCGAATTGCTTTTGGCAGGCTGCGAATCAGTTCGGTTATCAACTCGAGGCGCATGCCTGGCACTAGCCACTCGAATTCATCGGCATTTATCGAAGCCAAAATCGGTAACGGCAAATCTACTGAAACGCCATCATCGATGGCGGCCGGATCGAATCGGTAACGCAATTTAAGGCGCTGGCCATTATGCAACCATTCGGTTGGGTGCTCGTGTTCGTCGGGCGCAGCGATTTGTTGACCCAACAAATCTTCACGGGTCATGGTGAGCAGCTGCGGAGTTTCGACCTTCGCCCGCTTCCACCAGCCCTCAAAGGTTCGGGTCGACAAAACCTCTGCCGGAATTTTTGATAGGTAAAAGCGATAGGCATCATCTTCGTCGGGTGAATGCTGCGGCTTTCTAGATCGATTCGCTTCGGCCTCAAGCTGCTTCATCAAGGTTCGGTTTGCTCGATCAAACGGCAGCTTGGCATCCCACTCACCCTGCACCAAGGCGTGGCGCACAAACAGTTCGCGGCAAAGTTCGGCATCGATGCGCGAATACTGCATGCGCCGCGAAACAACGATGGGAACACCGAAAAGCATCACCCGCTCATAGGCAACCACTGAACCCTGCGACTTCTCCCAGTGAGGCTCGCTATAGCTGCGTTTGCACAGATCACCGGCTAACTTTTCGGCCCAAGCCGGGTCGATAGCCGCGTTCATGCGAGCAAAGAGCCGGCTGGTTTCAACTAGTTCGGCACTCATCAAGGCTGCTGGGCCTTTTTTGGCCAAGGTCGAACCCGGAAAAATGACAAACTTCTTGCCGTTCGAACCTAGGTACTCCCCCGCACCTTTGGGCTTGGCGGCATCCTTGTTTTTGGCCAGATCGGCCACCTTCTTTTCGGCAAGTTGGCGAAGACCGATTTGGCTTAGCAGGCCCGACAAAAGCGCCTTGTGAATGCCGTCGGGGTCTATCTTTGGGTTGCCACCAACAATTCCAAGCGGTTTCGCAACCGATCGCAATTGCCTAATTAGGTCTTGCCATTCACGCACTCGCAGGTAGTTCAAAAACTCCTTTTTGCACAAACGCCTAAACGCCGATGATGAGAGTTTTTGCTGTTGCTCTTCGATGTAGTTCCACAGATTGAGCAGGCTTAAAAAATCGCTGGTGGGGTCGGCAAAGCGTGCATGCGAAAGCTCGGCCTGTGGCCGCTTAGCTAGGGGTCGCTCGCGCGGGTCTTGAATGGTTAGGCCGGCCACGATAATCATGACCTCGCGCACCAAATCGTGCTGTTTAGCCTCGAGCAACATGCGCGCAAACCTTGGCTCAATTGGCAAGCGCGCAAGGCTCTTGCCAATAGCGGTTAGCCGAACATTCTTGCCTTTGGCATCTTGAACCGCACCCAATTCGGCCAGCAGGCCCAAACCGTCTTTTACGCCGCGCGCATCGGGGGGCTGTATAAACGGAAACTCAGTGATGTCGCCTAGGCCCAGATTGGCCGACTGCAAGATGACCGATGCAAGGTTTGTGCGCAAAATTTCTGGATCGGTGAATGCCGGCCTGGCCTCGAAATCTTCTTCGGCGTAGAGGCGAATCACAACACCGGGGCTGGTTCGGCCAGAGCGACCGGCTCGCTGATTTGCGCTTGCCTGCGAGATGGCCTCGATTGGCAAACGCTGCACCTTTGCCTTGGGGCTGTATCTCGAAATTCGCGCGGTGCCTGCATCGATCACATATTTGATGTTGGGAATAGTGAGGCTTGTTTCGGCCACGTTGGTTGCCAAAATGACTCGCCTGCGAAGGCCAACCATTTTGCTTGGCTGAAAAACTCGATGCTGTTCTTCGGCGCTCAAACGACCATAAAGCGGCAAAACCTCGGTGCCTTTTTTGAGCGTTAGGTTGGCAATTCCGCCCTCAATAGCCTCTTGCGCATCACGAATCTCTGACTCTCCAGACAAAAACACCAGGGTGTCGCCCTCGGCTTCGGCCTCGAGTTCTTTGAGGCCCTTGATGATGCCGTCGATATAGTCGGAAGCCGTGGTTTCTTCATCGGGATCACTATCGTCGTTGACCTCGCGCGCGGTTGGGCGATAGCGAACTTCGATCGGGTAGGTGCGCCCAGAAACTTCGATGATTGGCGCGCCACCAAAGTGCCGGCTAAACGATTCGGGGTCGATGGTTGCCGAGGTAACAATCACCTTTAGATCTGGCCGTTTGGGCAAAAGTTGCTTCAGATAGCCCAGCAAGAAGTCGATGTTAAGGCTGCGCTCGTGGGCCTCATCGATGATTATGGTGTCGTATTGCTCGAGGTTTCGGTGCCGCTGCATTGCGTTGAGCAAAATGCCATCGGTCATCACTTTAACTTTGGTTTCGGCGCTCACCTTGTCGGTGAAACGCACCTGATAACCAACCAACGAGCCAAGCTCAACCTTCAACTCTTCGGCTATTCGCTCGGCCACCGCTCGCGCAGCGATTCGCCGCGGCTGAGTGTGCGCAATGCTTTTGCGCCCAAGCTCGAGGCACATCTTCGGAATCTGGGTGGTTTTGCCCGAGCCTGTTGCGCCCGCAATGATGACGACCTGATTGTTGCCAATCGCCTCGAGGATTTCTTGCCTGCGTGCACTGACCGGAAGATCGGCCGGGTAGGTTATCTGCAGGTCATCCATGGTTCTCTAATGGTATTTCACCTGCGTCGAGCAAATCAGTGGGCGATGATAGTCAAACTCTTTTTGCCATGGGTGGCACTCGAGACCGTGACCAAAATTTCGCCGGCTGCGGTTGAACGAACTATCGCCAAAGCCCTGCCGTCGAAGGCCAAAACCTGGCTTGAATCGAGCCGGTTTTCGGTGCTCGGGTTCGATGTGCCAAGGGCTGCCAGCACGCCGGCTCCCGACACCTCGACGGTAATTTTGTCATCGACAAGGTTGAACAAGGTTCCCGCTGCATCTCTGAACGAAATGTCGATGTGGGCAACATCTTGGCCATCGGCAACCAAAGTTGCACTATCGCTTTCGATAGTCAGCTCGCAAGCACCCTGTGCTGAGGCAATTGAGGTTCGTGAAACCTCTATGCCGCCACGCTTGGCAACGGCAGTTAGATTGCCACTCTGATAAGCGATTTCAAAGTTTGCAACCAGAGGTTTTTTATCGCCTACGCGGCAGTTACCCACCGAAACACCGTTGAGCAAAAGTTCAACTTCGTCGGCATCTGCATAAACCTCAACGCGAATCGGTTTGCCCTCGAAACCGGCCCAAGACCAGCCTTCAAGAACATCACTCCAGGCCCACGGCGAGCTCGAAGCCAAGGTGTGCTCGAAGCGCGCCGGATGCTGAACCGCTATGTATGGCTCGACACGCAATCCGAATACGATTTCGCGGTAATAAGAAGCCGGGCGGCGATAGCCGGTGATGTCGATGTCGGAGCAATAGGCCAAGAGGTATGGGTATTCGCGGCCCAAACCACCCTTGAACGACTCGTCTTCTTTATAGGCAACCGAGCCAATGCCCACTTCGCCAAGATAATCCCAGCCGGTCCAGGTGAAATCGCCGATTACGTGATCAAATTTTTGAACCAATGCCCAGTTAGCCGCGATTTGACTCGGAAAAGTCTCTGAGCCAACCACTACGCGTTCGGGGTGTTCGGCCAGGTCGATTGCATAGCGGCCTTCGGCATAGTTATAACCAACCACATCGAGAGCCGAGGCAACCTCTTCGATGGCTTCGCTAACCTGTGGCGTGATTGCGATTGCGTTGAATGAGCCAGACATGTCGCCCACTGCGCCCATGAACTCGTTTAGCCCGCCGGCCTTTGCGATCATTTCAGAGAGATCGATTGTCAGCATGGTGTTGATGCCGTTCGTTACCGGCCTGGTCGCGTCAAGCGCACGCACCTTGTCGGCAAGCCTGCGGTTCCAAACTCGGCCGGCGGCGCTGCCAAGCTCAGGTATTTCGTTTCCGATTGAATACAGAATTACGCTCGGGTGGTTTCTCGATCCGTGAACCAACGACTCAATGTCGCGCTCCCACCATTCCAAAAAGTTTCTCGTCTGGTCAAACTCCGATTTCTCGATTGTCCAGGTGTCAAAGGCCTCGTTCATTACAAACATGCCAACCTGATCGCAGGCATCTAGAAACGCTTGGCTAGCTGGGTTGTGTGAGATTCGAACGGCGTTAAAGCCGGCCGCTTTCATTTTTTTGACCTTGCGAAGCTCAACCTTTGGCAGCGAAATTGCACCGAGCAAACCGTTGTCAACGTGAATGCAAGCACCTCGAAGTTTCACCGTGGTGCCGTTAATGCGCAATCCGCGCTTGGCATCTACCTCAACAGTTCGCAGACCAAATTTGAGAGCCGATTGGTCTTGAACAGAGTTTTCAGAACGCAGGTTAGCAACCACCGAATAAAGGTTTGGTTGATCTAGCGACCACAGCGACGGGCCTGCAACTGTGAACTGCTGAGTCACCTTCGAAACCTGACCAGGCAATACCGAAACCGGAACATCCCGCAATTCGATTTGTGCACCCTGAGAGTCAAGAATCTGCAATTCGAGCCTGAGTTGTTCGGCAGCGTTTTTAGAATTCTTGACTTCGGCAGAAACTTCAAAGACAGCCAAATCGTCGGCTATCGAGCTTGTCTCAACAAACAGTGAGTCGGGCACAAGGTGCACAGGTTCGCTGACCAAAATCTTGAGTTGGCGATAGATGCCCGCCCCGGTGTACCAACGCGAATCTTTGTGAACCCTTACCTCTACGCGAATTAGGTTTGTTTCGCCTGGCTTTAGAAAGTCGGTTAGGTCAGCTACGAATCTTGAATAAGCGTATGGCCGTTGAGCAACTAGTGCCTCGTTGATGTAAACCAACGCGTTGCTGGCCACACCGTCAAATTGCAACGAAACGCGCTTGCCCGCCCAATCTGCTGGGGCTTCAAAGGTTTTTACATATGTCCACGCGCCACTTGGGTAATAGCCCGACGATGAACCCGAGGGTGCATCGGGGGTTCGGTTGGCATCACGCAAAGAGTCGTGCGGCAGCGTAACCTCGCGAACATCTTCGGGCCCGCCCATTACGGCCGCAAACGGGCCCATCGGCTTGCGAACAATCCAGCCGTCATTAAAGTCAAAACTGCCGATCGAGTTCGCTAGCATGCGCGCCTGCCTTCTTAAAGATTTGTCCAATGTTATCGCTAACTCTGGCAACCTCGCCCAAGGCTAAGCCATAGCTGTTATCGCTCGGTTTTGCGCTCTAGAGCAGCACCCTCAACGTCTACATCAGGCAAAATGCGGTCGAGCCACTTTGGCAACCACCAGGCATTGTCGCCCACAAGTGTCATTAGGGCCGGCACCAAAATAAGGCGCACCAAGAACGCATCGAACAGCACACCAACCGCCAAACCAAAGCCAATCGGCCTAATGGTGGTCATCTCTGAGAACGCAAACCCACCGAAAACCGTGACCATAATGATTGCCGCGGCGATAACCACTGGGCGTGAGAGGTGAATGCCAAAGTTAACTGCCTGCTTGGCAGTTTTGCCGTGCACATATGCCTCGCGCATGCCAGAACCTAAGAACAGCTGATAATCCATCGCCAAACCAAAAACCACACCGATGATTAGCGTTGGCACAAAGCTCATGATTGGCCCCGGGTCATGAATGTCGAACAGCTGCCCCAGCCAACCCCACTGAAACACTGCAACGGCCGAACCGAGAGTTGCTACAACGGTCAACAAGAAACCGGCACTGGCGATTAGCGGAACCAAGATTGAGCGGAACACCAAAATCAGCAGCAAGAGCGACAACAACAACACTGCGCCAAGGTAAAGCGGCAAGGCATCGGCTAGTTTCTTTGAGATGTCGATGTTGGCAGCGGCAGCGCCGGTCACGCCCAAATCGACTCCATATTTGGTCTTGAACTCATCAGACAAATCGCGAAGGGCAAAAACCAATTTTTCGGTGGTCTCGCTTGCTGGCCCATCCACCGGAATCACTTGAAACAAAAACTTGGTTTTGTCGCTCGAAACAGCCGCGGCGATAGCTGCCGACACATTTGGCATCTGCATGATTCGGGTAACAACACCAGCCTGAAACTCGAGACGCTGCAAACCGTTGATCTGCTGAGGTGCCGAGGCCACTGCAACCAACGGGCCGTTAAACCCGGCACCAAAGGCCTCTTCGGCAAGTTTAAAAGACTTGTATTGCGTTGAGTGCACCGGCTCTGAAGACCCATCTGGCAAGCCGAGGCGCATCGAGGCGAGTGGTTGGGCGGCAACGCCCATGATGAGCACAACCGCAGCAATTGCCAGCCATGGCCGCTTGGTTGCAAAAACTGGTCGGGTTGGGTCTTTCAATACCGGGGTTTGTTCGCCGGCTGCCAATGCAATCTTTGCCCGCTCACGCCTGCTAACTAGTCGATTGCCCAAAAGCCCTAGCAGCGCCGGCGTGAAGGTAACAGCCACCAGCACGGCAACAACAATTGCCACAGCCGCGGCATTACCCATAAGCCCCAAGAACCCAACGCCGGTTAGGTTCAATGCAACCAAGGCAATGATTACGGTTAGGCCGGCAAAAACAACCGCGTTGCCCGAGGTGCCATTTGCTAGGCCGATCGATTCTCGAACATCCATGCCCGCCTTTAGTTGGCGGCGGTGGCGATTAAGGATGAACAGCGAATAGTCGATGCCCACGGCTAGGCCAAGCATGGCGCCAAGCATTGGGGTTGTGGCTGTCATGTCGATCACCGAAGAAAGCGCCAGTGTGGCAGTGGCCGAAACCGCAACCCCCAGGATGGCTGCCAAAACTGGCAGGCCGGCACCAACTAGAGTGCCGAGCATTACAAAAAGAACGATCGCTGCCATCACAAGGCCGGCAATCTCTGCCGGGCCACCGAGCGTTGGCATGGCTTTGGTCAACTCTTGCGAGTATTCGACCTGCACATTTGCGATCGGGTCTGCCTCAAAAATTGCCACCACCGATTCGAGCTCAGCCTCTTCGATTTGCCCGAAAGGTTTGTTGAACATCACGATGACATTTGCAGTTTGCCCATCGGTAGACACAGTGTGAAAGTTTTTCATCGCTGCCAGAATTAACTGCGATGCAGCCAACTTGGCCTTATTCGAATCGATTGCCGAATAGCCATCGTCAATCTTTTTTTGGCCGGCCACTAAATCGGCTTGGCCAGCATCAATTTTTGCCTGGCCAGCATCAATAGCGGCTTGCTGCTTGGCAATCTGGGTTAGCCCCGCGTTAAGTTGCGCCAGATTCGCTAGCAATGGGTCAATTTGCGCGGCCGGCGCATTTGCGGCCTTGAGCTGCTCGATCGCGGGGTTTAGCTGGGCCAACTTGGCCTCTAAATCAACCTTGGCGGCGGTGAGCTTGGTTTGCCCGGCAGTCAGTTCGGCCTGAGCTGCGTCGAGTTTTGCCTTGCCAGCATCAAGCTTGGCCTGGGCCGCCTTCAGCTCTGCCGGAGCCGAGTCGAGGGCCGCTTGCCCATCGCTAACTTTGGCTCGGTTCTTTTTTAAGCTCGCTTCTGTGGCGAATGGGTCTTGAGCAATCGCCACAATTTCAAGGGCTTCAACATCTTTGAGCACTGCCAAAATTTGCTTTTTGTCTTCGGCATTGAACTCAAAACCGTTTGTCTTGTGCAGCAACACCTGCGCGTTGCCGTTGCTTGCCTTCGGAAACGAGGTGTTGAGATCATCGATGACCAGTTGAGAAGGCGTGCCAGGCAAAGACATGCTGGTCGATAGCTTGGTAGAAAAATTCGCCATCAAACCAATGCTCGCGGCAAGAATTAGGAACCAACTGATAATTACCAGCCAGGCACGTCGCGCCGAAAAAATACCGAGCTTATAAAGCAAGTTAGCCAAGGTTGCACCCATCTAGGTATGAACCCGCCGAAAAGCGAGCTTCGTTTATTTCAAGCCAAAAATCAAAAATAACATTCCCATAACGACTGACTTGGTTGGTTGAGAATTGGCGAATCGGGCCTGCGCATAAACTCGATGATTAGTGCCTCGGGCCGAAGAAATTTAGGGCCTCGGGGCGATCAAGATTAGGGAATCCAAGTTGGCAAACATTTCACTTCTGCGAAGAGCCATTGCAGAATTCTTCGCTACGGCATTTGTGATGATCGTGCTGATGGGTTCTTCGATTCAAGCCGAAGCCGCCAGCCAAGATGTTGGCGTTGTGATGCTAATGGTGTGGTTCTCACTCATGTGCGGCTTGGTGTTGGTGCTCTTTGTTTTCGGCCCAATTAGCGGCGCTTATTTGAACCCGGTGGTCACCTGGGTGAAGGTCTACAAAAAGCAGATCAAGGTGCTCGACGCCTCTTTTTATACCGTCGCTCAAATTTTGGGCGCAATTATTGGCACCATCGCGGCCAACGTGATGTTCAATCAACCCGCGATTCAATTTGCCACTCACACACGTGCCTCAACTGGTGAATTAATCGGCGAGTTCATCTCGACAGCAGGTTTGATTGCATTGGTTTTGCACCTCGCCGATCGAGGCGCCGGCCGATGGGCTTGGGCTGCAGTGCCCGCCTGGATTGGCACCGCGTTTCTATTTACATCTTCAACCTGCTTTGCAAACCCTGCCGTCACCATCGGTCGAATTTTCAGTTCCAGTGGCGCCGGCATCGAGGCATCGTCGGTCGCAGGCTTTATCGCCGTTCAACTGATCGCCGGCATATTTGGAATTTGGTTTGCAGCATTGCTTCGCCCTAGATCAATTGAGGCATAACCTAGTCTTATGCGCGCCTTACTTGTTGTCGACGTTCAGAAGAACATGGTCGAAGGAAAATATTCGGTTCCAAACGCCTCCGATTTTTTGGCCAAATTCGAGGCCAAAATCGAAGCAGCGCGGGCCTTGGCCGAGCCAGTAGTCTGGGTTCAAAATGATGGCCCCGAAGGCGACATCGATGAGCCATTCAGCCCAGGCTGGCAGCTTTATTTCACGCCCCTCGAGGGCGAACGGGTGGCGCGCAAAACCACTCAAGATGTTTTTGAATCTAACCCTTCGCTAGCCAACGAACTTAAATCGGCAGGCGTGAGCAGCATCGAAATTATCGGCATGCAGTCGGAATATTGCGTGCAGGCGAGCGCAAGAGGAGCCAAGGCCGCTGGTTTCAAGGTGACGCTTAACCCCGAACTTCACGCCACCTTTCATGACGGCACACCTGCATCGAATTTCTCAGACTCTTGGCAGGTTTCGGCTACAGATTTGGCGGCATCGGTGCAAAGCAAACTTGAAACAGACGGCGTGCTAGAGGCTTAAGTTAGCGATAACATTGAAGACAACCGCAACGATTGTCGAAGGACCAAGCAATGACTGCAACCGCTAAAGAAATCTGGTTTCTAACCGGAACACAGAATCTCTATGGGCCTGAAACACTTGAGCAAGTTGCCAAGCAATCGCAAAATGTGGTCGAGCAACTTAAGGCCGGTTTCGGCGCATCGGCAACCCTAACCTGGAAGCCGATCCTAAAGACCAGCGATGAAATTCGCCGCGTGATGCTCGATGCCTCTGCCGACGACAATTGCATTGGCGTGATCGCTTGGATGCACACATTCTCACCAGCCAAGATGTGGATTTCGGGTCTTGACGCTCTGCAAAAACCGCTCTTGCACCTGCACACTCAGGCAGGTCAGTCACTTCCCTGGGCCACCATCGACATGGACTTCATGAACCTTAACCAGGCCGCACACGGCGACCGTGAATTTGGCCACATGGTTACGCGAATGGGAACTGCTCGCAAAGTTGTTGTTGGCCACCCAACCGAAAAACACGTGCAAGATCGCATCACGGCTTGGGCGTTTGCCTGCATCGGATGGAACACCTCGCAAAACCTAAAGCTTGCCCGCTTTGGCGACAACATGCGATATGTTGCAGTTACCGATGGCGACAAGGTTTCGGCCCAGATGAAATTTGGCATGTCGATCGAAGCTCTCGGAATTAACGCCTTGGTTGCGGCGGTTGCAGAGGTTAGCGAGGCTTCGGCCGAAGCGCTTTGCCAGGTTTATGAAGCCGAATATGATGTTGCACCGGAACTGCGTGCCGGCGGCGCCCGCCACGAATCTTTGGTTTACGGGGCAAAAATCGAAATTGCATTGCGCTCAATTCTTGAGGCTGGTGGCTACGGCGCCTTTACCTCGAACTTCGAAGACTTAGGCGAACTTCGCCAATTGCCTGGCCTGGCAGTTCAGCGCCTAATGGCCGACGGCTATGGTTTTGGCGGCGAAGGCGACTGGAAGACCTCGGCTCTTGGCGCAATTTTGAAGTCGATGACCCCAGCCGGTGGTGGCACCTCATTCATGGAGGACTACACCTATCACTTTGGCCCAGGCACCCCAAAGGTTTTGGGCGCGCACATGCTCGAGGTTTGCCCAACCATTTCGGGTCAGAAACCAAAGATCGAAATTCACCCGCTTGGAATCGGCGGCAAAGAAGACCCTGTTCGCATGGTGTTCACCGCAAAGCCGGCCCCTGGGCGCGTGGTTTGCCTGGCCGATATGGGCGATCGTTTCAGGTTGATTTCTAACGAAATCACCATCGTCGAACCAACCGCAGACCTGCCAAAGCTTCCGGTAGCTCGCGCGGTTTGGGAGCCAGCCCCATCGTTGGCCGAATCGGCAGAGGCCTGGATTTTGGCTGGCGGCAGCCACCACACCGTTCTAACCAACTCGGTCTCACTCGAAACCATCGAAGACTTTGCCCGCATTGCGAAGGCCGAACTTGTGATTATTGACGAAGACACCAACCTTCGTGCGTTCCGCAAAGAGCTGCAGTGGTCGGCAAGCTATTACCGCCTAGCAGCACAAATCTAAAGAGGGCCCATGACCGCCGAAATTCAACAAGCTCGTCAAGATTTGGCTCGCCTGCACGCCCAACTCTGGGATGCCGGCTTGGTAGTTTGGTCTGGCGGCAACATTTCGCAGCGAGTCGAAGGCGGCTTCGTGATCAAGCCGAGCGGTTTGCTTTATGACGAGCTAACTCCAGAGAGCATGATTCACTGCGACCTCGATGGCAATGTTGTTGCCGGCGACAGAGCACCATCTAGCGATACCGCTTCGCATGCTTATGTTTATCGCAACATGCCCGAGGTGGGTGGAGTGGTTCACACCCACAGCAATTACGCCTCGGCCTGGGCTGCTGTCGAAAAGCCAATCCCCTGCATTCTCACGGCAATTGCCGACGAATTTGGTGGAGAGATTCCACTTGGCCCGTTTGCGATGATCGGCGATGACTCGATTGGCCAGGGCATAGTTGAAACCCTGCGCGGGCACCGCTCGAAGGCAGTTTTAATGCGCCAGCATGGCGTGTTTTCGATCGGCAAAGATGCCAAATCGGCACTCAAGGCAGCCATCATGTGCGAAGACGTAGCAAAATCGGCCCACTTGGCCCACCAGCTCGGCAACCCAAAGCCCATCGCCCAACATTTTGTTGACTCGCTGTTCGACCGCTATCAAACCGTCTACGGCCAAAAGAAATAATCTTGTTTGCAAATGCCCCTGATTCGCTCAATCGCTGCGAGTCTGGGGCTTTTTGCGATATTGTTGAACTAGGTCCGCGCAACGGCGAGCGTATCGGCAGAAAATGGCCTCTCGCCTACCTTTCCCTCTAAAAAACCTTTAGGAATAGACATGACCGCATCAGCAAATATCGGAGTCGTTGGCCTAGCCGTAATGGGCTCAAACTTGGCTCGCAACCTTGCCAGCCGCGAAGGCAACACCGTTGCTGTTTACAACCGCTCTGTAGAGCGCACCGAACTTTTGCTAACCGAGCACCCAGAGGCGGGCTTTATTGGCTCAACCACAATCGATGAATTTGTTGCATCGTTGGCCAAGCCACGCACGGCAATCATCATGGTTCAGGCTGGCAAGGGCACCGATGCCGTTATTTCGCAGCTAGCCGAGCGCTTCGAGCCAGGCGACATCATTGTTGACGGCGGAAACGCACTTTTCACCGACACCATTCGACGCGAAAAAGAGGTTTCTGCAAAGGGCATTAACTTTGTTGGCGCAGGCATCTCGGGCGGCGAAGAGGGCGCGCTAAAGGGCCCATCAATCATGCCTGGCGGTTCAGCAGAGGCCTACAAAACCCTTGGCCCAATTCTTTCTTCAATCGCAGCGATCGCCGAGGGCGAGCCATGCGTTACCCACGTTGGCACCGATGGCGCCGGCCACTTTGTGAAGATGATTCACAACGGAATCGAATATGCAGACATGCAGCTCATCGCCGAGGCTTATGACATTCTTCGCCAGGCTGCCGGCTACACCCCCGCCGAAGTAGCCGAAATCTTTAACGAGTGGAACAAGGGTGACCTTGAGTCATTCTTGATCGAGATCACCGCCGAGGTTCTGAAGCAGGTTGATGCCAAAACCGGCAAGCCGCTTGTAGATGTGATTCTTGACCAGGCTGGCTCAAAGGGCACCGGAGTTTGGACAGTTCAGACCGCGCTAAACCTTGGCACCCCAGTTTCTGGCATCGCCGAGGCAGTGTTTGCTCGCTCGCTTTCATCGCAGGCAGCGCAACGCGCGGCCGTTGATGGCCTGCCAGCAGATGCAACCGCTTGGTCGGTTAGCGACAAGGCTGCGTTCGTCGAAGACGTTCGCCGCGCACTTTATGCATCGAAGCTTGTCGCCTATGCACAGGGCTTCGACGCAATTCGCGCTGGCGCTAAGGAATATGGCTGGCAGATCAACCTGGGTGCCGTCTCAAAGATTTGGCGCGGCGGTTGCATCATCCGTGCCCAGTTCTTGAACCGCATCGCCGATGCCTACGACAAGAACCCAGACCTTCAGTCGCTGATTTTCGACCCATACTTCAAGCAGGCCGTTGCTAACTCGGTTAGCTCATGGCGCCAGGTTGTGGCAAATGCCTCACTTGCCGGCATCCCGGTTCCGGCGTTCGCTTCGTCACTTTCTTACTACGATGGCTTGCGCTCACCGCGCCTATCGGCAGCTTTGGTTCAGGGTCAGCGCGATTTCTTTGGTGCTCACACTTACAAGCGCGTCGACATGGATGGAACCTTCCACACTCTTTGGTCGGGCGACCGATCAGAGGTCGAACAGGCTCCATCGACCCACTAGGTTTCGAGAGTTTCAACGAAAAATCCCCCGGCTTTCAGGTTGGGGGATTTTTCTATTCGTCACGCTTGGTAAGCGCAAATTATGTCTTCGGCGAGTGATTAGACTCAAATAATGACCACAAAACGCCGCAACGGCTGGCTTCTCACCTTCACCGTTTTGGGTCTCGTGTGGGGAAGCTCGTTTCTATTCATAAAACAAGGCGTCGAGCTGGTTACGCCCTTCGGAATTGCCTTTTGGCGCAGCGCTTTGGGTGCGCTGGTGCTGGCGATTATCGTTGCGATCAAGCACGAAAAACTTCCGCGAACCATTAAAGAGTGGGCAATCATTTGGGTTGGTGGGCTTTTGATGAGCGGCATCCCGGGAGTTCTTTTTGGTTATGCCCAACAACATGTTTCAAGCGCCCTGGCCAGCATTTTGAATGCCAGCACTCCGATTTTTACGGTTATCGCAATATTGATTGCATTCAGAGAAGAGAAACCCAAACCCAACGTGCTGATTGGGCTATTTGTGGGCCTAATTGGCGTTGGAGTGGTGCTCGGAGTTTGGCAAGGCTTCGGCGCCAACGACCCGCTTGCTATCGGGGCTCTCATTTTGGCGGTAACTTGCTATGGCTTCGGCACCCCGTTCACCCGCAAATACATATCAACCATGCAATTTAGTTCGACAAGCGCGGTTTTTGTGCAGGTTTCTACCTCGGCCATCACCTTGATGCCGTTTTACCTGTTTGGTGGCCCACTTTTCATTGGCGAATTCGACTTCAACTCTGTGGCTTCAATTATTGTGCTCGGAACCGTTGGCACGGGGCTTGCCTATATTGCCTATTACGACCTAATCGAAAAAGTTGGTAGCGCGATCGCTAGCTCGGTCACCTACATAACTCCGCTGGTTGGCGTTTTGTTGGGTGCCTTGGTGCTTGGCGAGGCCATTGTTTGGAACCAACCGGTAGGTGGCGCAATAGTGCTATTCGGCGCCGCCATCGCTCAGGGGCGAATCAAAATATGGGGCCTAAAGTGACGCATGGGCGGGCAAAATCATCGGCAAATGTTGACCTAGTTCTTTTGGGTGCGGCCGCGGTTTGGGGCGCAAGTTATCTTGCAGCAAAAGACCTAACCGCAGCGGGCAGCCTGTGGGGCATGATGGCCATCAGGTTCGGGCTCGCCGGCATAATTCTTGCCGCCGTTGCCCTGGTTCGCCGTTCAAAATTTTCAAAACTCGACATGCTGATTGGTTCGGCCATCGGTGTTGGCTTGGCAATTGTTATGACCTTCGAAACCAACGCCATCGCACTCACCTCAGCAACCAACTCGGGGTTGATCATCAGCCTTTCAATCATCTTCACGCCAATAATCGAGGGGGCCGCGAACAAGTTTTGGCTGCCTCGAAACTTTTTTATTGCCGCCGGTGGCGCCATTATGGGTGTGGGCTTTTTGGTCGGTGGAGGCGGCTTTCAAGAGCCCAATCTAGGCGATTTTTTGATGTTGATTGCGGCGGTTTTGCGAGCCGGTTATCAAGTTGCTCAGGGCAAATTAACCTTTGGGCGCCGGGTAGATAACCTCAACATGACGGTGTTTCAAACTTTGTCAGCTGGCCTAATCTTTTTGGTGGTTGATCCAAGCGGAACAGCTTCGGCCGCCGCAGCCTATGGGGCCAAAGAATGGGCACTGATGGCGTTCTTAATTCTGTTTTGCACAATCTATGGGTTCTTTGCCATGACCTGGGGAATTCGCAAAACCTCGGCCTCAAGAATTGCCCTGTTGCAGGGCACCGAACCGGTTTGGGCTGTCGCGATCGCTGTGGTCATCGGTGGCGAATCGATGGGGCCACTGGGGGCGCTGGGTGCGGCTCTAATTATTGGCAGTTGCTATTGGGGCCTTGGGCTCGAACAAAAGGCGCGAGCTAAACGCGCTTTGCCGGCCAGTGACTAGCCGCCCATTCGGCTTGAGCTGCAATAGTTAGCGATGGGTTCACGCCGGGGTTCGCCGAAAGCGTTGAACCATCAAAAATGTGCAAACCGTTGACACCAAACACCCTGAGGTGGCGATCAACTACCCCACCGCTGGCATCGGCAGCAATTACACAGCCACCCAAGAAGTGGGCCGTTAGCGGAATTCCGAATGGCTCGCCGATAACCGCAGCGGCGGTTCCGTTCATGTCTTTGGCAAGATCGCGTGCAACCTGATGCCCCTTGGCCACCCAGGCAGGGTTTTGCTCGCCATAGCCCTGCCTCGAGGTGAGCTTGTTGCCAAACAAACCGCGTTTCAGGTATGTGGTTAGCGAATTATCGCGGGCTTGCATGACCAACAAAATTAGTGCTCGCTCTGACCAATTTCGAAGGTTATAGAGACCGGGCAATCGAATCAAGTGTTTTAGCGACTCAACGAGCAGCCGAAGCGGTGTTGGCGCTTGCCCCTTAGGGCCAGAAGCCATCACAGACTGCAAGAGGGCCATAAAGTTGCTGCCCCTGCCATATCTGACCGGCTCAATGTGGGTGTCTGATGAAGGAAACACCGATGATGTGATGGCTGCTCCCTGCGAATAATCGTGTTCAGAAGTGCGAGCCACTACGCCCAAAAGGCTTTCGCTATTGGTGCGGCTGAGGTGGCCCAAACGATCGCTCATGCCAACCAAATGGCCGGCGGCGCGCGAGCGCTGAAGCAACTTTGCCGAACCCAAAGCACCCGCGGCCACAATAACCTGTGGCGCAACCAAAGCGCTGGGTCGCTTTAAACCTGAGCGCGAAGTGCGCTTTAGTTTGAGTTCGAAACCGCCATCGGGCAGGTCTTTGATGAGCTCAACCTGAGTCAGCGGCCAAACGGTTGCGCCCGCCTGTTCGGCCAAATACAAATAGTTTTTTACCAAGGTGTTCTTTGCGCCGTGCCTGCAACCTGTCATGCACTCGCCGCAGTTGATGCAGTTGCGTCGGGTTGGCCCGGCACCGTCAAAATATGGGTCCCCAACCACCTGGCCGGGTTGCTCGCCAGCAGCCGAAAATTTAACCCCTAGCGGCGCCATTTGAAAAGTATCACCAAAACCCGCTCGCTCAGCAGAGCGTTTTAGCATCAGATCGGCCGAGCTAAAAAATGGGTTTTGTTGAACGCCAAGCATGCGCTCGGCCTCGGCAAAGTGCGGCGCCAGCGCCGACTGCCAATCTTCGAGGCCGGCCCAAGAGCCCGAGTTATAGAAATCAACCGGTGGCCGATAGAGGGTGTTGGCATAAACCAGCGAGCCGCCGCCAACGCCAGCCCCCGACATCACCAAAACATTCTTTAGAAAATCGATTCGCTGAATGCCAAGCATGCCCAACTTAGGAAAAAACAAAAAGCGCTTCAAATCGAAAGAGGTTTTGGCAAACTGGTGATCCTCGAAACGCGCACCGGCCTCGAGCACCAAGACCCGATAGCCTTTTTGCGTTAACCGATAGGCCGCAACAGAGCCCCCGAAGCCTGAACCAACTATGACAACGTCATAGTTAGAGCTAGTGATAATGGCCGACATGCGCAGTTTATGGGTGGCGAAGCGGGCTAGCCGGAAGCCGCTCTTGCGCAACCCATCGCTGCTTGTAGCCGGTTGACGAAGACATTAAATCGAGGAACGGCTTGGCATCGAAGCATTCAGGCCCAAGCACGCCAGCGCCTCGCCAAACCCCCTCTGCCATTAGCTCGAGTGCGATCACCGGGTTAAAGGCGGTCTGAGCAACCACACACTGGGCCTCGATTTCGGCCATAGTTTCGGCATTGTCGGCAACGTGATATAGATAGGTTGCGCGGTCTTTGCCATCTTTATCTTTGCCCGTCACCAACACACCGGCACAGGTTTTGCCACTGAGCCTTGGGCCGATGCTTGCCGGGTCTGGCAGCACTGCTGCAACCAGGTCGCGAGGCGAAACATCTACTGGGCCCTGCGCCGAACGAACCCGAACCGGCCTGGTGCGGTCGAGGCCTAAGGTGTGCAAGGTCTTCAGAACCGAGATGAAATCTGAGCCCAAACCATATTTGAAGGTCACCCGGTTGGCCGCAATGTTGCGTGGCAGCATGGTTACCTCTTCGTGCTCAACGTTTACACATTCAACAGCACCGATGCCCTCCGGAAACTCGAAGATTTCGGGCTCACTGAATGGTTCGGTCGTATACCAACCGCGATTTCGTTCGTAGATAACCGGCGGGTTGAGGCACTCTTCGATGGTTGTCCAAATTGAAAATGATGGAGCAAATATCTCGTTGCCAGCTTCGTCGGTGACAACTAGGTTGCCGCCGTCTTTTGTGCTTAGTTCATCGATTTCGCTGAACAAATAATCTGCCGCATACCTAGCAAAAACATTCGACAACCCAGGCTCTACACCCATGCCAACCAAGGCAAGCTTTCCGGCACGCTCCCATTGATCGCTAACGGCAAATTGTGCGTCACCGAGCTTAATTCCGGGGCGGTGAAACGGATCGGTTTCGTTGGCCTCAGAGAGACTCATTGCCATGTCTATGTAGTTTGCGCCAGCTGTAAATGTGCCCGAAAATACCGTCGGCAGAAACTTTGGTTCGACAGCATTCACAACGTGGGTGATGTTGTGTGCCCTGGCAAGCTCGGTAACATTCGAGGCGTTTGAGGCATCGATTTTGGCAGCCAAAAATTTTGCCGCGCGCTCTTCGCCGTGACGATTGCGAATCCATTCGATTGTTCGCTCTGCCCTGGCAAAGTCGTAGTCAGACACCACGATCAGTTCATAAAAGTTTCTGGTGGCGGCAACCTTTGCGATTGCATCGCCAACGCCACCGGCGCCAACAAGCAAAATCCTCATCGATTTTCCTAAATGTTCGAGGGGCTCCCTGGGGCAAATCGGGAGCGTGTCATTAGCCTACCGCCGAGGGCATAAAACCGCTGAAACTATCGAACTCTAAGGTCTGCTCTAGGGTTTAGCACCCAGTCGATTACGCCTTGCCAATAGCTAAACCCATCGCTTAGCGCCAGGTGCTTTGCGCCTTCAATGATTACCGTGTCGAGGCCAAGCGGCAGGCCGTAGGTTGCCTGCAACCCCTTCGGTGTCCATGGGTCTTCATCGCTGCCAACGATCGTTACCGAGGTTGCCGAATCTAACACCGCGTCGCGAACATCGGGGTCTTGCAAATTAACCCGAAGGCCCGGCAGATCAAGCAACAAATTTGGGTCGGCTGGCGCGGCAAGAAGCAACCGATCAACTTTGAACGGAAGCACCCCGGTGGCTGCCGCCTGGATCCAATTCAGACAACCAAGTGAGTGACCAACCACCACAATTTCGCCATCGCCGGCTTCACCGAGGTGAGTCAGTTCTTCAACCAGCAATGCCTGCCAATCAATCAATTTGGGGTCATCAGCAGAAGGAAACTGCGGGTAGAAAACCTGGTGTCCAAGCTTGCGCAATTCAGAGGCAAGGTGGCGATGCCAGTTGCCAGCTACGCGATGGTTTTTCCATCCGTGCATGATTAAAACTCGGGCCATGCCACCAGCCTAAATGGCGATATTGAAACGTGGTGAATTGTTTAGTTCTTTAACGCCGGGATGCTGCGCAACCGCGAAACAAACCAAAGGCTCAGAGCACCAAGGGTGTAGCAAACCGCAATCATTGCGCCTGCGCCAGCCGAAGTGCGCTGATCAACCACGGCATAGAGCGGGCCGGCGAGCGAGGCGGCGACAAAGTTAACCACGCCCATCAACGAAGCCGCTGTTCCGGCCTCTTCGCCGTGTGGAGCCATCGCAATAGCCGCAAGCGGTGTGTAGGTGGCGCCAAAATTGAACGTGAAGAAACCGAAGAGTGCAGTAACCACTCCGAAGGGCGCACCAAGGGCCGCAGCGAAAACCAGCGCAACTCCGGCGAGCCCGGCCAAGACTATGTGAATGAACAACACCCAATTCGATCTGAAGCGCACGGCGAGGCGGCCTCCAACCTGCGTGCCAATCACCGAAACCAGCGAGTTCAAAGCAAAGAAGAAACCAAACTCTGAAGGGCCAATCTTGAAGCCATCTTGAAATATAAATGGCACCAAATTCAGATAGCTGAACAGCGCGACCGTTTGCAAGGCACTAAAAATAACCAAGCCTACATAAATGCGGTCGTGCAGCACAGCCCCGAAGCGGGCAAACATGGCTCGCACTCCCTGGCTCTTGCGCTCTTCGCTGTGCAGGGTTTCTACCAAGAATATTCGTAACCCAATGAATGTGACCAGCCCGTAAAGCGCAAAAATTAGCACGATGCTTTGCCAGCTCATAAACGCCAACAACTGCGAGCCCACCAGCGGCCCCAACACCGGCGATACGCCTTGCACTAGATAAACCCGCGACAAAAACTGCATCATCTTTGCCTCTTTATAAAGGTCACGGATGATTGCCGATGCCACAACGCTTGCCGATGCGGCAGCAAAAGCAGCCACGAATCTAGCGACATAAAAAACTTCGATTGTTGGCGCAAAAATGGTTGCAACCTCGGCGGCAAACCACAAAAACACGGCTACTAGCATAGGGCGTTTGCGGCCAAGCGCATCGCTTAGCGGGCCGGTGATTAATTGACCCAAAGCAAAGCCGATGGTTATGGCCATTAGTGAAAGCTGCACCTGCGATGGCTGTGCCGCAAACGTTTCGCCAATTCGAGGAAAGGCGGCCAAAATTGGGTCAATCGTGTATGGCATCAGTGTCATCGACAGACCGAGAAGAACCACGAACACCAGACGCTGGCGTTTGGTTAGGTCATCACCAGAACGAATCACGAGAGTTTTAGCCACCGACTTAGACTAATCGCCATTCGCCTGGCAGGCTTACGCACGCAGGCAATCGGCCTATCGGTTCACTTCGAACCGAGCAACAAGCAGGTCTTGAGCCCGAGAACTTGCGCCAACCAATAAATTAAACTCGCCGAGCTCAACAACCCGATGCCCGGCCGCGTTCACCAGGCTAAATTCGGCAACCGCAATCTCTAGGTTCACATCAACCGACTCGCCTGGCTGAACTAAAATTTGGCGATAGCCTTTGAGTTCTTTGGTGGCCCAGGTCACGCTGGTAATTGCATCTGAAATGTAGGCCTGCACGGTTTCTAACACCGGTCGCATGCCCACGTTGGTTAGCGCGACTGTGGCTCGAAGTGTGTCATCCGCGCCCAGAGTGTTTGCCGCCAGCCGAAGGTTTGTGTAGTTGATCTTTGAGTAAGACAAGCCAAAGCCAAACGCAAACAAGGGGTCTTGCGTGTAGTCGGCATATCTATCGCCGTGCTGCCCGCGAATTTGGTTGTAATAGATAGGTTGCTGGCCAACGTGGCGCGCAAAACTGATTGGCAAGCGGCCCGAAGGCTCAATGTGACCAAGAATCAACTCGGCGATTGCCTGCCCTCCGCGCATGCCAGGGTTGAATGCCTGAATGATTGCAGCCGCGTTTATTGCAGACTCGGGCAGCACCATCGGTTTGCTTGATATGACCACAACGACCATTTTTTTGCCTGTCGCCGCCAAACGGTCGAGTAATTCAATTTGGCTACCAACCAATTCGAGGGTCGCCGTTGAACGGTATTCGCCAATCAAGGGGATGCAGTCACCCACCACAGCCACCACCAAATCGGAATTTGCAGCCAAAGCCAACGCCTCATCTAGCAGAGCTTCGTTGGGCTTTGCAGCCACCACAATCGGAGGCCTTGGTTGACCGTCCTCATAGGTCTCACCAAGTGGGTCTACTTCAAACTGGGCAATTTCGGCACCCTTGGCATAGCTAACTTTCCAATCGCTAGGCACTAAGCGTTCGAGGCCGTCCAAGACCGTTTCTATTAGGTCACGGGGGTGGCCGTCGGGCATCCAGTTGATCTGCCCCGAGTTGCCAGCCCAGTCGCCAAGCTGGTTTTGGGCATCGTTAGCGTTTGGGCCAACCACCGCTAGCCGCATTGGCTGCTTGGTTTGCAGTGGCAAGGTTTCATCGTTGGCCAACAAAACTAGAGACCTTCGGGCCAGCTCGAGGTTTGTAAGCGCATGTTCGGCCGCCCCAATAACTTGAGATTGCGTTTTTAGATCTGGCAAACGAGGGTCTTCAAACAGCCCAAGTTCAAATTTGAGTCGCAATATTCTGCGAACTGCCTCATCGATTTGACCCTCGCCAATCAACCCATTTGCCACGGCGTCTTGAGCTCCCTGATAAAACTGCCAGGTGGTCATAACCAGATCGTTACCCGCGTTAATTGCGGTCGCAGCGGCGTGCATGTGGCTTGCCTGGGTCTTCTGTTCCCAAACCATTCGGCCAACGTTATCCCAATCGGTCACCAGGGTTCCGGCAAAGCCCCACTCGCCCTTAAGCACATCGTTTAGCAGCCATTTATTTGCCGTTATGGGCACACCGTCAATGCTTTGATAGCCCAACATAAAGGTGCGGCAACCTTCGCGGGCCACTCGCTCAAATGGTGGCAAGAACCACGAGCGCAATTTGCGGGGGCTCAAATCGGCTTCGCTCGCGTCGCGCCCACCCTGAGTCTCTGAATAACCGGCAAAGTGCTTTGCGGTCGCCAAAACTGCGGTTTTGTCTGCAAGCCCATCGCCCTGGTATCCCTTAACCATCGCCGAACCAAACTCACCGATTAGGTATGGGTCTTCTCCAAAAGTTTCGCCAACCCTGCCCCAGCGCAGATCGCGTGTGATGCACAGCACCGGCGAGAATGTCCAGTGCAACCCGGTTGCCGAAACCTCGATGGCTGTCTCGCGCGCGGCTTGTCTGATTAGGTCGTAGTTCCAACTGCAGGCCATCGCCAACTGGGTCGGGTAAATGGTTGCTCCAGACCAAAACGAATGCCCGTGAATGGCGTCGTCGGCAGTTAGCAACGGAATTCTCAATCGCGTAGCCGCTACGTATTCGCCCGCCCGAGCCATCTCTTCGGGTGAGGTGTGCAGGATAGAGCCAACGTTGAATTCGTTAACCAACCGCTCAACTCCCTCGCGAGCATCGAGCTGCAACATCTGCCCAACTTTTTCGGGCAGGGTCATGCGCGCAAGCAGGTCATCGATGCGAACTTCGATCGAAAGTTTTGAGTTTTGGTAGTCAAACATGGGTTCAGTTTAGTTTTTCGAGCGCGGCTGCTGATCTGGAAATTTTGAAGCTCGGAGTGCTGCTCACAAAATTGGCCGGGTTTTGCAGTAACCGAGCAAGCGGCAGCGCAGCCGCCCCTAGCATCACCGCGTTCGACCCAAGTTCGCCTCGACGAATCAAAATGTTTTCTTGAGGTGCGGCAAGAGCGCTTGCCTTGACAGCCTTGATGAACCGCTCTGGTTGCAATGCAAAAAGCGACCCTAGAAAACCTGAGATGATGACCAACTCTGGATTAAAAATATTTACATAATTCGCCACGGCAAGGGCCAAAAATTCAGTTTGTGCCTCAATCAGCCGCATCGATTTCGGAGCTCGCGCCCTTCTCAGCTCTAGGTCTAGTTCTTCGTCGGTGGCACTATCGAGCTTCAAAATTTCTAGCAAATCATCGCGTCGCACCATGGCCTCTAACGTGCCTGGAAGGCCTGAGAAATCTACGGCCTTTGAGCTCGATATTCGCGCGTGGCCCAACTCGCCTCCGTAGCCGGTAGAGCCTCGCAGTGGCTGGCCCTCAATAATGACACCGCCCCCAATGCCTCCAGAGCCGGCAAACATAGAGACTATGTTCTGATAGCCGCGACCTGCGCCAAAATTTTGTTCGGCGTCCGAACCTATTGATGCGTCGTTATCTACATAAACCGGAAGCCCGGTGGCCTGGGCCAACATTGAGCCGAATGGAACCTCTACCCAATTTAAGTGCGGCGCAAATCGCACAATGCCGTCTCGAACGCGAACCTGACCGGGTATCGCTGCACCCACCCCAACAACTCTGGCATTTGCACCAAGTTCAGCGCGCATTTTCTTTATTTCACGCGCGGCTACGGCAATTGAGTCTTCTGCTTCCGGCCGATTTCCGGTGAGAACACGAACTTTCTTTTTTACATCGCCTGAAAGCGAAACCATGGCCACCGTGGTTGCGTCGATTTCGGGGTTCACAGCAAAGGCCACAACGTCTTCACTGGCTGAGACCATCAAGCTTGGTCGTCCGACTCCATTAGCAGAGGGAGATTCAGCCTCGGTAACTAAGCCAAGCTCTTCGAGCTCTTTAACCAAGTCAGAAATTGTGGACCGATTAAGGCCCGAAGTTGAAGTGAGTTGCGATCGCGAGATTGGGCTCTCGCGCTGCACCATGTTGAGCACAAGCGACAGGTTATGAGCACGCGTGTCATCGCGGTTTTGGCCTACAAAAGCCTTTGGGGTTGTGCGCATACATTGAACTCTAAGATAAATCGCATTGTTGCCTAAAACAACAAATAGGTAACGTTACCTACTTGTTAGCCAAAAGCACGGTTTTGAGTTTGTGAAGGTTTGTGGTTTCGGGCAACATAATCACAGACTCGAGAATTTGAGTTGACTTTGGGCGATCGCTCATAGGTACGGACAAAAAAATAGAAAGTGAAAAGATGAAGAAGACTTCATTGATCTCAGCAGCGGTTGTTGCAACCGTTTCAGCACTGCTTCTATCAAGCTGTGCACCTGCAGAGACCGCCGCAGTGCAGCGTGCGTGTGTAATCCTTCCAGACGCCGATTCAGGCACCCGCTGGGAAGCTGGCGACCGCCCGGCTCTTGAGGCTGGCCTAACCGAGGCTGGTTTCGAAGCAGACATCCAGAACGCCCAGGCTGACCCAGCTAAATATGCAACCATTGCCGACGCAATGTTGACAAAGGGTTGTGGCGTTATGGTTTTGATCGACCACCAGGGTGCTGCAGTAGCAGTTGCCGAGAAGGCTAAGGCTGCAGGCGTTCCAGTTATCGCTTACGACCGCCCAATCGCCGGAGCCGACTACTACGTGTCATTCGACAACAGCACCGTTGGCGCACTTCAGGGTCAAATGATTCTTGATGGCCTTGCCGCTGCTGGCAAAGACCCTAAGACCGCAAGCATCATCTACTCATCTGGTGACCCAACTGACGGCAACGCAAAGATGTTCCTCGATGGCGCACTTGGCGTTCTAGATGCCGCCGGCGCTAAGGCAGCATTCACCATGACCGGCACCTGGGATGGCGCAAAGGCTGGAACTTTGTTCGAGCAGGCATTCACAGCTGTAAAGGGCAAGGTAGACGCAGTTCTAGCTCCTAACGACAACAACGCAGCATCAATCATCACCATCCTTGACAAGAACGGCCTTGTTGTTCCTATCTCTGGTCAGGATGCATCTGTTGCTGGTCTTCAGAACGTGCTTCTAGGCAAGCAGACCGCCACCGTTTACAAGCCGTTCAAGCTTGAGGTTGCAGCTGCACTAGACGTAATTGCAAAGATCCTA
Source organism: Rhodoluna sp. (assembly GCA_024641985.1). Lineage (GTDB taxonomy): Bacteria > Actinomycetota > Actinomycetes > Actinomycetales > Microbacteriaceae > Rhodoluna. The sequence goes on along the minus strand of JAHEBZ010000002.1, from coordinate 56,753 downwards.
AAGGGTGAAAAGGTTACCGCTTCAAAGACCCTTGAAGATGGCACTCCTTACATCGCTGTTGACCCAGTATCAGTTGGCGCCGATGGCGTTCAGCAGGTTATCGACAACGGCGACGCAACCGCAGCAGACATCTGTACTGCAGAAGTAGCTGCCGCTTGTGAAACCCACGGCGTCAAGTAACAACTAATTTGCAACAAAAACTTGTGCGCCGGTCAATTGGCCGGCGCACAAGTTTTATCAAACACAAAGCAGAAAGAAGTTAGCGATGAGCACTCCACTCGTTGAACTCAGCGGAGTAAAAAAGAGCTTCGGCCCCGTTGATGTTCTGAAGGGCATCGACCTCAAAATTTATGCAGGCAAAGTTACGGCGCTGGTTGGCGACAACGGCGCAGGCAAATCAACCCTCATTAAGGGACTCTCAGGCGTTCAGCCTTACGACGAAGGAGTCGTAAAGTTTGCTGGCGAAGAGGTTAACATCACCACCGCTCGCCAATCTGGCGCAATGGGCATCGAGGTTGTTTATCAGGATTTGGCTCTTTGCGAGAACCTCGACATCGTTCAAAACATGTTTCTTGGCCGCGAAGAAATCTCTCAACTCACTCTAGATGAGTCGAGCATGGAGGCGCAGGCTTCGCGCGCGCTTCAATCGCTTTCAGTAAAAACGGTTAAGTCGGTTCGCCAAAAGGTTTCATCGCTTTCAGGTGGCCAGCGCCAGACCGTGGCTATCGCCAGGTCTGTTTTGCGTGATGCCAAAGTTGTAATTCTCGACGAACCAACCGCAGCCCTCGGCGTAGCCCAAACCGAACAGGTGCTTAACCTAGTTCGACGCCTAGCCGACTCTGGTGTTGCAGTGCTAATGATTAGCCACAACCTCGTCGACGTCTTTCAGGTCGCCGACGACATTGCAGTTTTGTATTTGGGCACGATGGTTGCTCAACTCGAGGCTAAAGACACTAACCACAACGATGTGATCGGTTACATTACCGGTCTCAAGAAGCTTTAGGAGACCCAAGATGTCTGATGTAGTTCCGATCAAAACTGGTCACGAGGGTTCAACCGCCGACCAATTTAAAGCCTATTTCTCACGCTTGCGAGCCGGCGAAATGGGCGCTGTTCCGGCCGTGGGCGCAATGCTCGTGTTGCTTGGCCTCTTTGGAACACTTAGCCCCTACTTTTTGACCACCATCAACATCGCTAACCTGTTTGTGCAGTCGGCAACGTTGATGACAATGACAGCCGCTCTGGTTTTTGTCATTCTGATCGGCGAAATTGACCTTTCAGCTGGCGTGACAGCCGGCACCGGAATGGCGGTATTCGTAAAGCTCAACCAAACCATGCCAGATTTGTGGCTTGCCAACTTGGCCTTCGCATTTTTGATTGGCCTTGCAGTCGGATGGCTCGTGGGTTTCTTCGTGGCGAAAATCGGAGTGCCGTCATTCGTAATTTCGCTGGCGCTCTACCTGGCCCTGCCGGGCGTGATGCTCATCATTTTGGGTGAAGGCGGCGTGCTTCGTGTTGAGGTGCCCGAGATTAAAGCCATCATGAACCAAAACTTGCCAGTATGGTCTGGCTGGGCAATGCTAGGAGTTTGCCTGGTAGTGACCTTTGCGATGGCGATGTGGGATAGAACTCGCCGCATCAAGGCCGGCCTAGCGGTTCGCCCAATGGCCCTGCTCTGGATAAAAATCGCAGCACTCGCCGCGGTTGGCGGAGGCGTAGTGCAACTGCTGAGTGTTTCACGAAGCCTAAACCCGCTAAACCCTATTCAGGGGGTGCCGTTGGTGATGCCATTGGCAATTTTTATTTTGTTTGCCTGCACATTCTTGCTAGACAGAACTCGTTTTGGCCGTCACCTATTTGCCGTTGGTGGCAACCCAGAGGCGGCTCGACGTGCGGGAATCAAGGTTGCCAACATTCGCATCACTGCGTTCATCATCACTTCAACCTTGGCCATGATCTCGGGAGTGTTCAACATCAGCCGCATCGGCAACGTTGAGTCGAGTGCGGGTAAAGCTATCGTTCTATCTGCTGTCGCAGCTGCAGTTGTGGGCGGTGTTAGCCTCTTCGGTGGCCGCGGTCGCATTGCTCACGCGGCACTCGGTGCATTCGTTATCGCCATGATCGACAACGGGCTAGGCCTACTGGGCATTCCTGCCGGTGTGAACTTTATGGTTACCGGTGGAGTGCTTGCCATTGCAGCAACAGTTGACGCACTCGCCCGCAAGCGAAGCGGTGCATCGCTCACCAGAAGTTAACGCTAAAAATCTTTTAGCAAGCCCTACAGCAACGCCCTCGAACAGAAACAGAGACGACAATGAAATTTACTGACGGATTCTGGTTGATGCGCGAGGGCGTTGTTGCAACATCGGCTGTTGAAGCGCACCGGGTTATCGACCACGGTAATCGGCTCGAAGTATTGGCCGCCACCAAAGCTGTCGCGCATCGTGGCGCCACACTTAACGCGGGCACGGTCACCCTCAACATCGACTCCCCTCTCGAGGATGTTGTTCGAGTTCGAGCAGCACATCATTTGGGCGCCAAGGCACCAATCAAGTTCGAAGTAACCGAACACAGCCCGCTGGTCTCGGTGCTTCAGGCCGCCGAATTTACCGATTTCACCTCGGGCAAACTAACCGCGCGAGTGCACACCGAGGGCCCCTGGAATCTCGAATTTGTGGCTGCTGGCGAGGTTATTGCCCATCAACGCGGCCGAAGCCTTGCCGCCATGAAAACTGCCGATGGCAGCAGTTACTTCAACACGCAAATCAGCCTCGGCGTTGGCGAAAACGTTTATGGTTTGGGCGAACGCTTCACCAATCTGATTCGCAACGGGCAAAGCGTCGACATCTGGAACGAAGATGGTGGCACTGCAAGCGAACAGGCATACAAGAACGTGCCCTTCTACCTAACCAATGGTGGCTACGGAGTTTTCATAAATCACACCGGCAGAGTGTCGATGGAAATTGCGAGCGAAGCCGTTGAACGAGTTCAGTTCAGCGTGCTTGGCCAAGAAGTTGAATATCTTGTAATTTACGGGCCGACACCAAAAGAGATTCTCAAAAAATACACTGCGCTAACAGGGCGGGCCCCGGTGCCGCCAAAGTGGTCGTTTGGGCTTTGGCTCAGCACTTCATTTGTCACCGACTACGATGAGGCCACGGTAGGTTCTTTCATCGCAGAGATGAAAAAACGTGACATACCGCTAAGCGTTTTTCACTTCGACTGCTTCTGGATGCGTGAATTTCAATGGTGCGATTTCACCTGGGATCCACGCACGTTTCCGGACCCCGCCGGCATGTTGCAGAGACTCAAGGCCGATGGGCTTCGCATCAGCCTCTGGATCAACCCATACATCGGCCAGGCATCGCCCCTCTTTGCAGAGGCAGCTGCACTTGGATATTTGCTCAAGCGGGCCGATGGCAGCGTTTGGCAATGGGATCTTTGGCAAGCAGGCAATGCAATAGTTGATTTCACCAACCCAAGCGCAAGATCTTGGTTTCAAAGCAAACTTAAGCCGCTTCTTGACATGGGGGTTGACTGCTTCAAAACCGATTTCGGTGAGCGCATACCTATCGATGCCGTTTATTTCGACGGCAGCGATGCCGAGCAGATGCACAACCTCTACACGCAGCTCTACAACGAGACAGTATTTGAACTTCTGCAACAGCACGGCGATGGTGAAGCGATTGTGTTTGCACGCAGCGCCACCGCGGGCGGTCAAAAGATGCCGGTGCACTGGGGCGGAGACAACACATCGCAGTTTGAATCTATGGCCGAAAGCCTTCGCGGTGGCCTGAGCCTTGGCATGAGTGGTTTTGGTTTTTGGAGCCATGACATTGGTGGGTTTGAAGGAGACCCCGACCCTGCCGTGTTCAAACGTTGGGTTGCCTTTGGCCTACTCAGCAGCCACTCTAGACTTCACGGCAACGAGAGCGTTCGCGTGCCTTGGGCCTTCGATGAAGAGGCAGTCGATGTGACTCGAAAATTCACCAAACTAAAAGCGCAGCTGATGCCCTACCTTTACCAAGCCGCTAAGCAGGCGAACTCAGATGGCACGCCAATGATGCGTTCGATGTGGCTCGAGTTTCCGCAGGATCGCACCTGCTTGGCACTTGATGCCCAGTATATGCTTGGCGACAGCCTTTTGGTTGCGCCGGTTTTTAACGCCAAAGGTTTGGTTGAGTTTTATCTGCCACAGGGCGAATGGGTTAATTTTTTCACGGCAGAGCGTGTTGCTGGCGGTCGTTGGCTAACCGAGCAGCACGGTTTCGATTCGCTTCCGCTTTATGTCAAAGCCGGAACCTCACTCAGGTTGGGTGCCGACGATAACTTTGACTACGATTTCGAGACCGACTTCACAATTAGGCAGTTTTAGGCAGCGATGAGCGAGTTTGCAACCCACATATTTGGCGCCGACCCTTCGGCTCACGTTTTTAACGGGCGTCTCTATGTGTATGTCTCCTATGACGAGCCACTAACAAACACATACGACAGCATGGTTTGCTATCACGCGCTCTCAACCGACGACATGGTGAACTGGATAGACCACGGACGCATTCTGCACCTGAGCCAAGTTGAATGGGCAATTAGCCACATGTGGGCCATTGATGCAAACTTTTGGAAGGGCAAGTACTACCTGACATTCTGTGCGATCGAGAAGACCTCGAGCACTTTTAGAACCGGCCTTGCAGTCAGCGATAGGCCTGAGGGCCCGTTCACCGATTTAGGGCCAATTCAAGGTGCCGAGTGGGGGCAAGACCCGGCCTTTTATGTTGAAGACGACAAGGCTTATCTGCTTTGGGGAGGGCGCGGAGCCATCACAATTGCTGAACTCAACGAAGACCTGTTGAGCGTTAAGCCCGAAACCGTTACCAACCTTTCGAAAGAACTAAACGGCTACGAAGGCCCGTTCTTGCACAAGCGACACGACACCTACTACCTGACCTACCCAGCCCTAGACAACGAGGTTTGGCCACAGCGAATGAGTTGGGCAACCGCAAAGAACATCCTCGGCCCCTACAGTTACGGTGGCATCTACATCGATGAATACCCAGGCAACAGTGGCACCATTCATGGCTCGGTTGTCGAGTTTAACGATCAGTGGTGGGCGTTTTATCACTCTGGGCTTATCAGCGGCACGGCCACCTCGCGCACACTCATGGCCGACAAGCTCGAATATTTAGCCAATGGCGACATAGCTGCAATAACCCCAACTCTAAGCGGGGTTTCGGCAAGCAATACGGCAGTGGTTTTAGATGCAGCGGTTGCCAACCGCACAGGCGGCGCACTACACATGACAAATGCAACTACCGATAACAGCGACTACACGGGGGCCGGCTACCTAACCGGTTTCGTGCAGCAAGAATATGGGGTCAGTTGGTTAGCGCAGATTGGTTTGCCAAGACGTTACGAAGTGATTGTGCGCTACCGATCAGCAAAGCAACGCAATGCGCGAGTTGTTGCTGCCAAGCATCTGTTTTATGACGGTAATCAAAATCAAGATTACGATCAGTACATCAAACGCGGCACGGTATTTGAGGCTACGAATGGTGCTTGGGTTGAATATAAAATTGGCGAGCTTGATTTTGCCTCTGGCGATCACGAAATCCGTCTGTCGAACAGCTTGAATCTTGGCGCAGGCGAAGACGGCATCGAAGTTGACTATCTAAAACTCGTGCCCATCGACTAGTTAAAAAAAACCGCCCGAGAATCTCTCGAGCGGTTTCTAATTTGAGGTTTATTTTGCGCGGCGCTTTGACCACACGTCGAACGCTACTGCGAGCAGAAGCACCATTCCCTTGATGGTCATCTGCGCGTCGATGCCGACCGAGTTTAAGTTCATGCCGTTACCAAGAACACCCTGGATCAAACCGCCGACCATCGAGCCGATAACGGTGCCCACGCCACCCTGAACAGCAGCTCCACCGATGAACACCGACGAGATCGCATCGAGTTCGAAACCATCGCCCGCCTTAGGCACGGCCGAGTTCATTCGAGCAGCAATCAAGATGCCAGATACGGCCGCGAGTGCACCCATGTTTACGAACAACCAAAAGTTCACTCGGCGAACGTTGATTCCCGAGAGCGTTGCCGCGTGCAGGTTTCCGCCGATTGCATAAATGTGGCGCCCGAATGTTGTCTTGTTCATAACCAGGCTGTAAACAACGATCAGGAAGGTTAGAAGAATCAGGGTGAATGGAATTCCGTTGGCGTTGGCTAGTTGAAAACCAACATACGCAACCATCACCGTGAGCACTGAATTCTTGACATAGAACCAGGTGCGAGGCTCGACAGGCTGGCTGTAGCGAATGCTGGCACGACGTTTGTTTAGCGCCTGGAACCAGATTGCCAAGATGCCAAGAACCGTAACCAAGAGCGCGGCAGCGTTGTATTGATCTGGCAGGCCGATGGCAGTGCCGAGCGCATTTTCTTTATCGAGGAAGCCGTTGCCGATAGCACGGAACTCATCGGGGAAGGGGCCTATGTTTGAGTTTTGCAGGGTCATCAAAGCCATGCCGCGGAACAAAAGCATGCCCGCAAGCGTAACGATGAAGGCTGGAATGCCGACGTAGGCCACCCAAAAACCCTGCCAAACGCCGACAATAGCGCCGACGATTACGGCCCCTATTAGGCCTGCCCACCAAGGCAGCGCCGGAAGCCATTCCCAACCATCTTGCTCGAGCGGGCGAACCACCAAAATGCCGGCGACTGCACCGATAAAGGCCGCAACCGAACCTACCGAAAGATCGATGTGGCCCGCGATGATGACCATAACCATGCCGATTGCAAGAACCAAAATGTAGCCGTTTTGCACAACCAGGTTTGACCAGTTGGTGGGGGTGATCGATGCAGCATTCGGTGTGGTGGCCGCAAAGAATACGATCAGGCCGATGAGGGCCAGAAAGATACCGTTCTGGCGAAGGTTTACGCCTTCGAGGCGAGAGCGCAGGTTGTCTAGAAAGCTAACCTTTTTCTCATTACTGATCGACATTATTTGCTGCCCTTCTCGGTGGTCATATACTTCATAAGCAATTCTGGGTTGGCCTCTGCCTTAGAGACTTCGCCGGTGATGCAACCCTCAGAGATTGCGTAGATGCGGTCACAAATTCCGAGAAGCTCCGGAAGCTCACTCGAAATTACGATCACACCCTTGCCCTCATCGGCGAGGCGCTGAATGATTGTGTAAATCTCGTATTTGGCACCAACATCGATGCCGCGGGTAGGTTCGTCAAGAATTAGAACCTCAGGCTTCACGTTGATCCACTGGCTGAGCACAACTTTTTGCTGGTTTCCACCAGAAAGCTTGCCAACCACCGAAAGCACCGAAGGCGCCTTGATGTTCATGCTGGTGCGATATTCTGAAGCCACCTTAAATTCTTCGTTGTCGTTTACCAGTCCGCGCTTCACAAAGTCGTCGAGCGAAGCAATCGAAATGTTGCGTTTGATGTCGTCGATGAGGTTTAGGCCAAAGCGCTTGCGGTCTTCGGTGGCATAAGCCAACCCGTTGTCGATCGCTTGCTTGATTGTGTTGACCTGAACCTCTTTGCCGTTCACATAAACGGTGCCGGTGATGTTGGTGCCCCAACTCTTGCCAAACAGGCTGCGAGCAAACTCGGTTCGGCCAGCGCCCATAATTCCGGCAAGCCCAACAATCTCGCCCTTGCGAACGTGAATGTTCACATTGTCTACAACCACACGGTTTGGGTCATCAGGGTGGTGGGCTGTCCAGTTCTCTACCCGAAGAATCTCGGCACCGCCAACATTGGTTTCGTGGGCCGGGTAGCGGTTATCCATCTCGCGGCCAACCATGCCCTTGATGATGCGCTCTTGGTCGACATGGTCGGCCTTCATGTCGAGGGTTTCGATGGCTTTTCCATCGCGAATGATGGTGGTCTTGTCGGCAATCGCGGCAATCTCGTTGAGCTTGTGCGAAATGATGATGCAACTGATGCCCTGGTCTTTGAGGTGCCGAAGAAGGCTCAGCAGGTGAGCGCTGTCCTCATCGTTTAGCGCGGCCGTTGGTTCATCCAAGATCAAAAGCTTTACGCGCTTAGAAAGCGCCTTGGCAATTTCGACCAACTGTTGCTTGCCAACACCGATGTCCATTACTTTGGTGTTCGGGTTTTCGATCAAGCCAACGCGGGCCATCAAAAGTTGGGCTTCTTGGCCGGTTTTGTTCCAGTCGATTAGGCCGTTCTTTTTGATCTCATTATTCAAAAAAATGTTTTCGGCGATCGAAAGATAGGGGCTCAAAGCGAGCTCTTGGTGAATAATAACGATGCCTTTGGCTTCGCTTTCACGGATGTTTTTGAAACTCATCACATCGTTCTCATAGACGATGTCGCCCTCATAGCTGCCGTGCGGGTAAACGCCAGAAAGGACCTTCATTAGGGTCGACTTGCCGGCACCGTTCTCACCGCAGATTGCGTGAATTTCGCCGCGCTCAACGGTTAGAGAAACCTTGTCGAGGGCAATCACGCCTGGGAAAGTCTTTGTGATGGAGCGCATCTCGAGGATGTTTGTGCCCATGTGATCCCTGCTTACTTCTTTGTATGGGTGGTGATTTTGTTAGAGCGCCGGTGGAATGAAAGCTCACCCCACCGGCACCCTTTACAAACTAGGAATTAACCTAGGTCTGCTTCCTTGATGTAGCCAGAGTCAATCAACAATTCCTTGTAGTTGTCCATGGTAACGATGTAAGGAGTTAGTAGGTATGAAGGAACAACCTTCACGCCGTTGTTGTAGGTAGTGGTGTCGTTGGTCTCTGGAGTCTCACCCTTTAGGATGGCCTCTGCCATTGCAACTGCAACCTTTGCTAGCTCACGGGTGTCCTTGAAGATGGTCGAGTACTGCTCGCCAGCGATCATGGCCTTTACCGATAGAACTTCTGCATCCTGGCCAACGATTGTTGGTAGGTCTGCAGCAGCGTAACCACCGTCGGTTAGAGCTGCGATGATGCCGCGGCTTAGACCGTCGTATGGTGAAAGAACGCCGTTAACCTTTGCGCCATCAGCGTATGAACCAACAAGGATGTCTTCCATACGCTTCTGAGCAACAGCGCCGTCCCAACGTAGGGTAGCGACCTTCTCGAAGGCAACCTGACCCGACTTAACAACTAGAACCTTCGAGTCGATCAGTGGCTGAAGAACAGACATTGCACCGTTGAAGAAGAAGGTTGCGTTGTTGTCATCTGGTGAACCAGCGAAAAGCTCAACGTTTAGTGGGCCCTTTGCGTTTGCACCATCAGCAGAGGTTGACTCTTCTGATGCGTAAACGCCCATTCCAACTAGCATCGAGGTTGCCTGCTGAACGCCAACCTTGAAGTTGTCGAAGGTTGCGTAGTAGTCAACGTTTGCTGAGTCACGGATCAAGCGGTCGTAAGCAATAACTGGAACGCCTGCGTCAGCAGCTGCCTGTAGAACGTCAGTTAGCTGAGTTCCATCGATAGCGGCGATGATTAGAGCCTTTGCGCCCTTGGTTAGCATGCCCTCGAGCTGGGTAACCTGGGTTGGGATGTCATCTTCTGCATACTGAAGGTCAACGGTGAAACCATCGGCCTCTAGAGCCGACTTGATGCTGTCACCGTCTGAGATCCAGCGGGTTGATGACTGAGTTGGCATTGAAACGCCAATTAGTCCACCAGCTGTTTCTGCTGCTGGTGCACAGCCGGTTAGGCCTGCAACAACAAGAGCACCAGCGGCGGCAATGCCGAGTACTTTCTTGAACATGTGATTCCTTTCGGGATTTTTATTGGACCGAATTGTGAAGCGTAATTTCATACCGCGTCCATCTCGGTAAGAAAAGTCCTTACATTCTTGAGTATCTCACTCGGTGTGAGCGATAACATGCGAATGATGTCTCGACTCAAAAACATTTCTATAACGGTTAGGTTGCGCACAGGCAAACTACTCGGCAACCTCACGTTTGAATGCCTTCAAGCGCTTCATCACATCGTTTGCACCGCGACCAAAGTAGTCGTGCAGAAGCTCATATTCGGCATAAAGCCTGTCGTATTGCCTTGCACGCTCTTCGTTGGGTTGATAAACCCCGCGATTCGATTTGCCCATCACCTCGGCCGCCTCGCGAATGCTTGGGTAGGCACCCGCCGCAACAGCTGCGTGAATTGCACTGCCGAGGGCTGGCCCCTGGTCTGAATCGATGGTAGAAAGCGGAAGTCGAGTGATGTCTGAATATGCCTGCATCAAGAACTTGTTTTTCAGCAGGCCGCCGGCAACGATGAACTCGGTGACCGCAACACCAGACTGCTGAAAGGTTTCGACAATTTTTCTGGTTCCGAACGCGGTTGCTTCGAGAAGTGCTCGATAAACCTGTTCTGGGCGGGTGGTGAGCGTGGCACCAATCACGAGCCCCGAGAGTTCGTGATCAACCAACACCGAGCGGTTGCCCGAGTGCCAGTCGAGAGCAATTAGGCCGTGCGCCCCCACCGGTTCTTCGGCCGCAAGATCGGTCAAATACTGATGAATGCTCTTGCCGGCAACCTTGGCCGCTTCAAAATATTCACCCGGCACCTGGTTGTTCACATACCAAGCAAAGATGTCGCCGACGCCCGACTGCCCAGCCTCGTAGCCATAGAGCCCGCTGACGATTCCGCCATCGACAACTCCACACATTCCCGGCACCTCGGTGAGAATTTCACCGTTCATAACGTGACAGGTTGAGGTGCCCATGATGGCAACCATTTGGCCGGGTTCGGTTGCGCGCGCAGCGGGTGCGGTCACGTGAGCATCAACGTTGCCAACCGCCACCGCGATGCCCTCTGGCAGCCCTGTCCAGGCGGCAGCCGCGGCTGTTAGCCCGCCTGCTCGTTGGCCAAGTTGCCCAATTTCGTGGGCAAGTTTGTCTTCGGCGAAACCTGCAAAGCCTGAGTTTAGAGCGGCAAAATATTCGCGGCTCGGGTATTCGCCATCCTGCAGGTTTCCTTTATAGCCAGCCGTGCAGGCATTGCGAAGGTAGGTTCCGCAGAGCTGCCAAATTATCCAGTCGGCAGCCTCAACAAAGTGATCCATGCGGTTATAGATTTCGGGGTCTTCTTCGAGCAGCTGCAGGCCCTTGGCCAACTCCCACTCAGATGAAATTTGGCCGCCATAGCGGGGCAACCACGATTCGTTGCGATCGCGAGCCAACTGGTTGATTCGGTCGGCGTGCGGTTGGGCGGCGTGGTGTTTCCAAAGTTTCACGTAGGCGTGAGGGCGAGAAATATATTCTGGCAATTCACAAAGCGGAGTGCCATCGGCAAGCACCGGCAAAATTGTGCAAGCGGTGAAATCGGTGGTGATTCCGATGACCTGCGCGGCATCGATGCCAGCTTCGCGGATTGCAGCTGGAACGGCATTCTTCAATACCGCAACATAATCCTGAGGCACCTGCAGAGCCCACTCCGGTGGAAGGGATGTTCCACCGAAGTCGGCACCTAGCGCGGTATCCATCACCGAGTGTGGATATTCGAAGACAGCTGAACCAAACTCGGCGCCATCCGAGACGCGCACCACAAGAGCGCGACCCGAAAGGGTTCCATAATCTACACCAATTACAAACTGGTCATTCGGGGCTGAGCGATGGGCCATTATTGCCTTCTTCTATGAAACACGTTTCTCTATGTTAGCGATAACACTTAGGCGCTGCAACCGACTCTCGTTGCACCAGCTGAGGCACAATTTGCTCGTGCCGAATGCTTTCAACCCCGGTGAGCTCTTCAAGCAACAGCGCGACTGCACGGCGGCCAACCTCATGAAAGTTTTGACGAATGGTAGTTAGTGGCGGTGCAAAATGTGCGGCATCGGGCAAGTCATCAAAGCCAATAATGCTCACGTCGGTTGGCACCGAAATGCCGGCCTCGCGAAAAGCATGCAAAAGCCCCAAGACCATGTGGTCGTTGGCTACGAAAATTGCGGTGAAGTCTTCTATGCGTTTGGCCAACTCTTGCCCTACAAGCCAGCCCGTTTCAGATGTCCAATCGCCTTGCACAACATCTGCGAGCTCTAGCCCCTGAGCCTCTAACTCGTCGCGATAGCCCTTTACCCGGGCTTCGGCCTCAACCCATCCAACCGGCCCGCGAATGTGAACAATTTTCTTGTGTCCGGCTTCAACCAGATGCCTAACGGCTAGCCGCGCCCCCGAATAGTTGTCGACAGCAACCGTAAACACATCCATGCGGTTCGAAGAATCGATGGTAACCATGGGCAGGTTCATCGACAAAGATTTGGCTACGTCAAGAACGGCAGCCTGCGGGGCAACCACGATCAATGCCTCAACGCCCAGCTCTAACAACTGGGCCATGCCAGCGGCAATCGAATCGTGCGACTGGCCATCAACGCTCGATGCAACAGCAAAATAGCCGGCCTCGCGCGAAGCGTGCTCGATGGCGTGCATCAAACTTGCCGGGCCAAATTGGCCGGTGTCTGATGCCAAAACCCCGAGCAACTTGGTTTTTGCCGTTGCCAATGATCTGGCGGCACGGTTTGGCCGATAGTTCAGGGCGGCCATTGCCGACTGAACTTTTTCGCGAGTTGATTCACTAACGCTGGTGTTTTCGTTTATGACTCTCGAAACCGTTTGGTGCGAAACGCCCGCTAAGTGCGCAACGTCATACATGCTTGCGGCGCGAGTGGTTTCGTTGGGTTTGGTCATGCACTAAGCCTAGAACTTAAATGAAAAACCCGCCCTCATCGAAGTGAGAACGGGTTTTTCGAGGTAAAAAGCGAGATTACTTAAGGGTAACCTTTGCGCCAGCGCCCTCAAGAGCAGCCTTTGCCTTCTCAGCGGTGTCCTTGTTTACACCCTCTAGAACGGTTGCAGGAGCGCCGTCAACAACAGCCTTTGCCTCGCCTAGACCTAGGTTGGTCAGTGCGCGAACTTCCTTGATAACTGCAATCTTCTGGTCGCCAGCTGATTCAAGAACGACGTCGAATGAGTCCTTCTCTTCAGCAGCCTCAGCAGCAGGAGCAGCAGCAGCTGCAACAGCAACTGGAGCAGCAGCGGTAACTTCGAATACTTCTTCGAACTTCTTAACGAAGTCTGAAAGCTCGATTAGTGAAAGCTCCTTGAAAGCTTCGATTAGCTGGTCAGTGGTCAGCTTTGCCATGATGTATCTCCTTGTTTGATTCAGATTTTGTGAAGCGTTGTTTTAAAGCGTGGGTTCTTAGGCGTCTTGCTTGGCGCGTAGTGCGTCGACAGTGCGAACTGCCTGTGCAAGTGGAGCCTGGAACGTGTAAGCAGCCTTGAATAGCGAAGCCTTGAAGATCGATGCTGCCTTGGCAAGCAGAACTTCACGGGTTTCGAGATCAGCAAGCTTCTTAACCTCATCAGCTGAAAGAGCGAGGCCATCCATGACACCGGTCTTAACAACTAGAAGAGGATTTGCCTTTGCAAAGTCACGCAACTGCTTCGCTACAGAGACAACGTCTCCGCTTACGAAAGCCAGAGCCGATGGGCCGAACAGCTGGCCGTCAAATGCGGTTACTCCAGCGTTCTTTGCAGCGATTCCTAGAAGTGTGTTCTTTGCTACGGCGTAGGTTGCGTCAGCACTGATTGAACGGCGCAGCTCTTTGAGCTGGCCTACAGTGAGTCCGCGGTACTCGGTTAGAAAGACGGCGTTCGAGCTACTGAATAGTTCAGTAAGTTCGGCTACCTTCTCGACCTTGGTCGCCATGGCACTCCTTGATTTCTTTTGTGTCGGTAGCCCCGGGAAATAAAAAATGCTCCGGCGCAAGCGCACGGAGCAGTAATAAATTCGAGAGAATTTGAAACTTCTTCACACACCTACGCGGGTTGACACTTTCGTATCCTTCGTTGCTTGCTCTTGCGAACTTGCAAAACCGACGGTCTTTGGCTGCTATCAGTTTAGCCGTTAGCCCAGCTGCCGCGCAAGCCCTAGGTCTTGAAACTTAAAACCCGGAAAGATCGCATTAATTTCGGTTGTCGAAAGGTTTCCGCGATAGCGAAGAACATCGCTCAAAACATGGCGATAGTCGAGCGTTACGGCCAAATCGCCGTTGTGCAAGTTGCGCTCTTCTAAACCCGGCCAATTGGCCACAACCTTGCCACCCTTCACGCCACCGCCCATCACAAACATGGCCGAACCCCACCCGTGGTCTACCCCGGCAGAAGCGTTTTCGCGAAGACGGCGGCCAAACTCGGTGACAGTTGTAATTGTGGTGTTTGCCCACAACGGGCCAACATCGGCCTTGAAGGCGGCAATTGTGTCGTTCAAATCTTTGAAGTTGTCGGCCATGGTGCCAACCGCCACGCCTGCCTCGCTGTGCACATCGAGGTCACCGCCAAAATCAATGTTGGCCGTCTTTATAGGGGTTCCGGCTTTTAGCAAAGTTGCCAGCAGCTTCATTCGGCGGCCAAACGCGCTCTCTGGGTAGGTTGCCAGGGTTTCGGTAGCAACATTTCGCAGGCGCTCAGCTGCCTCGATGGTCGACAAGCCGGTTTTTGCCCACTGATGATCGCTATTTTTGTGCATCTCTTTCAAAAGTTGCAAATAGCTTGCTCGGTCTGAACCCACCGAATCGATGGTTACTTGGGTTAGATCGTCGAAGGTAGCGGCAATAGTTGAGCCGGCAAAACCAGCCGCCTTGTTTTTAGAAGCCGAAAACCCGGTTAGCACTTCGGTGCTGCCGATTGCCTTCAAATAGCGGGTTTGCCAACCAGTTGTTGTGTCTGGGTTGTCGTATGCGGCAAGTTCAATCGAGAGCTGGTCATCGAAGTGTGATCTTGTGCCGGTTGGGGTGCCCACCGCGTGAACGATTGCCAACTCTTGGTCATCGAACATTTTCTTGAAATCGCTCAAATTTTTGTGAAGACCAAAATGGTTGTCGAGATTGAGATTTTCGGAGTCTCTGACTGCCGTGGTTGGCCGATAACTCTGCAGCAGTGAATCGCCAAGCACCGGCACCGCCATCAGGCCATCCATGCCGCCACGCATCGAGACCATAACGATCACATCGGCGCGGGTTTCGCCTGGAGCAGCGAGAGCGTAATCAAAGCCGGGCTCAACCGAGATAGCAAGGCCTCCGCCAAGAGCTAATACGCCGCCCAAGAAACCGCGACGGCTGAAGCCGCGGCTAAGGGATTGAAACTCTTCGCAACCACAGTTGTCGTGCTCTTGTTTCATCGCAGGCTCCAATCTGGCCTAGAAAGCAAAAGTGCCGAGGCGAGGGCCGCCATGTCGGCAACATATTTGGCTTGATTGCTGGTCTTTTTGATGCTCTTTGCCACAATTGCTTCAATTTGAACGCGTTCTGATTGGGCTAGCTGCGCGCCATAAAAATGCATCGACAAGTCGGCCACAATAGCAGCCGGGGTGACGCTTTTGACAGCAATCAACTTCGAGTAATCGATTGCGCCGAATGCCGCCGGCAGCTTTTTCGCCGTAATTTTGTTGGAAAGGTTCCAGCGTTGCACCTGAGCCGTCAGGGCAGTCCAGGGCTCTGCGGCATCGGGGTAGCCATTCGGAAACGGCCACTCAAAAGGCGCGTGGCCCTGCTTGGCTAAAGCAACGGCCAACGGCGGCAGCGGCGATGCTTTGAAATAATCTTTGAAAACCTCGAGGTTTGGCGCGGGCACATCGCGAATCAGTGGCGCATCTAAAACTCGAATTGTTGAGGCAAGGTGCTCCATTGGGCGCTTCACCTTGGTGGCCTTAGCAGCGGCAAATTCACTGCTGAGCGCCATGGCTTTAAACACGCTAGGAATGTGCCCTCGGCTAGACAGATATTCGATTTGCATTTTGTTGATCAGCGTTTCGGCTGGCTGGTCTTCAACAAACCTTCTTGCCATGCGCACGCTAAATGCTCTGGCTGTTTCGGGCAGCAGCGCGAAATGCTGCACAAACTTATCGATGCGAGCACGAATTTGAGCCTCGTTGCTGCTGGTTGGGTTGACATCCGTGTAACCAAACGCCGTGATTGCCCCAAAATAGTGCTGCTTAACCCTAAGCTTGCTTGCCCCGCTAGCAGCCTCGAAGCCCATGCCCGAGAACATTTTGGCGGCGTTTTTCACATCCTCTTCGCTATAGCCTGCCGCGGGCGTGATTGTGAATAGCTCTAGAAACTCGCGCCCATAGTTTTCGTTTGGCTGGGTGGCCGTGTTTGTGTCGCCGTTCAAAAACTTGAGCATTGCCGGGTGGTAGGTGGCCGCAACCAATAAATCGGGGTAATAACCGAGCGCATTTGCACGGATGACTGCCTTATCGTAGTCGCCTCGATAAGGCGACCTTTTGTTTGCCAGTGGCACCGGCACGTAATCGCTGAAGTGCTCGACCAGCATTTCAAAAACCTGCCGGGATGAGTATGCGCGCCTAAGGATAGTTAAATATGTGAGTTCATTTGCCAAAAGAATTGGTTTGGTTTTGAACAAAAAATTTGACTGAATTTGCGCGACCGTCATCGATTGCGAACGAAAAGGAGTGAGGTTTTTTAGGTAGCCGCTGGCTTCAGGCTTTTTGGGATTCAGCTGATCGGTCAGCCATTTTTCGAGACCCTTTTTTTGCAAATCGGCAACCGAAGCCTTTGATTGACCATAGGTCAATTTATTCAGCACTACCTGTGCCTGTGCCTGAGTTAAATCTGCCAATTTCACTGCCTCCACTTTGCAATCTAGAGCGTCGATTCTGTGAGAATCGGGTGAGAGCGCTGTGAAGATTGAACGGGTTTGAATATGCAAGCAAAAAGAAATCCCCGACTGCCAAAACAGTCGGGGATTTCTTGAAGTTAGCGCTTAGTCGAACTTGCGAGCACGAGGGCGACCCTCGCCCTTTGGCTTGTCTGACCAACGGCCTTTGCCTGAGCCACCGAAGTTGCTCTTGCGACCGCCACCTGAACCGCCACGACCCTCATAGCCACCGCGTCCGCGGCCGCCTTCACGAGATGAACCGCCACGTGAGTCACCAAAGTCAAGAACCTCAGGTGCCGGTGGTGGGGCAATCGGGCCGGCTAGCTGCTCAAGCAACTCACTCGAAGGGCGAACCTCCGAGAAGATGCCGTCACGCTCTGCGCGGCGAAGCAAATCTTCCATGCGGCGGCGACGGCTGCGTGGAATCAAGGTGATTACAACACCCTCCTTGTTAGCACGGCCGGTGCGGCCAGAGCGGTGCAGGTAGGTCTTGTATTCCTCAGGTGGATCTACCTGAACCACGAAAGCAACGTCATCAACGTGGATTCCGCGAGCGGCAACGTCGGTTGCCACAAGAACGCGACATGCGCCCTTGGTGAAACGCTCTAGGTTGCGGTTTCGCTGGTTCTGGTTTAGGTCACCGTGCAAACGAGCTGCCGGAACTCCGGCTTGGGTAAGACTTTCGCTTAGGCGCTCGGCGGTCATCTTGGTGCGGGTGAAAATAATTGACTTGCCTTCACCTTGAACCAAACGCAAAAGCACAGCTGAACGGTCTTCGTTGTCAACAGTCATAACGCGGTGCACGATGTTTGAGGTGTCGTTGTCTTCGTTTGGCACTTCATAAACATATGGGTCTGGCAAGAATTCTTTAACCAGTGCGTCAACCTCGCGGTCAAGCGTTGCCGAGAAGAGCAACTTTTGGCTGTCGCCAGCTGCGCGCATGATTCGGCGAACACCTTCGATGAAACCGAGGTCGCACATGTGGTCGGCCTCGTCAACGATCATGGTTTCGACCTCTGAAAGATCGATGATGCGCTGAGCCATTAGGTCTTCGAGGCGGCCAGGCGTTGCTACCACGATGTCTACACCGCGGCTCATGGCGTTCTCTTGCTTGCGCTGAGGAACGCCACCGTAGATGCAGGCGGTGTAGAAACCGACAGCGCGGGCGATGCCGTTTACGGTGCGGTCGATCTGATCGGCTAGCTCACGAGTTGGCGCAAGAATTAGCGCGCGTGGCTTGCCTGGCTTGCGAGGCACCGAACCGGCAGCGATTAGCTTTTGAACCATCGGAACGGTGAAGGCGATTGTCTTGCCAGAACCGGTCTTGCCGCGGCCAAGAACATCGCGGCCCGACATAGCTGCCGGAATTGTGCTTGCCTGAATTGGGAAAGGAGTTTCTGCACCCATGCCGGTTAGGGCAATGATTACCTTCGGGTGAAGGCCCATTTCTTCGAACGAGTTCGTGGTGATTGCCTCAGACTGCTCAACCGCGTCTAGACGCTCAAGAACGACATCCTCAAAGAAGGCCTTCTTGTTTGGGTTTGAGTCGCGGGCACCGCGGAAAGTTGACTCGCGTGAGTCATCGCGTGCGGCACGGTCTGGACGGTTTGGGTTGCGGTCTTCTGAGAAACCGCGGGCTGGGCGTGAATCACGATCGCCGAATGAACGGCGTGGGCCACGGTCGTCGCGTGAAGCGAAATCGCGGCGTGACTCGTTGCGGTCTTCGAACGGGCGGTTCGACATGCCACCGCGGCGGTCGCCTGAACCACCGAAGCGAGGGCGATCGTTGCGGTCGCCGTATGAGGGGCGATCGTTGCGGTCGCCACGAGGTGCGCCACCATCACGGTTGCCATAAGAAGGGCGTGAATCGCGGTCTCCGTATGAACGCGGAGCGCGGTCATCGCGGCCGTATGAAGGGCGATCGTTGCGGTCACCGCGAGGTGCGCCACCATCACGGTTGCCATAAGAAGGGCGTGAATCGCGGTCTCCGTATGAACGCGGAGCGCCACCATCGCGACCATAGGTTGGACGATCTGAACCACCCGAGCGAGCCGCGCGGTCATCTGAGTTGTAACGTGGCTTGCGGGCAGGTGCGCCGGTGCCTTCGTTACCGCGTGGCGACCAATCGCGACCGCGGTCTTCGCGGCCACCATTCATCTCACGTGAGCCAGTGCGGCCAGCAGATGGGCGACCCGCGTTGCGGTCATCGCGGCCGTATGAAGGGCGCTCGCCTCGAGGTGCATCTGAACCATAGGTCTTTTTTGGGCCATTCTCGAAGAATGCACCCTTTGCACGTGGTGCGCGAGAAGGTGCGTTTTCTACTGAGCGACCCTCTGAGCGACCGCCACGGCCGTCTTCGCGTGGCTTGAAGTTGTTGTCGCGGCCGGCACCCTTAGGCGCGCGCGACGATGATTTGCCAAATCCAGGCATGGTTATTCCTCATTCAATTGTGATGGCTCTGCAGGGAGTAGCTGCACTGAGCCGGTGGGTTAGTCGAACAGCTGCTAAACCCACACACAAGAACTGCATCCGCAATACGGCGGATTCTCATTTAGAGGAAAAGACTGGTGCATCTCAGAGGTGACACTTAGGTGGCCACGTGATTCAAAACGATGCACTGCAAACGACTACTGTCACGAATTCGTAACGTTTCTAACCTACCCGAATCGAAGCCGTTTGGCTAGTGTCATTTCTGAATTGCGACAAGCGCTTTTAATTCGACACCGGTCGGCAGCGATTCGAGCGACCACTCGTATGTGACTTCATCCAAAATTTGCGAACCATAGCCCGCAACGCGTTGTTTCGACAAGGCAAGCCCATCGTTAGCGATGGCCAAGGCTATAAAGTTCGTGTCGGCCAAGCTGAGCGATATTGTAATTTTGCCCGCCGAACCATGTTTTATGGCGTTGCTAACCGCCTCACGAATAATTTCGAGGGCACAGGCTGCCGCCGTTGGGTTGCGCTCAAGAGCTTCGCGTAGGTCGAGCGGCTGTTCAACGACCGAAATCTGGGCAATTCCGTCCCAGACCTCAGTTATTTGTTCCAAAACCGAATCAAACGGTTCAATCATGTTTGATCCATCCAGCTTTGCCAGCGCTAGAGCTATGTCTCGCTCTACCGTTGCAGACATTTCTTGTGAAATTTTTTCACCGGGCTTGATGCGCATGGCCGATGCATAAAGCGATGCTTGGATGGGGCCGTGCAAAACTGCGGCCGTGCGTCGGCGATTGAACCAAACCTCTTGGCGAAGTTGAGAGTTGAGAACACCTAAGTCGTGCACCACAACGCGCAAATTGCGCTCGTGCTCGGCTCGCTGCGTGCGAGTCAGTTGCATCAAAAAAGCAAGAATAACCGTGCAAAAAAGTACCAACGCAAACTGATACCAACTTGATGCCGGGGTAACCCAGCCCAGTGCATCCAAAGTGATTTTGATTAAAAGCGGCCCGATAAACGCCGGAGCAAGGCTCACCAACAATGCTGCCCAAATGGGCAACGAGAGCTTTGATGTAGCCGATTTCAGAATCTGGAAACTGGCAAAAATTAGCAAAATGGAAATTAGAAACGCTTCAAGCGCCGAACCCTCTATGTATAGAGCGAGAGGCCCTGGGGCAGTCGTTATTGTTGCAAACAAAGCAAGCGATGGCACCATCATCGAGCCAGCAAAAACACGCTTTGGCAAAACACTCTTCGAGATCTTTACCGTGGACGCCAACGCATTTGCCACCAACGACTGTTCAAAATTGGAACCGGCCGAGCCCATCTCTCGACTCAGCGGGCGAATTAGTTGATCAACGGCTTCTCGAATTGTATTAAGAGCCGACGTCGAATCGGAACGAGCGATGTCGGTGAGCAATTGAGCAACAATCGGCTCCAAGATGCCCCTTATTTTATTCACCAACTCCTGCTGCGAAACGCGGATGCGTTCACGGATGCCGCCACGAAGCTCATCTAATTTTGCGGTTTGCAGATGCAAGGCCGCCAATTGTTCTGCTTGCCGAATTCTTGAAGCTTCGTAAATAGCCAACCCGCCCACCCCACCGAGCACCAACAGGAAACCGCTGGTAATTCGAAAGAGAAGGTCGCTTTCTGGAACGATGCCCCACTCGCGGCCAACTAACCAAACGCAGTAGCCTCGCAGCGCACCGGCTGCGAAAAACGCCAAAGTTGTTAGCCACCAGTTTGGTTTGCGAGGTCGCGCCGGCAAAACTGTAGCCTTAAACAGCAGCAGAACCATCACGGTAACGGCATAAGCGATGCAGCCAATCAGAAACCACTCAAGCAGGGAGCCAGCAAGCCGGGCGGGGTTAGCAAACATCACCACCGAAAATGAAGGTATTGCAAATAGGGCGAGCGTGCGATTCTTGAAGCTAACCGGCCCAGCTACGCTCTGAATGGCTTCCGAAATTTTGACCCTAGGTGTTGTCGCGGATCGCATTATTCTTCTTCTGCGATTGCCTTGCCAGAAGCCTTTAAATACAGGCCGGCCGCTTCAACTCTGGCGTTTCCTTCGGCTAGAACATCGATTTCTAAGGCCTGAAAAATGCGGCTCACAATGCCTTCTACAGCACGAACGCTGGTGCCACGTTTCTCGGCGATTTGCGCATTTGAATAGCCAAGAGCAAGGTTTTGCAGCACTGAGATTTGCTTTCTAGATAGCTCGGCGAGCGGCCGGTTTCCATCGAGGTCGTGCCGTTGCTTAGAAGTGACCGAATCGTGCAATACTGCCTCGAGAGCGGCGACCAAATCTAGCGAATCAACCAACTGAGACTTGCGCAGATAAGCAATATTGTTTGGCAAATTCTTAGAATCGCGACCCACCCAACGAGCGTCGGGCAGATTGGTGAGAAAAACTATTCCAACATCTGGCGAGGTGCGCGATAACACTTCGGCAAAATCGAAGCCATTTGGGCCAGCGCCAAGCTCAATGTCAACCACCACAGCATCTGGGTCAACCGCGGCGCAGGCGCGTTTAGCATCGGCGGCATTGGCTGCCGTTGAAACTTTAAACCCGGCGGCTTCGAGACTCTTGGCAATTAGGTCGCGAAGAAGCGACTCATCTTCTACAACAACAATGTGGCGATCAAACATTAGCGAAGTCTGTTCTTATCCGGGATGTTCAGCGTTTCACCATCAAAAGTGATGCCTCTAAGGTCTTTTACAACTATGTCTGCGTCGGTGTCGAGCGCTTTCTTAGAAACGCCAATCACCAGGCCTACTCCGGCTTCGATAGCCGCCAGCGCGCCAGCTTGGGCATCCTCGAAGACAACGCAATCTTGGGGGTCGAACCCTAAGTTTTTAGCGCCAAGCAGGTATGGATCTGGAAACGGTTTTCCCAACTTTACATCGTCACCGGTCACCAGTTGAGGCGGCACCGGAAGCCCTGCCGCCTCTAAGCGCGCACGCCCAAGCCGAGCGTTAGCCGAAGTGCAAACTGTCCAGTGGCCAAACTGCAGCGAACCTAGAAGCTCGACTGCCCCGCCTAGAGCAATAGTTGTGTGCGCCGTAAGTTGTTCGAGTTCGTTGATGCGATTGTTTGCAAGTTCAAAGAGATCGGGGCTTGAAATATTTTTGCGCACCATGTCTTCGGCTCGTTGCCCCGCGTGCTTAGGGTCGTTCCAATCAAAATTTGGTGCGAACTCGGCCGACCATTTCGCCCAGGCGTCAATTGCGGCCTGATGCGAGTCAACCAAGACTCCGTCGTTGTCAAAAAGCAGGCCGTTGGCAAAATATTTCAAACTACTTAACCTCTTTATTGCGCTGGGTAATTGTCAGGTAGATTCCTACAACTGCCAAAAGAAGCAATACCTTGGCAGGTGCCAAATCTTCAATCACCCAGGCAAACGTAATCGGTTCGAGGTATGTGGTTGGCTCGACTAAAACCTTGCCGGTTGCATCCCACTTGCCTTCATTCCACTGCTGCAATTTTGAGACAGCCGTAGCCAAGTAGGCGAAGGCCATGACCGACACCACGCCACCGAAGACAATTGAGAGCACCAGGTTTAGGTTTGCTGCACCAGCGGCCAAACCAGTGCGAGCCTTGGCCGGTGCAGGCTTGGCCGCTTTGGCTTTCGAGGCAAATCGAGTGCCTGCAATAATTCCGGCGGCAACAATCAGTTGAATAATTACCCAAATCCAAACCTGAAGTTCGGTGCGGGTAACGTCATAAACCACGAGACCAAAAATAATCGCCGCAGCCGTTGCCAAGATTGGCACCGCATAGCCAAGACCGAGCGCCTTCTGAGCATCACTTAGACCCTTTTCAGAATCTTCCTTGGTTTCGTGCAGGTCTTGCCTAAACACAAAGCCTCGCAAGATCACAAATACAACCACGGCGGTGGCCAAGATGATTGGCACGTAAACGTCGAAAAGGCGAATCATTAGGTTTTCGGAGGCTCCGCCGAAGCGATTAAATGCGTTCATAAAGTTGGCGATCGCAAAAATTGCGCCGAAGGCAAGCCCGATAACTACACAAAGAGTTGCGAACCTGTGAGCAGCATGAGCCAAGCGGTTGGTTTCACCCTTTTCAACGCGCGCCCTAATTGCCCAGGCTTGCCCCACTAGCGAACCAAGAGAAAAAATTGCGATTGCGATCAATAACAAGTAGACCGATGCGTGCACGTATTCTGCTGGCGCACCATTTTCTGCATAGTTAACTCGGCCGTGGTTCACATAGTCGTTTTGCACCAGGTCTAGGTATTGGGCGACACCAAAGAAAAGCCAGGCCAAGACCAAACCAAATAGTGGAAGCGCAATTGCCTTTTTTGCCAACTCTAAATTCTTCATGTTCTTAGGTTATCTTCCGGTTAAGAACAAAACCCGCGACTTGTGGTCGCGGGTTCAGCCCTTTTCAAGAGGAAAAGCTTTAGTCACCTTCGACCTTGATGGTCTGAATGGTGCCGGTGATTGTTCCAATTAGGGTGTCACCCGTGAACTCTGAGGTGGGTGCATCTTTAACAATGCGGCCGAGTCGCAAAACCACGATGCGGTCGGTTACCTCTAGAACGTGAGGAAGAGTGTGCGAAATGAAGATGACACCAAGACCCTTCTTTTTTGCGTTCTTGATGATGTTCAGAACCTCGCCAGCTTGGCGTGCACCAAGGTGGTTAGTCGGCTCATCGAGAATGATGACCTTTTTTGCCCAGGCAACCGCGCGACCGATGGCAACAGCTTGACGCTGGCCACCCGAAAGCTGCGACACCGAACGGTTCGAAGATGGAACCGCAATGCCTACCGCTTCGAGATCGCGGTGAGCATCGTGATCCATCTCTTTCTTGGCCAAGAAGCCAAGTTTTCCTAGAAATCCACCAACAAATTTTTCGCGACCCAAAAACACGTTTTGGCTTACGGTGAGGTGAGGCGCAAGACCCGAGTCTTGGTAGAGAGTCTCCACTCCGGCTTCAAGTGCCTCGCGCGGTGAGCCCCATACGCGCTCTTTGCCCTCGAGGAAGATTTGCCCACCGTCTGGTTGGTGAGCTCCCGAAAGCACCTTTACCAGGGTTGACTTACCGGCTCCGTTGTCACCAACAAGTCCGATAACCTCACCTGCGTGAAGCTTGAGGCTTGCGCCGTCTAGCGCGATAACCGAGCCATAGCGCTTCGATGCGTTCTTGAGTTCGTAAATTACTTCGCCGGCCATTATTTGCGTCCGTTCTTGTTTTGCAAGGTTTGCGCTGCAACAGCGGCGGCAATCAAAACCGCTACTACAACCTTTTTCCAGTCTGGGGCAACACCGATCATGATGAGGCCCGACTGAACTGTGAAAAGAATTAGGGCTCCGAGTACGGTTCCCATGATGCGGCCAACGCCACCCATTAGTGAAGCGCCACCGATAACTACCGCGGCAATTGCGTCTAGTTCGCGGCCGTTACCCGATGAAGGCGAGCCAGCGCCGAGGCGAACATAAACATAGATTCCGGCAAGGCCTGCAAGTGCGCCAGAGAGCGCATAAACCTTGGTGATGTGGCGCTCAACGTTGATGCCTGCACCGCGCGCTGCGAAAGTGTTTGAACCAATCGCGAAGGTATACAGACCGAAGCGCGATTTGTGAAGAAAGAGACCAACAACCGCGACGACAACCGAAACAACAATTACGGCCCATGAGAATGGGTTGGTTTTTGGTTCCATTGCCGAGATTAGGTTGAAGTCGTTTGCCGAACCGATTGGCATGCCGCTCGAGAGAATTACCGAGAAGCCAAGGCAAGCGCCCATGGTGGCCAGAGTGGCAATAAATGGAACGATCTTGAATTTATTGATCAGGAACGCGTTTACCAGGCCGACCAGCAACCCAACCGCCACCGAAACGATTGCTCCTACGGCCAAAATGCCATACGAATCTGTGCCTTTAATGCTCTGGTCTGCGCCTAGCAACTCAGACATAGTCCAAGCTGCAACAACTCCGGAGAGACCAATGATGGCTCCGACCGAAAGGTCGATTCCACCACTGATCACCACGAAGGTTTGACCGACAGCAATCAGAACCACTGAACCCCAATCCGTAAGGATGTTGTTCGCGGTTGCCACCGAAAGGAATTTCGGCTCGAGGATGGAGAAGACGATGGTCAATAAGACCAGCACTCCCACCAAGACGGCGCTCTGGTTAGTTGCCAGAGTTGATAGTCGCGCAGCGAGCGGGTTTTGAGCCTTGCTCTTTGCAGCGTTCTGATTGCTGTCAGTCATTTGATACCTATTTCTGTACTTGTCGCTTTTACTTGCTTAGCTTGGAATTAGTTGCCAGCTACGTAGGTGTACTTAGCGAGATCTGCCTCTGAGGTGTCAGCGGTAAGTGCAACGTTAGGAATAACAACTTCCTTTGCAGTTGCGGTCTTGCCGGTCTTGATGAACTCAACCAAGGTCTTGATTGCTAGACGAGCTTCAGCAGCTGGGTCCTGAGCAATAAGAGCGGTAAAGATGCCCGACTTGATCTTTGCAACGTTGTCTGGGTAAGCGTCGTAACCTACTAGGCCAACCTTGCCAACTAGACCCTTGGCCTCAAGTGCAGCAGCTGCACCAGATGCGTTGGTTCCGTCGATTGCGAAGATACCAGCCAAGTTAGGGTACTTGGTCAACCAGTTGTTTACGTTGGTTGCAGCCTTCTCAGGGTTTGACTCTGAGTAAGCGACATCCTTGATCTGGATGCCTGGGTAGGTTGAAGCAACTGCAGCCTTGAAGCCCTCTAGACGAGCAACGTTGGTGGTTGCGGTTGCTGAGGTTAGACCAATAACAACTTCGTAGGTCTTGCCCTCGGTGTAACCGATCTTCTTGGCAAGAGCTTCAGCAGCCTTTGCGCCACCGTCTTCGTTGTCGCCGGTGATGAAGGTTAGAACGTCGGTTAGGTCTTCAACGCGGGTGTCAACGTTGGCAACAACAACACCAGCGGCAACTGCCTTGGCTACAGAAGCCTGAAGCGCCTTAGGGTCGGTTGGGATAAGAACTAGACCGGTTGGCTGCTGTGCAAGCACTGCGTCAACGATTGGAATCTGGGTCTCTGGTGAGTAGTTTGATGGGTCGCCCTGCCAGATGAGGGTTACGCCCTGAGCTGCGGCTTCTTCTTCAGCGCCTAGCTTCATGGCCTGGAAGAATGGGTCAGACTCTGCACCCATTACGAATGCAATGCTGATGTCTTCTTGTGCTGCTTCTTCTGCTGGTGCGCAACCTGCAACAGTTAGCGATAGAGCTGCTACTGCGCTTAGAGCTGCAGCGGTTCGTAGTGAACGCTTCATTACGTGTCTCCTTGTGGGTTTTGTGAGAGACTTGCGAGAACGTTCTCACAAATCTTGTTACAATCTTGACAGCAGCAACGGTTCAGCGACAACTTTTGGCGATAACGGTTTTGTCACGTTATCGAAACGAAGAAATAAAGGAAGGATGAACAATGGCAATTGCAAGGTCCTCCGCCCCAACCATCGTCGACGTAGCAAACCATGCCGGGGTTTCGCGTGCCACCGCTTCTAGAGCCATGGGTGGTTATGGTCGCATCGCCGAAGAAACAGTAGAAAAGGTGCGCAAAGCGGCCAACGAACTCGGTTATCGCCCAAATCAGGTTGCCCGTGCAATGCGCAAGGGCCGCACCAAAACCATCGGCTTGGTAGTGATTGCCGATTTCACTAATGCGTTTTTCGACCGAGCCACCAAATCGATAGTAGACGCGGCTAAGGCACGCGGCTATCAGGTGCTTATCACCAACACCGACGAAGAGATCCAAGCCGAACGCCAAGCTGTCGAAACGCTGCTTGAAAAGCAGGTCGATGGGCTGATTGTGGTTCCCTCTACGGCGCTGGTTCACGACCACCTATCTGAGGCCAAGCTGGGCGGCAAGCCGGTGGTTTTGATCGACCGAAGAGTGGATGGGGTTGACGCAACATCGGTGACCACAGATGATTTTGCCGGAACCGAGGCGGCAGTTCGGCACGCAGTTTCGATGGGCCACCAGCGCCTTGGGTTTTTGATTGCCGCGGCGGGGGTTCGGCACTTCACCGAAGATCGCCCAGCCATGCTGATCTCATCGGTGCATGATCGGGTCAACGGATTCTTAAATGGCGCCGCCGACGCTGGTGTGAAACCAAAGCAGCAACGCTGGCTGTTTTGCGAAGATGAGCCCACGATCACGGAACAAGCTGTAGCGAAGCTGCTTGACGACCCCAAAGCCCCGACAATAATTTTCACCTCAAACAACGACATGGCGCTTTCCGTTCTGAAGGTAGCCGGAAATCGACAATTGACGATTGGGCGAGACATCTCACTTGTGACAGTCGATGATTCGCAGTGGGCTGCCGCCATGACACCGGGCATTACCGTGGTGGCGAGACCAGTTGAAGAGTTAGGCAGGCTAGCTGTTGATCGCCTGCTTGCGCAGATAAGCTCTCCCGCACGAGCAACCGAGAAGATAATTTTGCCAACCGAACTTCTTACTCGAGGTTCTGTGGCTAATCTAAAACTGAGACCCGAATTAGACCCCGAATTCAAACCACGTAACCAAGATTGAAAAGGAACCCCAATTGATTCTCGTAATCGGCGAAGCGCTAATCGACCTAATTGAAAATCGCTACCAAGCTGGCGCGTTTAATGCGATCGTCGGAGGAGCCAATGCCAACGTCTCAATCGCGCTTGCAAGGCGCGGCACACCTCAGCAGTTCTTGGCTCGCATTTCTAACGATCGCTTCGGAAAGATCATCCGTGAACGCCTTGAAACTAACGGTGTTGGGCTTGACCACGCGATTGAAGCAACAGAGCTGACCACGTTGGCCGTGGTCTCAATCGACTCTCACGGCGTGCCTTCATATGCCTTCTATGTCAACGGAACCGCCGATTGGGGCTGGACCCCGGCTGAGTTGCCGACCGACGCAGACTTGACCAACCTGGGAGCCACGGCTATTCAGTTTGGTTGCCTAACCATGGCCATGGCGCCTGGCAACGCAGTGATCGAAGAGTGGGCCCGGGCTCACTTCGATCAGAACTCGCTAACTATCAGCCACGACATCAACATGCGCCCAGCCCTTGGCTTTGAGCGCGAGATCGAGCGAGTGCGTGTTGAACGAGTGAACTCAATTTCACACCTAATCAAGGCGTCAGATGAAGACATCGAATGGCTTTATGGCCTAGAGGCTGGCACCGACATTGACGAGATTGTTTGGAATTGGGTTGGCGATTCGGGCCGCCACATTTTCATCACTAGGGGCGGCGAAGGCGTTTCGGTTTATCGCAAAAATTCGGCCGGCGAGAATGTGCGATTCGATGTTCCGTCTCGTCGAATCAATGTTGTTGACACCGTGGGAGCCGGCGACACCTTCTGCGCCAACCTGCTAGGCCAACTTTCGGATGTTGCTGCCCTGGGTGCTGACCCATTTGATCGCCTAACAAACCTGAGCGATGACCTTCTGAAAGAATTTGTCTTTAATGCCGGCGTTGCCGCCTCGATCACCTGCGAACGAGCCGGAGCAGAGCCACCGACAAAGGCCGACCTTGAAGCTGTTCTGGCTGCGCTCTAAGCCACTTTTTGCGTAAGGTGCTGACTCGTTTGAGTTGCCTTAGCGCTTGAACGGGCAATGGCGACAAACCATGGCGCAGCACTTGCCTTCGGCGGCAAGCGTTTTGGCTGTGAACACAAAAAAGCCAGTTTCAGGGTCTGTGTAACCCGCCTGATCAACCGCCATGGCAACGCCGTGACGAACAAGAATTTCTTCGCGGTGCGGGTGGTCAAGAGCGAGATTCTCGGGGTGCGGCACAGCCAAAGGGCGTGGCAGAACTCGTTCTCTTTTCGACATAAGAGTTAGAGAGTATTCGCTTGGGCGCGCTTAATCGCTCCGATCTGCTGGCGTGTTTGGGCGAGGGCACAAAAAATGTCGCCCGGCGATGCGAGAATCGGCAGACAAAGAAAATAGCTGGCCGACCAGCTCGATCAAAATCTGGAGAAACCTTGTACATCATCGACGATGGCTCTGCTGAGACGGTTTGGGCGTTCAACACCCGAGACCTAATGCGCGCATCAAGCTGCGACCACTGCACCAAACTTGCAATCGCCCGCGAACTAGCCATGCCCGGCGTTCGCGAACTTATCGAGCCCTACAAACAGGTAGGTCAAACGCTTGCCATGGCCTATGGCGACAAATTCGAAGCCGATATCGAAGCCGAATTGCGCCAATCGCTCGGCAATGAAAACTTCAAAAGGCCAGAGGGGCAAGACACCTTCGCCGAAACCATTCAACTCATGAATTCGGGCACACCTGTTATTTATCAGGGCGCACTTCGCCGCAAACACGGTTCAAGCCTTTTCACTGGCCGACCCGATTTTCTGGTTCGCGCCGACTACGACCTCGAGTTTGTGGCAGGCCAACTAATCGCCAGGCAAAACCCAGAGCACATCGGCAAGCCGGGCTATATTGCTTGGGATGCAAAGCTGGCCAGCACGGCCAAGCCGCACTACTTGCTGCAGGTGGCTCTTTATGTTGACGCCCTCGATGCGCTGGGGTTAAAAGCCGATGCCTTGCACGGTCTAATTCTTGGCAGCCGCACCATCGCACTTTTCGAAGAGGGCGAAATCGTTCCGGCCATGCGCCAGGCGCGCTCCGAACTTGAGGCAGCGTTCGAACTAGCTGCGTCTGCCAATAGGGGCGCCTTCGAGCTTAAGCATCTATCCCTTCACTGCGATTCGCCCTCCAGTTGCAAAGTGTGCGAGTATCCGGGTCTCTGCGAACACGACCGAGTAGCAACCGATCACTTAGTTCAGATTGCCGGCATCAATAAAAGCCAAATCGAAAAACTTCGAAAAGCTGGCATAGCAACCATGTCGGCACTAGCCGACGCTGCAGATTCACAACGCCCCGAGGGCTTTGTGCCTGGCAGCTTCGACAAGCTTCGCAAACAAGCAAAATTGCAAACCAACTTTGGCAATACCGGCAACCACAGTTTCGTGCTCACCGAAGACCCAGAGCTTGGGGTTCTGCCCCCGGCCTCATCGGGCGATATTTTCTTCGACATGGAGGGCTTTCCCTACTATCAAGAAAAGGGCGGGCTCGAATACCTATTTGGCGCAATCACCCGCGAATCTGGTTTTCACGCTTGGTGGGCCCACGATCGAATGCAAGAAGCAGAGGCATTTGCAGGCTTCATAAAATTCTCAGTCGATCGCTTAACCAAAGACCCACAAGCGCACATTTATCACTACGCGCCATATGAGGTCTCGGCGCTCACCAGGCTAGCCGCCCGCCACGGCATCATGGAGGCCGAGGTTGCCTGGCTTGTAACCGAGAACAAAATGATCGACCTATACAAGGTGGTCAAGGGCTCAATCATGGTGAGCCAACCGAGTTACTCGATCAAAAAGCTCGAGGCCTTCTACGAATTCAAGCGCAAGAGCTCGGTGGTAGATGCGGGCTCAAGCATCGACGAATATGAGCACTACCGGCAACTGGCCACTAGCAACCCTGCCCAAGCCGAGTTGGTGCTGCAAACCATCAGCGACTACAACGAAGACGACTGCGTGTCTACTTTGGCTCTTTACGAATGGCTCTCGAGCATGCCGGGCAGCCACAGCAAATATGCCGAGCACCTCGAGGCTCTTGATAGAAAAAAATCTGAGCGGGCTGGCGACCCCGAAGATGAAGACAGCGCTACCAACAAAGCCGAACGCGAACTAGCCGAGCTGCAACGCGCAACCGATCACATGGCAAAAGCCATCGCCGATTGGCGTTGGGGCGAATCTGCCGAAGCCGATTATCGGGCTACAGTTTGGCAGGCGCTCATGCACTCGGTTCTCTATTACAAACGCGAAGAGGTAATCCACTGGCGCGAACGCAGAATTCGCCGCGACTCAACCGACGACACCCTGCATCGCGATCGCAAGTCGCTAGTTGTTGCCGGATGCCACCAGATTAGCGAAAGCCTGGCCGGGTTAAATATCGATCCGCAAACCAAAATCACGCTCAGCTATAGTTATCAAATTCAACCTGGGCAAACCTGCTTTCTAAAAGCCGGCGAAGCAATTTTTGTGAGGTTCAACTATGGCGCCAACCAGCAAGAAACCGACTTAGGGCGCATCACATCGGTTAGCAACGAAACAGTCTCGTTCGACAGAGTTACCTCGCTGGCAAATTCGGCTTTTGAGCCGAACGCAATTTTTGAAAATTTCTTTATTCCCGCGCGAGGCAAGCAAGACGCGGTTCGCGATCACGCCCTAAAGCTTGCCGCCGAATGGGTCTCGCCGATGTTCGAGGCGCCCACCGGGTTCGCTGCACTCGACCTTTTGATGCGTCGGGCACCGCGGTTACTCGACTCGAGCAATCTTGCACCAATAAATTCCGAAGACTACCTCGGCGCAGTATCGGCCTCCACCGCAAGGCTCAACTCATCACTTCTCGCGGTTCAAGGCCCACCCGGCTCTGGCAAAACCTATATTGGCTCACACACAATAGCCAAACTCGTTGCCAGCGGCAAACGAGTTGGCGTGGTAGCTAACTCACACTCTGCCGTCGAAAACCTCTTGGCTGGCTGCATCAGCGCTGGCGTGCATCCAGAGTCAATAGCCAAGCAGAAAAAATCCGGAGATTCCTCGCCGCGTGATTGGCAAACGCCTTCTACATATGCGGTGATGGCCAATTGGAGGGCCAAGCAATCGGGCGGTTATGTGATTGGCGGAACAGCCTGGACATTCTGTTCGCCAAAGGTTCTTGAGCAAAAATTAGATTTTCTTTTCGTGGATGAGGCCGCTCAATTCTCGCTAGTTGATGCAATCGCGGTAGCCCAGAGCGCCACCAACCTAGTGCTGCTTGGCGACCCTCAACAACTAACCCAAGTAGTTCAAGCGGTTCACCCCGGAGGCGTCGACAACTCGGCACTCGGGCACTACATGGGCGATCAGGCAATTCTCGGTAGCGAATATGGCTACTTCATCGAGGTAACCCGGCGCATGCACCCCAAGGTCAACGCTCCGGTCTCGTGGCTTTCATATCAAGGCCGCCTGCATTCACACCAAGATGCAGCAACGCGAAGCATTGATGGTTTAACACCTGGTTTAACCCCCATCAAGGTTCAACACCAGGGCAATTCTTCGCACTCACCCGAAGAGGTGCAAGTTGTAGTTGGCTTGGTCGAAAAACAGTCGAAGGCTGTTGCATTGAATGAGATCTTG
Organism: Rhodoluna sp.; assembly: GCA_024641985.1. GTDB lineage: Bacteria > Actinomycetota > Actinomycetes > Actinomycetales > Microbacteriaceae > Rhodoluna. Next base: position 24,493 of record JAHEBZ010000002.1, on the reverse strand, counting down.
GTGGTTGCGCCCTATAACGCGCAGGTCGATTCGATTCGAGATGCCTTAGATGCCCAAGGGTTCGAGCAAGTTCAGGTAGGAACCGTAGACAAGTTTCAAGGGCGCGAAGCCATGGTGGTAATCATCAGCCTTGCTGCTTCATCGGCCGAAGATGCCCCTCGCGGGCTCGAATTTTTGCTCGACCGAAATCGGCTAAACGTGGCCCTTTCGCGAGCCAAAACCAACACTTTTCTGGTCTACTCGCCGGCACTCACCCGCACCCGGTTCAGCAGCATCGAAGACGTAAAGTGCGTTAGCCGATTGGTTGGTCTGCTCGAATTTGCCTAGGCTGTCATAGTGACCGATTCAAGCAACCGCCGAGCCCCGTGGGGGCAACTTGTCGACCCAACTTTGCTGTCACCGAGCAACGAGCAGCTCGAACCGCGCGAAGATTACGAAGACTTACATCTGCAACTAAACCAAGCAGAATCGCTTGAGTCGCAACAGAGTAGGTTTATCGACTGCTTCATCGAGCTTGGGCGCTCGATCGACTGGCATGGCTCGCGTTCGCGCTTTCGAAACTGCACCATCAAAATTGGTCGCATAGGTTCACTCGACTTAACCGGCACTGTCATGAACATGACATCAATCGAAGATTGCCGAATTGGCTTTGCCAACTTTGCCGGTTGTGAGGCACAAGATGTATTGTTCAGAAATTGCACCTTTGATGCACTCGATCTGACGGGTGCAAAATTCAAACGGGTTTGGTTCGAAAATTGCACGGTTGAAGACCTAGACCTGCGCGACTTCGAAGGCAACTCGGTAGATTTTAGCGGGCTCGATTTCGCCAAGGTTCAGGGCTTGCAAAACCTCAGAAACTCTAAAATTAACGAAACTCAACTGATGCAAATAGCCTCGGGTTTGGCCATGCTGGCCGGCATCAAAGTTGACTAAAAGGGCATAACCAAGTTATTTAGTTAGCGGCAAAACCTTTAGCGTTTTGAGCGTTGGGTCGGCAACGAATGCAATTCTGACACCCATGTCGCGTGCCTCAAACAGAGCTGCAAGTGCGGCTTCGGTGATTAGCTCGCCCGGCGAAAGCACCGGCACACCCGGCGGGTAAGGGCAGATCATTTCGGCACTTACCCGGCCAACGGCCGCTTTCGAATCAACGACCTCATAGTCGCTAAAGAAGGCCTCGCGCGGTGTTACAACAACCTGAGGCTCGATCGAGAATGCTGGCAAGATTTCGATTGGACGTGGTTCACCCCGATGGCGATTAACCGATTCGATGATTCGCTCTACCAGGTCGTTGATGCGGTCTGGTGTGTCAGCAAACGTAATCATTGGAATAATGATGTCTCGGTTGGCCATCTCGACATCGATGTTTGCAGCCAGCAGATCTGCCTCGACCAAATTACCATCGGCACCACAGCCACTCAGCATGATTACCAATTTCAACGGGTCAATATATTCGCCGTCAATCACATCGATGCCCGCAGCAGTTAGATCTGCGCGGCCACGTTCGGTTGCCTCGATGACTGGCCCGATTAGTGCTTCGCCATGCCTCTCAAGCAAAGCCCTGGCAGCATCGATCGATGCCAAGATGCGCCCAGACATCGAAGTTGTTTGCGTTGAATCAAACATTTTGTTGAACCTAGCGAGGTCAACGTATTTGTCGCGCACCAACACAAAAGACGCTTGCGAATAAGAAGGCAAGGTTTTGTGTGCAGAGGTAACCACGATGTCGGCACCCTCGGCAATTGGATGGTTTGGCAGTTCAGGATGGAACCCATAGTGAGCCGCCCAGGCCGCGTCGACAACGAGGGGAATGCCGTAGTCGTGAGTGACCTTGGCCAAACGTGGAATATTCGACATCGTGCCTACGTATGATGGCTCGCCGATGAGCACGGCCTTTGCATCGGGGTGCTCTGCCAAGGTTTCGGCCAACCGGCTCGAAGGCAAATATTCGGGCAAGCCGGTTGCCGGGTTTATCTCGGGTCGAATCCAAATTGGTGTTACCCCGGCATAAACCAGGCCTACTAAAACCGATTTGTGCAGCGTGCGCGAAACAATAACTTTGTCGCCGGGGCCAGCCACGGCCATAACGGCTGCATGGTTTGAACCAGATGAGCCGTTTACGCCGAAACGGCAAAGCTCGGCTCCCCAGAGGCGGGCGGCGATTGCCTCGGCTTCGAGAATAAGTGAGGGGGAAATTCGATGCGGGTGATTACCGGGCAATACCGGGATGTCGCCATCGACTATGGCACCGGTTAAGTCGGTGCGACCTTTGTGTCCAGGAATTTGGAAGGGAGAGCGATCGGTCTCCATATCGCGTATCCACGCGTCTAGCAGGGGTGCGCTCGAGCGCAAGCCCATTGGGTCTTTCGAGTCAAGTAGAGTGGCTGCGCCAAACGCGTGCTGAGGCAATATCCCGCCTTTCGGTTAGTTGCTAACAATTACATTCTCTATGAGAAAGGGACCGAGGCGTTAGCCTCGATCCCCTCATCGGAAAATTTGTTTCTAGGGTTTAGAACTCAACCTTGGTTACGTTGGTGTCTAGCCAGATGCCAGGACCGAAAGTGGTTGAAACTGCACCCTTGATTAGGTAGCGGCCCTTTGAGCTCGAAGGCTTCAAACGAAGAATTTCGTCAAGTGCAACGGCAAGGTTCTCGCCAAGCTGCTCTTTGGTGAACGAAGCCTTACCAATGATGAAGTGTAGGTTGGCCTGCTTGTCAACGCGGAAATCGATCTTTCCGCCCTTGATGTCAGTAACAGCCTTGGCTACATCTGGGGTTACGGTTCCGGTCTTTGGGTTTGGCATTAGGTTACGAGGACCTAGAACCTTACCGAGACGACCAACCTTGCCCATGAGCTCTGGGGTTGAAACTGCAGAGTCGAAGTCAACCCAACCAGCGGCAACCTTCTCGATTAGCTCGTCGCCACCAACAACGTCAGCGCCTGCTGCAACTGCAGCATCAGCTGCGGCACCAGTTGCAAAAACGATAACGCGGGCGGTCTTGCCAGTTCCGTGTGGAAGTGAAACGGTTCCACGGATCATCTGGTCGGCCTTGCGAGGGTCGACGCCAAGCTTGAAAGCAACCTCTACGGTTGAGTCAAACTTTTTTGAGCCAGTCTCTTTGATAAGAGTTACTGCCTCGGCAGGAGTGTAAAGCTTGCCCTCGGTGATGAGTGCAGCTGCGGCTTCGTAAGCCTTTGAGCGCTTTGCCATGCTGTTGTTCCTTTTCTATTGGTCACAGTTGTGGTCTACGGATCGCGCGCGACCCTCCCACTACTTCTTTGCTAGCTCAGCGGTTGCCGAGTTCGCGATTTTGGTGCTTAGGCCTCTACGGTGACGCCCATTGAGCGTGCGGTACCCGCGATGATCTTTGCTGCAGCGTCAACATCGTTGGCGTTCAGGTCAGACATCTTCTGCTCGGCGATCTTGTAAAGTGCGTCCTTTGAGAGGTGAGCAACCTTCACGGTGTGAGGGGTAGCTGAACCCTTTGCAACGCCAGCAGCCTTCTTGATTAGCTCAGCTGCAGGAGGAGTCTTTAGAACGAAGGTGAACGAACGGTCTTCGTAGACGGTGATTTCTACTGGGACAACGTTGCCCTTTTGGTCTGCGGTTGCGTTGTTATACGCGGTGCAGAATTCCATGATGTTTACACCGTGCTGACCAAGAGCTGGACCAATCGGTGGAGCTGGGTTAGCAGCGCCCGCTTGGATCTGAAGCTTGATCATGCCGGTGATCTTTTTCTTCGGTGCCATTTGTTATTCCTTTTGTGTTGGTTTTGAAAAACTAAAAACTTGGATGTTAGTTGAGCGGGCCGACCTGGTCGAACGCAAGCTCAACCGGGGTTTCACGTTCGAACAGCGAAACAAGCACGATGAGCTTGCCGCTCTCTGGCTTGATTTCTGAGATGGTTCCAGGAAGGCCAGCAAACGAGCCATCCTTGATCATGATGCTTTCGCCAACGTTGAGGTTGATGTTGACCGGAATTGCCTTTGACTTGCCCTTAACTGCAACGCTGCCCTTTGCGGCAAGCTTTGCCTCGGCCTCTTCAGGAAGAACATAAAGAGTCTTGAGCATGTTGAAAGCCTCTTCGGGGCGAAGCGGAGTTGGGTTCTGAGAGTTGCCAACAAAGCCGGTTACGGCTGGGGTGTGGCGAACTAGCGACCAAGACTCTTCGTTCATCTCCATGCGAATCAAAACATAACCAGGGATGCGGACCTTGGTAACCAACTTGCGCTGGCCGTTCTTGATTTCGATCGATTCTTCCATTGGAACTTCGATCTGGAAGATGTCGTCGCCGCCCTCTAGAGCAAGCATGCGGTTTTCGATGTTTTGCTTTACGCGCTTCTCGTAACCTGCGTATGAGTGAATTACATACCACTTGCCAGGCTGGCGACGAAGCTCGGCCTTGAACTCGCGGTATGGATCTTCGTCGAGTGGAGCGCCCTCTGAGATTTCGTCGGTGGCCGCTTCTGCAGCCTCTGAAGCCTCGGCGATTGCTTCTTCGAGTTCGAGATCTTGCTCTAGCTCGGCAGCAGCGTCAAGCGCCAAGTCTGCGAAGTCTGCGTCGGCTTCTGCGATTACCTGGTCAGCAGCAACGTCCGCAACATCGGCAATTGCCTCTAGTTCGGTGCGTTCTGAATCAGTCACTTGGTGTGTCCTTACTAATTAAGCGGTTGGGGTGAAAGCGAAAACAACACCCTGGTAGAAGAGCCAGTCAAGAGCCGAGATGATGATCATGACGACGGTAACGAATGCCAATACAACGCCGGTGTAGTTGCGCAGCTCTGCCCAGGTCGGCTTAGTGACCTTGTTTAGCTCGCCAACGACCTGCTTGAAGAACAGCGAGGTGCGACCGATGATGTTGCGCTTCGAGGCCTTGTCAGCCTTCGCCTGCTCAACTAGGTCTTCGGAGACCTGCTCTAGCTCTTCTGCCATGAGACATTCCTTCTTCTTGCATCTAACAACTTGCAGGGCGGACAGGACTCGAACCTGCAACCCTCGGTTTTGGAGACCGATGCTCTACCAATTGAGCCACCACCCTTTATGGGCTAGTTCTTCGACTTTCGGAATCCGTCAAAAGACACACTTCTAGATTGAATCTAAAAATGATTTATTTGCCAGATTAGGCTCCAGAAGTTGTCAAACTACCTCTAACGAGTGTAAAGCCTTGGGGCAGGAAATGCAAAGAGAAACTAGACTTGTTGCCGTGACTGACTTCCCAAGAATCTCAAAGCGTATTGGTTCAATTGCCGAATCGGCGACCCTCAAGGTCGACGCAAAAGCAAAATCTCTGCAGGCCCAGGGCCTACCGGTGATTTCTTATGCCGCCGGTGAACCAGATTTTGCTACCCCGGCTCACATCGTAGAGGCAGCGGCCCTAGCGGTTCTTGACCCTAAGAATCACCGCTACACGCCGGCAATTGGCCTCCCTGAGTTGCGCGAAGCGATTTCACAAAAGACCAAAATCGATTCTGGCACCGAGATTCCGGCATCACAGATTGTGGTCACCAACGGTGGCAAACAGGCCGTTTATCAGGCCTTCGCAACCATCGTCGACCCGGGCGACGAAGTGCTTATGCCTACCCCCTACTGGACAACCTACCCAGAAGCGATTCGCCTTGCCGGCGGAACCCCTGTCGAGGTGTTCGCTGGTGCCGACCAGAACTACAAGGTGACGGTTGCTCAACTTGAAGCCGCACGCACACCAAAATCAAAGGTGCTTCTTTTTGTTTCGCCATCGAACCCAACCGGTTCGGTTTATAGCCACGCAGAAACCGAGGCAATCGGCCGCTGGGCATATGAAAACGGCCTTTGGGTGATCACCGACGAGATTTATCAGAACTTGGTTTATGACGGAATCAAAGCGGTTTCGATCACCGAAGCGGTGCCAGAGCTGATTGACCGCACAATTTTGGTAAACGGTGTCGCTAAGACCTATGCCATGACAGGTTGGCGTTTGGGTTGGATGGCTGGGCCAGCCGACGCAATGAAGGCCGCCGGTAACCTGCAATCGCACCTGTCGTCGAACGTTTCGAACATTTCACAAAAGGCTGCGCTGGCGGCGCTGACCGGCCCTCAAGACGAGGTTGTTGCGATGCGCGAGGCATTTGATCGCCGCCGCAAAATTGCCGTAGCCGAGCTTAACAAGATCGATGGTTGGGTTGCCCCAATGCCTCAGGGTGCGTTCTATGTTTATTCAGACGTGACCGGTTTGCTAGGTCGCGAATGGGGCGGCAAAATGATCAACACCTCGCTCGAGCTTTGTGATTACATCTTGGATGAAGCCCAGGTTGCTTTGGTGCCAGGCGAGGCATTTGGCCCATCGGGCTATGTGCGCCTCTCTTATGCGCTTGGCGACGGGCCACTGCTCGAGGGCATTCAACGCCTGCAAAAACTGTTTAGCTAAAAACCGATCAGGTTAGGCTCTGGAACCAGGTTGATGCCGAAACGGTTCGAGACCTGCAACTGAACATAGCTGGCAAGCTGAAGCACATCTTGGGCGGTTGCCCCACCCTTGTTGACGATTGCGAGCGTGTGCTTTGATGAAATGGCCGCGCCAGAACCGGGCAACGAGAAGCCCTTGCCAATGCCGGCGGTTTCGATAAGCCAGGCCGCCGAAAGCTTCACGGTTAGGCCCTCATCATCTTCGTCTTCCCACTTTGGCGCTTCGCTGGGCAAAGTGCGCGCGGTCTTGTCGCTAACAATCGGATTGGTAAAAAACGAGCCGCAACTCACCGAATCTGGGTCTGCCTCGCTAAGCACCATGCCCTTGCTGGCACGAAGTTTAAGCACGCTGCTGCGCACATCGGCGAGCGCAACCTGGTTGCCCATTTCAACACCGAGGTCGGCTGCTATTTGGGTTGAATAGAGCGGGCGACTAAGGCCATCTAGCTTTTGCAACTCAAGCTCAACCCAGGTGATCACGCCAGGTCGGCCGCGCTTAATGATGCTGGTTCGATAACCAAACCCCAGGTCCTTGGCCTCAATTGCAGCCACCTCGTGAGTCTCATAATCCAGAAACTCGAGACGCAGCAAAACATCGCTTAGCTCTTGGCCATAGGCGCCAATATTTTGCACGGGTGCGGCGCCAACCGTTCCGGGAATACCGCTCATTGCTTCGATTCCAGCTAGGCCATTAGCAACGGTGTAGGCCACAAGCTCATCCCAGTTTTCGCCAGCCTGAACCCGAAGCACAACCTTGTTTTCGCTTGAACTGCGAATGGTTTCTATGCCGCGATTCTCAACCTTAACTACCCGAAGATCTGCGCAGTCGTCGGCGACAACCATGTTTGAACCGCCACCGAGAATTAGCCAATCTTCGCCAGATCGCCAGAGTTCGAGAGTGTGCTCGATGAGATCATCGCGGGTTTTGGCCACAAAAATTTCGCTTGGCGAGCCACCCACACGAATGCTGGTTAGTTCGCGCAGCGCTGTGCTTGACGACATCAAATTCGAACTACGACCTGGGCTTTGCCAAGCACGGCGGTCTCATTGAAAACAGCCTGCAGATCAACGCGCACCGTGCCCGCCTCGGCATCGATGGCGCCGATTTTGCCGGTAACTACCAAAATCGCTCCGTCAACTGGGTCAACTACAACCGGCTTGGTGAACCTAACCTGATAGTCGAGCACTCGCCCGGCATCGCCAACCCAATCAACTGCCACCTGCACGGCGGCACCCATGGTGAGCATGCCGTGAGCAAGCACACCAGGCAAACCAACGGCCGCAGCCACATCATCGCGATAGTGAATTTGGTTGAAGTCGCCCGAGGCGCCCGCATAGCGAACCAGCGAATCGCGCGTCAGCAAAAATTCGGTTGTGCCGATTATTTGACCAACTTCAAGCGATGCAATGTTGATGTGAGGCATTACTCGTCACCTCGAACCACGAGAGTAGAAATGGCCGTGCAGACCAATTGTTTTTGGATGTCGAATATTTTGGTTTCAAAAGTAACCATCGAGTGTGGCCCAAGTGATTTAACGCTGGCCACCTCAAGCTCGCTGGTTAGCTCGTCGCCGGCAACTATGGGGCGCTGATGAATAAAGCGCTGATCGCCGTGCACCACTCGGCTGAAATCAATGTCGGCCTCGGGGTCGGCCAAGACTGTGGCCAAACTGCGCTCTTGAATAACCACTGCAAAAGTTGGCGGGGCAATCACGTCGTTATAGCCGGCTGCCTGCGCGGCGAACACATCTAGATTCGAAGGGTTTGTCGACTTAACCGCGTGGGCGAACTCGCGGATCTTCTCGCGACCAACCAGGTATGGGTTGGATGCGGGATATTTTTTGCCCTGCACATTTGGATTAACCACCCTTCTAGTTTGCCTGAGGATTGATTAGTTTGTGCACAACCAGAGCAACTTGCCCTTTATCAACAGTTTCGATTGCTGGGCGCTAGTCGAGTTCGGCTTTCATCTACTTTCGAGCACATGAAAACAATAAAAAAACTCGCAATTATCACGACGTCGCTGATGGCCCTTGGTGGCATAGCCCTGGGCGCCAACCTACCGGCGCAAGCCATCAATAAATCAACCGTTCAAATCAAAGATGAACGCACCTGCGGCGTAGCTAAAAAGGGGCAGGTGGCCTGCCTTTCGATCAAACGCACCCTTTCGATGGGCAGCGTTAAAGCCATGGTGCGCCCCTTAGCCTTTGTGCAACCTATGGGCGGGGTTGCCTATGGCGCAAACCAACTGCGCTATGCCTATTCGATTACGCAGAAGGGCGCGCGCTACAAAGTGATAGCGATCGTGAGCGCCTATCACTCTGAGTCGGCGTTTCAAGACATCACCGATTACCGAGCGATGTATAACTTGGGCCCAATGGATCACTGCACCGACCCCAAAGAACCCGGCATGGTTGGCACGATCTTGACCGCGGTGCCAAGCGGCAAAGCCCCCTGCTTTATGCAGGTCGACCAAAAGGGTGCCGCGGTTGGATATGCCCAAACCGATGATGAGGGTTGGGCCCAAGAGACTGCGCTTGACATCGAAATGGCAACGGCAATGTGCCCAAATTGCAGCATTCTGTTGGTTGAGGCCAAAAACGCCAGCCTCGACAACCTGAACATTGCCGTTGGTTCGGCGGCGCGATTCAAGAACGTTCGCTCAATTTCTAATAGCTATGGCGGCAGCGACACTCCCGAATTCAAATACCCCGCTTATGCGGCGGCAACAGCAAAGGGCATAGCGGTGGTGGCCTCTAGCGGCGACTCCGGCTATGGGGTTTTGGCTCCGGCAAGTTTTTCAAGCGTGATTGCCATCGGCGGCACATCGCTTCAGGTAGATCAACTTGGGCGCTGGGCAAGCGAGAGCGCGTGGACTAAGGCCGGCAGCGGCTGCTCTGATTACAACAAAGCAGCTGCGTGGCAACCGATTTTTATGACTGGTTGCGCAAACAAATTGACGGCCGATTTTTCTGCGGTGGCCGACCCATCAACGGGGGTAGCCGTGGTGTTTGAGGGCGGCTGGTTTACATTCGGCGGCACGAGCGTTTCGGCACCGCTAATTGCCGGGCTATACGCAATTGGCCCAAACACCGGTGGTTCGCCCGCCGCGTTCACTGTTGCTCATCAAGATCAGCTGCACGACATCACGCAAGGTTCAAATGGTCGCTGCCAGGTGCTTTATTGGTGCAATGCTCGCGAAGGCTGGGATGGCCCAACCGGCCTTGGCTCGCCCAACGGGGCCAGCGGCTTCTAACGCGTTCGTCACAAAAAGGCCGAGCAAGCAGCAGGGCTTAAACGAAAAAAGACCCGAAGGTCTTGGTCGTTTTTTGTAGCGAGGGCGGGACTTGAACCCGCGACACCACGATTATGAGTCGTGTGCTCTAACCACCTGAGCTACCCCGCCGCTTGCCACTACCAAAAGTTATTGGACTGGCGGATGAAAAACCTTGCGGCTTTTTCGAGCCCCGAGCCAGGATTGAACTGGCGACCCCTTCCTTACCATGGAAGTGCTCTACCACTGAGCTATCGGGGCGTTGCGCAAGGCTTCAAGCGCCAGGCACCAGAAGACTTTATCACTTTTATTTAGCGGCTGGCAAACGCCAAACGTTAAAACTCAACTTTTCTCCGGCAAACTTGGCTTTTTTATTGCCAAATGCGATCTCAGAGCCACCATAGATGTTAATTGCGGCCTCGATGCCGAACACGGCATCCTTTGCTATTTTGATCTCTTTGTCTCGCCCGCGAGTTGCCAAAACCAAAACTGTCTGTTTTTTGTGTTCACGCACAAAAAGCACGGCTTCGGCAGAGGCATACAGAAAGCGCATCGAGCCGGTTACAAGCGCTGGGTTGGCCTTGCGCAGTGCTGCGAGCTCTGCATAAGTTTCTATCAGGCTTGGGTCGTTTGGGCGCTCGTTATTCCATGGCAAAGGTGTGCGCGAGTTTTCACCGTTCCAACCGTCAAGCCCAAACTCGTCGCCTGCCCAAATAACCGGAATGCCCGGAAAGGTGAACTGCATGCCGGCGGCAACGCGCTGAGCACCCTTAATAGCGAACGTTTTGAACCGCGGAATATCGTGGGTGTCGAGCGGGTTCATATTGTGCAGTCGCACATGCCAAGGGAACCCGTTGATGAACTGGCGGTAACTTGACACGAGGTCAATGCCGTCGGCCTTGTAAGTGCCGTCCCACTGCATGTAGCCCGGTGTGCCCTTTGCCTTGGTGTTATAGAACCAGCGCCAAACTGGCTTGGTGAAGTTGCTGTAGGTCATGGCACCTTGCCAACCATCGCCCTGCACGTGATAGGCGGCATCGCTGGTGTATTCGCCGAGCATTATGGTGTCGGGGTTAACCGAAACCATGGTTTGGCGAATGGTCTTGGCCACGTCGTCATACAAATCTTCGTCGCGAATTCGGCCAGTCATGTTTGCAACATCGATGCGCCAACCGTCAAAGCCATAAGGAGCTTTGAGCCACTTTGCCACCACTGAGGTCTTGCCCTCAATGAACCGCTTGCGAAGCTCGGCCGACTTCCAGTTGAACTTTGGCAGGCTGGCAACGCCAAACCAAGAATCATATTTTGAGTTCTTTTCGGTGAAATAGTAGAAATCGCTCTCGGGCGCACTCGGGTTTTTATAGGCCGCCTTGAACCACTCGTGGGCATCGCCCGAGTGGTTGCTGGTTAGGTCGCCAATAATCTTGAAACCCATTTTGTGAGCCTCGGCAATTAGGGCCTGAAGCGCCTTGTTGCCACCTAGAACCGGGTCAACTTGATTGAACGAACTTGCGTCGTAGCGGTGGTTAGAGCGCCCCGGAAAAATGGGAGTCAAGTAAAGCATTGTCACACCCAGTTTTTTTAGGTGATCGAGGTGCTCGATTACGCCCCAGAGGTCTCCGCCAAAAAATTGCTCGCTAGTGCCTGGCCCAGAGCCGATCACCGCGTCGGCCCATTCGGCAGGCTGAGCCCACTCGGGCGCCTTGTGCTTTTCGGCCTGCATCGAGCGCGCAAATCGATCCGGAAAAATCTGATACATGACGGTGCCGGCGCCCCAAGCCGGAGCCGATGAGAACGTATTGATTCGAAAATCGTTGATGTCGGCAGGGTTTAGGTGCCAGAGCCCGAGCCCGTTTAGCCAAAGCACTTCACCCGACTCAACTGTGATCATGAATCGGTAGTGCATCTTTGGGTTGTGCATCAAAAACGATGCTTCAAACCAAGACCACTCGCCCTCACGACGAACCAACTTAGCCGGTGGCGTAGGAAACGCTTCGCCGCTTTCGCTGTATCGAACACGAACTTCTTTGACGGAACCAAGCGCACTGTGGATGCGCACGCGCACTCTAACCGAGTCAAGCAACGCAGGCTTTTGATTCAAAACATAAAGCTCAGAACCATCGTGAAAGGGTTGCAGCGCGATCGGTAAATTCTTCATGTGCCAAACCTAGCGGTTACAAGTTTCGGGAAGATTAAGGTTGTAGTCATGGCGAACAATGAAATCTTGTATCAAACCATCGCGAATGCGCAGTGGTGGAGATCTTCGGTGATCTACCAGATTTACCCTCGAAGCTTCGCCGATGGCAATGGTGACGGCATTGGTGACCTTAAAGGCATTACCGAGAAACTGCCCTATCTGGCCGACCTCGGCATCGATGCTATCTGGTGCTCACCGTTCTTTAAGTCACCACAAAAAGATGCAGGCTACGATGTCTCCGACTACAAAGACATCGACCCGCTTTTCGGAAATTTGCAAGACTTTGACGACCTTGTGAGCGCGTCGAAAAAACTCGGAATTAAGGTGATAGTTGACCTGGTTCCCAACCACACATCCGACCAACATGAACTTTTTCAGGCGGCTTTGGCGGCGCCCGAAGGCTCTGCCGAGCGCGCCATGTATATCTTTAGAGACGGCAAGGGCAAGAATGGCGAGCTGCCACCTAACAACTGGCCATCCGTGTTTGGCGGCAACGCCTGGACTCGCATCACCAACGCCGATGGAACCGCCGGCCAGTGGTATTTGCACATTTTCGACTCGAGCCAACCAGACCTCGACTGGACAAACCCCGCGGTGCTTGAGATGTTCGACGGCGTATTGCGCTTTTGGCTCGATCGCGGTGCCGCCGGTTTCAGAATCGATGTTGCCCACGGCATGATTAAGCGCGCCGGCCTGCCCGACATCGAGGTAATCGACACCACCATGGGTGGGGCAACGGCAAAAGACGAAAAAGACCTGACCTTCGCCGAGATCGAAGCCTTCAACCCATACTGGGGGCAACCCGAGGTTCACCCGATCATTCGGCGTTGGCGCAAAGTTTTAGAAGAATATGACGACCGCCTGATGGCCGCCGAAGCTTGGCTTGGCCCGCTCGACCGCATGGCCAACTGGGTGCGCCCCGACGAATATCACCAGGCCTTCAATTTTGGTTATTTGGATTGCCCCTGGGACAAAGCAGAACTAACCGCAGTTATCAATGAATCGCTGAGGGCTTTTGGCAATGTTGGGGCGCCAAGCACCTGGGTGCTTTCAAACCACGATGTCGTTCGCCACGCCACACGCTTTGCCTACGAGCACGCAACACTGCCGGCTCAGGGCGATGGCATCGGCCCCGATTTTGCGCAACCCGATGAGGCAAAGGGGCTTCGATTGGCTCGTGCGGCGAGCGCATTCATGCTTGGGCTGCCCGGCGGCGCCTACATCTACCAGGGTGAAGAGCTCGGTCTTCCAGAGCACACAACGCTCGGCGGCGCTTATCGACAAGACCCAACCTATGCCCGCACCCAGGGCAAGCGTGTTGGCCGCGACGGCTGCCGGGTTCCGCTTCCGTGGGTTTCGAAAGCCAACGAATCGAACGGCTTCTCATCGACCGGCGAATCTTGGTTGCCCCAACCTTCAAGCTTTGCAAGGTATGCGCGCGACCTACAAGACGGGGTCGCCGGTTCAACCCTCGAGGTTTATAAACGCGTTCTTAAAATGCGCAAGCAGTTCAACCTTGGGGCAGGCAATTTTAGGTGGGCACCCGAATTCATGGATGAAACCACCCTCGCCTACATCAACAACGGCGTGTTGGTTCTTGCTAACTTCGCGGGCAAATCTGTGGTGATTCCGGCAGGCGAGATTCTTGCGACAACTCAGACAGATTTGACCATCGAAGGTGAACTTGAACACGATCAAACCGTTTGGATCAAGCTCTAAAATTTAGAACATGACCTTTGATCTAGCCACAGCATCCAACCACCTTGCTAGCACTAGCCAGGAATGGTGGCGATCCGCGGTTATTTATCAGGTTTATCCACGCTCGTTCAGCGACTCAAATGGCGATGGCATTGGCGACTTGCCTGGCATCACGGCACGCCTCGACTCGCTGGCAACCCTTGGCATTGATGCGGTTTGGCTATCGCCGTTTATGCGCTCGCCCCAAAAAGACGCGGGTTATGACGTAAGCGACTACAAAGATGTCGACCCGCTATTTGGAAACCTGGCCGATTTTGACGCCATGGTTGCACGCGCGCATGAACTTGGCCTTCGAATTCTGGTTGACCTGGTGCCAAACCACACCAGCGATCAGCATCGGTGGTTTCAAGACGCCCTGATCGAAATTGAAGGCTCGGCCGAACGCGATTTCTATCACTTCAAGGATGGCCGGGGCCTGAACGGCGAGCTGCCTCCGAACAACTGGCTCAGCCTGTTTGGTGGCCCAGCCTGGACAAGAATCACCAACCCGGATGGCACCGCGGGTCAGTGGTATCTGCACCTTTTTGACAGCAGCCAGCCCGACCTTAATTGGGCGAACCCAAAGGTTCAAGAGGCTTTCGAAGACATTTTGAAGTTTTGGCTCGACCGCGGCGTAGACGGTTTTAGAGTTGACCAACCGCACGCCATGGCCAAGGCCGAGGGCTTGCCAGACCACCCCGATGTTGAGCGCGCCGGCGCGGGATTCATCGAGGGCGAAGCAAGCCCACCGATGTGGTTTCAAGAAGAAGTTCACCCAATTTTTCGCAAGTGGCGCAAAATTCTCGACAGCTACGATGGCGATCGGGCAATGTGCGGCGAGGCATACGTGTTGCCGTTGACGTTTATGGCCAAGTGGGTTCGCCCCGACGAGTTCAACCAGACCTTCAATTTCAGATTCTTGAACAGCGATTGGAACGCCAAGACACTGTTTGACAACATCAACGAAAGTTTTGAGGCGTTCGACGGCGTTGGCGCGCCAAGCACCTGGGTGCTGAACAACCACGATGTGTTGCGCCACGCTAGTCGATTTGGCGGGCTAAATATTAAGCCGACCGACAGCGATGGCGTTGGGCCAAACGACCCTCAGCCAGATCGCGAACTTGGCCTTCGCCGCGCCCGCGGTGCAACCCTGATGATGCTTGCGCTGCCTGGGTCGTCTTACCTTTACCAAGGTGAAGAGCTTGGGCTGCCCGAGCACACCACCCTGGCCCCAGAGTTTCGCCAAGACCCAACCTTTGCTCGCACAAATGGAGCTCGAGTTGGCCGAGACGGCTGCCGGGTGCCATTGCCTTGGGAGGCTGGAGTTGGCGCTGCCAATGGCTTCAATCAGACCGGCAAATCTTGGTTGCCGCAGCCCGATATTTATGCCGAGTATTCTCGCGACCAGCAAGATGGCGTCGAAGGTTCGACGCTCGAGCTATACAAGCACGCTCTAAAAGTGCGCAAAGAACTGGCTCTTGGCGAAGGCAGCTTCGAGTGGGTCAACGAGTTCGTCGGCGAAAAAGTTCTCGGCTTCCGCAACGGCGACATACTGGTGGTTCACAACTTTGGCCATGCACCGATTGAATTGCCGGCTGGCCAAATTATTGCCTCGAGCCTGCACCAAATGACCAACGGTCACCCGTTAGTTGCCGACCAAACAGTTTGGCTACGGCTTGTAGTTGCGTGATGGCAGCCAGAACTTGTTGCCCGTGATGAAAGTTAACGCTGGCACAATCACAGTTCGAACCAAGAGAGTGTCGAGCAGAACACCGATGCAAACGATCACGCCGATTTGAGCCAACGCCACCAACGGAAGCACGCCGAGCACCGCGAACACCGCTGCAAGAAGAACACCCGCACTGGTGATAACGCCGCCGGTTGAACTTAGCGCCTTAATCATGCCCTGCTTGGTGCCAAGATGCGCAGCTTCTTCTTTGGCCCTGGTAACCAAGAAGATGTTGTAATCAACGCCGAGGGCAACCAAGAACAGGAAGCTGTAGAGGAACACGCTTAGATCAAGTGCCGGAAAGCCAAACACGTTGACGAATAAATACCACCCGGCACCCATCGATGCAAAGAACGATGCCACCACGGTGACCAATAGCAACACCGGTGCAACCAGCGAGCGCAGCAGAAGAACGAGAACCAGGAACACCAGAATCAAGATCAACGGAATCACGATCATTTGGTCATGCGCATAGGCATCCTTGACATCGAGCAGTTGCGCATCTTGCCCACCAACCATTGCATCGGCCCCGGTCACCTCGTGCACTGCTGTGCGAAGCAACTTGATGGTTGCGTAGGCCTCATCAGACTGGCTTTCGGCATCGAGCACCACCTCGATTTTTGAAATCGAACCATTGGCCGAAGCCACCTTTGCCGAGTCGACACCCGCAACAGAACTTGCTGCGCTAACCGCCTCTTGCGCCTTCGAATTGTTGGCAATAACGATGGTTGGCGTGGTGCTGCCGGCAGCAAATGCGTCGGCCAAAACCTGCTGACCGGTCACGGCCTCTGGGGTCTTCAAGAATTTGTCGGTTGCCGAAAGACCTACCTGGATGCCACTTGCGCCGGTGGCGAGAGCGGCCAAAATAACGAAACCGGCAATTGAAACTGGGATTGGATTTTTGCTAACACCCTTGCCGAGTTTCGCCCAGAGCCCCGTGTCGCTCTTGTTGCGACCGCCAAGCTTTGGAGTAATGGGCCAGAACACCCAGCGCGGAAACACAACCAGTGCGGCGGGTAAAACGACGAGTGCGGCAACCATGGCAATCACGATTCCGGTGGCACAAACGATGCCAAGCGAACGGTTGCCCTCGAGGGCAGCAAAGCTAAGGGTTAGCAAAGCGAGGGTAACGGTTGAACCCGAAGCGATGATGGCTGGGCCAGCGCCGCGCAACGCCTTGCGCATTGCATCGTTTCGGTTCTCGACGGCCAACAGTTCTTCGCGATATCGCGCGATTAGCAGAAGTGCATAGTTTGTGCCGGCACCAAACACCAACACCGACAGAATTCCGGTGACAGAGGCATCTGGGGTGATGCCAAACCAGCCGGCAACGTTTGGCGCCAACTTGGCGGCCATCTGGTCGGCAACTCCAACAACCGCTAAAGGAACCACCCAAAGAACGGGGCTGCGGTAGGTAATCAACAACAGAACGATAACCACCGAGCCGGTTGCGGCCAGAAGCAATCCGTCGGCTCCGGCGAACACCCCGGCGATGTCGGCTTGAAAACCCTCGGGGCCGGTCACATAGGCGGTCAGGCCTGCAGGCATGCCTACTTTGGCCGCAGCCCGAAGCTCTTTAACTCTTTCGGTGATTACCTCGGTTGCATCGGCCTTTTCGAGCGGCACGCTAATAACGGCTGTCGCCTCATCGTTGCTTAACTGAGCCGGTGGAACAAACTTTTTGCCTTGAACCACAAGATTGGTGAACTCGACAAACTTTTCGTTGGCTCCGCCCACCAGCATCTGCGCCTTTTGATCAAAGGCACCCTGCACCCATAGCTTTTGCTCAGCGGTCATGGCCCCGTCGGCGGCATAAACAATCACCGCAGCGGTCGAGTCTGCACCGGGCAACTCGGCAAGCTTCTCGTTCACGATCACCGATTCGGTGCCGGCAGGCAACCCGATTCCCGGGTTGGTTTCGGTGCTCTTAGCCGCGAGAGGGCCGAAAGCTAGGCCAGCAAAAACCAGCCCGATGAGCAAGGTGACCCAGGCGCTTTTGCGGCCAGTGATGACGTTGATGATTGAATTCAAAGTTCTACCCCTTTGTAGCGCATGCTTAAAAGTGAAAGCAAATTGCCCAGCCCACTAATGCTGAGTCTAGCGAGCCTCTCTAGAGAATTGCGGAGCTGCTCTTTGGTGCTCGAATCAGCGCAGAAATTGCCAGGCCAGCCGCGCCTTTTATGATTTGATTTGGGCCGAGCTCTGCTCGCCGAATGTGCAGGTTTTCACCCGGAGCCGACAATATTCTCTCGAATGCGAATTGCGCCAATCTAGTTTGATCGGCAGCATAAATGGCACCCAGATAACCGCCCAGAAGAATTAGCTGCGGGTTGAAGATGTTGGCAAAACTGCTAATGGCCGCAGCCAGCAACCTAGATTGACTTTCTAAGATTGCCTGAGCCTCGATGCCAAGCGGCTGAGCTAGAGCGGTTTCGAGCCCGCGCTCATCATCGGCGGCCAGCCCCAGGCAAGCAAACATATCCTCTTGCCGAATTAGCGATTCTAAGGTGCCGTGAAAACCCGAATAGTCTTCGCTTGGTGAATCAGAAATGACCACGTGCCCCAACTCGCCGGCATAACCTGCCGCACCTCGAAGCAATTCGCCGCCAACAATCACCCCGCCACCGATTCCGCTGGTGCCGCTGTAAAGATAGACGATGTCGCTGTAGCCTTTTGCTGCGCCAAAGGCATGTTCTGCCGTTGCCCCGAGAGTTGCGTTGTTGCCCACAAAAACTGGCATACCGGTGGCCTCTTCGAGCATCGACCCGAAAGGCGCCTCTACCCACCTAAGGTGCGGAGCCAAGCGAACCAAACCATCGGCCAACCTAATTTGGCCAGGCACAGCAACCCCGATGCCGCCAATTCTTAGCGGCTTTGACTGAGTGGCAAGCAGAACCTCAATCGTTTGCGCAATACTCTCGATGATTTGCTGTGGTGCAGGCAATTTGGGAGTAGAAATTCTTTGGCTTGCAATAATTTCACCACTCAAAGTAACCAGGCAAACATCGGTGAACTTCGATTCGATGTTCACACCAAAAACGGCTACTTCGCTAGACAACGACGCCACAAAAGATGGGCGGCCTTTTTGCAGGGTTTCATCGGGCGAGATTTCACTGACCAACCCAAGAGCCTGCAACTCGGTCATCAAAACCGAAATTGTTGAACGGTTCATGCCGCTTAGCGTGGCAAGAGCAGATCTAGTGAGGCTTTTGTTTTGGCTAAGCAGAGTCAAAATGGCCGCCAAATTATGCTCGCGCACCTGGTCGTTGTTGCGCCCCTGGGTTTGCGAAGACACCGATTTTGTTGGCGCACTCGTTTTCATGTTGACAGAATACCCCAGTTGCCCTATTTTGTTCTTGACTAGAACAAATTCAAACTAAGGATAACTTCGATGGCAAACTTGACCCCAACCCGTGCTGACAAATTCTCATTTGGCCTCTGGACTATCGGCTGGGCAGCTCAAGACCAATTCGGTGGCCCTACCCGCCGCAACCTCGATGTTGTTGAGGCAGTCGAAAAACTTTCTGAGCTGGGCGCATACGGTTTAACATTTCACGACGACGACTTGTTTGCATTTGGCAGCAGCGACTCTGAGCGCCAAACCCAAATTGACCGCCTTAAGCAAGCTCTTGCCGACACCGGCCTAATTATTCCGATGATGACCACCAACCTATTCAGCCACCCGGTTTTTAAGGATGGCGGGTTCACCAGCAACGATCGCGGCGTTCGCCGCTTTGCTCTTCGCAAGGCACTTCGCAACCTTGACCTAGCCGCCGAAATGGGCGCCAAGACTTTTGTTATGTGGGGCGGCCGCGAGGGTGCCGAATACGACTCGGCCAAAGACATCGCCGGCGCACTTCAGCGCTATCGCGAGGGTGTAAACCTTATGACCTCGTATGTAAAAGACAAGGGCTATGACATTCGTTTTGCCATCGAGCCAAAGCCAAACGAACCGCGCGGCGACATTTTGCTGCCAACCGTTGGCCACGCCATGGCCTTCATCAACACGCTTGAGCACCCAGAACTAGTTGGCCTAAACCCCGAGACAGGTCACGAGCAGATGGCTGGCCTCAACTTTACGGCCGGCATTGCCCAGGCAATCGAGCACGGCAAGCTGTATCACATCGACCTAAACGGCCAAAAGGGAATCAAGTTTGACCAAGACCTTGTCTTTGGTCACGGCGATATCTTGAACGCTTTCTCATTGGTTGACCTGCTCGAGTTTGGTGGATCAAACGGCGGCCGCAGCTACGATGGCCCTCGCCACTTCGACTACAAGCCAAGCCGAACCGAAGACTTCAACGGAGTTTGGGAATCGGCTGCCGCGAACATGCGCATGTACCTATTGCTAAAAGAGCGCGCTGCTGCTTTCCGCGCCGACCCAGAGGTAAAGGCCGCACTCGAGGCATCGAGGGTTGCCGAGATTCACACCACCACTTTGGCAGCCGGCGAAACCTATGATGACCTTCTAGCCGACAAGGCTTCGTATGAAGACTTCGATGCAGATTCTTATTTTGACGGTCGAGGTTTTGGCTTTGTAAAGCTAAACCAGCTGGCCATTGAGCACCTAATGGGCGCTCGCTAAACCATGATTCTGGTTGCCGGGGTTGATTCATCGACTCAAAGCTGCAAGGTGGTTATTCGCAACGCCGAAACCGGCGCACTTGTGCGCGAGGGCCGAGCAAGCCACCCAACCGGCACCGAGGTTGACCCGGCACACTGGCTAGTTGCTTTGCACGAGGCCATTGCGGCCGCTGGCGGCATCGGTGATGTTGCGGCAATTTCAATCGGAGGCCAGCAGCACGGCATGGTTGTGCTTGACGCCGATGGCAACGTGATTCGGCCCGCCCTGCTTTGGAACGACACCCGCAGCGCAGCCGAAGCCGATCAATTGGTTGAGCATTTCAGCGCAAGTTATTTGGTGGCGCAAACCGGTTCGGTGCCAGTGGCATCGTTTACCTCGACCAAACTGCTTTGGCTCAAGAACCACGAGCCAGACAACGCGGCTAAGGTTGCGGCCATTGCGCTGCCTCACGATTGGTTAAGTTGGCGGTTAGCCGGCTTTGGGCCAGTAAATCAGAGCGAAAAAGGGCCCGATTTTGGTGCTCTGGTAACAGATCGCTCCGATGCCAGCGGCACGGGCTATTTCAACCCGTCAACCGCGAGCTACTGCGAAGACATTTTGCAATTCGCCCTTGGGCACGCGGCGATTGTGCCAAAAATTGTTGCCACCGGAACCGTGGCTTTAGAAACGACTGCGGGAATCAAAATCGCCTGCGGTGCTGGCGATAACGCGGCCGCAGCATTTGGCCTTGGTGCTGCCGCGGGCGATGTTGTGGTTTCGTTGGGCACAAGCGGAACAGTGTTTTCGGTTTCGGCCACGAGCACAGCCGATGCATCTGGCACAATTGCCGGCTTTGCAAGCGCCTCAAATGATTTCTTGCCACTGGTTTGCACCCTCAATGCGGCGCGGGTTCTAGATTCAATCAGCTCGTTGTTGCTTGCTTCGCATGATGAGTTGAGCGACCTGGCGCTAAGCGCCGAACCGGGTGCTGGCGGGGTTGTTCTGGTGCCCTATTTTGAGGGCGAACGCACACCCAACCTGCCAGACGCCAAGGCATCCATCACCGGGTTAACTCTTGCCAACAACACTCGTGCAAACTTGGCCAGAGCAGCCATCGAGGGCATGCTTTGCGGCTTGAACGCCGGCCTACAAGCGCTGGTTGATGCGGGCGTTGAATGCAACCGGGTTCTTTTGGTTGGCGGAGCAGCTGCCAGCCCGGCCGTTCAGCAGATTGCCGGCGAGGTTTTTGGTGTTCCGATTTTGGTTCCTCAGGCCGGCGAATATGTTGCCGACGGGGCCGCTCGCCAAGCCGCCTGGGTTGCCATGGGCCGGCCAGCGCAATGGCAAATCGCTACTCTCAATCAAATCTCGGTGTCAAAAATCGACTTGATTTCTGATCAGTATGCGGTTGCAGCGAGCAAATACTGACTTTTATTCTGCGACCAACGGGTAGCTGACGTAGGCAAAAAGCGAATCGTGCGGGTTCCAACTGTTCACGTTGATGGTGCCCTGCCCGCCAAAAAGTTCAACGATTGTTTCGGCGCTTTGCCAGTCTTGATTGCGCACTAATTTCAGTTGAACCGGCAGGTTTGCCGGGTGCCCAATAGTTGCCTCGGGATAGCTGAGATAGACCCAAAACTGGCCGTCGAGTGATTGATGCGGAAACCAATTCACTCTTTCATCGAAGGTTAGCTGTTCAAAATCGGAGCCATCTGGGCGCGCACGGCAAATTTGAGCGTGACCGGGCAGCTGAGAGAAATGCTCGCTGTTGAAGTAAATCCACTGGTTATCGACCGAATATTCGCATCCGTCTTCGGGGCCATCACCATTCACCAAGACTCGATCGACGCCGGTCGCGAGACTTAGTGTGTGAATGCGCCCAGATTTGAACACATCTGGCGAATTGGCCGAAAGACGCACATAGGCAAGTTCGGCCTCATCGAAACTAACTCCATGCAAAAAGTGCAACGCCTCGGGCGCATCCGCGGTAATTTTGACGGCTTGCCCGCCTGCCGACGGCGCCTTGTATATGTGCCAGTCGTCGTTTGCGGAGACATAAATATTTTGGTGGTCTGGCGACAAAACGTGATCGTTGTTAAGGCTTGGAACACCCTCAATTTGGATCGGCTTAAGCGCAGCCCCAAGCTTGGGCTCGAGCGCCCAAAGCGTGCCGCCGCCGTTCAGAATTAGATGACCGTCGGTGTGCCAGTTTGGCGCCTCGAGCATTAAATCGGTGCTCGAGAAAACCAGAGTGTCGACGCCGGTGAGCACGTTAAAAACGTGCACTTCGCAGGTTTGCATTCGGCCAAACTCTTTCGAATGTATTGCTTAGCTAGATTGCATCGATGGTGGCGTTTAGCGTTTGCGAAGGGCGCATAACCGATTCAACCAAGGCTGCATCTGGGCGGTAATAGCCGCCGAGGTTAACTGCCTTGCCCTGCGGCGCAACAAGCTCGGCAACAATTTGCTCTTCGTTTGCAGCAAGTGCAGCTGCAATCGGGCCGAACTTGTTTGCCAAGTCGGCATCCGATGTTTGCTTGGCAAGCTCTTGTGCCCAGTAAAGGCCAAGGTAGAAGTGGCTGCCACGGTTGTCGATGGTGCCAATCTTGCGGCCCGGTGAACGGTCTTCCTCGAGGAAGGTTCCGGTTGCTCTGTCGAGAGTGTCTGCCAAAACCTGGGCTTTGGCGTTGCCGGTGGTGGTTGCAAGGTGCTCAAATGAAGCTGCGAGCGCAAAGAACTCACCAAGTGAATCCCAGCGCAGATAATTTTCTTCGAGCAGTTGTTGAACGTGCTTTGGCGCCGAACCGCCGGCACCTGTTTCAAACAGCCCGCCGCCATTTAGCAACGGCACGATCGAAAGCATCTTGGCGCTGGTGCCAACCTCAAGAATCGGGAACAGGTCGGTGTTGTAATCGCGCAAAACGTTGCCGGTAACCGAAATTGTGTCTAGACCCTCACGGATGCGACCCAATGAGTATTTGGTGGCATCGGCCGGAGCCATGATTTCGATGGTTAGCGAGGTGGTGTCGTGGTCGGCCAAATATTCTTTGACCTTGGCGATTACCGCGGCATCGTGAGCGCGAGCCTCATCGAGCCAGAAAATTGCCGGAACCTTAGTTGCACGAGCACGGGTGACTGCAAGCTTGACCCAGTCGCGAACCGGTTCGTCTTTGGTTTGGGTGCCGCGCCAAATGTCACCAGCGTCAACCTCGTGAGAAATCAGAATTTCACCGGCAGCGTTAACAACCTCTACGCGACCAGCTGCCTTCATCTCGAAAGTCTTGTCGTGGCTGCCATATTCTTCGGCCGCTTGAGCCATAAGGCCAACGTTTGGCACCGAACCTATTGTGGTTGGGTCGAGTGGGCCATTGGCAATCACATCTTCGATTGTTGCCTGATAAACACCCGCATACGAAGAGTCTGGGATAACGGCAAGGGTGTCGGCCTCTGCGCCATCAACGCCCCACAGCTTTCCGCCGTTGCGAATCAGGGCAGGCATCGATGCATCAACGATCACGTCTGATGGAACGTGCAGGTTGCTGATGCCCTTGTCGCTGTTTACGTAGCTGAGGCGAACGCCATCGGTGAGGCGCTGGTTGAACTCGGCAATAATTTCGCTGCCGCCAGCAACCGAAGCAAGGCCATCAAGGATGGCGCCGAGGCCATCGTTAGCGCTAAGCCCGGCGGCCTCGATTGCCGCGCCATGCTTGGCAAAGGTGTCGGCAAAGAAAACCCTGACCGCGTGACCGAACAGAATTGGGTCGCTGACCTTCATCATGGTGGCCTTTAGGTGAAGCGAGTAAAGCACGTCTGAAGATTTTGCCTGCTCGACGGTTTGAGCCAAGAAGGCATCGAGTGCACTTGCGCTCATGAAAGTGGCATCGACGATTTCACCGGCAAGAACTTTGAGGCCCGACTTAAGTTGGGTTTCGGTGCCGTCGGCGGCAATGTGACGAATTGCAAGCACATCGCTGTTTGCGAAAACGACTGACTTTTCGTTAGAAAAGAAATCGTTGCCCGACATGGTGGCAACCTTGGTTTTTGAATTCGAAGGGAACGGCTTGTTTAGGTGAGGGTGCTTGCGGGCATATGCCTTCACCGAGCCAGGCGCGCGGCGATCGCTGTTGCCCTCGCGAAGAACTGGGTTCACGGCGCTTCCTTTAACGCGGTCATAGCGGGCGCGAGCATCGCGGTCGGCATCGGTTGCCGGCTCGTCAACATAATCAGGGATGTTGAAACCAAGGCCCTGAAGTTCAACGATGGCAGCCTTTAGCTGAGGAATCGAAGCCGAGATGTTTGGCAACTTGATGATGTTTGCCTCAGGGGTTTTTGCGAGGTTGCCCAACTCGAGCAACGCATCACCAACGCGCTGCTCTTCGGTTAGATGCTCGGGGAAAATGGCAAGAATGCGGCCCGCAAGGGAAATATCGCGTGTCTCGATGTGCACATCGGCCGCAGAGGCGAATGACTGAACAATCGGCAGGAACGATGCGGTTGCTAGCGCTGGAGCTTCGTCGGTGTAGGTGTAAAAAATGGTTGAGTCGTTCACG
>JAHEBZ010000005.1 GCA_024641985.1 Rhodoluna sp. | reverse complement strand
GGCAAGCGCACCGGTGCAATCGTCTTGTGTCGAGACGTGACCGAGCTTCGTCGCCAGGAGCGCGAGCTGATCACCAAGGATGCCACCATCCGTGAGATTCATCACCGAGTTAAGAACAACCTGCAAACCGTGGCCAGCCTGCTTCGCATTCAAGCGCGTCGAAGCACGAGCGAAGAAGTGAAAGAGTCGCTAAACCAGGCGATGCGACGAGTGTCGGCCATCGCTCTGGTTCACGACACGCTTTCTGAAGGTCTAAACCAAGATGTTAACTTCGATGAGGTTTTCGACCGCGTCTTGATGCTGGCCAGCGAGGTTGCCTCGAGCATTGGCACCTCGGTGCGCACGTTGATCGATGGAAAATTTGGGCAGCTAAAGAGCGACATGGCAACGCCGCTTGCCGTTGCTCTGACCGAGATCGTCACGAATGCCGTTGAACACGGGCTGGCTGACCGCAGCGGCGTCGTGGCAATCAATGCCGAGCGCAAGCAAAAGCAACTGCTGATCACCGTCTCAGACAACGGCAAGGGCCTTACCGACGGCAAGGTGGGTGCCGGGCTGGGAACCCAAATCATTCGAACCCTGATCGAGGGCGAATTGCGAGGAACCATTCACTGGTCCTCACCTCACGAGGGTGGCACTCGCGTGGCAATCGCGCTGCCGATTTAGCTCCTGCCCCGATTGTGAGGCAGTGCCCGCTTAAAAAGAAAATCCCCGCCGAAGCGAGGATCTTCAAAAAAATTGATTAGCTTGCGCGGCGTGCACGCGCATACTTGCGCTTCAACGACTTGCGCTCGTCTTCGCTTAGACCACCCCAAACGCCGGTGTCCTGGTTCTCCTTGATTGCATACTCAAGGCAGTGGGTCGAAACGCCACACTCGCGGCAAACAGACTTTGCCTGCTCAATTTGGTCAACAGCTGGACCGGTGTTTCCGACAGGGAAGAATAGCTCTGGGTCTTCGGTGAGGCATCGAGCTTCGTTCAGCCACTGCATGTCCATATGTGCTGGTTTCCTTTGTCTTGGCGGTTCGGAGAGCCTTTCGGCTCGTGCCTTATGGCACAGTAGAAACTCATCTGAAAAAAGATTTCTTCGGATGGGCGATTCACTCTAAAGAGCGATTTACCGCGAACTTTCCTGAGAAAATCGTTTCACAGACTGACCGGTTTGGCAAGACCCAAAATCGGCAGAGGGCACAAGGGATTGGGTTTCAAATGGCGGCAAAGGCATCGCGTTCAATTTGGTTCAAGGCTGTTTTGGCAATCTTGGCCATTGAATTGCTTGCATTGCTAGCGATTGTGTTGGCCTACGTGGTGGCCACATTGTCTGGTGAGGTAAAGAGTTTGCCGACCATGTTGGCGCTTACCGCACTTGGTTTGATCTTGGCGGTCTGGCTGACCTTCGCCATAAAGGCTCTCAGCGCCGGGCGACGATGGGCTCGCAACGCTGCCATCTTTTGGCAATTGGTTCAGTTGACCATCGCGTGGGGAAGCTTCACCGGCCAATTTGCCAACGCTGCAATCGGAGTTGCCCTGATAATTCCGTCAATCGCCGTCATCGGCTTGCTGTTTGAAAAAACAGTTTTCGCTGCAACGCAGGGTGAAATTCCGAACGACTAAATGTCGAGAAGCTTGCGCACCATGGCGACGTGCCCGGTGGCTTTTACGTTGTAAAGAGCAAGCTGGACTACGCCGTTTTCATCCACGGCAAAGGTCGAGCGAAGCACGCCTTGATAGACGCGGCCATACAAGCTCTTGGTGCCATAGGCGCCGAACGCCTTGTGAACAACGAGGTCTGGGTCGCTCAGCAAAGGGAAGTTGAGGTCTTGACCGACCTGGAATTTCTTCAACTTGGCAACGGCGTCGGGGGAGATGCCCAGAACCGTATAACCGGCTGCCTTTAGCGGGTTGAGGTTATCGTTGAAGTCGCAAGCCTCTTTGGTGCAGCCCGGTGTGGACGCCGCAGGGTAGAAATAAACGATGACCTTCTGGCCCTTGAAGTCAGCGAGAGAAACGCTCTCGCCGTCTTGGTTCAAAATCTCGAAGTTTGGAGCTTTTTCTCCAGCGACTAACTTTTCTCCGTCTGACATGGTTAAGAGTCTAGGTGAATGTGATAGGCTTTTCTCTCGTTGCGGTTCGCTGCAACACGCACCTCTAGCTCAATCGGCAGAGCAACTGACTCTTAATCAGTGGGTTCTCGGTTCAAGTCCGAGGGGGTGCACAAAATCCCAGTTCCTTCTCACGAGGGCTGGGATTTTTTGCCTTTAAATGCCGCCGAGCGGCTACTGCTAGTGCAAGAACAGCACAGGCAACATCGATGCCACCAGCAAGATTGCTGCGGTGATGTTGAAGACTTTGCGTTTACGGGGTTCCGCCAGCCAGATGCGCAAACTCTGCCCAAAAATGGCCCAGGTTACAGCACCAGGGTAGGTGAAAATCAAAAAGATAAAGCAGGCGCCAAGAACGGGTATCAATCCGGCATCTACCGGAACATAGGTTGCCATAAATGAGGCGGCAACGATCCAGGCTTTTGGGTTTACAAACTGGAACACAAATGAACGCCAGGTGCCAATGTATTCTGCCTTGGCATCTGTGTTTTTGCTAGTGCTGCGAATTATGCCGAATGCTATGTAAACGATGTAAGCGAAACCAACGTATTTGAGCACTTGGTAGAACACCGGAAATGTGGAAAAGACCAATCCCAACCCCGCGCCGATTGCAATAAGCATCGATACGAGTCCAATGATGATTCCGTTTACATAGGGCAACGATTTGCGCACGCCAAAGTTGGCCCCGGAAGTTAGTAAAAAGGTGTTATTTGGCCCTGGTGTGACCGAGGTTACAAAACTAAAAATGGCAATTGATACGGCTAGCTGCAGATTCATGTTTCCATTCAACCATGGGAGCCTTCACGGATGTTTCTCGAATGCCAAGCCGAGACTTTTCGACGGATCGGATAAGCCGAAGCGGCAATCAACCCCACGAAGGCGAAGGAAATCCACTCAGGGGGTAGTTGCGAGCCGGGTTGAATGTAGGCGCCTGGGCCTCCGGCTGCCATTGCGATTAGGCTGCTTGGCAGCCAATTTGAGGCGCCGGGGGTGAGCCAAGCTATCGCCACCTCGGGCAAAGTCAACGCATAAGAAATCAATGGCAGGAGCAGCGGGGTTCGAATTAGGGTGACAAGTTTTATGCCCACGTTTGCCAGTGCGGGCGTCAATGCAGCCACCACTATCAGGATGCGAATGATGTGGTTGATGTCCAGACCTGCTTTTGTGATGGACGCAATCCAAAGGAGCGCAACGGACGCCGAAATAAAAACTACGAATCCAGTCTGAATGGTCCTCGCCAGTCGAGCCCGCCTTCTGGAGGAATATAGGAAAGATTCTTGCTCGTCAACCTCGCGTCTCTGAATTGAAAGCCCAAGCATCACGGTGGGGATGGCGTTGACCAAAATAAGTCCAGCAAATGCGGGCACGTAGTTGGCTTGGAGGTTGAGTTCTGCGATTCGGTT
>JAHEBZ010000001.1:78055-361489 GCA_024641985.1 Rhodoluna sp. | reverse complement strand
TCACCCGTTCGCCACTAATCCACCGGAGCAAGCTCCAGCTTCATCGTTCGACTTGCATGTGTTAAGCACGCCGCCAGCGTTCGTCCTGAGCCAGGATCAAACTCTCCGTAAAAGTTTTTTTGAATCACAGCAAGCTGCGACTCAAGTTTTTTACATCAGCCCCGGAAAATGGGGCATGTAGCTTGATCTGACTAAATAGATTGTCTGACAATCTGTCTAACCATAATGTTTTCTCTGCTTATTTAGGCAAGCCTAAATAACCAAGAGGTTCTTGGTATCGACATTGTGCACGCTGTTGAGTTCTCAAGGATCGGATGCTCCTGGGAGTTTGTCTTCCGACTCGCCTCCAAGGCAACTTCACTAACTTACCATGTTTTGGTAACTTGTCAAATCTGACACGCTAACCAATTTTCTGGGAAGGTTTTCAATCTTAGACACAAAGACATAAGCCTGCAAGAGGCTTTTTGACCTGGTTTAGGATTTGTGGCTCTTGAGCTGGTGATCTCTGCGGATACTTCCAAGCTTTGGGCAACAGGTAAAACATTACGTTGCGATAACGGTGATGTCAAATCGAAGTCGAAAGTAATTTGCGGCTGCTCGATATGCCAGTGTTTATAAGGATTTCACCTCACGTTCAACGACGCAGTTTCGGCTTTATTGCCTGCTTTTGCGAATATTTCTCGAAAATTTGTCAAATTTTTCTAGAATTTGTCATTTTTTGCCTCGTTTTAAACGACTTTCGGGCACCCGCACGAAGTGCGAATGCCCGATAAACCCGCGTATTTACTGGGTTTTGGCTTTAAATATTCCTGCCAAAGTTTTTTTGCCTCTTCTCAAGACTGCGAACTCATTTTGGAGAAGATCGGCCCACTCCCCCGCCTCATCCGTGATTTTCACGTTGTTTAGGTAAACGCCACCCTCTTTGATTGCTCGGCGACCAGCGCTGATGCTGTCTACTAGGCCGGTTTCGACTAGAAGCTGAGTGATTGGTGAGCCTAAGGGTGCCGTGGTATTTGGAAGTTCACCCAATGCTGACTTTAGAGTTGCGGCATCTAGGTCGGAAAGTTCGCCCTGACCAAAGAAGGCGGCGGCGGCGGCAATGGCTGCATCGGCTGCCTGTCGGGAGTGAACCAAAGTGGTTACCTCGAGAGCCAAACGCTTTTGAGCCGCGCGCAGATATGGCGCTGCTGCAGTTTGTTCGGCTAGATCTTCGATTTCGGCTTTCGACAAGAATGTAAATACCTTTAGCCGATCAACCACATCGGCGTCTTCGACATTCAACCAGAACTGATAAAACGCGTAAGGCGAAGTGAACTCTTCGTCTAACCAGACCGCATTGCCTTCTGACTTGCCGAACTTTTTGCCGTCGCTGTTTGTGATCAGTGGAGTTGCCAATATGTGTGCGCTTGCCCCTTCGACCTTGCGAATCAGGTCGGTGCCGGAGGTGAGGTTGCCCCACTGGTCGCTGCCGCCCATCTGCAAAGTGCAGTTGTAACGGCGGAATAGCTCGAGGTAGTCGTAGCCCTGAAGTATTTGATAACTAAATTCGGTGTAACTGATTCCGTGCTCTGAATTTAGCCGCGCGGAAACGGCATCTTTGCTGAGCATTGTGCCGACCCTGAAGTATTTGCCGATATCGCGCAGGAAATCGATCGCGCTCAGCGGGGCTGTCCAGTCAAGGTTGTTGACCAGGATTGCTGGGTTCTGCCCCTCGAAGTTTAGAAAGCGTTTTGCTTGGGCGCCGAGCTTTTCGACCCATTCAGCCACGGTTTCGCGAGTGTTTAGAGTGCGCTCTGCTGTTGGGCGCGGATCGCCGACCAAGCCGGTAGAGCCGCCAATTAGTGCGATGGGTTTGTGCCCCGCAAGCTGCAGCCTGCGCATGATCAGCAACTGCACCAGGTTTCCGAGGTGCAAACTGGGCGCAGTTGGATCGAACCCGATGTAGTAAGTGATTTGGGTTTCGTTGAGCGCCTTTCGTAGCGCGTCTTCGTCGGTAGAAAGAGCTATTAGCCCACGCCACTGAAGCTCATGCCACAGGTCTTGAAAAGCCGGGTCGTTGGATTGAGCGGCCAGATTGGTTGGTGTTGACAAGGTTATGCCTCTCGCTTTGGCGCGATTTTGCGAAGTGCCGCGATTTGTTCGAGAACTCTTGGCAGCGCCGTGCCGCCAGCGCCAGCGCGAGCCTTAATCGAACCGGCCACGGTGAGAACATCGCGAACATCTGGAGTTAGGTGATGCGAAATCGCCGCCATGTCGGCATCGGGCACCTCGTGGAGCTGCAGATTGTGTTGCTCGCAGTATGAAACCAACTTGCCGGTGATCTCGTGCGCATCGCGGAAGGCAACCTTGTTCTTGACAAGCCACTCGGCGACATCGGTGGCCAGCGAGAAGCCCTGCGGAGCTAACTCTTCGAGGCGATCGGTGTTGAAGTGCAACGTGGCAACCATGCCGTTGAAAGCCGGAAGCAGAACCGTGAGAGTGTCGACGATGTCGAACACCGGCTCTTTGTCTTCTTGCAGGTCGCGGTTATATGCAAGCGGAAGACCCTTGAGCGTTGCAAGCAACCCGGTTAGATCGCCGATTAGGCGGCCAGATTTTCCTCTGGCCAATTCGGCAATATCGGGGTTCTTCTTTTGCGGCATGATCGACGACCCGGTTGAGTAGCTGTCGTGAAGTTTGACGTAATTGAACTCGGCGCTTGCCCAGATGATGATTTCTTCGGACAGGCGGGAAAGGTTGATGCCAACCAGAGTGCCAATGAAAGCAAACTCGGCAACCACATCGCGGCTCGAAGTTGCATCGATTGAGTTTTGGGTTGGACCAGCCAACCCAAGTTCAGCGGCAACTAGGTTTGGGTCAAGGCCAAGCGTGTTTCCGGCGAGCGCGCCAGCGCCATAAGGCGATAGGTTGGCGCGTTTGCGCCAGTCGTGCAATCGTTCGAGATCGCGCACCAATGGCCACGCGTGGGCAAGCAGGTGGTGTGAAAGCTGCACCGGCTGGGCGTGCTGAAAGTGTGTGCGGCCAGGCATGGCAACACCAAGGTTTTCTTCGGCTCGGGTTACCAAAATATCGATCAGCTCAATTAGCAACCCACCGATGACATTGGCTTGATCGAGCAGGTAAGTGCGAATCAGTGTCGCGATTTGGTCGTTTCGGCTGCGGCCAGCGCGAACCTTGCCACCAATTTCGGCACCTGCAATCTCAAGCAATCCGCGCTCAAGAGCCGAGTGAACATCTTCGTCAGAAGGCTTCGGCTGAAAACTGCCCTGCTGAACGCGCTCCAATAAAGCAACTAGCGCGCGATCCAACTTGTCGTATTCGGCCTCGGTTAAGTAACCGCCGGCCAGTAAACCTTTGATGTGAGCACGAGTGCCGGCGATATCGTATGAGGCTAATCGCCAGTCGAAGTGCACCGAGCGGCTTAGCGCCACGAGTGCGTCTGACGGGCCTCCTTCAAATCGGCTACCCCAGAGTGCGTTTGATCCTGCTGAATGAGAGCTCATTGGTTCCTTCGGTTGTGTTCTAAATTTAGTGCTGCGCGAGCCAGGCCATGAGGGCCTTTTGCGCGTGCAGGCGGTTTTCGGCTTCATCCCAGATAACCGACTGGGGGCCATCGATTACTTCGGCACTAACCTCGTAGCCTCGATAGGCGGGCAAACAGTGCATGAAAATTGCATCGGGTTTGGCGTGCGTCATGAGGTCGGCATCGATGGTAAAGCCAGCAAAGTCGGCGAGGCGCTGGGCCTTTTCTGATTCTTGCCCCATTGAAATCCAGGTGTCGGTAACCACTACGTCGGCACCGGTTATGGCCGCGACAGGTTCAGCAACAACTTCAACCGAACCGCCGGTGGCTTTTGCTATCTGCTCGGCTCGGGCCACAATTTGGCTCGCCGGTTGGTAACCAGTCGGCCCCGCTACGGCAACATTCATACCGGCCAGGGCACATCCGAGTAAATAACTGTTAGCCATGTTGTTAGCCGCATCGCCAACGTAGGCGATCTTTAGGCCAGCCAATTCGCCCTTGTGCTCTTTGATGGTGAGCAAATCGGCAAGGATTTGGCATGGGTGGTAATCGTCGCTAAGCGAGTTGATTACCGGCACCCCGGCGTTTGCGGCCATCTCTTCTAGACCCTCATGCGCGTATGTGCGCCACACAATTTGGGCAACCTGACGACCGAGAACTTTTGCGGTGTCGGCGACCGACTCTTTGGCGCCCATCTGACTGCTCTGGCTATCGATGATTAGCGGCACGCCACCAAGATCGGCAACGCCAACCGCGAATGAAACCCGGGTGCGAGTGGAAGTCTTGTCAAAAATGAGTGCAACCGTTTTGGGGCCCTCGAACGGGCGAACCGAATAAGGGGCTTTCTTGAGTTCGAGAGCGCGACGAAGAATCTCTGCTTGTTCTGCAGCGGTTATGTCATCGTCTTTTAGAAAGTGGCGAACCATTTTCGTTCCGTTCTCTTGGTGAAGCTAAATAGCCTAAACCTTTGGGTTTAGTCGGGTTGAACCATTGTGCCAAAGCCGGTCACAGTGAAAATCTCTAGAAGGATGCTGTGCGGTGTTCGGCCATCGATGATGTGCGCACGCGGGACACCGCCTTGAACGGCCTGCAGACAGGCCTGCATCTTGGGAATCATGCCCGACTCTAGTTTGGGCAGAAGCGCTTGAAGCTCGGCCACCCCGATTTCGGAAACTAGAGAATCACGGTTTGGCCAATCGCTGTAAAGGCCCGGCACATCGGTGAGCACCATCAACTTTTCGGCACCCAAGGCAACGGCTAGAGCGGCGGCGGCTAGATCTGCGTTAACGTTTAGCAACTCACCCTGCACACTTGGCGCAACCGTAGAAATGACTGGAATGCGACCGGCATCGAGGGCCTCGAAAACGATGCGCGGGTTGACCCCGGTTACCTCGCCGACCAGACCAATGTCGACCGGGCCGGCATCGGAATTTAGCGCAGTCTTTTCGGCCTTGAACAGGTTTGCATCTTCGCCCGACATGATGGTGGCTTCGGCGCCAGCGCGTTCGATTAGGTCGGCAATCTGGGCACTAATTTGATTTCTGAGCACATCACGAACCACGGTAATGGTTTGGTCGGTAGTGACCCTGAAACCACCGCGGAACTCGCTCTCGATGCCGAGCTCGGCAAGTCGTGCGGAAATTTGTGGGCCGCCACCGTGAACAACCACTGGCTTAATGCCAACCCATCGCAGATAGGCCATGTCTTGGGCGAAAGCGCGCTGCAGCTCTTCGTCTACCATGGCGTTGCCGCCAAATTTGACCACCACTACCTTGCCGTGAAAGGCCTCTAGCCAAGGCAAAGATTCGATTAGTGTTTCGGCTTTTATGCGGGCAAGTGAGTGGTCTTGTTCTTCTGAAGGAATCATTAGCTCGAGTATGCGCTGTTCTCTTCGACGTATTCGTGGGTTAGATCGTTGGTGAAAACAGTAGCCGCACAGATTCCGGCATTCAAGGAAATCCGGATGGAAACTTCGCGCGGAGTGAGGTCGACTAGGTCTCTCGATTGGTCGGGTTGACCTTTACGAGACACGCTGACGCCATTAATTTCGACATCTATGTCGTATGGATCGAAAGCAGCTTGAGTCACGCCTACTGCTGCAAGAATGCGACCCCAGTTTGGGTCATTTCCGTAGATAGCAGCTTTGAACAAGTTGTTTCGAGCTACTGAACGCCCGACTTCAACGGCGTCTTCTTCGGTTGCCGCGTTGACAACCTGAATGGCAATGTCGTGGCTCGAACCCTCAGCATCGCGAAGCAATTGCAGCGCGAGGCTCATTGCCACCTCGGTAAGCGCAGAAGTGAAATCGGCCTCGGCCGGGCTGATGCCGCTAGCCCCCGAAGCCATGAGTGTTACCTGGTCGTTGGTAGACATGCAACCGTCTGAATCGAGTCGATCGAAGGTGACCCGGGTTGCGGCTCGAAGCGCGCGATCGAGCATTTTGCTGTCGGCCACGACATCGGTAGTGATGACCACAAGCATTGTGGCAAGCCCCGGGGCAAGCATGCCCGCACCCTTTGCCATGCCGCCGATAGACCAACCATCTTTGCTGAGGTGACTTGCGGTTTTAGACACCGAATCGGTAGTCATGATTGCTTCGGCAGCCATTTGACCGCCCTGGTCGCTAAGTTGTGCGGCCGCCGCAGCGACACCCGAAGTGAGCTTAGCCAAATCAAGTTGCTCGCCAATCAGACCGGTAGAGCACACCAGCACATCGCCGGCTGAAACACCTAGTTTTTCGGCAACGACCTCTGCAGTTGAATGAGTGGTTTGGAAACCTTGCGCCCCGGTGTAGCAGTTGGCGCCACCTGAATTGAGCACGATGGCGGCAACCTCGCCGTCAACGATTACCTGCTTGCTCCAGATGATTGGGTTTGCCTGGCATCGATTGGTGGTGAAGACCGCTGCCGCAGCATTTAGTGGCCCTAAGTTTTGAACCAGGGCAAGATCTCGGTTTCCCGACTTTTTGAGGCCGGCTGGCACACCTGCAGCCACGAACCCTTTTGCAACGGTTACTGTCATGATTTGGCGCCGTTCTTTGAGAGTGAAATGCCGTCTAGGCCGGTGTTTTCGGCCAAACCCAGGGCAATATTCATGGATTGGATGGCTGCGCCACCAGTGCCCTTGACCAGGTTGTCAATTGCGCAAACGGCAATTAATCGGTTGGCGTGCTCATCGAGCGCGATTCCGGTGATGGCAAAATTTTGGCCGATCGTGTCTGCCGTTGAGGGAAACTGCCCCTCGGGCAAAACTTTCACAAACGACTCGTTTGCATAGTGAGTGGCATAAGCCGACTGAAGATCTTTGAGTGTGACCCCGGCCTTTAACTTGGCCGTGTTAACCGCGAGGATTCCGCGCTCTAGCGATGCCAAAACCGGCGTGAAGGAGACTTGAATTTGAGCCCCTGCCGACTTGGAAAGATTCTGTTCTATCTCGGGAGTGTGACGGTGGATTCCGCCGACCTGATAGGCGTTTGCCGAACCCGTGGGTTCGACAGCAAAAAGATTTTCGGTAGCTCCGCGGCCTGCTCCCGAAGTGCCCACTGTTAGCACACTCACGATGTCGTCAAGCTCGACGAGACCGGATGCAAGCGCAGGAGCCAACCCAAGCGAAATGGCGGTGACGTTGCAACCTGGCACCGCGATGCGCTTGGTGGAACTGAGCAATGTGCGCTGCTTGGTGCCAGAAGGGTCGATGACCAACTCGGGCATGCCGTAAGTCCAGCTTCCGGCGTGGTCTCCCCCGTAAAATTTCTGCCAGTCTGATTCACTTTCAAGACGGAAGTCGGCGCCGCAATCTAACACCAGGGTGTCGGATGCAAGCCACTCGGCCACCTCGGCAGATTTTGAGTGCGGCAACGCCAAAAAGACGATGTCGTGCCCGCTAAGTGACTCGGCAGTGTTTGGTGCAAAAACCAGGTCGGCATATTTTGGAATTGAGCTATGCAGGCTTGAAACCTTGTGGCCAACCATGCTGCTTGCCGTAACGGTTTTCAATTCAAGATCAGGATGATTTGCAATCAGGCGAAGGAGTTCGCCACCGACATTGCCGCTCGCGCCTGCGACGGCCACTGAAAACGCCATGGTTGCTCCTTACTTGATTGTGATGCGATCTGCGGGCACTTAGGCCCTCAGAGTTGCACCGAACTTACTGTTTGCTAGAACAACCGCGCTGTCGCGGGCCTCGCTTGCTTCGACCTGAGTGAGAGTGCGATCTGAGGCTCGGAACCGAAGGGCGAACGTGAGTGACTTTTTGCCTTGTTCGACGTTTTCACCACGGTAATCATCGACTAATACGATGTGCTCGAGAAGTTCGCCAGCCCCGGTTTTGATGACTGCCAGCAGTTCGCCAGCAGGCAAAGCCGCATCGACGACCAGAGACAGATCTTGGGTGGCAGCCGGCATCGTGCCGATGTCGGTAGCCTGAACCACTGCCGGAGCAGCCGCGTAAAGGCGGTCGAGACTGATCTCGGCAACTGCGACTCGACGAGGAAGGTTGTTCTCTTGAGCCAGTTGAGGGTCTAGTTCGCCAGCAAAACCGATCGACAATTCGCCGTTTGCGCTTTGCACGAAAACTTCGGCGGTGCGGCCAGGGTGGAACCCTGCTGGCGAAGCCTGACGAAGTGTGATCTGAACTCCAACCGCGTGGGCGGCTATGCGAACGGCATGAATGGCATCTTTGAAATCGGCGGGCATTGCTGCAACACCAATTTGAGCGGCGACGCGATTGCCCGCGAAGAGCACTGACAGGTGCTTTGGTTGAGCGGGAACTGTGGCCTTGACGGCCGCCAGCTCGCTGGCCGAAGGCATCTGGTTGCCCACCGGCAGAGAAGGATTCTTGCCGATCGTTGACACCGGTTCAAAAACCGAACCCTCTTCGAAGATGGCCAAATCGGTTAGCCCTCGAGAAAAATTGCGCTTGGCTGCATCGATGAGGCCAGGCAACATTGAGGTTCGCATCTCGGCGGCATCTTCTTGAAGTGGATTAGCCAATCGAACCACCGGGCGCGACTTGGTTTGGCTAAACCATAGGTTTGCCTCGGTTGACAGGAACGGGTAGGTGAGCACCTCGGTGTGGCCAGAGCCAGCCAGCGCGGTTATGACACCCCGGCGACGTTTTTGAGTTGCTGACAAACCTCGGCCCGGGGGCGCAATCGGCAGACGCGAAGGAATGCGGTGGTAGCCACCAATTCGAGCGATTTCTTCGACCAAATCGGTTTTGTGCGTGATGTCGGGGCGCCAAGTTGGCGCCAAAACCTCGAAGCCACCCTCAACCTCGGCAACTACGCAACCGATTTGCTGCAGAATTTTGGTGATTTCTTCGGCGCCATAAACAACACCCACCAATTCGGTTGCGAACTCGGCCGGAAGCCAAATCGGCTTGTGAACAACCTCGGCGCGATAATCGGCGCCCAACCTGTCGGCCGCGCCCATGGCGTGGACTTCAAGCAACTGAACCACTCGAGCTGCAGCGTTATCTGCCATGCGTGGGTCTACGCCGCGTTCAAAACGCTTCGAGGCTTCGGAGGATAATTTGTGTCGACGAGCCGAGCGAGCAATCGATATTGGTTCGAAATGCGCTGCTTCGATTAGCACGTTTACGGTTGACGCACTGACTTCGGTTGACTCGCCGCCCATCACGCCCGCGAGACCAACGGCCCCGTTTTCATCCGCGATAACTAGATCTTCTGGGTCGAGTTTGCGCTCTTGACCGTCGAGAGTCTTGAGAGTCTCGCCCAGGTTAGCCCGACGAATTGTCATCGCGCCCATGAACTTGTCGAGGTCGTAAGCGTGAGTTGGCTGGCCGAGTTCGAGCATGGTGTAGTTAGTGATGTCGACGACCAATGAGATCGAGCGCATGCCCGCCATCTTTAATCTGGCCACCATCCAGGGCGGGGTTGGTTTGGTTGGGTCGATGCCCTTGACCACACGCAAAACCACTCGCTGGGTGCAAATTGCATCGCGAATTGGGGCCTTGTCGTCGACTATCAAGCCAAAACCTTCGGCGTGCTCGATGTGAGCATTGCTCTTTGGGTCTCTGAAATCAGCGCCGGTGGCGTGCGAAAGTTCGCGCGCGATACCGCGCACAGAGAAGCAGTAGCCTCGGTCTGGAGTTACGTTTACCTCGGCAGCCTGCTCATCGAGGTGAAGCAGTTCGAGGGCGTCAGTGCCCACCTTTGGGTCGAGGCCCATCGCTTGCAATCTGATGATGCCTGCGTGATCGTCGCTGAGGTTTAGCTCGCGAGCCGAGGCCATCATGCCATCGCTGATGTGCCCGTAAGTGCTGCGGGCTGCGATGTTGAAATCGCCAGGCAACACCGCGCCTGGCAAACAAACTACGACCTTGTCGCCAACCTCAAAGTTGCTGGCTCCACACACGATGCCGCGCACATCGGCCCCGCCGTCGGCTGCAGTGGTGCCCTCGGCGCAAACTCGCACCTGGCACCAACGGATGGTCTTGCCATTGCTTTGCGGCTCGGCCTCGAATGACAGAACTTGGCCGACAACCAGCGGACCGGTCACATCGAATCCGTGAACGCCCTCTTCTTCTAGGCCAACCTTTACCAATTCGGCCATGACCGATTCGGGGGTGGCACCTGCTGGTAGGTCGACATATTCTGCCAACCAGGAAAGTGGAATACGCATTAGAGATTCACTCCGAACTGCTCACTGAAGCGAACATCTGATTCGACCATGTCGTGCATGTCACGAACATCGTTGCGGAACATAAGTGTGCGTTCGATGCCCATGCCGAAAGCGAAGCCGGAATAAACCTCGGGATCGATGCCGGCCGCCTTGAGAACGTTGGGGTTGACCATGCCGCAGCCGCCCCACTCGACCCAGCGTGCGCCGCCTTTGGCGCCCGGGTGCCAAACATCAAGCTCTGCCGAAGGTTCGGTAAATGGGAAGAATGACGGGCGGAGGCGGATTTGCGCGCCCTCACCGAACATGATGCGAGCAAAGTGTTCGAGTGTGCCGCGCAGATCGGCCATGGTTAGACCCTTGTCGATGGCTAGGCCCTCGACCTGGTGAAAAACCGGCGTGTGGGTTGCATCGAGTTCGTCGGTTCGAAAGACTCGGCCCGGGCAGAGAACATAGATCGGAATATCGCGTTCGAGCATTGAGCGAACTTGCACCGGCGATGTGTGGGTGCGCAAAACAAGGTGGGATTCGACCGGTTCAACAAAGAATGTGTCTTGCATGGCACGGGCGGGGTGATCGGCGTCAAAGTTTAGGGCGTCGAAGTTGAACCACTCGCTCTCAACTTCGGGGCCTTCAGCAATTTCCCATCCCATGCCAACGAAGACATCTGAGATTTGATCTTGCAAGAGCGAAAGTGGGTGACGCGCACCCATGCGTGTAGGAGCTGCCGCGGAGGTAACATCGACTGATTCGGCGGCCAATTTAGCTCGTTCAGCAAGCACAAAGAGCTCGGCTTCGCGGGTGGCAAAAGCCGCATTTAACTCGCCGCGGGCCTTGCCGATTAGCTGACCAGCCGAAGCCTTGAACTCGTTGGGCAGGTTTTTGACCAAAGCGTTTAGCTTGGCGATCTGGGACTGCTCGCCAACCGACGTGGCGCGAGCAGCCTTTAGGGCGGCCAGATCCGCGGCAGCGTTGATTGACGCGAGTGCAGCAGCAACAGCGGAATCTATGGCAGTTTGAGTGATTGGATTTTCAGCAGACATATGCCTTCAAGTCTAACAATTTGAAGCCGACTAGCCGGTTTAAAACGCCCTAGTGCTGGTTTTGTGCGAACGCTGACGAATAGAGGCAGATGCTAGCGGCCGTTGCCAGGTTTAGCGACTCGGCCGCACCATAGATTGGCACGGCAACTTGACGGTCGACGAGTTCGAGAGTTTCTGGCTCAAAACCCCAGGCTTCGTTGCCAAATACCCAAACGGTTGGCTGGGCCAAGGTTTCATCACCCAGGCTCGGGATGGGATCTGCGCCACCGTTGGCAGCGAAGATTTGAAGCCCCGCGGCCTTGAACTTGGCAATGGTTTCTTGAATGTCGACATCGACTGCGAACGGTAGGTGAAAGAGCGAACCAGTAGTTGACCGGACAACCTTGGGGTTGTAAACATCGACGCTGTTGGCGCTAAACAAAACGGCGTCGGCCCCCGATGCATCGGCTGCTCGAAGCACTGTGCCGGCATTGCCTGGGTCGCGGATGTTAGCCAACAGTGCAACAAGTTTCGGCTTGGCTGCGATGATGTCGTCGAGAGCGACATCGAGTTGCTCACAAACGGCAACCACACCTTGAGGCGTGGTTGTGTCGGTTAGCGCCTTTAGAACTTGTTCAGAAACTAGCTGAACTTCGATTCGAGCTGCGCGGGCACGCTCGAACAAATCGGCATAGCGGTCGGCCGCATCTTCGGTGGCATAAAGCTCAACGATTAGTTTGGCGCGCGCCAATGCTTCTTTTAGGCCCTGAGGCCCCTCAAGCAGAAAGAGCCCGGTCGATGACCGGGCGTCTTTCTTGGTGAGCTTGGCAACCCCACGAACCTTGGCGGCCTTGGGATCGATCAGCAAGGTCTTACTTGACCTTTGGAGCTGAGGTGTCGGCTGGCAATGCTGCCTTAGCGGTTGCGACAAGGCTCGCGAAAGTCTTGGCGTCGTTAACTGCTAGGTCAGCAAGAATGCGGCGGTCAACCTGAACGCCGGCAAGGTTTAGACCCTGAATAAGGCGGTTGTAGGTTAGGCCGTTCGCACGCGATGCGGCATTGATGCGCTGGATCCAGAGGCGACGGAAATCACCCTTGCGTGCACGACGGTCGTTGTATGCGTAAACCAACGAGTGCAGCATCTGCTGCTTTGCCATGCGGTATAGACGTGAGCGCTGGCCGCGGTAACCCTTGGCACGCTCTAGTACGGTACGACGCTTCTTGGCACCGTTAACCGCGTTTTTTACTCTTGCCATTTGTTGCTCCTAAAGTTCACTGTGTGGCGCCTTGGCACCTACAGAATTTGGTGGTGTCGGGCTTACTTGCCGAGAAGGGTCTTGAGGGTCTTGTAGTCGGCTGGCGAAACAACCTGGTCGACGTTTAGGCGACGCTTGCGACGGTTCGACATGTGCTCCTGGTTGTGGCGCATGTTGATCTGCTGCTTCATGATCTTGCCGCTACCGGTGAAGCGGAAACGCTTCTTGGCGCCCGAGTGGGTCTTCTGCTTTGGCATTGCTTTCTCCTGTTTCTACTCGGCAGCTTCTGCGGCTGCCGACTCGTTTGGCTTTTCTGCAGATGCAGCCTTGGCGGCCTTCTCTGCAGCTTTCTTGGCTTCGGCCTTAGCGTCTGCCTTGTTCTTTAGCGGTCCGATGACCATAACCATGTTGCGACCGTCGATCGAAGGATTCGATTCGACAGCACCCAATTCGGCTACTTCTTCGGCAAGCTTCTGAAGCAACTTGATGCCCATTTCTGGACGAGACTGTTCGCGGCCACGGAACACTACGATTACCTTGACCTTGTCGCCAGCCTTGAGGAAGCGTTCGATCTGACCACGCTTGGTGCCGTAGTCGTGATCGTCGATTTTGAGCCCGAAGCGAACTGTCTTTAGAACGGTGTTCACCTGGTTTTTGCGAGCCTCGCGCACTTTTTGAGCGGCTTCGTACTTGAACTTTCCGAAGTCCATTAGCTTGGCTACTGGCGGCTTTGAAGTTGGCGCAACCTCGACTAGGTCAAGGTCTTGTTCTTGGGCCATACGTAGCGCATCTTCAATGCGGACGACGCCAATTTGCTCACCAGCTGCGCCGACGAGGCGAACCTCTGGCACGCGGATGCGCTCGTTGATACGGGGATCGCTGATCGGTAGCTCCTCTAGACGTGACATTAGTGGCCACGTCGAGGGCAATTGCCTTCGAGCGTACAGAAACGGAAAGTTTCTAAGCTTTACCCGGCCACCTAATTCGGTGAACGCGGGTGGGATTGAATCCACTTCTGACCGAGGATAAACCTCGGAGCCATGGGATAGCCTAGCAGAAAGAATTCAAAAGGAGAAGCCCCTTGTCGGTTGAAGCGTCGAACCAAACCTCTAACGAGCCACAAGCACCCGAACAGCAGCTGCAAGACATCGCTGATTTGCCGGCCGTTGAAGTGATTGGCCGCTATGCCGTTGACCTTTTAACAGTGGCTGCAGTTCAGTGCGGCCTTGCCGAGGATGGGCGACGCGGCGACCTCGACGAGGCTCGCAAGCTAATTAACGCGACGGCTGGGTTTATTACGGCTGCTGCTGCAGACCTTGGCGACCACCACGCCAGACCGCTTCGCGATGCCCTTAGACAGGTTCAGCTCGCTTTTCGTGAGGCTTCTGCAATTAAAGACGCACCCGGCGCCGGCCCTGGTGAGAAATACACCGGACCGGTTAACTAAACCTATTTGGCTGCTGGCACCAATTTGAGTGTCATGGAGTCGACTAATTTAGCCAAAACTTCAGATTCGCTCCAGCGGGTTGTGACTCGCTCGAGTATCGCTTCGATCTGATCTTTCTCGAGCCCCTGACGAACCCTTAGCAAGACCATCAATTCGGCCGAAACTAGCCTGGCCTGGGGGTCGCCCTGCATCAGTGCGAAGGCAAAAACCTCTGGCTCACTTTCGATGCTCTTTGCAAATGCATCGTGAACTGCAGGTATTTCTTCTGGCGACTTCCAATCGATGGATTGAGCGATGGCTGCAATTGCCGGTCGTCGAATGACAAATTCTGTGTCGCTTCCCGGATCTAGAACGATTCGATTGGTCAACTCAGCTGCCGCGGCGAGCGCAACTTTAACCGGCTCGCTGGGCACCGGCCTGGCAGCTGGGTTCCATCGGTTCATTGCTTGCACCGATGAGAACACCGGCATTGCCGTTTGGCCGTCGGGCCCCTTAACGGTGACAATTGCCAAATCGGCGCTTTTTTCGACCAGCTGACCGTGAGCGCCAATTTCTGAATCACCGAGGTTTGCCACCAGAGGAACCAAAAGCCGCGATTCACGAACACGGTCGATGACCTGATCGATGTTGACTTGCCCTTCGGCGAATGCCTCGAGCGCAGTGATGAGCGCGGGGTTAGCCGAACCATCGTCATTGGCATAGCCATTAGCTTCGAATGAGCGACCAGCCCAAGGCACACCGGCTGAATCGGCGAATTTATCTTGGTTGATGTGCTTGTGGTCGTGGCTTTGCATGATTATGCGTTGGCGATTGCCAGAGCCGCTTCGAGAGTGAACTTGTTTGCATACAGGGCTTTACCCAAAATTGCACCCTCAAGGCCCTCAGCCACCAGGGCGCGAAGGTCGGTGATGTCTTGAAGTGAGCTGATGCCGCCCGAGGCAACGACAGGCTTCTTGGTTCGCTGCATAACCTCGCGCAAGAGTTCGATGTTCGGCCCTCTTAGCGTGCCGTCTTTGGTTACATCGGTAACAACATAGCGCGCGCAACCGACACCTTCGAGACGGGCAAGCACCTCCCAGAGGTCGCCACCCTCACGGGTCCAGCCGCGGGCCGCAAGAGTGGTGCCGCGTACGTCAAGGCCTACTGCAATGGCGTCACCAAACTTGGCGATCACACGCTCTGTCCACTCTGGGTTTTCGAGCGCCGCAGTGCCAAGGTTTACGCGGGTGGCACCAGCCTCGAGCGCAGCCTCGAGCGAAGCATCATCTCGAATTCCACCAGAAAGTTCGATTTTCACGCCTCGACCTGATTCGGTTTTTGCAGAGTCAACAACTTCACGGATGATTGCTCGGTTATCGCCGCGGCCAAAGGCTGCATCAAGGTCTACCAGGTGAATCCATTCGGCACCCGCGTTGATCCAGGTTTGCGCTGCCTCTACCGGGGATCCGTAATCGGTTTCTGAGCCGGCCTCACCCTGAGTGAGGCGAACGGCTTTGCCATCGGCCACATCGACAGCGGGCAGAAGTTCTAGATAGTTTGCCATTTGAATCGCTTTCTTTTGAATCGAAAAATTAGAAAGTGCCGAGCCAGTTGCCGAGCAACTTAATGCCGGCTTGGCCCGACTTTTCGGGGTGAAATTGGGTTGCCGTTAGTGGGCCGTGTTCGACAGCGGCAACGAACCTGGTGCCGTATTCGGCCCAAGTGGGAACCGGAGATGGAATTGGACCTAGGCCGTCATACTGCCAATTCTGAACACCGTATGAGTGCACGAAATAGAAACGCTCGTCGGCGATGCCCTCAAAAAGCTTTGAATCCTGCGGCGGTTCTACGGTGTTCCAACCGATGTGTGGCACAAGAGGCGCATCAAGAAGCTCGACTGTGCCGCGCCACTGAGCCAAACCTTCGGTTTCGATGCCGTGCTCGACGCCTTTTTCAAACATAACCTGCAGACCCACACAGATGCCGATAACCGGTTTGCCCATTGCTAACCGGCGATCGATGAGGTCGGCCCCGTTTACGGCATTCAGCTGCTGCATGACTGCGGTAAAAGCGCCCACGCCGGGCACAACAAGGCCATCGGCGGCCATTACAGCATCGCGATCGCGAGTCAATTCGACATTTGCCCCAGCGACCTGAAGCGCTTGGGCAACTGAGTGAACGTTTCCGCTGCCGTAATCGAGAACGACGACGCGGGGTGCGATCACAGAGCGCCCTTGGTTGATGGAATACCGTCGACGCGAGCATCGTGCTCGACAGCCTTGCGGAAGGCGCGCGCAAATGCCTTGAACTCGGCCTCGGCGATGTGGTGCGGATCGCGCCCATCGAGCAAATTCACGTGCAATGTGAGGCCGGCGTTGAATGCGATTGCTTCGAAAACGTGGCGCACCATCGAACCGGTGAAGTGCCCACCGATCAAGTGGAACTCAAAACCGGCGGGTTCGCCGGTGTGGACAAGATAAGGACGCCCGGAGACATCTACAACGGCACGCGCCAAGGCGTCGTCGAGTGGAACGGTGGCATCGCCATAGCGGCCGATTTTGGATTTGTCGCCGAGGGCCTGCTTGATGGCTTGACCAAGCACAATTGCGGTGTCTTCGACAGTGTGGTGAATATCAATGTGGGTATCGCCGCTAGAGCGTATGCCTAGATCAACAAGTGAGTGCTTAGCGAAGGCTGTGAGCAAGTGATCGAAGAACGGAACCGACGTTGAGATGTCTGAACGACCGGTGCCATCGAGGTTGATGGTCAGTTCGATGCTTGACTCTGATGTGCTGCGGTTGATAGTTGCAGTACGGCTCATGAAATTGCCTTTCGCCAAAAAGCGACATTGGGATACTTCAAGTCTAGCCAACCGGCCAGATATCAGCGACCCAAGACCTCGCGAAGTGCGTGTAAGAGGGCGGTTGTCTCAGATTCTGTGCCTGCGGTAACTCGCAGGGTTCCTGGAATTCCAACGTTGCGAATCAACACTCCCCGTTCGAGCAGAGCCTCAAACACTTGCTCGGAATCAGCCAAACCGCCGAACAGGACAAAGTTGGCATCGGAGCGGAATGGGTCTAGGCCCATGTCGCGCAGCGAGTCTACGATGCGATCGCGTTGC
Source organism: Rhodoluna sp. (assembly GCA_024641985.1). Lineage (GTDB taxonomy): Bacteria > Actinomycetota > Actinomycetes > Actinomycetales > Microbacteriaceae > Rhodoluna. The sequence goes on along the minus strand of JAHEBZ010000001.1, from coordinate 344,500 downwards.
AGGCTGATGTCGGCAACGGTTGAGAGCATCAACTTGCTGTGAGCCAGCGCTGCCTCCGCCGCAGCCTGAGTAAAAGCACTCAGGTGGTATGGAAGACGAACTAAGCGGAGTGCATCGACTACTGCAGCATCGGCAGCTAAATAACCAACCCGAGCACCGGCGAATGCAAACGCTTTGCTCATGGTTCGACTAACCATGAGGCGCTCACGATTCTCAAGAAGAGCAAGGGCACTTACCGATGTTTCAGAGCCAAATTCTGCATAAGCCTCATCGACAACCACGACTCCCCCCGTTGCCTCGGTGACAGCCTGGTAGGCCGCCTCGATGCAAGCCAAACTGAGCGGTGTGCCGGTTGGGTTATTTGGCGAACAAAGCAAAACAATGTTGGGCTTGTGCTTAAGAACTTGTTGGCGAATTAAATCGGGCGTTAGCTCGTAGCGTTCGCCGCGCGGCGCAGAGATGTAATCGGTGCCCATGCCCTTGGCCAAAAGGGGATACATGGAATAGGTGGGATCGAAGCCCATGGCCGAACGGCCGGGGCCACCGAAAGCTTGGAAAATATGTTGAAGGACCTCGTTGGAGCCATTTGCCGCCCAAAGATTGTTGGTGGTTAACGGCGAACCCGTGTGCACCTCGGCGTTTAGGTAATCGGCCAGAGCCTGACGCAAGGCAAGAAATTCGCGATCTGGGTAACGGTTGATATCGAGGACAGCTGCCGCCAGGCGACCAATGACGTCAATGGCAACCTCTTCTGGGATTCGGTGGGTGTTCTCGTTGACGTTCAAAGAAACAGGCACTGAAAGTTGAGGCGCACCATAGGGCTCTTTGCCTTTTAGGTCATCGCGGAGGGGTAAGTCTTGAAGATTAGCCACACCTCAACTATATCGGTTATGGAAGGGCGATCTGTTGGCCAGCCTGCACCTCGGCAGAGGTAAGCGCGTTTAGTGACACCACATTGGCGATCCAGTCGCGAGGATCTTGATTTGGAGCAAGCTCAGAGGCAAGCGACCAGAGACTTTGGCCGCTTTGAACCGTAACGTATTCGAAAGAGACCTTGCCGGCCTGGCTGGTTGCGGTAGCTGCCTGGCCGGAAACGAACCCGATGGCTGAAGCCGTGACAACTGCAACAACGATTGCCTGACGAATGAACTTGCGTGCCTCGACGGTGATGGCGTTTGACATCTTGATGCCTTTCTGTGCTGAATCGGTGGAAACTTCGAATCTCTATTTCGAACAGTTGTTCGTATAAAATTAAGAATACAAACGCTCTACGACATTTTGTCAAGTAAATTTTTGAGATTATTCGAAAATATGTTTGATTTCTGGATTTTTACCGAATACAGTTTCGATAGTTGCTCTATTTAATCGAGCGCCACCGACAATTTGAGAAAGGCCGCGGAATGGAAGAAAAACGTCAGACCCGCAGAGCTTCGAGTCTTAGCCCCATGCAGGAGAGAATTCTGCAGGCGATTCAACGCTCTAAGGCCGATCGAGGATATGTGCCGAGCATGCGTGAAATTGGCGAAGAGGTTGGTTTAGCGTCAACTGCCAGCGTGAGCCATCAACTGAATCAGCTTGAACTGGCGGGCTACATCGGCCGCGACCCGAAGCGACCTCGAACCATCGATGTGCTAATCGAATTGCCAGGCTGGGAAGATCAAGGCGGCTTGGTCAGCGAGAACCCAACGCCAATTGGCGATGCTGCAATGGTGCCGATGGTTGGGCAAATTGCCGCGGGAACCCCTATTACTGCCGACCAAAACATAGAGGAAGTGTTTCCGCTACCCCGCCAACTTGTTGGCAAAGGTGACCTATTTTTGCTCAAAGTAAATGGCGACTCGATGATTGATGCGGCTATCTGCGATGGCGACTGGGTGGTAGTTCGCCAACAAAAGACCGCCGAGAACGGCGACATCGTTGCCGCAATGATTGACGGCGAGGCAACAGTGAAAACCTTTAAACGCCAAGATGGCCATACCTGGCTGTTGCCGCGCAACTCAGCATTCGCGCCGATTCCCGGTGACCTTGCAGAGGTGCAGGGCAAAGTCGTTGCTGTAATGCGAGCGGTTAGCTAAAGAAGTGGCTAAACAATAATCGAAAACTTCGCCAACTCGGCAGCAAGTTCAGGTTTGACCATTGCACGCACAAAAGTTCCTTCATCGCGATAGTCGAGAACCAAAATGCGGCTATTGAGGTGCAAGCGTGAGACCAGATCACCTCGGTTATAAGGAATCAGCACCGCAACCATCACATTTGGCTCGGGCAAAAGTTGAGCGATGCGGGCAACGAGGTCATCCATGCCCTCACCCGTGCGCGCCGAAACCGAAATTGAAAATGGCTCGAGCCCCCTTAGGGCCATTCGCTGAGTGTCGTCTACCAAATCGATCTTGTTGAAGACAATCAATTCTTGGATGTCTCGCGCGCCAACCTCGCCGATAACGTTGCGAACGGTTGCAATTTGACTGGCAGGGTCAGGATGTGACGCATCGACGATGTGCACTACCAAATCACTGTCGGCAATCTCTTCGAGGGTCGATCTGAAAGCCTCAACTAATTGATGGGGAAGATTGCGAACAAAGCCCACCGTGTCGGCAAGCGTGTAGTCGCGACCATCAGGGGTTTTGGCCTTGCGAACAGTTGGGTCTAGGGTTGCAAACAGCGCATTTTGAACCAACACCCCGGCCTGCGTCATTCGATTTAGAACCGATGACTTGCCGGCATTGGTGTAACCCGCAATTGCCACGGCTGGCACTGCATTTTTTTTGCGATTCGACCGCTTGGTTTCGCGCGATGGAGCCATAGCCTCAATTTGTTTGCGCAGTTTTGCCATGCGGGTGTTGATGCGACGGCGATCGAGTTCAATTTTGGTTTCACCCGGACCACGCGAGCCCATGCCCACACCGCCGGCAGCCTGGCCACCAGCCTGCCGAGACATCGACTCACCCCAACCTCTCAGGCGAGGGAGCAGGTATTCGAGTTGCGCCAGTTCAACCTGAGCCTTACCTTCACGACTCTTGGCATGCTGAGCAAAAATATCGAGGATAACGGCTGTGCGATCAATCACCTTTGCATTAACCACGTCTTCTAGGGCTCGACGTTGGCTTGGCGCTAGCTCGGTATCGGCGATTACGGTGTCGGCACCTGAAGCCGCAACCAAGGCCTTCAGTTCTTCGGCCTTACCTTTTCCTAAATAAGTTGCGGGGTCTGGGTGGGCCCTGCGCTGCAGCAAACCATCTAGAACTGTGGCGCCCGCGGTTTCGGCCAGTGCGGCCAATTCTCGAAGCGAATTCTCTGCATCGATGAGTGAATTTTCACCCCAAAGCCCAATCAGAATGACCTGCTCGAGCCGAAGTTGACGATATTCGACATCGGTGATGTCTTGAAGTTCGGTTGAAAGCCCAGCAACTCGCCTCAGCGCCGTTCGGTCGGCAAGATCGAACTGATCGCCGTCATAAGAACTGTGCCCGTGCGTCTCTTGGGCGCCCAAAGCCGATGCTCGTTCACCGCGCCTGAGGATGCGCTCGATTACCTCATCTCCCCTCGAACTGCCATGCGTGTAGGTCGGCTGCTCATCGGGTTCAATCGGTTGGTCTTTCACAGAACTAACACTAGTTTGCTCTTCTGTAATAGTGTTTCGTCTATGTCCTCGGAACACTATTTTTCGGAGACCCCAGGCAGCGACTACAAGCTAAAAGAAATTCAAGTGACGATCGATGGCGAAAGCGTTTCGGTGCAAACCGCTGGCGGTATTTTCAGCCCGGACCACATCGATCAAGGAACCGCGGTTTTACTTAATCACTTGAATCAGGTACCCCCTAGCGGAAACCTTCTTGACATCGGCTGCGGGTGGGGTCCGATTGCCCTATCGTTGGCAAAGCGTTCGCCAAACGCGATTGTATGGGCGGTAGACGTAAACGAACGTTCGCTCGAACTCACCAGAGTGAATGCTTCACGATTGGGGCTTACCAACATTCGCGTTTGCAAGCCCGACGATGTGCCCGAAGACCTAACCTTTTCGGGGATTTGGTCTAACCCTCCCATCAGAGTTGGCAAGGAAATTTTGCACGGGCTGATGCTGCACTGGCTGCCGAGGCTGATATCGGATGCAGAGGCTTACCTAGTGGTTCAGAAGAATCTCGGTGCCGACTCGCTGCATCGCTGGCTAGAGACCGAATTACCAGAGAACTATTCAACAATTCGCGTAGATTCGGCTAAATCGTTCCGAATTCTTCGGGTAAAGAACCGAGCCTAAAGCGCAGCAAGGTCGAGCGAGCCATCGTAGACGAGTTCGGCTGCGCCGCTTAGGCCAACATGCTCGCCGTCTTCGGTGGCAAACATGCGCACCCCGAGAGTGCCACCTGGAACTTTGACCGACCACTGACTAGGGGCTCCAGCGCCAGCCCAGTGCCGGGTTGCCAGCGCAGCTGCCACTATGCCGGTGCCACAAGACAAAGTTTCACCGCTGCCACGCTCAAAGACACGCATTGATATGAAACCGATGCCGTCTTTGACCATCGGATCTGCCGGCACAACAAACTCGACGTTTGCACCGTTTGCGGGAAGTGGTTGAATCTCTGGCATCGATGTCAGATTTAGTTCGGCCAACTCTTGCAAATGCGCCAAAGCCACTACAACGTGTGGATTTCCGACGTTTATACCCTGCCCAGGTCGGGCCACATCGAGATTTGCCGCTTTCACCAACACTTCATCTGGCTCAAGCTTCCAGCGACCCATGTCTACGGCAAAGCCGGCTAGGTTGCGTTGGAGGTCTTTTACTCCAGCTCGCGTGCCTATAGACAAGGTTTCGCCTTCGGTCAGAGAAACCAAACCCTTTTCGGTGAGGTAACGCGCAAAAACTCTTGTGCCATTTCCGCACATCTCGGCGATGCTGCCGTCGGCGTTGTAGTAATCCATGAACCAAACAGCTGAAGGCTCTTCTTCAAGAATTGCCGACCCCTCTGGCAGGTTTTGCGATTTGATGACTCTGATTACGCCATCTGCCCCCACACCGAAGTGACGGTCGCACAGTTTTGCAATTTGCGCTGCAGTCAGTGGGCGTTCGCCATTCGGGTCTAGGTATAGAACGAAATCGTTGCCGGTGCCGTGACCCTTAGTGAAAGCGAAAGCGTTTTGCATGATCTAAGCCTAAACGCCAAGCCACTCGTGCACGAGGCTGAGCGCCTTGTTAGTGGTGTTGACATCTTGATAATCGAGCCAGTGGATGCGCTTGTCGCGATTGAACCACGACATTTGACGCCTGGCATATTTTTGGGTCAACCGCACCGTATCGGCGATTGCCTCGGCTTCGGTCATTAGGCCATCAAGTTGCGCGATTGCCTGGGCATAGCCGATTGCACTTCTCGAGGTCTTGCCGTCTCGAATTCCGTAGGGCTCTAGCGACTTCACTTCAGCAACCAAGCCCATATGCCACATTTGCTGAACTCGGGCCTCAAGCCTCTTGAGCAGGTCTTCTCGTGGGCCATTCACCCCTATTTCGAGCACGGGTTGCCAATCCTCTGGCACTTCGGGCAAAGCAGCCGCAAACGGTTGCCCAGTGAGAGTAACGATTTCGATGGCTCTAACTGTGCGGCGACCATTTTGCGCGATTATGCGTGAGGCAGCAATCGGGTCGAGGGCCTTCAACCGTCGGTGCATTTCGTGTGGGCCATGTTCGAGTAAATCTTGCTCCAATTGGGCACGCAGAGCCTCATCGCGGGCCGGGAATTCGAAGAGATTTAGCACAGCGGCAACGTAGAGCATAGATCCGCCAACCAGAATGGGCGTGATCTGCCGCTGCTGGAGAGAAACGATTAGTTCGCGGGCCACAGCCTGATATTCGGCAGCGGTCGATTCGTCGGTGATATCGAGCCAATCGAACAGGTGATGCCTAATGCCGCGTTGTTCACTGTGACTCAACTTGGCAGTGCCTATGTTCATGCCTCGATAAAACTGCATCGAATCAGCATTGATGATTTCGGCCTTGCCTCCACGCTGGTTAATGTTGAGCGCGATGTCGATGGCCAAATTAGACTTGCCAGCGCCGGTAGGGCCGACAATGGCGATTAGCTGATTGGCCTTAGCCACAGACATTAGTGGCCGGGCTTGCGCAATGTAGGCAGGCCTAGCGAAACTTGAGGCTTTGACTCTCCGCTAGTGGGCACGGCACAAGAGGCCGCTTCAGCCAGATCCCAGGCGTCGCCGGCGCGAGTGCGACGCAACGAAAAGAATGACGTGTCGTCGGCAAGCAGGTGGTAAGGGGCAGCCTGTGTAACGCGAACCGAAACGATGTCTCCTGGCCTAGGGCGCTGTGCCCCGGCTGGAATCTCGAAGTGAACCAAACGGAAGTCTTGCGCGCGTCCGCTCATTCGATTGGTGGCGTCATCTTTTCGACCTTCGTTGATTACAAGCACCTCAACCTCACGGCCGATTTGAGCCTGGTTTTCGGCCAGTGCAGAAGCATTAACCAGTTCGAGTAGGCGTTCGTAGCGCTGCTGAACGACCTCTTTTGGAATTTGGTCGGGTAAATCTGCAGCTGGGGTGCCAGGGCGTTTCGAATATTGAAAGGTATAGGCGACAGTGAAGCGCGCTTGCTCGACCACTCGCATGGTTTCTTGAAAATCTTCTTCGGTTTCGCCGGGGAAACCAACGATGATGTCGGTGGTGATTGCAGCGTGAGGCATGGCAGCGCGAACGCGATCGAGAATGCCCAAGTATTTTTCGCTGCGATAAGAGCGCTTCATTGCCTTCAAGATGCGGTCGCTGCCCGACTGCATGGGCATATGCAATTGCGGCATGACATTTGGGGTTTGAGCCATGGCCTCGATGACATCGTCGGTGAACGCGGCGGGGTGAGGGCTGGTAAACCTGACTCGCTCGAGACCTTCGATTTCACCGCAGGCGCGCAAAAGCTTTGCAAAAGCCCCCTTGTCGCCGAACTCTACGCCGTAGGTGTTAACGTTCTGGCCAAGAAGAGTGATTTCGACTACGCCCTCGGCGACCAATGCCTTTATCTCGGCGAGAATTTCGCCGGGGCGACGATCTTTTTCTTTGCCTCTGAGGCTTGGCACAATGCAGAAGGTGCAGGTGTTGTTGCAGCCAACAGAAATTGAAACCCAAGCCGCATAGGTTGAATCACGTTTGGTTGGAAGATCACTCGGGAAGGTTTCGAGACTGTCAAGAATCTCGACCTGCGCCTCTTGGTTGTGACGAGCACGCTCTAGAAGAGCTGGCAGCGAACCGATGTTGTGCGTGCCAAAAACAACATCTACCCAGGGAGCCCGCTTGATGATGGTGTCGCGGTCTTTTTGAGCCAAACAGCCGCCAACGGCTATTTGAAGATTTGGGTTCTCTAATTTCTGCGTGTAGAGCTGACCGAGGTTTCCGTAAAGTTTGTTGTCGGCGTTTTCTCTGACCGCGCAGGTGTTGAATACAACGATGTCGGCGGTGCCAGACTCTACGGCTGTGTAACCAGCGGTTTCGAGCAGGCCAGTTAGGCGCTCTGAATCGTGAACGTTCATTTGGCAGCCGTAGGTTCGAACCTCGTAGCTTAGTTGGCTTGTGGTTGATGTCATTAGATGACCATTTTAGCTGTCGAGGCTTTGGTCGTAGGCATTCTGCGCATGGCGAATTGCAGCAAAGACAATGTTGCTTGAATAGCCCTTGCGGCCAAGATAGCCCGCAAGCCTTCGATCGCGGGCAACCCTCTCGAGGTGTGCAACCTGCCGATAGCGTTTGATGGCAAGGTTTTTAGCAAGATCTAACTCAGTGTCTGCAGTTATGTCGTTTGTTGCGGATTCGATGATGAACGCATCGACGCCTTTCTCAACAAGTTCTCGTTTGATCGAGCTCTTGGCTAATCCCTTGAAATTTAAGCGACTATTCACTATCGTTTCGGCGAAGGCCTGGTCGTCGATGAGACCAACATCATCGAACCGCTCTAGAACCAATTCGGCGATTTCTGATGGAATCTCGCGTTGTTCGAGAATTTTGCGCAGTTGGTGCTTAGATTTTGCACCCCTGGCCAACTGGTGAAGCAGCACGTTTCTGGCTCGTTGCTCGGCTTTTTCGGGGGTTAGCGGCTTTCGCTCGCGAGTGCTTGAACGGGGGCCGCCTGCCGAATCTTCATCGATTGAACTCGAATTCGAATCGACAGGCCTCCCCCGTCTTTTAAATGCCATCTTTAACTTGCGTTAGCCTTCGGCTTTAAAACGGCTGCTTCTTCTGCCGGAAGATCGGCTACAGCACGCGGAACACCAATGCCCAGTTTTGCCTTAATCTTGGTTTCAATTTCGTTGGCGATGGCTGGGTTGTTGATTAGGAAGTTGCGAGAATTTTCTTTGCCCTGACCCAGCTGGTCGCCTTCATAGGTGTACCAGGCGCCAGACTTTTTGACGATTTCTTTTTCGACTCCGAAGTCGATCAGGCTGCCTTCGCGTGAGATGCCGACACCGTAGATGATGTCAAATTCTGCTTGCTTGAATGGCGCAGCCATCTTATTTTTAACCACCTTGACGCGAGTGCGGTTTCCGACGGCGTCGGTGCCGTCTTTCAAGGTTTCGATTCGACGGATGTCGAGCCTTACTGAGGCATAGAACTTGAGAGCCTTACCTCCGGCGGTGGTTTCTGGGCTTCCGAAGAAAACACCGATCTTTTCGCGAAGCTGGTTGATGAAGATCATTGTGGTGCCGGTGGTGCTTAGCGCACCGGTTAGCTTGCGAAGCGCTTGTGACATTAGACGCGCCTGCAGACCAACGTGAGAATCGCCCATTTCACCTTCGATTTCGGCGCGCGGAACCAGTGCTGCCACTGAGTCGATGACGATGATGTCGATTGAGCCAGAGCGGATTAGCATGTCGGCGATCTCGAGGGCTTGTTCGCCGGTGTCGGGTTGGCTAACTAGCAATGCATCGATGTCGACGCCAAGTGCCTTTGCATATTCTGGGTCGAGGGCGTGCTCGGCATCGATGAAAGCAGCTATGCCGCCCGCACGCTGTGCGTTTGCGATTGCGTGAAGCGCCACAGTGGTCTTGCCAGAAGATTCGGGACCGTAGACCTCTACGATGCGACCCTTAGGCAAACCGCCGATGCCGAGAGCTACATCGAGTGCGATTGAGCCAGTAGGAATTGCTTCAACTGGTGCGCGGTCGTCTGAGCCAAGACGCATGACCGAGCCTTTGCCAAACTGGCGGTCGATCTGCGCTAGAGCTGTGTCTAGTGCTTTTTCGCGATCTGATGGTGATGGCATTGCGTTCCTCTTCTACTCTTTTTGGATTGCTTTCAGACTAGGTAACCCGTGCGACATTTTCGCTCTGGCACTTCAAACTGTTGATAACAACCCAAAACCTGTGTTGTTAGAAGACTAGCAATTTTCGAACAAAATTTCGATAGTTGATTTCTTTGGCGTGTCGAATCTTCGGGTATTTGTTCTTATGGCTTGCCTGCGGGCCTTTGTTTCTTATCGCCGCTTAGGCCATGCCAGCGACTCTTTGGCACTCCTGCTGACGAGCAAATGGCGAGCCAAACCTCTCTTGGGTCCTCCCCTGCCGCAAGAGCTTGATCGGCCGTTTTGTCGGCTAACTGGCCAAGCACAAGGTCGCGCGAAATAACCGCCGCGTATTCGCGGCCAAACTCATCTAGCATGAGCTCTTTGAATTGGCTAAGTCGCACTCAATGACCCTATCTAGGTTGGCGTGACAATCAAAAAACCCCAGGCCAAGACCCGGGGTTTTTGAAGTTTTAGAGGGATTTCAGTAGACCCGCATCGTAATCGACCACGAATTCAGCAGGAACCGTGTCGGGGATGTAGGACGAATCGGAGTATTGCATGCCAGCCGAGTAAACCTCATTGAATCGGACACCCTCGTGAATTGCGAGGCGATCGCTGACTTCTCGCATGATTACTGAAATAGGAACCTCAAGTGCATCGGCAACGGACAGAAGGATTTCTGAAGATGCTTCTTTTTGACCGCGCTCAACCTCGCTGAGATAACCCAAGGCAACGCTGGCTCGCCCTGCAATTTGACGAAGAGTTCGACCCTTCTGCAAACGGAAGTCCCGGAGTACATCACCGATTTCTTGACGAACTAATACCATTGGAGCCTCCTATCGCTCTCTAAGTAATTTACCTGCTGCTTATGACAAAGCCTAACCGGCGTTGCTGATAGACAACTGTGAGTCATACAAAGGTAAACCGAATCAAGCCTCGAAATGTTCCGAGATGTGTTGAATTGCAGCAGCAACAGTTTGTTGCCTTATCTGTGTGCGATCACCCTGGAACTTGTGGGCATAAACCACGTCACCCACAACGGGTAGCCCCGCCAAGGCTATAAACACGTTGCCGACAGGCTTGCCATCTTGAATTTCGGGCCCGGCAACGCCTGTGGTTGCCACACCGATAACCGAAGTTTCGGAGGTGCCAGATTTTTGGGCAATCTTGGTTCGAACCCCACCAGCCATTTGCGCCGCCACCTCAGGGTCAACAGCACCATGAGTTTCGAGCAGTTTGCCAGACACCCCCAGCAGTTGCTGCTTGAGCACCGACTGATAAGCGGTTATAGAACCAAGAAAAACCTTCGAAGCGCCAGGCACCTCGGTAAGTGCCGCGGCGAGCAACCCGCCCGTGAGCGATTCGGCGACGGCCAATTTAAGCTTTTGTTCGGCCATTACCGCTATCAATCGCTCTGCTGTCATCTAAGCCTTTGCCCTGGCCGCAGCGATCATGTATTGCAGGCCGGAGTAGATGGTGAGAATTGTTGCGATGTTTATCAATGCAATTTCAAATGCCAGGTAGGCATCGCCGGGGAACCAAGCGGTTAGAGGTGATACGACAAAACCGACCATGATGGCCTGCACGATGGTCTTTAGCTTTCCGCCGCCAGATGCCGCAATCACGCGTTTCTTGATGACAATCAGGCGATATATGGTGATGCCAAGTTCGCGGACCAGAATTACAACTGTTACCCACCAAGCTATTTCGCCCAGAATGGAAAGCGCAATGAGCGCACCGCCAAGCAGCGCTTTGTCGGCAATCGGATCGAGAATTTTGCCGAGGTTTGTTATCAACCCATGTTTGCGGGCTATCGCCCCGTCGATGCCGTCGCTTGCCATTATGACTATGAAAATAAGCACCGAAACCCATCGCATTGGCGATTCGGTATCGGCGATTGCAACCAGCGACCAAATGAAGAATGGAACCGCGAGAATGCGGGCCACAGTGATGGCATTGGGCACGTTCCAGGGGCTGTTTTTACTTGAACCAGTCATTATTGGCGACCCGTCAATTGCCAGGCATCTTCGTCGCCATCTTCGTCGTCACCAAAACCATTGCCGCCGCTAATGATTGAACGATCGACGGTGGCTCTAGGAACAAACTCTTCGAAGTTGCCTGCGGCCAAATTGCTTGCCGGCTCTGCTGGAAGATCGATTCGGGCGGCTGCGTGGGCTACCGCGGGTGTGACTCTCGCCCCTGGTTCGCCACGAAGCTGGCCAAGCACTCTGGCTAGATCTTCTGGTTGCACAAGCACATCGCGAGCCTTGGAGCCCTCGCTTGGCCCAACGATTTGACGTGATTCCAGCAAGTCCATTAGCCTTCCCGCTTTGGCGAAACCGACTCGCAACTTGCGCTGAAGCATTGAGGTTGACCCGAATTGCGAGTTGATGATTAACTCGGCCGCTTGAAGCAATACCTCGAGGTCGTCGCCGATATCGGCATCGACGATTTTGCTCACTACAGGCTCGTCGACATCGGTGCGATAGTCGGGCTCCATCTGCTTTTTCACATGCTCGACGATCTTGTGTAGCTCGCTTTCGCTAAGCCACGCGCCCTGCACTCGCATGGGTTTGTTTGTGCCCATCGGAGAGAAAAGCGCATCGCCTTGGCCGATGAGTTTGTCGGCGCCCGGCTGGTCGAGGATGACACGCGAATCGGTAACCGAAGTAACCGAGAATGCCAAACGGCTAGGCACGTTTGCCTTAATCAGGCCGGTAACCACATCAACAGAAGGTCGCTGGGTTGCCAACACCAGGTGGATGCCCGAAGCGCGGGCAAGTTGGGTGATGCGAACAATCGAATCTTCGACATCTCGAGGAGCAACAATCATCAAGTCGGCGAGCTCGTCTACCACCACAAGCAGGTATGGATATGGCTGCAAAATGCGCTTGCTGCCCTCTGGAACCTTGACCTCACCCGCAACGATGGCGCGGTTGAAATCATCGATGTGCTTGAAGCCGAAACTAGCAAGGTCGTCGTAGCGCATGTCCATCTCTTTGACGACCCACTGCAAAGCCTCGGCAGCCTTTTTTGCGTTTGTAATGATTGGGGTGATGAGGTGTGGAACACCTTGATAGGCGGCCAACTCGACGCGCTTGGGGTCGATCAGGACCATGCGCACCTCTGCAGGCTTGGCACGCATCAAGATCGAAGTGATCATGGAGTTTACGAAGCTCGACTTTCCGGCTCCGGTAGCACCAGCAACAAGCAAGTGTGGCATCTTGGCAAGATTTGCAATCACAAAGCCACCCTCAACATCTTTGCCGATGCCAATAGTTAGCGGATGCAGACTTTTAGTAGCAACATCTGAGCGCAACACATCACCAAGCGAAACCGTCTCGCGATCGGTGTTGGGAATTTCGATGCCGATTAGTGACTTGCCAGGAATTGGGGCAAGAATTCGAACCTCGTTGCTTGCGACGGCATAGGAAATGTTGCTCGCTAATCGGGTGACTGCCTCGACCTTTACACCAGGCGCCAGCTCAATTTCGTAGCGAGTGACGGTTGGGCCTCTTGAGAAACCGACAACTGCAGCCTCGACTCCGAACTCTTTGAAGACGTTCGAGATTGCTGCGACGATCTGATCGTTGGCTGCCGATTTGGCTTTTGGCGGCGTGCCCGGAACGAGAATGCTGAGGGGTGGCATTAGATAAGGCCTAGTCGTTCGGCTAGGAATTGACGCTGAATCTGACTGGCCCGACTGTGCCGACACCTCAGGCTGCGTAGTTGCCGCGACTGGGATTGACTCTGGCAACGATATTGGCTCGGTCACTGAACCTTCGTAGCCGGCGGCTGCCGTTGCATCAACAGACGGCACATGGGCGTCGATTGGATCACCGAAGAGAACATCAAAATCGTCTCCATCGCCGTCGACGTAGGTGTCGGCTGGAACCAACGGGGTGTCAAATGCCGGCTCGCCGTCTGTTTTGCCTTTGCGCCACCAAGGCACCTTGGTGCCATCGAATGCGTCGAGAATTTCGCTCTCGATGATTGGTTGTTCGGTTTGAGCTGCCGACTCGCCGAATAGGTAAAGGCCGAGCTCGCGAAAACGTTGCCCGATGCGGTTTGGCGCCGTTTTTGTCATGATTAGAAGCGATGCCAGAGCGAAAATAACCAAAACTGGCACTGCTCCCCAGATGGTGAGGGTGTTAAGAAACGCCACCGAAACAAGCCAACCGAACAGCCCACCAGCAATTGTGAGGGGCCAAGCTCCGCTTGATGGCTCGGGAACTTTGGCAGCAAAAACATGGAAAAAACCGGCGATTGAGACGATAAACAGAAAAAGACCGATGCCTATGCGCCCGTTGTCGCGGACTGTTGAAGGATGGCGCATGAGGTAGATGGAGAAAATAGCCATAACCACCGGCAGTGCATACGCTACTCGCCCGAAGAGCAAGCCAAAGGTGTGCGCATTGAACTCTTTAGCGAATGGGTCTTTGAACAAAAACCAGCCGAAGATTGCGCCTGCGATCGCAAGCAAAAAGATTAAGAAACCAAGGCCGTCGCGTCGGTCTTCTTTGGCAATTTTGTCTGGGCTAAGCGCACGTGCACCCGCACCAACGGTGTGGGCCAGGCCCATCCAGATAGACACAAGCAATGCCACAAAAACATTTTGCCCCGCGTGCTGCTTTGGTGAACGAGCAGAGGCCGGCGACTGCCGCACTCTGGGTGCAGTTCGCGCAGCCTTAGCAACCGGTTTGCGAGGCGGGTTGGGTCTTCTTGTAGCCATGCTTCAAAACTAACAGCCACCCCCGTCAGAACTGAGCAAGGCACGGCTTTGGGCTAGCAAACTAGTCTTGAATTACCACAGGGATGATCATTGGGCGGCGGCGATGTGCCTTGTTAACCCAAGTGCCAATGGTGCGGCGGATAACCTGTTGAAGCGCATATGGATCGCGCACTCCCTCGCCGGCTGCCGCCGCCAAAGCGCGCTCAATGAGCGGCTTAACATCATCGAAAACATGATCGTCTTCGGCGAATGCGCGCGCACGAATTTCTGGGCCAACCTTGACTCGACCGGCAGAGTCAACCACGCAGAAGATTGAGATGAAACCTTCTTCGGCAAGAACTCTTCGGTCTTTTAGATCCTCATCCGTGATCTTGCCCACGGTTTTGCCATCGACATAAAGCAGGCCGCACTCAACCGCACCAACAACTTCGGCAACACCGTCGACCAGGTCGACAACCCAGCCATCCTCGGTGATCAGCACACGCTCGTGTGCGACACCGGTTTGCTCGGCAAGTTTTCCGTTGGCAATTAGGTGGCGGTATTCACCGTGAACCGGCATGACGTTCTTTGGCTTCAAAATGTTGTAGCAGTAAAGCAATTCACCGGCGGCAGCGTGGCCAGATACGTGCACTTTTGCATTGCCCTTGTGAACCACGTTTGCACCAAGTTTGGTTAGCCCATCGATCACGCGATAAACCGCATTTTCGTTGCCAGGTATGAGCGAGCTGGCCAAAATGACTGTGTCACCCTCGGCGATTTCGATGTCGTGTTCAAGATTTGCCATTCGCGCCAACACGGCCATTGGTTCACCTTGCGAGCCGGTTGACATGTAGACGAGCTGATTGTCATCGAGGTTTCTAGCCTGCTTCAAGTCAACAAAATCTTCGAGATCGGCCTTTAGATAACCCATATCGATTGCAATCTGCATGTTTCGAACCATCGAGCGCCCCACCAAAACAACCTTGCGGCCGTTGGCTTTAGCGGCGTCTACCACTTGCTGAACACGGTGCACATGGCTCGAGAACGAGGCCACGATCACTCGCTTTTTGGATCTCGAAATGATGTTTTCGATTACCGGGCCAATATCTTTTTCGAGTGGAGTGAATCCCGGAACATCGGCATTGGTCGAATCGCTCATGAAAAGGTCGAGACCTTCTTCACCAACGCGCGCGAAGGCACGCAGGTCGGTGAGGCGGCCATCTAGCGGAAGCTGATCCATTTTGAAATCACCGGTGTGCAGCACTGTGCCGGCTTTGGTTCGGATGACCACGGCGAGCGCATCTGGAATGGAGTGGTTGACGGCAATGAATTCAAGATCGAACCCCGCCATTTTCTCGCGTTGGCCTTCGGCTACAACCATCGAGTAAGGCTGGATTCGGTGTTCTTTTAGCTTGGCCTCGACGAATGCCAAAGTTAGCGCCGAACCAATCAACGGGATGTCTTGCTTCAGACGAAGCAGATATGGGACTCCTCCGATGTGATCTTCGTGCCCGTGAGTCAAAACAATACCGATGATGTCGTCGAGGCGGTCGCGCAAGTAGCCGAAATCAGGCAGAATCACATCGATGCCGGGCTGGTGTTCCTCGGGGAACAACACGCCGCAGTCAACGATGAGAATCTTGCCGTCGATCTCGAAAACGGTCATGTTGCGACCGATTTCTCCGATGCCACCAAGCGGAATGATACGTAAGACGCCCGGGCGCAGCTTTGCTGGTTCGGGAAGGGTTTGAACCAATGGTTCTCTTTTCTTTATCTTGTAGTTCCGGCTACCTTTGGCAATGCGCCACCTGCGGCTGCGTTGCGGTCTGGTCGGAAGTTGTCGAAGCTGAGGCCGGTTACGGCACCAACCAGGTCGATGTCGGCTTCGATGCGAGCCGCCTCTGAATCTTCTGGGCCCACCAGCGGAAGACGCACGCGAGGGCTAGAGATGACTCCGAGGCCGTTCAAAATGTATTTGGCCGCAACCGTGCCTGGCACGTGGGTCATGGCAGCGCGCTGAAGGGGATCGAGGCTGTTGTGCACGTTTAGAGCGTGGTGAAAATCGTTTCGGTTAGCGGCATCGATTAGCTCGCGATATGCCGCCGGCGCGATGTTAGCCGTGACCGAAATGCAACCAGTTGCGCCAATTGCCAGGTGAGCCAGGATGTTTGAGTCGTCGCCCGAGAAGTAAATTAGCCCGGTCTCGTTCATGATTCGAGTTGCCTGAGCCAGATCGCCCTTGGCATCTTTGACGGCAATGATATTTGGATGCTTGGCTGCGCGGTGGAAGGTGTCCTGCGAAATGGCAACACCTGTGCGACCTGGAATGTCGTAAAGGATTACGGGCAAGTCGGTTGAATCGGCAACCATTCTGAAGTGCGTGAGAACGCCGGCTTGGGTTGGCTTGTTGTAGTAAGGAGTGACCACCATGATGCCATCGGCACCCGCTTTTTCGGACGCTTTATATAGCTGCATCGCGTGAGCGGTTTCGTTTGAACCACCGCCGGTGATTATTTTGGCGCGACCACCTGAAACCGACTTGCCAACCTCAACCAGCTTGATTTTTTCGGCATCGGTAAGAGTGCTTGTCTCGCCGGTGGTGCCCGTAACCACAACGCCGTCGGCTCCGTTAGAGATGACGTAGTCAATTAGCTTCTCGGTATCAGCCCAGTCAACTTCGCCATCGGCGTTCATTGGGGTTACGAGAGCGACCAGGGTCTGGCCAAAAATGTTCTTGTGCGACATGCCTCAAGCCTAGCGGGTTAGGTATTTGACTTGGCGTGTGTTTGTGGCAAGGCTGTGAAGGTGAACCTATTGCCAACGAAGGCCGATTTCACGGATGCCAAGCGTGATCCGTTGAAAAACCTTGTTGCAGGCCTAACCGTTGCCATCGTTGCATTGCCGCTCGCTCTTGCCTTTGGCATCGCATCTGGCTTGGGGCCAGAGGCTGGCCTAACCACAGCGATTGTTGCTGGCGCGTTGGCAGCAATCTTTGGCGGTAGCAGACTGCAGGTATCTGGGCCAACCGGCGCCATGACCGTAGTTTTGATGCCTATTTTTCATAATTTTGGTGCCGGTGGAGTTTTGTTGGTTGGCCTCATGGCGGGTGTTTTACTCACGCTCACGGCCGTTGCCGGCATTGGCGAACACGTGCATAAACTTCCTACCGCAGTGGTTGAAGGTTTCACGGCTGGTTTGGCGATTGTTATTGCGCTGCAACAGTTTCCTTTTATCTTCGGCGTAGCACCTAGCGATGCAGAGCAGATTTACCGCAAGGCCGGCGATGCCCTAGCGGCAGCAAGCGTCGAATCAAGCGCAACTCCATTTGCCATCTCGATGGTGGTTGCCGGGCTAATTCTTCTAATTTCACGATTTGCGCCAAGGGTTCCAACGGCACTGCTGCTGGTATTTACCGCCACCGCAGTAGCTAACTTATTAAGCCTTCCAGTGGAAAGAATTGGAAATCTACCAAACCGGGTTGGCACTTTTAACGTAAGTTTTCTGCAGTTTGAAAATTGGTGGTCGTTGATTCCCTCGGCAATTGCCGTAGCGGTGCTGGCGGCTCTTGAAAGTTTGCTTTCGGCCAAGGTGGCCGACCGAATGCGCGGCGGCGGGGAACGCCATGATTCAAATCGCGAGTTGTTTGGCCAGGGATTAGCCAACATTGTGGTGCCCTTCTTTGGTGGCGTGCCGGCAACCGCAGCTTTGGCCCGCACGGCAGTGAACGTGCGTAGCGGTGCAAACTCGAAATTGGCCGCACTAACGCACAGCCTTGTGCTGGCAGCAGTAATTTTGCTATTGGCACCGGCTGTAGCCCAAATTCCGTTGTCAGCCCTGGGTGGAGTTCTGCTTGCAACCTGCGTGCATATGATCAAACCTCAAGAGCTACTGACCATAGCTAAAGAATCATGGTTGGACATTATTTTGTTGGTGGCAACCTTTGCCCTCACCATATTTGTGGATATGATCAGCGCGATAGTGACTGGAATTGTTTTGGCAATTTTGCTGCGGCGCACTCCTCTTTCGCAGCGTCTCACCCGCAGGTATCCGCCGGTAGACGAAAAAGAAACCCTCGGCGATTAGACCGAGGGTTTCAAAAGCTGCTTAAGCTAAAACTTTGCCGACTAGGGGGCAACGCGTCCGTTGGCGTTGAATGCCTCGTAGGTATAAGGCATCAACTTGGCGAACTGCTCTTCCATCTTCTCGGCGCACATCTCGATTTCGCGCTGTGGGAACGAAGGAAAGTGAGTGCCCTCACGCTTAGTTCTTAGGCTCAAGAAGTTCATGAGAGCGCGAGCATTCATGGTGACATACATGCTCGAATAGATGTTTAGTGGCAGCACGATGCGGGCCACCTCGCGGGCAACGCCGGCCTCGAGCATGCGCTGATATGACTCGTAGGCGTGAATAGAAGCCATGCGTGACTCTTGCTCAACAAGTGCCACTTGCTCGGCGCTGCCAGGCAAAAACTCGTAGTGGCCGGCTTTGCCCACCTGAAGCAAGTTGCGGTCTGGGCCAGGCACATAGAAAACCGGGCTCAACTCTTTGTAGCGACCCGACTCTTCGTTATATGAGGCAATGCGGTGCCGCATAAACTCGCGAAACACGAAAATTGGCGCTTGAACATAGAAGGTCATTGAGTTGTGCTCAAACGGTGAACCGTGACGATCGCGCATTAGGTAGTTGATGAGGCCCTTGGAGCGCTTTTCATCCTCGGCGGCATCGGTTTGAGCCGCTGCGGCCTCGAGGGTTTGCTCACCTTGGGTTGAAACGCGAGCCGCGAAAAGCACATCTGAGTCGGCTGCATTCGAGCGGACAAGTTCGACGGTTACGTCGCTGCGAAAAATAATGTCTGACACACCTTTAGCCTACCCTTTTGCGGTACGTAAGATTCGGCAACAAAACACCCGGGCATTGGGAGTTGGATTAGCCTTGGAGTATGCCGATCGAGACAAAGATATTCATAATTGCGGGCCTCGTGGCTCTGGCCGCGATTATTGGCCTCATTTGGAAGGCTCGAACCGGCAAATCGAAGCGAATTTCGGGTGGCGAACTAATCGACCTAGCGGAAATTGGTGCCATCAAGAATGGCCAACCGGTTACCAAATTTGGTGAGCGCGTAACATTTTTGCAGTTTTCATCTGAGATGTGCGCACAGTGCAAACAAACTGCCCGCTTGTTTCACGAGCTCGAAGAACACACCCCCGATGTGCTGCACATTGAGGTAGACATAACGAACCGGCTTGATTTGGCCAACAAATTTAACATTCTTCAAACTCCAACGACTTTGGTACTCGACCACAATGGTCGAATTACCTCAAGAATTGGTGGGGCTGCGAAACCAGAAACTATTCAAGACGAACTAGGGAGCTTTCACATCTAATGAGCGAATCAAACTCTGCACCTAAAGGCATCGACCCACGCGGGCCTCGATTTGGCGCCGTTATAACATCGGTATTACTTCTAATCACAGTGTTTCTGGGCCTCGACCCAGCGACCGCCGATGCGGCCTTCATTCTGCTTGCAGTAATAACCGCCTCGTTTGCCTGGGGCGCCACCCAAGGAACCGCCAAGCACCCTTATGGTTTGCTGTTCAAGAAATTTGTGCGCCCTCGTTTGGCTGCACCAAAAGAACTTGAAGACCCTCGGCCACCAAAGTTTGCCCAGGTAGTCGGTTTCATCGTTGCTGGCATTGGGCTTGTGCTTGGAGCATTCGACAACACCGTTGGGTTGACAATTTTTGCGTCGATGGCATTTTTTGCAGCCTTCTTGAACGCGGCATTTAACTATTGCCTTGGCTGCCAGATCTATATCGGTTTGAAGCGCATCGGCGTTATTAAGAACGACTAACTGGCACCAGATTTGTCGCCCTAGTTCTTCGGAGCTAGGGCGATTGCCTTTCTGAGGGCGGCGCGAGCACGGCGTCGATCGCCTGCGGCGCTGTAGGCCAAACCCAGGTTGAACCAACTGTGCCAATCGGCGGGGGCATCTGCCGCAGCTTGGCGAAATTGCTCGAACATCTGATCTGCCGAGCTGCGAATGGGCCGGCCGCTTGGGCGAGCCTCAAAGTTGATTTCTGGCCAAACGCCCTCTTGCTGAACTCGACGTTCGAGTGATTCAACCCTGGTGCCAAAAAGAAATTCTTGAATGATGGCCCACAAGCCGAAGGCGGGAAACGCAAGAATTAGGGCGCCCATGATTTTTGCCAATGCAGAATCTATGAGCAACAACTGAACGCCGGTGTTAGCAAGCAAAACCACATACATGAGCAGCAGTGCCGCCATAACGATGGCGCCTACTTTGGTTGCGCTCACTAGCTGACAGTTGCGTCGACAACAGACTGCAAACCAACCATTAGGCCGGTTGCTGCCGCCGCAACCCTGATGCTTGCCATGATGCCGTATGAGTATGAGTTGATCGCGCTGACCTCGTGGCTGATGGTGAGGGTTTCGTTGACACCGCCAAACAGGATTTCTTGTTTAGCTGAAACGCCGGCTAAGCGAAGACTGTGAATTGGCACACCCGCAACAATTTCGCCGCGGGCGGTTTGACCAACCCCTGGAATCAAAGGTTGAGTAAGTGCTTTACGGGCCTCGTGAATCATCTCAGCGGTTCGAACGGCTGTGCCCGAAGGCGAATCGATTTTGCCAGCGTGATGGGCTTCGATAATTTCGATTGAGTCGAAGAAAGTGGCCGCCTGAGCAGCAAACGAGCTTGCCAGCATTGACCCGATAGAAAAGTTTGGAATTACTAACACTGCAGCATCTGGTTGCGCCTCGAGTTTTGGTATGAGTGCAGCTAACTTTTGTGCAGACCAACCGCTCGTGCCAACGACAACCTTTAGGTCATTTGCGATGCAATATTCGACTACCCGCTCGCTAACCTCGAGGCGGGTAACTTCGAAGACAACGTCGGCTCCGATGAGCTCGGTGAGTGCGCTCTTAGAATCGAGCGCGGCATGCAGGGTTGTGTGTTGCGATGCGTCGATCAGGTCAAGCACAAGCTTGCCCATTCTTCCGGTGGCACCGACTACGGCTACTTTAATGGTCACAAGGTAATCCTAGATAAAGTCTTTGAAGGTTGACTCTTTGATGTCGCCGACGGCAACAATCGAACGCTCGCGACCAGCCAATTCGGCGGCCAGAGAGCGCACATCTTCGATGGTTACGGCGTTGACGTGCCCCATCGAATCGTTCAGGTCATAGAACTGGCCGTTCACAATTTCGGCTGCCACCAAGCGGTTCATGCGGGCCGCGGTGCTCTCAAATTTGAGGGCTAAACTTCCCGAGATGTTGCCCTTGGCAAGCTCGAGCTCATCTTCGCGGATTCCGTCGGTGGCAATCTTTTCGAATTCGGCGACCATCAAACGAGTCACTTCTTCGGTTTTTGCTGGCGAGCACCCTGCGTATAGGCCGAAATAGGCCGCGTCGGAGTAGCCCTGGTTGAAGGAATAAACCGAATATGCCAAACCACGTTTCTCACGAATCTCTTGGAACATTCGAGAGCTCATGCCACCACCCAAAACTGTGTTGAGGATGCCCATGGCATATCGACGTTCGTCGTCGGCGATGAGCCCCTGCATTCCAACCAAAATGTTGGCCTGTTGGGTGGGACGGTTTATGACGTTTAGTGCCGAACCGCGAGTTACTTGAACTTGACCGGCAATGCGCCTTTGCACAGGCACAGCCGCCTTGTTTAGATCCCAGCCGGCCGAAACTAAACCTTGCTCGACCAGGTCGATTAGGTTGGCGTGATTGACTCCACCGGCAGCCACAACCACAAGATCTTGGGGGCGGTAGTTTTGCTGGTAGTGCTGCCACACGGCTTCACGGGTGACGGCATTAATGGTTTCGTTTGTGCCACCAATTGGGCGACCGAGCGGATGATCACCTAGCACAGCAGCGCTGAACGCCTCGTGAGCTACATCTTGAGGATCGTCATCGTTCATGGCCAACTCTTCGAGAATTACGGTTCGTTCGCTCTCGAATTCGGTTGGATCGATAAGTGAAGATGTGAGCATGTCGGCGATCACATCTACCGCCACCGGCAGTGCTGAATCTTGAACCCTGGCGTAGTAGTTGGTGTTTTCTTTGCCCGTAGAAGCATTGGATGAACCGCCGACAGAGTCGAATGCGACTGCTATGTCGAGAGCGGTTCGTTTTTTAGTGCCCTTGAACAACAGGTGCTCAAGGAAGTGTGTTGAACCATGGTGGCCATCGGTTTCGTCGCGCGAACCCACGGCTACCGAGAAAGAAACAGAAACGCTCTGCGCGCCGGGCATCGACTCGGTTAAAACGCGAACACCGCTCGGAAGGATAGTTCGACGAATCGAACTTCCTCCCGAAGCGGTGAACGAGAGTTCGTTCTGGTCAAGCGGAAATAGAACTTCACTCACAGCTAAGCCCAGAACTTTCTTTGGTTATTTGGTTGGTTACTCTTCGTCAGAGTCGGTGCTTGCAGCACCCTCTTCACCCTCAACGACTGGGGCAAGCGAAAGCTTTCCGCGGTCATCGATCTTGGTGATTTCGACCTGGAGCTTTTGGCCAACCTCGAGAACATCTTCAACGTTCTCGACGCGCTTGCCACCCGAGATCTTGCGAAGCTCTGAGATGTGCAAGAGGCCGTCTTTGCCTGGAACTAGAGAAACAAAGGCACCAAAGGTGGCTAGCTTCACAACGGTTCCTAGGAAACGCTCGCCAATTTCTGGCACGTGTGGGTTTGCAATCGCGTTAACCGCAGCCCTTGCAGCCTCTGCAGAAGGACCATCGGTTGCGCCGATGTAAACGGTGCCGTCATCTTCGATTGAGATGTCTGCTCCGGTGTCTTCCTGGATCTGGTTGATCATCTTGCCCTTAGGGCCAATCACCTCACCGATCTTGTCGACTGGGATCTTGACTGCAATAACGCGTGGTGCAGTTGGCGCCATCTCGTCTGGTTCGCTAATTGCCTGAGCCATTACATCAAGGATGTGAAGGCGGGCGTCGCGAGCCTGAGTTAGAGCTCCTCCAAGAACCGAAGCAGGAATGCCATCGAGCTTGGTGTCGAGCTGAATCGCGGTGATGAAATCACGAGTACCGGCAACCTTGAAGTCCATGTCACCAAGGGCGTCTTCGGCACCAAGAATGTCGGTTAGTGCTGCATATTGGATTTTGCCATCGATGGTGTCTGAGATTAGACCCATTGCGATGCCGGCAACCGGTGCACGAAGTGGCACACCTGCGTTTAGCAGCGCAAGGGTTGATGCACAAACAGAACCCATTGAGGTTGAACCGTTTGAACCAAGAGCTTCAGAAACCTGACGGATTGCGTATGGGAAGTCTTCGCGCTTTGGAAGAACCGGCACCAACGCACGCTCTGCGAGCGCACCGTGACCGATTTCGCGGCGCTTAGGAGTGCCAACACGACCAACCTCACCGGTTGAGTAAGGAGGGAAGTTGTAGTTGTGCATGTAGCGCTTTGACTTGACCGGGCTTAGCGAGTCAATCTGTTGCTCCATCTTCAACATGTTCAAGGTGGTAACACCCAAGATTTGGGTCTCGCCGCGCTGGAAGATTGCTGAACCGTGAACGCGAGGAATAACTGCAACCTCGGCGTCTAGGGCACGGATGTCTTTTAGGCCACGACCATCGATGCGGATGCCCTCTTTGAGAACACGGGTGCGCATGATTTTTTTGGTTACTGACTTGTATGCAGCCGAGAACTGAAGCATTTGGGTTTCGTCTAGCTTGCCCTCTAGTGCAATCTTGGTGCTTGCCTTCAATGCATCATCTGCGTCTTGGCGGGCAACCTTGTCTGCGATTTGGTAAACCTTGGCAAGCTCGGCGCCAGCCTGGGCCTCGACAGCAGCGAACACCTCAGAGGTGTAAGGCATGAAGGTTGGGTAATCGGCGGTTGGCTTTGCAGCAACTGCCGCCAAATCGGCCTGAGCCTTAACTAGCGCCTTGATGAATGGCTTTGCAGCCTCAAGACCCTGTGCCACAACATCTTCAGATGGAGCCTTGGCTCCTGAAGCGATGAGATCCATTGCGTTCTCTGAAGCCTCTGCCTCAACCATCATGATTGCAACGTCTTCGACGCCGTTCTCGATGATGACACGACCGGCAACAACCATGTTGAAGACTGCGCGCTCTAGCTGTGAGTGCTTAGGGAAGCCAACCCACTGGCCGTCGATTAGTGCAACACGCACACCACCGATTGGACCCGAGAATGGCAGACCAGCAAGCTGTGTCGACATAGATGCCGCGTTGATAGCCACAACGTCGTAAAGTTCGTCTGGCTCGATAGACATAACGGTTACAACAACCTGGATTTCGTTGCGAAGACCGTCAACGAATGACGGACGCAATGGGCGGTCGATCAGACGGCAGGCAAGAATTGCCTCGGTTGATGGGCGACCCTCACGACGGAAGAAGCTGCCTGGAATACGACCAGCGGCATACATGCGCTCTTCGACGTCGATTGTTAGTGGGAAGAAGTCGAACTGGTCTTTTGGCTGCTTGCTTGCAGTGGTAGCCGAGAACAGCATGGTCTCTTCGTCGATGTAGACGGCTGCGGCACCCTGTGCCTGCTGAGCCAAACGACCGGTTTCGAAGCGGATAACTCGCTTGCCGTATTTTCCGTTGTCGATGATTGCTTCTGTTGCTTTGATTTCTGGACCTTCCATGGTCCCTCCTCTTTTTTGCTCTGTGCGCAGCCGAAGGCCGGTGTGGCCGAAAGTTTGGCTAGTGCGCGCGTGAGCGTTCGCGGCAAGTTAACTTGCCCACATTGGAGGGATGCCCTGGTCTGCAGTAGAAAACCTTGACTTTGAATCAAGACCCACAACCGAAGACCAGCAAACCTGCCACGTCGCTCTATGCAAGGCTACCAGAGCCTTGCGACAAAGGCTATAAGGCGAGCCAGATAAGCGACCAAAAAGAAAACCGCCCCACCCGAAGGTGAAGCGGTTTTCGTGAAGAATCGAAATTCGACAACGGCCAGAGGCTGGTTATCGACGCAAACCTAGGCGCTCGATTAGCGCGCGGTAGCGGTTGATGTCTACGCCCTGGAGGTAACCAAGAAGACGGCGACGCTGACCTACAAGGATCAAGAGACCACGACGTGAGTGGTGGTCGTGCTTGTGCTCTTTTAGGTGCTCGGTTAGATCTTTGATGCGCTGGGTCAAAACTGCAACCTGCACCTCAGGAGAACCGGTGTCGCCAGGCTTAGTGGCGTACTCGTTGATAATTGCGGTCTTCACTTCTGGAGCTAGAGCCATAATGTGTTCCCCTTTCGAACTAACTGCGCGGCGCAAATAACGGACTGTTTTTGCTCTCTTGATCCGCGGCCGATACACGGCAACCTAACAATCTTAGAGGATTTTAGGCGGTTGTGCCAGTCTGGTCTTGAATGCCATGGTCTTGAACCTGCCCCGAACGCTTCTTGGTTTTCAATAGGGTAACGACGAAGTAGAACATTTGAATGGCAGCAGCCAAGCCAACGGCCGGCAAAATTGCGAACACAAGCGCGATCAAAGAGTTTTCGCTGGCGACATCAAAGTTTTCAAGGCTGGGTGCGGCGACAACCAGAGACATAATCAATACAAGGATGGGCAAAACCATCAGGAGTAACCACTTGGCGCTAAATCCCGCATCTCGCATGCGCCTTACCAGCACTGCCATGGTTGGAACCAAGAAGAGCAGACCGGCGAAATCGCTTAACGGGTTGATCTGCAGTGACATGGCGATTGGGTTGGAATCGGGATCGGTTGGGAACAGCAACGAATCAATAGTGCTCAGCACAATCGAGACCAAGAACGTAAACAAGATGAAATACCAATACTCTGGGCGGCTAGCCACCCCTCGGAAGTCAGCGTATTTGGTTAGACAGGTTTTGATTGCTCCTGCGAATGTCATTCAATCTCCCTTGCTCGATTTGTTCAAAGTTTAGCCACCATGCCTAAACTTTGAGTGTGAATGAGAAATCTGCTGCCCCTAAGAAAACTTGGCTGGCCAATAAATTCGATGCCAAGCGTTTTTCGCTCATTCCGCTGGTTTTAGCTGTTCTAATCGCAATCGAAACCTTCAGCCCGATCGATACAGAGGCTTACAGCCAAATCACTGCCCTAGCGGTTTCGGTAGGTTCGCTTTGGGCCGTTTGGCAAGGCACAAAAAAGCGGGCTTGGTGGTCACTAATTTTTATTCCAATTCTTATAATTTGGGCACTGCCCCTGGCCGGTTTGCAAATCTTTATGAGCCTGGGCATGGCTGCAAGCTTTGTGCTGCACTCACTAGCCGCATTGGCCTTTGCAGTGGCAGCCTACGGTTATTTGGCCTTTGACCGGAAGCCAAAAAAGTAGCTCATGCCGGTTGAGGAATTTTGGGCAGGTTTTAGACCGCGCTGGCGCCGCCCGGCCGGGCAGGCCCGCAGTTTCTCGACCGAGTTGCTGCTTGACATGCCCTTGAAAGAGGTGCTGTGCCGCTTTAATCAGCGCCCCGGTTTAGCCCAAACTTTTGGTCAGGATTTCGATGGAAAAATTGAGCAGGGCGGTCAATTTAGCTACCGAGACAGCTCGGGTGAAACTCGAGCCGGAGCGTTCACGAACATTCGCATTCCGAAACGCATCGAATTAGCCACCGATGAGTATGGCTTAATTTCGATCAGATTCACAGACTTAGGGGCTTCGAGCAAAACCTCGATACAGTTCAAGAAATTTACAGAGGATGAAGCTCTCTGGCTCGCATCGATTGACGCACTCTTGGTTCGCATCAGCAGTTAAGCGAGCCGCTTAACCCCTAAGATTTCTCTAATTTTGTCGAGGTCGTCGTTGATGGCCAGAATCAAATCATCGACGCCGTTAAATTTTGCCGATGGCCTTACAAATTCGATGTATTCAAGCGTGACAACTTTGTCGTAAAGATCGAGATCTTTTCGATCTAGCACATGAGATTCGACTAAGCGCGGCACAGCCTGAAAAGTCTCGTTAATGCCGACCGAATGCGCGGCTGGGTAACGCTCACCGTCGGCATATAGCCAGCCGGCATAAACGCCATCGAGAGGCAGGTAACCCTCGGCCTCGCGCGAAAGATTTGCCGTGGGAAACCCAATCGTGCGACCAATCTTTAGACCGTGCTCGATCACACCCGTGTTAATGTGGTCGCGCCCAAGCATGGCTGAAGCCTTAGCAACGTTGCCCTCATCGAGAACTTCGCGAATGCGTGTGGTCGAAACCTTTTCGCCATCAATCGAGGCGTGCGCTACCTCGCGAACTGAAAAGCCGTGTTGCGCCCCAAGTTCGCGAAGAGTGGCCACATTGCCTGCGCCTTGGTGCCCAAACCGAAACCCTTCACCGACAATCACTATTTTTGCCCTCAAAGCCTGAACCAAGATGGTCTCGACAAACGCAGCCGGAGAGAGTGAAGCTAGCGCTTCGTCAAAGGTCAACGTGAGAGTGGCATCTACACCAGCTTCGAGAAGCAGGTGACGCTTTTGCATTGGGCCAATCAGCGGCAGCTTGGCAATTGCGGGATTGAGCAACGAATCTGGATGCCGATCGAAGGTGACAACCACGGTCGAAAGATCGGCCTGCTCTGCAGCCTCGGTGAGTTGAGCCAGGAGCTTGAGATGGCCCAGGTGAACACCATCGAACTTGCCGATTGTGACCGCCGTTGGAGCAAAATCGGTTGGCACATTTTGTATCGATGACCACTGGATCATTGTTTTGCCGCCCCCGCGCGACGCAACCAAATTAACCCCAAAATTGGCAGCGCGAGCGGGATGTAGCCATAACCCTGCCCAAACTTGGACCAAACAGAAGGGTGAGCAAACAACTCTGGATGCGTGAAGCTTAGGACTCCGACTGCCAAAACGCCAGCCAACTCAAGGCTGACGGCAGTTAGGGCAATTTTTGACCAGAGCCGACCTGATTTTGCCAGTGCAATGGTGGCCACAACATAGATGGCGGCAGACAATGCAGAGAGCGTATAGGCAAGCGGAGCTTGGTTGAACTCACGAAACAATTGGTAGAGAGCGCGTGCCGAAGCCGAAATCGCAAACACCGCGTAAACCGCAATTAGTAAGCGACCGACACCGCGGGTTTTATTGGTTTCAGCCATTCGACAAGCCTAACCAATCGAGCCTTGCCTACTGTTCAGGAGTGGGCAAATCAGATGGCACTGGAAGACCTTTTGAGACCTTCGTAACTGCGGCGAGTCGAACATCATCGGCAAGCGGCAAAACTACACCCGAAAGCAAGGCCCCCTGTGAGTCTTGGCGCAAGAGATATTTAACTACTGCTCGCTTAACCAGGGTGTCTTCGCCACACAGGTTGGCAGTAAGCGCAAAGCCGCCTAGAAATTGCAGCGCCTCGCCGTTCGAGCTCACGGTAGCCACCGTTGAGTAGTTGTAGAGCGCCGACGAGTAGGTAGTTAGTGCGACGTCGCCCTCTGCCATCGAGGTGAGTGCCATGCCGTCATCAAAGGGAATTGGTGACACCTTTGAGGCCGAATTGTCTAACCCAAGGCTCGAAAGCCAGGCCTTGGTTTCGCCGAGTCCATTTGCCTGGGCGGTTGGAAGAACATTTATTGCTAAGGCGCTAGCAGCAACTCCGCCGTTTACTGCGGTAATCGCGGGGTCGCTCCAGTCGGTGATTTTGCCGGCGAGAATGCCGGCAACAATCTCTGGAGTGATATCTAGAGATGCCAGCTCGGAGTTGAGAAACGCAAGCACCATGCCATCTTGGGCAAAGGGCAATTGTTCAAAAGGTTTACAGGCAGCCGAGAATTCGCCGGTCGCAGAAATGATTACGTCGGCCGATTCGTCGTTGGCATCGACAACGTTTATGGTCATATCGGCGCATGAATCGGCAAGGGCGCCCTGCCAGCCGCCGGTAAGGTCTGCTACGGATGCTGGAAAGGCTACGTTTACGGCCCCCGACTCACAGGTGACGGTTTGCTCAGCCAGGGCGGCTAGAACATCGGGTGGCATGGGTGGATCACAAGCGGTTAGCCCCATCGAAATTCCTAGAGCAATAACTGATGCGCTAATAGTCTTCTTGAACATCTTCCATCTCCTGCGATCTATTTCTATTTGAAACTGGCGAAGAGCACGACCAGAGATTGGCCGTGCTCTCCCCCGATGAATCTTTGAAACTAGCCGATCAGCTCGATTAGGTTTAGCGCGGTCGCCTTTAGCTGACCATCGATTGCTACGTAGCCAATCTTTGCTGCCTCAGCCGGTGCACATGACTTGACGAAGTCGGTTAGGAAACCAGCAACATACTTGTCGGCTGCCTGGCCGCGACCCGCTGGAGCAAGTGCGTAAGAAACTAGCGACAGGTTGTAAGCGTTCTTGATTGGTGCGGTGTACTGGAAGCTAACCACGCCCTTCTTGTTAACAATCTGCTGTGCCAAGAAAGTCTTTGATGAGCGAACATCTGGCTTGATGAACTGGCCAACACCATTCTTTAGCCAAGCGGTCTGCAGTTTCTGAGACATTGCGTCTGAGAGGTCAGCGTAAGCGATCGAGAACTTGGTGTTCTTCACAGCGGTGGTAACACCGGTGTTCTGGTTGGCAGCGGTGCCCTTTACACCAGTGATGGTGTTGAAGGTTGACGCAGCCTTGAATCCCTTGCCGGCAGCAGCCTGAGCTAGGTAAGCGGTGAAGTTTTCTGAGGTTCCCGAAGAATCCTGGCGGTAAACCGGCTGGATTGCATCGGCAGGAAGCTTGGCACCCTTGTTGATGGCAACAATTGCCTTGTCGTTCCACTTGGTGATGTTGCCAAGGTAGATGTCGGCGATGATCGGCGCGGTTAGGTTGACCTTGGTTAGACCAGGAACGTTGTAAACCATGGCGATTGGGCCACCGATAAGTGGAATGTAAGTCATCTTTGCTGGGGCGTCGCCAGCCTTGTAAGGAGCATCTGACATGCCGAAGTTTGTAGCGCCTGACTTGAACTGTGATCGGCCGGTGCCTGAACCAGTTGAGGTGTAGACGAGGTCAGCATCTGCGTAGTGGGTTTTGCAAGCCTGAAGGATTGCGTTTGGGTAAGAAGCACCCGAAGCCTTGATGGTCTCTTTGGCCATGGCAGCTGGGCCAACAAGTGCCACTGTGCTAGCTAGAGCAACCGCTGCGATGATGCCAGTTAGAGAGCGTTTCATTGATTTCTCCTAGATTAATGTTTGTCTTTCAACGCTCTTATTGAACCAACCGAAAGTTAACCGAATGAACGAATTGCGTGGCTTTAAAGCAAAGCCAAGGTGAACAATGGGTTACCCGAAGTGTCCGTTGACATAGTCGTTGGTGCGAGGATCAATCGGCTGTTCGAAAACCTGCTCGGTGCGACCAAACTCGACCACATAGCCCGGGTTGCCATCCTCGGCCAAAAAGAAAGCGGTTTGGTCTGCAACGCGCTGGGCTTGTTGCATGTTGTGAGTAACAATCACAATCGTCATCTGTGGCGCAAGCTCTAGAATCGTCTCTTCAATGCGACGAGTCGATCCAGGGTCTAGCGCTGAGCATGGCTCATCCATCAACAAAACCTCAGGGTCCATCGCTAAAGAACGCGCGATGCAAAGGCGCTGCTGTTGCCCACCCGAGAGCGAAATCGCAGGGTCATTAAGGCGATCCTTCACCTCGTTCCAAATCGACGCTCGACGCAGCGAGGTCTCGACAAGTTCAATCGCGTTTTCCGACTTGCGGCCCGACAGCTTTAACCCAGAAAGTACGTTTTCTTTGATCGTCATGGTTGGGAAGGGGTTTGGCTTTTGGAAGACCATTCCTACCTTGAGTCGAACTTTTACCGGGTCGACGCCTTCACCATAGATGTCTTCGCCGTCGAGTAACACCTTGCCGCCAAAACCGGCCGAGGGGATCAGCTCGTGCATGCGGTTCAACGTGCGGATGAAAGTAGATTTTCCGCAACCCGAAGGACCAATCAAAGCTGTGACCTGGTTGCTTGGAAACTCTAGCGAAACGTTCTTAAGCACGTGGCGCTCTCCAAACCAGACATTTACGTCTTCGGAGCGAAGGTGCGAGTCGTTTAGTGTCATGTTCGCTTTACTTTCTGGCCGTTGTGCGGGTGCGCGACGCTAGACGCGCGGTTGTGAAAAGGATGGCTACCAGGATCATGATGACTAGAGCGGCACCCCAAGCGCGCTGAATGCTCTCGTCGAAACCCATTGAAATAAAACCAAAGAGATAGGTTGGCAGTGAAGCCATTGCTCCGCCGAAAAGGTTCAAATTGGTGCGGTCAGCGGCAAAGGTTGTCAACACCAGTGGGGCGGTTTCGCCAATAACGCGGGCAATTCCAAGAAGTACGGCAGTGACCATTCCAGAACGAGCTGCCGGCAAAGTTACCAGCATGAATGCTCGCCACGCGGGAGCGCCCAGTGCGAGCGCTCCGTTACGCAGTTCTTGCGGAACCAGTCGAAGGGCCTCTTCTGAAACGCGCGCCACAGTAGGCAACATCAAAGGAATCAATGCCAATGAGCCTGTCCAGCCTGCATAGGTAGTGATTCCAGAGGCGATGAACGCGGCGTAAATGAACAGACCGGAAACCACCGATGGCAAACCAGACATGGCTTGTAGCAACGTGCGGATGAGCCCCTTGGTCTTGCCCTGGGTTTCGGTTAGATAAACAGCCGTGGCCAACCCCATCGGCACCGTGACCAGGGTTGAGGTGCCAACGATAAGCAGCGAACCGATGATCGCGTGACCCACGCCACCATATTCAAGGCTGGTGTTGGGCTTGATGTAGTAGTTGTTCTGGCCGATGAATTGCCAGCTGAGGGCCTGCGAGCCATTCGCGATTACCGACCAGAGAACCGACCCGAGCAGAACCACGATGAATGAAGCGCAGAAAATGGTCACGACGACCAGCAGACCCTCTAAAACTCCGCGCCGACCGTAAACCAACACACCGACTAGGGCCGCAGCTATAACCTGAATTGGCAGAAAAACCGCAAACAGCATCGCCATGAAATCTATGCCGGTGAGCAAAAGCACAGTCAAACCAAGGATGGCTGGAACAACCGAAGCGAATGCAACGGCCACTCGAGTCTTGAGTTGGATTCGCGACCAGGGTGCAGATTCCCTACCGACTGGTCGGGCTACAGGGCTGAGGTCGATTATTTTCTCCATGGTTGAGCCTTTGCAACGATGTATGACGCCAGGGCGTTGATAATCAGGGTGAAAACGAATAGCACCACGCCGGCAGCCATGAGGCCACCGACTTCTTCGGGGCCAGCTTCACCAAATTTTGAAATGATCATCGAGGCGATCGAGCCACCCTTTGATTCGAGAATTTGGTACCAGTTGGTATCGAAGACAAGGTTCAAAACGTAGAGGATTGCAACTGTTTCGCCGAGGGCGCGCCCCAAACCGAGCAGAATGCCACCCACCACGCCACCACCGGCGGTTGGCAGAATTACCTTGCGCAATGTTGATTCGCGGTTGCCGCCCAGCGCCAAAGAAGCATTGATTATGTCGCGGTCCATCTGGCTAAAAATTTCGCGGGTTATAGAGGCGATGATCGGAACGATCATGACAGTAACCACTAAACCTGCGATGAACGGACTGCGAAGGAAGTTGTCTGAGTTGTTTTCAAAAATTGGAATGAAACCAAACAGGGCATTCAGTTGCTTAGACCAGCCAGCAGCTACATCGGTGAACACGAAGGCTCCCCAGAGGCCCAAAACTATCGAAGGAATTGCAGCCATCAGGTCAACAACCAGCGTGGCTACTTTTGCCACACGCTTTGGCGCCATGAACTCGATGAAATAGGCAATCGAAATTGCCATCGGAACTGCCAACACGGTTCCGATAAGTGAAATCAGAATCGAGCCCCAAAGCATTGGCCAAAGTTGCATTTTGATTGGGCTAAGCGAGGCATCCCAGGTTGAACCGAAGATGAAATCAATGATGCCCTGTTCGGCAAAAGTTGAGGCCGACCGGCTAAGCAAGAAAGCCAGAATTAGCAATACGATGACGATCGCCGAGAAGGCAGCCGCCTTGGCTACACCAAAGAAAAGACGGTCTGCTCGTGAGAATGGTTTGGCGGCCAGCTTGCGGCGCACAGCAATCGGTCGTTCGACATTCACAGTCATGCCTAAATAGTTGCTTTGCTATGTGAAGCAAACCTTTTCACCGGGTGAACGGCAGGTGAATTATCTAGTTAGAACCGGTCCAAATCTGATTCATGCGCACCAGCATCACTGCCACTGTTAGAGCGCCGACGCCCAAAATAACTGTCGACCACCTTGTTCGCTCGATTAAGGCCCAGAAGGCTGCCCCAACCGGAATCAAAATTGCCACCAGCAAATAGGCGAAGAATTCAAAAGTGTCTTGTTTGGCGCGTTCGCCACCAATCACTAGAACCACCGAAGCGCCGAGCTGAAGAAGCAGCCCAAGCTCAACCAGAGCCACACAGGCAATGGTTAAGCCACTCGGTTTGCGTTTGATCAGCCCCAGAATTACGGCCAACATACCGGCAATCGAATAAATCCAGAGTTGACCTTCGTAGAGCCAATTAAGCATCTGTGTGCACCGCAAAAACGACCAAGGATTTCAGATCTTTGCCCGACTTGGTAAGCATGGCAACCAGGCGACCATCTGGCGCAAAAGCAGCAATTGGCTCAGCCGCTTGGGTGCCTGCCTTGAGGCGCTTGCCGTGACGCAGGTCGAGTTCGTCTTGGCTGCTCAATTCGCGTGGGGTGAATTGTTGCCGTGCGGCAACCGCGATATCTAATACGGATAGGTTTTCAGAAGTTAGGTCTTCTAGCCTTTGAGCATCGGCTACTGAATAGCTGCCCACTTGGGTTCGCCGCAGTGCGGTGAGGTGGCCGCCAACGCCGAGAGCGGCGCCCAAATCTCGGGCCAACGCCCGAATGTATGTTCCGGAGGTGCACTCAATCACCGCATCAAAATCAATAAAACTTTGACCGCTTTCTTCAACTGGGCGCGGTTGACCAACCACCGCAAATCGCTTGATTGAAACCGGCCTAGCAGCAAGTTTTACCTCGTCGCCCGAGCGCACCTTGGCATAAGCGCGTTCGCCGTTTACTTTGATTGCACTGACCGAACTAGGCACTTGCATGATGTCACCGCGAAGCGCATCCAAAGCCTTTTCTAGTTTGTCAGTAGTGATGGCTTTCAGATCAGCAACCGAAGCAAGCTCTAGATAGTCGGATTCTTTGTCGTCGGTGATGGTGGATGCGCCCAGACGAATCGTTGCTTCGTAGGTTTTATCTTCGCCAACCAAGAAAGTGAGCAATTTTGTAGCCGAATTAATGCCAATAACAAGAAGGCCCGTAGCCATTGGATCTAACGTGCCGGCGTGGCCAACCCGACGAGTGCCCGCAATCTTGCGAAGGCGAGCAACCACATCGTGACTGGTCCAGCCAGAAGGCTTGTCGATTAGAACCAGGCCAGAAGACATTTAGTCTTCGTCCTCGTCATACGGGTCAGCAACTTGGCGCGGCTCTTTGTATGGGTTCTCGTCACCGGCCCACTTGGCCTCTGAGGCGATGCGAGCAACATCTGCGTCGCGCGCCCTGGCTTCGGCAAGCAAGTCGTTCATGTGAGCCGCGGTTTCTGGAATTTCGTCGGCGATGAACTCAATGGTTGGGGTTAGTCGAATGTTTAAATTGTGACCAACCTGACGGCGAATCACTCCCCTGTTGCGCTCGATAATTTCACCGCTGCGCTTTTTATCTTCGGCCGAACCATAAACCGTGTAGAAAATGGTTGAGTGCTGAAGATCGGGAGTAACTTTTACGTCGGTGATGGTGACGAAGCCTAGATCGGGGTCCTTTACGGCCTTCTCTAGGGCTTCGGCTACCAAAACTTTAATGCGTTCCGCCAGCTTTCTGGCGCGGGCAACGTCTACCATCTGTCAGTTCCTTAGGCGCGAGGCTTTTCGCGCATTTCGAAGGTCTCGATGATGTCTCCAAGCTGAAGATCGTTGAAGCCCTGAAGTCCGATACCACATTCGAAGTCGGTCTTGACTTCGGTGGCGTCATCCTTGAAGCGCTTTAGCGACTCGATCTTGAGGTTGTCAACGAGAACCTTGCCGTCGCGAAGAACGCGGGCAAGCGAGTTGCGCCTGATCGAACCAGAACGAACGATCGAACCTGCGATGGTTCCGACCTTTGAAGACTTGAACAGTTCGCGAACCTCTGCGGTACCGAGCTGCGCCTCTTCGTATTCTGGCTTGAGCATGCCCTTGAGAGCCTTCTCGATGTCGTCGAGAACGGCATAGATGACCGAGTACTGACGAATGTCGACACCCTCGCGGTCTGCGCGCTCTTTGGCCTTGTTGTCTGGCTTGACATTGAAACCGATGATGATCGCGTTATCAACAGTGGCAAGGTTGACATCAGATTCGGTGATTGCACCAACACCACGGTGGATGATGCGCAACTGAACAGAGTCGTCAACTTCGATCTTGAGAAGTGAGTCTTCGAGTGCTTCAACGGCACCAGAAACATCACCCTTGATAACGAGGTTGAGTGACTCAACCTTGCCATCTTCGAGGGCCTTGGTGAAGTCTTCGAGGCTGATGCGCTTGCGAGTTTTTGCAAGAAGTGCGTTGCGATCTGCGGCTTCACGCTTTTCGGCGATCTGACGCGCCTGACGCTCGTCGTCGGTAACCACGAAGGTATCGCCGGCTCGAGGCACTGACTGAAGACCCAAAACCTGAACCGGGCGGCTTGGCTCGGCGGCTTCAACCGCGTTGCCGTTTTCATCAAACATTGCACGCACACGGCCGTGGGCCGCACCGGCAACGATTGAGTCACCAACGCGCAGGGTTCCAGACTGAATTAGCACAGTGGCAACCGAACCGCGACCCTTATCTAGGTTGGCTTCGATGGCAACACCGCGGGCATCCTTGTTTGGGTTTGCTCGCATGTCGAGTGCAGCATCGGCGGTTAGCAGAACTGCATCGAGAAGCTCGGCCATGCCCTTGCCAGTTAGCGCAGAGACATCGACGAACATAACATCGCCACCATATTCTTCGGCAACCAGGTTGAACTCGGTTAGCTGCTGGCGAATCTTGGCTGGGTTTGCACCCTCTTTATCGGTCTTGTTGACTGCAACAACAATTGGCACGCCAGCAGATTGAGCGTGATTAAGCGCTTCAATTGTTTGCGGCATAACGCCGTCGTCGGCTGCTACAACAAGAATTGCAAGGTCGGTAACCTGAGCACCGCGGGCACGCATAGCGGTGAACGCCTCGTGACCCGGGGTGTCGATAAAGGTGATCGCGCGCTCGATGCCATCGTGCTGAACGTGCACCTGGTATGCACCGATGTGCTGGGTGATGCCGCCGGCCTCGCCCGCGATAACGTTCGAGTTGCGAATGGTGTCAAGCAAGCGGGTCTTACCGTGGTCAACGTGACCCATAACGGTAACAACAGGCGGGCGGGCAACCAGGTCATCTTCGTCGTCGTCGTAGTCGGTAGAGATGTCGAGACCGAAGCCTTCGAACAACTCGCGCTCTTCGTCTTCAGGCGACACAACTTCGATTTTGTAACCAAGCTCTTCGCCCAGAATCTGGAAGGTATCTTCGTCGAGCGATGCAGTAGCGGTAGCCATTTGACCGAGGTGGAACAAAACGGTAATTAGCTGAGCCGCGTTGGTTTCAATCTTGTCTGCAAAGTCTTGAATCGAAGATCCGCGACGGATGCGAATGACAGTTGAACCATCTCCGCGTGGAACAATCGCGCCACCAAGCGATGGAGCATTGCTTCTCTGTTCGAATTCTTCGCGTTTTGCGCGCTTTGACTTGCGAGCCTTGCTCTGGCCGCGTGCGCCACCCTTACCGAAGGCACCTGCGGTTCCGCCGCCAACACCGCGACCGCGACCGCCTGGGCCACCGCCTGGGCGAGAGAAACCGCCTGCTGCCGGAGCGCCACCGGCACCCGGTGCGCCGCCTGGGCGCTGGAAACCAGCACCAGCCGGACGTGGGCCACCCGAGAAACCACCCGGACGACCAGGGCCACCGGCACCAGCCGGACGACCAGCGCCACCTGGGCCACCGGCACCAGCCGGACGTGGACCGCCCGGACGAGGAGTGCCCGGACGAGGTGCACCCGGACGACCCATGCCCTGCGAAGGCGCAAATGGGTTGTTGCCAGGGCGGCTAACCGGGCGAGGAATTCCCATGCCCTGAGATGCAGCGAATGGGTTGTTGCCAGGGCGTGGAATGCCCGGAGTTGAAGTTGCTGGAGTTGCTGCAGCCGGAGTTGGAGCCGCCGGAGCTGCGCTCGACGCTGCCGGAGCCGCTGGAGCAGCGGGAGCTGCTGGAGCTGCTGGAGCTGCCTGTTGAGTTGAAGCCACGGGCGCTGGCGCTGCTGGAGCGGGCGCTGCTGGGGCAGCTGGACCTGGAACTGCTGCAACCGGCGCAGCCGCTGGTGCGGCAGGTGCGGCAGGTGCAGGCGCTGGGGTCGCCTTCGGCGCAGCCTTTGGCGCTTCTGCCTTAGGTGCAGCGTTTGGGAAAGCATCACGAAGTTTTTTGGCCACCGGAGGGGCAATGGTTGAAGAACCGCTCTTGACGAATTCGCCGAGTTCTTGAAGTTTGGCTAGGGCAACCTTGGAATCGATTCCAAGTTCTTTAGCTATGTCGTATACGCGTGGTAGCGCCACTTTTGTTTCTCCTGTCTGGGGCCTTCCCTAGACAGGGCAGGCCGTTAAAGCTGTTGGGTACTCATTTCGAGTTACTCATTTGTTTGCCAACATCGTTTCTGCCTGTTCTTTAGTGAAAGTCAACCCTGATGTGTCGGGCTGGCTCTTAAGTTTCAAAGCTCGAATAAAAGCTCTTCGAGTGATTGCTAACTCTAAACATTGCTGCGCCTTGTGAAGCCAAGCCCCGCGGCCGGGCAAAGCATTGTTGTGATCAAAAATCAAAATATTTGACTGCTCGACCACGCGAATTAACTCTGCACGTTCGGAACGTTGGCGACAACCAACGCAGGTTCTTACCATTCTAACCCCTGCTGCGCGAAACGGCTAGAACTATTCGCCGTCGAGAATGCTGTCTGGCTGAATATCGATCTTGGCGCCGGTCAATTTAGCGGCCAAACGAGCGTTTTGCCCCTCTTTGCCGATTGCCAGCGAAAGCTGAAAATCTGGCACTAGCACGCGAACCGATTTGGTGGCGGCATCGAGAGTGTAAGAACTTGAGACCTTGGCCGGCGATAGAGCCTGTGCCACGTAGGTTGGCAGATCATCGCTGTAATCGACAATGTCGATCTTTTCGTCGTTCAGCTCTGATTGAACCGCCCGAACTCGCTGACCCAGCTCACCGATGCACGAGCCCTTGGCATTTACACCTGCCTCGTGTGCGCGAACTGCGATCTTGGTGCGGTGGCCGGCTTCACGGGCAAGCGAAACAATTTCAACTACACCGCTGGCAATCTCGGGCACCTCAAGCGCAAACAACTTGCGAACGAGGCTTGGGTGGGTGCGCGAAACGGTTACCTGCGGGCCCTTGGTTCCCTTGTTTACAGCGGTCACAAATACTCGGATGCGCTTGCCGTGAGAGTAGTCTTCGCCAGGAACCTGCTCTTCTGGGGGCATAATGGCTTCGATCGTGCCGAGGTCGACGTAAACCATGTATGGCTTTTGGCCCTGCTGGATAACTCCGGCGACTATGTCGCCCTCTTTGCCCTGAAATTCGCCAAAGATACCTTCGTCTGAAATTTCGCGAAGACGATTGAAAATTACTTGCTTTGCCGCCGCTGCAGCCACACGCCCGAAGTTCTCGGGAGTAACGGTGGTTTCGCCAACCTTGTTGCCTTCTTCGTCGAGGGTTGGTGCATAAATGTTGACATGCCCGGTCGATTTGCTTAGCTCGGCACGAGCCTCGTCGGTGTTGCCAACGTGCTTGTGATAGGCAGCAAGAATTGCCGCCTCAATGATCGAAACCAAATCGGCAAATGGGATTTCTTTCTCTCGTTCAATGAACCTCAGAACGCTCAAGTCGATGTCCATGAAAATGCCTCCCAGGCCGTTAGTTAGTTGTAAATTTAGTGATTTGAAACTTGTAGCGAAAGTGCTTTATAGCAATTCAGCCAGAGCCGATTCTAGCTTGACCGGGCGACGCTCGCCCGACCGGCGGTTCCAGAGGTCGACTTCGCCGTTCTCGAGCCCCTTGCCCACGATGACAATATTTGGAACGCCGATTAGCTCGGCATCGCCAAATTTAACGCCTGGGCTCACTTTGACGCGGTCATCCAGGATGACAGTCTTGCCCTTCGCCTCTAGCTCTGCGACAATCTTTTCGGCTGCTTGATACACAGCCTCGTCTTTGCCCGCGGCAACAACATAAACGTCGGCTGGAGACACGGCCTCGGGCCAAATCAAACCCTTTTCGTCGCGGTTAGCCTCGGCCAATACGGCCACCATGCGGGTCACACCAATGCCATACGAACCCATGGTTACCGTGACAAGTTTTCCGTTTTCGTCGAGAACTTTTAGACCCAGCGCCTCGGCATATTTGCGACCGAGCTGAAAGACGTGACCGATTTCGATGCCGCGAGCAAGCTCAAGCGCGCCCGAGCCGTCGGGGGCTTGGTCGCCTGCGCGCACTTCGGCGATGTCGACAATTGCGTCGGCTTCAAAATCGCGACCCTTAACCAAGTCAAAAACATGCTTTTCTGACTCGTTCGCGCCTGTAATCCAGGCGGTTCCGTCAACCACCCGTGGGTCGAGAAGGTAGCGAATCTTTGAGGTGCCCTCGAGACCCAAAACGGCCTCGCCGTTCTTAACCGGGCCAATGTAACCCTTAACGAGAGCAGGGTTTTTTGCGAAATCTTCTTCGTTGGCTGGCTCTACATCGCTTGGCGAAAAGGCGGCTTCGGCGCGTTTTGCATCAACTTCGCGATCTCCTGGCAAACCAACTACAACCAGTGAGCGCTTGCCCTCTGGCGAGGTAAGTGCCAACACCACGTTTTTCAGGGTGTCAGCCGCGGCCCACTGGCGGCCATCGGCACGCTTGACCTGAGCATTGGCCAATTCGACCAAAGCATTGATGGTTGGTGTGTTTGGCGATGCATGAACAACGGCCACAGGTTGACCTTCGATCGGCAGGGCTTCAGGAACAACGGTGGCAACGGCCTCAACGTTTGCCGCGTAACCACCCGGCGAGCGCACAAACGTGTCTTCGCCGATCGGGCTTGGCGACAAAAACTCTTCAGAAGCAGATCCGCCCATAGCGCCGGCATCTGCCTTGACTATCACATAGTCGACGCCGAGTCGGGTGAAGATGCGCTCGTAAGCATCGCGTTGAGCCTGATAGGCAGTGCGCAAACCTTCATCGGTGACATCGAAGCTATAGGCGTCTTTCATCACGAATTCGCGGCCGCGAAGCAGCCCAGCACGAGGTCGAGCCTCATCGCGATATTTGTTTTGAATTTGATAGATGCATAGAGGCAAATCTTTATAACTCGAGTAGAGGTCTTTCACCAAAAGAGTGAACATCTCTTCGTGCGTTGGCGCTAGAAGATAATCACCTTTTTTGCGGTCCTGCAGGCGAAATAGGTTGTCACCGTATTCTGTCCATCGGCCGGTTGCCTCAAACGGTTCGCGAGGCAAAAGAGCCGGAAAGAACACCTCTTGAGCGCCGGCATTTGCCATCTCTTCGCGAATTACCTGCTCGATCTTTGCCTTGACGGCTAGGCCCAGGGGCAACCAGGTGTAAAGCCCGGCACCAGCGCTGCGAATGTAGCCTGCACGCAGCAGCAGTTTGTGACCGGCAACATCGGCGTTTGCTGGATCTTCACGCAAAGTGCGCAGGAACAGGTTTGAGAGGCGAATTGGCATTGTGCCAGTTTACCCCTTGCCCGACAGATTACTTGTGAGCGACTACTACCCGGGGGCTGCCAACCAAGGTTGGATCCATTTCGGCGGCAAGGCGGTTTGCCTCTTCGATGAGGGTGGCAACAATTTCGCTTTCGGGCACGGTCTTAATGACCTCGCCCTTTACGAAGATTTGACCTTTGCCGTTGCCCGAGGCAACGCCGAGATCTGCTTCGCGCGCTTCACCCGGGCCGTTAACCACACAGCCCATAACGGCAACTCGCAAAGGCACGGTCAACTTTTCGAGGCCTGCGGTGACATCGTTTGCCAGGGTATAAACATCAACCTGCGCGCGACCACAGCTTGGGCAGCTGACGATCTCGAGTTTGCGAGGGCGAAGGTTTAGTGATTCGAGAATTTGCGAGCCAACTTTAATTTCTTCTACCGGTGGGGCCGAGAGCGAAACTCGAATGGTGTCGCCGATGCCCTGAGATAGCAGTGCACCAAAGGCAACCGAAGACTTGATTGTGCCTTGAAAAGCCGGGCCGGCCTCGGTTACGCCCAGGTGAAGAGGCCAATTGCCGCGCTCAGAAAGCAACTGATAGGCCTTCACCATAACCACCGGGTCGTTGTGCTTGACCGAAATTTTGAAGTCGTGGTAATCGTGCTCTTCAAAAAGACTGGCCTCCCACACTGCAGACTCAACCAGAGCCTCTGCAGTCGCTTTGCCATACTTTTGCAATAGTCGTGGGTCTAGCGAGCCGGCATTTACACCGATGCGAATCGAAACCCCGGCGTCTTTTGCAGCCTTAGCGATTTCGCCAACTTTGTCGTCGAACTGGCGAATGTTGCCAGGGTTCACGCGAACTGCGCCGCAGCCCGCATCGATTGCTTGAAAGACATATTTTGGCTGAAAGTGGATGTCGGCGATTACCGGAATTTGCGACTTGCGCGCGATAAGAGCCAGGCGGTCGGCATCATCTTGGCTTGGCACTGCGACTCGAACGATGTCGCAACCCGAAGCGGTTAGCTCGGCTATCTGTTGCAATGTGGCGTTTACATCAGTGGTTGGCGTGGTGCACATGGATTGCACAGAAACTGGTGCGTCGCCACCTACGGCCACCTTGCCGACCATTATTTGACGGGTCTTGCGACGCGGTGCAAGAACTGGAGGCGGTGCCTTTGGAAGACCTAGATTTGTGGCGGCCACGAGAGCTCACTTTCGATTGCGGTTGCCATAATCATAAACAACCTTTAGAACCTAATTGGGTTGATGATGTCGGCGAGGATAAGCACTGCGCTCATTGCCATCAGAAGAATGAAAACAAACCAGGTGAGCGGCATCAATACCGCCGTATCTGCCGGGCCAGGTGCTGGTTTGCGGAGAATTTTGAAAACCCCTCGCTTGAGCCACTCGTAGAGGCCGCCGGCAATGTGACCGCCGTCGAGCGGTAATAGCGGCAACATGTTGAAGGCAAAAAGGGCGAAATTAAGCGATGCCAAAATTAGCAGACCTGTGGAAAGCTTTTCGAGAGCCGAAACGGTCTCTGATGAGGAAACCTCGCCAGCTATTTGCCCTATGCCCACAATAGAAATTGCCCCTGAGGTGCCTCGCTCTTGGCCGGTGAAGGTTGACACTGCCGTATCGGTTAATTGCTGAGGCAAGTTCAAGATCATGTCGAAGACCTGCCCCACAGAAAGGCCCGCCTGGGTGAGCGATGTTGAAACGGGAATCGGTTTTAGCTCTGTGCCAAGCGCTATGCCCAAAACCGCAGTTTTAACCAACACCGGATCGCCATTTGAATCGACTTCGATGGAGCCCGTTGGGCCTATTTTTGCTCGCATCGCAGATGCAGGTGTAATGGGGAGAGTAATTTGGCTTGCAGATCGTTCAACCTGAATGCTGCCAACTACCCCTGGCTGAAGCATTGAGGACAAACCTTGCCAATCGGATGTGGTTTGCCCGTTGTAGCCCACGATTTTGTCGCCCGGTTGAACGCCTGCTAGACGTGCTGGAGATTGAGGATCTTGTGGGTTGCAGGCCTGTTGCGCAGTGGGGTTAAAAATTACGCAGTCGCTGATCTGAGCAACTGTAAGCGAGCGTTGTTGCACACCGATGCCAGACAAAGCAATTGTGATGAGAATTGTGCCCAACACCAGGTTCATTAGCGGGCCACCGAACATGATGATTAGCCGTTTGTAAACCGAAAGTTTGTAAAATTTGCGGCCTTCGTCGCCCTTGGTAACGTGTTCTTCGTGGGCATGGCGGGCTGTAGTGACCATGCCGCTAAAGAAACCCGCGCCCTCGGGTTTGCCGGGCTTTGCCGGCGCATACATGCCGATCATGGTGATGAAACCGCCGAGGGGAATCAGACGGACAGAATATTCGGTTTCGCCAATTTGCTTGGAAAAAAGTTTGGGGCCAAACCCAATTGCATAACGCGGAACCTTGACACCAAATAGTTTGGCCGGAAGTAGGTGACCCAGCTCGTGTAGGCCGATTGAAAAACCAATGCCGATTGCCACAGCAACAATGCCAAGAATATAGAGAATTGATTCGGTCACGAATAAACCCTAACCACGGAGCCTGACATTTTGCCTAGCAAGCGTGGGCAATTACGCCATTGGCGCGATTTCTTGCCCAATGCTCAGCTGCCAACACCGATTCCAGAGTTAGTTGCTTCTCGGCTTCGTGGGCATCTACAACCCGCTTGACTAAATCAACGATTTGGTTGAACCCGATTTTGCCCGAGTGAAACGCCTCAACGGCTTCTTCATTGGCGGCATTAAACACCGCTGGGTAGGTTAGCCCCGCCTCCCCCACCTGGCGCGCCAAGCGCACGGCTCCAAAAACCGACTCATTCAATGGTTCAAAATTCCAAGTTGCGGCCTGAGTCCAGTCGCAAGCGGCAGCCACGTTTGGCACACGATTAGGCCAAGACATGCCTAGAGCAATGGGTAACTTCATGTTTGGTGGCGAACATTGAGCCAATACCGAACCGTCAACAAACTCAACCATCGAGTGCACCACCGATTGAGGGTGCACGGTTACATCAATGCGATCGAAAGGTATATCGAAAAGCAAGTGCGCCTCAATAATTTCGAGCCCTTTGTTAACCAGAGTGGCCGAATTTGTGGTGACAACCTTGCCCATCACCCAGGTTGGATGCGCCAAGGCCTGAGCGGGCGTAACCACATCGAGCTGCTCGCGAGACCAACCCCTAAACGGGCCTCCGGATGCCGTGAGAATGAGCTTTCTGACCTCGGCTCTGGTTCCGCCAAGCAGGCATTGCGCCAATGCAGAATGTTCGCTGTCGACCGGCACAATTTGACCTGGCGCAGCAGCCTGGGTAACCAAGCGGCCACCTACAATTAGTGATTCTTTGTTGGCAAGTGCGAGCGTTTTGCCTGTTTTTAGAGTTGCGAGCGTTGGCGCCAAACCAATTGAACCTGTGATGCCGTTCACCACCACGTCGGCATCGGTTTCTTCAACGAGCGCCGTGGCCGCCAGAGCCCCTTGAACCGCGCGCACACCGCCAAACTGAACACTCTGCTTCTCGAGGAGCGCTTTATTTTGGCCCGCTGCCAGACCAACAAGTTCGAATTTGTCTGGGTTTGCCTCGATAACCTCGAGCGCTTGGGTGCCTATCGAGCCGGTAGAGCCAAGAATAATTACGCGACGCATGGGTCAATCTTGCCACTTCAACGCGAGATTTCCATCAGGGGCTTCGTTAGCCAGAGTCGAGGCTTAGACTTTTAGTTATGAGCGAGTTACCCGTCGCGCAAGAGCGCAAAGTTGTCACTTCTATTCCAGGCCCTAAGTCGCAAGCACTTCATGCCCGAC
The DNA here is from genome assembly GCA_024641985.1 of Rhodoluna sp. Classification (GTDB taxonomy): domain Bacteria; phylum Actinomycetota; class Actinomycetes; order Actinomycetales; family Microbacteriaceae; genus Rhodoluna. The sequence goes on along the minus strand of JAHEBZ010000001.1, from coordinate 299,908 downwards.
GCCTGGCTGCTGTATCGGCCGGCGCAGGTGCGGCCCTGCCGGTTTACATTGAAAAAGCACATGGCGCCATAGTTGTTGACGCCGATGGAAACCACCTGATCGATCTTGGCGCAGGCATCGGAGTCACAACAATCGGACACACCAACGACGCCGTCGTGAAGGCCGTGCAAGAACAGGTTGCGAACCTTACTCACACCCTGTTCACACTCACCCCATACGAGCAATATGTCGAAGTTTGCGAGCTGCTAAACAAGCACACCCCCGGCAACCACAGCAAGAAATCGGTTTTGTTCAACTCGGGTGCCGAGGCTGTCGAGAATGCGGTCAAAATCGCTCGCAAGGCTACTCGCAAAAACGGCATCGTTGTTTTCGACCACGCCTACCACGGTCGCACCAACCTCACCTACTCGATGAACTTCAAAGCTGCACCTTATGGCAATGGTTTTGGCCCAATGGCGGGCAGCGTTCAGCACGTTCCAATGTCTTACCCGTTCCGCGACCCTGCCGCCATGACAGGTGCCGAGGCTGCTCAGCGTGCCATTACCTACATCGAAAAGCGAGTGGGGCTCGAAGATCTAGCAGCTGTAGTTATCGAACCAATTCAAGGTGAGGGCGGCTTTATTGTGCCGGCACCTGGCTTCTTGAAGGCGCTTAGCGACTGGACTCACGCCAACGGTGTGGTTCTTATTGCCGACGAAGTTCAGTCGGGAATTGCACGCACTGGCCGCTGGTTCGCCAGCGACTGGGAAGAAGGCTTTGAGCCAGACCTCTTGACGATCGCCAAGGGCATCGCCGGCGGTATGCCGATTTCGGCGGTAACTGGTCGCGCCGAAATCATGGATGCCACCCACCCAGGCGGACTTGGCGGAACTTTTGGTGGCAACCCGGTTGCCGCGGCAGCCGCAGTAGCCGTGCTAAAGCAGATTGAAGCCGGTGGCGTTATTGAACGCGCCCAGCAGATCGAGCAACTTCTTTCGGCCAGATTGAACGAGCTGAAGGCGAAATATCCAGTAATTGGCGATGTGCGTGGCCGTGGGGCCATGATGGCACTCGAGTTCGTTGAGCCAGGCACATCGAACCCAAACCAAGCCGCAGTCGACAAACTTGTGAAACACTGCCACTCAAACGGTGTGTTGATTTTGAACGCCGGAACCTACTACAACGTGATTCGTTTCTTGCCACCGCTAGCCATTTCTGATGATCTTCTAAACGAGGCCATCGACGTGCTTGAAGCTGGCATCAAGGAACTTTAGTTCGAAACGCGAAAAATCCCCCTAGGCTTAACGTCAGGGGGATTTTTTGCGTTTCGATTACCGGCCTAGTGGTGCCTTCAGTTACTTACTGAGCCGCTTTTGTTTGATCGAAGTGCGAATTTGCACCGTCATTACGATGGCAATAGCCAAGATGAAAACCGCTGAACCGATTACGTTGGCTTCTGCCGGTATGCCACGAGCCGCGGCGGTATAGACGAACTTAGGAAAAGTAGTTTCGGGGCCGGCATTGAAGTTTGTGATGATGAAGTCGTCAAAACTCAGTGCAAATGCGAGTAGCGCAGCCGAAATGATGCCCGGCAACAAGAGCGGAAATGTGATCTTCCAGAACACCTGAGCCGGCGAACCATAAAGATCGCGGCCAGCCTCTTCGAGCGCTGGGTCGAGTGAGGCAACTCGAGCCTTAACTGTGACAACGACAAAGCTGAGACAAAACATTACGTGCGCGATGATGATTGTGATGAAGCCCTTTTGAGTGCCCATGCTTAGAAACTGCGAGGCTAAACCAGCACCCAAAACCACCTCTGGCGTCGCCATCGGCAAGAAGAGCAGCAGGCTGACAGCAGAGCGAAACCTGAATCGATAGCGCACTAGCGCGATGGCGATCATGGTGCCCAACGCCGTTGCAATCAATGTCGAGATAACACCAATTAGCACCGAGTTGGCAAATGCCTCACAAACTCCCTGCTGGTTGCAGACGCCTGTCCATTTGTCGAGAGTGAACCCTCGCCAAGATATGTTCGATTTAACCGAGTCGTTGAACGAAAACGCGAAGGTATAGGCAATTGGAATCAATAAATAAATGATCGCAAGCAACGAATATATCGCCAACGCATACTTGCCGAATGAAAACTTTCTCATAGCAGGTCATCCGTTCCGCTGCGCTTCACATAAAAGGTGACGAGCAGCAAAATGGCCAGCATTAGCAACACCGAAAGCGCAGAGGCCGCTGGGTAATCGTTGATTTGAAGGTAATTAGTTTCGACAACGTTGCCGATCATGGCAGTTTCGGTTGAGCCCAAGAAATCACGACTTGCGTTGACATAATCGCCTGCAATCGGGATGAATGTGAGCAGGGTTCCCGAGATGATTCCCGGCATCGAAAGCGGCAGGGTTATTTTGCGAAAAGTGGTTGCCGGGCCGGCATAAAGATCTGCCCCTGCCTCAAGGTAGCGAATGTCGAGGCGCTCGAGGGTCGAATAAATCGGCAATGTCATGAACGGAATAAACGCATACGTGAGCCCAAAAATTACCATGAACGGAGTGCCCACCAGATATTGATCGCTAGCAAGTAGGCCTGAGCTCTGCAGTGAGTTAACTATCCATGATTCATTCGAAAAGATTTGCTTCCAGGCAATCGTGCGCAGCAAGAAACTGATGAAGAACGGGGCAATTACGAGCGTTAGCATTAGGCCCTGAAGCAACGGGCGACGGCGCGCTTTGACACCAATGAAGTAGGCAAGCGGGTAGCTAATTAGCAGCGCTAAGACTGTGGCGGCGAGGGCATATGCAAACGAACGAATTATGTGCGGCCAGTAGCTTTCAATTACCAGCCAATAGTTCTCAATCGCAAACCCATATTGGTAGCGACCAATTTCGCCGCTTGCATCGGGCACCTGCAGTGAGGTGATGATTAGCGAAAATAGTGGCGTCAAAAAGAACAGCCCGAGATACATTAAGCCCGGCAACAGCAAGATCCAGGCCACACGACCAGATTTGGTCGGGGCTACGGTGGATGGGCCAGCGTTTTGCCCGAAAGCTGCAAACGCCATGGCTAGACCACCGAAATTGATTCGGTGTGAGTATTGGCAGGCAAGTCGGCTAGGCCAAAGCTGTGCTCAACCTTCCAACTGACCCAAACCTTGGCTCCAAGTTCGACAACGGGGCTCTTGCCAATGTTTTGAGCAAACACTGTGACATTGCCAATGGCCGGTATCTCGATCAAATATTGGTTGCTCACGCCGGTGAAACGAATGTCGATGATTTCACCTGGGCCAATAAGGTTGACCTCTGAGCTGCGCTGCGGTTCTTGTTCGTGGAACATTGCCTTTTCGGGGCGAACGCCGATTGCGATGGTGCCGTTTTGGTTTTCGGCTCGGGCCTTGGGAACAGAGATCTTGTTGCCCGAAACGTTGATGCTGACCGACTCGATGCCAGATTCGACGACTTCACCAACAAAAAGGTTCGACTGACCCAAAAATTTCGAGACGAAAACGGTTTTTGGGCGGTCGTAGAGTTTTTCGGGAGCACCCATCTGTTCGATGCGACCCTTGTTCATGACAGCAACTGTGTCGGCCATGTCCATGGCTTCTTCTTGGTCGTGTGTCACGTGCAAGAAGGTAAGGCCAACCTCCATCTGGATGGCTTTAAGTTCAATTTGCATTTGGCGACGAAGCTTTAGGTCGAGTGCACCAAGTGGTTCATCGAGCAACAGCAGCGATGGCCTGTTGACCAGCGCGCGCGCCAGAGCGACTCGTTGTTGCTGCCCACCAGAGAGTTGCTGCGGCTTGCGAAGTGCCAAGTGGCCAAGCTCAACAAGATCAAGGGCGGCTTGAGCCTTTGGCATAGGCTCGGCAATTTTGCGTTGCTTCAAGCCGAAGGCCACATTCTCAAGAACGCTCATGTGCGGAAACAATGCATAGCTCTGAAAGACCGTATTTACCGGGCGCTCGTGCGGTTTGGTGGCGGTAATGTCTTTGCCACCGATGAGGATTTTGCCACTGGTTGGCTCGTCAAGGCCAGCCACCAAGCGAAGGGTTGTGGTTTTTCCGCAACCCGAAGGGCCAAGCAGTGCAAAGAACTCCCCGGCGGGAATGTGCAAGTCGAGGTTTTCGATTGCCGTGAAACCTGGGTATTCCTTACGAATTCCGACTAACTCTAGATCTGCGCCGCGAGCAACAAACTCTGTTGCCAACTTATGCACCCAGCAAAATCTTCTGGAAGGCAGCAGTGAATTTCTGCTCCTCAGAACCGCTTAGGGCGCGGAATGCGTGTGTTTTTGCCAAGGTTTCGGCACTCGGGAAAATTAGTTGGTTTTCGGCCAGCGCAGGGTCAAGCTTGACTGCTTCTTCTTTAGCACCAACAACTGGGGTGACATAGTTAACCCAGGCTGCCAGTTCGGCCGCATTTACTGGGTCGTAGTAGTAGTTAATTAGTGCTTCGGCGTTCTTTTTGTGGGTGGCACCCATTGGAACGACGAACGAGTCGGCGGAAATTGTTGCTCCAGATTCTGGGAAGACGAAGCCAAAGTTGTCGCTGTCGGTTTCGGCGTTGATCACAGTGATGTCGCCAGACCAGGCAACGGCCGCGATTGTGTCGCCATTCTTGAGGTCTTCTAGGTAGCTATTGCCCTTGATTTTGGCAATCTGCCCATCGGTTACCTTGCCTTCAAAAAAGTCAAGCGCGTTCATAAAGGCGTCGAGGGTCAAGCTTGAATCGCTGGTGATGTCGATGCCCTGCTCGAGCAAAATCAGGCCGATGGTATCGCGCATCTCAGAAAGCACACCGACTCGGCCCTTCAGCTCTGGAGCCCAGAGGTCAGACATGGTCGTTGGGGCATCCTTGCCGGTTGCCGCCTTATAGGCCTTTTTGTTATAGCCAATGCCTGAAAGAATGCCCTGCCATGGCAGCGACTTTTCGCGGTTAGGGTCGAACGAGTTGCCTAGGTAGGCGGGGGCAAGGTTTGCCTTGTTTGGAATGTTTGCTGCGTCAAAAGTTTGAACATAGCCAAGGTTGACCAGGCGAGCAACCAACCACTCGGTTGGGCAGGCAATGTCGGCACCGATGTCTTGACCAAGCGCAAGTTGGTCTTTTACCTTGCCGTAATAACTGTTGTTGTCGTCGATTTCGATCTTGTACTCGACCTTGATGCCCGATTGTTCTTCGAAGCGGGCCAAAGTTGGGTAAGTTTTGCCATCTTCAGACTCATCCATGTATGCCGGCCAGTTGTGCCAGACCAAAGTTTTCTCTGAATCGGAAACATCGACTGCTGGAGTCAACGCCGTTGAGGTTGAACCAGCAGGAGAACAAGCGGCGAGCGCCAGAGTTGTTGCAGCTGCGCCAGCGCCGGCCAAAGCCGTGCGTCGAGTCATCTGGTGACGGCGGGCCATTTTGACCAAGTCGCGCATCATTGGGTCTTCTGGAAGAGGCTTATTCATTGCCGTGACTCCTATACAAGAGGGGCCCTCATTGGCCCGACCAACACAACCAAATGCGCCCTTGAGCGCATCTATTCACATACTGCCACAGTTTTTAGTTGCCCCGAGCGGAAATTCGAATTCTTGAAGGCGTGAGTTTTCATCTAGTAGTTTTGCGCTTCGCCATGCATCATCGGCGGTCGGCCGATTTTGCCCAACCCGCGAGTGCATGCCCAGCTGCATCAGATCAACCGGATCAACCTCGCCTACCGCGATTCGCAAACGGACATTTGCCAAAATTTGACGCGGAATGCCGGTGAGGGTTTGGGTGGCCATCACGAGGTGAACGCCCAGGCTTCGACCTCGTGTGGCAAGCGATTCAACCAAATCTGCCGCTTGTGCACTCGAACGCAAATATGCGTTGGCCTCATCAATAATCACGACCATCCGAGATAGAGGTTGACATAGTTGAAACTCATCAATGTTTGAGCACTTGGCTTGAGCAAAAAGGCTTTCTCGTCGCCCTAACTCGGCAGCTAAACCCGCCGAAAATAATTTGTGGTCTTCGAGATCGGTGGCCATGCCGACCACCCTCGGATTCGATTTCAAAAAATTGAACGTTGCTCCCCCTTTGAAGTCGATAAACGCCAGGTCAAAAAGCGACGGTTGTGATTTTGCTAGACCAACCGAGAGCAGTCTGCAGATTTCGCTTTTGCCTGAGCCGGTTGGGCCAACGATAAGGAGGTGCGGCGCTTTGCCCGCCAAGTCGACGAACAAGTCTTTGCCATCTTGAATGCCTAGCCACACCCCGGGCCGGTTTGCCGAGGCAAAACAGTTTGCCTGCAACTCGATAAGGCGTTCGGCGTTTAGCCTTTGATTTTGTTTGGCCGAAAGATGCGCCAACGCCACCTCGACCCACTCTTTTCGCCAAAAAATTTGAGCCTTCGGCAACCTTCGGTTGCCGAGGTAGTGACGATTGTCGAGTTTCGTAATGGTTGAATTCGGGTCAAGCTTGTATGCCTGCCGGCGGCGCACTGCCGCAGCTACCGCGGCACTCATGCCAGACATTGCGAGCATGTACCACGAACCAGTAGTTGCCCCGAGGTAAGCCCCAATCACCAGCGATGGCAGGATCCAGGCGAGTTGCATGCAACCAGTAGACCGCAGCCATCGATGACCAAAATAGGCGAGAGCCCAATCTGTGCATAACTGCTTGTGTAAGCAGGCTTAGGTTTAGTCTCCGATGTAGGACATGACGTGCTTGATTCGCGTGTAATCCTCGAAGCCGTATTGCGAGAGGTCTTTGCCATAACCCGAGTGTCGGAAACCACCATGAGGCATTTCGGCAGCCAGTGGAATATGCGTGTTGATCCAGACGCAACCAAAGTTCAAGGCCTTCGAGAACCGCAGAGCCCGAGTATGGTTTTGAGTCCATACAGATGAAGCCAGGCCATATTTAACGTCGTTTGCCCAACGCAGTGCTTCATCATCGGTGGTGAATTTTTGAACGGTCACAACCGGCCCAAAGATCTCACTTTGGATGTGTTCGTCTTGTTGCCTCAAACCTGACAGCACGGCTGCCTCGAGGAAGTAACCTCGATCGCCCACTCTCACGCCGCCGGTTTCAAGATTGGCGTGATCTGGAAGCCGGTCGATGAAGCCCTGCACACGTTCGAGTTGGTTGCTGTTGTTAACCGGCCCATACAAGATGTCTTCACGGCTTGGGTCGCCGGTAACAGCATTGGCCTTCACTTCTGCAACTAGCAGAGCCAAAAATTCATCGTGCACGGATTCGTGAACCAATATTCGAGTAGCCGCGGTGCAATCTTGGCCGGCATTAAAGAACCCTGCGATGGCGATTTGGGCAGCAGCCTTTTGCAGATCGGCGTCGGCGCAAACTATAACCGGCGCTTTGCCACCTAACTCAAGGTGAACTCGTTTCAGGTCAGTCGCAGCAGACTTAGCGACCTCCATGCCCGCTCGAACAGATCCGGTAATTGACACCATCTGAGGAATTTCATTTTCGATCATGGCACGCCCTGTGTCGCGGTTTCCGGCGACAACATTGAAAACGCCCTTTGGCAAAAATTCCGCTGCAATCTCGGCGAGTAGCAACGTTGATGCGGGAGTTGTATCGGAAGGCTTGATCACTACGGTGTTTCCCGCTGCAATTGCAGGGGCGAACTTCCAGACCGCCATATTCAACGGGTAGTTCCAGGGAGTTACCTGACCGATTACACCGATTGGCTCACGACGAATGCTAGAGGTGTGGTCGCGAGCATATTCGGCAGTCGCGCGACCCTCCAGGTTTCGAGCAGCTCCGGCGAAGAAACGAATTTGATCGACCGATGGAGCCATCTCGTATTCCACAAGAGTGCTGCGGGGCTTGCCGGTGTTTTCTGACTCAACATCGGCTGCTTCTTCGGCCCTCGCCTCGAGCGCGTCCGCAATTCTAAACAATGCAAGTTGGCGTTCGCCGGGGGTGAATTGACTCCACTCTTCGAATGCCGTCTCGGCGGCCTTATAGGCGCTGGCGACATCGCCCGCCGATGAAATTGGAGCGGTGGCGTAGGTTTCGCCCGTGGCTGGGTTGATGACGTTGCTGGTTTCGCCAGACTGGGCAGAAACGTATTCGCCGTTGACAAAATTCTTTAGTTCACGAACCGACACTTGCGACTCTCCTTCGAGCAATTGTGCTGTTGAAGCGATTCTAGTCACGAAAATCGCACCTTTTTGCAACAATTTGCTATCAAATCAGTGGCAATATGGCGAAACAGGTGCGGATTCGTTTGCGAATTGCCGATTTCACTGACAAACTCAAACTATGTCTCGAGTTCTGCGCACCAAATCAAGCCAACTTGACGATGTCTCTAAGGCCATCGTTGAACAGTTGCAACTTGACGGTCGCCGTTCATACGCAGAAATTGGCAAAAAAGTTGGCCTGAGCGAGGCCGCTGTGCGTCAGCGCGTTCAAAAACTAACCGACTCGGGCGTGATGCAGGTGGTTGCCGTAACCGACCCTATGCAGCTGGGGTTCTATCGACAGGCCATGATTGGCGTGCGATGCGGCGGAGACACCCGCCAAATAGCCGACTCGATGGCAGAGATGCCTGAGGTTGACTATGTAGTAATGACCGCTGGAAGTTTTGACATTTTGGTTGAAGTTGTGTGCGAGAACGATGACGATCTCATCACGCTGCTCAATTCAAAAATCCGGACACTGCCCGGAGTAACCTCTACCGAAACGTTCGTGTATTTGAAGGTTGCCAAGCAGGTATACAACTGGGGAACCAGATGATTCCCCCGAAAACCCAATGTAAAGAGTGATATCAAATGGCTATCTGGAATCGTAAGAAAGCAGAATCCGCCACCCCGCTTCTTGATGCTCGACGAGCAGGTCAAGAGGCCACCCCTCAAATGCTGCAGCAATCTGCAAAAGACAACATGTTTTTGCATTTCACCCGGCACAGCCCGTTTTATACAAAGAACGGTGAAATTCCAATAATTACCCACGCTCAAGGGCACCATTTCTGGGATCAAAACGGCAAACGCTATTTTGATGGCATCTCGAGCCTGTTTTCTGTAAACGTTGGCCATGGCAGAGAGCGTTTGGCAGAAGCTGCGTCGAAGCAGATGAGAGAACTTGACTACTTTCCGCTGTGGTCTCATGCTCACAAGCCGGGCATCGAACTATCAGAGCGCCTGCTCTCATACGCACCAAAGAATTTGTCGCGCGTGTTCTTTACCACCGGTGGCGGCGAGGCCAACGAGACAGCATGGAAGCTAGCCAAACAGTATTTCAAAATGACTGGCAAGCCAATGAAGCACAAGGTTCTAACCCGTTCGGTTGCCTATCACGGCACTTCGCACGGTGCCCTGTCGCTAACCGGCATCCCATCGATGAAAAAGGCTTTCGAACCTTTGGTGCCATCAACCTTCCGCGTGCCTAACACCAACTGGTATCGCGCACAGGATCAGTTTGAGACAGAAGAAGAATTTGGTCAGTGGGCTGCCGACCGGGTCGAAGAAATGATTCTGTTCGAAGACCCAGACACCGTGGCCGCCTTCTTTCTCGAGCCGGTGCAGAACTCGGGCGGTTGCTTTACTGCGCCCAAGAGCTACTTCAAAAAGGTTCGCGAAATTTGCGACAAGTATGACGTGCTGATTGTTGCTGATGAAACCATCGATGGCTTTGGCCGAGTCGGCAGCATGTTTGCCTCAAACATGTATGACTTTGAGCCAGACATGCTGGTTTGCGCCAAGGGCATGACCTCGGCTTATGCGCCGATCGGTGCCCTGATGGTTGCCGAGAAGTTATTCGAGCCCTTCAAGCACGGTTCTGCGCTGTTCCCGCACGGCTACACCTATGGTGGGCACCCGGTTTCATGTGCCGTAGCTCTCGAGAATCTCGACATCTTTGATGAAGAAGACCTCGTTGGCAACGTTGCCCGCAATGCACCCGAGTTCCGTCGCACATTAGAGCAGCTGAAAGACCTGCCAATTGTGGGCGATGTTCGAGGCGAAGGTTATTTTTGGGCCATCGAACTTGTAAAAAACAAAGAAACCAAAGAAACCTTTAACGATGAAGAATCCGAGAAGTTGCTTCGAGGAATTCTGTCACACCGCATGTTCGAAGAGGGGCTCTATTGCCGCTCAGACGACCGTGGCGACCCGGTTGTTCAGCTCGCTCCCCCGCTAACCATCGGTCGAGATGAATTCAACGAAATTGAACAAATCTTGCGTTCATGCCTCGACGAGGCATGGAAGGCAATGTAAGGATTCATCCACAATCATGAAAGCCGGGTCTTATCAACAGATCCGGCTTTCGTGTATAAATTTTCGGACCACGAACCTAGGTTGGCTGTATGCATAAACATGACTTTGATTCAAGCGCTCAGTTCGATTCACCCATTGGGCGCATTGCCTTGTATGCCAAAGGCGAAAAAATAGTATTGCTCACAATGGGGGGCGACCCAATTGCAAAGACCGGCAAAGCCAATGTGCTGGCCGAGGCAGAAAAACAACTGAAGCGATATTTTGCGGGCAAGAGCAACATTCTAGATTTTGCTGTCGAACTAAACGGCACCGAATTTCAAAAGGCCGTCTGGCAGCAAATCGCAAAGATCGGCTTTGGCGAGACCAAAACCTATGCAGACATTGCCGCAGCAATCGGCAAACCCAAGGGGTCGAGGGCAGTTGGCGGTGCGGTTGGCGCAAACCCGGTTCCCCTAATTGTTGGCTGCCACCGAGTGCTTGGTGCCTCTGGCAAAATCACCGGCTATTCGGGCGGCGATGGCCTGCCCACCAAGCGTTGGCTGTTGCAGCTCGAAGGCTTATCGGCAAAAGAATGACCTACACCAGAAAATTTGACGATGGGCTCACGCGCTGCTCTTGGCTAAACGACGACCCGCTGTATGTCGAATATCACGACACCGAGTGGGGCGTCGAAGTTAGGGGCGATCAGGCTATTTTTGAACGCATAACACTCGAGGGTTTCCAAGCCGGCTTGTCATGGCTCACCATACTTAAACGTCGCGAAGGTTTTCGTGAACTATTTCACGGTTTTGATTTGCAAAAAGTCTCTAAGTTGCAAAATGCCGACATCGAGCGACTAATGCTCGATGCCCGAATAATTCGAAATAATGCCAAGATTCTAAGCACCATCAAAAACGCAAACCTAATTCTTGAAATGCAAGCCAACGGCGAAAGCATCAGTGAATTAGTTTGGGGTTTCAAGCCGATTGAGTCAAAAGTTGATTTCGAATGGCAGGCAACCTCGGCCGAATCGATTGCGCTCAGCAAAGAACTTAGGCGTCGCGGGTTTGGTTTTGTGGGCCCAACCACCATGTATGCCATGATGCAGGCCATTGGCATGATTCAAGACCACGCTCCGGGTTGTTTTAGGCGATAAAGACCGTGTTGAACGAGCGATTCGCTCGCAGGTCGATCGCAATTCTGGCCATTTCGGCAAACCTGCCTACCAACTCGCCAGCTCGAAACAACAACTTAGTCAGACAACGGAATCATCGAATTGCCAGAACCCGTGATGGTGGCGCCGCTTTACTCGTGTGCGTTGGTTGTAGCAAAGCAACTAGGTTGAGCTCGTTGTGACCAAAATAAGCTCGGTGCCCTGCACCTCGAGCTTTAAACCCGCTTTCAGGGCACATCTTTGCAGATCTTTGATAGTTTCGGGAGCCTTTTTAGCCGTAAGAGCGGCTCTCACAAGTTGGCCTTTGGCCTTTTTATTAAAGTGATTTAGCTGATCTCGCGAGCCATCTTCACGCTCTACAAACACAGCAACGGTATGAGCTTTTAGATTGGCTGGAATAGGCGCAAGGTCGGCATAAGACTTCGAGCGCAGGTCAATTATCACACCCTGCAAGCGTGGCCAAATGTTGAAATGAGCCTCGCCCCAGACCCTTTTTAGGTTTACTCCCCCGATATTCTTAGCGGGGCTGAGCTTGTATGAGGGAATTAAATCGGTGGCCGGAATCAGGCCAAACAAGGCCGACTGAATCAAGACGCAGGTTTTAGCCCTCAAGCGCTCATCTTGGGTTAGCTGATTGAACTGGGTTGCCGACCCCTTGAGGCCTCGACCATGGATGGCCGAGTAAAGAGTGCCTGTGTAACGGTCGATGGCGGGCAGCGTGGGTGCATTCAACAAATCATTTAGATTGGCGGCCTGGCGAATCTGATCGCGCGCTTGATTTAGGCCACCAAACGATAACGCAACTTGCTCGATGGTGAGTGAACCCCCACCAAATGCTTTGGTTTCAGAGGGCGGCAACAGGAACAGCATTCCTCAATGGTATTTCGCCGATGAACCGGGGCGGGGTAAAACTCGAACCTAAAATTGAGCCATGGTCAAACTCACAAAAATTTATACCCGCACCGGCGATGAAGGCATGACCGGGCTAAGCGACTTCTCGCGCACCCGCAAAACCGACCCGCGCATCGAGGCCTACGCCGATGTGGATGAAGCCAACTCGGCCATCGGGGTAGCCGTTAGCTTGGCGAAAAATGAGTTTGATGAAGCAACTCTTCACATGCTTTCACAAATTCAGAACGACCTTTTTGACCTTGGCGCCGATTTGTCGAACCCGCTAAACGAACACTACGAGTATGAGCCGCTTCGGGTTGATGCCATTTGGATTGACGCACTCGAAGAGGCCATTGACCACTACAACAAGGATCTGAGCAAACTCGATTCGTTTATCCTGCCTGGCGGCTCAGGTTTGGCCGCAGGCCTGCACCTTGCTCGCACAGTTGTTCGACGGGCCGAACGTGCCACCTGGCACGCCATCGAGGCATACGGAACCGAACCTGCCAAAAAAGGTCACCACAACGGTGGTGTCAACATTCTTGCGGTCAAATACTTGAACCGCTTAAGCGACCTACTCTTCGTTTTAGCAAGGTATGCAAACGTAAACCACGGTGGCGATGTGAAGTGGGTTCCCGCTGCAAACCGACGTGAACGACCAAATGTAAAGCCTCGCAGCACCGAGCAATAAGACGCTAAATCTAATCGCGTCGAGACCAAGCAAAAAACCCCGGCCAACGGCCGGGGTTTTTGAATACTGCTGAAGGTTTAGACCAGAGCCGCGTTGCGAGCCACTACGGTTACAACGTTGTTCTCTACAGACAAGAAGCCATCTTCGGCATTGGCCTTGATGACATTTCCGTCTTCAAGGGTTATGCGAACCTCGCCGGCGCCAAGAATGGCGAGCATTGGCTCGTGACCAGGCAGCAAACCGATCTCGCCCTCGACGGTCTTAGCAATGACCATCTTGGCTTCACCAGTCCATACGGCCTGGTCGGCTGCTACAAGTTCAACACGAAGGGTGGCCATTATTACTTACCTGATTCCTTCTGAATCTTGTCCCATTCCTTGAGAACATCGTTGATGTCACCAAGGTTGAAGAATGCCTGCTCACCAACGTGGTCGAAATCGCCACGTGCGATAGCCGAGAAGCCTTCGATGGTGTCTTTTAGCGGAACTGTTGAGCCAGCAACACCGGTGAACTTGGTAGCCATGTAGGTGTTCTGAGACAAGAAGCGCTGGATGCGACGTGCGCGTGAAACGGTGATCTTGTCTTCTTCAGAAAGCTCCTCAACACCAAGGATGGCGATGATTTCTTGAAGTTCCTTGTTCTTCTGAAGAATCGACTTAACCAAGGTTGCGGTCTCGTAGTGATCCTTGGTGATGTAGCGAGGGTCAAGAATACGAGAGGTCGAGGTTAGCGGGTCAACAGCTGGGTATAGACCCTGAGAAGCAATGTCACGAGAAAGCTCGGTGGTTGCATCAAGGTGAGCGAAAGTAGTTGCCGGGGCTGGGTCGGTGTAGTCATCGGCAGGAACGTAAATTGCCTGCAGTGAGGTGATCGAGTGGCCACGGGTAGAGGTGATGCGCTCCTGTAGGAGACCCATCTCATCGGCAAGGTTCGGCTGGTAACCCACGGCAGATGGCATGCGACCTAGAAGGGTCGAAACCTCAGAACCTGCCTGGGTGAAGCGGAAGATGTTGTCGATGAACAACAGAACATCCTGCTTCTGCACATCGCGGAAATACTCCGCCATGGTTAGAGCAGAAAGAGCTACGCGAAGACGCGTGCCAGGTGGCTCATCCATTTGGCCGAATACCAGTGCAGTTTTGTCGATAACGCCAGACTCGGTCATTTCGTCGATGAGGTCGTTGCCCTCACGGGTGCGCTCGCCTACGCCGGCAAACACTGACACACCGTCGTGGTTTTCTGCCACGCGGTAAATCATTTCTTGGATCAGAACGGTCTTACCAACACCAGCACCACCGAACAAACCAATCTTTCCACCCTGAACATATGGGGTTAGAAGGTCGATGACCTTGATGCCGGTCTCGAACATGTTGGTCTTTGACTCAAGCTGATCGAAGGCTGGTGGCTGACGGTGGATTGACCAACGCTCGTTGACCTCGATCTTCTCGCCTGGAGCAGCGTTTAGGATCTCGCCGGTTACGTTGAAAACGTGGCCCTTGGTTACGTCACCAACAGGCACCGAGATAGGTGCACCGGTGTCGCTAACCAGACCGCCACGAACCAAACCATCGGTTGGCTTCAGAGCGATGGCGCGAACTAGGTCGTCGCCAAGGTGCTGAGCAACCTCAAGAGTAAGAGTGGTCTTCTCGCCATCCAGGTTGATTTCAGTGGTGAGTGCGTTATAGATCGCTGGGATTGCATCGTGTGGGAACTCGATGTCAACCACAGGACCGGTAACGCGAGCAATGCGTCCGGTGCCCGCTGCTGGTGCAGCGACCTTCTTCTTGGTCTCGGCCATGTCTCTTTCTTTCTCTTAGTCTTCGTCACCGGTGGTAGACAATGCGTCTGCTCCACCAACGATTTCGGAAATCTGCTGGGTAATTTCTGACTGACGAGCTGAGTTGCTCAATCGGGTGTAGTTCTTGATCAACTTTTCTGCGTTGTCGGTTGCCGATTTCATGGCCTTCTGACGTGCAGCGTGCTCAGAAGCAGCTGACTGCAACATTGCGTTAAAGATGCGGCTCTCGATGTAAACCGGTAGAAGTGCATCAAGCACCTTGTTTACGTCGGGTTCGAATTCGTAAAGCGGGTAAACCTCGCCGGCCTCGGGTGCCTCGGTGCCCTCAACAACCTCGAGAGGAAGCAAACGCACTACCTCGGGAACCTGAGCGATCATCGAGACAAAACGGTTTGACACCAAGTGAATCTCGTCGACACCGCCATCGGCATAATCGGTGTTGAATGAGCCAACAACTGCGTCAGCGATCTCTTTGGCTGTAGCGAACTGAGGCAAGTCGGTGCCGCCGATCCAGCTGCGAACAGCCTCGCGACGACGGAAGCCGAAGTAAGCGACGGCCTTGCGACCCACTAGATAGTAGACAACCTCTTTGCCTTGCTCTTTGAGCAGGTTGGCAAGTTGGTCGGCCTCTTTGAGAACGTTTGATGAGAACGCACCTGCAAGACCGCGGTCTGAAGTGAAAATCACAACGGCGGCGCGATCGATGCGAGCTGGCTCGGTGGTTAGTGGGTGGTCAACATTTGAGAATGTTGCCACCGCAGAAACCGCGCGAGTAACTGCACGCGAGTATGGAGTTGATGCTGCAACGCGCTGTTGTGCCTTGTAAATGCGCGAAGCGGAAATTAGCTCCATGGCGCGAGTGATCTTCTTGGTCGTCTGGGCAGACTTAATTTTCTGCCGGTAGACGCGAAGTTGCGCTCCCATGTCTCTCCGTTCCTAAATTCTGGTCGTCAGTTTGGATTGTCTCGAAAGGAGAAGAATTACTTCTTCTTCTTTTGCTTGACGATCTTTTCCTGGGTGACTTCTTCTTCGTCTAGGACTGATGCGTCGCCGGCTGAAGCTAGCGCCTCGCCGCCCTTGGTTGCAAAGCTTCGCTTGAATTTCGCTACCTGCTTCTCAAGCTCTGCCACGGTGTCGCTCTCCAGCTTGCTGGTTTCGCGAATGGTGGTTAGAACCTTGGTGTTGCGACGCAGGTGCTCTAGAAGCTCAGATTCGAAGCGCAAAACATCTTCTACTGGAACCTCATCGAGCTTGCCGGTGGTGCCAGCCCAGATCGAAACGGTCTGCTCTTCAACAGGGAACGGTGAGTACTGAGGCTGCTTTAGTAGCTCCATCAGACGAGCACCGCGTGCAAGCTGCTGACGTGATGCAGCATCGAGGTCGGAAGCAAACATTGCGAATGCCTCTAGAGCGCGATACTGAGCTAGCTCGAGCTTTAGGGTTCCGGAGACACCCTTGATGCCCTTAACCTGAGCCGCACCACCAACACGTGAAACCGAGATACCTACGTCGATAGCAGGGCGCTGGTTTGAGTTGAACAAGTCTGACTGCAAGAAGATCTGGCCGTCGGTGATCGAAATCACGTTGGTTGGAATGTAGGCAGACACGTCGTTTGCCTTGGTCTCGATGATCGGAAGACCGGTCATCGAACCGCCACCTAGCTCGTCGTTTAGCTTGGCACAACGCTCAAGCAAACGTGAGTGTAGGTAGAACACGTCGCCAGGGTATGCCTCGCGGCCTGGTGGACGACGAAGAAGAAGTGATACTGCACGGTAGGCCTCGGCCTGCTTTGAAAGGTCATCGAAGATGATCAGAACGTGCTTGCCGCCATACATCCAGTGCTGACCAATTGCAGAACCGGTGTAAGGAGCTAGGTATTTGAAGCCAGCTGGGTCTGATGCTGGTGAAGCAACGATGGTGGTGTATTCCATAGCGCCGGCCGCCTCTAGGGCGCCCTTTACTGCGGCAATGGTTGAACCCTTTTGACCAACGGCAACATAGATGCAGCGAACCTGCTTCTTTACGTCGCCCGACTCCCAGTTGGCCTTCTGGTTGATGATGGTGTCGATCGCGATTGCGGTCTTGCCTGTTTGGCGGTCACCGATGATGAGCTGACGCTGGCCGCGGCCAACTGGAATCATGGCGTCGATTGCCTTGATGCCTGTCTGAAGTGGCTCGTGAACAGACTTACGAGCCATAACGCCAGGAGCCTGAAGCTCTAGCGCACGACGTGCCTCTGCCTTGATGTCGCCTAGACCATCGATTGGGTTACCCAGTGGGTCGACTACGCGACCGAGGAACTTGTCGCCGACTGGCACAGAAAGAACTTCACCGGTGCGGTGAACTTCCATGCCCTCAACGATGCCTTCGAAGTTTCCGAGAACAACGGTTCCGATCTCGCGCTCGTCAAGGTTAAGAGCAAGACCCAAAGTGCCATCGGCAAACTTTAGAAGCTCGTTAGCCATTGCGCTTGGCAGACCTTCAACGTGTGCGATGCCGTCGCCGGCGTCGATCACGTGGCCTACTTCGGCGCGCGAAGCCTTGGCTGGCTCGTAAGACTTAACGAAGTCCTTTAGAGCGTCGCGAATCTCGTTAGGGCTGATGTTCAGATCTGCCATCTCGTTCCTCTACTTCTGGGGCGAACCCCGGTTGGTCTATCTAGGCCAGTCACCAGAGTGACTGAAATTTTTGGGTTATGCCAGTTGAAGCTTGGCGGTGGTCAATCGGGTGCTGAGGCTGCCATCGAGAATTTCTCCTGCGACCTGAACCTTAACTCCGCCAAGGATAGAAGGGTCTATCTCGACGTTTAGCTTGAGGCTGTTGCCATAAGACTTGGCCAATGCACCCTCGAGCCTTGCAAGTTGCGAAGAGCTAATTGGGGCAGCAACCGTAACAGTGGCAACGAGGCGCTCGGCATAGGCGGAAACCTGTTTGCCAAACTGCTCTAGCACCACTGAAACGCGGCGGCGACGAGCACCAATAACGCTTTGACGAATCAACAGCGATGCTTCATCGGTGGTCTTGCCCTTGGTTAGCGAAGCAACCAAGCTTGCCTTGGCCGCATCAGAGGCCAGGCGGTCACCAAGAGCAAACTGGAGCTCTTGATCTGAATCGACTGCCTGCTGAAAAGCAAACAGGTCGTTTTCGACGCTGGCTAGGTTTTTTGATGCCGCAGCAATAGCAGCAACGGCGTGAACCGCAAGCTGCTCGAAGGCCGCGACGAGGTCTTGACCGGTTGACCAGCGGAGTGCAACCAGGGAGGTCGCAAACTCAAGCACATTGGCCGAAACGCTCTTACCGAATACTGCGGTAAGCGCGCCAGCCTTTGACTTAGCCTCGGCGGAAGGGTCCGAGAGGATGCTGCGCAGTTGGGCCGAAGTTGCAACGGCTGAACCGATTGCAAATAGCTCTTCTGCGAACTTGAGGTTGGCCTTAGCTAGAAGCGGGTTGAGTGCCTCTTTAGCTGCGGCTAGTGACTGCCTGGTTGAACTCGCCATTACTTCTTCTTGCCTGCTTTGGTGGTAGCACCGGTGTCGCCTGATTCGAGGTCGGCCAAGAATTGGTCGACTACAGATGTGGCGATTTTGTCGTTCTTGAGGCTTGCACCAACAACGCTTGACGCAAGATCGATGGCTAGTGAGCCAACTTCTGCGCGAAGCGAGATTAGAGCTGCCTGACGCTCGGCCTCAATTTGGGCCTTAGCGGTCGCGGTGAGACGAGCTGCTTCGCTTGATGCCTGCTCTTTGAGTTCAGCCAAGATGACTGCACCCTCGGCGCGTGCCTCTTCGCGAATCTTTGAAGCTTCGGCGCGTGCCTCTGCCTGCTCGGCTTCGATGTTTGCAGTTTTAGCTGCAGCCTCGGCCTGAGCCTTTTCAGCTGCTTCGAGGCGACCTTCGATTGCCTCGGTGCGAGCATCAAGGGTCTTCTTGAAGTTCGGCAAAACCTTGAACCAGAAGAAGGCCAACAGGATAGCGAAGACAACCGACGACCACAGGAGATCGTACGACTCTGGAAGAAGAGGGTTCTTTGCCTCTGTCTCCGCAGCGTTCGCGAGAATCCTAGAAATCATGGTTTAGATCCTGACTGACTAAGCGAAGATGAATGGGGTTGCAAGACCGATAAGCGCAAGTGCCTCGGTGAATGCGATACCAAGCCACATGGTGACCTGAAGTTTTGCTGCTAGCTCTGGCTGGCGAGCGATTGACTCGATGGTCTTTGAAACAACTAGACCTACGCCAACGCCTGGGCCAACTGCTGCTAGGCCATAGCCGACTACTGCTAGGTTGCCGGTTAGTTCGGCGATGTTAGTTACGTCCACTTTGTAGTTCCCTTCCGTGGTGTTAGAACTGACGGTTGTCAGCTCTGATTAGTGCTCGTCTGCTAGGGCCAACTGAATGTAGACCGTGGTCAGAAGAGTAAAAACATATGCCTGTAGGAATGCGACCAGCAACTCGAAGAGAGTGAACGCGAAACCAAACACGAATGTGCCGGCACCGAAGAACTTGAACGCACCTTCGGCGTTGAACAAGAAGAATTGCGTTGCAGAGAAACAAAGAACCAGCAACAAGTGGCCGGCGATCATGTTCATTGTCAAACGAAGAGCCAGAGTGACCGGGCGAAGAATGAAGGTTGACAGGAACTCGATTGGAGTGACCAGCGCATAGAAGGCCTTAGGCACACCGGCTGGGAACAGCGAGTTCTTGAAGAAGTGAACGCCATGCTTTTTGACACCGGCATAGATGAAAGTGACGTAGGCGGCCAATGCCATAACGATTGGCAAACCGATAACCGAGGTTCCGGCGATGTTTAGGCCAGGGATAATGCCCGTGATGTTCATGCCTAAGGTCACGAAGAAGATTGTGGTTAGCAGCGGCAAGAAGCGGTCGCCGTCTTTTTCGCCGAGCTGGTCGTGAGCGATGCTCTTGCGCACAAAGTTGAGCGAGATTTCGCCCATTAGCTGGAATTTGCCTGGCACAAAATTATTGGTCTTGTTGGCCTGCTTGAACTTTGCAGTCCAGAGGGCGAAGACGACCACGAGAAGAGTAAGCACGAGCAAACGAATCAACATGATGCGGTTTAGTGCGAATGGAGTGCCTTCGAAGGCAACAATCTCTGGATAGAACTCCATGATTGAAGGGGCGTGAAAACCACCGCCCGACTCGTCGGTGCTCGCTGCTATGTTTAGCAGGTTCAATGCGTTAGTGAACAGCGTGAACTCCTGTTTCGGGGCAAGTTGGTACTGCCTTGCGGCGATTTACAGTGCGATTAGGCGAAGAAAAACTTCTGTGCCTTCGAAAATCTTACCAGCAAGAAACCTATCGCCAACACGGTTTTTGGGGTTTGACCAACTTTTTTTGAGGGCCTAAGTTCTAGTCACGGCCAAGTGGCAATCGAGCCTTCAACACGGCCACCGAATCGATGGCTAGGGTTCCAAGAATCGAAGCGACCAGCGTGAAAAATAGCACCGGACCGTTGATGAAATCAGCACCCTTCAACATGCCGATCACGAGCACAAAGCCAACCAGCTTGAGAATCCAGCCGCCAAGCACGATTCCGAAGAAAGCACCAAGCGGCAACCGGCCGCCGATTGCCACGCTCAGCGCCGTCAAAGAAACAAAAACTAGCGCGAGGGCGGCTCCAATTAGTGCGCTGGTCAATCCGGCAGCAGCGGCAACCAGATAGCCAACCAAACCGCCGATTAGCGCGATCGCAGCAATCAAGATCGAGCCCCTAATTAGAACCTGCTTAAAAAGTGCCCCTGCTGGGTCTTGATTAGACATTTGTAATGACTCGCTTTCGAATAACTGGCCAAAGTGTAAAAGTGAACGCGGCGGCGGCTCCGACTAGCAGGAACAACCAAACCAACCAGGCATCTACGAAGAAAAACAGCACGCACGAAATGGAAATCAACGCTGTCCATACATAGAAGACCAACACGGAACCCAGATGCGAATGGCCGAAATCTTGCAAACGGTGATGAATGTGCTGGCGGTCTGCGGCGAATGGCGATTTGCCTGCACGTAACCTGCGAAGCACGGCCAGAGTGAAATCAAGCATCGGCAGAATGAGAATTGCCAGAGGCAAAATCAGAGGGATGAACGCCGGCACTAGCTCGCCCTTGCTGACTAGCTTTGGGTCGATTTGCCCGGTGACGGTTAGTGCAGAGGTGGCCATCAGAAGGCCAAGCAACATTGCCCCCGAATCGCCCATGAATATTTTTGCGCTGTGCCAATTGAATGGCAAGAAGCCAACGCACATGCCGATCACGATGGCCGATAGCAGCGAGGCTAGGTTGAAGTAGTTGGTTGGCGAGGTTTGCTGCGCCAATAGATAGCTGTAGGTGAAGAAAACCCCAGTGCCAATAAGCACAACACCCGCAACGAGGCCATCGAGGCCATCAATGAAGTTCACGGCGTTCATGACCAGAACGGTTAAAAAGACGGTGACCACGAATGAGATACCAAAGCTTCCGATGGTTACGCCGGCAATCGGCAACGAAACGATTTGCACGCCTTGCCACGCCAAGATGCCGGCTACAACAAATTGGCCGGCAAGCTTCAGGCTCCAGTCGAGGTCATACAGGTCATCTAAAAAGCCAATTAGCGTGATGAGACATGCGGCCGCCAAGATTGCATAAACGTGCACCGGTTCGGCAAAAACGCCTTTGAACCAGCCGAGCGAACTTGCAATTGGCAATGTGATTGCAAAGCCTGCAAACATGGCTACGCCACCGAGCCTTGGGGTGGGGCGGGTGTGCACATCGCGGGCACGAATCTGCGGATAAAGCTTGTAGCGATGGCTAATTCGGAGTGTGGCAAATGTGCCGACGAATGTAATTAGCGCCGAGATGAGCATGATGAGCAGATATGCGCGCACGCTTTATGCCTCGAGCTCTAAAAGGCTGCCGGCGATCGATCTGATTTGCTCTGGTCGAAGTGCGCCGCGGCGAACGATCTTGATGGTGCCCGATGTGGTTAGGCCGCCCTCGGCATCGTAGCTATCGACAATTGAGGTGAGGTCGAGAATTGTTGATGCCTCACCCTTTGGGCTGGTGCCACCATCGAGATAAACCGAAACGCTCGAACCCAGGTAGGCTTCGGCTTGCTGGCAAGTGGTGGCCGCAGGCTCACCGGTGAGGTTTGCACTAGACACGGCCATCGGCCCGACCTCTTCGAGAAGTGCAAGAGCGATCTTGTGATCTGGCATGCGCAAAGCCACGGTGCCGCGGGTCTCGCCCAGGTTCCAGTTCAATGATGGTTGAGCGCGCAGAATCATGGTGAGCGCGCCAGGCCAGAATGTTTCGGCTAAACGAACCGCAACATCGGGCACACTCTCGGCTAGCGCATGAAGTGTTTGAGTATTTGGAATTAGCACCGGAGGTGGCGACTGTGCGCCGCGGCCCTTGGCAGCCAACAGCGCCTCGACGCCCTTGGTCGAAAAGGCATCGCAACCTAGGCCATAGACAGTGTCGGTTGGCATAACAACCAGTTCGTGGCGACCAAGCGAAACTTTGGCTAACCGCATGCCGGTGAGCAAATCGGTGTCAACTGAGCAGTCATAGATTCTCTCCATTTGGCTCACTCTCCTACCCTGAATTACTTTTTCGCGGTTACGGCTCTGTCTCGACTGGTTAGATCTTGGTGGGCACGAACATCGCGCCATCCATCTGCCAATAGTAGTTGACAGACCTGCTCGGATTGAGAGTCTGCGTGCTCAATAATCAGGGTTCCCCCATCAATCAAAAGCCTGCGCGCCGTAGCCGATACCAAATGAATAACAGACATGCCATCTTGGCCGCCGTAGAGAGCTAGTTCGGGATCAAATAGGCGAACCTCAGGATCTCGGGGAATCATGGCAACTGGAATGTAAGGCGGGTTCGATGCCACGACAGCGACCTTGCCATCGAGCTCGGCAAAGGCGTTGGCTAGATCGCCCTGAATAAGGATGGCTTCGGAGTGAGAGTATGCCTCAAAATTTGCTGCCGTATAGGGCATGGCCTCGGCAGATTTTTCGACCGCATAGATTTGCGCCTGACTAACCTCGGTTGCCATGGCCAGAGCAATTGCCCCAGAGCCTGTGCCAAGATCGACTGCGATTGGCGCAGGCGCTTCAGCGAGGTTTGCGCGCAGAGCATCGATGGCAAGTTGAGCAACAAACTCGGTTTCGGGGCGAGGTATGAAAACGCCCCTGCCAACTTTTAGTTCAAGATTTCTAAAGTAGGCCAACCCGGTGATGTGCTGAAGCGGTTCGCGGGCCAACCTTCTGGCATAGAGGTGGTTTAACAGTTCAGACTGCTGTTCGGTTAGAAACCCACCACGGATTATCTCGGCTTGAACCTGGCCTCGATTAAGACCTAGAACATGGCCGGCCAAAAGTTCGGCATCGACCAAAGCCGAATCTATGCCAACTTCGGCAAAGCGGCTGGCCGCGTGTTCAACTACATCGAGTAGTAGCAATTTATTTTTCTTCGGTGTTACCGATTGCCGCTAGACGCGCTTCTTCATCCATGGCGATTGCTGATTGAATCACTGGCTCAAGTGCGCCATCCATGACGGCATCGAGATTATAGGCCTTGTAACCGGTGCGGTGATCTGCGATGCGGTTTTCGGGATAGTTGTAAGTGCGAATGCGCTCGGAACGGTCAACCGACTTAACCTGCGACCTGCGCGCTGCCGACTGCTCGGCCTCGAGTGCCTCTTGCTGCGCAGCCAAGATGCGGGCACGCAGAACTCGCATGCCTGCCTCGCGGTTTTGCAACTGCGACTTCTCGTTTTGCATGGCAACTGTGATGCCGGTAGGCAAGTGTGTGATGCGAACTGCCGAGTCGGTGGTGTTAACCGACTGGCCGCCGGGGCCAGATGATCGGTAAACATCGATGCGCAAGTCGTTTGGGTGAATCTCGACTTCTTCGGGTTCGTCGACCTCGGGGAACACCAAAACACCTGCCGCAGATGTGTGAATTCGACCCTGGGTTTCGGTTGCCGGAACGCGCTGAACGCGGTGAACGCCACCCTCATATTTGAGGTGAGCGTGCACGCCTTGAGCCGGATCGGTGGTGTTCGACTTGATAGCCAGTTGGATGTCTTTGATGCCACCCAGGTCTGATTCGTTTTTGTCGAGGATTTCGGTCTTCCAACCCTTTGAGTTGGAATACTGGAGGTACATGCGGAGCAAATCGGCTGCAAATAGAGCGGATTCGGCACCGCCCTCGCCAGCCTTGATTTCCATGATCACATCGCGGCCATCATCTGGGTCGCGAGGAATCAGAAGGCGACGCAATTTTTCGTTGGCTTCGTGCAACTTCTGCTCGGTAGCAGGAACTTCTTCGGCGAACATCTCGTCTTCTTTGGCCAATTCTTTAGCCGCGGCCAGGTCATCGCTAAGCGCGTTTACCTGGTTGTAGGCGTTGATAATTGCGCTCAATTCGGCATAGCGACGGTTGAGCTTTTTGGCCAGAGCAGGGTTGCCGTGCAACCCTGGATCGGAGAGTTTGGTCTGAAGTTCGAGGTGCTCTTCAATGAGTGGTTGTACCGAGGAAAGCAACTACTTACTCCGAGTCAGAACCAGATGGAACCGGCATTGACTTTTGAACCTGCATCAAGAACTCAACGTTGCTTGAAGTCTCTTTGAGACGGTTCAAGACCAGTTCAAGTGCCTGCTGCTGCTCTAGGCCGGCAAGTGCACGTCGGAGCTTCCAAACAATCTTGGTTTCGTCTGGGCTCATCAACATTTCTTCGCGACGGGTGCCCGAAGCGTTCACATCAACAGCAGGGAAGATGCGCTTGTCTGCCAACGAACGTGACAGGCGAAGCTCCATGTTTCCGGTTCCCTTGAACTCCTCGAAGATGACCTCATCCATCTTTGAGCCGGTCTCTACCAACGCGGTGGCAAGAATGGTTAGCGAGCCGCCATCTTCGATGTTGCGAGCAGCACCGAAGAAACGCTTTGGTGGATAGAGTGCCGATGAATCGACACCACCAGAAAGAATTCGGCCAGATGCCGGTGCGCTCAGGTTGTAAGCGCGACCAAGACGAGTGATTGAGTCGAGCAACACGACAACATCGTGGCCAAGCTCTACCAAACGCTTGGCACGCTCGATGGCCAGCTCGGCAACTGTGGTGTGATCTTCGGCAGGGCGGTCGAAGGTTGAGGCAATAACCTCGCCCTTTACGGTGCGCTGCATGTCGGTGACTTCTTCTGGGCGCTCATCAACGAGAACAACCATTAGGTGAACCTCGGGGTTGTTAACCGCGATCGAGTTTGCGATTGCCTGAAGCACCAAGGTCTTGCCGGCCTTTGGCGGTGACACAATCAGACCGCGCTGACCCTTACCGATTGGTGAAACCAAGTCGATGATTCGGGTGCTGAGCTTGTTTGGCTCGGTCTCGAGGCGCAAACGAGTTTGTGGGTAAAGCGGGGTGAGCTTCTGGAACTCTACGCGGGTAGATGCCTGCTCGACGGTTAGACCGTTAATTGAATCGATGCGAACGATTGCGTTGAACTTGATGCGACCAGCGTTGTCGCCTTCGCGTGGCTGACGAATAGCACCAACCACGGCATCGCCCTTGCGAAGGTTGTATTTCTTGACCTGGCTGAGTGAAACATAAACGTCGTTAGGGCCCGGAAGGTAGCCGCTGGTGCGAACAAAGGCGTAGTTGTCGAGCACGTCGAGGATTCCGGCGACTGGAACTAGCACATCATCTGGAGAGATTTCTGGTTCGGCCTCGTCGTAGCCATTGTTGCCACGGCCGCCACGGTTGCGATCACGGTCGCGGAAGCGATCGTTGCGGTTTGAGTTGCCGTTGCGGTTGCGGTTGCGGTTTGAGTTGCCGCGACGGTCGTCGTTGAAGTCGCGCTCGCCGCGCTCGTTGCTGCGGTCATTTGCTGTGGTCGAGTTGTCGCGGTTTGAGTTTTCGCGGTTTGAGTTTTCGCGCGGCTCACGTGCCTCGCCAGCTTCGCCATTTGACTCAGCGTTTGACTCGCCAGCGTTGCGGTTGCGATTGCGGTTGCGGTTGCGGTTGCGGCCGTTGCCCGAACGCTCGCGGCCCTCACCGGCCTCGCCGTTTGACTCGCGAGGCTCGCGGGCCTCGGAGTTTGACTCGGCCTTTGGCTCTGAGCTTGAAGCCGCCTTTGGCTCTGCGGCAGCTTCTGCAGCTTTGCTTGAGCGGCGAGGCGCACGAGCCGGAGCAGCCGCCGAAGTTGAGTCGGCTGACTCAACGGCAGGCTTTGCTGCACGGCTGCGGGTGGTCTTTTTTGGGGCTTCCGATGCTGCGTCTGCGGCTGGAGCTGAGGCTTCTGCTACTACTCGGCGGCTCTTGCGCACCGGAGTGGTGTTCTGGATTTCATCCATGTTTTTGATTGCTCTTTCTTAGGAGGTTCGGTGACTCGATTGGATTTTGATAGTCACCGCATGCACGTCTTGACCGTGCGGGCTCGCAATTAGATTTTGCGAGGATTTCATCAAACGCCGAACTTAGTAAACGTTCTTGCGCATTTATTGATGCAAGACAACAGTAGCACCTTTGAAGTCGACCGCCAAAAGAAGTGCGTTCCAATCTGGGTAGCGTGTCTTGGCAAGTTTTGCTGCAGCAAGCCTTTCGGCTGGCCCATTGGCAAGCACCAGAACAGATGGGCCGGCGCCCGAAACCACAGCGGCAAATCCGTTTTCACGCATCAGCTGAACCAAAGCATTGGTTTCAGGCATCGCGGCTGCACGGTAATCCTGGTGAAGTCGGTCTTCGGTGGCGGCCATCATTAGCTCTGGGCTTTGAGTTAGCGCGGCAATTAGCAGAGCAGACCTTGAAACGTTGAACACCGCATCGTTGTGCGGCACCGATTCTGGCTGAAGCGATCGAGCTAAAGCTGTCGACATCTTGAAATTTGGCACCAATTCGAGCGGCGAAACACCTCGATGCACAAACAGCTTTTTGTGATGTGGGCCAGACTCATCCTCCCAGGCGATGGTTAGACCACCGAATAGGGCCGGAGCTACGTTATCTGGGTGCCCCTCGAGCTCGGTGGCTAGATCGAGCAGATCTTTGTCGCTGATTGCAACGATGCCCTCGAGTAAACCTTTGGCTGCGATGATTCCTGAAACAACGGCAGCGCCCGATGAGCCCATGCCGCGACCGTGCGGAATTATGTTGTGCGCGATGAGCCTGAAGCCGGGCACCGGTTGAGCAAATTTTTCGAACGTGTGAATGATCGACTTGACAACCAGGTTGCTGGCATCGGTAGGAACCTCGCCCTGGCCCTCGCCGTGCACCTCGACAAATGCACCCGAACCTTCGACCGCTTCAACCTGAAGCTCATCGTAGTAAGAAAGGGCCATGCCGAGAGTGTCAAAGCCAGGCCCAAGGTTTGCCGATGTTGCCGGAACTT
Organism: Rhodoluna sp.; assembly: GCA_024641985.1. Taxonomy (GTDB): domain Bacteria; phylum Actinomycetota; class Actinomycetes; order Actinomycetales; family Microbacteriaceae; genus Rhodoluna. The sequence goes on along the minus strand of JAHEBZ010000001.1, from coordinate 272,811 downwards.
TGACCGTGACTTTTCTGCCGATTATTGAGCTCATGGTTAGTTTTTTGAGAGACCCAACTGCTCGGCCACCTGAGCCGCGTTGTTTGGCACGCTGGTTGGCTCGATGTCTGAACCGTCTTCGGCCTTTAGCGCCCACATTGGGTCTTTTAGGCCGTGGCCGGTAACCGTGATCACTACTGTAGAACCGGCAGGAACCTCGCCCATCTTGGAGTGCTTGAACAATCCGGCTGCGCCAGTGGCCGAGGATGGCTCAACGAACACGCCAACTTCTTGTGACAAGAAACGGTGCATCCAAAGAATTTCGGCATCTGTGGCAAAACCGAACTGCCCCTGTGAGCACTCGCGCGCCGAAAGAGCGAGGTCGTATGAGGCTGGGTTGCCAATGCGAATCGCGGTTGCAATGGTTTCGGGGTTTTTCACCGGGTTGCCGAAGGTGAATGGCGCCGAACCTTCAGCCTGGAAGCCCCACATCTTAGGAATAGCCTTGACGCGGCCTTCGTTGAAGTCTTCGAGGTAGCCCTTGAAATAAGCCGAGTAGTTGCCGGCGTTGCCGACAGGCAAAACGTGGAAATCAGGTGCATAACCTAGCGCGTCGACAACTTCGAATGCGCCGGTCTTTTGGCCCTCGATGCGGTCGGGGTTGACTGAGTTAACCAGGTGCACCGGGTAGTTTTCAGAAAGCACGCGGGCTAGGTCGAGGCAATCATCGAAGTTGCCCTGAACCTGAAGAATTTGAGCCTTGTGGGCCACAGCCTGGCTTAGTTTGCCAAGAGAAATTTTGCCCTCTGGCACCAAAACCACCGACTTGATGCCCGCCGCAGCGGCATAGGCTGCAGCCGAAGCAGAGGTGTTGCCAGTTGAAGCTGCAATAACAGCTTGAGCGCCGTGGCCGACGGCCTTCGACACGGCCATTGTCATGCCGCGGTCTTTGAATGAGCCGGTTGGGTTCATGCCCTCAACCTTTAGCATTACGCGCTCTGCCCCAACCAACTTGGCAAGTGCCGGCGCTTCAACCAAAGGAGTACCGCCCTCGCCGAGAGTGATTACCGGGTTGTCGCTAGAGATGTCTAGACGATCGATGTATTCGCGGATCACACCGCGCCATTGGTGAGCCATTAGATGCCTTCTACTCGGATTACTGAGGTGATGGACTCGACCGCATCGTTTGCGGCGAGAGACTTGACCACTGCCGACAACGACGCGTCTGTCGCTGCATGAGTGCCTACCTCGAGGGTAGCGGTCTTGCTGGCAATGCCGGCCAACACACGCACTGACTGCTCAACTGTTTCGATCGAAACGTTGTGATCAGAGAATACATTGGCAATTTTGGCCAAAATTCCGGGTTGGTCGGTGACCTCGAGAGTGATTTGGTAGCGAGTCTGCACGCGATCGATCGGAAGCACCGGCAAGTTGGCGTGAACCGAGTCGGCCAGGCCTGGGCCACCTGCAACATGGCGCTTTGCTGCCGAAACCAAGTCGCCAAGAACTGCGGATGCGGTCTGCACTCCGCCTGCACCGGCACCATAGAACATCAACGAACCGGCTGCCTCGGCCTCGACGAACACAGCGTTGAAGGCTCCTCGAACCGCGCCTAACGGGTGTTCGCGTGAAATCAACGCCGGGTGAACTCGAACCGAAACCCCCTCGAGGCCAGCAGAATCGGCTGCCACTCGTTCACAGATTGCCAGCAGCTTGATTACATAGCCATCGCGCTTGGCGGCGGCCATCTGTTCGGCAGTGATTTTGGTGATGCCCTCGCGATAAACCGACTCGAGCGGCACCTCGGTGTGAAAAGCAAGTGAGGCAAGAATTGCCGCTTTTTGAGCCGCGTCATAGGCCTCGATGTCGGCGGTTGGGTCAGCCTCGGCATAACCAAGCTCGGTGGCTTCGGCAAGGGCATCTTCGAAGGTCGCGCCGGTTGAATCCATGCGGTCAAGAATGAAGTTAGTGGTGCCGTTAACAATTCCCATGATGCGGTTCACCTTGTCGCCGGCAAGCGACTCGCGAAGTGGGCGAATGATTGGAATGGCACCGGCCACCGCCGCCTCAAAGTAAAGCTGTGCGCCAACCTGCTCTGCGGTGTCGAATAATTCGGTGCCGTGGGTTGCCAGCAATGCCTTGTTTGCAGTGATCACATCTGAGCCAGAGTTGAGTGCTTGAAGAATGTAGGTTCGGGCAGGCTCGATGCCGCCCATAACCTCGATAACTATGTCGGCGCCAAGAATTAGGCTTTCGGCGTCGAGGGTCAAAAGCTCGCGGGGCACACCTGCGTTTCGCGGTGAATTAATGTCGCGAACCGCAATGCCAACGAGCTCGAGCTCGGCACCAACGCGGGCCGCAAGCTCCGACTTGTGCTCGATTAGTAGGCGGGCAACCTGAGAACCAACCGAACCTGCGCCAAGCAGCGCAATGCGAAGCGGGCGGTATTCGTGCGAGTTAGTCATTAGTTTCTCGTCTCTTTTGAAGCGTGCTGAGCTTGATAGCGAACATCCCTAGTAAACAAATCTGCCTCAGTTTCGGCCTTAATTACTAATCGAGCCTGACCATCGCGAACTGCCACGACCGCAGGTTTGGTTAAGAAGTTGTAGTTGCTTGAGAGCGAATAGCAGTAGGCGCCGGTAGCTGCAAGTGCAAGCAAATCGTTTGGCTGCACATCGGCCGGCAGGTAATCGTGGCGAACCACGATGTCGCCACTTTCGCAGTGTTTGCCAACCACTCGGGCAAGTTCGGCCTTTTGGCTTGAGCTTCTTGAGGCGAGAGTTACGTGATATTCGGCCTCATAAAGAGCTGGGCGCGCGTTGTCGCTCATGCCACCATCGACAGAAACATATTTGCGAATCGCGGGCACTACCCCATCGGTTACCTTTACGTCTTTTATGGTGCCAACCCGATAAAGAGTGATGCCGGCATTGCCTGCGATGAACCTTCCGGGCTCGAATGCGAGAGCCGGAATCTTGATGCCATGTTTGGCGCACTGCTCTGCAACAACCGCTGTGATTGCATCGGCGAAGTAGCGAAGATTTGGGGCCTTATCGGCCGGCTTGTAATTAATGCCAAAGCCGCCACCCAGATTTAGCTCTGGAATCTCGGCCTCTTTGCTTAGTTCTGCATGAAGCGCGATCAAACGTTTGGTTGATTCAACAAAACCCTCGACGGCAAAAATTTGCGAACCAACGTGCTGATGAAAACCCAGGAAATTTAGGTGGCTGTGCGAACGAATCTTGGCGACCAGCTCGGCCACATCGGCCAAGGCAATGCCAAATTTTTGATCTTCTCGAGCGGTAGCCAAAAAATCGTGGGTGTTGGCGTGCACGCCAGTGTTGACGCGCAGGCGAACATTTTGGGTGACATCCTGTGCCGCAGCGGCCGAGGCGATTCGCTCGATTTCGATTTCTGAATCGATCACGATTGCACCGACTCCGGCGCTAACTGCCCGGGCAATCTCGCGAAGGCTCTTGTTGTTGCCGTGCAAACCTATTCTGCTGGCGTCGATGCCTCCGGCGAGCGCAGCTGCTAGCTCGCCTCCGCTGGCTACATCGATGTTTAGACCCAACTCGTCGATCCAGCTAACGATCTCGGTAGACAAAAAAGCTTTGCTTGCGTAGTAGACCTTGGCCGAAGTGCTAATTTTTTCGGCGGCGCCACCGAGGATTGATTTGGCCGCGGTTGCTCGCGCGCGAAAGTCATCTTCGTCGATGACATAAAGTGGCGTGCCAAACTCGGCTGCCAAAGCGCCAACCGACACACCTGCGATTGATAGTTCGCCGGTGGCTTCGCGTTTGGCGTGCCTTGGCCACACGCGTTCGTCGAGAGCGTTTATGTTGCTAGGAAATTGCAGCCACTCGGGCGCCAGCGGATTGCTCATAACCTACATCTTCTCTGGGGTTGAAACGCCAAGCATGCGAAGACCGTTGCGCAACACAATTGAGGCTGCGTTGTTGAGCGAAAGTCGGGTGCGGTGCACGGCCTCAACCGGGCCACCAGAAAGCGGGGTAACTCGGCATTCGCCATACCAGCGGTGGTAAGAACCAGCCACCTCTTCGATGTAACGAGCAACGCGGTGCGGCTCACGGAACTCGGCTGCGGAGGCGACCACGCGAGGGAACTCACTGAGCTTGGCAAGCAACTCTGACTCGGCCGGGTGGTTTAGCAAACTTGGGTCAAATTCTGAGGTGTCTACTGAAAGACTTTGCGCGTTTACGGCAACCTGCTTGGTGCGGGCGTGGGCATATTGAACATAAAAAACCGGGTTGTCGTTGGTTTTTTTGGCCAGTTGCTCAAGATCGATGTCAAGCTGAGAGTTGATTGATGACCGCGCCAACGCGTAGCGGGCGGCATCTGTGCCAACTGCTTCAACCAGATCTTCCATTGTGACAACCGTGCCGGCACGCTTTGACATGCGCACTGGTTCGCCGTCGCGAACTAGATTTACCATTTGCCCGATAAGAACCTCGAGATTTTTGCCAGGTTCGTCGCCGAACGCGGCGCACAGCGCCATCATGCGAGGCACATAACCGTGGTGGTCGGCACCAAGCATGTAGATGCAGCGGTCGAAACCGCGCTCGCGTTTGTCGAGGTAGTAGGCCAAATCGCCGGCGATGTAGGCGTGTTCGCCATCGCTCTTGATGACAACGCGGTCACGGTCGTCGCCAAAGGTAGTGGAGCGCAGCCAAACCGCACCCTCAGACTCGAAAATGTGGCCGAGTTCGCGAAGTCGATCGATGGTTCGCTCTACGGCTTGTGACTCGTATAGCGAGTTCTCGTGGAAGTAAACATCGAAGTCGACACCAAAGTCGTGCAGAGACTCTCGAATTTCTTGGAACATGAGCTCAACACCGGCAGCACGAAATGCCTCTTGAGCTTGCTCTTCTGGCAACTCAAGAATGTTCACTGCGGTTTCAGCCAACACTCGTTGGGCGATGTCAATGATGTATGCGCCCGCGTAGCCATCTTGGGGGGCCGCTTGACCGCGGGCACTGGCCAAAAGTGAGCGCGCAAAGCGATCGATTTGAGCCCCGTGATCGTTGAAATAATATTCGCGGGTTACTGCAGCGCCCTGCGCCTCGAACACCCTGGCAAGGCTGTCGCCAACGGCGGCCCAACGAGTGCCACCCATGTGAATCGGGCCGGTGGGGTTGGCAGAAACAAACTCAAGGTTTAGTTTGACCCCGGCAAGATCGGTTCCGGTGCCATAAGAATCTGCTGCGTCGATGATGACTTTGGCCAGTTCTCCGGCGGCTGCGGCACTGACCGAGATGTTAATAAAACCTGGGCCAGCGATGTCTACCTTCGAAACCCCATCCAAGGTTGAAAGCTGGGCTGCCAATAGCTCGGCAAACGCGCGCGGGTTAAGGCCAAACTTGCCGGCCAACTGCATGGCCACGTTGGTTGCCCAATCGCCGTGATCGCGGTTTTTTGGGCGTTCAATAACAACCTCGCTAGGCAACTGCCCAGCACCCAGCTGGCCGCCAGCTTGCAAAGCAGCCAGGATGCGAACAATCGCGGCAGAGAGGTCTGCAGGTGTCAAAGTATTGCCTAACCAGGAAAGGTGTTGATCTCACCAAAGCCGGCACGCCAGAGGGCCGGCTCGAAAAGAGACATCCCCTAAATTATACCGATTAGCGCTTGATTAGGCCACGAATGGGGTCGGCTGTAACCGGCACCGGGTCACACAATTCTCCAACGAACTCGCCATCTACTTCGTTGATGAAGGCAATCAGGTTCCAGCCGCCATCGATGCCTTGAACCAAACGCGAGGCATAAAGGTGGGTGTCGGGAAACAATGTGGCGCGATTAAAATCGACATCGCTTAGGTCTGGAGCTACCGCAAAGCTGTAAAGCCCGCCGCGCTCGCCGGCATCGAGGCGCTCTTGAGAAAGCCAAAGTGGGCCGCAGCAAAACAGGATGATGGGCACTCCATCGACTACCTCAAATTGGAAAACTTCGGTTTCGCCGAAACCTTGACCGGGCGCACCAAGCGGGGGCTGAACCTGCCAATTCACTAGGTCAGTCGATTTGGCAACACCCATGACAGCTTCGACCGAGCGGCTAGCGGCGTCCTTTGCTCCCGTGGTGGTCAACATTGTCCACTCGGTTTGGCCAGGCAAACGAAACACCCACGGGTCTCTGAAGGGCTCATTAGCGAATCCCGCTTCGAGGGTTTTGTACCAACGCGAATCGGCGGCAACCACCGGAGCCGGCTCGACCTTTGTCCAGGTGATTAAATCTGTCGATGTAGCCGCGCACACGGTTTGGCGTTCGCCCGCGTCTTCTCGGCTGGTTCCGGTGTAAAACATTCGCCAGTTTCCATCTTCTTGCTGCACCACAGATCCGGTCCAGGTTGTCCAGCTGTCTGCTGCCGGAGCCTCACTTGGTGCGAGGGCATCACGCAGCACTGTCCAATTTTTCAAATCCCTCGAAATTGCATGCCCAACCGAGGTGTTGCGGTGCCTGCGATTTGGGTCGCCAAGTGCTCTGCTGGCCTGCAAATAGAAGGCGTGGTGATTTTCACCATCGAAGGCAAACCATGAATCCCAAACCCACTGCCCAGCCAATTTCAAACCCATAACAACAATCCTTTGTCATCTCGCACTAAAGCAAAAGACTAATACTCGCTCGCTGTTAGGCTTAACCCAACCTAAGCCCCTATAGCTCAGGGGATTAGAGCATTGCCCTCCGAAGGCATGTGCGCAGGTTCGAATCCTGTTAGGGGCACGTGTTTGGAATGGATTGGCTTAGGCCCGAAACCCTGATTGCCTCGTTTGGCGCGTTCGCCATGATCGGGGTCTGCCTAATAGTTTTCATAGAAACCGGGCTATTGGTTGGCTTCTTCCTTCCGGGTGATTCACTTTTGTTCGTGACCGGCTTGATGATCGCGGCTGGTGCAATTCAATTTCCACTCGGAGATTCTTCGTTCGTGGTGCCAATCTGGCTGGCCTGCCTCATGATTTCGCTCGCCGCCTGGCTGGGCGATCAAACCGGTTACCTAATTGGTCGCAAAAGCGGGCCGGCCATCTTTAACAAGCCCGATTCAAAACTGTTTAGCCACGACAACGTTGCTAGAACAAACTCATTCTTTGAGCGCTACGGCGCAAGAGCCATTATTTTGGCCCACTTCGTTCCCGTGATGCGAACCTTTGTTCCCGTTGCTGCCGGAATTGGCGAAATGCCCTACCGCAAGTTTTTGCGCTACAACTTCATCGGCGTGATTGGCTGGGGAACCGGTGTCACACTCATGGGCTTCTTCCTTGGCAAGATTCCCTTTGTTGCCGAACACGTCGAGTATTTCACCATCGGTTTCGTGATTATTTCAACCATTCCGATTGCGCTCGAAGTGCTTCGCGCTCGCCGTGAACACAAGACCGAGCAAATTATTAGCTAACTAAAAGACGGTTCGCCTAGTTGGCGTTTAGGTAGCTGGCGAGTTGTTCGAGGGCAAGGCTGCGATGGCTCATCGAATTCTTCACTTCGGGCTCTAGCTCAGCCGCGGTTACCGCAAATCCTTCAGGAATAAAGACCGGGTCATAGCCGAATCCGTGTTCGCCGTGCTCGGCGAAGGCAACGCTACCCGGCCAAATTCCGGTGAAGCTAATTTCGGCGTCGGCAGTGACCAGTGCGATGGTGCAAACGAAAGATGCAGCGCGGTTTCGGGCTGGCACATCTGCCAGTTGAGCCAAGAGCAGCCTTCGGTTTTCGACGTTGTCGCGACCACCCGCCCAGCGAGCGCTAAATATGCCGGGCGCTCCCCCAAGAATTTCTACTGCGATTCCTGAGTCGTCAGCCATCGATGGCAACCCCGTATGCCCGAAAGCGGCACGTGCCTTGATCAGGGCGTTTTCGAGAAAGCTAGAACCATCTTCGACCGGCTCTGGGCCGTCGTATCCCAAAAGCTCAAGACCATCAACCATGCCGCCCAGGATGGCGTTTAGTTCTTCTACTTTGTGGGCGTTGTGGGTTGCAACAACAAGTTGCATTAGCGGGCCGCATCCAAGGATGTTTGCTGAATTTGGGCTAATTCGGCGGTGCCTTTGAGTGCTATGTCGAGCAGAGCATTTAGCTCGTCACGATCAAACGGAACGCCTTCGGCGGTGCCCTGAACCTCAACAAACTTGCCATCGCCAGTAACCACAACATTCATGTCGGTGTGTGCTCTAACGTCTTCGACATAGGCCAAATCGAGCATCGGCTCTCCGTCGATAATGCCGACGGAAATTGCCGCAACACTGCCGGTTAGCGGCTTGGCTTTAGCCGGGATGAGCTTCTTTTCGCGGCCCCAATTGATAGCGTCAACGAGAGCAACATAGGCTCCGGTGATTGCCGCCGTTCGGGTGCCGCCGTCGGCCTGCAACACATCGCAGTCAATCACAATTGTGTTTTCGCCAAGCTCGCGAACATCAACAATCGCTCTTAGGCTGCGGCCAATGAGTCGAGAAATTTCGTGAGTGCGTCCACCAATTTTGCCCTTTACCGCTTCGCGGTCGTTGCGGGTGTGAGTGGCGCGAGGCAACATGGCATATTCTGCTGTCACCCAACCCTCGCCCTTGCCAACTTTCCAGCGCGGCACTCCACTGGTGAATGAAGCTGTGCAGAGTACCTTGGTGCCACCAAAAGTGATTAGAGCCGACCCCTCGGCGTGTTCGCTCCAGCCTCGCTCGATGGTTACTTTGCGAAGTTGGTCTGGGGTGCGGCCATCGGCGCGAACTGTCATGATGCTCCTTGTGTTGTGATTATTTATGCCAAACGTTCGACCTTGGCCACCTCTGGGCCTAAGAATCGACGGGCAAGTTTTTCAAAAGCCGCTGCATCGCCGGTTGACTGAAACCGAAGGCTTGGCTTGGCGGCATCGGTGCGCAACAGGTTGTGCGCAACGAGAGTTCTGTAAACGTCTTTTGCGGTCTCTTCGGCGCTCGAAACCAGGGTTACATCTTCGCCCATCACATAAGCAATTGCGCCTGTGAGCAATGGGTAGTGGGTGCAGCCAAGAACCAGGGTGTCGACCCCTGCCTCGCGAATTGGGCCGAGATAGGTTTCGGCGGCGGCTAATAATTCTGGGCCCGAGGTTACGCCATTTTCAACGAACTCGACAAATGCTGGGCAAGCTGCGCTCGAAATTTGCAGATCTACGGCGGCGGCAAAGGCATCATCGTATGCCTTTGAAGCGATGGTTGCGTTTGTGCCAATCACGCCTACCTTGCGGTTGCGCGTTGCAGCCACGGCACGGCGAACTGCAGGCTGAATAACTTCGACAACTGGAATTCCGCGGCCTTCGGTGTAACGCTCGCGAGCATCGCGAAGCACCGCCGCCGAAGCTGAGTTGCATGCGATTACCAGGAGTTTCACGCCCTCATCAACCAGCCGATCCATTACGGCAAGGGCTAGTTCGCGAACCTCTGGAATGCTCTTGGGGCCATAGGGCGTGTTTGCCGTGTCGCCAACATAGATGATCGACTCGTTAGGAAGTTGGTCGATAATGGCTCGAGCAACGGTAAGACCGCCGACTCCCGAGTCAAAGATTCCAATTGGCGCGTCATTCACGAACGCAAGTCTACCTTTGGAGTGCTATTTCGAAGGCTCGGAGCTCTTCGGGTCTTCGGGTCGAAGGCCATCGTAAATATCTTTGCAGGTTGGACAAACCGGAAACTTTTGCGGATCGCGCCCAGGCACCCAAATTTTGCCACAGAGGGCAACCACCGGCGTGCCCAGAACCGCAGACTCGACGATTTTTTCTTTGCGCACATAGTGGCTGTTTCGCTCGTGGTCACCGGGCTCTACGTTTTGAACCTGCTCTTCGAGAAGGGTCGAACCTGCGGTTTGCCCGCCTACGCCATCGCGACCGAAGTCATCCATGAATTTGCCTTTCTCGAAGCGGTTGAGCCTAGTTTAGGTCGGCCGAGTTGCCGAGAGTTACTTTAATAGTTTGGGTCTTGCCATCGCGCAAAAACTCTACGGTTGCCATGGCTGCGGCTGGCTCTTGGCGCACCGCCGCGGTTAGTTCACTGGCGCTTGAAACTACTACGCCGTTGAATTTGGTCACAATATCGCCTACCTTTAGGCCGCCTTTTTCGGCTGCTCCACCTGCAGTTAGCTCTTTAACCTCGGCCCCTACCGAAAAGCTTGCCGAGTTATCTGAGTTTGTGGCATCGGCCACGGCCGCACCAAGCAAACCGTGGCTTGCCGAACCGGTTTTGATAATTTCGTTGGCCACACGCTGAGCAACGTTTGCCGGAATTGCAAACCCAACACCGATGCTGCCCGATGTGCCAGTTGAACCGGCAGATGCAATTGCCACGTTGATGCCGATAAGTTGACCACTCTGGTTAACCAGTGCGCCGCCCGAGTTGCCCGGGTTGATTGCGGCATCCGTTTGGATCACGCGCAGATTTATTGCGTTGCCCGAGCCGCTAAAGAATTGAAGGCCACCCCCACCGTTATCTGAATTTTCAGGTGCCTCAGATGAAGCCACCTGAATGGTTCGGTTTAGCGCCGACACGATGCCCTGGGTAACGGTGTTTGAGAGCCCCAGTGGAGCACCCAACGCAACCACTTCGTCGCCCACGTTTAGCCGGTTTGAGTCGGCGAATGCAATCGGGGTCATTGCTATGGGGCTGGCGACTTTGATTACGGCTAGGTCGTTGGTGGCGTCGATGCCAACCACGGTTGCGCCATAAATGTGGCCATCGGAGGTTTTAACTTCAATGTTTACGGAAGCCTCTGAACCATCGAGCGTGACCACGTGCGCGTTGGTAAGCACATAACCGTCGGCACTGAGAACAACGCCCGAGCCGTTGCCTGCGCCAGATGCGCCAGACACATTGATGGTAACCACAGACGGCGAGGCGGCGGCCGCAGCAGCGGTAACCCAGGTTACGTTAGCCGAATTGTTTACTACTATTGGCGCCGGCTTTGAAATGTATGTGTAAAAGCCAACACCAACTGCAGCACCCGAGGCTGCTCCGATTAAAGCGCCAAGGGCGATTGCAGCGCCAAAGCTTAGAACCGTGGTCTTTTTGGCTAGTCGCTGCTTTAGCGAAAGCTTTGCTTGAACCGGGTAAGCAGCGGTTGGTGTGTTGAACAAAAATTGGCGGTTGTAATCGCTCAAGGCTGGCCTTTCATTTGCTTTTCTTGACTCAAGATTTGCACGCAAGTCTGATTAGTTTATGAAAGGAAACTGAAAGAAATCTGAATATCGCTAACCGCTTAGACAACCAATCGCAGATGCGTTGGCTAGGCAGTTGCGCGCGACCAAAAAGACTATTTTTTTGCCAACTGGCGGCGGGTTATCGATTGGCGGCGCAATGGCCCCCGAGGCCGAAACCTGCACCTCGACCTGAGCCTGCATGGCAATTGACCCTTGATTGACCCAACCGCTGACTCCGACGAAGCGATAAGCCACCTGGTAGCTAACCGATGCCAATGCCGTGAACGTGCCGGTATTTGAGAAGGCGTGGCTCACCGTGACACCATTTGCCGAACCACCGCCCTCAAATGACCAGGTTACCGAGCCGGCAGTGAAGCTAACCTCGGCGGCTCGGCCGAGGATGTTGCCGGTTCGAAAGTGGGTGAAGGGATTTGCAGCAAAGGTGGCTTGCTGACCAACTTTGAGACTTGAGTCGGACACGTTTGCCGACATTGTTGCGGGAGTGAACGAAATCGAACCTGTGTCGATGGTGGTGACCTCAGGCGTGGTGATCACGCTGACAAGCGTGACGACTGCGGGCGTGGGAGTGACGGGCCGAGGAGTTGAGGTTGGCTTTGGCGTTGCCTTGGGGGTTGGCCTGGGGGTTGGCACGACTGCGATTGTTTTGGCAGGAGGTGGCGGAACATAACGATCGACCATGATTATTTTGAGAACGATGGGCGCTTTGACTATGACCACAGGTTTGGGTGTGAACTTTGGCTTTGGGGCCACGGTTGGCTTTGGGGCCACGGTTGGCTTTGGGGCCACAGTTGGCTTTGGGGCGACAGGCTGGATGACGGTTGTAACCACCACAGCACTTCGCGCGGGTTGCACCTCGACGGCCTTGCCGCACAAAGTGACAACATTGCCCGTTATTTCGAAACCGGAAGAGAATGCAGCCCCGCCCGCAGCTTGGCAGGCCGCAAAACTTGGAACCGGAGCAAAACTAATCAGGGAAAATGCCAGGGCCAAGCCAGCCAGAGAATTTAACCATCGAGGGAACATGCATCGAGATTAGGTGCAGACAAAAAATTGTGCCGAAGTTATTCACAAGGTCGGTTAAAGCAAAAGTTCGACCTCTTTCGAGATCGAACTTTTGTTTCTAGTTGCGGGGGCAGGATTTGAACCTACGACCTCCGGGTTATGAGCCCGGCGAGCTACCGAACTGCTCCACCCCGCGGCGAAGTTCCAAGTGTAGCACGCCTTTGAGGTGGTTGCGAATCTGCCTACTTAATTGCCGCCAAAGCCGCCGCGATAGCCGCAGTCAACGCCTTCTCGGCCTTGCCGTAGGCTGTCCAGTCTCCGGCCGCAAGAGCAGCCTCTTTGTCGCTAATTGCGGTTCGAGCCTGCTGCAGCGCCTTGGTTAGAGCAGCGTTATCGCCACCCGTTGAAGGGGTATTCGCGCCTGGTTCAGTTGGAGTTACGACCGCACCGCCGTCGCCGGCAGCAGCACCCGAGTCGCCGCCGAATAGAACATCTAGGGCCTGGCTAAGTGTGTCTTCGAAGGCGATCTTGTCGCCGAAGGCAACCAAAACCTTTTTGAGCAACGGAAAGCTGGTTTCGCCAGTTGACTGAATGTAAACGGGCTGCACGTAGAGCAACCCGCCGCCAACCGGAAGGGTGAGCAAGTTGCCGTTTAGCACCTTGGTTGAACCCTGGCGAAGAATGTTTAGCAATCGCGAAACTTCGGAGTCGGCGTTGAAGGAAGCCTGAACCTGACCTGGGCCGGGAACAATTGTGCTCGAAGGCAGACTTAGGAGCCTCAACTTGCCATACTCGCCAGACACCTTTCCAGCACTTGAACCAGCATCAGAGTCGGCAACGAAATAGCCCTTCAGCACGTTGCGGGTCGACTCACCCGTTGAGCGCGGAATAAAGCTCGAGTAAATCGAGAATGCTGGCCTTGTGGTGCCAGGCACCTGCATAGTCAAGAAGTATGGCGGCTGTTCGGTGCCGGTAGCCCCGGCAACTTGGCCAACAGGATCATTTGGAGTCATCCAAGCATCTTCTTGGGAGTAGAAGGCGCCCGCCTCGGTGACGTGATATTGGCCAAGAATTGCGCGCTGCATTTTGAACAAGTCGGCCGGATAGCGAACGTGGCTAAGCAGATCGCCAGACATCTCAGAAATTGACTTGATGCTGTTTGGGTAGACCTTTGACCAGGTCTTTAGGATCGGATCTTTTTCATCCCAGGCGTATAGCGTGACCGCGCCGCTGTAGGCATCGACCGTGGCTTTGACCGAGTTGCGGATGTAGTTGATTGAGCCACGAACAAGGGGGTCTGTGGTGTTGCTGTCGGCAACCGAAACGCTTAGGTTTTCGGCGCGAGAGTAGGGGTAGTTGGCCGATGTGGTGTAACCATCGACGATCCAAACCACACGGCCGTCGACAACCGCCGGGTAGCTGTCGCTATCGAGGGTTAGGTATGGCGCAACCGCAGCAACGCGCTCGCGGGGCGTGCGATTGTAGAGAATTTGCGATTCGTTTGTGATTGCATCAGACAGCAGAATCTGCTCGCTCTGGAACTTGAGCGCATACGCCAAACGAGCAAAGACATTATCGAGCTTTGGGCCACCATCACCCTTGAACGTTGTGTAGGTCTGGTCGGCTTCGCCATCACCGGCTGGGTAATCCATTTCGCGAGGCTCGGCGCTTGCCGGAGCACCGACGATTGAGTAGGTAGGTGATTTTTCACCGAAGTAAACCCGAGGTTCGTAGGCGCCTAGCAAACCATTGGTTGGAATTCCCTTTTGCAAGAAAACCGGCTGACCCTCGGTTGAACCCTGGTTTCCGTAGGCCGCAACTACACCGTAGCCGTGCGTATAAACGATGGTGCTGTTGTACCAAGATTGTGAATCGCCGAGGCCAGATTGGTCGAGCTCGCGAACCGCAATCACGGTGTCTTGAACCTTGCCGTTAATTTCGTAGCGATCGACATCGAGGTGAGCCTCGAAGTTGTAATACTGCTTGTATTGCTCGAGCTGCTTGAAAGACGCACTGACAAGTGCGGGGTCGATGATGCGAATGTTCGCGGTAGTTTCGGCATCGCTTCGAAGAGCACCAGAGGTTGCATCGGTGGTTGCTTTGTAGTCAACAACCTCAACTTTGTCGAGACCATAGGCCTTGCGAGTTGCCTCGATGTTTCGATTGATGTATTCGGCTTCGAGTGTGCGCTCGTTAGGGCCAACCTGAAAGTTCTGAACCACCCAGGGGTAAACACCGCCGAGAACGATCGAACTGATCACCATCAGCCCGGTTCCCGTGATGGCCAAACGCCAGCGACCAATCACCGCGGCCACCAAGAACAATACGGCCACCACCACAGAAATCATCGCCAAAATTTGGAACCCGGGAATGGTTGCGTTTACATCGGCGTAGGTTGCACCGGTGTAAAGCCCTGAAGCGCTTGTCATGGTTCGGTATTGGTCGAGCCAAAGACTTGCAGCCTGAACCACAAGGTAGAGTGCGGCCGTAACCGCAAGTTGCACGCGAGCCGCCTTGGTCAACTTTGACTCGCGACCAGCCAAGCGAATGCCGCCAAAAATGAGGTGCACCCCAGCTGCCAAAAGCCCCGAGAGCAGAACGGCTGCCGAGAGCATTCCTACAACGCCACCAAGAAAAGGCAGGTCGAATAGATAGAAACCGATGTCTAGGCCAAATTGAGCATCAACTTCACCGGTATAGGTGCGGTTCAGCCAAGCCAAAACCATCGACCACGAATTAGTTGCGGCAAAACCCGCAAAAACACCAAGCAGGGTTGGCACACCAATCAAAATCACCTTGCGAAGCTGGTCGAGAATTGCGCGATAGGCACCAAACGGGTCGCGACCGTCAGGGAACTTTAGGTAGATTGGTCGGGTTTTGAAAGCCGCGAAAACGGCCAATCCGGTTAAGCCACCAAACCCGATTGCAGCGGCAGCAAAGATTGCCACCTGAGCGTAAATGCGGGTCGTGAAGACCTCTTCAAACCCAAGCTGGTCGAACCAGAGCAGATCTGTATAAACCCCAGATGCGCTCAGCAGCAAAATCGCTAAAACAACGATGATCGAAACTGCGATGCGGGCTGGGGTTTGACGCTTCGGTGCGCGCAGGTTTGTTGCAGAGGTCACGTTTTGCTCCTATTTGTTGCCTGGTTACTTGGTCTTGCAGGTTTGAAGCTTGCTCAGATCGGCTCCGGTGCTAACTTTGCCAAGCACCTTGAGTGCATCAGAAAGCTTTGCCACAGAGAAAACCTTTAAATCTCCAGGGATGTTCCCGACAACCTCATCACAGTTTTCTGCTGGAGCAAGAAAGTATTTTGCTCCCTGGTTGTAAGCGCCATAAAGCTTTTGTCGAATGCCGCCGATCGGCCCAACGATTCCGTCGGCGGTGATGGTTCCGGTTCCCGCCACATACTTTCCGCCGTTTAGATAACCCGGGGTCAATTTGTCGATTATGCCTAAGGCAAACATCATTCCGCCGCTTGGGCCGCCAACATCGCTGAGCTGCAAAGTCACTTTTACAGGGAAGTCGTATTTATAGCCGACCAGAATGCCAAGTCGATAGGCCCCTGTCTCATCCTTGACGGGAGAGATGTCTTGAAACACGATGTTGGAACCACGCTTGAGCTGAACCTTGAGCGGAGTCTTGCCATCGTAGGTATCGACAACGGCTCGTAGCTTTTCGATGGTGTCAACAGTTATGCCGTTGACGGCTGTAACAAAATCGGCGGCTATCAACTTGCCACTGGCCGCGCCACCCTTGGTGACCTCACTGATGTAAATCTGGCTAGGAATTTTGTATCCCAGATTGGTTAGAGCTGCCGCTATGGCGTCTTGCTGCGACTCCTCCATCATTGCGCTTGATTCAGCTTCGTATTGCTCTTGCGTTTGTTGCTGAGGAAATGCCTCGTCGACTGGAATGATGATCTTTGCCGGGTCTAGGTAGGCGGCGCCAAGTTCGAACCAGTTTGGTGTTTCTTGGCGATTGCCAACCAGGCTAACCGTGAGCAGATCGAGATTTCCCGCGGTCTCAAAGCTCTGAGCTCCATCGATCGAAATTACCTGCTTGCCATCCGAGTCACCGAGAACGTTGAAGGTTGGGCCCGGCTGCTCGATCACGTAAGGAGTCGGCAAATAAACGCCAATCAATAAGCCTGCAGAGAACAGACCCATCAGGCTCCAGCCGAAAAAGCGCCGATTGCGCCCGTGCTGACGGCGATTTTGCCATTCTTGATCGTCGAACAAGCTCAACCAATACCTCACTCTGATTCGTTGAGGTTAAGCCTAGGTGAGTTAGCGTTGTTGAGGAGGCGAAATGAACGACAACTCAACTAACGGCGGCGGAATGAGCCCCGAGGATTTTGAGTCATTCCTGCGTGATTTTCTTGCGGGTCAAAACGGCATGGATGCCGACCAGCTTGCCAAAATTGCAGGGTTGCCAAGCGACCCTGCCGCGTTGGCCAAAATGATTGAGCAGATGAAGGCTGCCATCGGCGGCTTGGCGGGCGAAAGTGGCGCTGGAGTTAACTGGGAATTAGCAACCAAACAAGCCAGGGAGTTAGCCAAGAAAGATGCCCGGCCGATTTCTGAGGCAACCCGCAAGGCCATCTCTGATGCAATTTCTATTGGCACTCTTTGGCTCAATGGTGCCACCCAAATTGCCGAACTTACCACTGAGCCAAAGTATTTGTCGCGTGACATCTGGGTGGCTGACGCCGCTGTGTTGTTTCAGGCGCTTGCCCAACCGGTTGCCGACCGCATGAGCGAAGCGCTATCCGAGAACATGAAAGCGAACGCCCCCGAAGAGTTAGCCGCCTTGCTTGGCGATGCCAGCAGCCTGATGAAATCGGCCGGAGGCGCCCTGTTTGCAATGCAACTTGGCCAGGCCCTTGGCAAACTTTCGGCCGAGGTGCTGACCGGCGGCGACATCGGTTTGCCAATCTTCAAAGACCAGCGGGCCGCTTTTGTTCCACAAAACCTTGAGTCGTTTGTGGGCGGCCTCGAAATTGAGCAAGACCAGGCTTACATCTATTTGGCGGTTCGCGAGATGGCGCATGCACGTTTGTTTAAGCACAGCAAGTGGCTTGCCGATGCCGTTGTTTCGCAAATTAGCGGCTACGCCGCGGGCATAACTATCGACAACTCAAGAATTACCGAGATTGCAGAAGACTTTGACCCGAATAACACCGATGAGCTAAGACGCGCGCTCGAGTCTGGCGCGTTTATTGCTGAGCGCACCACCGAGCAAAACCTTGCGCTAGATCGAATCGAAACCACCCTCGCTCTTATCGAGGGCTGGGTTGATGTGGTTACCGAAGACGCCACCAAACTATTGCCCAAGGCAGCATCGTTGGCCGAGGCCATAAGGCGCCGCAGAGCCACCGGTGGCCCCGCCGAACAAACCTTTGGCACGCTATTGGGCCTAGAACTTAGGCCTCGCAAGTTGCGCGAGGCTGCCAGCATGTGGCGAGCTATCGGCCAGGCGGTTGGCGCCGAAAAACGCGATTCACTTTGGGATCACGTAGATTTGCTGCCGCGCGCCGAAGATATTGCCGACCCTGGTGCCCTGATCGCAAAGTTATCTGGCGACAACTCGGATGGCGATGAACTTGATAGGGCCTTGCGCGACCTGCTTGGCGAATGACCGCCCGCTTGGGCATCAAGCCTCGAGTTGCTGAACTTTGCCCGAAGGTTGGGGATAACTTGGGCGCCAGTTTTTTGCTTCGATAACAATCGGGGCATGGTGCTTCGAATTAACCCCAATCAACCGGCTCTCTGGCGCGACCCAAAACGCATGCAACTTGGTGTTGGCAACGACCAGCTGGTGCTAAAAAACCTAACCAAAGCTCAAGAACAACTAATCGGTTTGCTGTATCGAGGAATAGCCGACGAATCACTACCCGAGATGAACCGCCATCTTGGGCTGTCTCAAACCGAATCAGATGAGGTTATCGATCAAGTTGGCCCACTGCTGCTAAGGCAACCAGAGCAACAAAGCCTTGAACCTGAGCTCTCAAGCGAATATATTGCATCGGCATTCTCAGAGATAATTCGCGCAAGTTTGGTTCATGGAGTTGATGGCCGACAGGTTTTGGCAGCAAGGTCAAAGCGCAGCGTGCACATAGAAGACCTTTCGAAGCCCGGTTTAGCGGTTGCTCTTGGTTTGGCAGCGGCTGGAGTTGGCCACATTGTCACTCACGACCAAGGGCTTGTTGCCCGCGAAGACCTCGGCCCGACAGGATATCCGAGCCAACTCGGTGGTCAACCCCGCATCGAAGCACTACGAGCACTTTTGGCCGCCTCGCCGAACCACAGTTATGTGTCGCTTGGCCAGCGATTAAGTGAGAAGCACCTCGACTCGATAGATTGCGCAGTGCTGATTGGCCAACAGGTGATTGAACCGCGCCGCTATGCAAGGTGGCTAAACCGCGATGTGGCGCACCTTGCGCTGGGCTTTGACAACGATGGCACTTCGATTAGCCCCATGGTGGTTCCGGGGTTGAGCTCATGCTTGATGTGCCTCGAAGAACTTAGAACCTCTAAAGATGCTGCATGGCCCGTAATTGCCAGCCAGCTGATTCAGGCAACAAGGCGCACCGACGATGCCGCAAGCACAATGTTTGCCGCCGGGCTTGCCATACAAAAAATATTGAGTCGACTCGATGGGTTTGGCGATTTTTCACTCAGCCACGATGAAAGATCGGGCTACCGCCTCGAAAGCAAAGGCGGCCAGATTACCGAGTTCACTTGGCCAATTTGGCCAGCTTGCGGCTGCCGATCAGTGGCGAGGCTGCAGAGCAGCGAGGAACCTTGACGCCTCTCGATCTCGGCCGGCAAACCCGCTCGAATCGCGTTTAGCCCAACTCAAACTCAACCATCTTTTTGCTCTGGTTAGGCCAACATAAAGCAGCCTGCGCTCTTCGGCGATTTGAGATGGGGTTTGGGCATAGCTGATCGGCAAATATCCCTCGGTTAAGCCAACCAAATAAACAGAACCCCACTCGAGGCCTTTGGCCGCGTGGATGGTCGATAGCGTAACCGCCGCCTTAACCGGTTCGTGCTGAGAGCGTTGGCGCTCGTCGAGCTCTTTGGCAAAGTCAGCCAAAGTTGCACCCGCGGGAAGTTCTTCAACAATAGCTAGCAGCGAATTCAGCGACTCCCACTTTTCGCGGGCGGCTCCTTGTTCGATTGGCTGCTGGGATTGCCAGCCCAAAGTTCTAATCACATCGGTGACTGATTGATAAACACTTTTGCCGCTGGGCGACACCAATTCGGCACGCACGCCACGAATGGCATTCTGAATTTCGACTCGCTTAAAAAAGCGCTCACCGCCGCGAACCTGATAGTCGATCGAAGCCTGCGATAGCGCGTTTTCGATTGCCTCTGACTGCCCATTAACCCGATACAAAATGGCGATTTCACTTGGCTTCTCGCCCTGATCGATGCGACTGCGAATATCAAAAGCCACAGCCGAACACTCATCCTGGATGGTTTCGAACTGGCGCATTCGCGGAGCGAGGCCGATTTCGCCCTGCGACTCGAGCGGTTCAACGCTATCGTTGCCGGCAGTGAGTCGGTTGGCAAAATTGACGATTTGCTGGGTCGAACGGTAGTTGCGGGTAAGCGTGATCACATTGGCGTCGGGAAATCTGTTCGAAAAATTTCGCAGGTATTCGCTAGTCGCACCGGTGAACGAGTAGATGGTTTGATTTGGGTCGCCAACAACGCACAAATCTGAGCGGTTGCCCAACCAGGCATCAAGCAGCGCATGTTGCAGCGGCGAAATATCTTGATACTCATCGACTGTGAAAAACCGATATTGCTGGTGAACGTGAGCAAGGGCGCGCGGCTCAGAGCGAAGCAGGCCGAGAGTCAAAACCAAAACATCCTCCCAGTCAACCCTTTGGGCTCTAATTTTGATGTCTTCGTATGCGGTTTGCAGCGCGAGGTTTTTGGCTGGGCTTAAACCCGCGACCTTTGGTCGAGAGGCCACAATCGCTGAATATTCGTCGAGGCTGAGCATCGAATATTTGCGCCACTCGATTTCAGCCGCGATGTCGCGCACCGACCCCGTATCGAGGCGAAGTTGAAGGCCTTCGGCAGCCTGTGAAATAAGCCGAGCCTTAGATTCGATCACGCTAGGCGCCGGCACACCGGCAAACTGTGGCCAAAAAAATTCGAGCTGAGCCAAAGCCGCTGCGTGAAATGTTTTCACCGAAACTGCACCTATGCCAAGCTGGCGAGCGCGGGCGCGAAGTTCGCCGGCCGCTCGATTTGTGTACGTGAGCGCAAGCACGCGGTTCGCAGAGAACTCACCCTTGGCTATGCCGTATGCGATTCGATGCGTGACGGTTCGAGTTTTGCCCGTGCCAGCGCCAGCCAAAATGCAAGTGGGGCCAATCAGAGCCTGCGCCGCCTGGCGTTGTTCGGGGTCTAAATTTTCGAGGATATCTTCAGGGTTCATGTTTTTTCACCCGGCTCTAGGCCTTTGCCTCCGAAGCCGATTCGAGCAAACCGCCATACCAGTGCTCGATTAGCGACCTAGCAATTGTGATGCGCCCCGGCAACAACATGTTTTTGGCTTCGGCTGCAAGTTCGGCGCGGCTAAACCAACGAAGTTTTTCGATTTCGTCGCCATCCGGAACCAGGTCAATCTCGGGCCGGGCTGGGTCGATTGTGGCGCTGAAACCCATCATCAATGAGTATGGAAAAGGCCAAGATTGACTTCCCAGATAGTGCGGGTCAACGACATGAACCCCGGCCTCTTCGTGCATCTCGCGAATCACGGCGGCATTTAGCGACTCGCCCGGCTCAACAAAACCGGCAAGCACAGACCAGCGGTTGTCTTCCCAGACACCTTGTGAACCAAGCAAAATTCGGTCTTGCTGGTCAATCACGGCCACGATGACAGCTGGGTCGGTTCGCGGAAATAGGCTGTTGCCATCACGCGAGCAAACTCGAACCCAACCAGCCTGCGTAATCTGGGTTTCCGAACCGCATTTTGAACAGTGTTGGTGCGACTGATGCCAGTTGGCTAGCGCAAGCCCCTGTACATAAATGCCAGAATCGCGATCGCTCAGGCCGCCACCGGTTCGGCGAAGCACATGCCAAGCAGCAACATTTGGCTCGAGACCTGCTGCCTGCTCGCGCGTAAGCGAAACCATAATCACTGCCGAGCCTTTTGGCTGCTCATTCTGCGCCTCGGTTGTGCGGCCCAGATAGGCCCAAAATTCGAAGTTGTCGATTTGCTTGAAGGCAAACAATTTGAGCGCAGGGTCTGGATGATGCAATTCGCCTTGCAGTAGAACCTTGCCGTCGAAGACTGGCAACACCATGGTTGTAGGTTCAGCGATCAATTCGGCAAGCAGTTCAGGCTTCAGCCTGCTCAGATAGTCGCGATCGACAGCCGAGCGAGCTAGTGGCAGGTTCAAAGGTGCATTCATCGGAGCCTCTGTCTTGATTCGCGTGGCGGTGCCGGCTTCAGGGCCAGACATTGTCTAACCTGAAACACATGGCCAAATCTCCCTTGATTTTAGCTGCGTTAGCTAAAGACGCTGTCCCCCATGTTGACTTCAAGCAAGTTAACAGCCTTTCTAGCGGCGCGGGCGGCGCTTTCGACACAGCACTTCTCACCGCAGTCGACGATCGACACTACGTTGTTCGCGTTGCTAACACCCAAGCGGCCGGCACCGAGCAAGAGGTAGAACTTCGCGCATTCAAGGCGATTTCTGCTGCTCACAGGGCAACGCTTCCGTTTGCCATTAGCAGCGTGGTTGGCGAATCCAAAGACCTCAAGGGGCACCGTGCGCTTATTTTGGAGTTCGTCTATGGCAGCCCAATCGACATTGGCTCGGTTGCCCCAGACAGCGAATTTTCGATGAGCATCGGAAAAGCCATCGCTGCAATACACAATCTTGATCGCGCAGTTGTTACCGAAGCCCATTTGCCCGAATACGACCTCGCCGAAGTAACCCGCGTTCGAGTTGCCGAACTTGATCGCATGGCCGCAACCGGCAAGGTTCCCGCGGTTCTGCTCGAACGCTGGGAATCGGCCCTCGAAGACACCAGCGTTTTTAGATTCACACCTTCGGTAATTCACGGCGGCTTGTCGGGTGAGAATGTTTTGGGGCAAGACCGCGCTGTGTCAGGCGTGTTGGCCTGGAGCGCCCTTCGAATCGGCGACCCAGCCGAAGATTTTGCCTGGATCGCTGAATCGGGAAACTTTGATTTGCTCGACAGCATCATCAAGACTTACAGCGCTCACCGGGCGGCATCAGATTCAACGCTTGCGTCGCGCGCAACGCTCTATAAAGAACTCGAGGTTGGCCGCTGGCTGCTGCACGGGGTGAGCAAGAGCAACCAAGATATCATCGATGATGCTCTTGGCATGCTTGGCGATCTGGCTGAAGATGTTTCAACCGGGGTTGTCGGCAGGCTAACCGGTGCCAACTTTGCATCTGCATCAGCATCTGCATCAGCACAAGACGATGCACACTTCGAAGGCCTTGAAGATCGGGGTCTTGAGGTTATCGAAATCGAAGAGATCGAGATTGATTCGGTCGAGATTGACATTGATGCGGTCGACGTTGATTGGGTCGCCATTGATGAGGGCGAAATTGATTCGGGCGAGATAGCTGTAGTCGATGACAAGACTCGCCCAATTGAGTTGCCTGAGAAGTCTGACAACGAGCTTTTTTAGTTTTTAAACGGCCTGGTTAGCAAGAGCCGCAGCCCAAAGATCGAGCACTTCGGTTTCGGATGGAACGTAACTTGGCTTGAGCTCTAGGTTGTCGGCGACAAAATAGAAACTAACCGAAATCTGCTCGATCGGTATTGAGGCGAACCGCGAGTAAGCCACGCGATAAAGGGCCAGCTGCAAAGTGCGAGCAACGATGTCGAGGTCATCCGTTGGCGGTTTGCCGGTTTTCCAGTCGATGAGTTCGTAGCCTGTTTCGGTCTTGAAAACTGCATCGAGTTTGCAGATGAATGTGTTTGCGCCCACTGTGAGATGAATTTCGCGTTCGATTTCTTGTGGCTCCAGGTTGGCCCAGCGTGAGGATTCGAAATTCTGTTTGAGAGTTTCAAACACTTCGCCTTCGAGCGTTTCGTCGGCGTTGTCTTCGGAGGCCGCTTGCTCGAGTGAAGCAGCCAACGCAAAACGTTGCTCGACCCACCCGTGAAACAACGTGCCCGTTCGGGTTTGTTGGTATGGCTTTTGCGGCATTGGCCTGGCAATGCGCTCGGCAACGGCAGCCGTATCTGACACGAAATCTTTGAATCTTGATGCCGGTATGCGAACCGGCAATTGCACAAATGAGCGCTCAGACACAGCAGCGTCTTTTTCGGCTAAGAGCAGGTTGATTTGTTTTTGAATTTGATCACCCAAGGCCAGCCCTTGGCTAATCTGGTTGGCGACTTCTTCTGGATTAAGAGTTTCGATGGCTGCACGAGTGAGATCTGCCGCCGTCGAGATTGCGAGACGGTGCCTCTCACCAAAAGGATCTAGTGGCCAGGTTTCGATGGTTTCGATCTGTGTCAGAGGGTTTTCTGATTCAACCAGCTCGGCGATTTGTATGCCCAAAAGTTCGGCGGCAGTCAACAAAAATCTCGATGGTTCACGGGGATTCTTGTTTGCTGGCTTCCAGTAGGAACCAGCAAGCAACAACTCGTTTTTTGGCCTAGTCACCGCAACATACATCAGGCGCAATTCTTCGTTTAGCTGGTGCGCCTTGGCAGCCTCTTTGAACGCATCCTGGCTGTCGCGTGCCTCGGGCTGACTCTGCGCATTCTTGTAGTTCCAGACGGGCAACGAATCTTTATCGCCGCGTAGCGGATATGGGAGCCGGCCGAAGCCAAGCCAACCAGCCGAATTGCCATCCCCGGGAAAATCTCCCTCAATGAGGTTTGCTACCGCAACGTTGTTCCATTCGAGCCCCTTTGCGGCGTGAATTGTGAGAACCTGAACAACACCGCGTTCGGGATTGGTGTTTGGCACTTCGAAACGTTCGCGTTGGTCGGCAAATTCGAGCCATTCTAGAAAGCCACCAAGATAGGGCCGATGATTGCTTGCCGCGTAATTTGCAACGATGTTAGCGAATGCATTTAGGTGGGCCATTGGGTTTTTGCGTCGCGGATTTGCAGTTACTTCGATGTCAAGCCACAGCTCTTGCTCGACTGCCCTCACAAAATCAAGCAGCGGCATGCCGGTGCGCCTGCGCAGGTTGCGCAGCAACAACGCGGCATCGCGCATTCGAACTAAACCGACTTCGCTGATGCCGGTGAACTCGGGATTTTGCTCATCGGCCAAGAGGTCGAGTGCGTCGACAATAGAAACCGCATCTTCGGGGGCAAGGCTTTCGCGAATTTTTGCCTTTAGTTCGTCGTCTTTGGGCCTTGATTTTAGGCTGGCGTAGCGGCTCAAGCGCTCTAGGTCTTTAGCGCCGATGCGCCACCTTGGGCCGGCCAACAGGCGAATTAACTGTGACCCTGCCTGCGGATAGTGCACCACTCGAAGTGCACTAACCAGATCAACTATTTCGGGGGTTTCGAGCAGCCCGCCCAAGCCCACCACTTCGACTTCTAGGCCAAGAGACTCGAGAGCCTCGACATAGAGGTGCATTTGGCTGCGTTTGCGAAGCAAGAGGGCTGCGGTTTGCTCGCCGGTCATGCGCGACTTAAACCAGGCGGCAACCCCTTTGGCCTCTTGAACCAAATCTTGAGAAAACTCGATGCTAACTTGGCCTTCGCCTGAATCTGCGCGCGGCCTGAGCTCGACAACCTTTAACTCGCCCACCAGGTGATTAGCAAGGCGCAGAACAGATGCAGGGTTTCTCCAGGAGGTTGAAAGGGTGAAGTGCTTTGCCTCTGGCTTGGCGCCAAAATCTGAGTGGAACTGCGCGAGGTTTGAAGAACTGGCGCCGCGCCAACCATAAATGCTTTGATTTGGGTCGCCGACTGCAAAAACCGACTGACCCGCGAAAAGGTTTTTAAGAAGGCGAGTTTGAAGGAATGAGGTGTCTTGATATTCGTCGAGTAACACTTGGCTATAGGTTGCCTGTTCGCGGGCTCGCGCCCCTGGAACCTCTCGAACCGCCCGCTCTGCTAGCGAAACCTGATCTGAATAATCGACATAGCCCAGACGTTGTTTTTCTAGGGCGTAGGCTTCGGCAAGCTTTGCTACAACTGGGGTTCCTAAAAGCGGCGTGATTAGTTTTGCCATATAGCCAAACTGAGTTGTATCGCTGCCGCCCACCTTTTTGGGAAGGTTTGAGATTGTGTCGATGATGTCTTGGATGACACTCTCTACCTGCTCGGCGCTTGCGATGTTGTCGTTGAGGCTTTGAGCAAGTGCCAGCACCGCCTCAACGAGTGGGTTTAGGTTGACCTCGAGGTCGGTTAGGCGCGAGTCGACATCGGCGCCCTGTTTGACTATCACCTCGCGCGCCAGTTGGTAGGCGGCCGCTTCGGTGAGCAGTGCCGCCTCTGGCTCGTAGCCGATGGCAAGCGCGAAATCTCGGAACAACCCGTTGGCATAGGCGTTGTAGGTTGAGATTGTTGGTGCGGTGAAATCGTAATCGAGGTCTTCGGGCCACAAATCGCTGGCCCTGAGCTTTAGCAGACTTTCGTAAATGCGCTTCGACAACTCGGCCGCCGCTTTGCGCGTGAAGGTTAGGCCAAGAATTTGCTCGGGTTTTGCATAACCATTTGCAACAAGCCAAAGCACGCGCACGGCCATCAACTCGGTTTTGCCACTGCCTGCCCCGGCAACTACCAGCGATGGCGAATCAATTGGGGCCTCTTGCACCGCGGCCTCTTGCTCGGCGGTGAGCTCGAAGGGTTTGATGACCCGGTAGACATCGTTGGCTGAATATTTGTGTTTAGCCGACATAGGTAACCGCCTTGACCAAGTGAATTTGGCAAGTGCCATATTCGTTTTCGTTCTCACAGTGCGAACCCACTTGTGCCACAAAAACGCTATCGGCCATGCCCCTGGTGGCCGCACGAATCATGTCTTCAAATTGAACCTTTGCCGAGCTGTTTTGCGCCAGGGATTCTTGCATGCGCTCTTGAGGCTTTTCGCCCGAGATCAAGAGCAACTTGGCCCCGGCCAAAGTGGCATTGGCAGGTAAGCCCTCTAGGTGGTCGAAAGCACCATTTTCGAATGCGAGTTGATACATAGCCAATTGAGCGTGCTCGGCGGCTTGGTCTTTAGTGATGTTGCGTGACCCGGTTTTGAGATCGACGATCATGACTCTGCCATTTGGGTATAGCTCGAGTCGATCGACTTGACCGCTAACTGTTGCCTGACCGGCCTGAAATTGAAAACTAACCTCGCGCCCGATAACGGCGGCGCCTTGGGCTTGGAAGGTGCGGAGGTATTGAACCAGGTTTGAGACCATACGTTTAGCCTTGCGTTCGCCCGCCTGAGCCAACCATGCCGATTCGAAGGACAGAGTGTGCCATTTTGACTCGACCATAGACCAAAGCTGTTCTTCGGTTTGAGTGCTGATGTTGGCCGTTTCGAAGACGCTGTGCACCAGGCTGCCAAGGTTTGCCGAGAATGTTGAATCGCTGCCGCCATGAGCATTTAAGAACCAGTGAAGCGGGCACTTGAGATAACTTTCGAGTTGAGACGGACGCAAATATACAGAGGATTCGGGATCGGTTAAATCGGTAAGCGGTTCGACAGTTGAGAGCGGCAGCAAGCCCTGCCAACTAGATGGATGAGCGCCCGCAACGCCCGCGGCGGCTAGCCTTGCCAGCCCAAGCGCAGCCGAGGCCGTTGACTCTTGGTTAGCCGAACTGGCCAAGGTGCGCCGCAATGTGCCCGCCAAACCACGAAGAGTTAGCGATGTTGAATCGAAGCCAACCGACTCGGGAACATGACCAAGAAGCAACCCAACAAACTGTGAAAGTTGATTCTCTTGGGAATCGGGGGCCGATATGAGAAGGCGTTCGCTGGCGGCTCCGATGGTTTTATAGAGCATGCGCAATTCGTTGGGTAGCTCGGAGCGGCTTAGCTCGTTTGGGTTTTGCAAACGCCCCGTAAGAAGACCGTCGAGTGATGAGGCACCCAAAAGTGAACTGCGCGGGCGAAGGTTTGGCCAGACGCCTTCGATTAAGCCTGGCATAGCTAGCACTTTGAATCGCTTTGAAATTAGGCCCGACGGCGTGACTAAGGCAACGCTTGAGTGACTTTGATTGTTTAGAGCCAGCGAGTCTTCGGGGAGGCCCAAGGCGAGTTGAGATTCGACGAATTGAGCCGAACTGCCATTTGGATTGCGTTCGACGAATCGGTTGGCGGCAGCAAAGAGAGCAACCACGGCATCGAGATTTCGGTTGGCTTGCAGCGCCACCTCGCCAACGCCCTTGGCTAACTCGCCCCACTGGCGCTCGAGGCCACTTGCCGACCAGATGTGCCAGAGCAGATCTTCGATGCTTTTGCTTGGATTGGCTGCAATTTGTGCGGCCGCAAAGTAGAGCTTTAAGAATTTATCGACGCGCTTGCCCTCTTGGCTTTTGATTGTGGCCACCGACCCCTCGGCATCGAAAAGGGCAACGATGAGTTCGTCACTGTTGCGCGTGCCTTCGGCGGTGAGTTCTTCGCGGCGGAGGGCGCGACGCAAGCGACGCAAGCCAAGTGAATCGAGCCCGCAGATTGGCGAGCCGAGTAGCTCGAGAGCCAAAGCGACATCGATGGGTTGGGCGCAGTAGAGGTGGTTGGCGAAGCGAAGCAATATTCGCGAGGCGAATTCGTCTCGGAGTGCACTTTGAGCACCCAAGACCTCGACTGGCACCGACTCGTGGGCGAGTGCAACCGAGTATTGCTCGAGATTGCTTCGTGAACGAGCAACAACGGCCATTTGCGACCATTCGATGCCCTCGTAGAGGTGCAACTCGCGCAAGCGCCTTGCCAACCAGGCGACCTCGGCTTGCGGCGAATTTAAAACGATGCCCTCGACACTTTGATCTGTGGTTTGAGACTGCGCTTGCACTGCCAAACCCTTGCGCTGCCTGCCAGCTCGGGCCGTATCAATTTGGCGCGAAACTTTGCCAAGCAGAGCAGAGATTGAAGGCGGCCTTGCCGAGGCCAAGGCCTCGAGAACTATGGTTTGCGATGAAACTTGCCCACCTTGTGCAACGGCCTCAGCCAAATTTGTCATGGCTCTTGGATCGGCGGCGCGAAAGCCTAGCGTTGACGAATCTGGGTCGCCTAGCAAGATGAGCCCGGTGCCGGGTTTGCAAATAACCTTTAGAAGCTCGGCCGCGGCGGGGGTTAGCTCTTGGGCGTCGTCGACTATTAGTAGAGCAACTGGCTCGGGCTGACCGCCAGACAAAATTGTGGCGGCCTGGCGAAGCAGCATTGACGAATCGAACCGACCCTCAAAACCAGGAGCCGAAACCGCCTGTAAATAAAGGCTGAAAATTTTGGCCGATGCCTGCCACTCGGGCTTGGAATGTTGGGCACCAAGCTGGCCGAGTTGACTGGGTGAAACACCGTGCTCGAGTGCAACCGTGATGAGATCGCGGAGTTCGGCTCTGAAACCGTTTAGCCCTAACACCAGTTGATTGATGTGTTTTGGAAAGCCAAGCTGTTGAGCGCCCTGAGCCGAAGCTTGCTCTAAAACTGTGGCAAGAATGCGGTCTTGCTCGCTGCCGCTAATGAGCTCGGGCAGTTTTTGCCCGAGCGAAATTGCCTGCTGCCGAAGAATGCCGAACGCAAAAGAAGAAATGGTGCGTGCCATTGGGCCGGGAGTTGCGGTTTGCAGCTCGAGTGCTATTTGATCGCGAAGCGCATTGGCCGCCTCGCGGTTGGCGGCTAACACCAAGATTTGCTCGGCGGCTAAACCCCGCGCCAATGCCGATTTAACCAGCGCGCGAACGGCGGTAGTTTTGCCAGATGCAGGCGCACCCAGCACAACCGCGATTGAGTTAAAAGCAAGTGCCTCAACTGCTTTTTGGCCCGCGGTTAGCTCAAACGACTGCGGCACCGGAGGTGACGGCAACTTGAAGTGAACCTGGCTCATGCAGCAAAACTACCCTGCCTCACCGACATTGATGACGTAATCTAGGAATGAAGACGGAAGGCTTTCAATGGACATCAGAATCGGCGTTCGCCAGAGTGCTCGCGAAATAAGTTTTGAATCGGCCCAGACCTCGGCCGAAGTTGAGGCGCAGGTTGCTGCCTGCCTAGAGTCTGGTGCCAAAACCCTGAAGCTCACCGACAACAAGGGTCGACTTTTCATTGTGCCTACCGACGCTCTCGCCTATGTCGAAATCGGTGCCGAAGAGACTCGTCGAGTTGGGTTCATCGCCTAATGGACATGCTTTCGCTACTAAATCTTCTGTTCATCGTTATTTATGCAGGCCTGCTTGGGCTAGTGGCGCCTTATGTTGGCATCGCCAGCAAAAATTATGGCAGCTATGTGCCAACGGCCGCAGCAGTTGTTTCGGGTTCGGCCCTCTGGATATTGGGAACCTGGTCTGGGCTGCACTATGACGAAGCTTGGATTTGGTTGATCGTAATGCTTGGCATGCCGGCGGCCATGTGGTTCGACACTCGCCTGATTGCCAAAAAACGCGCCTAAGCGGTTAGCCCCAGGGCATCCATGCGCACTGTATGCGCACCAATTAGCTCGGTAATTAGCGGCTCGATCTTTGAATAAGACGCAAGGTTAACCTCGCGCTCTTCGGCCACCGAAAGCTTTTTGCTCTTTGCAATGCCCGCGAGTTTGCGATTGTCAAAAGCAGCACGCAGTTCGAGCAACACATCGCCCATGAGGCGGCGACCCCAAAGCGCCAAACGCGAAGCGAGCCGCGGATCTTTAGCCATCGACTCGGTTAGAACTCGCTTGGCAAAGGCCTCAAACTTTTTGTCACTCAGAGCCTTTTCAATCTCGGCTCGCAAAATTGGGTCAAGGCCAACCGCCAAACGACGATAAAAATCGTCGAGCAGACCCGAAACCAAATAAACCTTAATTACGCTTTCGTGCCAGTCGATGCCGTTTGTTCGAGAGTGAAAAGTTTCGATGCGCTCAACGAATGGGTCCATAGCATCGGTTGGGTCGATGCCAAGTGCGGCAATTTTTTTAGATACCGAGCGATATTTTTCAAAGCTTTTTGCTGCGGCCTCTGATAGCTCTGCCTTGTACTGAGTGTTTGGCGAATACTTGAGTTCGTTGGTCAGAATCTCGAATTGGCTCAACTGCAGGTAGGCAAGCTGGCCCAAAAATTCACGCGGCTCTGGCGTGTATGGCTTGAGGTTTACGGCCTGGGTGTTGCGGGCAACGCGCTCATCGCGTGGCGGCAGCGCAAGCTTGCGGGCGCTCGTCTTAAATTTCTTGAACCAATCAAACACAGTTCTAGAATACTCACCTCCCTAGGGCTTCACGCAAAGCGCGGGTAGACTTGAGAAGACTTAGGAGCACTATTGAATTTCGCCGAATTAGGCATCGATGAAGACATCGTTGAAGCCCTCGCCACCCGAGGCATCACCAGCCCTTTTCCGATTCAGGAGGAGGCCATCCCGGTTGCGCTAACCGGACAAGACGTTATTGGCCAGGCTAAAACCGGAACCGGTAAAACCCTTGGCTTTGGGTTGCCACTGCTGCAGAGTTTGGGCAAGAACCCCGAAAAGGGCGCCAAGGCGCTGGTTGTTGTGCCCACACGCGAGCTGGCAATTCAGGTTGCCGATGACCTAAAGATTGCATCATCTAATCGTTCGACCATGGTTGCCGCGATTTATGGCGGCAAGGCCTACGAAGAGCAGGTTGCCGAAATTAACGCTGGCGCCCAGGTTATTGTTGGCACCCCTGGCCGCTTAATTGACCTGTCAAAACAAAAACTGCTCGACCTAGGCAACATTCGATTCATGGTTCTCGATGAGGCCGATGAAATGCTTGACCTCGGGTTCTTGCCTGACGTAGAAAAACTTTTTGCCTACACCCCTGACGGCCGCCAAACCATGCTTTTCTCGGCAACCATGCCGGGCACCATCGTGACAATGGCGCGCAAATACCAAAACCGCCCGGTGCACATTCGCACCAACGACCCCGATGAGGGCCAGACCAAAGCCGACATCAAGCAGTTCGTTTATCGCGCCCACGCACTTGATAAAGACGAAGTTGTGGGTCGAATTCTGCAGGCCGAGGGCCGCGGCAAGACCGTTATCTTTACCAAAACCAAGCGCTCTGCATCAAAGGTTTCTGAAGAACTTGTCGACCGCGGCTTTAATGCCACAGCGCTTCACGGCGACATGACCCAAGAGGCTCGCGAAAAGTCGATGGCGGCATTCCGCTCTGGCAAACGCGATATTTTGGTTGCCACCGAAGTTGCTGCGCGAGGCATCGATGTTGACGACGTGACCCACGTGATCAACTACACAATTCCCGAAGACGAGAAGGCCTACCTGCACCGCGTTGGCCGCACCGGCCGCGCCGGCCGCCTTGGCATTGCGGTAACTTTTGTTGACTGGGAAGACATGACCCGATGGGGACACATCAACACCGCGCTAGATTTTGGTCAACCAGAGCCACTTGAAACCTATTCGAGCTCTAAGCACCTGTTCGCCGACCTAAGCATTGCCGAAGGCACCAAGGGGCGCATTGCCAAGAGCAAGAGACCCGAAGGATGGAAGCCTGGCGATGACGAAAAGCCTCGCGGTGGCCGCGATGGCGCACGCGCCAACTCGGGCCGCAGCGGTGGCCAAGCAGGCAGAAACCACAAGGATGGCGCTGGCCGCGGTGACAAAGATCGCAGAAATGGTGGCGAGCGACCTCACAAGGCTGCCCCGAGCACCGATGGCGCGGCAAAGAGCGAAAACCACGGTGGTGGCGAACACCCGAGACCACCTCGCAACCGCACCCGCAACCGCACTCGCGGTGGCGCGCCAACCGCATAGTTCAATAAAAAACCCCGACCAGAGGTCGGGGTTTTTTGCTGCACTTGCACCTAAAGAATGGCTTGCGAACCGCTAGCCAGCTCGATGATTCGATTCAGCATCTCTGGCGAAGTTGTATGCTCGCCAAGGCGATTGGGCTTGCCATGAACGCCGTGATAATCACTCGAGCCAGTCACGATTAGGTCGTGCTTTTTGGCCAGCGAAAGCAGCCAGTCACGCGCCACCTGTGGCACCTCGCGGTGATAGACCTCAAAGCCGGCAAGGCCCCCGGCTATCAATCGATCAAAGTGCTCGTGGGGCAAATCGCCTCGATCGAGATTGTCTTTTGCACCGCCAAGTGGGTGCGCAATCACCGGCACTCCCCCGGCCTCGCGAATCAAGCTGATCGCGTCAAACACATCCACGGTTTCGGTTGGCAGGTAGTAACCGCCATTCTTCGAAAGAATCGATTCGAAAGCTGCGGTTCGGTTTGGCACCACACCAATTTCTACCAAAGCATCTGCCAGCGCAGGGCGGCCGATGGTTGCACCCTCGTCGATTTGTTTCAAAACCAAATCCCAAGTGATGTCGAAATCTTTGGCAAGCAACTCAACCATGGCCATGGCCCTGGTTTGGCGGGTCGAAACCGAATCGCCCAAAATTTGCTCGAGTGCCGAGTGTTTTGGGTCTGGCAAATAGGCAAGCATGTGCACACTGATGTTGTGGCTGCGCTGATTTGTGGTCACTTTGGCAACCGTGGTCACCTCTATGCCCGGCACAAACCCCACGCCCAAACGACTTGCAGCCTCTGCCGCCTCGGCCCATCCAGAAGTGGTGTCGTGATCGGTCAACGCAAGAACGTCAAGCCCGGCCGCCGCCGCGTGCTCGAACACCTCGGTTGGCGATTCTTTGCCGTCTGAGCGGGTTGAGTGACTGTGAAGATCGATGCGCATTTGTATCTAAGGGTAATGGCAGAATGAAAACCATGAGCAACGAAGCTAAGCCAGAACAACAAATTGAGAGTCGCGGCACCAACCGATCGCGCACGCCAAATAGCCCCGAGTTTTTGGCCTACATTGGCTCAAACTGGGCCGAGCCCAATGCCTCGCTGCCGGCACTGCACGAGGCCGCGCCCTTTGCTGCCAAGCGCCGAAAGGCAGTTGCCGAAGCCTTTGTTGAGCGCGTGATTTTGATTGCCGCCGGGCCTGCGGTTACTCGCTCAAACGACACAGAATATCGCTATCGCCCGCACGCCGCGTTTGCACACCTAACCGGATGGGGCTCTGCAACCGTGCCCGACTCGGTTTTGGCAATCGACACCCGCGGTGGCAGCATCAAAGAAATTTTGTTTTTTAGAGAAACAGCCGGGCGCGACAGCGAAGAGTTTTTTGCCAATCCGGCCATCGGTGAATTCTGGGTTGGCGCCAGACCTGGCCTTGCTCAGGTTGCCGCGTTGCTTGGCCTTGAAACCCGATCGATTCGCGATTTAGATTTGTTCGTCGAAACCGCCGCCGCACACACAATCGAGCTGTCTAACCCGGCGCTTGCCGAATTCGTTTCAGAGTTGCGCCTAATAAAAGACGATTACGAGATTGCTGAGATGCGCAAAGCAATTGCCGCTTCTATTGAGGGTTTTGAAGCGGTGGCTCGCAGCCTAAAACCGGCCACCAAGCACCCTCGAGGCGAGCGAATTGTAGAAACCGCATTTTTTGCAAAGGCACGTGCAGAGGGCAACGACCTGGGTTACGACACCATCGCCGCAGCGGGTTCGCATGCCTGCACATTGCACTGGATTGTGAACAACGGCGAGGTTCGCGACGGCGAGCTAATTTTGGTTGATGCGGGCGTTGAGGTTGACAGTTTTTATACGGCCGACATCACTAGAACGCTGCCGATCAATGGCAAGTTCACCGATGTTCAGCGCCATATTTATGAGGCCGTTCGCGAGGCCGCCGATGCGGTTTTTGCCGTTGCCAAGCCGGGCCTAAAATTTAGAGATTTGCACGCAACCGCCATGAAAGTGATTGCCCAAAAGACTGCCGAGCTTGGACTTTTGCCAGTTAGCGCGCAAGAATCTCTCGAACAAGACAAGCAATTTCATCGCCGCTGGATGGTTCACGGCACCAGCCACCACCTCGGCATCGATGTTCACGACTGCGCGCAGGCTCGACGCGAAATGTATCTCGATTCGGAGCTAAAGCCAGGCATGATTTTCACGATCGAACCGGGTTTATATTTTCAGCCGGATGACCTGTTGGTGCCTGAAGAGTTGCGCGGAATTGGTGTGCGAATCGAAGACGACGTGTTGGTTACCGAAACCGGTGTCGAGAATTTGAGCTCGGCACTGCCTCGCTCGGCCGACGATGTTGAAGCCTGGTTAGCGAACTTCA
The DNA here is from genome assembly GCA_024641985.1 of Rhodoluna sp. Taxonomy (GTDB): domain Bacteria; phylum Actinomycetota; class Actinomycetes; order Actinomycetales; family Microbacteriaceae; genus Rhodoluna. The sequence goes on along the minus strand of JAHEBZ010000001.1, from coordinate 238,386 downwards.
GTTAGCGGAATGATCTGGAATGGCCTTAGCTTGATCGGCTAAGTCTCCCGGAACCTGCACCTGGTATTTGCTTGCCACCACGTTTGAACTTGAAATGAATCCGCGCTTGTTGCGCGCCATCGCAAAGCGAATCACGTTGAACAGCATGCCGATGCCGGCTCCAATAATTACGGCCGAAAATGCCGACTCAACCGAGGTCAGTTCGCCTGCGTTAGCTGGGTCGGAAGCGCCCGAACCAAAAATCAAACCGATAATCAAACCAAGCCATGCTCCGGTGGTGGCACCACCGAGCGCCACCTTGGCGTAACTCATTTTTGCTCGAACCCGTTCTACGGTTCGAAGGTCTGAGCCAACGATTGCCACGGCACCCGCCGGAAAGTTGTGTGCAATCAAGTTTTCGACGAACGCAACTGCAGCTTGATAATCTTTGAAATCGGCAACCACCTCACCCTGCGGCATAACGGTTGGCTGGCTTTTGGCGCTTCGTCGATTGTTGTTCACCTAACCATTCTGGCACGGCAGTGGCTACTCGTCTAAGGTTGAAGGGTGAGCGCAACGCGAGTATTCGTGGCCAGATTGGCTGGCTGTGGCGTCTTTGACCCAGCGGGAGACCGCGTAGGAAAAGTCATCGACGTTCTTGTGGCCTACCGTAAATCGGGTGCCCCTAAGGTTTCTGGCCTGCTTGTCGAAATTAGCGGTCGCCGACGAGTGTTTGTGCCGATCAGCCGAGTTACATCGATCAACCCCGGCCAGGTTATTACAACTGGCCTGATTGACCTTCGCCGCTTTACTCAACGCGGCCAAGAGGTTCGGGTTATTGCCGAAATTTTGGGCCGCAAAGTTCGACTGCTCGATGGGTCTGGCGAAGCCGGCATCGAAGATTTGGCCGTTGAACAAAACAAAACCCGCGATTGGCTCATCTCTGAGCTGTTTCTTCGCCGCCCCAAAACCTCTTCATCGCCGTTTGCCCGGGGTGCCACGTTGTTTGCCGCCTGGGAACAGGTAACCGAAGAAGACAAGGGCGAAGAGGGCCAAAGCGCGCAGGCACTGATTGCCACCTATTCAGAAATGCGCCCTGCCGACTTGGCTAGTGCGCTGCTTGACCTGCCAGATGAGCGCATGATCGAGGTTGCCGAAGAGCTCGATGACGAGCGCTTGGCCGATGTTCTCGAAGAGTTGCCCGAAGACGAGCAGATTGACATCATCACGGAACTCGACGACGAACGTGCCGCCGAAGTTCTTGACCTGATGGAGCCCGACGATGCAGCCGACCTTATGGCAAACCTGCCGGCCGAGCGAACCGAGGCAATTCTTGATCTGATGGATGAAGAAGAAGCCGACGACATTCGTATGTTGATGCAGTTCGATGAATTTACTGCCGGCGGTTTGATGACCACCGAACCGATCATTTGTGCCGCCGATGCAACCGTTGCCGAAGCGATGGCGCTAATTCGCCGCAAAGATGTTTCACCAGTTCTTGCCGCATCAGTATTTGTGACTTTGCCGCCCTACGAGGTGGCGACTGGCCGGTATTTGGGCACCGTGCACTTTCAAAAGATGCTGCGCTACCCGCCACACGAACGCCTAGGTTCTCTTCTCGACACCGAACTTGAGCCGGTCAAGGCTGACACCCACATCTCGGTAATTCACCGAACCTTTGCAAACTACAACCTGGTTGCTCTGCCAGTTGTCGACGACCAGCACCACCTAATTGGCGTGGTTACCGTAGACGACGTGCTCGACCACCTATTGCCCGACGACTGGCGCACCGAAGAGGAGGCGCACTGATGGCTAAAGACCGCCTAGATTCTCCACTGCGTGCTCGTCAGCGCCTGGTTCCTAAGGTTGCATTCAACGCCGAACAATTTGGTCGCGCGTCCGAATCATTTGCGCGCGCCATGGGCACCGGTCAATTTTTAATTTGGATGACCCTGATTGTGGTGATCTGGCTAACCTGGAACACCCTGATGCCCGGCCCAAGCCAGTTTGACCCGCGAGCCACCAACTTCACGCTTTTGACATTGATTCTTTCGATGCAGGCATCCTATGCAGCGCCGCTAATTTTGTTGGCGCAAAACCGCCAGGATGACCGCGACCGCGTGCAGTTTGAGCAAGATCGCCAGCGAGCGGAACGCAACCTGGCCGACACCGAATATTTGGCGCGCGAAGTGGTTGCCCTGCGGATTGGCATGGAAGAACTTGCCACCAAAGATTTTGTGCGCGATGAGTTGCGCGACTTGATGGCCGAACTCTTGGAAGAACTGCGCGGCGAGAGCACCAAGCCAACCAAAAAAGCCAAATGACCGAGGCCGCCCTTGGTGCTTTGTCGCAGGTGATCGACCCCGAGCTTCGACTGCCACTCACCGAACTCGACATGATCGAGATTGATGGCGACTGCGTAACAGTTAAGTTGACTGTGGCCGGTTGCCCAGCCGCAAAAAGAATTGAAGCAGATGTGATTGCCGCAGTGAGGCCGCTTGGCCTTACGGTAAAAATGGCGGTGATGAACCAGGCCGAGCGTGATGCTTTAAAGACCAAGCTGAGGGCCGGCAAACCGCCAAGAACCAACCCTTTTGGCCAAGAAACTTTAACTCGGGTCTATCTTGTTGGTTCGGGCAAAGGCGGGGTTGGCAAGTCTTCGGTTACTGCCAATTTGGCGGTTGCGCTGAGCCAATTTGGGCATCGAGTTGGCTTGGTAGACGCCGATATTTTTGGATTTTCAATTCCGGGGCAGCTGGGCCTAACCGATAAACCGACTCGGGTTGACGAGATGATTTTGCCGCCGGTTACGGCAACCGGCCTAAAAGTAATCTCGATCGGAATGTTTCTTGAAAACAATGCGCCGGTGGCCTGGCGCGGCCCAATGCTACACCGCGCCATCGAACAATTTTTGTGCGATGTTTATTGGGGCGACCTCGATTTTTTGCTGGTCGATTTGCCACCGGGCACCGGTGATGTTGCAATCAGCCTTGGTCAGCTTTTGCCGACCGCCAAAACCATCGTTGTTACAACACCGCAGGTTGCCGCAGCCGAGGTTGCCGAGCGCTCGGGCTCGGTTGGCTTGCAAACCGGTCAAACAGTGTTTGGCGTGATCGAAAACATGGCTTGGCTTGTGCAGCCCGATGGCTCAAGATTAGAACTCTTCGGCTCTGGCGGAGGTCAGGCGGTCGCATCCAGACTTAGCGCAATTTCGGGTGGCCCGGTTGAGCTACTTGGCCAAATTCCGCTTTCTATCGCCTTGCGTGAAGGTTCGGATGACGGCGTGCCGATTGTGGTTTCAGATGCTCTCGACCCTGCCGCCAAAGTGATTATCGATGTTGCAAAAAAAATTGCCGCCGATCGCATTGGCCTAGCCGGAAAAAAGCTGGGACTCTCGGTTCTTTAGGTCGAAATGTCGCCTCTGATGCTTAGAGTTGTGGCATGAGCGAAACCAGCATTGCAACCCTGCTTAGGCACCTCCCTGAGACCACCACAACACACGCTGTGATCAACCCCAACAACGGCAAAAAAATATATGATTTGCCGCAACTCGATCTTGATCAAGTTGTCGACACAGTTGCAATCGCTCGATCGGCAGCGCAAAGTTGGGCCCAAACACCAATTTTCGAACGCAGCAAAATTATGCTGCGCCTCACCGATCTGTTGCTCGAAAATCAGGCCAAATTGCTCGACCTCCTTCAACTAGAAACCGGCAAAACCCGGGCGCACGCGTTCGAAGAGTGCTCGGGTGCAATTTCGGCACCACGTTACTTTGCCAAAATCGCCGGCAAAACTCTTGGCCAGCGCCGCACCAAAGCAGGCATTCCGGCGCTTACCAAAACCTTCGTAGATCAGGTTCCGGTAGGCACCGTTGGCGTGGTTACCCCGTGGAACTACCCATTGGCCCTAACCATGCTCGATGTTGTGCCAGCCCTGGTTGCCGGTAATGCCGTGGTTCAAAAGGCCGATAATCAAACCGCTTTAACTGTCTTGTTTGCCAGGCATTTGGCCATCGAGGCAGGCATCCCGCACGACCTTTGGCAAATCGTGGTTGGCGATGGTGAGCTCGTGGGCAATGCACTTGTCGACCACGTCGACTATGTTGCGTTCACCGGCTCTACCGCAACCGGGCGCAGGGTTGCCCAGCGGGCGGCTAGCCGCCTAATTGGTTGCTCGCTCGAGCTCGGCGGCAAAAACCCAATGATCATTTTGCGAGGCGCAAACCTTAAGAAAACGGCTGAATTGGTGGCTGCCGGCGCATTCGGCTCGGCCGGCCAACTTTGCGTTTCGATAGAACGCGTTTATGTTCCAAACGAGCTAAAGGCCGAATTCATCGATGCACTTAGAGTCACCACCGAGTCGCTCAAGGTGGGTCGCTCAAGCGACTTCAGCTTCGATGTTGGTTCTCTCACCAGCGCAGCCCAATTAGCGCGCGTCTCGGGCTTCATCGAAGATGCGGTCGAAAACGGAGCCGTGGTGGTTTCCGGAGGCAAAGCCTTGCCCGAGCTTGGCCCATATTTCTATGCGCCCACTGTCGTTTCAGAGGTCAGACAGATCGCAAAAATGGCTCGCCAAGAGGTGTTCGGCCCGGTGCTAGATGTTGAAGGTTACGAAGGCATCGAAGAGGCAATCGAGTTGGCCAACGACACCGAATATGGCCTCAACGCCTCGGTGGTCGGCCCCAAAAAAGAGGCTCTAAAAGTTGCCGCTCAGCTGCATGCCGGCAGCATAAATATTAACGAAGGCTTCCGAGCCAGCTTTGCCTCGATGGAGTCGCCGATGGGCGGCATGAAGGCATCTGGCCTGGGGCGCCGCAATGGCCCGGGCGGTCTACTCAAATTCACCGAAGCCAAAACAATTGGTGTTGCCAGCGGGTTACTCAAACTTCCCACGCGCGGTCGCGACTACAACCGCATGGCACCTTTGATGAATGCCTTACAAAAGATTTTGAAGCGAATTGGCTAAGTAGCCTCAGAGTCGAACGGCGCGCGTTCACCCTGGCCTAGCGGCGGCTGAGCCTGAACCTTAGGTTTGTTCAGCGCAGTCGAGGGTGCCGCTGGCTCAATATCTTCGACCAACGCTTCGCGAATAATTCGACGCGGGTCGTATTGGCGAGGGTCGAGTTTCTTCCAGTCGAGCTCTTCGCCAATCTCGTTTTCTAACTGGCCTTTGGCGCCCTCTGCCATGCGCCGAACCGACTTAACCAAATTGGCAAACTGTTTGGCATAGGTTGGCAGGCGGTCTGGGCCCAAAACAAACACGGCAATTAGCCCCAAGATGAGGAGTTTCTCGCCGCTTAGTCCAAACACCCTTTCAGATTACCGCTTAGCTGACGAGCAAAGAGCATCTGCCGCTCTATGCTTTGAGCAAGGAGTGCCAATGGTAGACAAAATCAGCAGCTGGAAATTCAGCGAAGACTTCGTTTCTGAGAACGAACCGATCACGCTTGCTCGAGGTCGGGCGGAAGAACTAGGCGTTGAGTGCATCACGCCAAGCGTTGGCGCTCACCTTGCTCTTTTGGTTTCGGCGCTTGGCGCTAAAGCCATCGTCGAGGCTGGCACAGGCACAGGTGTTTCGGGCTTTTGGCTGCTAAGCGGCTCTGCAAACGCCGTTCTGGCAACAATCGATAGCGAACCAGAAACCCAGGATGCCGCCAGACACGCCTTCGCAGAAGCCAAGATTGCCGCGAATCGCACCCGAATCATCACGGGTAAAGCAAACGAAGTTATGTCGAACATGGCCGACGCCGCCTATGACCTGGTGTTTCTGGACGCCGACCGCGAGAGCCTCGAAGCTCAGTTGCACGAGGCCTCTAGATTGCTTCGCCCGGGCGGGGTTGTGGTTATCGCCCACGCCCTTTGGCGAGACAGAGTGCCAGACCCTGCCATGCGCGATGACGCAACTGGGGTTTACCGCGACGTGCTTCGATTCTTCAATAGCAACGATGACTTCGTAACCGTTCTTTCGCCTGTAGGCGATGGCCTACTGATTGCCAGCAAACGCGTTCGCTAAGAGTCAAAAGCACACCAAGAGTTAAATCAAAAAAAAACCGGTCATCACTGACCGGTTTTTTTGATTAGAACGGACTACTGCTTTACGACTCCCGCTAGAACCTGGTGAAGGTTTTTTGCTTCTTCTTCGTTCACAGAGACTACAAGACGGCCGCCGCCTTCTAGAGGAACTCGAAGAATAATTAGACCGCGAGGTTCGCGTTCTGCCTCCATTGGCCCGTCGCCGGTGCGTGGCTTCATTGCTGCCATTGATAAAACTCCTTGAATTACTGGCTTCACTGCCGAACTTCTATTATCTCACGGGCAAATGAGTCGTAAACCGAAAATTTGTTTAATAGCTACTTTTGACCAAATCGAGATGAAAGGGTGACTGAATCTAGGCGATTAACCATGCCCTAAGGCCGTTTTCGCACGCATAAATTTGGCTAACCGGCACGCCTTCGTCATCGGCGTGAGCTTTGCTTGGGTCACCCGGCCCATAATTCACGGCTGGCACACCAAGGTCGCTAAAGCGCGCCACGTCTGTCCAGCCATACTTGGGCTTGGCCGTGGTTGCGGTTGCCGCCACAAATGCCTTGGCCTCTGGGCGGTCTAAACCTGGCCGCGCACCGGCAGCCGCATCTGTGACGCTTACATCGAAACCGGCAAAAATATTGCGCAAGTGAGCCTCGGCATCTTGCACCGATTTGCTTGGGGCGAAGCGATAGTTAACCGTGATCACAGCGGCATCGGGAATCACGTTTGTGGCTATGCCACCCGAGATCAAAACGGCATTCAGGCTCTCGCGATAAACCAGGCCGTCAACCTCGACTTCATCGGTTTCGTGGTTGGCCAAAATGGTCAAAATTTCGGCGGTTGCGTGAATTGCGTTTTTGCCCATCCAGGGCCTGGCCGAGTGAGCCTTAACGCCGTGGGTGCGAATCTCGATGCGCATGGTGCCGTTGCAGCCGCCTTCAACCTGAGCGCTCGTCGGTTCGCAAAGAACTGCAAAGCTGGCCTCTAAAAGCCGAGGATGATTTTTGGCCAGCCGCCCAAGGCCATTCTTGCTGGCCTCGACCTCTTCGTGGTCATAGAAAATCCAGGTGACATCGGTGTTTGGCTCGGCAACGGTGGCGGCGAGCTTTAACTGAACCGCAACACCAGCCTTCATGTCAACGGTTCCGCGCCCCCACAGCATTTGCTCTTGCTCCGTCTGCAGAAATTTGACCGGCAGGTTGTTGGCAACCGGAACGGTGTCGATATGCCCGGCAATTACTACGCGTGAGGCTCGGCCAAGATTGGTGGCGGCCACTACGGCATCGCCATCTCGAAGCACCTCGAGGTGAGAATAGTTTCTCAACGCCGCTTCGATGGCATCGGCAAGTTCGGTTTCGTTGCCAGAGACAGATTCGATATCGCAGATTTGACGGGTCAGTTCAACAACATCTGCTTCAAGATTTAGGGTTACGGGCGCCATGTATCGAGCCTAACTTGTAACCTTATTCTCATGACTCAAGCAGGCTTTATTGATTCCAAAGCGTGGGGCCTCGGCCTCGCCACCATCTCTCACGACGGCACCGTTCTTGACGTGTGGTATCCAAGCCCCGCATTGGGCGCAGACGACGGCTCTGCGCTGGCTCCCGAGGTGGCTGCCCTAACCGGCACCGATGAGCGCCGCCGCGTGAAAATCGAGGCGATTCGCACCCAGATCGACCTAAGCCAGCCGGTGTCGGGCACAGAAGATGCCTATTTGCGCCTGCACTTGCTTTCAACGCTTTTGGTAAAGCCAAATAGCATCAACCTCGAAGGCCTAATTCCGGCACTTCCTATCGTGGCCTTTACCAACGTTGGCCCCATTGCACTCGACGACCTCGATGACCTACGCCCCGCGCTTACTCGAGCCGGAATATCGGTTTATGCAATCGACAAATTTCCGCGTTTGGTTGATTATGTGACCCCGCGCAAAGTGCGAATTGCAGATGCCTCGCGGGTTCGCCTCGGCGCACACCTAAGCCCTGGCACCACCATCATGCACGAAGGTTTTGTGAACTTTAATGCTGGCACCCTGGGCTCATCGATGGTTGAAGGCCGCATTTCGCAGGGTGTTGTGGTCGGCAACGGAAGCGACATTGGCGGCGGAGCCTCGATCATGGGAACTCTCTCGGGTGGCGGCAAAGAGCGCGTGGTGATTGGTGCCCGCGCACTGCTTGGCGCAAATGCCGGTGTTGGCATTTCGATTGGCGACGACTCGGTTGTCGAAGCCGGACTTTATGTAACCGCAGGCACCAAGGTGACGATCGTCGACGGCGGCGAGCCTCGATCGGTGAAGGCTTCAGATCTTTCTGGCGTTGCCAACTTGCTATTCCGTCGAAACTCGGTGAATGGCCGGGTTGAGGTGTTGCCTCGCGAGGGCGTTGGCATTGTGCTCAACACCCTGCTGCACGGCTAAACAGGCTCAAAAACGCCTCCGATTATTTCGGGGGCGTTTAGCTTTAACCGCGAACCGAATCCCAACCAGATTCGGGCAATGGCTGCGCGCCCAGCATCACCGGCGATGGCCCCTGCGGAACAACAACACCGATCGGTTTAAACGCCCTCGGAATTGCGGCACCAGCCGGGAAGGTTGCCAAAAGCGAGTGGTCTTCGCCACCTGACAGCACCCAGATTTTGGCGTCATGCCCAATAGCCATGGCCGCCTCTTCGAGCACTGCCTCGAAACCCTGAAGCTGCATTGGGTCTAATTGCAAAGTCACAGCAGAGGCCGTTGCGATTCGCGCCGCATCTCGGGCTAAACCATCAGACACATCGAGCATCGAGGTTGCATCGGCGACAGCGGCCGCAACACCGGCAGCAATTGGTGGGTTTGGCCGACGTTGAAGGTTCACCAATTCGTCGTATGCCGAAACGGCATCTGAATTGCCGCTTTGAAGCAGAGTTAAGCCCGCCGCCGCGCGCCCCAAGGTGCCTGCCACAGCGATTTGATCGCCTACCTGTGCGCCAGAACGCAAAACCGGTTCTCGACCCTCGAGCGAGCCGTGAGCCGCCACCGAAATCACCATTTGATCGCTCGCCGCAAGGTCTCCCCCAACCACTCCGCAACCCGGCGCCAAGCGCTCGCAGGCGGCGCGCAAACCATCGGCAAAAGCCTCTAGCCAACTAACTTGGGTGTGGCCGGGTGCCGTAACGGCAACAACCAGCGCCGTCGGCACAGCACCCATAGCGGCCACATCCGCAATGTTCGAGGCAACCGCCTTCCAGCCAAGGTCATAGGCACTTGACCAATCGAGCCTGAAATCGTGGTCTTCGACGAGCGTGTCTGTGGTAACCACAAACCGGCCATCCGGCGCGCTAATCACTGCCGAATCATCGCCTGGGCCAACCAAGGCACTGCTCGATGCGTTAAGGCGTGAAATGGTTCGCTTTAGGCTTTCGTTTTCGCCAATCGAGGCGATGGTCTCTGCAGTGTTCACAACTCAAAACTACCCTGCCCGAGGCATTGCCGCTTGGCGCATGCGAGCCAGAATCATTCGGTCTCCAGTAGCCTTGAATCGATGAAAACTTCGAGATGGATAACCGGCTGCATGGCGACTATTTTGGCCGCGGGATTGTCGGGTTGCGCGCCGGCCATAAACCTTGAGGTGGCTGCCCTGGCCAACGACCCGGGTTGCGCCGAAATAATTGTGCGCCTGCCAGATCGAATTGGCGAGGCCAAAAAGCGCACCACAAACGCTCAATCAACCGCGGCATGGGGTGAACCAGCAGCGGTGTTGCTGCGATGCGGGCTCGAACCGGTTGCCGCGAGCACCCTCACCTGCGTAAGCGCCGCTGGAATCGATTGGCTAGTCGATGACTCAGCAAAACCAAAATATCGATTCATCACCTTTGGCACTAACCCCGCCACCGAAGTTATTGTTGATTCAGAGCAGATGGCCGGCGTGACCGCGCTCGAAGCCCTCGCGGGGGCCGTTCAAAACATTGCCGCTAGCAAACGCTGCACCGGCTAGGTTTCAGCGCTAAGCGCTTAGCGTTGAGCCGTTAGCGTTAGCGTTTAGCCGTTAGGGCAAGCTGAATTAGTTCGTCGATCAATTGGGGGTATTCGATGCCCGATGCCTGCCAGAGCGATGGAAACATCGAAAGCGGCGTAAAGCCTGGCATCGTGTTGATCTCGTTGACAAAGAAACCATCGGCGGTCAAGAAGAAGTCGACTCGCGCTAATCCCTCGCAACCCAAAGCATCGAAGGCCGTTCGGGCTATCGACTGCATTTGGTTCAGTTGATGCTCACTTAGCTCTGCCGGAATGATTAGGTCGACCGAATCTTCGTCTTGGTATTTGGCCTCAAAGTCATAAAACTCGCGCCCCTTAACCACAATTTCACCGGCAACCGAGATGCGCACTCTAGAGCTTCGCGAAGACAAGGCGGCACACTCAACCTCGCGGCCAACCAACCCTCGCTCAACCACCAATTTGTTGTCATTCTCGAAAGCGATGGCCACGGCATCGGCAAATTGATCCATGTCTTTGACTTTTGAAACACCAACGGATGAGCCCGCGCGAGCCGGCTTTACAAAAAGCGGCAGCCCGCCCAGGCTGCGCACAGCCTCGAGCGCCGATTCGGGGTCGTTCATCCAGTCTTGTTCTCGAATCACAACGTGAGGGGTAACCGGCACGCCGGCCGCAACAAAAAGAGCTTTGGTGAACTCTTTGTCCATGCCTGCAGCCGATGCCAGCACGCCATTTCCAACGTATGGAACACCAATCAACTCGAGCAACCCTTGCATGGTGCCGTCTTCGCCAAATGGGCCGTGTAACACCGGAAAAACCACGTCGGCAGCGCCGAGAGATGCTCGGGTGCCATCTAGGTTTACCCGAGTGATGTTGCGGCTGCCATCCATGGCAAATTCGATTCGAGCGCCATCATCGCTAACGGTGGCCAGTTGACCCTTGCGAAGCGCCCATTTTTGAGCGTTGTCTTCGGCTGGAACAAAAAGGCCAGACGGGGTAATGCCAACCGGTATTAGATCGTATTTGGTGCGATCGATCGCGCCCATAACGCCGGCGGCTGTAGCGCAAGAAATTGAGTGCTCGCTTGAGCGGCCACCAAAAAGCAGAACGACTTTTAGTTTTGCCATTATTCGCCCTGTGGGCCGTCGGTCTCGTGGGTTAGGTGCGGCGCAATATCGCGCGGGTTCATTTTGCCTTGCAACACCATCTGCACCTGCTCGACGATCGGCATCGAAACACCCTTGGCTGCTGCCAATTGCAGAATTGGAGCAACCGAAGAAAGGCCTTCGGCTGTCTGCGACATGCGCTTGAGAACCTCGCGAAGGGTGTAACCCTTGCCTAGCATCTCGCCGGCTCGATGGTTGCGTGACAACGGAGACTCTGAGGTTGCGATGAGGTCGCCAAGGCCGGCCAAGCCAACCATGGTGGTGGGTTTGGCCCCATAGGCGACGGCAAATCTAGAAATTTCGGCAAGGCCTCGAGTCATGATCGATGCCTTGGTGTTTTCGCCGTAGCCAACACCGTTCACAATGCCGATGGCCACTGCAATTAGGTTTTTGAGAATGCCACCAAACTCGGTGCCAATCACATCTTTGTTGGTAAAAGTGGTGAAGTAGCCGTTGGTTGAGGCCTTGGCCACTTTGGCCGCGGTTGCGGCACTTGCAGAGGCAGCCACCGAGGCTGCCGGCTGTTCGGCGGCAATCTCGAGCGACAAGTTTGGGCCCGACACAACTGCAATTTGATCTGCACTAAAACCGGTTACCTGAGCGATGACTTCGCTCATGCGAAGGCCGGTGTCTTTTTCGACGCCTTTCATCAGGCTCACCAAGATTGCATTTTTGGGCAGAAGCGCAGCCCACTGCTCAAGATTGCTGCGCAATGTTTGCGAAGGAACAGCCAGAAACACCATCGCTGCGCCATCGAGAACCTCTGAAACCACGCTCGAGGCCATAAGAGCGTTTGGCAGTTTTACGCCAGGCAAATAATCGCCGTTGCGATGAGAGTTGTTGATTTCTTCGACCACGTCTTCGCGGCGAGCCCAAAGCTGCACTTGGTTTTCTTGGTTGTCAGAAAGCACTTTTGCGAAAGTGGTTCCCCAGCTACCAGCGCCCATAACGGCAATCTTGGTCAGGCTCACTTTGCATCCTTTTTGTTGAAGTTACCGGTTTCGGTTTGCCCCGCTCGAATCGGGTCCCACAGTTCTCGCGGCGCTATCTGGCCGCGCAGCCTCTCAACCAAACGAGTGATTTCACTCATCACAACTTCGGTGGCCTCGTGAACTTCTACCGAGGTTAGCTTCTTGCCCCTGAACCGGCTTAGGTCGATCTCGTCACCAACCACGATGTCTACTGGCTTCCAGAAGCCTGGCCGAAACTTGCTGCCGTATTGAGGCAAAATCTGTTGGCTGCCCCAGTGTGCAATTGGGTAAACCGGCACATTGGTCTCGAGAGCAAGGCGAACGGCACCGGTTTTGCCCCGCATCGGCCAAAGGTCTGGCTCGCGCGTCAAAGTGCCCTCCGGAAAAATTGTGATGGTGTGGCCGGCATCTAGAAACGCGTGGGCCGCCCGAAGCTGCTCATCGTTGCGTTGGCCGCCACGGTATACCGGAATCTGGCCGGCGGCGCGCAGACAGGTGCCAATAAATGGAATCTTGAACAGGCTGCCCTTGGCCAAAAAGTGCGGGGCACGCTTCAAAATCACATAAACGAAGTAGGCAACCGCCAGCGCATCGACGTTGGTTACGTGATTGGAGACCAACACGTAAGCGCCTTTTTTGGGAAGCTTTTCGACACCGGTTGCTCGAGTTTTGAACAAAAGGCGAACCGCCGGAATTAAAACCGAGGCGACCAACGCCAACACAAAGTGGTGCTCGCGTGGGTTAATTTTTGGCATCTTGAGGTATTCGCTCTTTGCTTTAATTGCCATGCGCGAATGCCTATTCTGAGAAGCTAAAGTCGGCGCCAAGGTCGGTGAGCTTTTGCAAGAAATGCTCGTAACCACGCGAAATGAGCTGAACATTAGTCACGTGAGATGTGCCCTTTGCCGCCAAAGCCGCAACCATGTGGCTAAAGCCGCCGCGAAGATCTGGCACCCGAATGTCGGCGGCATGCAATTCGGTTGGCCCCGAGATAACCGCAGAGTGGTTGAAGTTGCGTTGGCCAAAACGGCAAGCGGTTCCGCCGAGGCACTCTCTGTAGATTTGAATTTGAGCGCCCATTTGCACCAGCGCATCTGTGAAACCAAAGCGGTTTTCATAAACCGTTTCGTGAATAATCGAAAGACCCTTGGCCTGGGTTAGGGCAACCACAAGCGGCTGCTGCCAATCGGTCATAAAACCAGGGTGCACATCGGTTTCAAGAACCACCGGCTTTAGGTCGCCGCCAGGGTGATAGAAGCGAATGCCATCGTCTTCGATCTCAAACGCACCGCCCACCTTGCGAAAAACATTCAAAAAAGTTGTCATGTCTTGCTGCCTTGCGCCGCCGACAAAGATGTTGCCATTGGTTGCCAACGCTGCACAAGCCCACGATGCTGCCTCGTTGCGATCAAAGATCGCTCGGTGGGTATAGCCCTTGAGCTCTTTAACGCCTTCGATGCGAATCACGCGGTCGGTGTCTACCGAAATAATTGCGCCCATCTTCTGCAAGATTGCAATCAAATCCATGATTTCTGGCTCGATTGCGGCACCCGATAGCTCAGTAAGGCCCTCGGCGCGTGTTGCGGTTAGAAGCACCTGCTCGGTTGCGCCAACCGATGGGTATGGAAGCTTGATTTTGGCGCCATGCAAACCCTTTGGCGCAGAAAGTCTGGTTCCGTTTTCAAGTTCTTCGATTACGGCACCAAAGTTGCGAAGCACCTCGAAGTGAAAATCGATTGGGCGATCGCCAATGTGGCAGCCGCCAAGACCCGGAATAAAGGCCTCCCCTAATCGGTGCAGCAGTGGGCCACAGAAAAGAATTGGAATTCTGGAAGAACCGGCGTGCGCATCGATATCGGCCATGTGAGCCGCGGCAACTTGAGTTGGGTCGAGAGTCATAACGCCATCGGCGCTGTGACCGATTGCCACACCGTGAAGCTGAAGCAAGCGCGAAACGATCTCGACATCGCTGATGTAAGGCACGTCTTTTAGAACGCTAGGGCTTTCGCCCAACAGCGCGGCAACCATTGCCTTTGTGACCAGGTTTTTAGCGCCCTTTACGTCAACTCGACCAATAAGTGGCTTGCCACCGTGAACGGTGATCTGACTCATGGGTCTCCTTAGTGCTTCGCCGGAAGCGTCTTGGGCATCCAGCTCGGACGCTTTGCCTCAAAATCGGTGATGGCCTGTTCGTCACGCAACGTTAGCCCGATGTCATCGAGGCCTTCAAGCAGACGCCACTTAGTGTATTCGTCTATCTCGAAGTGCACCGATAGGTCGCCAATCGTGGCGGTCTGCTCGATCAGGTTTACGGTGATTTGAGCGCCCGGGTTGGCCTCTAGAGCCACCCAAAGCGCCTCGGTGTCGGCTTCGGTGATTTCGCCTGCGATGAGGCCCTGCTTGCCAGAGTTTCCCCTGAAAATATCGGCGAATTTGCTCGAAAGCACACACTTGAAGCCATAGTCACGAAGCGCCCAAACGGCGTGTTCGCGGCTAGAGCCAGTGCCAAAATCGGGGCCGGCAACTAAAACCTGAGCCGCCGCATAGGCAGCTTGGTTCAGCACAAACTCGGGGTCGTTGCGCCACGCGGCAAACAAGGCATCTTCGAAGCCGGTCTTGGTGATGCGCTTCAAATAAACCGCTGGAATTATCTGGTCGGTGTCAACATTGCTGCGTCTAAGCGGTGCGCCGACTCCGGTGAATACTTCGAACTTTTCCATTAGTTTGACTCCAAGTCGGCGGGTGCTGAAAGGGTTCCGCGAATTGCGGTGGCGGCGGCTACCAGAGGCGAGACCAGGTGGGTGCGGGCGCCCTTGCCCTGGCGGCCCTCAAAGTTGCGGTTCGAGGTTGATGCAGAGCGCTCGCCGGGAGCAAGTTGATCGGGGTTCATGCCAAGACACATCGAACAACCGGCAAATCGCCACTCGGCACCGAAATCTTTGAAGATTTTGTCGAGCCCCTCGGCCTCGGCTTGCAAACGCACGCGAGCAGAGCCAGGCACAACCATGAACCGAACGCCATCGGCCTTCTTTTTGCCTTCGATGATTGCCGCTGCGGCTCTGAGGTCTTCGATGCGACTGTTGGTGCACGAACCCAAGAAAACCGTGTTCACCGCAATGTCTTTCATGCGGGTTCCGGCCTTTAGATCCATGTATTCGAGCGCTCGAACCGCAGCCGCTTTGTCATTCGGGTCGGTGAAGTCATCTGGGCTTGGCACAGTGTCGTTCAGGCTCACACCTTGGCCAGGGTTGGTGCCCCAGGTTACAAACGGGTCGAGGGTGTTGGCGTCAAGAAATACCTCGGCGTCAAACTTGGCCCCATCATCGGTTGGCAAGGTGTTCCAATAGGCAACGGCCGAATCCCAATCTGCACCTGCTGGCGCGTGCGCGCGCCCCTGCAAATAGTCGTAGGTGATTTGGTCTGGCGCAACCATGCCGGCACGGGCACCAGCCTCGATCGACATGTTGCAGATGGTCATGCGTGCTTCCATCGAAAGAGCGCGAATCGCGCTGCCGCGATATTCGAGAACATAACCCTGGCCGCCACCGGTGCCAATTTTGGCAATTACCGCAAGAATGATGTCTTTTGCCGTCACCCCCGGCCGCAGGGTTCCTTCGACGTTGATGGCCATGGTCTTAAAGGCCTTGAGCGGCAAAGTTTGGGTGGCAAGCACATGCTCAACCTCTGATGTGCCGATGCCCATGGCAAGCGCACCGAATGCGCCGTGGGTTGAGGTGTGCGAATCGCCGCAAACCACAGTGATGCCGGGCATGGTTAGGCCAAGCTGCGGGCCAACCACGTGCACAATGCCCTGCTCTTTGTCGCCGAGCGAGTGGATGCGAACACCAAACTCTTCGGCGTTGGTGCGAAGTGCGTTGATTTGGGTGCGGCTGGTCAGGTCGGCGATGGGCTTGTCGATATCCCAGGTTGGGGTGTTGTGATCTTCGGTGGCGATGGTCAAATCTAGGCGTCGAACCGGGCGGCCAGCCAAGCGAAGGCCGTCGAAAGCCTGCGGGCTAGTTACCTCATGCACCAGGTGCAGGTCGATGTAGAGCAGGTCGGGTGAACCATTTTCGCCCTTGGTAACCAGGTGGTCGTTCCAGACCTTTTCGGCAAGAGTCAACGGCTTATTTGTCATGCATACACCTCAAAAAGATTGAACCTCAAGTTTACCCGTTTTATGCGAGTTCAGCCTGGCTTGCGGCTCACTCGAGGTGGGTTAGGCTGGCGAAATGAGCGATAACGGCATCGAATTTCTGCAGCGCAAAACCATCAAAGTTCTAACCGCGGGGCAGGTGCTTTCGGGCTTTGGTTTGGGTTCAACCCTTTCGATCGGTTCACTTCTTGCAGCAGACCTTTCGGGCTCGGCGGCCTGGGCTGGCTCTGCAGCAACTTTCAGCACACTTGGTGCCGCCATCTGGGCCGTTCCGCTTGCTCGATTGGCCTTTGCGCGCGGCAGGCGCGTATCGCTTGCCAGCGGCGCCGGGCTAGCAATCTGCGGCGCCAGCCTGGTTATCACTGCGGCCGCCGTGCATTTCTTTCCACTCCTGTTAGTTGCACTTTTTCTATTGGGGGCCGGCTCGGCAACCGGCCTTCAAGCAAGGTTCGCAGCCACAGACCTGCCAAGCCTAAAATCGGCCGGCCGTGATCTTTCGATTGTGGTTTGGGCCACCACAATCGGTGCCGTTGTGGGCCCAAATCTTTTTGGTCCAGGCGAAATTGTTGGCGCCTGGCTTGGCTTGCCAACCATGACCGGCCCATTTTTGTTCACCATCACCGCACAACTGTTGGCAACATCGGTGTTTTGGTTTGGGCTTCGCCCCGACCCGCTCTTGGTGGCCAAGCAACTCAACGCCTCCGACGGCAAAAATAAGCCCAAGGTTTCATTTGGCAGCGCCTTCACAACACTAAAAGAGCATCCGGTGGCAGCATTTGCGGTTTCGGCAATTGCGCTAAGCCACATGGTGATGGTTTCGGTGATGGCGATGACCCCGGTTCACATGCAACACGAGATGGGCGCCGACCTGGTGATTGTGGGGTTCACCATCAGCCTTCACATTGCCGGCATGTATGCCTTTAGCCCGATTTTTGGTTGGCTAACCGACAAGTTTGGCAAGATTCAAACGGTGCTGCTTGGTCAAGGCATTTACGTGTTTGCGCTAATGATTGCTGGGTTTGGTCAACACGATCGCACCCTGGTCACCATCGGTTTGTTTCTGCTTGGTCTTGGCTGGTCGGCTTCAACCGTGGCGGGCTCTGCCCTGCTGGCTACCAGCTTGCCGGTTGATCAAAAAACAAACGTTCAGGGCCTAAGCGACTCCCTGATGAACCTATCAGGCGCTTTCGGTGGCGCAGTGGCTGGCTCAATTTTGACCGCCTTCACCTTTGGTGGCGTCAACGCGGCAGCCTTTGCTCCGGTCACATTGATTGTTATCTTCGCCGGAATCTCAAGACTCAGCGCCAAGGCCAGTTAAATAAAACTCCCCACCGAGACAAGTCATCGATGGGGAGGATTGTGATCCCAAGGGGATTTGAACCCCTGCTGCCGCCGTGAGAGGGCGGTGTCCTAGGCCGCTAAACGATGGGACCGTTTTTTGCAACCTCTCGATTATGCCACATTTGGCGCCTTGCCGCTAGTCGGCTTTGGGGCTCTGCCGCTGGTTGCCCTTGGGCCTGGGTTTAGTGGTGGCAGCTTATTTGCAAAACATGCGCAATGCGCCGGCAACAACCTCGGCCTCGATTGGCGAACTTCCGACAGATTCACCATCGGCAAACGCGGGCATCGCCCCCGAGGTTAGCTGCACTTTGCTAGCCCGCACAATTTCGACCGCCGGGTGACCAATGTGTGCACCCGTGTAGGCCTTCGGATAGACCTTGATCAGCTCGAGCCGGCTAATTTTGTGCACGATGAAAAGATCTAGCAAACCATCGTCTACCTGAGCATCTGGAGCAACCAGCAAACCTCCGCCAAACCCCTTGGTGTTGCAAGCCGCGCACAGCATGGCATCAAAACTTCGAAGAGTTCCATCAATTACGGCATCGAAATGAATCGACTTAAATGAGGCCAATTCGAGCAGCATGGCGATGGTGTATTTGGCCGGGCCTTTGGGCCACTTCATGCGGTAGGCGCGCCTGGCCACCAAAGCATCGAAACCGGCCGAAATGCTGCCGATGAACCAGAATGACCCGGCGGTTGTGCGGGCTTTCACAGCGTCTACCCTGCGTGGCGAGGCCAACGTGCTGACAATTAGGTTGGCTGCAGCCACGGCATCACCAACCGGCATTTCAAGTGTTCGCGCCGCATCGTTTCCGGTGCCAGCAGCAATCAGGCCCAGCGGCAGGTCGGTGCCGGCACAAAGGTTCACGCCAAGGTGCATGATGCCGTCGCCACCAACAACAACGAGCCCATCGATTTGATTAGCCGATATGGCAACCTCGGCGTTCAACCTAGCCGCTGCCAAACTGTTGCCTGAGAGGTCGATTGGCGTCAGGTCGGCACTCTCAAACACTTCGATTGCCTGGCGGCCAGCCTCTTTCGCCGCGCCACCGCCGGCGGTGGGGTTAACTATTATTCCGAGTCGCATAACTTAGCGACGCAGCAATCTGGCGTTATTGATCACAAACATCGATGACAGGCAAGAAATCGCAACGGCTGTAGCCGGGTTCAAACTGATTCCGATCGGTGCAAGCAGCCCCGAAGCCAACATAACTCCTCCGATGTTTGCCGCAAAGGCAACCACAACGTTTTGAGTGGTCATCTTTTTTGCCCTGGTCGCCAGTTTTACAAGGTTGGCAACCGCAACCGGGTCTTGCCCGTTAACCAAGATGTCGTTCTCTGTCTCTAGGTCTTCTAGGGTTGCGTCGATGGCGATCGAAACGTCTGCTGCCGCTAAGGCCAAAGCATCTTCTCGAGCATTGCCAACCATTGCCACCCTTGAAGAGTCGGCTTGCAGCGATTCGATCGCGGATGCCTTTTGATGCGGCAATACCTCGGCAATTACCTCAGCTATTTCTAGCTCGCGGGCCAACTTGGCCGCAACACCGGTTGCATCGGCAGTTAGCAGAGCCACGCGCTTGCGCAACAGCTGCAAGCCAAATATGGCCTTCTTGGCGGTAGGTCGAAGCACATCGGCAATTTCGATGGTGCCCAACAGCACACCTTCGCGCACCAAAAACAAAACGGTGTTGCCATTTTGATTTGCTGCGTCGGCTCGCACCAGATCGGTTACATCGATCTCGATGTTGCGAGAGGTAAGCAAGATCGGGCCACCCAGAATTACGGTGGTGTTGTCGAGCAGACCGGTAACGCCCTGCCCAGGTATGGTTCTAAAATCAACCACTGTGGGCAAATTGAGACCTCGTCTGCCTGCCTCTGCAACGATTGCCTTGCCAAGTGAGTGCTGCGATGGCGTCTCTAGCGCAGCCGCGATAGTGATCAGATCTTCGGTCGACTCGAGGTTTGAGCCATGGGCTAAAAGTGCCGACACAAATGTGCGCTCGTCGGTGGTTAGTGTGCCGGTTTTGTCAAAAACAACAACATCGATGTTGGCCAGAGCCTCAAACGCTGCCCGGTTTTTAACCAAGGTTCCGGCGCCGGCCAAGCGGCCAAGTGCAGTTTCGCTAATCAAGCCCACAGCTAGCGAAAATGCCGCCGGGCTAATCACAAGCAAAACCGCGCTGAAGCGCATCACGTTTTCGGTGATCGATGCAGCACCCACGAGCAGGCTGATGCCAGTGACAGCCAAGGCGATTGCCACCGCAATGAAATAAATCGGCCCGGCGGCTCGCTCGGCTCGAGTTTGAATCGCAGACTTTTGATTTTCGGCATTCGCCAGGGCCTCGGCTACATGCTCTTCAAGTTTGCGCCCCGAAAATGGCAGCTGCACCGCCGCCAAAAGCCTGGGTTCAAACCAGGCGCTAGCACCAAGAACGACCGCCATGATGCCCAATTGCCACCAAAAACCGGTCATGTCGCGAGTTGAATTGTTGATAGCGCCCGAGAGGTTTTGAACAATGCCAAAACCTACAAAAATCAGAATTCCTGCTGTGCGCAGATACCAAATGTTTTGCACTCTGGTCAGAAAGTGCGAATTTGCCAGTTCGGTTTGAATCTCGGCCGCGCGCCTGCCCTTATGGCTCTGGCTAGCGCCTTCATCGGGCAGCTCAATTGCCCCGGTGAATAGCTCTTCGATGTCGTCTAGCACCCTCAAATCTTAGCCGCCACTGCCTAGGCAGCACATTGTTGGCAGAATGATTGCATGCAGATCACAAAATACGAGCACGCCTGCTTAGTTCTAGAGCAAGATGGCGACAAACTGATTGTCGATCCGGGGGTTTATACCCGGCCAATCGAGGGCCAAGCCGATGTTGCGGCCGTTGTGCTCACCCACATGCACGATGATCACTGCTTTGAAGAGCAGCTCGATCGCATTGTTGCCCTAAACCCGAACGTTAAGATTTTTGGCACCGACGAGGTTCGAGAGCGACTTGCAAAATCTAGACCAGGCCTGGCCACAACGGCGGTTCACCATGGCGATTTTTATGAGGTTGGGGCCTTTACCCTCGAGTTCTTTGGCGATATGCACGCCGAAATTCACCGTTCGATTCCACTGATTCAAAACTGTGGCGTGATGATCAATTCGAAACTGTATTACCCTGGCGACAGTTTCACCCAACCCGACCGCGAGGTTGAGCTATTGGCTTGCCCTTCTTCGGCACCTTGGCTAAAAATTAGCGAAGTGATGGATTTTGTTGCGGCGGTTAAGCCAAAACGATCGATGGCCACGCACAATGTGCACCTGAGTGAACTTGGCCACACCATGAATAATGGTCGAATTCAAGCCGTAACAGAGGCCGCCGGCGGCAGCTTTGAATTTTTGCAACCTGGCCAGAGCACAACCGTTTAGAAGAGCAGTTAAAGCGAAAACGGCCCGATAAATCGGACCGTTTTCAAAGCTGGGATACCAGGACTCGAACCTAGAACAAAGGTACCAGAAACCCTCGTGTTGCCAATTACACCATATCCCAATATGGCTTGAGCCCTAGGGCTCGACTCTCAATCTTAGCCTTGTTAGGCGGTCTGAGCAAACGCCTGAAGTCGAGCGAGGGTTTCGGCCTTGCCCAGAATTTCGATCGATTCAAATAGCGGTGGCGAAATGCGTCGGCCCGAAATTGCTGTGCGAAGCGGGCCAAAGGCCAAGCGCGGCTTTAGCTCGAGACCTTCAATCAGTGCGGCCTGAAGCGCAGCTTGAACCGGTTCGGTCTTAAAGTTTGCCTCGGCAATCGGCTCGAGCGCAGCAATTGCAGCGTTCAGAACATCGACAACGTTTTCGGGCATGCCGGTCTTGGCATCATCTTCGATCACAATTTGATCGCCGCTAACAAATAAGAAACCCAACAGCGCCGGTGCTTCGCTAAGCACCTGAAGGCGTTCTTGAATTAGCGGTGCTGCCGCTGCAAGAATATCGTTTTGCTCAGCGGTCGGTTCTGCGCCAACAATGCCCGCACTTTGCAAATATGGCATTAGTCGCGATTTGAACTCATCGGCCGAAAGCAGGCGAATGTGCGATGCATTGATCGACTCGGCCTTCTTGAGGTCAAAGCGAGCCGGGTTGGGGTTCACGTTTTTAACATCAAACGCAGCGGCCAACTCATCGAGCGTAAAGATGTCTTGATCGGCACTCAAACCCCAGCCAAGCAAGGCCAGATAGTTGAGTAGGCCCTCAGGAATAAAACCTCTGTCGCGGTGGTGAAAAAGATTTGCTTCTGGATCACGTTTGGAAAGCTTTTTGTTGCCCTCACCCATCACATATGGCAGGTGGCCAAACTGCGGAATGAACTTGGTAATACCAGCCTCAAACATGGCGTTGTAAAGCGCAATTTGGCGAGGCGTTGATGACAACAGGTCTTCGCCGCGAAGCACGTGGGTAACACCCATCAGCGCATCGTCAACCGGGTTAACCAGCGTGTAGAGAGGCTGACCGTTTGGGCGAACCACTACGAAGTCGGGGAACGAACCAGCCGGAAAGGTTATGTCGCCGCGAACCAAGTCGGTAAAGGTGATGTCGACCTCAGGAACTCGAAGGCGAAGCGCCGGGCTGCGGCCCTCGGCACGGTAGGCATCGCGCTGTTCGATGGATAGATCGCGCTCTGAGTTGTCGTAGCCAAGCTGAACCGCACGGCCGGCGGCCTTGTTGCGCTCATCGAGCTCTTCGCCGGTCAAGAAACTCTCATAGATGTGGCCCGAAGCCTTGAGCTTTTCGATCACATCGAGATAAATGTGGCTGCGCTCGCTTTGGCGGTATGGTTCGGCC
Organism: Rhodoluna sp.; assembly: GCA_024641985.1. GTDB lineage: Bacteria > Actinomycetota > Actinomycetes > Actinomycetales > Microbacteriaceae > Rhodoluna. Next base: position 215,964 of record JAHEBZ010000001.1, on the reverse strand, counting down.
GGGCCACCAATGTTTACGCCTTCATCCCAGTTCAAACCAAGCCAGCCTAGGGCGTCGAGAATCATGTCGAAAGATTCTTCGCTGTCGCGCTCGGCATCGGTGTCTTCGATGCGAAACAGAAAAGAACCACCGGTGTGGCGCGCATAAGCCCAGTTGAATAGGGCTGTGCGAATTAGACCAACGTGTGGTGTGCCGGTTGGCGACGGGCAAAACCGCACCTTAACATCGGCGCCGGTTGCTGTTGAAAATGGTGCTGTGATTGCTGAAGACATAATGCTCAAGCCTAAACGACCGGGTTGACCAGAGTGCCGATGCCTTCGATTTCGCACTCGACAATTTCGCCGGAACGAATCGGCGAAATTCCCGCGGGAGTTCCGGTTAGCACAACATCGCCAGGCAATAGGGTCATGTTTTGGCTGATGTAGCTGATGATCTTGGGCACATTGTGAAGCATGTGCGTAAGGGTCGAGTTTTGCCGAACCTCGCCGTTGACCCGGCTCTCGAGCACCTGATCTTCGGGCAAAAATTCGGTTTCGATCCATGGGCCAAGCGGGCAAAAGCTGTCGAAAGACTTTGAGCGAGCCCATTGGTCGTCGCTGAACTGCAGATCGCGAGCCGTGACATCGTTGGCCACGGTGTAGCCCCAAACATAGTTCAGGGCATCGGCCTCGGTTACGTTTTTGGCGATCTGCCCCATCACAATCGCCAATTCAACCTCGAGGTCTACCTGCTGGCTCTGCGGCGGCAAAATGATGGCATCGCCGGGGCCAACAATCGAAGACGAGGGTTTCAAAAACAGAGTGGGTTCGGCCTCGGTTGAGAGGTTCATCTCGGCAACGTGATCGGCATAGTTTTTGCCAACACAAACCACCTTTGATGGAATGCTTGGCGCCAGCAACTTGACCTCTTTGATTGGCACACGTTCGCCGGTGGTTTCGTAGCCGGCGACCAGCGGGTGACCGGCAAGCACAACTAGCTCTGGCCCATCAACGATGCCAAAGCGAGGTTCGCCGTTCAGGCTGAAACGTGCAACGCGCATTAGTCGGCTAGCTTGACGAGCCAGTTGTGGCGATCGGCAACGGTGCCATATTGAATTCCGGTTAGTTCGGCACGCAGGCTGGCGGTTAGCTCGCCGGCATCAGAATCGGCTGCACCGATTGTTTCCTCGCGGCTCTTGAACTGACCAATCGGCGTGATAACCGCGGCTGTGCCGCAGGCAAACACCTCAACGATTTCTCCCGAGTTGATTCCGGCGCGAACTTCATCCAAGGTAATTTTGCGCTCTTCAAGGTTGATGCCACGGTCGCGAATCAGGGTGCACACCGAATCGCGAGTGATTCCACGAAGAATGGTGCCATCGAGTGACGGAGTGGCAACGTGGCCATCTTTATAAACGAAGAACAGGTTCATGCCACCGAGCTCTTCGATGTATGTCGACGATTCGGCATCGAGGAACATTACCTGAGAGCAGCCATTTTCGTAGCCCTCATTTTGAGCCAATAGCGATGCGGCATAGTTGCCACCGGTCTTGGCTTCGCCGGTTCCGTGCTTGCCGGCGCGAGACGAATCGAGGGCAATCCAGATTGACACTGGCTTTAGGCCGCCGGTGAAATATGGGCCAACCGGAGAGGCGATTACGCGGTATTCGGCGCGGTGAGCGGCACGAACACCCAAAAAGTTTTCGGCTGCAATTTCAAACGGTCGAATGTATAGGGTCTTTTCGTTAACTGGCTCTGGCACCCAGGCTCCATCAACAGCAATCAGCTGCTTCAAAGATTCAACAAAGAGCTCAACCGGCACCTCAGGCAAAGCCATGCGATGAGCCGAAAGCTGTAGGCGCTTAGCGTTGGCTTCGGGGCGGAATGTCCAGATTGATCCGTCTTGGTGGCGGTAGGCCTTGATGCCCTCGAAGATCTCTTGGCCATAGTGCAAAACGGCCGCCGATGGATCCATCATTATTGGACCGTATGGAAGCACCTCGGCAGAGACCCAACCCTTGTCTTTCTCCCAGACACAAACCACCTGGTGGTCGGTTAGGTTTGCACCAAAGACCGGCGCATCAAGAATTTGCTGACGCTCGGCTGCAGGCAGCGGGTTTGAGTTGCGCGTTATTTTGAACTCTAGATCAGCCATGATCTGCTTCTTTCTTGAAACCTAGGATGGGTTTATAGGAGAGCGAAGATGCTCTCGGCAACCTCGGTAGTTGAACGCTTTTTGGTGCCTCGGCTGGCCAGGTCGGCTGCCACGGCATGTTCGATGCGCGCTGCGGCAACCGGGTTTTTGAGGTGGTTGAGCAGCAGTGCGGCCGACAGAATGGCCGCGGTTGGGTCGGCAAGGTTTTTGCCTGCAATGTCAGGAGCCGAACCATGTACCGGTTCGAACATACTCGGGAAGGTTCCGTCTGGATTGATGTTTCCAGAGGCTCCGAGCCCAATGCCGCCGCCGATGGCTGCAGCTAGATCAGTGATGATGTCTCCGAATAGGTTATCAGTCACGATCACATCGAATCGCTCTGGGTCGGTGACCATAAAAATGGTTGCGGCATCGATGTGGAGGTAGTCGTGGGTGATGCCGGGGAACTCTTCGGCCACCTTATTGACCGTGCGCTGCCAAAGCCAACCGGCGTGAACCAAAACATTGTGCTTGTGCACCAAAGTTACTTTTTTGCGGTCGCGAGTTGAGGCCAACTCGAAGGCATAGCGAACCAAACGCTCCACGCCAAAAGCCGTGTTTACCGAAACCTCGTTTGCAACTTCGGCGGGCGTGCCAACACGAATTGCGCCACCGTTGCCCACATAAGGGCCTTCGGTGCCTTCTCGAACCACTACAAAATCAAACTTGCCCGGGTCTGCCAGTGGGCTTACAACACCCGGGTAGAGCTTGGTTGGGCGAAGGTTTACATAGTGGTCAAATGAAAATCGCAGCTTAAGCAATAGTTGACGCTCAAGCACACCAGATGGAACTCGAGGGTCGCCGATGGCACCCAAAAGAATCGCATCGTTTTGCTTGAGGGCATCCATGTCGGCATCGGTGAGGGTTTCGCCGGTAGCCAAATAGCGCCTTGCGCCAAGGTCAAAATCGGTGGTCTTGAAACTTACGCCAGACCCAAGGGTGGCTCGATTCATCGCCTCTAATGCGATGTTGGTAACCTCGGGGCCAATGCCGTCGCCGCCGATTACTGCAATTTTGTATTCACGAGTCAAGATGATGCTCCCAAGCGCTATTGATTGCTCTCAACTTTACTCGCAACCACTACTCGAATCTTGGCGGTTTATAGGCGTTTGGCCAAAAGAATCACGGTGATCGAAGGCTTTAGGCCATCCTTGGTTTGCACTTGGCCCTCACGGTTAGTCACAACTTCAATCTCGAGTGGCAAATCGGCGCAAATCTCTTTCAGGCTTTCAATGGTTGGCAGCACATCGGGGTTCTGCGGGCCGCCATAACCGCCGCCAAGGTTTTCGCGCGCGTGCCAAACGCCAAGCAGGTGCCCACCAACACGGATGTTGTCGACGAGGGTGTCGAGCGCATCGGCCAAATCGGCCTGCGGAACCTGAAGGTAGGCGACCACCCCGATATCGACGGGCGTGAGCACCGATTCGAAGCCGGTGGCATCGGCCACGTGGGCAAAGTGCAGCTGTGACACCCCACGATCTTCGGCAAGTTTGAGCGACTTGGTCAACGCGGTGCGCGACCAATCGATGTTTTCTGACTGCCAACCCTGCTCGCTAAACCAAACCGCATTGCGGCCCTCTCCCCCGGCTAGATCGATCATTTTGCCCTTTGATTGGGCGGCGATCAGCGGTTCGCAATATTCTTTAACAAACCGATTCACCACGGTTGTGTAGATGTAGTCGTCGGTGTCGAATTTTGCGTCCCAGTAAGAAGAATCCATACTTGAAATGTAATGCTTCTTTTGAAAGGACCCAAAAATGGCCAACGAGATAACCGTTTCAGACCTAGCCCTCGAACTTCAGACCGGCGCTTGGGTTCTTGATGTGCGCGAAAACGACGAGTTCGCCGATGGCCATGTGCCGGGCGTTCACCACATTCCACTTGGCCAATTGCCCGACAAGTTTCACCTGATTCCAAAGGATGAAAAGATCTTTGTGGTTTGCCGTTCTGGCGCACGCAGCCAGTCGGGTGCCGACTATTTGCTAAGTCAGGGCTATGACGCAACCTCGGTTGCTGGTGGAACCATGGGTTGGATTGATTCGGGCCGCGAAGTTTCGTTTGCCGAAAGTTTGTAATTTTTAGCGGTTAACCGCAAGCAAAAAACCCCGACCGGTGGTCGGGGTTTTTTATTGTGTAAAAACGCTTAGATGTTGATTTCGATTGCCTTCATCACATCGGCTTCGATCGCAACGCGAACGGCCTCAAGAACTGCAGCATCAACCGGCGAGTCAACGGTGATTACAGATAGAGCCTTGCCGCCCTTTTGCTGGCGAGCAATTTGCATCGCTGCAATGTTGATGCCGGCATCGGCAAAAGCCTTGCCATAGATTGCCACGATGCCTGGGCGGTCGCCATAAACCATCAACACCAGGTGCTCGGCAATCGCCAATTCAACGTCATAGCCGTTGATGTTGGTGATCTTTTGGTGCAGCTTAGGGCCGATAACAGTGCCCGACACCGAAGCGCTGGTGCCATCGGCAAGAGTTGCCTTGATGGTGGTTACGTTGCGGTACTCATCTGAGTTGGTGTCGACTGTGAGCTTTACGTCGATGCCGCGCTGGTCGGCCATCAGAGGCGCGTTCACATAAGAGACCTGCTCGGTCACTGCGTTTTGGAAGAACCCCTTTAGGCCGGCAAGCTTTAGCACCGAAACATCGTGAACCGCGATCTCGCCGCGAACCTCAACCTCGATCGCGCTCACGTTGCCACCCGAAATGCCGAACAGAACCTGGCCAAGCTTTTCGATCAGGCTAATGCCAGGCTTCACCGAAGAATCGATGTTGCCACCGGCCACGTTTACGGCATCTGGCACTAGATCGCCGGCAAGTGCCAAGCGAACCGATTTTGCCACCGAGATGCCGGCCTTCTCTTGGGCTTCGTCTGTTGAGGCACCAAGGTGAGGCGTGACCAAAATGTTTTTGAGGCCAAGCAGCGGGTTGCCCTTTGGTGGCTCTTGAACAAACACATCGAGGCCAGCGCCAGCAATTTGGTTGGTGCTAAGTGCTGTGAAAAGCGCTTCTTCGTCGATGATGCCACCGCGTGAGCAGTTGACGATGCGAAGGTTTGGCTTGGCGATCGCAAACTGTGCGGTCGAGATCATGCCGGTGGTCTCTGGAGTTTTTGGAATGTGAATGGTGATGAAATCTGACTGCTGCATAACCTCGTCGAGGGTGGCCAGCTTGACGCCCATCTGCTCGGCGCGAGCCGGCGTGATGTATGGGTCGTAACCGATTAGCTCAACGCCAAAACCGGCAAGGCGCTGGGCAACCAAACCACCGATGCGGCCAAGGCCCACAATTCCCACGGTCTTCTCATACAGCTCGGTGCCGGTGAACTGCGAACGCTTCCATTCGCCAGCCTTGAGCGAGTGGTTTGCATCTGGAATGTGACGGGCTAGGCCCAGCATCTGTGAAATGGCCAACTCGGCGGCCGAGATTACGTTTGAGGTAGGTGCGTTGACCACCATAACGCCGGCAGCGGTTGCCGCCTTGATGTCTACGTTGTCGAGGCCAACACCTGCGCGTGCCACGACCTTTAGTTTTGGTGCAGCCGCGATTGCCTCGGCATCAACCTGGGTTGCCGAACGCACCAAGATGGCATCGGCGTTTGCCAGCGCCGAAAGCAATGCCGGGCGGTCGGTGCCGTCAACGTTTACAACTTCGAAATCTGGGCCAAGCGCCTCAACGGTGGCTGGCGAAAGCTCTTCGGCAATTAGAACAACTGGCTTAGTCATTGCTACATCCTCGTGGTTTGTGGGTGCCAAGATTTGGCAACGAAAACAAGTTTAGAACCGCAATTCGCAGAAATTGTGCTAGTAATTTTCAATAAACATTATTTAGACTATTGAATGTGAAAGTAGCCGCCGCAAAACTGTCCCCGTTGCTCAAAAGCGATGCTCAGGGCCTGATTTTGGCCGAACTCTTCATGAATTCCGATGAATTGTTCTCGATTAGCCACCTCGCCCAATTTGCTGGCACCAGCTTGCCCACAGCCATGCGCGAGGTAGATCGGTTGCTAGATGGCCAGCTTGTGATTCAAAAAACCTCGGGCAGGGCCAGGTTTATTCAGGCCAACAAAGAGCACCTCCTGTTCGATTCGGTGAGCCAAATCATCGCCTTCAGCTATGGGCCGGCAGCGGTGCTTCCGCCACTTCTAATTGGCCTAGACGGCATCGAGCACGCGTTTCTTTTTGGAGTTTGGGCCGCCAGGCTTTCAAGACAAACCGCCGCGGCGCCAAAAGAAGTTGACTTGCTGTTGATTGGCAACGTTAGCCGAATCGAGGCATCGCGGGCCGCCGCCAGGGCCGAAGATTTGCTTGGTCGCGAAGTGAACGTGCAATTTGCCTCGGCGATCGAATGGCAGCGTGGCGAATCTGATTTTGTGCGAGACATCAAGCAAAACGCACTGGTTGAACTGCAACTGGTTCCTTAGCAAGCATGAAACCCAACTAGGCCCGGCGAGGCGGGGCAACTAAAAATTTGAGCAAAGAAAAACCCCGCACCTTTCGATGCGGGGTTTCGACGTTTCAAAGAAACGAGCTCGAATTAGCGAGCTGCGTTGCCTTCTTGGTAGTCGTCTGAGTCGTTCTTCAACCATGAGAACAGCTTGCGCAAAGTGCGGCCAACTGCCTCGATTGGGTGAGCCTCGCCCTTGGCGCGTAGCGCTAGGAACTCTGGAGCGCCAGCGTCAACATCGGCAACGAAACGACGAGCAAAGGTGCCATCCTGGATGTCGGTTAGAACATCGCGCATGCGGTCTTTGACCTCTGGGCCAATGACGCGTGGGCCAGAGATGTAGTCGCCGTATTCAGCGGTGTCAGATACTGACCAACGCTGCTTCGCAATGCCACCCTCATACATGAGGTCAACAATTAGCTTTAGCTCGTGAAGAACCTCGAAGTAAGCAACCTCAGGCTGGTAACCAGCTTCGGTTAGAGTCTCGAAGCCGTACTGGATGAGCTGTGAAGCGCCACCACATAGAACGGCCTGCTCTCCGAACAAGTCGGTTTCGGTCTCTTCTGAGAAGGTGGTCTTGATGGTGCCCGCACGGGTTCCACCGATTGCCTTCGAGTATGAAAGACCTAGGTCGAATGCGTTGCCGGTTGCATCTTGGTGAACGGCGATTAGGTTTGGAACACCACGACCACCCTCGTATTCGCGACGAACCAAGTGGCCTGGGCCCTTTGGAGCAACTAGGAACACGTCGACACCCTCAGGAGCGGTGATGTAGCCGTAACGGATTGCGAAACCGTGACCGAAAACAAGTGCCTTGCCTGCAGATAGGTTTGGCTCGATGTCCTGGTTGTATAGGTCGCGCTGGCGTGGGTCTGGTGCAAGAACCACGATTACGTCGGCCCAAGCCGAAGCCTCGGCTGGGGTTAGAACCTTCAGGCCGGCCTCTTCAGCCTTTGCCTTTGACTTTGAGGTCGCAGGAAGACCTACTACTACGTCTACGCCTGAATCCTTCAGGTTTAGCGAGTGAGCGTGACCCTGTGAGCCGTAACCAAGAACTGCAACTTTGCGACCCTGAATGATCGAAAGGTCTGCATCCTTGTCATAAAAGATTTCAGCCACTTTGTATCTCCTTGTTTTCTTTATTTAGAAAGCGATTTGGTTTGTTGGTTCAAACGAATGAATGATCATTCGAAGCTTTTACTTGAGCACCTTTTCGGTGATTGATTTCGAGCCGCGGCCCATAGCCAAGACACCCGACTGCACCAATTCTTTGATGCCGAAAGGTTCGAGAACTTTGATGAAAGCCGCGCACTTTGCAGTGTCGCCGGTGACCTCGATAATCAGTGCATCGCTCACAACGTCGATAACGCGCGCACGGAATAAGGTTACTGCCTCGAGCACCTGAGAGCGAGTTGCCGAGTCGGTTTTTACTTTGATCAACATGTGGTCACGCTGAACGGCCTGGTCGGCTTCGAGCTCAACAATCTTGATCACGTTGATCAATTTGTTTAGCTGCTTGGTCACCTGCTCAAGCGGGGCGCCCTCAACGTTCACAACCACGGTCATGCGCGAAAGGCCCTGCACCTCACTGGTGCCAACGGCCAGAGACTCAATGTTGAACCCGCGGCGCGCAAACAGAGCTGCAACACGAGTAAGGATTCCCGGCTTGTCTTCTACTAGAAGTGAAAGTACGTGCTTTGACATTTTCTACTCCACCCCATCCCAAACCGGCGCGGCATCGCGCGCATATTGAACTTCGTCGTTGGTTAGACCAGCGGCAACCATTGGCCAAACCATGGCATCGCGGCTAACAATGAAATCGATGACCACTGGGCGGTCGTTGGTTTCGATTGCCAACTTGATTGCCTTATCGATGTCTTCTTCTTTTTCAACCCGGATTGCCAAGCATCCATAAGCCTCGGCCAACTTGACGAAATCGGGAATCATGATGGTGTCGGTGCCGGTGTTTAGATCGGTGTTTGAATAACGCTCGTTATAGAACAGGGTTTGCCACTGGCGAACCATGCCAAGCGAAGAGTTGTTGATGATTGCAACCTTGATTGGGATGTTGTTGATCGCACAGGTAGCCAACTCTTGGTTGGTCATCTGAAAACAGCCATCGCCATCGATTGCCCAAACCAGGCGATCTGGCTGGCCAACCTTGGCGCCCATAGCAGCCGGAACCGAATAACCCATTGTGCCCGCGCCGCCCGAATTGAGCCATGCGTTTGGTCGCTCATATTTGATGAACTGCGCCGACCACATTTGGTGCTGACCAACGCCAGCGGCATAAATTGCCTCTGGGCCAGAAAGCTCGCCGATGCGGCTGATCACGTGTTGCGGTGAAAGTTTGCCGTCGTTGGCCGAGGTGTAGCCAAGCGGGTAGCGCTCGAGCAGGCCGTTTAGGAAGACCCACCAGTCGGCGATGTCTAGATCGCCAGCGACAATGCCTGATTTAAGTTCTTGGTTCAGTTCGTCGATAACCTCGCGGGCATCGCCAACAATAGGCACATCGGCAAAACGAATCTTGCCAATCTCGGCCGGGTCGATGTCTACGTGAATAACCTTTGCGCCAATGGCAAAGCCCTTTACATCGCCGGTTACACGGTCGTCGAAACGAGCACCCAGAGTGATTAGAAGGTCACTCTTTTGCAATGCGGTAACTGCAGGCACTGTGCCGTGCATGCCTGGCATGCCCAGGTTTTGCTTGTGTGAATCGGGGAACGCACCGCGAGCCATGAGTGTGGTGACCACCGGGGCACCGATTAGCTCGGCCAGTTTTAGCAACTCTTTGTGAGCGCCGGCGCGAACAACGCCACCACCAACATATAGAACCGGGCGCTTTGCCTCTTTAATCATTTGGGCTGCGGCCTGAATTTGCTTGCCGTGTGGCTTGGTAACCGGTTTGTAGCCAGGCAAATCAACCTTTGGTGGCCAAACAAACTCGGCCTTGCCCTGCTGTGCATCTTTGGTGATGTCAACCAAAACTGGCCCCGGGCGACCGGTTGTCGCAATCATTACGGCTGCTGCCATAACCTCTGGGATGTCTTCGGGGCGAGTAACCAAGAATGAGTGCTTGGTGATTGGCATTGTGATGCCAACGATGTCGGCCTCTTGAAATGCATCGGTTCCGATTAGCTTTGAGCCAACCTGGCCGGTGATGGCAAGCAGTGGAACCGAATCCATGTAGGCATCGGCGATTGCTGTAACAAGGTTGGTTGCACCCGGGCCAGAGGTTGCGATGCAAACGCCAAGTTTGCCCGAAGCCGAGGCATAGCCTTCGGCCGCGTGACCGGCGCCCTGCTCGTGGCGAACCAAAATGTGGCGAATCTTTTTTGAATCCATCAGCGGGTCGTAGGTGGGCAAAATTGCGCCACCAGGCAAACCAAAGATGTCTTCGATACCGAGCATCTCCAGGCTGCGAACAATAGCCTGGGCTCCGGTAAGGACCTCGTTAGTCATCTGAATACTTCTCTCGTTAGCTTTTGCGAGCAAAAACCAGGTGATTTTTGCTTTAGCGAATTAGCCGCAGTATGCGCCCTCTGCTGCAGAGTGCACTAGCTTCGAATATTTCGCGAGAACGCCGCGGGTGTAGCGCGGTGGAAGAGGCTGCCAATTTTGCTTGCGGGCAGCCAACTCTTCAGGCTCAACGAGTAGTTCGAGCGATCGAGAAGCGATGTTGACTCGAATCAAGTCGCCATCGCGAACCAGAGCAATTGGTCCACCTTCGGTGGCCTCTGGTGCAATGTGTCCGATGCAAAGGCCGGTTGTGCCGCCTGAGAATCGTCCGTCAGTCAATAGTAGAACATCCTTGCCCAAACCCGCACCCTTAATTGCTGCGGTGATGGCAAGCATTTCTCGCATGCCCGGGCCACCCTTAGGGCCTTCGTAGCGAATTACCACTACATCGCCCTTGGTGATTTTGCCTTCGGTCAGGGCATCCATGGCTTCGCGCTCGCGCTCAAAAACGCGGGCAGGGCCGGTGAAATCTTCGAGGTCGAAGCCAGCAGTCTTAACAACTGCGCCCTCGGGTGCCATCGAACCGCGAAGAACTGCCAGGCCACCGTTTTTGTGAATTGGGTTGTTCATTGCACGGATGATCTTGCCGTCTGGGTCTGGAGTGTTTACGTCAGCCAAGTTTTCGGCAACGGTTTTGCCGGTAACGGTGAGGGCATCGCCGTGAATTAGGCCTGCGTCGAGCAGCGCCTTCATCATCACCGGAACGCCACCAATGCGGTCGACATCGGTCATGACATATTGACCGAACGGCTTTAGGTCGCCGAGGTGAGGAACCTTGTCGGCGATGCGGTTGAAGTCATCGAGAGTTAGGTCTACCTCGGCCTCGCGAGCGATTGCCAAAAGGTGAAGCACTGCGTTGGTTGAGCCACCGAACGCCATGGTTACGGCGATTGCGTTCTCGAAAGCCTTTTTGGTAAGAATGTCGCGAGCGGTGATGCCAAGGCGAAGCAGGTTAACTACGGCCTCGCCCGAGCGGTGCGCCCAGTTGTCGCGGCGGCGGTCGGCAGCCGGTGGGGCAGCCGAACCAGGCAGGCTCATGCCGAGTGCCTCGGCGGCCGATGCCATTGTGTTTGCCGTATACATGCCACCGCAGGCACCCTCACCTGGGCAAATTGCCTTTTCGATTCGGGTTAGGTCTTCTTCAGACATCTTGCCGGCCTTGCAAGCACCAACGGCTTCGAAAGCATCGATAATGGTGACCTGCTTTTCGGTGCCGTCTTCGAGCTTTACCCAGCCAGGCATGATCGAACCGGCATAAAGGAACACAGACGAAAGGTTTAGGCGAGCGGCGGCCATCAGCATGCCAGGCAGCGACTTGTCGCAACCAGCAAGCAACACCGAACCATCGAGGCGCTCGGCCTGCATAACGGTTTCGACAGAGTCGGCGATAACCTCGCGCGAGACCAAAGAAAAGTGCATGCCCTCGTGGCCCATAGAGATGCCATCAGAAACAGAAATGGTTCCGAACTCAAGCGGATAACCTCCACCGGCGTGCACTCCCTGCTTGGCAGCATCGGCCAATCGGTCGAGCGAAAGGTTGCAAGGGGTCACCTCGCTCCACGAACTTGCAACGCCGATCTGGGGTTTAACCCAGTCTTCGTCGCCCATGCCAACAGCACGAAGCATGCCTCGTGAAGCGGCCTTTTCAATTCCATCGGTAACGGCGCGTGAACGCGGCTTGATATCTACAGACATGCCTATAAGTCTAAGGCTTGGCTGGCTTAGGTGGCAGTGATTGCCTATGATGAGCCCATGCGTCAAAGTCGCCTTTATGAAAACGGTCGGGTTTCTGAAACCAATTTTGACCTCGACCGCGTTGCTTCGATCAAAGTTCGGCCGAACACCTTCTTTTGGATAGATCTGATAGCCCCGACCGAAGCCGAACTGCAGTTTCTTGGCCGCGAGTTGCAGTTGAATAAGCTGGCGTTAGATGACGCATTTCGAGGGCGCCAGCGACCCAAGTTAGAGCACTACGAATCACACCTTTTCATCAATGCCTACGCAACCGCCTTCGATAGGGCAACTCGCGAACTTACCGATCAAGAAATTGCCATTTTTGTCACTGCCAACGGCATCATTACGGTGCGCGATGATGAATCGTTTGATATCGAAGCGATTTGCAAAAGGTGGGATGAAAGTTCTGAATTGGCAAACCACGGGGTTGCCTTTTTGCTGTGGGGCGCATTAGACGTAATTGTGGATGCATATTTTGACGCGGTCGACTCGTTGGATTTAGAAATCGAGGCGCTCGAAGAGCTAATGTTCTCGAGCAACCGCATAGACGTTCAGATACAAAAACGCACCTATGAATTACGAAAAGCTCTTGTGCTTTTGCGCCGCATCACGGTTCCGATGCGCGAAGTGTTGAACCCGTTGGTAAAGCAAGATACTCGGCTGCTCGGCAGCGGCATGTTTCCATATTTTCAAGATGTCTACGACCATGTGATTCGGGTTGCCGACTGGACCGACTCGCTGCGCGACCTGATTACCACTCTGCTCGAAACCAACCTGACCATTCAGGGCAACAACATGAACCTGATCATGAAAAAAGTTACCTCGTGGGCGGCAATCATTGCTGTGCCAACTGCGGTAACGGGGTTTTATGGCCAGAACATTCCCTATTTTGGGTTCGGAACCGAGGGTGGCGTTTGGGCATCGACGGGGTTGATGATTGGGCTCTCGACCGCTCTTTACATCACCTTCAAACGCAAGGATTGGCTGTAGCCTTTAAGTCGTGAACGAAAGCCTGGCAAGATATACCGCCGCCGCGGAAAGCTCAGCGGCTCGGGTTATTTCGGCTTATTCAACCAGCTTTGGATGGTCGACCAGGTTGCTGCCAAATGCAACAGCCAAACAAATTCGCAACATCTATGCACTGGTGCGCGTGGCCGACGAGATTGTCGATGGGGCCGCAGCCGAGGCATTCGAAGGCCTGAGCTCAGAACACCGCCAGCCAGAAGCCTTGCTCGATGAACTCGAGGCAGAAACCTATCGGGCTCTCGCCGATGGGTTCAGCACAAATCTTGTGGTGCACGCCTTTGCCCACACCGCGCGCCAGGTTGGCATTGAACGCGACATAATCGAGCCCTTTTTTGCCTCGATGCGGATGGATCTGCACGCAACCGAACACGACCAAGCCAGTTTTGAAGCCTATGTTTATGGGTCGGCCGAGGTGGTTGGCCTAATGTGCCTCAAAGCATTTGTTGCCCAGGGTTCTTACACGGCAGAGCAGCACAAAACCATGGTCGATGGCGCACGCGCCCTGGGCTCGGCGTTCCAGAAGGTCAACTTTTTACGAGACCTCGCCGCCGATTTCAAAAAACTTGGTCGGTCATACTTTCCGCAGGTTAACGTTGCCAGCTTTAACCAGAACCAAAAGGCCAAGCTTGTAGCCGACATCGATGCAGATCTTTTGGTTTCGGCTAGAACCCTGCCCCTGTTGCCACGCGGTGCACGCAAAGCAGTTGCCGCTGCCCAGATGTTTTTTGCTGCCCTAAATGACCGAATCAGCAACACCTCGGCCGAAAAATTAATCGAAACAAGAATTAGTGTTCCCAATTCAGTCAAGCTCTGGATTCTAGTCAAAGCGTTGCTTGGAGTTACCCCGAAATGACCCAGAAAAAAGCAGTAGTGATCGGGGGCGGCATCGCGGGCTTGTCGACTGCAGCTCTTTTGGCCAAGGCGGGCATGAAGGTTACGGTTCTTGAGGCCCGCGAAAAAGTTGGCGGCCGCGCCTACATCTGGGAAAAAGACGGCTTCAAGTTCGACATGGGTCCATCTTGGTATTTGATGCCCGATGCCTTCGACCAGTTCTTCAAACTAATGGGCACAACGGCCGCCGCAGAGCTCGACCTGGTGCGCCTCGACCCGGCTTACCAAACTCGCAACGAAGGTTTTGGCGACAAGTTGATCATTCGCCAAAACCTCGAAGACAACAAGGTGCTGTTTGATGCAATCGAACCCGGAGCCGGCGAGCGCCTTCAGGCCTATATCGATTCGGCCGAAGACGCCTACAAACTTTCGATCAAACACTTTCTCTATACAAACTTTCAAAACGCCAAGTCGTTCATGCACCCCGAGGTTTTGGCCAGGGCGGGTCGGTTCGTCAAACACCTGCTTACTCCCCTAGACAAATTCGCCGGCCAGCACGTTAGCGATAGCCGCCTTCGCAAGATCTTGAACTTTCCTGCCGTGTTCCTTGGCGCCTCCCCCTATGACACCCCGAGCATGTATCACCTGATGACTCACGTAGATATGAACGTTGGCGTTTTTTATCCTTTGGGCGGCTTCTACACAATCATCGAAGCCATCGAACGCCTTGCCAAAAAACACGGTGTTGAGGTGCACGTGAACTCGCGGGTCACCAAGATCGAAACCACCGATGACGGCCATGTGGCTGGCGTTTCGGTTGGCGATGTTTTTTATGGAGCCGATGTTGTGGTTGGCAACGCCGACCTTCACCATGTCGAGACCAAGCTGCTCGAACCTAAATATCAAACCCTGCCCGAATCGTGGTGGCAAGACAAGGTTCCGGGCCCATCGGCGATGCTGTTGTTCTTAGGTGTGAAGGGCCGTTTGCCTCAACTAAACCACCACACGCTTTTGTATTCTGACGACTGGGCCAAGAACTTTAAAGAGGTGTTCCGAACTCCTGCTCAAAAGCGCAAGCAAGGTGCCACCAACGTGATTCCAGACCCGGCCTCGCTTTATATTTGTGCGCCAAGCATCACCGATTCGAGTGTTGCGCCCGATGGCTATGAAAACCTTTTTGTTTTGGTGCCGGTTGCCGCCGACCCCGAACTTGGTGCTGGTGGAGTCGATGGCAAGGGCGACGCCGCCTTCGAGGCGGCAGCAGATCGCATCATTCAGCAAATCGCAGACTGGTGCGAGATTCCTGATTTGGCCGAACGCATTGTGGTTCGCCGCACCATGGGCCCAGCCGATTTTGCCAATGATCTAAACGCCTGGTCTGGCACAGCACTGGGAATGGCACACACCCTCAAGCAGAGCGCATTCTTTAGGCCGGCAAACAAGAGCAAAAAAGTCGAAGGGCTCTACTATGCAGGCCATCACAGTATTCCGGGTATCGGTTTGCCAATGTGCCTGATTGGTGCCGAGCTGGTTTATAAGCGCTTGGTAAACGATAAGAGTGCGGGCCCGATCAAGCACGAGCTCAAGCCGGTTGGCGAGAACGGCTGGAAGGGCCTTCGTTGAGTTTCTTGTACCTTGGGGCACTGCTTGTATCAATTGCCGGCTTGGCAACGCTCGATTTCAAATACCGACTCGCATTTGGCAAAAACGTTCGCTATCGCTGCCTGATTATTTTGAGCGTGGCATTCTTTTTGGTTTGGGATCTTGCCGGTATTGCGCTCGGAATCTTTTTTAGAGGAAACTCAAACCACCTAACCGGCATCACCCTGTCGAGTGAATTGCCCGTTGAAGAAATCTTCTTTCTGATTTTGTTGTCATACAGCGCGCTTCTGCTTTTGAAGGCCTTCGGCAGGCTGGGGCGAAAGTGACCTATCTAATTTTGAATTCGGTGTTTTTGGCATCGGTTGGCCTTGTTGGCTTGCTGCTAATCAAGCGGCTGCCTTGGCGCGCAATTGGGCTGGCAACCCTGGCTTTGTTGGCAATGACAGCGTTGTTTGACAACCTAATTGTTGGCACCGGCATCGTGGCCTACGACGAAGCGCTGATTAGCGGAATCAAGATTGGTTTTGCGCCCATCGAAGATTTTGCCTATGCGTTGGCAGCCCCGCTGCTCTTATCGATCGTTGCAGAACTAACCAAGAGGCCTAAATGATTGAAGCAATCAAGCAACTATTTTGGTCTTCCAGGCCCGTTTCGTGGATCAACACGGCATACCCATTTGCCGTTGCATATTGGCTGGTTGCCGGCCAGATAGACCTGAACTGGCTGGTTGGAACAGTCTTTTTTCTGGGCCCCTACAACCTGCTTATGTATGGAATCAACGACGTTTTTGACTATGAGTCTGACCTGCGCAACCCACGCAAGGGTGGCATCGAGGGCGCGCTGCTGGCACCCAAATGGCACAAACTCACAATCTGGGCGGCAATCATTTCTTGCGCTCCATTTGTGCTGCACCTCTATGTTTATGGAGGCGCGGTCTCTAATTTTTGGACCACACTTATTCTGTTTACCGTGGTCGCCTACAGTGCCAAAGGGTTGCGATTTAAAGAAAAGCCCTTCTTAGATTCGATCACCTCGGCTAGCCACTTTGTTGGCCCCATGCTAATTGGCGCTTCGCTGGCCGGGGCAAACCTGCTTGAGCCGAAACTGCTGTTCATAACTTTGGCTTTCACGCTCTGGGGCATGGCCTCACACGCCTTTGGCGCGGTTCAAGATGTTAGGGCAGATCGCGAAGGCGGCATTTCTTCGATTGCCACGGTGATTGGTGCACGAGCCACCGTGTGGTTTGCATTCTTGGCCTATGCGGCTGCCGGGGTTTTGGTGTTGTTCACCGGCCTGCCGGCTGCACTTTCGGCCATCGCGGCGCTGCCATATCTGGCCATTGTTGCCCCGCACCTTGGCATAACCGATGACCGTTGCGAAGAGGCAAACCGCGGTTGGAAGCGATTCATTTGGCTGAACTTCTTTGCGGGTTTCGTGGTGACCATGATTGTGATTTGGTTCGCGCTAACCCGCTAGTTGATCGCGGTGCTGCCAATGAATCAGGTTGGCTCTCGAGAAACTCTTGCCGCAGAGCGCGCAACTTAGCGGCCGGCTTGGTTGACGATATCGGTAGTGCTTGTGGCCGCCCCTGCAGGTGCCTATCCAACTGGCTGTCTCTTCGGCTATTTCTTTGCCGGTAAATTTTTCGGCCCTGTAGCCGATTGATTTTGCGGTGTTCAACCAGGCCTTGGTGTGGCCCGCTTTTTTGCCACACATTGCGTGCGCCACCTCGTGCAGCACCACCTGCATGGTTTCGTCGATGCTGTGAATATCGGCCAGATAACGCGAAATTGTGATGGTTTTCGAGGTGTAGTTACACAATCCGGCGCGCCGTTTTGCGCTGTCAAAGCCAAACTGCCACTGCTCTAAATCGATGTGTTCGGCCATTTTTCGCTCGGCTAGAACGCGGATGAAATCGTATCGGTCACATGACATGCGCAGGTAGCGCAGCTTGCCCTCGCTGAACTGGCGGCCAGCTTGAAATCCCGATTTTTCGTAGGCCCCAATGGCCCTTGCGTTTTCGGTGAGCACCTCTAGGGTGATTTTTGAAAGTTGCGTGGTATTAAAAACATGTTCCAGCACAAGCGTAATTGCCTCGCTGCCAAGCCCTCTGCCAAACCAAACCGGGCCGCGCAAAGCAATGCGAAGATTCATCGAATTCTTTTTGTCATTGAACTCGTTAAGCACAATTTCGCCAACGAATTCACCCGTTGAAATTTCGAAAATTGCCCAGTCGTTTCGGTTAGCAACGCCGGCCCGCGTGCCAAGCCAATCGACTATTTTTTCGCGATCGAAACTTTGAGTGGTTGCCGTAAGCCGCTTGCCTTCGGGGTCTGCAAGCAGCTCTAAATATGGCTCAAGCACTTCGATCGACAATTGCCTCAGCGCCACCGATTGGCCGGTTAGGTCAAGGGTTTCGGCAATAGATTCTGAGCACATGGTGCCTTCAAGATTAGCGTTTGTTGCTTTTCTACAAATTGAACCGAAAAAAACTTCGTTTCAGTTGTGTAAATCACAACAAAACTTCATCGAAATGGCATTATTCACCTGCCGTTCACAAGTAGATTGTGGCTATGACACAAACATCCTCAGGCTCTGCTAAGGCAACCTCAATCGAAGTAAACGACGTAGCTCCGATCTCAGCAGGTGAGCGTCACGGTAAAGCGTGGCACCTATTTACTGTTTGGACTACCCCGAATCTAGAGTTCGCAACCGTTTTCGTTGGCGCACTCGCCATCGGTTTCGGTCTCAATGTTTGGCAAGGCCTACTAGCTGTTCTAGTTGGTAACGCACTTGCCGGCATCACCCACGGAATCCTAAGCACCTGGGGCCCATCAGCTGGCCTACCTCAGATGGTGCTTAGCCGCAACGCATTTGGCAAGTGGGGCAACCTAATTCCGGCTGGTATGTCGACCCTCGTGGCCGGCATTGGCTGGTTTGCGGTCAACACCGTTTCAGGAACCTTTGCCCTTCAGGCACTGTTCCCAGCAGTTGGCCTGCTTGGCGCACTAGCTATCATCATCATCGTTCAGGTTGGTGTTGCCTTCGTTGGCCACAACCTGATTCAGAAGTGGGAGCGCTACCTATCGTTCTTCCAGGCAATCGTTTGGATCATCGTGATTGTTGTAGTGCTTGGCCAGCAGGGCGCATTCGAGGTTTCAGCAGCAGCTGACGCCGCGTTCCCATGGGCTGGTTTCACTCTTACTGCTGGTGCCGCCTATGGTTACACCGCCGGATGGACTGCATTCGCATCTGACTACACCCGCTACCTACCTGCAAACACCGACAAGAAGACTCTTGGTTGGGCTGCCGGACTCGGTAACTTCACTGCCACCACTTTGATCATGGGTGTTGGTGTTATTGCTTTCAACGCTCTAACCGGCAACCCTGGCGATTTCTGGGGCATCGAAAACCCAACCGCTGCATTCACCGATGGCTTCCACCCTGCATTCGCTGCAATCGTGTTGCTTTCGATCGTTATCGGTTCAGTTTCGGCAAACATCTTGAACGTTTACTCGGGCGCAATGTCGTTCTTGGCAATGGGCTTCAAGTTTGGCTTCAAGACTCGCCGCGCAATCATGGTGCTAATTGCTGGCCTTGCCGGAGGCGTGCTTTCATACCTTGGTGTTCAAAACGGCGATGTAGCCCACCAGCTAGACAGCTTCCTGTTGGTCGTTTCATACTGGGTTTCACCTTGGATCGCTGTAGTGCTAACCGAGCGCATCTTGTCTAAGGGCAAGAACGCCGGCGAGCGCGCATTGGCTCCGAAGAACTCATGGGCTGGTGCAGCTGCTTTTGTTATCGCAACCGCATTCTCAATCTGGGGCTTTGCAGCTCAGGTTCTTTACACCGGTGTGTTCGCTAAAGACTCTGGTCTTGGCGACCTAACCGCCGCAGTCGGATTTGTTGTAGCTTCTGCGCTGTTCGTTGTGTTCAGCCAGGTCGACAAGAACGCAAAGAACTAATCCCCTAAATCGAGAGGCCTCGGCAATGGAATTTAAAGTTGGACAAATCTTCGCAACAGACGAAGAAAAACTCCAGGTTGCTATTGCCGAGGCTCATCTCGGATTAGCCGAAGGCGGCATCCCGATTGGGGCCGCACTCTTCGATGAAGCCGGCCGACTGCTCGGCAGTGGCCGCAATCGCAGGGTTCAAGACGGCGATGCATCAATGCACGGCGAGACCAGCGCCTTTAGAAACGCGGGTCGCCAGCGCAGTTACAAGAAAATCACGCTTGCAACCAGCCTCTCGCCTTGCTGGTATTGCTCGGGCCTGATTCGCCAGTTTGGAATCGGCCGCGTGCTAGTTGGCGACGACAAAAACTTTATGGGCGGCCAAGATTGGGTGGCCCAGCACGGTGCCGAAGTTCACGTGATGAACGACCCGGGCCTGATCGAAATAATGCGCGAATTTATTGAAGCCAACGATGCACTGTGGAACGAAGACATCGGCGAAGACTAACCCTCAAATTACTCAATTTGCGCTGACAGGTTTGCGCTTAAAGTCAGAATGACACTAAGATGATTATTACTTAGTGTCATTTTTACTTTTAGTAGACGGCGGGCTTCGTGACCGAATCAACGCAATCAGCGTTCGTGGCGCCAAACCTTGCCGTGTCTACGGTTATTTTTACCCTGCGCCCCGATGAGCTGGGCAAGCTAAAAGTTGCCCTGCCACTTGTGCGCAGAATTAGAGCGCCATTTGATGGCCAGTGGGCGTTGCCGGGCGGGCCGCTCAACATCACCGAAGATCTTATTCAGGCCGCCTCGCGCAATCTGCTAGAAACCACCGGCCTCGAACCCCGCTATTTAGAGCAGCTGTATGCCTTCGGCAGCCTCGATCGCTCCCCCGGCAGCAACCTTGCCGATCGCGTGGTTTCGATTGTTTATTGGGCGCTTGTAGGCAGCGAAGAAGCCACTGCCGTAAGCGAGAGCGCGAACATCCACTGGTTTGAAGCCGACCAGTTGCCAACCCTGGCCTTCGACCACAATCAAATTGTTGAATATGCGCTTGGCCGCCTTCGCAACAAACTCGCCTATGCCCGCATCGCGCACAGCTTTTTGGCCGAGACATTCACTCTTGCCCAATTGCGTGAGGTTTATGAAGCGGTGCTTGACCGAGATTTAGACCCTGGCAACTTTAGGCGCATGGTCGAAGCCGACGGCATTGTTGAGCCAACCGGCGAACGCCTAGCCGGCACCCGGCACCGACCCCCGCAACTTTATCGAGCAACCACCAGTGCAACAGGAGAAACCAAATGACCACAGCATCGGTCAACGAACGAATCCAATTGATCGTGAAGGGCGCATCGAGCGAATCGACCTGCAGCCCCTCGCTTGCCGATGGCCCCTGGGAGTTTGACAAAGGCCCGGTTGCCTATGGGCCCGGCGCATCAAGCAGCGATTTGATTCCGACCGGCTCGCCTCGCCAGGGCGCCTTGCCCGCCGAATACAAGTCGGCGACCGAGCAAGAGCTAAACGATCGAATCGTGGCAGCCAAAAAGACCTTGGGCGACAAAGTGGTTGTTTTGGGCCACTTCTATCAACGCGAAGAAGTTGTGGTTCACGCCGATTATTTGGGCGACTCGTTTCAACTAGCCAACGCAGCCAAGGCACACACCGAGGCCGAGGCGATAGTGTTTTGCGGTGTGCACTTTATGGCCGAAACCGCCGATATTCTTTCGGAGTCAAACCAAGCCGTGATTTTGCCAAACCTGGCGGCGGGCTGTTCGATGGCCGACATGGCCAACATCGACTCGGTGACCGAATGTTGGGAACAGCTAGAAGATCTGTATGGCTCTGAGCCAGACGAGCACGGACGAGTTCCGGTTATCCCGGTGACTTACATGAACTCATCTGCAGCATTGAAGGCTTTTTGCGGTGAGCACGGCGGCATTGTTTGCACTTCTTCTAACGCCGAAATTGTGTTGAAGTGGGCGTTCGAGCGCGGCCAGCGAGTGCTGTTCTTTCCGGATCAGCACCTAGGCCGCAACACAGCCAAGGCCATGGGCATCAGCACCGATTTGATGCCGCTTTGGCACGGCCGCAAGCCGCTTGGCGGCAACACCGCCCAAGTTCTAGCCGATGCGAAGGTTGTGCTCTGGAACGGCTTCTGCTCGGTTCACAAGCGCTTCAACGTTGGCCAGATTGAAAAGGCACGCGCCGAGTTTGACGGTGTTCGAGTGATTGTGCACCCCGAATGCCCGATGGAGGTAGTAGACGCCGCCGACGAGGCCGGTTCGACCGACTACATTCGCAAGGCCGTGGCCGCAGCCACAGAACCAACCACTTTTGCCATCGGAACCGAGATCAACATGGTTCAACGCTTGGCGGCAGAGTATCCGCAACACAACATCTTTTGCCTCGACCCGGTGGTTTGCCCATGTTCAACCATGTATCGAATTCACCCGGGATATTTGGCTTGGGTTCTAGAGCGCCTGGTGGCCGGCGAAGTGGTAAACCAAATTTCGGTTTCTGCTGATGTGGCCGCGAATGCCAAAATTGCCCTCGAACGCATGTTGGCAGCGAAGCCGCTGTAGGCAAACATCATGAAAAAACTTGTTGTTATTGGCAGCGGCATTGCCGGTTTGATTGCCGCCGTTGAGGCTAGCCGAACCCATCAGGTGACTTTGGTTACTAAGGCCAATCTTGCCGAAAGCAACACCCACTATGCCCAGGGCGGCATTGCGGCGGTTACCTCAACCGATGATTCGATTGCCGAACACGTTGCCGACACCCTGGCGGCCGGTGCCGACTATTGCTATAAACCAGCCGTGGATGTGCTGTGCGCCGAGGGCCCAAACCGCATCAACGACCTGGTTAATTTTGGCGTTGAATTTGATCGCAAGGGCACCAATTTTGCACTGGGCCTAGAGGCTGCACACTCGCACGCCCGCATTTTGCATGCCGGCGGCGACACAACCGGCGCCGACATCAGTAACGCCATGGTTGACGCGGTTCGAGCAACGGCAACTGCCATTTTTGAACACACCTTCGTGGTCGATTTTGAGGTTGAAGGCGGCACGATTCGTGGCGTTCATCTGCTCGATGCCTCGGGCCGCCATTTTGTTGAAGCCGATTCGGTCATTCTGGCCAGCGGTGGCGCCGGCCAGCTTTATCGGCACACCACCAACCCTTCGGTAACCACCGGAGACGGCGTTGCGGCAGCCTTTAGAGCGGGCGCCGAACTTGCCGACCTTGAGTTTTATCAATTTCACCCAACCGCACTTGCGGTGCCCGGCAGCTTTTTGATCTCAGAGGCGGTTCGAGGCGATGGCGCCGTTTTGATCAACAACCGCGGCGAGCGCTTTATGCAAAAGCTGCACCCAGCGGCCGAGCTTGCGCCGCGCGATGTGGTTGCGCGCGCTATTCAGGCCGAGATGCGAGCCCAGGGTGGGCAACCCGTGCTGCTAGATGCCACCGGCCTCGGCAGCGAATTTTTGTCAAAGCGCTTTCCTAGCATCAGCAAGACCACACGCTCATACGGGCTCGACTGGGGCAAAAACCCGATTCCGGTTACCCCGGCAGCTCACTATTGGATGGGCGGCGTGGCCACCGACATCTGGGGCCGCACCAGCATAAGTGGTTTATTTGCCGTTGGTGAGGTTGCCTGCACTGGCGCACACGGCGCCAACAGGTTGGCCTCGAACTCGCTGCTCGAATCGATTGTGTTTTCGCGCCGCGCGGTTCAGGTGCTTGATAAAGAATGGCCGGCCCATGCGGCAAGCGTGCGCTGGAAGGAGCAGGGCTTACTTGCCGAAATTGAGCTTGAGGCCGAAGCCGACCGAATTGCACCTGCAAGCGCGCTGAACGTAGTTGACCGTGTTGAACTGCAAACCCTGATGTGGGACAACGTTGGCCTTGCCAGAACCCAAAACGAACTGTTGCAGACTCGCGTTGAACTTGCCAAATGGAGGTCAGCCGATGAGGCGAACCGCCTCTTTACCGACTGGGAAGACGCCAACCTGCTGCTGCTTTCGCGAGCCGTAACCGAGGCCGCATTGGCCCGCGAAGAATCTCGTGGTGGTCACTATCGACTCGACTTCCCGTTAACCAACCAGTCGATGGCCCGCCCAATCACCATCGTTCGAAAGGCCCGCTGATGCTGACCGAAAAGTTGATAGCCGATGTTGTTGGCGCTGCACTGCGCGAAGACGCGCCAAACGGCGATGTAACCTCGCTGCACCTGATTCCGGCTAGCGCGCGCGCAACCGCAGTGTTGGCCGCCCGCGAACCTGGCGTGTTTAGTGGTTCGGCCGTTTTTATCGCTGCCTTCAAACTCACCGAATCTTCGGTGCTTGTCGAAATGCACATCCACGATGGCGAACCGTTCGTAGCTGGTCAAAAGCTTGCCACCATCACCGGCCCAGCCCGCGCGGTGTTGACCGCCGAGCGCATCGGCCTCAATTTCACCCAGCGCATGTGTGGCATTGCCACCTTAACGGCGCAATATGTTGCCGAGGTTCAGGGCACCAAGGCGAACATCCTTGACACACGAAAGACCACACCAAACCTGCGCGCATTTGAGCGACAGGCGGTGCTTGATGGCGGTGGGCGCAACCACCGGTTTAGCCTCAGCGACATGGTGATGGCCAAAGACAACCACCTGGCCGTTCTGACTGCTGGCGGCAAAGATTTAACCACCGAACTTAGGCGCGTGAAAAGCGAACTGCCAGCTGGCGTGAAGCTCGAGGTTGAAGTAGATCGAATCGATCAAATTGCGCCGGTGCTTGCCGCCGATGTCGACATCATCATGCTTGATAACTTTGCCCTCGAAGACTTGAGCAAAGGCGTGCAACAAATAGCCGGCCGTTGCATAGTTGAGGCCTCGGGCGGGGTAAACCTGCAGACGGTTGGCAAAATTGCCAAGACCGGCGTTGATGTGATTTCGGTTGGCGCGCTAACCCACAGCGCCAGGGCTCTAGATCTTGGCCTCGATATAACAATCGAGCAACCGTGATTTATCTCGACAACGCGGCCACCACTGCGGTAACACCTGCGGCACTTCAGGCTGCCTGGCCTTGGCTAACCGCCGAGTTTGGCAACCCTTCGAGCAGCCACGAACTTGGTTCTAGAGCCAAAGAGGCCCTCGAGAACGCTCGGGCCCAAATAGCCGACTGGCTGGGATGCCGGGTTACCGAAATTACCTTCACCTCGGGCGGCACCGAGGGTGACAACTTGGCCATCACAGGTTTGGCACTTGCCAACCCCAGGGGCAAACACATCATTAGTGCAAAAACCGAGCACGAGGCGGTGCTTGAAAGCATCGAGTTTTTAGAGCGAATGCATGGCTTTGAAGTTAGCTGGCTGCCGGTTGATGAGGTTGGGTTGATTGAGCCGGCCGACCTGCGCGCGGCTTTGCGCGCCGACTCAACTTTGGTTAGTTTGATGACCGCCAACAACGAAATTGGCACCGTGCACCCGATTGCCGAACTTGCTGCAATTGCTCACGAATTTGGCGCGGTTTTTCACACCGATGCCGTTCAGGCGGCCGGCTGGCTCGACATTCGAGTCGACACATCGCAGGTTGATGCCCTAACAATCTCTGGGCACAAGCTTGGCGCACCCAAGGGCTCTGGCGCCGTTTTCATTCGCGGGCGGCTCGGCCTCGAACCGCTAATTCACGGCGGGGGGCAAGAATTTGGGCGCCGGTCGGGCACCGAAAACGTTGCCTGGGCGGTTGCACTGGCAACAGCCATCGAGGCACTGCCCGATTTGGCTTCAGAGGCTGCTCGGGTTAGCGCGCTTCGCGACGCCTTCATTCGAGGGGTTTTACAGACCGCACCGATGGCAATTCCCACGGGCCACCCAAGCAGCCGGCTGCCAAACATAGCTTCGTTTTGTTTTGCCGGCTTAAGCGGCGAGGCAATTTTGCTTGAGCTCGAACGCCGCGAGGTTATTGTCTCGAGCGGTTCGGCTTGCGCGGCAGGCAGCAATGAGCCATCGCATGTGCTAACCGCAATTGGCATCGATGCCGACACCGCGCAAACAGCCGTGCGGTTTAGCTTTGGCCACAGCACCACCGAAGCCGATTTGAGCCATGCGGCAAACGCATTGGCCGAGGCTATCTTGGCGGTTGGCGCCACTGGTAAAATTTCAGAATGACCAAGCGCACACGCCCGTGGGGGCACCACCCGTTAACCGATAACGCTCAGCCTGATTGGCAGATGCACCCAGACACTTTGGCAGTGCGTGGCGCTTTGGCTCGAACCGGGTTTGGCGAAACAAGTGAAGCGCTGTTTTTGAATTCTGGGTTCACCTACGACAACGCCGAACAGGCCGCCGCAGCATTCAAAGACGAGACCGATCACTTCGTATACAGCCGCTTTTCAAACCCAACTGTTGCCATGTTTGAGAACCGTTTGGCGTTGCTTGAGGGCGGCGAAGCTGCCTTTGCAACCGCAACGGGCATGGCCGCCATGTTTGCCTCGGTTGCCTCAATTGTTAAGGCCGGCGATCGCGTTGTGGCATATGCCGCCATGTTTAGCTCTTGCTATGTTGTGCTAACCGAAATTTTGCCAAAGTGGGGCGTTAACACCGTTTTGGTAGAAGAAAACACCCCTGAGGGGTGGGCCAAGGCCCTTTCAGAGCCAACTTCGGTGGTTTTCATCGAAAGCCCAAGCAACCCATTGATGGAGATTACCGACATTCGCATGGTTAGCGACCTGGCCCACAAGGTTGGCGCAACCGTGGTGGTTGATAACGTGATGGCATCGCCGGTTTTGCAAAAGCCTCTCGAACTTGGCGCAGATGTTGTGATGTATTCGGCCACTAAGCACATCGACGGCCAGGGCCGAGTGCTTGGCGGCGCAATAATCGGCACCACAAAATACATCAAAGAAACCGTGCTGCCATTTGTGCGCCACACCGGCCCCGCGATGGCCTCTTTTAACGCTTGGGTAATGCTGAAATCGCTCGAAACCATGACGATGCGCGTTGAGCGCATGGCCGAGAATGCTCTGGCAATTGCGCAAGCGCTCGAAGGGCACACTGCCGTTGAGCGCGTGGTGTATCCGGGTCTAAAATCACACCCTCAGCACCAGATGGCCATGCAGCAGATGAAGGCTGGCGGCACCACAGTGGCCATCGAGTTCAAGGCCGATGAGGCCTCGGTGTTCAAATTCATGAATGCGCTTCAGGTGATTGATATTTCGAACAACCTTGGCGATTCAAAATCGCTGATCACCCACCCGTCTTCAACCACCCACCGCCGCTTGCCGCTTGAGGTTCAGGCCGAGATGGGCATCACGCCAAGCACGCTGCGGCTTTCGGTTGGCATCGAGCACAAAGACGACCTAATCAAAGACCTGCTGAACGCGCTTAAAGTAATTTAGATTCCAAAGTCGAGCGTGAGCTCGAGGGTATCTCCGACGACGAGCTTTAGCGGCTGACGCACATCGTTGCGAATTGGCACCAAATAGCGGCCGTCTTTTGGCATCAACGAGGTGCGCCAGGTTTTGTGCTTAACAGTCACTTCAACCGGAATCACGCCCCAACCATAGGTGAGCATTGCCGCGATTTCTTTGATTTCTTGCGCTTCGCGCATCGGCACCGAAACCCAATAAAAGGGTGCCGGCCCGCGCCATTCGATTAGTTCGCTCGAGAATTCAACCTGCATCAGTTTGAGCGCCTATTTTTGAATCGCGGCAATTGCATCGATTGCCGCCTCGATGTTTGCCCGGCTGGTGCCAAAGTTGAACCGCACAAACTGGCCATAGCCGGCGCCAAGGTCGGTGCCGGCAACCACGGCCACCCTAGCTTTAGCCAAAATGGTTGCCGCTGGGTCATCCCCCAGGTTTAGAGCGCTCACATCCCACCAAGCTAAATAGCTATTTTGTGGCGATGAAATTATTATCTGGGGCAGCTTTGCCGCAACCTGCTGGCTCATGAATGCCAAGTTGGCTTCGATTGTTCGAACCGCCGAGTCGATCCAGGTAAGGCCGTTCGTGAAGGCCTCAGCCATGGCAAATGCGCCAATCAGCGATGTTCTCCAGTGCATGTCTGGTTGAAGCTTCGAGAGCCGTTGAGCCATGGCCTCATCGGCGCTAACCAAAATTGCTGCCTTTAGCCCGGCCGTGTTCCAGGCCTTGCTCGAAGATGTGATGATGATGCCGGTTTTGGCGGCGGCTTCACCCGCGTTTAGGTAAGGCACAAAGGTTTCGCCCGCATAAGTTAGCGGTGCGTGAATTTCGTCGCTAACCACGGTTACGCCATAGTTGTGCGCAAGCTCGGCGATTGCCTGCAGTTCTTCGAGGCTATAGATTTTGCCTACCGGGTTATGCGGGTGGCACAAAAGATAAAATTTTGCCCCAGCAGCAAATGCCGCCTCGAGTGCGTTTAGATCCAGCTGCCAGGTTTGATCGGTGCGCACCAACGGCACATCAACTTGCTCTAGCTTGGCTTCTTTGATCCAGTTATAAAAACTGCCATACACCGGTGGGTTCACCACAACTTGGTCGCCCGGGCGGCCAAGCGTTCTAAAAATTTCTACCGCTGCAACGCCAACATCGGTGGCCATTTTTACTTGAGCGGTGTCAACGTTCCAGTTCCAGCGCTTCTTGGCAAAGCCGGCAAACGCCGCGGCCACTTCTGGCACCGGGCCAAGATAACCAAGGTCTGATTCTTGGGCCATTTCAACAATCAGATTGCGAATCGAATCGGCGATCTGAAAATCCATCTCGGCAACGTGCATGGGCAAAACATCGGCTTCAAATCGGCGCCACTTTGAGCTGTGGCGGCGACGCAAAGCACCGAGGCTTGGGGCTACTACGTTGTTGTCAGACATGGCTTTAGTTTAGAACTTGTAAAAAGCCAGCATGCCCGCGATCGAAAACATCACCAGGGCAATCACGCTGTCGAGCACACGCCAAAAAACTGGCTTCGACATCAACCCCGAAGCTGCCCTTGCGCCAAAGCCCAACGAGGTAAACCAAATCAAACTAGCCAACATGGCCCCGGCGCCAAAAAACCATCGGTCGTCGCCAAATTGATTGCCAACGCTGCCAACCAAAATCACGGTGTCTAGATAAACGTGGGGGTTCAGCAGGGTGAAACCCAAAACGGCTGCAACCACCTTGCCTCTAGAAAGGCTTTGGCCACCCGATGCATCCATCGATTCGTTTTTGAAGGCACTCATCACCGAGCGCACACCGAACCAGCCAAGATAGGCAACACCAAACCAACGTATGATTTCGAGAAGCCAGGGCAGCGAAAGCAGAACCGCGCCAAGGCCGGCAATGCCAACCGCAATCAGCGCGGCATCGGCGATGGCACAAATGGCGACAACCAAAAATACGTGTTGTTTAGTGAGCCCTTGGCGAATCACAAAGGCATTTTGGGCACCAATTGCCACAATCAGTGAAAGACCAAGCAAAAACCCCGGGATGAACGACAGCATCTGGCAAGTCTATTGGCGTTGGAACTTCGAGATCTCATGCTTGAATAGTCAAATGAATCTGCAACTAGCTGTGTCTATTGCCATTTTTAGCTTTGTTACATCGGTCACGCCAGGGCCAAATAACACCTTTTTACTTACCTCTGGGGCCAACTTTGGCGTGCGCAAATCACTTCCCTATGTAAACGGCATCATCCTCGGACTCGTATCGATGCTGATTGCCATTGGAGCTGGGCTGGGTTTGGTTTTCTCCACATTCCCGGTGGTCTATCAAGTGCTCAAATATGTTGGTTTTGCATACATTGTTTACATAGCCTTCGGAATCATTCGCAGCACTAGCAAAAACGCAGACGCCACGGCTGAACAAATTGGCAGCTGGCGCTCATTTGTGTTTCAGTTTGTAAACCCAAAGGCCTGGATCGTGGCCGCTTCGTTTATGGCCACCTATGTTCCAGTAGATTCGGGATTTCTGACTGCGCTTGGCGCATGCCTAATTTTTCTTATTTTTACCTACCCTGGCGCGGTTGCCTGGGCAGTATTTGGGCAAACTTTGCGCGCCTGGCTGGCCGAACCTCGGAAACGCAAAGTGTTCAACATCACTGCCGCAATCTTGCTAGTGGCATCGATGCTGCCAGTGTTGTTCTTGCACTAACAGCCCCTGTCAGCAACCTTTAAAAGTAAAAAGCCCCCGGCTGATAAGACGCGGAGGCTTTTTGTGCACCCCCTCGGACTTGAACCGAGAACCCACTGATTAAGAGTCAGTTGCTCTGCCGATTGAGCTAGAGGTGCGTGCCGCGCTTTTCAGCGCAACGAGAGACAACATTAGCACCTTATGCGCCGCCTCGCCAGTCGTTGAGTTTGCAAAATGCCATTCGCACGCTGGTCGCGAACAACCAAATGGCCTTTCGGCTACTCCCCTAGACTTTTGGCATGGCTGAACTGCAGAAACTCGAAGTTGGCACCAAAGCACCCGCATTCTCTGTGCTCGACCAAGATGGCAAATCGGTTTCGCTTGCAAATTTCAAAGGCAAAAAAGTTATCCTGTATTTCTTTCCAGCCGCATCAACACCGGGCTGCACCAAAGAGGCGTGCGATTTCAACGACAACCTAAACCCATTCAAGGTTGCCGGCTACACCGTGCTGGGCATTTCTCCAGACCCGGTCAAGAAACTTAAGACTTTTCAGGTGAACCAAGAGCTCAATTTTGCTCTGCTTAGCGACCCCGAGCTCGAGGTTCACAAGCAATATGGCGCCTATGGCCTCAAAAAGCTTTATGGCCGCGAATACACCGGGGTGCTTCGCTCAACTTTTGCCATCGATGAAAGCGGCTTGATCACCTTGGCTTTGTATAACGTGAAGGCTACCGGCCACGTTGCAATGCTGCGCAGGCTGCTGGCAATTTAGCAGCGCCAGGCCCCAGAGGGCAGCCTAAGCGCGATCTTCACGGTCGGCACCGGCCAAGGTTGCCTCAACCACAGGTTTGGTAAATACCAAAATCAACACCAGAACTGCTGGCGCTACAAGCGCCCAACCGATGGCCTGCGAGCCAAACTGACCCGTAAAACTGCCAGACGCAACGGCCAACATAACCAACTGCCAAAACAATGCCGCGCTTCGAGCCCAGCGCTTTGAACGAGTCAAGCTAAACGCAACATAAAAGAGCCATGCCGCTGCCGCTGCAACCATTGCAAAGAGGGCTATTGCGGTTGCGAAGGCTCGGCTTTCGCCTGCAACTATGCCCAACCCAAGTTGAATGCCAAAGTAGGCCAACACGCTTGCCTCGAGGGCCACAACAGCTATCACCGCGAGTAACCCGGTTGGCAACTTTTTTAGGTTTTTCATTGGCGTTCCTAAATTTTGGGTCTTGCCAAAAGGCAGTTGGTATGAAACGATTTTCTAAGGAAAAGTTCTTGTGAAATCGCTTTTCAAGCGTAAATCACCTTTTCGAATTTGATTTCCTCGTTTGGCTCATTAGCCAAAGTTTCACTACTAAAAAGGAATAACTCGCGTATGAATATGCAGTGGCTAAATGAATCACGTTGCCTCACCGAAGACCCAGAACTTTTCTTTCCGGTAGGAAACACAGGCCCTGCAGTAGACCAAATCGAGCAAGCGAAATCTGTTTGCCGCGAGTGTGGCGTTGCCACCCAGTGCCTCGAATATGCCATCAAAGAAAACCAAGACACCGGTGTTTGGGGTGGCCTTAGCGAAGATGAGCGCAAGTCGCTAAAGCGCAAATATGCTCGCGCCCGCCGCGCAGGCTAAACAAAGTTTTTTCTAAAAACCCGTCACCTTGGTGGCGGGTTTTTTATTAGCCGCAGGGCTTGAAATGGCGGCTAAAGCGGTATAGAAATTGCCACTCGAGCGCCGCCCTCTTTGGGTGAAGACCAGTGAATTGTGCCGCGCAGCTCGCCCTCGATGAGTGTGCGAATGATTTGAGTGCCAAGCCCGGCACCCACTTTGCCATCGGTTAGGCCTTTGCCATTGTCTGAAACCGTGATCAGCAGTTGCTTTTGTTTGCGCTCGGCGTTGACCGCAACTACACCGCTGCGATCGGCCAGCCCGTGCTCAACGGCGTTAGTTACGACTTCGGTTAGCGCAACGGCAAGTGGTGTGGCTAACTCGCTACGAAGTTGGCCAAATTTGCCATCAATAAGTGGGCGCACCGATGTGTTCATGCTTGAGGCCACCTCGGTTGCCAACATCAAAATGCGGTCGAACACCTCATCGAAGTTAACATCCTGATTTAAACCCTCAGACAAGGTGTCGTGAACCAAAGCGATTGCCGAAACCCTTCGCATTGCCTGCTCGAGCGACTCTTTGGTTTCGTCGCTCTTGCTTCGACGTGCCTGAATGCGAAGCAAGCTTGCCACGGTTTGCAAATTGTTTTTTACCCGGTGATGAATTTCACGGATGGTTGCATCTTTTGTGATCAGTTCGCGCTCTTGACGGCGCAATTCGGTGGCATCGCGGCAAAGCACTATCGCGCCGGTGCGTGCGCCATGCTTGCGAAGCGGAATTGCCCTGACCGTGAGGGTCACGTTTCGCGACTCCATGTCGGTGCGCCAAGGCGCCCGACCGCTAACCACCAAGGCCAAGCCCTCGTCGGTTTGGATCTGAGTTTTCAACACTTTAGAGGCTGCCTCGGCTAGCGACTTGCCTTCGAGCTCGCCCTGAATGCCGAGCCTGTTGAAGGCCGAAAGGCCGTTTGGGCTAGCAAAAACAACAACTCCATCTTCGTCGAGGCGAAGCAAGCCATCGTTGGCGCGGGGAGCTCCGCGACGCGGCCCAGTTTGATTGCTAAAGTCTGGGTAGTTGCCATCGCCCATCATTTCGAGAAGTTCGTTGCCACAGCTGAGATAGTTGAGTTGAAGCTTGTTAGGCGCCTTGGCTTCAGCAAGGTTTGTGTGGCGAGTAACCACGGCAATTGGCCGTTCAGTCACCTCATCAGATTTTGCCGACAGTTTGCGACGAACCGGGATTGCGCTCAGCCTGGTAGGAAGACCGTCGTAGGTATCGGGGGTTTGAAGGTCAACCTGCTTGCCGCTGGTGAAAGCCTGACTGATTTGCGCCGCCCATTCTTTGCGCACGGGTTCGCCGCTGATGTCGCGATAAAACACCGTTGCCGCACTAGATGGCCGCGCGTGCCCGGCAGCCACAAAACTGCCTTCGGGGGTTGGGATCCATAGAACCAAATCGGCAAAGGCGAGGTCGGCGATCAACTGCCAATCGGCAGTGAGAAGGTGCAACCACTCGATGTTGGCGTGGTTTGGAACGCCATGCTTTTTTACCAGATCACTAAGTGTCGACACCTAACCGAGTTTAGCCACGCGTTTGTCTAGGCGACTGCGTTGTAGCAAAATGTGATTTTGAGTAAAGACAGCGATGGCCTGCTTGGCAGCCGAAGACCTGCGCGCTAGCGCAATGGGCATGGCCTCGAGCAACGATTGATCGGCCGCGGCCGGATCGTCGGGCACAAAACCATGAATGTTTAGGTTTGCCAGCCGAGCCAAAGTTTCAGTTATTTGATTTTTTGCTGAGTGGCCAAGCACCGATTTGCGCAGGCGATTAACCATGATTAGCGGCTCGGCAGTGGCGGCCTGCTTGAAAGCAGGTTCGCTGGCCAAGAAGCGTTCGATTGATACAGGGTCGGCACCACAAACGGCTATGACAACCTCGGCCATGGCGAGTGCCGCCAAAGTTGCTTGATTGCGCTCTTGAGCCGCATGGGGCTGCCTAAGGCCCGGCTCAAGGCTTGAGGCTAGGTCGAGAACCAAATAATCAAAGTGCTGTGATGCAAGCTCGAGGATCATGCCGAGCGAATCGGCGGAAACCTCTGGCCAACGGTTTGCGTTGGTGAGACCTGTCATGGCGGCCACCGATTGTTTGCCGGCTGAAATGCGCACGCTGAGGCGCTCGAGTTGCACAATATCGAACCGTTGTTGAGCGACTAACCGGCAGGCGGCTGCCAACCCCGCGGGATGCTCGGTTAAGCCCAGGCACTGCGCCAAACTTGGTGAAACCAGGTCTAAATCAAGCAAGAAAACGCTGGCTCCAGAAAGCGCTAACTCGCAGGCAAGATTTATGGCGATAGTAGTTTTGCCGGGTGAGCCATGGGCGCCCCATACGGCGATGGTTTTAGACGTGACATCACTTGTCGGCAACGGTGGGCCTTAACACAAGCGAGATTGAATCTTGCGAGGCAATCGCCGCCAAAATTGGCGAAACCGCCGCCGATGGCACCCAAAGCTCAACCGATGGAACCGCCGAGGCAAACATGCCGCTGGGCGCAATAACCTGGGCAACCTCGGCGGCTAACACCACTGCAACCGGTGGCGCGTAAGCACTGTTTTCGAGCCGTTTAGAGACCCAAACATCGACCGAGCTTCCGGGTTTAATGCCAGCAGCAATTGGCATTTTTGATTCGATGACCACGGGCGAACGGCTGTCGAGAACCGCACTGGCAAGCTGGTTTTTGGCAATTAATTGCC
Source organism: Rhodoluna sp. (assembly GCA_024641985.1). Taxonomy (GTDB): domain Bacteria; phylum Actinomycetota; class Actinomycetes; order Actinomycetales; family Microbacteriaceae; genus Rhodoluna. Next base: position 182,243 of record JAHEBZ010000001.1, on the reverse strand, counting down.
CGGCAACAACCGGGCCAAGCAAATAAGCGCCGTTGGGCAACTGGCCGTCAAGCACATAGTTTGCCGCCGAAGCCCCCAGATTGGCACTGAGCTTGGAGACTTGGCCGGCTGCCACAGGGCTGCCGGCAGGCAAGGCCGATGCCGCAACCAAATATTCGGCCGTTTGATCGTTGGATTCGATGGTTAACCACACGCCAGCGGTTGAAAGTGCGATTAAAGCCAACGCGCCAATGGCATATTTGGTTCGACTGCCATCGGTTCGGGTAATCATTTTCTTGACCATCAGGCTAGCCAACTCGTACTTCGAATTCTTCGCTCAAGTTATCCACAACTTCAATGCAAATTTTGCTGGCTGAACGCGGCGAAACAGCGACTATTCCGCGGGTCGTTTCAACAACCATTAAGCCACACACAAGCTCAACCATCATTCCGCGCTGCGGAGCATTATGCATCTCACCCGTGTGCCAAACAATTTCAACCGGCTTTGCAAAACTCTCTAATAAATCACATAGTTTTCGATCAAAATGCTTCAGCCTGGGTAACTCCGAATCCTCGTAGGTCTGGGGCAAAATCTCGATAATTTGTTCGCTCGGAAAGACGTGCCACAACATAAACCCCTGGTCAAGCCCGGCAACAAAATCTGAGCCAATAATTGGAGCAACCAGATTTTCGGGCAATCCGCGTTGCGGCACAATTCGCAAACCGTTGCAACTCAAAAACTTCGAATGAGCGACGGTTGCACCGAAACCAGATTCGAATTGAGCCTCTAAATCTTCAAAAAGGTGGTCTAAATTCACCCTCCGAATTATTCAGCACCTACGACATTTATTAAAAAGTTATCCACAATTTTCCTAATAACCCTTGACCAGACATTAAATCGGTCATAGCGTCAAGATTCCTCCACACGGAGGTGAAAGGGGATGGGGGAAATGTCAAACACGGCACCCAATTCTGATGCAGAGAACGCTAACGACAAAAAGGCGAAAGCCAAAAAAGCTCCACGTAAGGCCCGCAATCTGAAAAAGCACGTCGTTTCAAACCCGATCGAAGCCGAGGAATATTTTGGCCAGCAACGCAGTAAAACAGCAGATTTGCCAGACCCAAACCCAAGTTTGACCGCCATTGCCACTGGGGTCATCGATGTAATCACCGGTTCACGGCAGGTTGAACAACTCTCCCGATTATTAAGCGACGAGGTTTATCAGCGACTCGCCCTCAAGTCGGCGCAAGCTAGGCAGCATCGAGCCTTGCTAGGCAAGAAGGCAATGGTGCAAAGGTTCTCGATTCAGAATGTGCACAATTCTTCACCCCGCGACGGAGTGATTGAATCTGTGGTTCTGCTGAACTCGAGCAACCGCACCCGCGCAGTGACAATTCGCCTAGAGGGTATTAACTCTCGTTGGCGAGCAACATCTGTGAGCGTGCTTTAGTTCTTGAAGAAAGAGCTACCCTGGCCGCCCTGCTCAGGTTTCTGAGTGGGGTTGGCCGGTGGCACCTGCGCCTGGCGCTCGTTGGCACCGTGAGCCTCGGCTGCACCATCTTCGTTTGGCGCAATGTAGGTCAGCTGCGATTGATCGACAACCGGAGCCGGAGCCGGCTCAACCTGAACCTCAACATTGAACAAGAAGCCGACCGACTCTTCTTTGATGCCACCCATCATTTGCTGGAACATCGAGTAACCCTCGCGTTGATATTCAACCAACGGGTCGCGTTGCGCCATTGCACGAAGGCCAATGCCCTCTTTTAGGTAGTCCATTTCATAAAGGTGGTCACGCCACTTGCGGTCGACAACCGACAAAACAACGCGTCGTTCGAGTTCGCGCATGCCCTCTGAGCCAATCTGCTCTTCGCGCTTTGCATAGGCAATTCGAGCATCGCTAACCAACTCGTTGGTCAACCAAGACTTGGTTAAACGAGAACGGTTGCCGGCTTCGGCCAAGACCTCTTGAATTTCGAGCCCTACCGGATAGATTGCCTTCAGGTCTGCCCAAAGTGCCTCTAGATCCCAGTCGTTGCCAGCGTTATCTGAGATGTGAACATCAACGATTGCGGCGATTGCGTCTTGAAGGAATGACTCGACTCGGGTGTCGATTTTGTCACCCTCAAGGATGTGCCTGCGGTCGCTGTAGATTGCCTCACGCTGGCGGTTCAGCACGTCGTCGTATTTGAGAACGTTCTTGCGAACCTCGGCGTTTCGGCCCTCAACCTGGCTTTGCGCACTGGCGATAGCGCGGCTGACAATCTTCGATTCGATGGCCATGTCGTCTGGAACATCAGAGCGGTTCATCATGGCGCTTGCGGCACCCGAGTTGAACATGCGCATTAGGTCATCGGTGAGCGAAAGGTAGAAGCGCGATTCACCCTGGTCGCCTTGGCGACCCGCACGACCGCGAAGCTGGTTGTCGATGCGGCGTGACTCGTGGCGTTCGGTGCCAAGAACATAAAGGCCGCCAACCGCAAGAACCTTATCGGCTTCTGAGGCAACCTCGGCCTTTACCTGAGCAAACTGATCCGCCCAGGCGGCTTCATATTCTTCAGGGTTTTCATCGGGGTTCAAGCCGCGCTTTTGCAGGGCGTCAACTGTCAAGAATTCGGCGTTTCCACCGAGCATTACGTCGGTTCCGCGGCCGGCCATGTTGGTTGCCACGGTAACGGCACCCAGGCGACCCGCCTGAGCAACGATCGCTGCCTCGCGAGCGTGGTTTTTGGCGTTCAAAACCTCGTGTCGCACGCCAGCCTTAGCCAAAAGCTTCGAGAGGTATTCGCTCTTCTCGACCGATGTGGTTCCGACTAGAACTGGCTGGCCGGTTTGGTGGCGAGCCGCGATGTCGACGACTACCTGAGCAAACTTGACCTCTTCGTTCTTGTAGATCAAGTCGGGTTGGTCGATGCGAACCATTGGCTTATTGGTTGGGATAGGAACAACGCCCAATTTGTAGGTGCTCATGAACTCGCCGGCTTCGGTTTCGGCGGTTCCCGTCATTCCAGAAAGCTTGTTGTAGAGGCGGAAGTAGTTTTGAAGGGTAACGGTAGCCAGGGTTTGGTTTTCGGCCTTAACCTCAACGCCTTCCTTGGCTTCGATGGCCTGGTGAATGCCCTCGTTATAGCGGCGGCCGGCCAAGATGCGGCCGGTGTGCTCATCAACAATTAGAACTTCGCCGTCGATGACTACGTAGTCTTTATCGCGCTTGAACAATGACTTGGCACGAATTGAGTTGTTCAAGAACGAAATCAGCGGAGTGTTCTCTGATTCGTAGAGATTTGCGATGCCAAGGTAATCCTCGACCTTTTCAATACCTGGCTCAAGAATGCCGACTGTGCGCTTTTTTTCGTCAACCTCATAGTCGATTACCGGTTGAAGTTTTTCGGCGATTTTGGCGAACTCGCCGAACCAGCGGTTGGCATCGCCAGAAGCAGGGCCCGAGATGATGAGTGGCGTGCGAGCCTCGTCGATCAGAATCGAGTCGACCTCATCGACAACGGCAAAGAAGTGGCCGCGCTGAACCAGATCGGCCTGCTGCCAAGCCATGTTGTCGCGTAGGTAATCGAAACCGAATTCGTTGTTGGTGCCATAGGTGATGTCGGCTAGGTATTGCTCGCGGCGAACGATTGAATCTTGGCCCGAGATGATGCAGCCGGTTGTCATGCCGAGCGCCCTGAAGACTCGACCCATTAGGTCTGATTGATAGCTAGCTAGGTAGTCGTTTACGGTGATGACGTGAACGCCTCGACCAGCAATTGCGTTTAGGTAGGCCGGGAAGGTTGCCACGAGGGTCTTGCCTTCACCGGTCTTCATTTCGGCGATGTTGCCAAGGTGCAAGGCAGCGCCACCCATTAGCTGAACATCGTATGGGCGCATGCCTAAGGTGCGCTTCGAGGCCTCGCGCACAGCGGCGAAAGCCTCGGGGAGAAGATCGTCGAGGCTTTCGCCAGCTGCATAGCGCTCGCGCAGAACTGTGGTTTCGTTGCGCAATTCGTCATCGGTTAGCGCCGTGAAGTCGACTTCGAGCGCGTTGATGGCGTCGGCATAGTTGCGAAGCTTTGCAAGGATTTTGCCCTCGCCTGCGCGCAGAAGTTTGTCGATTAGATTAGCCAAGTTTTGCTCCAAGCCGTTTGAAAAGGTCTTTGTTCAATCTTAGACGCAGGGCCCAGCCGCGAGGCGGCTGAGCCCTGTTCCGGTATTGCTTTCAGCGAACTCTAACCAAGAGTCACCACGCCATAACTCCAGCCTTTGCGACGATAAACAACGCTGGGTTTGTTGGTTTCAGAATCGAGGAAGAGATAGAAATCGTGACCGACTAACTCCATGTGATACAAAGCATCGTCAACCGTCATTGGGTTACTGGCAAACTCTTTGCGGCGAATAACCACTGGGCTTTCGCCAAAGTCTGGGGCCTCTACCTCGGCGACCGCGGCAGGCCTAACTTTGCCTAACAAAACATCAGAGTCGGCTGGCGTTAAATCAATCTCGGCAAAGTCGTGCGCAGCCAACTCGCTAGTTGATATTGAACCGTGGTGGCCGTGGTGCACCTTGCGGCGATCGGCCGCGCGACGAAGGCGCTCTGAGAGTTTTGCAAATGCCAAATCGAAAGCAGCAAATTTGTCACCGGCATGTGCCTCGGCACGAATCACGTGGCCAGGTTCATAAACCGTTAGCTCGACCTGATCTTCGGGGCCCGAGTTTTTGCTGTGGTCGTGCCTGGTGACCTTTATGTCGAGCGACTGCACGCGATGCGCGAGTTGCTCAACCTTTGGGGTTCGGTCATTCACATATTCCCGGAATCGGTCTGACACGGTTAGGTTTTTAGCGGTGATTTTAACTTCCATGATGGCCTCCATCGTCGGGCGTCGTTGCCCGTGTCTGAAAGTTATACCCATTTTGAATTTTTCGCGGGCTTTTTTGAAATTTTCTGGTCATTTTTCAGCAAAGTTTCAGAAAATGTCAGAAACCCGGTCACTGTGGCGCCCTGCTCTTCGGCGGCACGAGCGGCCTCTAATAACGTGGCCCCCGTGGTGACTACGTCGTCGACCAAAACTACTGCCTTGCCGCGCAGCGAAGGCCGGGCCACCATGCTGTGATGCAAATTTTGCCTACGAGCCTCCAACCCCAACGCAGCCTGATCGGCAACGGGTCTCGAGAACCTAAGCCCATCGATCACAGTAAACCCCGAATGCTTGGCAACCATTCGGGCAAGAACCAAGGCCGGCGAATAACCCCGCCTAATTTGGTTGCTGCGATTGCTTGGCACCGCAACCAAAAACCCTCGTTGACCATTGAGCAAATTCGCCATCTGTGGCGCCATGAATTTGCCGGCGGCGGTTTGACCAAACTCTTTGAATGCCCGAATCAATTGGATACTCGGTTCGCAATAATCACAGACCGCTTGACCACGCAAATTGGCACGCCAAGTGGATCTTGGGGCACTGGGAAAATGATCGGAGCAGGTTAGGCAAACGGGAGCGCCAACACGTTTGCATATTGCGCAGTTGGTGGGCAAGACCAGGTTAAGAAGTTCATCAAACATGAACTAACTTTTGGGCTTGATAGCTACGCCGATCGGATTAGCAGCCCAACCTGTGCAGAACCTTGAGTTTTTTAGCCTGGGAAATGAAGGGCCAAAACCGAAGATTGCACAAGGTTCCAGGCTGCTCCGCGGTATTGATACATGGTGCCATCGCGCGACAGCACATAAACCGATGAAGTGCCGTTGCTGGCAACAATTGACTTAGCGCCCTGAATGGTAGCCAAGTTGGTAGTAGCGCCGCCCACGGTAGTGATTGCCGGTGCCGCGAGACCGTTCGCGCGGGCACTTATAACCGCTATTTCTACCTCGCCAGCCCAACTTGCGCTGCTAATAGCAGATGCCGATCCCAGAATGAGTTTCGGGGCACCGAATCGAACCGGCTCAGACTTTTCATTTCGTTCGATGGCCACCACATAAAGCTGAGTTCCGCCTTCGGTTTTCACCAAAACGAGTGCGCGCGAACCCTCTCGGCTAACGGCAAAAGACAAGCGCTCGGTTGCGGTTAGCCATCCGGCGTTGAACGCAATGCGGTTGCCACCTCGATCAGTAACCACCAAACCCTGACCACCCACCGAGCTAACCGACCAAACAAAGCCTTGGATGTCGAACACGGGTGCCAGCAACCCGCCGCGGGCATCGATCAGTTTGGCGTTGTTGCCCATCTGCCCGAGTTTGGCCAGATAGGTGCCAGCTGGGCTAGCCATTGCCAAATGTTGCTCATCAAAACTAAGTGCAAAATCGGTTGCTGCAACCTTCGACATAAGCTGCTTAGAACCAATCACGCTGGTGTTTACGTTCGAAGCAAGGTGCACCAAACCCGAGGCCGTAAGCGCAACCGGCGACATAGAAATCTCGGGTGGTAGCGAGGTTTTTATCGAAGCGATGTCTTGCGGCGTGCGTTCAATTTGAATATCAACGGCATACACATTTGCCAATTGCGACAAAGTTGCCGAAATTTGAGCCTTTGCCCGCTCGCGCATTTTGGGGGTGGCGGTTAGCGCCCGGTTGGTTAGGTCAACTGTTGCAACGCCATCAAGGATGGTTACCGAAGCGGTAGATAGTTTGGTGCCACTTGGAATTGCTGATTGAACAGAGCCTGAAAGCCAGTCGCTAGACCCCTCAAGCAATGCATTTACAAGCCTCGTGCCCGTGGATGCCCTAGACGGGAACCAGCGCAAGTCGGGCACCAAATATTTGAACTGCTGGTCATAGAAGTAGACCGAATAGCTTCTGAAAATGACATCGAAAACGGGCTGGATTACCAAGGTTAAATTTGGAGCCTTAGCTAAGCGCCAGTGGTCGTTTTCCCAAACAAATTCGAAGTCAAGCAAGCGGGTGCTGCCAGTGGGCAGGGTCTCATACTGCCCCTTCGAGTTGACCTGCGCCGCAACTTCCACGGTGGCCGTGGCCAGGGTGTTCGAATAGACCGAGTAGTCAACTTTGCCGCGTTGAATCAAAACCTCTTGGCTCGGATTCCACTCTGATTTGAATTTCTCTGAGAGATACTCTCGAGCAATCGAGTAGTCGTTTTGCGGGCCGGTGCCAGCATTTAAGAAACCGTTAAGAATTTCGACTTGCGAGGCGCCCTCGGTTGGCCCAACCGGTGAATAGTAGAGGTAATCGGCGGTGAGCCCCGAATCGAGGTTAGGCCCTATTTTTATGTCGCTCGACCTTGGCAAAGCGGCGCAGGCCGAGGTAGCGATTAAAACTGCGAAGGCAATTGCGGCAACCAACGATTTGATCAGTTTGTTCATTCGTTCAGCCCCCGAACTTTACGAATCTGCTTCTTAGGTGGCAACGGCAACGGCGATTCGGTGAACACCACGCCCTTGCGTCTTGGCAGCGTTAACCTAAAGCAAGCACCTTGGTTGGGTTGCGCCCAAACTTGCAGCCAACCGTTGTGAAGGTGAGTGTCTTCGAGCGAAATCGCCAAACCCAAACCGGTTCCGCCGGTGGTTCGCTTGCGTGCCGGGTCGGCGCGCCAGAATCGGTCAAACACCCGATCAACCTCTGTGCGGCTCATGCCAATGCCCTGGTCGGTCACGCTCACGGCAACCGCAGTTTCGCTAACTCCAACCGAAACCAGGATGGGCTTGCCCTCGCCATGCTCGATAGCGTTTGCCAGCAGGTTGCGCAGCAACCGCTCGATTCGGCGACCGTCGATTTCGGCATCGGCTTCGCCACTCGGAATATCGATGTCGATTCGTGAACCCTTGCTGACCGCCAATGGTTCTAGCCCCGAAATGGCCATGCCAACCACACCGTTTATGTCTTGAACCTCAAGATCTGCGTGCACCGCACCGGCGTCGTATCTTGAAATCTCGAGTAGGTCGTTTAGCAACACCTGGAATCGTTCGATTTGATCGTGCATTAGCTCTGCCGAACGCTTTGCAGCTGGTTCTAGTTTTTCGCGACTGTTGAAAATTACGTCACCGGCCAACTTGATGGTGGTCAGCGGCGTGCGAAGCTCGTGCGAAACATCGGAGACAAAGCGCTGTTGCATTTTTGAAACGCTTGCCAATTTGGTGATTTGTTGTTGCAACGACTCGGCCATTCGGTTAAACGAGCGTGCCAAGACAGCCAGCACATCTTGGCCTCGCTCTGGCAAGCGCCTATCGAGTGCGCCCTCGGCGATCTCTTCAGAAACCATTGCAGCCTCGCGCACCGGCTTGACCAGCCACGAGGTAACAAAATAGCTAACCGCAGCAATCATGAGCAACAGAATGGCCCCGCCGAAAAATAGCGTGCGCTGCATAAAGTCGAGGGTGGCTTGCTCATTGTTTAGGTCATAAACCAGGTAGAGCTCGTATTTGCCGGCCAACGGAATTTCGATGGGCGCACCAACCACGACTCCGGGATGTTCGGCCCCCGCCACCGGAATTGATATCGACTGGTAGATCAGTTTTCCCTCGGTTTTGCGAACCGTGACGCGAAGGTCGTTAGGAATCAAGGCAACATCGAGGTTGGCCGAAATTGGGCTTTGCAACAACTGCACCGATGTTTGCCCCGGCGTTCTTAGCAACGCCACCTGGCGGCTTTCGGTGGTGCTAGCCGATTCTAGATTTGGCACTACCGAGTTCATCAACGTTTGCAGCGAAATTTCGTCGGTAACAGAGGATGCCGAGAAAGTGTTTTGCACATCAACCGCTGCGCGTTCAGATTCAGAGAGCACCTGATTTAGGCGCGTCGAAAACAAACCGTTTCCGATTGAATAAGAAAGAAAACCGCCAACAATTGTTAGCGCGATGCCCGAAAGAACCACCGTATAAAACCCGGCGCGAACCTGCAGATAACGCCTAAAAAGGCCAAGCGCCCAATCGATGGCGCTGCGAAACTTCACTTAAGCCTGGCCAGCCTTATAACCGATGCCTCGAACGGTAGTTACGATCTTGGGGTTGTCGGCGTCATCCTCAATTTTTGAACGCAAGCGCTGCACGTGCACGTTTACCAGGCGGGTGTCGGCTTTGTAGTGGTAGCCCCAAACCGTTTCTAGCAGCATCTCGCGCGTGAAGACCTGTTTTGGCTTGAGCGCCAGGGTGAGCAAAAGATTGAATTCGAGCGGTGTCAACGAAAGCTTTTCGCCGCCGCGGCGCACTTCGTGACCAACCACGTCGAGGGTCAAGGGGCCAATGGTAATGGTCTCTTCAGAGCCGTTACCAAGCGGCCGAAGGCGGGCACGGATGCGGGCGGTTAGCACACCGGGGTCGAATGGCTTAACCACATAGTCATCGGCGCCAGCCTCAAGGCCGCGAACCACATCTTCGCTTTCGGTCTTGGCTGTCAACATGATGATTGGGGTTCCGGCTACCGAACGAATTTCGCGGCAAACCTCGATGCCATCTTTGCCCGGCAGCATCACATCGAGCAAAACCAAATCTGGTGATGCCTTTTGATACGCCTCAAGTGCACCAGATCCCGCGTCGTGAAACGCTACTTCAAAGCCCTCGGATTCGAGAACGATTCCGACCATTTCGCGAAGCGCGTTATCGTCATCAACGACCAGAATCTTGTTCGACATATTGGCTCCAGTTGGTAGTGCTACTAGTAACGGTAGTGATCGACTTTGTAAGGACCTTCAGGTGCAACTCCAATATAGCGAGCCTGCTCGTCTGTCAATGTAGTTAATTCAACACCAAGCGCGGCCAAGTGCAAACGGGCAACTTTTTCGTCGAGGTCTTTTGGCAGGATGTGCACGCCAAGTTGATAGCCGTTGGGGTTGGTGAAAATTTCGATCTGGGCAAGCACCTGGTTGCTGAACGAGTTGCTCATCACAAAACTTGGGTGCCCGGTTGCGTTGCCAAGGTTCATCAAACGGCCCTCGCTCAAGATCAAAACCGAGCGACCGTTTGGCAAGCGCCATTCGTGAACCTGTGGCTTGATTTCGATCTTTTCAACGCCCTCGATGCGGTTGATTCCGGCCATGTCGATTTCGTCGTCAAAGTGACCAACGTTCGCGATTACCGCCTGGTGCTTCATCTGCATCAGGTGCTCGGGCAAAATGATGCCCTGGTTGCCGGTTGCAGTCACAAAGATGTCTACGGTTTCGATAACCGATTCGAGTCGAGCAACCTGGAATCCATCCATGGCCGCCTGAAGTGCGCAAATCGGGTCGATCTCGCTCACGATAACGCGGGCACCTTGGCCACGCAGGGCCTCGGCCGAGCCCTTGCCCACATCACCATAGCCGGCAACGAACACAACCTTGCCGCCAATTAGAACATCGGTTGCACGGTTAATGCCGTCGGGAAGCGAGTGGCGAATGCCGTATTTATTGTCGAACTTTGATTTGGTTACCGAGTCGTTCACGTTGATGGCAGGGAACAAAAGCTCACCGCGTTTGTGGAACTCGTAAAGGCGCAGAACACCGGTCGTGGTTTCTTCGGTAACGCCCTTGATTTCGGCGGCGATGCGGGTGAACCGAGTTGGATCGGTTGAGATAGAACCGCGAAGCAGGTTAAGAATCACACCATATTCTTCGCTGTCGGTGGCCGATGTTGCCGGCACTGCACCGGCCAACTCAAATTCGCGCCCCTTGTGCACCAACAGCGTTGCGTCGCCGCCATCGTCAAGAATCATGTTTGGCCCTAGGTAGCTTGCACCATCGGCGGCCGCCTCGGCAGACCAGTCAAAAATCTGATCGGTGCACCACCAGTATTCGTCGAGGCTTTCGCCCTTCCAAGCAAAAACCGGGGTTCCCTTTGGCTCTGCAACGGTTCCGTTTGGGCCAACTACTACCGCCGCCGCGGCTTCATCCTGGGTAGAAAAAATGTTGCACGAAGCCCAACGCACGGCTGCACCAAGGGCAACCAGAGTTTCGATTAGCACAGCGGTTTGCACTGTCATGTGCAAAGAGCCGGTTACGCGAGCGCCCTTTAGCGGCTGCGATGCGGCAAACTCGGTGCGCAAAGCCATCAGGCCAGGCATCTCGTTTTCGGCGAGGCGAATCTGGTGGCGGCCGGCCTCGGCAAGGTTTAGATCTGCGACTCTAAAGTCAAATGGCATTTTTACTCGGCTTCCTGCTTGATGAGTTTCAACACTTCATCTCGAATCTGGATCATGTCGGCTTCGGTTGAAGCTTCGACATTCAAACGCAGCAGCGGCTCGGTGTTCGATGCACGAACGTTGAACCACCACCATGAACCAGCTTCGGCAGGCTTGCCTTGCGCTGTGATGCCATCGAACTCGTCAAAGTTAGCGCGGTCGGCAAAAGCCGAAACCACGCGAGCCTTGGCAGCCGCAACATCTGAAACGGTCGAGTTGATCTCGCCGCTCAAGTGATATGGATTGTATTTCTTGGCAAACTCTGAAAGCGGTTCGCTCTGAGCTCCAAACTCTGCCAACACGTGCATGGCCGCCAGCATTCCGTTGTCGGCACCCCAAAAATCTCTGAAGTAATAATGCGCCGAGTGCTCGCCACCAAAGATGGCGTTGGTAGCTGCCATTTGGTCTTTGATCAAAGAGTGGCCAACCTTGGTTTTTACCGGTTTGGCGCCATCGGCCACAATCACCTCTTCGACAACTTTAGAAGTGAGCAGGTTGTGCAAAACGGTTACGGCAGCGCCTGGATTGTCACGCTTTTCGCGAGCGATTTCGCGGCGAGCCACGATTGCGGCAACGGCAGAAGGGGTAACCGCATCGCCGTTTTCGTCGACCACAAAACAGCGGTCTGCATCGCCATCAAAGGCCAGGCCAATGTGGGCACCGTGTTCAACCACGGCCTTCTGCAGGTCAACCAAATTCTTTGGGTCAAGCGGGTTGGCTTCGTGATTCGGAAATGTTCCGTCGAGTTCGAAATACATCGGAATGATTTCAAGAGGCAACCGCTCGAGATCACTTGCGGTGCCAAGCACAGCCGGAACTGTTAGCCCACCCATGCCGTTTCCGGCATCGACAACAACCTTGAGGGGGCGAATGTTTGCCAGCGAAACCAGCTCGCGAAGATAGCTGGCATATTGCACCAAAATGTGCATCTCACGGAATGTACCGGTGTTTTCGACCTCGTCGATTCCGGATTCTAGGTAGGCGATGGCCCTGTCGCGAATTGCGGCCAAACCGGTGTCGAGGCTGATGCCGCGAGCACCCGCGCGCGAGAACTTGATGCCGTTATAGCTGGCCGGGTTGTGGCTGGCAGTAAACATGGCGGCAGGCGCATCGAGCACACCCGATGCAAAATATGACTCATCAGTTGAGCAAAGGCCGATCGACACCACGTTTGCGCCACGCGCACGCGCACCGGCGGCAAATGCATCCGCGAATTCGGGCGATGAATCGCGCATGTCGTGGCCCACAACCACTTCTTGGCCGGCTGCATTCAGTTCGTCTACAAAACCGGCTGCAAGTGCTTCAACCACGGCAGGGGTAAGAGCAGTGCCAACGAGGCCACGCACGTCATATGTTTTGACGATTGCGTTCCAGTCGATTGTCATTAGAGCCCTTTCAAACAGCGAACCTCGAGTTTACCAACACGCCACTAAATAGACTTGAGCAATGAGCGAAAAACAGGGTTCAAGAGGCGCGTCTCGAGACCGCCACGGCCGAGGCATTCGGCGACCTCTGCTGAGCAACCTGTTTAGGTTTGGCGACTCGCGGGTGGCTGGCTTTGAGCAAATAGTTAAAAGCTCTTGCGAATATTTGCGCGATGCCTGGCCCGATGATCTTGGCCAGCTCAACTGGCGAATTGTTGATGCACCGGCCTTGCCAGAGGGCGCCGATTCGGTTCGCCGGTGGTCTGCCCGCCCCGAGACAATGACGATTGTGATTTACCGTTTGCCAATTGAGCGTCTTGGCCACCATCGGCGCACTGATCCGTTGCACGAGCGCATGCACATTGAAGAATATGTTTTTACCGCGGCAGCCAGCCTGATAGGCAAAGAGCCATGGCAGCTGATTCCGGGCGCAGAAGGCAACTAGGCCCTAAGGTTCACGCCAAATCTAACGAACGCGAACCTGCACGGTTCCGCCAGAGTTTTTTGAATCAAGCACTGGGATGCTGGTTACGGCACCATCGATGTCGACAATCAAGTTGGCATAAAGCGTTGCCTGGCTGTTGGCAAAGAAATATGTGCCGCCGGCACCCACCTCGATTGTTTGCACTCGAGAGGTTGACGAGTTGAACACGCTTAGTTTTGAAATGCCGGCAAGCGGAATGCTGATTGCCTGAGGCGCCTTGAAACCTGGAACCGCCTGCAACCAGGTGAAATCGCTTAGTGGCACTTTGGTTTTGTTGGTTCGCGAAAGCCGTAGTGATGCCTGCACCGGAACCGTGGAATCGATCAATGCGATGTAATCGCCATCGGCTAAGCCATCGATAGCCAAGTCGGCCACCTGCCCAGCATTAACGCTTTGGCGAACCACAGTGCCAAAGGTGGTTGAGCTGGCACCAATTATTTGAGCGGTTACCGTGGCAGGTTTGTTGCCAGGCACAAACACTCGCAGAACAGGCTTTAGATCGGCAAAATCGGGGTTAGCTGCCAACAACGAGGCCGCGTCTTTGCTGCCCCGAATGAAGACTCCAGGCACTACCAATCGCTTAGCTGCCGGGATGCTTGGCGACACATAGTCGACCCCCGATGCACTCAGGCCACGAATGGTTTTTTGTTGGATCCAGGATGCGATCGACCCGCCGCTTGAACTGACATGGGTTACCAATGTTGTGCTTTTGGGTGCATAACTAGACAGCGGCAGAACTACCGTCTTGCCGGCAATCACCGCAATGCCGGTTAACCCAGCAGCCGACACTCGGCCGCCCTGGCTGAAAATTTCGAGATCTACCCTGGCATCAACGGCAGTTGGGTTTTTTAGAATCAACAAAGACTCGCGCCCGGTGTCGGTGTTGCCACCGACTAGCCACTGCTCGCTAGATGGCCGCTGGCAGGCAGAACCGGTTAGGCCAGCAATTTGCGAACCACCGACTAGCTGAATCTGGTTGGCGTTTAGCAGCATCGAACCTTGTTGAGCAACGCCCTGGGGGTCGGCCACCGCAAACACCGAGCCGTCTTTTCGAAGTGAAACTTTTGTCGGATCCGGGTTGGCGAAACGGCTCGAAACTGTGCCGGTTCCGAGCGGCACAAAACTGCCCAGTTTTGTGCCGCTTGCGCCGCCGCTTTGATAAACACCGCCGGGGCAAACCAACTGCAAATCACGAGCCTTAACGGTTAATTCACGTGCATCGGGAATCTGGCCAGAACTTATGTTGATTGAAGGGGCCAAGATGGAGAGCCCCGCGCCAACCGCCATCACCGACGCCAAGGCAAGCAATTTTCTAAGCATCGCTTTCGTCACCCGCCTCAACAAAGATTGAACTATCTGAAGATTTATTGCTGCGACCAGAACCGGTTGGAACCGCGAGCAATACAAAAGCTAACAAGATCGCCAACTGCACGCCCTTGGTGATTGACCATACCGATGGTTCGTCAATTTGAGGTTTGAGCAAGTCGAGGTTGGGGCTTTTAACCCTCCAGAGTTTGCCAAAATCGGTTAAACCCACTGGCTCTAGCTCTTTCACCGAATCAAGGGCGATTCCAAGATCACGGTTTACTGCAGAGTCGTTGGCTGGCACCAAAACATAACCAAGGCCAGCGGTCTTTAGGGCTTCGCTCAGGTCGGCTCCGTTGGCCGAGGCCAGGTCGGCAACCAACTTTGCGGTGGTCGAATAGGCCGCCGAGTTGGCAGCGGCTACCGCATCAGATGAATCATTTGGTTGTTGCAGATTGCGAAGGGCAAAGCGGTAGCCAAGGCTTACATCTTGCAACTGAATGCCATCGCCGCTAACTATCTCGGCACCAAACCGCGCACCACCATCGGCGGCCAATTCGGGGTTGATGATTAGCATCTTTAGTTGACTGCCAAGTGCGCTCTCGGCAGCAACAATCGAGGGCACCACGCGAGCATCGGTGTATTTGAAATGTGGTGCGCTGGTTGCCGACAAAACGGCGGTAGGTGCGATGACAAGGGCCACCAGAATCGAGGCCAAAACAGCGCGCGCCGGCCTTGCCCGTGCCTGCCCTAAAGCAAGCGCCAGCAACATGGCAAAACAAAGTGCCGCCAAAATTAGGTGCGGTGCCGGCGAACCGTTTATGTAATCGGGTGAGCCCGCCGAAGAGCCAACCCCGATTGCCGCAAATTGAATCGAACTAAGCACCCAGGCGCTGCAAACAGAAACCAAAGCCAACACCCAGATGGCCATAGCAGCCCAGCTGCGCTTGGTAAGGATGGCAACTAGCGATAACAGAATCGCTGGAATTAGCAGCCAGTTTGAAATTTGCCCAACCAACGGAAGGCTTGCGCCGTATTGCTGGCCGCCGAGGATGAAC
Organism: Rhodoluna sp.; assembly: GCA_024641985.1. Taxonomy (GTDB): domain Bacteria; phylum Actinomycetota; class Actinomycetes; order Actinomycetales; family Microbacteriaceae; genus Rhodoluna. The sequence goes on along the minus strand of JAHEBZ010000001.1, from coordinate 166,906 downwards.
TGCCAAAACGGCATGGTTGGGCTGGCCTGCGGCAAGCCAGGGTCGGCGAGGGCCGCCAAAGGTTGCTGCTCGATAATGTAGTGCAATATTGACGGCGCCATGATTGCCGCAAGCGGCAGTGGAACCCAAATTAAATAACCAAAACGTCGAATTCGGGCCATGATCGCGCAGCCGACTAACACCAAAAGAATTGGAATCAGGCTTGGAGCACTCGCGCCAACGGCAGCCAGAAGCAACCCCGCGCTGCCGACCCAAACCCAAGTTTGCAGGGCCGTTGAAGGCGAGCTTTTGCCAATGCCGGCAACTCTGCACAGGGCAAAAAGCGCCCAAGGAAGCGCTGAGGCGATGACCATAGCCGGCAGGCGCCCCTCTAAATTAACCACCGCGATTGTTGGCCAAAGTGCGAAACTGAGCGCTGCGAGATTGCGAACCAATGCCGATTCGACAAGCACCGAACTAAGCCGCCATGCCCCGGCGAAAGCAACAGCTTTGCCAAGCAACAAAAGCAAACCGATGGCGAGCGATGGCGCCCAAAAGGTTGCCGCTGCGACTGCTGTGAGCACCCACACAAACGGATCGCTCGGTGCATAGAACCCCAAACCGATTGGTTGAAAGCTAGCCCCGGCCCGCGAAAAGATTTCGAACCACGAATCGCCTAGCGGCAGCAGCCCGCCACCGGTGGCAGCCAAATCTTTGGGCCAAAAAGCAAAACTTAGAGCGATGAGGGCAGCGGCAAACCACAACCCACCGCCGGCTATAAAACCCTTGGCGTTTAGGCCTGGCGTTTCGGTTGAATCGGCCCGGTTGAACTGTTCGAGGTTTTGAACAATTTGCAGTTGCTCAAAGCTTGAGCGGCGACGGGAGCTAACCTGCTGCCGCGTTGCCCTGAGGCCTTTTAGTGCCGTGAATTTGATGCGGCCACTGCGGGCAATTAGGCGCCTGCTGCCGAGGCGTTTGAAGATTGTGAAATAGCCCCATAAAGCGCTCGATATTTCTGACCATAGTTTGTCTGGCCGTTTAACCGCGATGCTCCAGATGGCTCGACTGATTGCAATAAGTGGCAAAAAGAACCAAAACAATAGCGCCGAAGGGAAGGCCGAATAGGCCACTCGCAGGTGGATGTTGGCACGGCGCAGAGCGGCTCGTGGAGTGGTGCCCAACCACTTGCGCGGCCTTTTGCCAGCCAGCGACAATGCCGCGTGAACAACTTTGGCCGCTGGCACCACGATCACGCGATGCCCGGCTATGCGGGCGCGAATTGAAAAATCGATGTCTGCAGCAAACGGTGGCGCGGCCGGGTCGAGCCCGTTAAGGGCCGCGAACACGTCGAGCCTAATTAGTGCGCCGGCAGTGCCCACGGCAAGCACATCGTCGGTTTGATCGTGCTGGCTTTGATCTAGCTCGCCGCTAACCAGCGAGAAGATGCTGCCCGAAGCTGTGAGGGTTAGGCCTTGTTGCAAGATGACTCTGGGGTCTTGCCAACTGAGCTGCTTTGGGCCCGCGATTGCAACCGATGGCGAAAGCTCTACCGCCCTGAGCAGGTTTTCGAGTGCGTCAAAATGTGGCGCGCTGTCGTCGTGCAGCAACCAAAGCCAATGTGCTTCGGGGTTTGCAAGCGAGCGGGCTTTTTGAAGCGAATCGCTAAGGCTGCCGGTTGCCTCGATCACCAAAATTTGGTCGGCTTTTGTGCTCTGTGAATCTAGAGCCTGCAGGGTTACCGCAAGGTAATCGGGCGCGTTATGCGCAACCACAACTGCGGTGACAAAGGTTTTCATGGGTTCGGCCTAGGCCGTTGTTTAGGCGCGCTTCTTTAGCTTGCGGCGTTCGCGCTCTGACAAGCCGCCCCAGATGCCGAAGCGCTCGTCGTTAGCAAGTGCATAGTCGAGGCACTGAGCCTTTACGTCGCAGCCAGAACAGATGCGCTTTGCATCGCGAGTTGAGCCACCCTTTTCAGGAAAGAAAGCTTCTGGGTCGGTCTGGGCGCAGAGCGCATCAGCCTGCCAAGCTAGTGGATCTGAGTCTCCATTTGAGTACGCCCCCGCGACGCCAAGTCGAAGTGGATCGACAAACCAGTTTTCTGGTACGCGATTACGACTATCCATGTCTTTTTCCTTACCCCAGATTTCACTGTCTTAGTGAAACCTTGCGAAATACTTCCGTGGTTGTAATTACACCGTTGTAACTCCCCCCGTGTCAAGTTGAGATTCGTCAACCCTAAGCCCTCGGTTGAGCCTTCAAATGCCCAGTATCCTTGTATTTATGAGCATTTTGATCACTGGCGGTGCGGGTTATATCGGTTCTCACGTTGTGCGATTGTTACAACAGCGAAACCTCGATGTGGTGGTGGTCGATGACCTCGACACGGGCCTCGTATCGCGAATCGGCAACGCACCTTTGATCAACCTCGACCTGGCTGCTGCGGATGCGGTTGAACGCCTTGTCGAAGCAATAAATAAATACGAAGTTTCATCAGTTATTCACTTCGCCGCCAAAAAACAGGTGGGCGTTTCGGTTGCGCAACCCGAGCACTATTTTGATCAAAACGTGGGCGGCATGACCCACCTGCTCGAGGCGATGCGCCAAACGAATGTGACGCGCCTTGTGTTTTCATCGAGCGCGGCAACCTATGGCATGCCCGATGTTGATTCGGTTTCAGAAGATGCGCTTTGCGCACCGATTAACCCATACGGTCAAACCAAGTTGATTGGCGAGTGGATGGTTTCTAACGCGGCTAAGGCGTGGGGGCTGCGCGGCGCAAACCTGCGCTATTTCAACGTTGCCGGCGCCGGCTGGAACGATCTTGCCGACACAGCAATCATGAACCTCGTGCCGATTGTCTTTGCCGCTCTTGATGCAGGCAAGGCTCCTATTGTGTTTGGCGCCGACTACCCAACCCAAGATGGCAGCTGCGTTCGCGACTATGTGCACGTTCTCGATTTAGCCGAGGCGCACATCAGCGCACTTGATTACCTAGAGCGCGACGACCGAAAATTTGACACCTTCAACGTTGGCACCGGCAATGGCTCGAGCGTTTTCGAGGTTCTTGCCGAAATCAAGCAGGTATCGGGCTTGAATTTTGACATCGATGTTCAAAGCCGTCGCGCTGGTGACCCACCGGCGCTCTGCGCCAACGTAGACCGCATCAAAGCGGAGCTTGGCTGGCAGGCCAAGAACGGCCTGCACGAGATTATTCAATCAGCTTGGCTAGCTAAGGGCTAAGCCTTTGGGCTGGTTGCCATGAAGCAGGTTCCAGAACCTGCCAGGCTGAACTTTTTGGCATCGCCCGAAAGATAGGCGGCCTCTCCCCTGCGCAAAACCAAGCGCTCATCGAGGCTTGTGCTAACCGCAACCTCGCCGGCCGTGCACAAGAAGATGCTCTCGCCGGGCAGATTTAGATCGGCCAGAATATTGGCACCAGACAATTCGGCGCGATAGGTAATGAACTCATCAACTGCCGCCGGGTATTCAACCAGGCCGGCCACCAACTCGCGAGTTTGGATCTTGGACACCGCCTCAGTGCTGAAATCTAGAACATTAGCCAGCTCGTTGGTGTCGATGTGCTTTGCGGTCAATCCACCCCGCAGCACATTGTCTGATGCGGCCATGATTTCGACCCCCAAACCCGACAAATAGGCGTGGATGTTGCCAGCCGGCAAGAACAAAGCCTGGCCTGGTTCGAGGTAAACGTGATTCATTAGCAGAGCCAGCACCACGCCCGGGTCGCCTGGGTAAAGCAGGTTAAGCCGTTCGGCGAGGGCAAACTGCCCCTCAAATTCGGCCAGGTTGGTTAGTTCTGCGGTAACGCCATCTAGGTTGCCGCGACGCGACAGGATGTTGACGAAAAGCTTTTTTAAACCTTCTGGTTGCCCAAGAAGTTCGAGCCATTCAGCGGCGATGGCGCGCATTCCCTGGCTAACCCCTGGATGTTGGGCCAAATCGGCTAGGAAGAATTCGATTTCTGTGTGGGGCTTGAACCCGCAAAGCGCCTCGAACTCGGTTAGCGCAATAATCATCTCGGGCTTGTGCTGATCGTCTTTATAGTTTCGGTTTGCAGCAAACGGTGCAATGCCCGCCGCGTTCTCGCGTTCAAAGCCGGCTTGGGCTTGCGCCAAATTGGGATGAGCCTGAATCGATAACGGGCTCTCGGCTGCAAGAATTTTTAGCAAAAACGAAAGGCTGTGCCCGATTGCCTCTTGCAGCGGTTTGCCCGAGTCAACGGTCACGGCTGGTGATCCCGGGTGAGTGCCGAACCAAATTTCGGCCATCGGCTGCCCTGTGGCCGGGGTTCCAAAATAATCACTGATGAGCGTGCGCGAACCCCACGCGTAATCGCGCGCAAAGTTAGCAATCTTGATCAGCAATGTTTTCCCCTCGCAAGTTAACGAACTAAGCCTAACCAGCGATAACCAAAATAGACTTGAGGAACTTGCCAAACAGGAAGCCAAGATGAACGCACTAACCCAACCGATACGCGTGATTTACAACACGCGTGAAAAGGGTTACCGAGCAAAAACCTGGCTCGCCTATCTTGCGGTTTTCACGCTATTGGCTGGCGATGCGGTTCGCTACACAGTGGGCTGGTATGGCTGGGGCGCGGTTCTGGCTACCATCGCCATCGGCAGCTTCACTTTGCTGTTCAAGGGTGACCCAATCAGCACTCTCAAAATTGTGCCCTGGCCGCTCACAGCTCTGCTGGGCTACATGTTGATTAGCACTTTATGGTCTGCCTACCCGGGTTTCACGCTATTGGCAACTTTGTCGCAAGTGTTAACCACGGGCTTTGGGTTGTTTATGGTTAGCCAATTCAGTTGGCGCCACTTGCTGCGAGTCTTTGCCAACGTGGTGCGATTCATTTTGATCAGCTCTTTCATTTTCGAATTCATTGCAGCGGCCATTGTGCGTGGGCCGATTGCCCCGATTTTCAAAAACTACGAGGGTGACAAACCTCCGGCGGCTGCCTTCTATTGGACAGGCGGGCACCTGTTTGATGGCGAAAGAATTCAGGGCATCGGTGGCAACTCGAACCTGCTTGCCTTTGCGGCCATGATTGGTTTGGTGGTCTTTGCAGTCGAATATGCCATCATCGCCACGAATCGCCCGCTGAGCGCCGTGAGCGCTGCGCTGGCGCTGATTGCCGTGGTTTTGGCTAAGTCTGCAGGAATCGGTTTTGCCCTCGCAGCAGTTGCCGCAGCCGCCTTGGTTTCGATTGCTGCCGAGGGTAAAGACCGCGACACCAGGCATCGTTACTATCGGGTTGCCTGGGCAGTTTCGGGCACCATGGCGGCCATCGTGTTGGCATTCAGGGCACAGGTTTTTGAGTTCTTTGGCAAGAGCCCCGACATGACAGGCCGCAGCGGAATCTGGAAGTTGGTGCTTGGCCTGATTGAGCAAAAGCCCATTCAGGGTTGGGGCTGGATCAGCCACTGGGTGCCAGGGGTAAAGCCCTTCGAAGGCCTGGTCGTGATAAAAAATGTTCCCTACTATCAGGCGCACAATGCATACCTGGATGTGACTATGCAGCTGGGGCTGATTGGCTTGGCGTTGTTTTTGACCCTGCTTTTGTTGACCTTCATCAAGCTTTGGCGCCTAGCCGTGCGGCACACCAGCGCACTTTATTTGTGGCCAATTTTGCTGTTCATGGGCCTGTTGGTTTGGAGCCTCACCGAAAGCCGCATGCTGATCGAAATCGGCTGGGTGCTGCTAGTAATTTTTGCCGTGAAAGTTAATGAGCCCGAAGAGTTTTTAGAACCCCGCGGCCGGTCGCCTAAAAGAGCTCGTTTGCTCGCTCGAGGTCCTCTGCGAAGTCGACTTCTACAGCGTAAAGATCGCTGATGTCTACGGCCTTGAATTTTAGGCCGTCACCTTGAATGCCAAATTCGATTCCGCGTTCAAAATAATCTTGATCGCCAACTTCATCGAGACGCAGAATCAAAGCCGCTTTGTCGGCTGCCGAAACATAGTTAATGCCAACTGCTTCGCCAAGCGCCGGGGTTACCTGCTTCGAAAGCTGGTCGATAAAACCTTCGCCATCGAGAGTGTATTTAACCTCTTCGTCGCTAACTTTTGATGTGTTTACCACCACAAAAGACTGCCCGGCATCCATCAGGGGGGCAACGCGGGTTAGCACGTTTGGGTCGAACACAACATCGCCGTTCATCCAAAGCACACCGCCGTCACCCGAAGCGCGAAGAGCCTTTAGCAAGCTCTTTGATGTATTGGTTTGGTCGTAAACCTCGTTATAAACAAAGGTTGCCTCAGGAAAGCGTTCGATGATTGCTTCGAGCTTGAACCCGACAACGATCATAACTCGATAGGTGTCGGCGAACGCAAATTTTAGGTTGTCGATCTGCTGCTTCATGATCGAGCGGCCATCACGCAACTCGGTGAGCGGCTTTGGCAGTGGGCGGGCAAGGCGCGTGCCCATGCCAGCGGCAAGAATTACAACCTGTTTAGACATGGCTCAAGTCTATGGAATTTGAAGCACTTGCCCGATGCGAATGTTATTTGCATCGGTAATTTTATTGGCGGTCATGAGCGCGCTCAGGCTCACGGCGAAGCGGCTGGCAATGCGAGTGAGGGTGTCGCCCGAAACCACCGTGTATGTTGCTGGCTTGGGTGAAGCCGTTGGGCTAGGCGAAGCCGACGGCTTGGGCGAAACCGTTGGGCTAGGCGATGGGGGAACGCTGGGCTTTGGTGAGGCGCTTGGGCTTGGCGATGGCGAGACGCTGGGCTTTGGTGAGGCGCTTGGGCTAGGCGAAGCGGTTGCAGTTGCCACGGGGCTTGGCGCTGACGTGGCCTCGACCAGAGTTGCCGGGGCCTTAACACCCACCGGTATCAGTGAACCAAAGTAGGCATCAACTGCCACCAATGCAACCCGGTCGCCGACCAGCAGCTGATAGGCCGCGGCATTGGCAATCAAGCGCTTTTTGCCCTTTTGAATCAACCAAAGTTGCCTGTCGGGGGTGCGAATGAAACGACCAATTTGGTTCAACCTGTCGTCGGCAGCCAAATTCTTTTTTAGGGTTGCACAGGTTAGGGAATCGAGGCTGAGAACCGCCCCCGGGTAGTGAGCTGCATCGGCCACAGAGATGCCACTGAGCTTGCCGCCGACCGCCATAAACAACTGTTCTTGGCAAAGTATTTTGCTGGTTTCGATTGCGGTCTTTTTGTTATACCCCTTGAAGTCGGTGGCCTTGATGACCCGAGGTTTGCCAACTAGGCCCAGTTGCGAAGCTTTGTCTGTGCTGGGCACAATTAGCGCTCGCTCGTAACCATCGATTAGGTAATTAACCGAAGAGTCGCTTGCTTTTAGGTAGGTTCCGGGTGCGAAAGCGGGTTGCCCCGTAGCAACCATGGCCATTGCCGAAGGCGAAAGAATTTGAATTGTTGCATCGCTCATGGCAGGAGCAAACTTGGCCCGATCGGCCCCGGTAAGAATGATGCGTTTTTGCAGGTTGCGCACCAAATAAATCGGATTTTCAGCCGACGATTTAGCAAAAAACGGAGCCTTGAGAGCTTTGGCGGCCGAATTTGGAATCAAATTTAAGATCGGGTCGGCCAGAATCTGAGCATCTTTGACAAGTTCGGCCCCGTTTTCGATGACCCGTTTGCCATCGGCCGCGATTAGAAAGTGGGCACCGGTGCCGCTAGACACGATTGTTTGAATCACAGAAATATTGGCCACCTGCGAAAGCCCCGGGGTTGTCATTTTGCCGGTCGATGGAATGAACCATTTGGTGAAATCGATTTCGGCTGCGGTTGCCTTGCTGACTTCGGAGTAACTGTCGTTTGAATAAAGACCAAGGTTGCCGTTGGTGACATTGGTGAACATGGCACCGTTACGAATGATGGGCTTGCCCCAGCCAAGGTGCCCCAACGCACTAATTTTTAGATTCGATAGCGCCGGAACAGAGATGCCCGCAGCCGTCAAAGACTCTTGGTCAAGGATTTGCCTTTTTAGCCCGTTTTGAACGATGTAGGTGTCGGCGTTATCGCCGGCTACATAGGCCGTAACCGGGCCACCCGAAGGCAGAGCAGCAAGTTGCGAGGCAGTTAGCACGATTGCTTTGGCGCAATCGAGACCAAAGCTAGTGACCTGATCGCAACTCGAGAAGGTGTATTTTTTGCCAGCATCAACGTAATAGAGCTGCCCGGTGATGGCCTTGACCACTCTGGTCATGGTGCCGGCATCGGCGAAGGTGTTTAGGTAGTCGGCAGAAATTGTGCCAAGGGGCCCAAGCGGTGCAAGGGCCTTAACGGTGTCGGCATCACTGATCAAATATTTATTGTTGTCGACAATCAGATAGGTGCCGCTGGTTGCGCTTTTGAGCAAGAAGCCACCGCCAACGGGGTCGCCAAACCAGTCGGTGAAGAAGCGCCAAAAGTTGCGGTTGCCATAGGCGCTGCAGCTATCTCCCGAACCATACAGGTTTTTTAGCGCGGCGTCGTTCGGCGTGTAAGGCGTATAGAAATATAGGGCCCTGGTGGCGTTGCTTTTGATGAGCACCTCTTTGGTGCCGCAACTTGAAGTGGGGTTGAGCAGAACCTTAGAAACTTTGCCAAGCGGCAGCTTTTTGTTTTGCACAAAAGAGCTTCGCGGGTCGTCATACCAATTCAACTGGCCAGCCGCGTGATAAAGCTGATTGAAGAGGCCCACATAAACCTTGCCGCAAATCGCCGGGTCTGAATCTGGGCAGCCATAACCCATTGCGGCCTTATACATGTATGCGGTTGGGTCTTTGGATTGAATTAGACCCTGCTCTTTTTGCAGCTTTACCAACAGCACGCGAGGGTTTATGCCACAGGCCCGCGAAACCTCATAGATGATTTGAGCAGCGGTCTGCTGTGTTTTGCCAACAAACGGCTTGCAGCGCCCATCTTCGCCAACTTTGTCGACAGTGTCGGAGATATAATTTCGCAAACACTTTGGGCCACCATCGTTATCGTCGCAGACAGGCACCTTGCTTTCTAAAAAACGCTGAATCTCGGCAACAGTCATGGTGCCAAAGTCGAAAAATACGCTGTCGCTGATGATGAGGCCCGGGTCGAAGCGTTTAACATCGGCGGCATTTGCCTTGGGTGCCGGTTGCAGCGCAAACATGCCAATAAAGGCCAACACCATTGCAAGTGTTAGGCCGATTAGGCGTGCAGAGCTGCGAGAAATCAAGGAACTACAACACCGACAGCCTTGGATTGACCGGCACTCGAGTGTGACTCATAGCTGACCGATACTATGCCTGCGCCCTTTGGCAAGCCTTTGAGTGAAATTTGCAAGGGATAGCACTCGGTGCGATTGACGTTTGCCTCGGCCTTGGCCGTTGCGGTTTTGGTGAGGCCAGCGCCGGTAAAGGTGATTGTGCAGACACCGTCGTTTTCGGCGAGATTGCTAATCTCGGCTACCGCGTAGATGACGCCGGCGCCGACATCGACCCCGGAATCGGTGATTGAAACGGTTGCCGATTTTTTATTTATTGAGGGACTCGGGGTTGGGGTGGCCGATTCAGATGGGCTAACGGTAGCGGTTTGGCTAACCGAAGCGCTCGGCTGAGGATCGCTGGGAGTAACCCCCGAATCCCAATTTGGGTAAAGCAAACTGCAGCTGCTTAGCAACAGCGATGCGATTGTGATTGATGAAAGAGCGAGGATTTTGTTCATAATTCGACCTCCCGGAAGCGCCTTAAGCCTATGCTTGCAAGCCTGAAAAACGCCTGTGAACCGCCGCAGAAACCCTAATTAACAGCGCTGAGCACCTTGAGAGTTTGTTGCCTAGTGCCGTGAACCGCAGCCCAAACAGCAGCCCGGTGTTCGCCCGTGGATGCCGCCCAAACGCTTGGCTCGGCATCGGCCAAAACCGCGCTGGCGCGTGCCTGAAACTCATCGAAGAAGACTTGATCGGCGACCGCCAAGGCCGGCGCGAACAGCTGCAGGTCAAGAGAAATTATTCGGGTCAACCAAACCTCACGCACCAAAGCCGTGATGAGCCCCTTTTCGATGGCTCGAAGCAAAATTCGGTTGATCTGCTCGATCGAAAGCAGTCGATCTTGGAGGCTCTTTAATTCGGCGGTGCGCTTCGATAGCGATTCGCCCTCGGCTCGAACCCGCCAAAAATATGCAGGCTCGGCCAGCAGGTCGAACTTGCCCGCTGCCAGATATGCCGTCACCACTAGGGTCATGTCTTCGTAGCTAACCCCAACCGGAAAACGGAGTTTGTTGTTGCGCCAAAACTCGTAGCGATAGAGCTTGTTCCAGCTGGTTGCATCACCAAGAATTTGTGGAAGGTCATCGACCGAAATCTGTGATTGAGGGGTTTTGAACAACTCGGCGGTTGAGGTTCTATCGAAATAACGCGAGCCATAGAAACAAACCGCCTTGCCCACCACGAGGCTGGCCCCGGTGTGCTGTGCCTGAGCAACAAAACGTTCGATTGCACCCATTGGCAAGAGGTCATCAGAGTCGAGAAACAACACAAACTCGGTGTTTTCGATGGCGTCTAGCCCGGCATTTCGCGCCGCTCCCAAACCCTGGTTGTCTTGGGTAACTATGAAAAGTTCGGGTGTTTTGGCGGCAAATTTTTCAAGGATTCTGGCCGAAGAATCGGTTGCCCCATCGTTAATTGCGATGATTTCAAAGTTGCCATGACGCTGTGCTCTGGCCGAACGAATGCAATCGGCCAAATATTTTTCGACGTTGTAGACCGGCATCACGATTGTGACCCGCGGCTGTGAGGAATCGTAGGCCTTGGTTTTGAAACTAAACCACCAGATAAGGCGCAAAGCTGCGTAATGCACACCCGGAATTAGGCCGGATGCTAAAAGTTTGCGAGCGATTGCTATGAGTGAATTTTTCAATGAAAGCCTTTAATTGAAGACGATTTCAACTACACGTTTTGCGGCATGGCCATCTTCGAGTGCGTTGAACTTTTGCTGCCAGGCGCGATATTTGCCGTGATAGTCGTTTGAAATTTGGTCGATGCGGTTAAGTGCCTCGAGCACCTGGGTATCGCTGGCCAAAATGGGCCCCGGAGCTTCGGCTTCGAAATCGAAGTAGAAGCCACGCTCTTCGCGATAACGCTCGAGGTCGGGTGCCAAAAAAAGAATTGGCTTGCCGGTAACGGTGTAATCGAACATTACCGATGAGAAATCGGTGATCAACACATCGGCTGCCAAATAAAGCTCGGTAACATCGGGATATTTGGTGACATCGATTGCCTGCCCGGCAACCTGGGTTTTGTGGGCAGCGTGGGTGTTGGTATGCCCTCGATAAATCATCTGAAAGCCGGCTGGCAGTTCGATGTTTTCATCCATAAATGTCACCGACTCCCAGTTTCCGGTGGCGCTTCGCTTGTAGTCGCGCCAGGTTGGGGCATACATCACGACGATGGTGCTGGGGTCGGTAATGCCGATGCTGCGGCGAATTCGCTCGCGGTCGGCTGCGGTTGAAGTGGTTAGGCGATCGTTTCGGGGATAACCGGTTTCGATAATTTTGCCCTGGTAGCCAAAGGCCCCCGGAAACACCTGCGTGCAGAAACCATTGGGTGAAATCAAGTAATCCCAGGCAAGCGCCTCGCGATCCATGGTGTCTAGATAACTCTTGGTGAGGTTGTTGTTGGGAATCTCGCGACCGAGGCGCTTGAGCGGGGTTCCGTGCCAGGTTTGCAAATAAACCTGGCCGGGCACCTTGCGAAAATACCAAGGCCAGTTGGTGTTATTGACCAAATATTTTGATGTGGCCAAGGCGTCGAGCCATTCGCGACTGCCAAAGCGCACACCCACCGAACCCTCGGGTGCAGTGGTGTTGGGGCCGGTGGCCCAAACGAACTTAAGATCTGGCCGAACCTGCTTTAGTTCGACGAAAACATCAAATGGGTTATCACCGATAACTTTGCCCTGAAACGACTCGAACAAAACCTGGTTTTTAAGCGACTTGGTTGCCTGCGGGCGATATTGCCACTTGCGCAAATATTGGCCACCGCGGCGGCGCAGCGCCCCCGCTATTCGGCTTGGCGAGTAGGTCTTGATGAGCCTTGAGACTTTGCTCACTTAACCTGCCCTTTGTTCATGCGGCTGCGATCGATGGTGGCTCCGGCGCCAACCAAATAGCCGCGGATGAACCCCCAGCCCCACGAGAGGTGCATGGTTGGCAAAACCACCAAAAGCGCAATGCGGTCTTTGAACTGAAGCCCCTTAGCCGTGATGGCAAGGTAGCTGACGCCTAGGAGATATGCGGCGGTCGGCACGATGGCAACCGGATTGGAATCGAGCAGATCGAACCAACTCAAAATCAACACAACAACCAAAACCGGAGGCGCGAAGTAGCGCTTCGAAGCGCGTTTTAGGTCTCTGCGAGTTAAATCTCCGCGCCAAACGCCGGTTGAATAAAACTGTTTTGCAAGCTTTGCCCATCGGCCGCGAGGCCAGTAGGTGACCTTCAGCTCGGGAGAAAACCAAACCAAACCACCGGTTTGTTTGATGCGCTGAGCAAGATCCCAATCTTCGCCGCGAATGATTGCCTCGTCATAGCCGCCGACTCTTTCGAGAGCCGATTTTTTGAAAATGCCCAGATAGGCGCTTTCGGCTTCGCCAGCCTCGCCGCCCACGTGATACCTGGCTCCACCGATGCCAAATTTGCTTGTGTAGGCCCAGGCAACCGCGCGTTGAAATGCACTGCGACCCTTGGCATCCATGATGCCGCCAACCAGATCGGCGTTCACTTTTAGCAGTTCGGTGATGCCCTTGGTTAGATAACCCTGAGCCGGTTCGCTGTGCGCATCGATGCGAACAACATAGTTGTGCTTGGCAATTTTGATGGCCGCGTTCATGCCCACGGTGGTTAGCCCCTTGGGGTTAGGCATCAAAACCACTCTTGGGTCGGCCTGGGCAAGCTCTTGCGCAATGCGGTCGGTTTCATCTTTTGATGGGCCGAGCGCCAAAATCAATTCAAGCTCGCCTGAATAATCTTGCGCCAATATGCTGGCAACGGCGGCGGCCAGGTGGCCCTCTTCGTTGAGCACCGGCATAATCACGCTAACCGCTGGCAGTGCGCTTGAGTTGGTAACCATGGTTAGTCGATCGTGTCAGAGCCGGTGTGCAGGTTGTAGGCATCAACCACAGCCTTGGGTTCGCCATCCATTTTTAAAACGCCCTTTTCGATCCAGATCACCCGGGTGCAGGTGTCGAGAATCGACTTCATGCTGTGGCTAACCAAAAACACGGTGCCGGCGTTGGCGCGCATCTCACGCATGCGTGCCTCTGAGCGGTTACGAAACTCTTGGTCGCCAACGGCCAAGGCCTCATCGATGATCAATATGTCGTGGTTGCGAGACGCCGCGATGGCAAACCTGAGGCGCGCGGCCATGCCCGAAGAATAGGTGCGCATCGGCAGGTCGATAAACTCTTCGAGCCCGGCAAACTTGATGATGTCTTGAACCGCAGCATTTATTTGTTTGCGCGTGAAACCGAGGGCCAGGCCGCCGAGCAAAATGTTCTTTTCGCCCGAAAGTGCGGGCATCAAGGCTGCACCAACACCGAGCAGAGTTGGTCGAGCAAACGCATAAACGCCACCGCCAGCAATTGGGGTTAAACCGGCAATTGCACGCATCAAAGATGACTTGCCAGAACCGTTGCTGCCAATAATGCCAACCGAGTCGCCCTCGTAAATGGTGAAGCTAACTTTTTTGACCGCATTCACTTCACGAAGGTTGAGCTTGCGAGAGAACAGCCCACCGCCAGCCAACCGGCGAGTCGCCTTTCGGCCGCTAGCGAAAACCTTGTAGGTCACGTCAACGTTGTCTACCAACACAACTGGTTTGCGAGTTTCGGTTGCCTGAGGCTTAGTCTTCGCGGCCATAGCGCTCCTCCGCCTTCCAGAAGAACCAAACGCCAACCAGCAACGCACCAAATGCCCAACTGGCACATACCAACCAAAGGCTTGGCGACATCGAATACCCCTCAACCAGCGCTCCGCGTGCGGTGCTGATGAATGCATAAACCGGGTTGAAATCCATTAACTTCAAGAGCGTCGGGTAGTTGCCAAGAACGCGCTCCATGCTGAAGAAGATGCCGCTGGTGTAGAACATGACTCGGTTAGCAAAAGGAATCAACTTGTTGATGTCTTCGATGTGAACGGTTAGCCGAGCCGAAATGAGCGCTAGACCGAAGGCGAAGATGGCCATCAGCGCCAGCAACGGAATCATTAGGAGCCAGTTGAATGTGATGTTTTGTTGAAACACAATCAAGACCACTAGCAGCAGGCCGATTTGAGGCAGCAAGTTTAGAAATTGGCGCAGTACCGAAGAAAACGGCAACAGCATCCTCGGAAAATTGAGCGAGCGCACCAGCCCCAGGTTGCTTGTGACCGAGGTGGCACCGGTTGAAATTGAGCTCTGGATGAAAGAAAACAAAAAGACGCCGGTGAACAAAAACGGTATGAAGTTGGCGGGTCTGTCGCCGCCGATGATGACACCGAAGATCAAGCCATAAACCGCGCCCTGAATGGTTGGAAGCAAGATTACCCACCACTTGCCGAGGCGATTCTTTGAGTTGGCTGCTTGGTTTGCGAACACCGACATGGTGATTGCAAAATCGCGGCGCTGCCAAGCCATCTTTAGGTATTGAATTAGCGGTGGTCGGGCGCCGACGCGCTTTAACCCGTGCTCGCGAGCGTATTCAGCAACACTCATGCGGGCTCCTCGGGTTTGAAGTTTGGTTTCAAAAGTCTATCGCCGACAAGGCGAATCGACCTTAGTTTGAAGGGCTTGGCGAAGCCGACTGCTTGAACTCGGTTTGAATCAGCTTGCGAATGGCCTTGAAGTCTGGCCACACAACGTCGACGGTTGGCGGGGTGAGGGTTATCGAGGTGATGCCCTGCGATCTTGCCTTGATTGCCAGGTCTACATATTGCGAAAGCATGGTGCTTGGAATGTTGGTCTTGACCAGTTTTTCGCCGGCTGATGCGATCTGTTGGAATCGGCTCAAAACGTTGGCCGGATCCATCTGTTGCAGAACCGCGTCTTCGACCTCGTGCTGGCGCTTCATGCGGTCATAGTCGCTGGTGCTGTGCCTCGATCGGGCATACCAAAGCGCGTGATAGCCGTCGAGGCGTTGCTTGCCAACCTCGATCCAGCCTTTGACATCAGAGAGGTCATCGAGCTGGCCGCCGATTGGCAGGCGTTGTTTCACATCGATCTCAACACCGCCGAGGGCATCGATCAACGATGAAAACGCAGCCATGTCGACCAAAACATAAGACTGAATCTTGAGCCCGGTTACATATTCGACGGCCTCTTTGGTTGCCTCGATTCCCGGAGACGAGCCCTGCTTTACGGCGTTTGGATAGAGGTCTTCGTGGTTGTCGGTGACATCTTTAAAAATCGCGTTGATGAGGCACTCGAAGCCACAGTTCCAGCCGTTTGGATAAACGGTGAGCATGGGTGAGCCAGCCGAAAAGCTAACGTGCTGAAGGTTGCGTGGAATGCCGATGTTAACGGCCTTGCCGGATGCCGCATCGATGCTAATGACAGACATCGAGTCGGGCCTAATGCCAAAACGGTCGCGGCCCGAATCGGCGCCGAGAAGCAAAATGTTGTAGCGCCCGTTTTCGGGTGTGGTGTAGCCGCCCTGATTAAAAATCGAGCCGATGAAGTTTGCCTGCACACCCGCCATGTTGCCCGCATAACCGATTGCCGAGGTGCCAAGCACGCCGGCCAGCACAATTGCACCGAAGGTTATCCACCGCTCGCGGTTATAGAGCCTGCCCAACTTCATTAGGCGCAGAGTGTCGAGAGCTAAAAATGCAAAAAGCACCGCATAGCCCACCAGCGCAACGGCCAAAACACCAATCAGCACCGGCAGCGTTGCCAACCAGATGACCCAACTTTTGTTGATCAGGCCTAGAAGCAACATAAACACGATTAGCGCCCAGAAGCCCAGAGTTGCGGTGATGCCGACCCGCGCGAGTTTGCGGTTGCCGGCCACCAGTTGCGCCGAACCGGGCAACAAAAGAGTTAGTGCGATTAGCCACCAAGCGCGGCGATGCATTTGCTCGGGTGTTGCGCGATCGATTGAGTGAAAAGGGCCGGCAATGCGCTGACGCGATTTTAGGCGCGGGTTCAGATTTGAGATTTTAGCTTCGCATTCTTCTCGGCAACCTGCTCTTTAAGCGACTCGCCATAGGCGAACATGGCGGCCGAGATGGCCTGATCGTTGGTGCCCAAAATTCGAGCAGCCAATAGGCCGGCATTCTTGGCACCGTTGATTGAAACCGTGGCAACCGGAATTCCACCGGGCATCTGCACAATCGAAAGCAGCGAATCCATGCCGTCGAGTTTTGCCAATGCAACCGGAACACCGATGACCGGCAAAGTGGTAACCGAAGCCAACATGCCAGGCAGGTGTGCGGCTCCGCCGGCACCCGCGATGATTACTTTGATGCCACGGCCGGCAGCGGACTTGCCCCACTCAATCATTCGCTCGGGGGTGCGGTGCGCCGAAAGCACCTCGACTTCGAATTCGATGCCGAATTCTTTCAGGGCCTGGGCGGCATCAGACATGACGCTCCAGTCGGAGTCGGAGCCCATGACCACGCCTACGACAGGCTTGCCAGACAGTTCTGCAGACATTGGGGCTCCTAAGGGTTTGGCAACCCCCTAATTTTACCTAAAGCTCGAGGTTATCCCTGTAGCAAAACGGCGGCGGCACCCTTGGCCTGCGCCAAAGCGTGCGCGGCATCATCGGCAACAACGGTCACGTGCCCCATTTTGCGGCCGGCTCTGGCACCCTTGCCGTAGGTGTGAATTTTAGCTTCGGGGTGGGCGGCCAGCGCTTTATCAAAGGCCTGCACAAAGTTGTTTGAATCATCAACACCAAGCAGGTTCACCATCACCGAGTGTGTTGCTCGAGGGGCGGTCGAACCAAGCGGCAAATCAAGCACTGCACGCAGGTGCTGTTCAAACTGGCTGGTCACCGAACCCTCGATGCTGAAGTGGCCCGAGTTGTGCGGGCGCATGGCGAGTTCGTTGATCAAAATGCGGCCGTCGCGGGCTTCAAACATTTCGACCGCAAGCACTCCGGTTACACCGATTGCCTCGGCCACCGCCGACGCAATATCTGCGGTGCGCTGCAGGGTTTCGGCGCTCACCTCGGGGGCCGGTGCCAGCACCACAGAACATACGCCGTTTTCTTGGATGGTCTGAACCAGCGGCCAGGGCTTTGATTCGCCCGATAGGCGGCGAGCGCTTAATTGAGCCAACTCGCGCACAAAGTCGACCTTTTCTTCGGCCAGCAGGCTGCCGCCAAAATTGCCTATGTTTTCAAGCCAGTCGCTTGCATCGGCAGAGCTTCGAACAACTCGCACGCCCTTGCCGTCGTAGCCACCGATTGGGGTTTTCAAAATCGCTTCGCCACCGTTTTCGGCGATGAAGGCATCTAGTGCAACTGCCGATTGAATTTCGGCCCAAGCCGGCATTGGCAAACCTAAGGCGCCGAGGCGCTGCCGCATGTGCAGTTTGTTTTGAGCAAAGGCCAACGCCTTGCTAGGCGGCTGAACGCTCACCCCATCTGCCTCGAGAGCCTCAAGCACGGCAAGCGGCACGTGTTCGTGATCGAAGGTGATCACATCAACGGTGTTGGCAAACTCGCGAGCAACCTCGATTTGGGTGTAGTCGCCCACCATGGTGGTAGCCAGCGCGGCCGACGAACCAGGCTGTTCTGCAAGCACGCTCAACTCGATGCCAAGATTTATAGCCGGCACAGTCATCATGCGAGCCAGCTGCCCGCCACCAATTACGCCAACGCGCAAAACCTTTGCGTTCACCGCACCCACCGTTCGTTTATCTAAGGTCTATTTTGACGCACTCAGGCGTTCAATTTCGGCGGCAACCAATTTGTGCTTTGGCAAACCCTCAAGAATCAGGGCATCTTCGCCGTCTACATAAAGAGTGATCGAGCGTGCTGCCGAGAGTTCAACCGCACGAATTGAATGAATCGAAACCTCGCGGCGATTTTGCCCCATCAAACCCGAGCGCGAAATAACGCGGTTGCTAGTGACCTCAACATAACTAGCCAGATAGCGCAGCAGCGGAATCAGCCAGAAGAAGAACGCTATGGCAGCCGTTGCCGACCAGAGCACGATGTTTTGCCACTGCTCGGTGAAGCGGTCGGTGAAAAAGCCGAGCAAAAAAGTTGCCAAAAATAGCGCCAGGTTGGGCCAAAAAAGTCGGCTACCTCGGGGGCGCAACTTGGCAAGTCGGGTTTCTGCTAAAAAGTTCATCGCTCTAATTGTGTCTTAGGTGAACAATGTCGCCGGCAGCAATTGGCATTACCTGGTCTGCGTTGTCGGGCAACAAAATCAATCGGCCGGTGTCATCGATGCCAACTGCCTCACCCAACAGCTCTTGGTTGGCAGGCAAAATGGCGCGCACTCTGGCGCCCACCGTGGCACAGTTTTCGACCACCGATGCCCGCAGACCACTAGCCACCGCGTCTCCTCGAACCTGTCCATAAGCGGCATACAGGCCCTTTAGATTCTCTAAATAAATCTGAACCACATCGTGTGGGGTTGGCGAGTGGGCGCCTTCGAGGTTTAGCGAAGTGGCCGCCTCAATGGGCAACTCGTTTGGAGTTTGCAAGATATTGAGCCCGGCACCAACCACTACCCCGCTTAGGTCTGGCACAAGTTCGCTAAGCACACCCGAGATTTTTTTGCCATCCACCAACACGTCGTTGGGCCATTTTAGAACGGCCCGATTGCCGTAAATAAAGTGATTTACGGTCTGTTGCATCGCCAAGCCGGCCATCAGTGGCAGCCAAGAAAATTTGGTTGCGTCGAAAGTTGTTGGCTTGAGCAGAACCGAGACAAATAACGAACTCTTGGCCGGGGCAACCCAATCGCGGCCCGAGCGACCACGGCCGGCGGTCTGATAACCGGCAACCAAAACCGAAAAATCGCTGCGTTCGCCGGCACTCAAAATCAGATCGGTATTGGTCGATCCGGTCGACTCAACATATTCGTATTCCATAGCACAAGGCTAGCGTTTGTGGGTTTCTGCCATCGAATTTACGAAATCACAGTAGCAATCCTTCAAAGGATTTGTCGTTTTGCTTCAGTAGAGTGCTGTTATGACCTTTGAGAACACCTTCACTCAAGCAATTCGATTGAACCCAGATATCGCCACCACCAAGGGCAAGCTCGAGGATCTTCGCCTTCGCTATCACGAAGCGGTTACCGCTGCTGGCGAAAACGCAATCGCCAAGCAACACGCCAAAGGCAAACAAACCGCTCGCGAGCGCATCGAGGCTTTGCTTGACCCAGGTTCGTTTGTTGAGCTCGATGAATATGTGCGCCACCGCTCAACGGCGTTCGGCATGGATAAGAAGCGCCCCTACGGCGATGCCGTGGTTACTGGCGTAGGAACAATTCACGGCCGCCAAGTTGCCTTGTTCTCGCAAGATTTCACAATTTTCGGAGGCTCGCTTGGCGAGGCTGCCGGCAACAAAATCATCAAGGTGATGGATCTAGCCATCGCAACCGGTGTGCCAATCATCGGAATTTTGGACTCGGGAGGCGCCCGAATTCAAGAGGGCGTCATCGCGCTTGGCAAATATGGCGAGATCTTCAAGCGAAACACCATGGCCTCGGGCGTGATTCCGCAGATTTCAATCATCATGGGCCCAGCCGCTGGTGGCGCAGTTTATTCGCCTGCCCTCACCGACTTTGTGATCATGGTCGACAAGACCTCAAACATGTTTGTCACCGGCCCCGATGTAATCAAGACAGTTACCGGCGAAGACGTTGGCATGGAAGAACTGGGTGGCGCTCGCGCTCACAACGAGCGTTCGGGTGTTGCCCACTACCTAGCCGACGATGAAGCCGATGCCATCGACTATGCCCGCAACCTGCTTTCATACCTACCCGAAAACAACTTGTCTGAGACCGTGGTTTATGAGGCCGAGGGCGAGCTCGAAATCACCGATGCCGACCGCAAACTCGACGTCATAATTCCAGACTCGCCGAACCAGCCTTATGACATGCACACGGTGATCGAGGGCATCGTTGACGGCGGCGAATTCTTAGAGGTGCAGGGCCTGTATGCACCGAACATCATCATTGGTTTTGCCCGTGTCGATGGCCGAAGCGTTGGCATTGTTGCCAACCAACCGCAGGCAATGGCCGGCACACTCAACATCGACGCAGGCGAAAAAGCAGCTCGCTTTGTGCGTTTCTGCGATGCCTTCTCGATTCCAATTTTGACCCTTGTCGATGTGCCGGGCTACCTGCCGGGCACAGACCAAGAGTGGGCAGGCGTTATTCGCCGCGGCGCTAAATTGCTCTACGCATATGCCGAGGCAACCGTGCCACTTGTCACAATCATCACGCGCAAAGCCTACGGAGGCGCTTACATCGTGATGGGCTCGAAGCAACTCGGTGCCGACATCAACCTTGCTTGGCCAACCGCAGAAATTGCCGTTATGGGCGGCCAGGGTGCAATCAACATTTTGTTCCGCGACCAGATCAAAAAGGCCGAAGAGGCTGGCATGGATGTTGCCGCGGTTCGCGCCAAACTTGCCGCCGAATACACCTACAACGTGGCCAGCCCTTTCTTGGCTGCCGAGCGAGGCGAGCTCGATGGCATCATCGAACCGGCTGCATCTCGCATTTCGGTCATCAAGGCGCTGCGCGCACTTCGCACCAAGCGGTCAAACCTGCCGCCTAAGAAACACGGAAACATTCCACTTTAATGACTGAAAATCTTCTGCCAAGCGAGGGTAACGAGCACGAGCTTCAGCAAGCGCTGAAGGTGGTTCGCGGTGCTCCGACCCCCGAAGAATTGGCAACCGTGATAGCCGTGCTCGAGGCCATGCACGCCGAAGAAGCGGCGGCTGGGCACGGCTTTGAGCGTCAATTGAAGTCAACCTGGTCGCGCAACCAGACCCAACTTCGTCACGGCATTGTGCCCGGCCCGGGCCAGTGGCGCGGAGCCTATCGATCGGGTCTCAACTAAGTTTTCGAATCTTGCGATTTCTAACTAGGCTGGCATCAACTCCAACTAAAAGTTGGCATTAGTTCAGACAAGAAACGGAACCGCAATGACGCGTGAAACCTCTGCAATTGACCAAATCGCCGACAAGTGGGTAGACACCTCAGCCGAGCTGAGCCCATCTTTCGCAACCTACATCGGTCGCGATATTGGTAAAGACCAAATCGACGATGCCTCGCCCGAAGCACATGCTCGCTATGTTGGCGAAATGCGCAAGGTTCTAGCCGAGCTCGAAACCGCTAAGCCAGCCGACAAAGTTGACGAGGTAACCCTCGATGCCCTGCGCGAAAACCTAACTCTCGGCATCGAAATTGCCGATTCAGGGCTCTGGAAGCGCGAACTAGACGTAATCGCATCGCCAGCCCAGGGTTTCAGAGAGATCTTCGACCTATCCCCCACCGCCACCGAAGAAGACTGGCAAAACATTTCTTCTCGCCTAAGTGCGATTCCGGCTGCCGTCGAGGGTTATGTGCGCAGCCTCAAAGAGGGCATTGCGGCAAACGACACCCCGGCAACTCGCCAGGTTTCCTGGGTGCTAAAAGAGGTTCAAGAGCTTGCCGGCAAAGACAGCTTTTTCACAAAGTTTGCCGCCGATGCCAAGGCTGGTGACTCAGAGCTTTCGGCTGGCCTGAAGGCCGATGTCGAGCGCGCCGCTGTGACTGCAACCGAGGGCTATGCCCACTTGGCCGAATTCTTGCAGAACGAATTGATGCCAAACGCCAACCAGGTAGATGCCATTGGTCGCGAACGCTATTCGCTGCTGAGCCGTCGCTTTTTGGGGGCCAAGGTTGACCTCGACGAAACCTACGAGTGGGGCATCGAAGAGTTGGCCCGCGTTGCCGCCGAGCAAAATGCCGTTGCCAACGAAATTAAGCCGGGTGCAACTGTGCAAGAGGCCATCGATGTTCTAAACAATGATGCCGCGCGCAAACTGCACGGCACCAAGGCGCTTCAAGAGTGGATGCAAAACCTCAGCGATGCAGCAATTGAGAAATTGAGCGGAACCCACTTCGACATCGCCGAGCCAATCAAGAAACTCGAGTGCATGATTGCCCCAAGCAACAGCGGAGCAATCTATTACACCGGCCCAACCGATGACTTCAGCCGCCCGGGTCGCATGTGGTGGTCGGTTCCGGCTGGCGTGGATGAGTTTGACACCTGGCGTGAAACCACGACCGTTTATCACGAGGGCGTTCCGGGCCACCACCTGCAGGTTGCCCAGGCTGTATACAACCGAGCCGAGTTGAACAGCTGGCGCCGCTTGGCATCTTGGACTTCGGGCCACGGCGAGGGCTGGGCACTCTATGCCGAGCGCTTGATGGCCGACCTTGGCTTCTTGGATGATGCTGGCGACCGCCTTGGCATGCTTGACGGCCAGCGCATGCGTGCCGCCCGAGTTGTGCTTGACATTGGTGTTCACCTTGGCAAACCAAAGCTTGAGGGCTCGGGAGTTTGGGACTTCGACTATGCCCTCGAATTCATGGGCAATAACGTAAACATGTCGAAGGAGTTTGTGAACTTCGAGGTGCACCGCTACTTTGGCTGGCCTGGGCAGGCTCCGAGCTACAAGATCGGTCAGCGCATCTGGGAGCAAACCCGCGATGAATATGCGGCTCGCAAGGGCGCTTCGTTCGACATCAAGGAGTTCCACCGCGAGGCTCTAAACCTTGGAGGCTTGGGTCTCGACACCTTGCGCAGGGCACTGCTTAGTTAACCCATTCGTTACCCGCTATCCCCCAAAGAGGGGACATGTTTTGGTTCGGTCGATCGTCGGCAAGAACTCATACTTGAACTAGAAGTTTTCTAAGGCGAGCAAGGGGTGCCGAAGGCTTCTGGGGTCGGGCGAAAACCTGATTTGGGGACGCAAAGGTGGCTCGCAAGGGCCACCTTTCGCATTTAACTTAGCTTCAACCAAATATCTGGGGTCGAAGTGGCTGGGCGCACCGCCGCAACGGTGATCAACCACGCTTCGCCCTGCGGGGATCTAATAGTGACTCGACCTTCTGAAACTTGTGAAATGGCTTCTGCCGCTTGCATCAGCAACTTGGCTCGCCGTTGTTCCGAAACATGATCCAAACCGCCCTCGTCAAGAAGCACAACTTCGACACCCCGACTGCGCAGCTTTCTTGCAACTTTTTTGATGCTGGCATGCATCAAATTTCGGCCGCGAATTTCATCTCTCAGGGCGGCTTCGAGCAAAACCGAAGCGCGCTTTTCTTCTAAACTCAGGTTTCCTTGCTTTGCTTGAATCAACCTGAGGGTTGGCAGCGCGCTGGCAAGAGCGGCGGCAACTCTAGTTTCTCTTTCGCGGCTAGTCGACGAGCTAGCCGCCTGATCTGTTTCGATTTTCAAGGCCTCAGCATTGAACTCTTCGACTTGGCGCGATGCCTTGACCAAACCAAGCGAAACGGCGTTGCCAGCGGCCACCAACAAAATGGCGCCAATGATTCCAGATACAAAAAGCGCCTCGATTCCGCCCCAGATGACCATCTGAAGAATCAAACCGGCCATGCCCAGCCAGGCAATCACAATTTGTTCGCGCACCGCAGTTGCCGCCATAAGCGTGCCAACGCCAACCACATACCAGGTTGTGTAGTCGCTCATCTGTGCGGGATCAAGCTGACCATTAACAAGAAGCGGAATCAGAAGGGCGGCCGATAAATTAAGCAGCGCTTGGGCAACCGGAAGCGCTTTGCCGCCATACAGAGCCGTAGTGCAGACAACTGCGACCAGATAGATTGCGAGCGCCAAAAGTGGGTTTGCTTCGTTTTCGTAAGCCTTGAGCGAAAGCAGGCCAAGGCAAAAGTGGAACAACGCAAATAGCCCGGCAATCAAGCTGACCAGCCATCTTGGCACCCTAATCATCGAAGCCGCCATTCGATCACGATCGTGGCCCCAACGCCGGGTTTGGCGTCGATAAACACTCGCCCACCAATAGCCTCAACGCGATCAATGACCGACAGCTTCAACCCAAGGCGAGAATTTATTACTCGAGAGGGCCTAAACCCTCGGCCGTCATCTTTGACCACAATTTTAATGCCGTTCTTGCCAGCCCTAAGCATCACCAACCGATGCGCTTTGGCGCCGGCATGGGTAATCGAGTTTGAGACAGCCTGAATTGTTGCACCGGTTAGTGCGGCCGCAACTATTTGCGGTATCGAGAGGTCGTTGGCCCCTTGCGAATTTAACTCGACCGACGGGAAACTGCGATTGATTGAATCTTCGAGAGCGCTGAACAACGAAGCGATTGTGATGTTTTCGGCAGCCGGCAGGCCTTGCGATTCGGCCTGCGATAGTTTTTCGATTGCCGCCACTGCCAACTCGGCTGCGGCAATCTCTTCGCCTTCGGTCTGAGCATTTGCCGCCACAAGCAGTGTTGTCAAAACCGAGTCGTGAACAAGGGCATCAACTCGCGCCCTTTCGACATCGGCTGCGGCAGCGGTGGCGGCCTCGATTGCTGCCAGCGTGGCCCGCTCGTTTGCCCTGTCTACTTTTGATGCCTCATACCTAAGCACTAAAACCAAAGACGAAATGGTTCCGGCAAAAAGCAAGGTTAGCGCGGCATCTTGGGCCGCCAAAAAAGAGTCGGCGCCGCCGCCCAACGGTCGAGTGTGCACCACAAAGTAGGTTGTTGGAATAAGGAACATTAAAAGTGTTGAAGTTGCGACCGAGAAGCCGCCAAAGCCTGCCATGCAGGCAATTCCGGCTGCCCACCAAATCCAAGGTTTGAAACCGTCGGGAATCTGAGCTGTCGGCAAAACTTGCAGCTCCCAGGTGAGCATCACAAGCAAAGTAGTTAGCGTGAAAGCCCGGAACCAAAATTTTGATTCGTTGAAAAACCACACGCTGATGAACATGCCGGCAAATATTGTGGTCATTGCCGTGATTGCAATGGCGAACCAAATGGGATTTAACAAATGTGCCTGAGAAAAGGCATTCACAAACATTTGCAGACCCACGATTGGTGAACTAACCGAAAATACGCGAACTAGCAATTTGTTCACCTGGTTTACGGCAAAAGATTTGGTTGGTTCGTCGCGTTTTGGCATGGGCTAGAGCAAACCCTCATCGATGATGCCGTCTTCGATGGCGCGAAGCAGCAATTCGGTTTTGGTTGGCGCACTTCGGCCAACACCAGAGTATTTTTGACGCACTCGATCGATGTGTTCTTTGGCCGTTGAATCTTTCATGCCTAGTTGATGGGCCACCTGCTTAAGGGCAAAACCCGATGCATAAAGCCCCAACACCTCGCGCTCGCGGGGTGATAGATTGGCCGCCTTAAACTCGGCATCGCCATCAATTGCCGCTGTGGTTTGCAGGTTGTTCACGGTTACGCCACTGGCAACCAATCGAATCGCCTGCACCAGTTCGAACATGCTTTTTGCCTTGGGCACCAGTGTTGAGGCGCCGGCCTTTAGCGCTGCTCTAATTAAGTTTTGCTTGTCGGCGATGCTAAAGATAACCACTTGGGCGCCTAGCAGCAGCAGGCTTCGAACGTTGTCTTCGACCATCGAGCCATCTGCAAGCGATAAATCGAGCACAACAACCTCGGGTTGGCCATCGCCGATGACCTCAAATAGTTCGGCCACGGTTGCCGCCGAACCAAGAAGCTCTAGACCATATTCATCACAGGCGCCGCGAAAACCCAGCCGAATTGCATCGTGATCGTCGACCACCGCAACCTTGACCGCATAGTTTTCGAGCTTCATGGCTATTTGCGAACGAGGCTTGCTATTGCTTCAACGTGGTGAGTGTGCGGAAACAGGTCGAACGCGCGAAGCGCCTTTAGCTCGTAACCACCCTCGATGAGTGGCTTTAGGTCGCGGGCCAGCGCGATTGGATCGCAGGCCACATAAACAATGTGCTTGGGCGAGATTGCAAGCAGCTGGCCAACAACTTTGCCGCCCGCACCCGCGCGTGGCGGGTCTAGAACGATGGTGGCGTTGCGAGGGCTGGCGGTTTTGCCACCCTTGTCGAGGTTGCCAACCCGCTCGTTCAAGAAACGCTCAACCGGCGCGCACACCGCCTTTGCCTTGCTTAGGTCGGCAAGGTTCAAAGTGGCATCATCGGTTGCCTGGCGAAACGATTCGACCGAGGTGATTCGAAGGCCATTGCCAAACTTGGCTGCGAGCGCACCCGAAAACAGGCCCACGCCGCCATAAAGGTCGAGGTTGTCTGCATCGAGGTCGATTCCGACGGCAGCAACCATTTCGGTCACGGTGCCAGCCAAAACCTCGGCAGCCTTCTTGTGAACCTGCCAAAAGCCACCGCCCGAAATTCTGAAGGTGCGCCCGGCAACGCGCTCAATTAGGCGCTCATCGCCCTTCAACTTGGCATCAATCTTCCACTGAATTTGGCCGGTGCTTGAAGCAGCAACCTCAACCTTTTTCACACTCTGATAGTTCTTGTTGTGCATTTCAAGTTCACGGATGTCTTCGACGGCCAAAGGCAAATCGCGAACCTTAACGACATCGTGGCTGCGCTCGCGATATGGGCCAACCACACCGGCCTCATCAACGTGCAGTTGAATGCGAGTGCGATAGCCGAGGCCATTGGCTTCGTCATCGCCGGGGGCAGCTTCAACCACCGGGCGCAGCTTGATGCCGGCCATGCGGTCGAGGGCTTCTTCTAAAACATCAGCCTTTAGCTCGCGTTGTCTGGCAAGTTTGATGTGGCCAAACTCGGCGCCACCGGCACCGCCAACGCCAGCTTGCTTCCATACCTGCGGAACACGGTCTTCAGAAGCCTCAAGAATTTCGGTAGGCTCGGCACGGCAAAATGAGCCGCCACGGTCTTCATAAACCAGTGCGCGAACCTTTTCGCCGGGCAGAACGTGCGACACAAACACCACTCGGCCATCGTGACGGGCAACAAAGATGCCTCCGTGCGCGACTTTTTCGATGTTCAAGACAAGATTCTGGCCGACCCAGTTCGTAGTTTTACTCACCTAGCAAGATTACCCTGTGCCGGCTCTGGCAAACTGGGCACATGACCACTCTTGTGCTTGCCTCTACCTCACCAGCCCGACTCGCCTTGCTGCGCTCGGGTGGCATCGACCCAATCACAATTGCACCTGGGGTGGATGAAGACCTGGTTGCCGATCAGGCAACGCTTGCCGGCCTGATTGCTAACACCGCCGACATGGTGCACATTTTGGCCAAGGCCAAGGCCGAGGCCGTGATCGAGCACCCCGAAGCCCGCGGGGCAATCATCATTGGTTGCGATTCATCGCTCGAATTTGATGGCGAAGCCCTTGGCAAACCACACGAACCAGAGGTTGCCCGCGAGCGTTGGCTGGCTATGCGCGGCCGCAGCGGCACGCTTTATTCGGGTCACTGGGTTATCGATAACCGCGACCCTCGCCCGGGAGTTGAGGCACCGGCCGTTGGCAGGGTTTCTTCGAGCGTGGTGAACTTTGCCAACATTTCAGAGCGCGAAATCGATGCCTACGTTGCCACCGGTGAGCCACTCAAGGTTGCCGGCGCGTTCACCATCGATGGCCTTGGTGGCGCGTTCTTGCGCTCGATCGAGGGCGATGCCCACACCGTGATCGGCCTCTCGTTGCCGACCCTTCGCGAATTAGTTCTGTCGCTCGGCATCGAATACACCGATCTTTGGAACCTTAACCGTTAGCGAAGCCCCCACGCCGAAATACCAGCAAGGCCCACAGGAATATGGCGCAGGTAACTACAAGGATTTGATTACCATTTGGTTGTTCAAATCCTTGCTTCAATAGGTACACTCCGCCGATTGCAGCAGCTGTAAGTGATGAAATGACTAAACGGCCCAAGCGGCTTGATAGGCCTTTTGAAGCACCAAGGACGGCGTAAACGATTAGACCGATGGCTAAGACGCACAAATAGTAACCAGAGACAATGCCGTAGAGAAACAAGACCCATCTCACCCCTTGGACTGATAACTGCAAAGCTTCCAATGCGAAGCTGGCTGCAACATCAACGAGTGCGAACCGTGCTGCAAAAATTAGTGCGGGCTTCATTTCGTGTTTAAGTTATTAGCAAAATCTTGCAAAGTTGTCTCATTTTCCCCCAAAAAACCCCGAAATTCAAGGATTGGCGCAAGGCTACCATGAGTATTCCGAGGAGCGACTGCCTTAGTTGGAACCTTTAACAGCCATTTCGTGATTTTTTTGTGATTTCACGCCAATAAATAGCCCCTTTTAGTCAATAGGCTTGGGAGTTATGACGTTACAAACGAAGATCACCAAAGTTCTTATCGCTAACCGAGGCGAAATTGCCGTGCGAATTGCGCGCGCTGCCAAGGATGCCGGAATTCTTTCGGTTGCTGTCTATGCAGACCAAGATCGCGATGCGATGCACGTGAAGCTTGCCGATGAAGCCTATGCACTTCACGGCACCACCGGCCCTGAGACCTATTTGGTAATCGAAAAGATTTTGTCTGTAGCCAAGCGTTCGGGCGCCAACGCAGTTCACCCCGGATATGGTTTCTTGGCCGAAAACGCCGAATTTGCCCGCCAGGTTATTGCCGCGGGCTTGATTTGGATTGGCCCTTCGCCGGCCGCAATTGAACAGTTGGGCGACAAGGTTTCTGCCCGCCATGTTGCCGAGAAGGCCGGTGCTCCGCTAGCCCCAGGAACCCTTGACCCGGTTTCGGGAGCTCAAGAGGTTCTAGATTTCGTAGCGGTTCACGGACTGCCGGTTGCCATCAAAGCTGCCTTCGGCGGCGGTGGCCGCGGCATCAAGGTGGCTTATAAGGCCGAAGAAGTGGCCGAGCTTTTCGAATCAGCAACCCGAGAGGCCATTGCGGCATTTGGTCGCGGCGAATGCTTCGTCGAGAAGTATCTCGAGAAGCCGCGTCACGTTGAAACCCAGTGCCTTGCCGATGCCTACGGCAACGTGGTTGTCGTTTCTACTCGCGACTGCTCATTGCAGCGTCGCCATCAAAAACTAGTCGAAGAGGCTCCGGCACCGTTCCTGACCGAAGACCAAATTCGTCGCCTGTATGAATCATCCAAGGCAATTCTCAAGGGCGTTGGCTACCAAGGCGCCGGCACCTGCGAGTTCCTTGTGGCTCAAGATGGCACCATTTCGTTCCTTGAGGTCAACACCCGACTTCAGGTTGAACACCCGGTTTCTGAAGAGGTAACCGGCATCGACCTAGTGCGCGAGCAGTTCCGTTTGGCCGAGGGTGGCGTGCTCGATTATGCCGACCCTGTGGTTAAGGGCCACTCGTTTGAGTTTCGAATTAATGGCGAAGATGCTGGCCGCAACTTTATGCCGGCACCTGGCCCGGTTCACGTGTTTAAGGCACCGTCGGGCCCGGGCGTTCGCGTTGACACCGGAGTTGAGTCTGGCGATGTGATTTCGGGCTCGTTCGACTCGATGATTGCCAAGCTAATTGTTACCGGGGCAACTCGCGAAGAGGCACTTGCCCGCTCGCGCCGCGCACTCGACGAGATGGAGGTTGCCGGCCTGCCAACCGTGTTGCCTTTTCACCGCAAGATTGTGAACGACCCGGCCTTTATTGGTGATGCTGCCGCAAATAAATTTGGCATTTACACCCGATGGATCGAAACCGAATGGCACAACGACATTGCTGCCTGGAGCGGCGTTGCCGAGGGTGCTGCCGAGCCAGCAGAGCGCAACAACGTTGTGGTTGAGGTTGGCGGCAAGCGGGTCGAGATTTCGTTGCCAAAGCGATTGCTGGCAGCCGGGGCAGGCAGTTCGGCTGCAACCGCTGGCCACGCGCCTCGCCGCAAGGCACACAGCGCAGGTGGCTCAACCGTGGCCGCAACCGGCAACTCGATTAAGGCGCCGATGCAATCAACCGTAGTAAAGATTGCGGTGGCCGTTGGCGACAACGTGCAAGAGGGCGACTTGGTTGTGGTGCTTGAGGCCATGAAAATGGAACAGCCGATGAATGCCCACAAGGCCGGCAAAATCAAGTCGATTAGCGCCGAAGTTGGGGCAACTATTGCTGCCGGAACTGTGCTTATCGAACTCGAAGATTAAACCGAAGGTGTGTGCAGCGCCCGAGCTGCATCGCTGATTGAACCCGTAAGCGATGGATAGACGGTAAAAGTTCTAGCCAATTCGTCAACCGTCAAACGGTTTTCAATTGCAACCGCGATCGAATAGATCAGGTCAGACGCCCTAGGTGCAGCAATAACGCCACCAATCACGGTGCCACCGGTAGAGCAAATCACCTTGATAAAGCCATCCTCGATGCCCAGCATCTTGGCGCGCGGGTTGGTGTGCAATTCGATTTTTTCAACTCGACCATTCACGCGGCCTTCGGCGATGTCTTTCTCCATCCAACCAACCGAGGCAATTTCGGGGGTGGTGAACACGTTTGAGGCAACATTTCGAAGTTCGGTTGGCGCCGCAATATCACCCATCGTGTGAAAAACAGCCGTGCGACCCTGCATTGCGCTAACCGAGGCGAGCGGCAAGAAATTGGTGCAATCGCCAACGGCATAAACGTTAGCCCTCGAGGTGCGAGCAACCTTGTTCACCTCAACGTGGCCCGTTTCGGTCAAAATCACGCCAGCTTCTTCGAGGCCCAATCCGTGAGTGTTCGGAATTGCACCGACCGCCATCAAGCAGTGGCTGCCCTTGATAACCGAGCCGTCGGCCAAAGTCACCTCAACGCCATCGCCAGTGTTGACCACCTTATCGGCGCGAGTTTTGCTGTGTATGTTAACGCCGTTGCGGCGGAACACACGCTCGATTAGATCAGCCGCATCTGCATCGTTGCCAGGCAAAACCTTGTCGCGGCTAGAGATTAGCGAAACCTTGCTGCCAAGCGCGTTGTAGGCCGAGGCGAACTCGGCGCCGGTAACACCCGAACCAATCACAATCATGTGTTCAGGCAGTTCGGTCAGGTTGTATAGCTGAGTCCAGGTGAAAATTCGCTCGCCGTCTGGTTTGGCATCTGGCAACTCTCGAGGGTGCGCACCAACCGCAACGATGATGGTCTTGGCCTCCATGCGCTCCGACTTGCCATCCTCGATAGCATCGACAACAACGTGGTGGTTGCCGTCGAGCCTTGCTGTGCCGTTGATCACACGAACGCCGGCATTCATCAAAGTTTCGAGCATGTCGGCCGATTGAGATTCGGCTAGGTCGAGCAAACGGCGGTTCACCGAAGCCAGATCGATTTCTACTTTTGGCTTAATAATTTGGCCGGCAAACGAAAACTTCACGCCAAGAGCCGATGAGCTTTCGACTCGTTGCGCCGCTTCGGCGGTTGCGATCAAAGATTTAGATGGAACAACGTCGGTTAGCACGGCAGCGCCACCGATGCCATTGCGCTCGATGAGTGTTACCTCGGCGCCAAGCTGCACACCGGCAAGGGCAGCCTCATAGCCGCCTGGGCCACCACCGATGATGACAATGTGGTGGGGTTTTTTGCCTGGGATTTTTTCTGCGTTGTTCACTCTTTTATTCTGCCAGCAGGCGCTGCGCTATTCGACCAAGTCGTAGACTCAAAACATGAATAACCCGCTCGAAAATTCAATGACGAACCCCTTCGATGTGGCCGCCGAGGCCGCTGCCAAAATTGCCGAACTCAGCGGCATAGCAAACCACGATATTGCGCTAACCCTTGGCTCGGGCTGGGCAAAGGCCGCCGATTTGATCGGCGAAACGGTCGCCACAATTCCGGCAACTCAAATTCCCGGATTTTCTGCGCCGGCAGTGGCTGGCCACGTGGCCAGCATTCGATCGATCAAACTGCCAAACGGCAAGTTTGCCCTGGTTCTTGGCGCCCGCACGCATTATTACGAAGGCCACGGAGTGCGCCGAGTGGTTCACGGAGTGCGCACCGCAGCTGCAACCGGCGCAAAAACCATGATCTTAACCAACGGCGCCGGAGGCATCAAAGAAACCTGGAAGCCGGGCACACCCGTTTTGATCAGCGACCACATTAACCTCACCGCTGATAGCCCGCTCGAGGGTGCCACATTTATTGACCTCACCGATTTGTATTCAAAGCGCCTTCGCGACTTGGCCAAAACGGTTGACCAGAGCCTTGATGAAGGCGTTTATTGCCAGTTTCGCGGCCCGCACTATGAGACCCCGGCCGAGGTGCAAATGGCCAAGCACATCGGTGGCCACATCGTAGGAATGTCGACTGCACTCGAGGCAATCGCGGCTCGCCAATCAGGAATGGAAATTCTTGGCCTTTCGCTTATCACCAACCTGGCGGCCGGAATTCAAAAAACCCCGCTGAGCCACGCCGAGGTGCTCGAGGCAGGCCGCGATGCCGAGGCGCGCATCAGTGCGCTATTAGCCGAGATCATCACCAAAATTTAGGGGCTGGTATGTCTGAAAATCTGGCCGATCTAATTGCCGCAGCCAGCGCTTGGGCCGATCAAGACCCAGACCCAAAAACTCGCGATGAGCTTGGGCGCCTAATTGATGCTCGCGATGTTGCAGCCCTAGCCTCTAGGTTTAACCAAAGACTCGACTTTGGCACCGCCGGGTTGCGCGGCCAACTTGGCGCGGGGCCAAACCGCATGAACCGCGTTCTCGTTGCTCAGGCGGCGGCCGGGCTTGCCAAGTTTGTGCTCGAGTCAACGCCACAGGGTCAAACACCCAGCATCGTTGTTGGTTTCGATGGGCGCATAAACTCGGCAATTTTTGCTCGCGACTCGGCGGCAATTTTTGCCGGCGCTGGCATCCGTGCATTGCTCTTTGATTCAGTTGTGCCAACCCCGGTTCTTGCCTTCGCCGGAAAACATTTGAACACCTCGGCGGCCGTGATGGTTACGGCCAGTCACAACCCGCCTCAAGACAACGGCTACAAGGTTTATTTGGGCGGCACAAATGGCGGTTCACAAATTATTGCGCCCACCGACAAAGCAATTGCCCTGGCAATCGCCGGCGTTGCAAAGAGCCAAACTTTTAACCAAATTAGCAAGGGCAGCAACATCGAGATTATTGGCGATGAACTCAAGCAGGCCTATGTTGCCGAAACAGCAAGCCTTACCGGCGAAATAGTCTCTGCCCGCAACCTCAAGGTGGTTTACACGGCAATGCACGGTGTGGGTTGGCACATCATCGAGCAGCTATTTAGTTCGGTTGGGTTGCCTGCACCAATAACCGTCACCGAGCAGTTGCTTCCCGACGGCAATTTTCCGACGGTAACGTTTCCGAACCCCGAAGAACCTGGCGCCATGGATTTAAGCTTTGCCAAGGCTCGCGAAGTTGGCGCCGACCTGATTATTGCCAACGACCCCGATGCCGACCGGCTGGCGATTGGCGTGCCAGACCCGAGCGTTTCAGAGAAATGGCGCAGGCTAACCGGCGATGAAATTGGCTTGATTCTTGGTGACGAAATGGCCCGGCGCGCGGTTGCCGAAGGCCGAACCGGCAACCTTGCCTGCTCGATTGTTTCATCATCGGCACTAGGCACTGTGGCGGGGCACTATGGCCTTGGCTATCGCGAAACCCTCACCGGCTTCAAGTGGATATCGAAGGTTGAGAACTTGATTTTCGGCTTCGAGGAGGCCCTCGGTTATTGCGTTGATGCCGCGCACACCCCCGACAAAGATGGCATATCGGCGGCACTAATTATTTGCGAGTTGGCCACCAGGCTTGCCGACCAAGGCAAAACTCTCACCGACCACCTGGCCGAACTTGGCGCAAAATTTGGCCACTATGCCACCGGGCAAATATCGATTCGAGTGACCGACCTAAGTTTGATTTCGACCCTGATGCACGGCCTGCGTTCGCAACCGCCCGCCCAAATCGATGGTTCGCCGGTAGCCTTTACCGATTTGCTGGTTGGCAACCAAAACCTGGCAGCAACCGATGGAGTGCGATTTGATCTTGCCGACGGCCGCCGCGTGATCGTGAGGCCATCGGGCACCGAGCCCAAACTCAAGTGCTATTTGCAGACCATTGGCAGTTCGGCTGAGGGCGCAAAGCAAGGCTTAGATGCGCTCGAGGCGGCAATGCGCCAAGTTTTGAGTTAGAGCAAACTCTTCGAAAGCTTTTCGGTGATCTCTTCGAGGTCAAAAAAGTGCTCGATCGCAATTACCTCAGATGGCAGACCCTGCAACTGCGGCACCAAATCGGGTGTGGTCAAAATTATCTGGGCGTCGCGTGATGCACGAGCAATTTCGAGGCTGGCTGCCTCTACGGTTGCCTCAAGTTCGAGTTGACGCAAAACCTTCTCGGCATTCATCTTCAATAAAACAGACGTGCCGATGCCCATCCCACACACGGCAATAATCTTCATGCCTTTATTGTCGCAGGCTAATTTAGAAGAGCTCTCGAATCTGTTCAGAATTGACTGCATTTAACAGCAAATTCACATTGGCGTCATTCATTAAAAACATAGCCAACTCTTGCATCATCTCTATGTGTGAACTGTGATCGAAGGCGCAAAGCCCAATAACCAGGCGAACCGGGTCGTTTGCCTGGTTGCCAAACACCACCGGTTGGGCAAGCGTGAGCAAAGATAACCCGGTTTCTAGAACTGCCTCGGATGGGCGCCCGTGAACCAACGCCAGGCCCGGTGCAATGACCATGTATGGCCCGTGTTCGGCCAAAGCATCGAGCATTTGCTGAGAATATTCGGGAGTTGCCCTACCCCCGGCAACTAGCAAATCGCCCGCCATTTCGATAGCGTGCTCGCGGTCGAGGGCAAGTGCCCCTACCCGAATTGACTCGGCCGCAACCGCGTGGGCCAGAGCTGGAAACATCATTGCAAGGGCCTAGCGACCGGCTTGGTCAAAACCTTCGGTAATCATTTCGATAAGTTCTTCGCGATCTTCGATGGCCTGAAAAGCCGCTTCGGCCGCATTGATTTGGAACAGTTCGAGATCGCCAAGGTTGTAGCCAAACGCGTCGACCAACAGCTCAAGCTCGCGGGTAAGCGAAGTGCCGCTCATCAGACGGTTGTCGGTGTTGACGGTTACTTTAAAGCCAAGGTCATAGAGCACATCAATTGGGTGATCGGTCATTTTGTCGCCAAGCATCGAAATGGCGCCGGTCTGCAGGTTAGAAGAAGGCGAGGTTTCGAGTGCAATGCCTCGGTCGTGAACCCACTCGGCAACCGGGCCAAGCACCACCACATCGGTTTCGCCTTCGGTGCGGCTAAACATGATGTCTTCGATAAGCCGAACACCGTGGCCAAGGCGCAGAGCCCGGCCCGAAACGATGGCATCTTTAATGCTCTCAATGCCGTCGGCCTCGCCAGCGTGAACAGTTACCGGAAACAGCTCTGAGGCGAGATAATCGAAGGCAAGCTTGTGGCGGTTTGGCAAAAAGCCCTTTTCGGCACCGGCAATGTCAAAGCCAACTACTCCATCGTTGCGGTGACGCACCGCAAGCTCGGCGATTTCGAGGGCTCGATCGGCGTGACGCATTGCGGTAACCAATTGACCGGTGCGAATAAAGCCGCCCTGAGCCTCAACAATTTCGATGCCCTGTTCTAGGCCATCCTGCACGGCATCAACGGTTTCGTCGAGAGTTAAACCCCTGGTTAGGTGTTGCTCTGGCGCCCAGCGAATTTCGCCATAGATAACGCCATCGTTGGCTAGGTCGAGCACAAATTCGCGAGCAACCCGAGTTAGGCCCTCTTTGGTTTGCATAACGGCGGTGGTTACATCGAAAGTTTTTAGATAGTCGACAAGGTTGCCCGAATCGGCCGATTTTTCGAACCAGCGTTTTAGGTCTTTGGCGTTGTCGGCAGGCAACTCGTAGCCAATTTCGGCAGCCAGTTCAATGATGGTTTGCGGGCGCAAGCCGCCATCGAGGTGGTCGTGCAGCGAGATCTTTGGCAGCGAACGAATGTCGAATTGAGCCATGGGGTGGTGCCTTTCGTTTGAGTTGCGCGTTAGCGATCGATGCGGTCGAGAATTATTTTTCGGGCCGGCTGAGCATCGGCGCTCACCTGAATTTGCCCATCAATAGCCTCAAGGGCACGATCAAAGCGGGCAGGTTCGTCTGTGAACAAGGTTAACAGAGGTTGACCAGCGGTCACTTTGTCGCCAAGTTGAGCGTGCAAGGTGATGCCGGCACCAAATTGCACAGCATCTTCTTTGCGGGCACGGCCGGCACCCAGGCGCCAAGATGCAGTGCCAAGGGCAAGGGCATCGAGTTGGCTCAGATAGCCGGTTTGCTCTGCATAAACCACATGGCTCTCTTTGGCCACCGGCAGCGCGGCATCGGGGTCGCCTCCTTGGGCGGCAATCATCTGGCGCCATTTGTCCATCGCCCGGCCGTCGCTTAGTGCCGCGGCAACATCTAGATCAGTTTTGCCGGCTAACCGCAGCATTTCGGTTGCCAGTGCCACAGTCAGCTCAACTACATCGGCTGGCCCACCGCCAGCCAACACTTCGACCGATTCTTCAACCTCGAGCGCGTTGCCAATTTTGAGACCAAGTGGTGTTGACATATCGGTTAACAGCGCCGATGTGTTTACGCCGGCATCTTGACCAAGTTGCACCATCACCGTTGCCAGCTCGCGTGCGCGATCGATGTTTTTCATGAATGCGCCAGAGCCCACCTTTACATCGAGCACCAACGACTTGGTTCCCTCGGCAATTTTTTTAGACATGATCGAGCTGGCAATTAGCGGAATTGCCTCAACCGTGCCAGTTACATCGCGAAGCGAATAGAGTTTTCGATCGGCAGGGGCAAGGCCAGAACCGGCGGCACAAATAACCGCGCCAACCTCGGCTAGCTGACGGTGAAATTCTTCGTTGCTAATCGAGGCGCGCCAGCCGCTAATCGACTCGAGTTTGTCTAGAGTTCCACCGGTGTGGCCAAGGCCGCGGCCCGAAAGTTGCGGAACAGCGACGCCAAAGACAGCCACCAACGGTGCAAGCGGCAAAGTTATTTTGTCGCCAACGCCACCGGTCGAGTGCTTATCGGCGGTTGGCCAGGCCAGGTCGTTATAGTTCAACCGCTCGCCAGAGGCAATCATGGCCATGGTTAGGTCTTTAATTTCGCGACGGTTCATGCCGTTTAGCAAAATGGCCATTGCCATCGCCGACATCTGTTCGTCGGCAACAACTCCCGAGGTGTAGTTGGCTATTAACCAGTCAATTTGCTCGGTCGAAAGCTCGCCCTTCTCGCGCTTGGCAATAATCAACTCTGGTGCGGCAAACTGCCCCATTATTTTCTCTCTTCAAGATCTCGAGGCCCGAAGGCATCTGGAATTACTTGTTCGATAGTGCGCATGCCCGAAACCGTCTCAAGAATCATGCCCGGGGCCGAGTGCTCAAATAAAAGCTGGCGGCAACGACCGCATGGCATCAAGATATTGCCGTGGCCGTCAACACAGGTGAAGGCAACCAAACGGTTTCCGGCGGCACCCTGTGAGCCATCGGCACCTTGCATAAACAAATCGCTTAGCAGCGAGCATTCCGCGCAAAGGGTTAGGCCATATGATGCGTTTTCGATGTTGCAACCAGAAACCATTCGGCCGTCTTCGGTTAGGGCCGCAGCCCCAACCGGAAACTTTGAGTAGGGCACGTATGCTCTGCGCATTGCCGAGTTGGCGACAGCCCGGAGGGCATCCCAGTTGATTTCGATCATTCTGAACCTAACTCTTTATGTAGGCTTTGCCGGCAGCTGCCGGGCCGGTAACCTTGCCAACCAAACCGGCAACCGCAACCACGGTGAGCGCATATGGAAGCATGAGCAAGAACTCGCTTGGCACATCAGAACCGATGATGGCTAGGCCGTATTGCAGGTTTTGAGCGAAGCCGAAAAGCAATGCCGCCAAGGCCGCATAAATCGGGTTCCAGCGGCCAAAGATCAACGCTGCAAGAGCAATATAGCCCGCTCCGTTGGTCATCTCTTTGCCAAACGCACCCACCTGGCCAAGCGTAAAGAATGAACCACCTAAACCAGCCAGAGCACCGCCAATCATCACCGAGATATAGCGGGTTTGAAACACCTTGATGCCAACCGTGTCGGCGGCCTTTGGGTATTCGCCAACCGCACGAACCCGAAGACCCCAGCGAGTTTTGAACAGTGCAATAAAAACGCCGGCGACAGCAAGATACATGAGGTAGACGATGAGGGTTTGATTGAACAAAACTGGGCCGATAACCGGAATTTGGCCGAGCAGCGGCACCAGAATTTTTTCGAAGCGAGGAGGTTGGTTGAAAGCCGCAATGTCGGATACCAGCAAGGTTGAGAACAAGAAGTTGGTTAGGCCAACAATTAGAACGTTCAAAACCACACCAACGATGATCTGATCAACGATGTATTTAATGCTGAACACGGCAAGCACCCATGAAACCAGGGCTCCGGCAATCACGGCACCTAGCAGGCCGGCGTAAAGGTTGTCTGAAATAGATGCCACGAAAGCCGACACAAAGGCACCCGCCAGCAATTGCGAATCGATGGCAATGTTCACTATGCCCACGCGTTCGCTAAGCACACCTGCCAACGAGCCGAAAATTAGCGGAACGGCGAGAGCCAGCGACCCTTGCAACAAGGATGTGATGGGCATGGTTTTGCCGGCAAACAGATCGACCAGGATGGTGAGCACCAAAGCGATGCCAAATGTCAAAACCACCCAGCGCGGGGTCTTGTGGTTCAACTTGATAACCCACCAGGCCGAAACCGCGGTGGTAACCAGCAAGATTGCATACGCGACCGCCGCAATAAGCGATGCCGCAACGCCAAAACTAGGCAGCGCAAAAATATCGGTGTCGGTGGTGGTTTGAATTGTGGTCACTTGGGTTGGTGCCGTGAGCCACAACCAAAGACCAACAAACGACAAAATGGCTAGTGCCAGCGGGGTGCGCTTTGACTGCTTCACTGCGCACCTCCCTTCTGTGCTTTAAGTCTGAACATTGCACGCACCAGCGGTGGTGCTGCGATGAACAACACGATCATTGATTGAACAACCAGCACAATATCGATTGGCACACCCTGGCTGGCTTGCATGGTTACTGCTCCGGCTCGAAGGCCACCGAACAAGATGCCGGCCACCAAAACACCCCAGGGGTTGTTGCGGCCAAGCAGTGCCACGGTGATGGCATCAAAGCCATAGCTTGCGGCAACACCGGTGGTCAGAAATTTTTCGGTTCCCAATATTTGTGTTGTGCCAGCAAGCCCCGACAGAGCGCCCGAAACGGCCATAACCAAAACGAAGGTGAGGCCAATGTTGATGCCCGCGGTTTTGGCCGCGTTTGGGTTGTGGCCCAACGCCCTGAACTGAAAACCGATGGAAGAGCGATTTAGAAACCACCAAACCGCAACAACGGCAAGCAACATCATCACAAAACCGGTGTGCACCCTGAACTGTTCGCCGAACAAGAGCGGGTATTTTGCCGAGTCACTAACCGCGGCAGAAATTGGGTTGACTGCACCGGGCGCCTGAAGCACCGGAGTCTTGAGTAGCCAACCAAGCAACAGCGCGGCAATGTAGTTGAACATGATGGTGACAATAACTTCGTTAGCGCCGGTAGTTGCCCGCAAAAATCCAACCAGGGCTCCGAAAAGAGCACCGCCAATCACGCCAGCAATCACTGCGATTGGGAAGTGAATGTAAAACGGAAGATCTAGGTTGATGCCGATCCAACCGGCGAACATGGCGCCGAACATAATTTGACCAGGCGCACCGATGTTGAACAGCCCAGAGCGGAAGGCTACAGCCAGGCCCAAACCCGAAAGTGTGATTGGAGTTGCATAGGCCAGAGTTTCGGTAATGGGTTTCACCATCGCAACGATTCCGTCGAGTTTGTAGTTGAAGACTGCGCCACGAAACAGAGCGTCGTAGGCTCCGAATACCGAGTTCCAGATGGCCATAAAGAAATCGGCTGGCCTGGCAAACAAGTAACCAGCCGCAACCTGAACGTTTTCGTTAGCGAACGCAATCAGCACGCCACCAAAAACAAACGAGGCAACCACGGCTAGAACCGTGTTCAGAGTGCTGGCCGAAAAGATTTCTTTCATCACTTTATTCATGAGCTGATACCCGCCATCATTTGACCTAGAACCGAACGTGGGGTGTCTGAAGGCACAATGCCAACAATCTTGCCCCGATACATCACGGCGATTCGATCGCCAAGCTGGGTGGCCTCATCGAGCTCTGTGGCAACAATCAAAACCGGAACTCCTCGGTCGCGAGTGGCAACGATTTGCTCGTGCACGAACTCGATCGAACCAACATCGAGACCGCGGGTTGGTTGCGATGCAACCAGCAGGCTGAGTTCGCGCGATAGCTCACGCGCCAACACCACCTTCTGTTGGTTTCCGCCAGAAAGCTCCGATGCCTTAGAGCTAATTCCCTGCGCACGAATGTCAAACTGCTTTAGTTTTTCTTCGGCAAACTTTTTTAGCACATCGAGTTGAAGGCTGATTCCCTTGGCAAAGGGTTTGCGATCGCTGCGGTCGAGCATCAAATTTTCGGCGATGGTGAACTCGGCCACCAAGCCATCTTCGGTGCGATCTTCGGGCACAAAGCCAACGCCCAGATCAAGAACTTGCTTCACGTTTTTGCCAATCAATTGCTGACCGTTTAACTCAATCGAACCGTGCGTTTTGCCATGCATGCCAATGATTGCCTCGGTCAGTTCGGTCTGGCCATTACCTTGAACACCGGCAATAACCAAAATCTCACCCTGGTGAATTTCGAGGTTGATGTCATCGAGAACTTTGGTTCCGGCATGATTCCAGGCGCTCAAACCAGCAACTTTGAAAGTTGCCGAGCCAGGTTTTGCCGGCGCTTTTTCAACGTCGAGGTCAACCGCGCGACCAACCATCATTGAGGCGAGTTCGTTGGCCGAAGAACTAGGGTCGGCTTCGCCAACAATTTTGCCCAAACGAATCACGGTGATCTTGTCGGCTACCTCTTTAACTTCGCGAAGTTTGTGGGTGATAAACACGATTGCCGTGCCCTGCTCGCGAAGCTGCTTCATGATCTGCATCAACTCGTCGGTTTCTTGAGGGGTGAGCACTGCGGTTGGCTCATCAAAAACCAACACCTTGGCATCGCCAATTAACGCCTTGATAATCTCAACTCGCTGCTGCACACCAACTGCAAGGTCGCCAACAATTGCATCCGGGTCAAGCTCAAAACCGAACCTTGCCGAAACCTCGCGCACCTTGGCTCGCGCCGATTCGAGGTCTAGAAGGCCGCCAAACTTGGTTGGCTCGTGGCCAAGAATTACGTTTTCGGCAACCGTAAATACCGGGATGAGCATGAAGTGCTGGTGCACCATGCCAATACCCGCGGCCATGGCATCGCCCGGGCCAGAAAATTTGACGACCCTGTCGTCTAGAAGTATGTCTCCGCCGTCGGCCTGATAGAGGCCATACAAGACGTTCATGAGAGTTGATTTGCCGGCACCGTTTTCGCCGAGCAGACAGTGAATTTGGCCACCTTGCGCCACTAGGTTCACATTGTCGTTTGCGGTCATCGCGCCAAATCGCTTTGTGATGCCACGAAGTTCTAGCTTCATTGCTTTACCGTTCGTCTTTGAAATTTAATCGGGGGTTGTGGCGAACCACAACCCCCGATCAATTTTGCTACAGATTTACTTCTTGTAGATCGAGCTAACCACGATGGTGCCCGCGATGATCTCTTCCTGAAGAGCGTCAAGCTCTGCCTGAATGCCAGCTGGGTAAGCAACGTCGTGTGCAGCCGAGATCTTTACGCCACCGTTGGCAAGGGTGCCAACATACTGGTTTGCGTCGCCACCGGTGAAGGCGCCGTCGACACCAGACTGGATGATCTCAAGAACGGCCTTAGCCATCTTCTT
Source organism: Rhodoluna sp. (assembly GCA_024641985.1). Taxonomy (GTDB): domain Bacteria; phylum Actinomycetota; class Actinomycetes; order Actinomycetales; family Microbacteriaceae; genus Rhodoluna. The sequence continues at coordinate 125,159 of JAHEBZ010000001.1, read as the reverse complement.
CTCGATCGAGGTCAAGATGTTTGCCTTGTATTCGGCGTGAGTTGCTAGACCGAACCAGTCAGAGTCAACACCGATAACTAGGGTGCCCTTCTTGCCAAGGGTTGCCTGCCCGGTGCCGATGCCCACTGGGCCAGCAACCGGAAGAACGATGTCTGCGCCCTGTGCAAAGAACTGCTCGGTTAGGGTCTTGCCCTTAGCCTGGTCGTTGAAGTCACCGGTTGCAGCCCACTTTGAGCTGTCGGTGCCATCGGCGCCAAGAACCTTAACGTTCTTGCCCTTAGCGGTGTTGTAGTGCTCAACACCCTGCTTGAAGCCATCCATGAAGATGGTTACTGATGGGAACAACATGCCACCGTAGGTTGCAACCTTGCCGGTCTTTGAGGTAGCTGCCGCTAGGTAACCAGCAAGGAATGCTGCTTCAGCGGTGTCGTATTGGATTGGCTTCACGTTGTCGAGTGTCAAAGGCGAGAAGTCATCGTTTGAAAGAGCTGAGTCGATCAATGCGAAGTTAACGGTTGGGTTTGCCTTGGCTGCATCGCGAGTAGCCGCTGCAAGAGCGAAGCCAACGTTGATGATTAGGTCGCAACCCTCGGCAACCATTGAGTCAACGGCCGAGGTGTAGTCGGTTTGGGTTGCGGTGTTTGGTGACTCAACCTCTGCGGTCTGAACACCAAGGCTAGCCTTAGCTTCCTGAAGGCCAGCGTAGGCCTCCTGGTTGAATGATGCGTCGTTGAAGCCTCCAGAGTCTGAAACCATGCAGGCCTTGTAGTCGACTGGAGTTGCAGTTGGTTCTGCGGGTGCAGCGGCGCAACCTGCTAGAGCGATGCTTGCTGCAGCAGCAAGTGCAAGGCCCCTAAGAGCGGTGTGTGAAATCTTCACTTGTTTCCTCCTGAAAAACGACCGGTGGATTTCACCAATCGGTTTGCACCTTCAGCCTAGACCTCGGGAACAAAGCAAATCAGGTTGAAAACGATTTAGAGCAAATTATTAACCCAGTCGTTACAGAACTGTTTTAACTGGCCAGCTTTGCACTTTAGAGAACATCTGAGTGGCCGGTGGCCTTTAGCGCATCAACCAGGCTCTTTACCCGTTGAGCGTGTTCTTTAGTGGTTACTAAAAGTGCGTCTGGGGTGTCAACCACAATGATGTCTTCGACACCGATGAGCGCGATGAGTCGATCGGTGTCGCTGATCAAAATTCCACTGGAAGAATCGGCAAGAACCTTGGCGTTTCCTAAGACCGCCAGGTTTCCGCGTCGGCCCTGTGATTGCAGCTCGGCAATGGCGGCAAAATCGCCAACATCGTGCCAGGTGAAGTTGGCAGGCACAACGGCAACCAAACCTGCCGCAGCGGCTGGTTCGGCAACCGAATAGTCGATTGCCACCTTCTTAAGCTTTGGCCAGATCTTTTCGAAAGCCGCCTTGCGATTTTCTGCATCCCAAGCGGCGGCCAACTCAATAATTGATGCGTGAAGCTCTGGCTCAGATTTTGCCAGCTGCTCAAGCAGCACCGACGCCGGCGCAATAAACATTCCAGCGTTCCATAGGTATTCGCCCGACTCTACATATCTGCGAGCTTTGGCAATGTTTGGTTTTTCAACAAACTTGATTACGTGGCGAGCGTTGGGAGCCTTTTCGAGCCCCAAAGATTCACCCGATTTAATGTAACCAAAGCCGACCGAGGGTTCGGTCGGTTCGATTCCGATTGTCACAATCTTGCCGGTTGCAGCAACCTCTACGGCTTCGCGCACTGTGGCCCGAAACTGCTCATCCTCGTTGATCACGTGGTCGGCGGCGAACGAACCAACAATTACGTCTGGTTCACGCTGCATCAGAATTGCTGCGGCGAGCGCAATGGCCGCCGTTGAGTCTTTGGGCGACAGCTCGAGCACCAGGTTTTCGGTCGATAAGTCTTCGATTTGGTCGAGCACCGCCGACTTGTGCACCTTGCCGGTGACAACCAAGATTCGATCTTTTCCGGCAATCGGAGTCAATCGATCCCAGGTGTCTTGAAGCAGGGTCTGACCCGAACCGGTTAGGTCGTGCAAAAACTTAGGTGCCGAGGCACGCGAAAGTGGCCAAAGGCGGCTACCGATTCCTCCGGCGGGAATGATGCTGAAGAAACGGTCGAGTGGTTCGCGCTGAATGCTCATATCAAGAAAAACCCTAGTCGATGGTTCGTTTTTGAGCGATAGGCCGCATCAACAGGCAATAGACTTGGGGTGTTTTCGTCTTCGAAGAAGTAGCCGAATCGAGAGGATTTTTCGTGCCGTCAAAACCAGCAGGTACTTTGTACCGAGGCAAAGTTGGAATGTGGTCATGGGTGTTGCATCGCATCACCGGCGTGGCAATTTTCTTCTTCCTCCTAGTTCACGTTCTCGACACTGCTCTGGTGCGCCTTAGCCCTGAGGCATACAACGCGGTCATCAGCACATACAAAATTCCCCTAATCGGCCTAGCCGAGTTGGGCCTGGTTGCCGCAATTCTTTTTCACGCACTAAATGGTGTTCGTGTGATTCTGATCGACTTCTGGCGCAAGGGTGTCAAATACCAGAACGTGATGTTCTGGATTGTCATCGCGATCGCCGCCATCGCCTTCCTAGGCTTTGCACCTCGCCACCTTTCACACGTATTCGGTTTTGAGATTTAAGGAGCCGGGGATGTCTATCGTTATTGAACAACCACGCAGCCCACGCAGCCGCAAATCAGCCAACTGGGAAAAATATGGCTGGCTCTACATGCGCGCATCAGGTGTAGTTCTGATTTTCTTGATCTTTGGCCACCTTTTTACCAACTTGTTCTTGGGTGAAGGCATCAAGGCAATTGATTTTGCCTTTGTTGGCGGAAAGTGGTCTGACCCGTTCTGGCAGGTCTGGGACCTTCTAATGCTGTGGCTTGCGCTGATTCACGGAACCAACGGAATGCGCACCATTGTGAACGACTACACCGAAAGAGAGGCCGTTCGCAAGACTTTGGTTTGGTCGCTTTGGTCGATTTGCGCCGTGCTGATCGTTCTAGGCACCCTGGTTGTCTTCACTTTTGACCCTTGCCCTGCCGGCGCTGCCGCAGAGCTTCTTCCATCGTTCTGCCCGGCAAAGTAGCCCTAAGGAAATCTGAAAATTGTCTAACGCAACTCCAAAGGTTCACCACTACGAATACGACGTAGTAATTGTTGGCGCTGGTGGCGCAGGCATGCGCGCCGCCATCGAGGCCGGGCCACACGCCAAGACCGCCGTTATCTCAAAGCTATTTCCTACCCGCTCGCACACCGGTGCGGCTCAGGGCGGCATGGCTGCGGCACTAGCCAACGTTGAAGAAGACAGTTGGGAGTGGCACACCTTCGACACAGTTAAGGGTGGCGACTACCTGGTAGACCAGGATGCCGCCGAAATCTTGGCTAAAGAATCGGTTCAGGCTGTAATCGATCTAGAAAACATGGGCCTGCCTTTCAACCGCACGCCAGACGGCAAGATCGACCAGCGCCGCTTCGGTGGCCACACCCGCGACCACGGCAAGGCTCCGGTTCGCCGTTCTTGCTATGCAGCAGACCGCACCGGTCACATGATTCTTCAAACTTTGTACCAAAACTGCGTAAAGCTCGGCATCGAGTTTTATAACGAGTTCTATGTTCTCGACCTAATCATGACCAAGGTCGATGGCGTAGAGCGCCCATCTGCCGTGGTCGCCTACGAGCTTGCTACCGGCGAGCTTCACGTGTTCCAGGGCAAATCAATCATTTTTGCCACCGGTGGTTTCGGCAAGATCTTCAAGACCACTTCTAACGCTCACACGCTCACCGGCGATGGCGTTGGCATCATCTACCGCAAGGGTCTTCCGCTCGAAGACATGGAGTTCTACCAGTTCCACCCAACCGGCCTTGCCGGCCTCGGCATTTTGCTTTCTGAAGCAGCTCGTGGCGAGGGTGGAATTCTGCGCAACTCATCTGGCGAGCGCTTCATGGAGCGCTATGCCCCAACCATCAAAGACCTTGCCCCCCGCGACATGGTTGCTCGCGCAATGGCGAACGAGGTTCGTGAAGGCCGCGGCGCCGGCCCTAACAAAGACTATGTTCTGCTCGACCTAACTCACCTGCCACCAGAGGTGATCGACGAGAAGCTTCCAGACATCACCGAGTTTGCTCGCACCTATCTAGGCGTCGAGCCTTACACCGAACCGGTTCCGGTGTTCCCAACCGCGCACTACGCAATGGGTGGAATTCCGACCAACGTGCAGGCCGAGGTTCTTCGCGACAACAAAACCGTCGTTCCTGGTTTGTATGCCGCTGGCGAATGTGCCTGTGTTTCGGTTCACGGCGCAAACCGCCTCGGCACCAACTCGCTGCTCGACATCAACGTGTTCGGCAAGCGTGCCGGCATCGCGGCCGTTGAATATGCCAAGACCGCCAAGCATGTGCCGGTTCCGGCAAATGCCGCCGACGAGGTTGTTTCGATGATCGAGAAGGTTCGCAACTCGAAGGGCACCGAAAAGGTTGCCGTGCTTCGCAAAGAGTTGCAAGACACCATGGATAAGAACGCCCAGGTTTATCGCACCGAAGAGTCGCTAAACGAAGCCCTCGACAAGATTGCCGAACTTCGCGAGCGCTATGAGAACATCTCGGTTCAAGACAAGGGTCAGCGATTCAACACCGACCTTCTTGAGGCAATCGAGCTGGGCTTCTTGCTAGACCTAGCCGAGGTTTTGGCATTCACATCTCGTGAGCGTCGCGAATCCCGCGGTGGTCACTTCCGCGAAGATTTTGAGACCCGAGACGACAAAAAGTTTATGGTTCACTCGATGGCGTATTTGACTGACAAAAAGCCAAAAAAGCCTGGCGATAACATCAAGCTCGACTGGAAGCCAGTCACTATTACTAACTACCAGCCGATGGAGCGTAAGTACTAATGGCCACCGAATTTGAAGAACTTGGCGCAGTGCCGTCTTTCACCGTCACCCTGTTTGTTCGCCGCTTCAACCCCGAAGACGGCCAAGAAGCTCGTTGGCAAGACTTCGATGTTGAGGTTCACGGCACCGACCGCGTGCTCGACGCCCTGCACAAGATCAAGTGGGAGATGGATGGTTCACTAACCTTCCGCCGCTCTTGCGCTCACGGCGTGTGTGGCTCAGATGCCATGCGCATCAACGGCCGCAACCGCCTTGCTTGCAAGACCCTCGTAAAAGACCTCGACATCACTCAGCCAATTTATGTTGAGCCGATCAAGGGTCTAGCGGTCGAAAAAGACCTAGTTGTCGACATGAACCCGTTCTATCAGGCCTACCGCGACATCAAGCCGTTCTTGATCGCCAGCGACAAACCCGAGAAAGAGCGCCTGCAGAGCGCTGCTCAGCACTCAAAGTTTGAAGACACCACCAAGTGCATTCTTTGCGCCGCCTGCACCACCTCTTGCCCTGTCTTCTGGACAGACGGCCAATACTTTGGCCCGGCAGCAATTGTGAATGCACACCGCTTCATCTTTGACTCACGTGACGAAGCGGCCGAAGTGCGCATCGACATCTTGAACGACAAAGAGGGCGTTTGGCGTTGCCGCACCACCTTCAACTGCACCGAGGCCTGCCCTCGCGGCATTGAGGTTACCAAGGCCATCGCCGAAGTAAAGCAGGCAATCTTGCGAGGCAAGCCCTAAGACTCCATAAAAAGTTACAAAAGAATGTCCCCGAGGAATATTTCCTCGGGGACATTCTTTTGATCAAACTAATCGATTTAGTTACTCGATTTGAATCCAGTCTGGCTTACCCAATTAGCCCTTCACCGCACCCGCGGTCATTCCTGCCACGATGCGTTTGTTAAAGATGGCAAACATGATCACCATCGGAATAGTGATGACGAGAATATCCATGAAAAGCAAGTTGTAATCGGTGAGGTACTGACTGCTGAAGTTATACAGGGTTACCTGCACGGTTTCGGTGCCCTCGCCCGGTAGGAAATACAGCGGGTTTACAAAATCATTGAATACAAAAACGGAATTCAAAATAATTGCCGTCACCAAAATTGGTCTCAAAAGCGGGAAGACAATTAGGAAGAACAGTTGCAAACTGCCCGCTCCATCGATGATTGCCGCCTCATCCAATTCTCGAGGAATAGTCGAAATAAAAGACCTGAAAATCATTATTGTGAAGCTTGTATTGAAGGCTATTTCGACTAACACCATGCTCGGAAAGGTACCGTAAATACCAAGCGCTTGTAGTAAAAAGATTGTTGGCACCAACGCTGGTGGAATCATGAGCCCAATCAGAACCAATCCATTCGCCAGCTTTGCCGCAACTCCACCGCGTCGCTCGATTATCCACGACGCCATGGCGGCAAACAGCACAAGAATAGTGACAGAAAAAACGGTCAGGGCAATCGAGTTTGTAAAGGCTCGCAAAATCATGAATTCATTCGCTTCAAAAACCGCAACCAGATTATCCCAGGCCTGGAAATGTTGTGGCCAACTGAAACTGAAAAGTTGCGCTTCCTCTCGCGTTTTTGCGGCGTTCAACGCAATAAAGGCGAAAGGAACCACAAAAACTAGAACCGAAACGGCCAGCGCGAAACTACCCCAAACCCAGCGAGCATTTTTTGTTGACCTCATTTTAGACTTCGACCTCGCGAGACTTTAGGAATTTATTGAGTGGAACGATTAGCAGAAGGATCAGCACGAACATCGCCACATTTCCGGCGGTTGAAAGACCAAAGAATCCAGATTGGTACTGTTTATAGATCAAGGATGCGAGCACGTCGGAGGCGAAACCCGGCCCTCCCCCTGTCATAGCCCAAATAAGATCAAATGACCGCAGTCCGCCGATCAGGGAGAGAATGATCACGGTATTGGTTGCCGGCTGAAGCAACGGCAATATGATGTGGCGGAAATTTTGCCATCCAGTTACTCCATCAACTTTCGCCGCCTCGTAATATTCCTGTGGAATCGAAGATAGACCGGCCAGGTAAATTACAGTCGCCAGACCGACGCCCTTCCAAACATCAACCAAAATTACGCCAAAGATAGCTGTAGCTGGACTCCCGAGAATTCCGACATCAGGCCCGCCAAGAAGTCGAACGATGCCGTCTAGGACGCCAATGTCAGGCTTCATCAAAACCTGAAAAGTGATTCCAATTCCGATCGTGCTGACTAGTACGGGGAAGAAAATAATATTTCGAATTAGGCCCCGGAATTTTATATTGCTCATAAGCAAAACGCCCAGGAACATTCCTATAGTTACCTTCAAGCCAGAGGTAAGGAACGCATAGACGAACGTGTTTACTACTCCATTTAAGAGAAACGGATCTTGCAGAAACTGTATGAAATTATCTAAGCCGACGAACGTGGTGTCAAACAACGTCCAGCGCTGGGTCGAGTAATACAGAGATGTAATAGTCGGGAGCAAGTACAAACCTAAGAAGATAATTCCCAAAGGCATTAGAAACCAAAGCGGGTAATTTTTGAGTCGAACCGCTGTAAGTTTCGATTTTGATTTGCTACGCACTTCTTCTCTATTCACTAAGAGGTGAACCCTGCCTGCCACTCAATCGGGATAGCAGGCAGGGCACCTGGTTTTAACTACTTAGTTGTTACCAGCCCTTGATGCCAAGTTGCTGGGCCTGAGCCGCAACATCCTTGTCATACAAAGCTGCACCCTCTTTGGCTGACACCTGCCCGGTTAGCACCTGCACGCAGATGCTGTCTAGGTGTGGTCCCTTGATAGCCGACACATACTCGAGAGCTGGGCTACTTGCGCCCTTCATCAGTGATGCCAAGTTCTTAGTAGCTAGGGGAACGCCCGCGGGAGCCGCAGTCTGGTCCTTGGTCATGAAAGGACCCGAGTAAACATCACCCTTCACCCAAGCGTCAGTTCCAGCCTTGGTTACCACAAAAGCCTGAAGCTTCTTCGCAGCAACTAGGTTTTTGCTCGACTTTGCAATGTACATGGCGCCTGGCATCCAAACGGTTAGTCCGTTTGACTTGGCCGAGGTTCCCGGAAGGTTCATCAAACCAACTTCGTTTGCGTTTTCTGCCGGGATGTCCTGGGTGAACCAGGTTCCCATTGGGTAGAAGCCACACTTACCAGCACCGATCAATTTACCAATTTCTGAATACTTGGTAGTTGCTGCGTTCTTGTTGTAAAGACCCAGGGCAAAGGTCTGCTCCATCTTTGAGAATGAAGCCAAAGCCTGAGGAACATATGCAAATTTTGCCTTGTTAGCTGAGTAATCAGCGGCGAAGTTCTTTACGCTAGCTTGAACGTTAAAGTAGTCGGCTAGAACGAGTAGCTGCGCTGACCATGAATCTGCGAATGAACCACAGATTGCATCAACACCGTTTGCTTTGATCTTTTGGCTTGCAGCGATGAAGTCATTCCAAGTCTTAGGAACTGAGGTCACTCCTGCAGCAGCCAATACCTTGGTGTTGTAGTAAAGCGCTCCGCCTCCAGCAGTTCCAAATGGGGCGCCATACTGTTTAGCCGCAACGGTTACGGCCGGCTTGTAAGAAGGGTAAACGTTCTGCCAGAACGACTCCTTGCTGACATCGACGATTGTTTTTGCAGGGTTGAGCGCAGAAACCAACGCACCTGAGTTGTAGTCGAAAACGTCTGACATAGTTCCAGTAGCGAGCTTGGTCTTAACCAAGTTGTCTCCGGTGCTTCCGCCCGGACGAGTTACAATCTTGACCTTGATGGTTGGGTTCTTAGCCTGGAAAGCCTTAACAACGCTGTTTACTCGAGCCAGGTTGTTGGCTCCAGAGTCGGTTAGCCAAGTAATAGTAGTTGCAGCTTGAGCAGGGGCACCGGCGATTGAAACGCCTAGCGCGAGGGTACCTGCAACGGTTAAGGCAATTGCCTTACTAAAGCGACGGTCTTTCATGCTTGTCTCCTAATGAAATTTTGGGATTGTGAAACTCCATTGAAACGATTCAATGTTGATACAAGAATAACGGCATTTTGTATAACGATATCTATAAATGGGTATCGTTATACAAAATTTATGAAACTTGCGTTCTGGTGGCCGAAATGAATTTATCGCTGGGGCTTTTGGGTCGAATTTCTTACAACTAGTTCTGGCACTACTAGTTCAGTCTTAGAAATCTGGCGTTTCCCTGAAATTCGCTCCATGAGAAGTTGCGCAGCCAGGTGCCCCATTCGCGCGCCATACTGGTTGACCGTGGTGAGTGAAATGAATGGATTTCCAGCCAAGTAAATGTCGTCGTAGCCGGCCACCGAAATATGCTGCGAGGTGAGCCCCCGCTCGCCAATCGCTCGAAGCACGCCCATTGCCAAGGTATCGTGTCCGGCGAATATTGCAGTTGGAACAATATTTTGATTGAGGATAGCGAGGGCAGCGTCGTGAGCCGATTCTTCGCTGGAACCCGTTTGATGCACCTCAGGAACCAAGCCCTCAGCTAGCATCCTGGTTCTATAAATATTCTCGCGAATTGCGTGCGGTGATTCATCTTGCACTTTTGCGTCATTTCGAGGGACGGTTAGATGCGCGATGCGCTTGTGGCCAAGCTCGAACAGATGCGACATCACTAAATTGGCGCCGAGGTGATCGTCGTTTCTCACCACATCCCACTCCAGAGAGGTGTCGTGCCTCCCGAGAACTACCATTGGCACTTTGCGAGCGGCGTTTTCGAGCCAATCTGCGGGAACGTTAGGTGCGATAGCAACAACGCCGTCAGGCTGCCTGTCGATCAACGAATTCAATGCCTCTTCACCTGAGTATGCATTGCCTCCCGTCACAATAATCAATTGATACGGCGTGCCTTCGAAAGCTTCAACTGCACCGTCCATGACTTGGTTGAAGAAATCATTGCCTAATTGTGGAATCTCGAAACCAATGGTGAATGTGCTTCCTCGAAGCGCGCGAGCAGCCAAGGAAGGTCGATATCCCAATTCCGAAATCGCGGTTTCGACTTTTGCCTTCATGTTTGGGCTAACGCCATAGGCATTCCGGATAACTTTAGATACGGCCGCGACAGAAACCCCCGCGAGCTTCGCAACATCTTTCATTGCTGGCCGGGCTTGAGTGCGTTGCAATTTCGAATCAGTCATAAATATCCACCCTATCGACTTATCGACAAGGCCTGATTGAGAAATGAGGATGCTAGTTTCTCAAGGTAAAGCTGATTTTGGTGAATCCATCTGCTCTCTCTGTGATGACATCTTCAGCATTTGGGGTAATTTCAAATTCCATACCCCCCGGAATTCGGCAGTTGTAGATACGGCGATGACTGGAAATTTGACGCTCCCAGCTAACCACGATGTCGCCTCTAGGCGTCGGAATTACACCGTTTGCATCTTTGAGGCTGCTAGGAGACGGTGAGATACCGACCCGTTCGAAACCGGGCAAGAGCGGCTCGATGCCAAGTTCGTATTTCGGAAAGTGCTGCAATGGGACGCTTCCCCAGGCATGGCAGTCACTTCGATTTGAGATTACATCTTCGGCCCAGGTGGTCAGACCCAAGTCGAGCATATCGCGCCACGGTTTCCAATCTATTTGCTGGTCGACGCCGGCACTTCTGAACGAGTCGAAAAGCGCCAGCGACATGGCATAGGAACACGGCGCCAGCGCAGCATTTTCCGATGCCCGGCTCAACAGCAAGTTGGCATTCACACCTTCTTCAATGCCGGCCAAGACCGCCCATAACTGCGCATGCATGCTTGTCGGTTCGCCGGTGGTTGAGTCGCGATACAAACCTGAAACTGGGTCAAAAGCTGGCCCTTTTCTAATTCTTTCACTCAAGGATTGCGCTTCGGCCTCATACCCCGCAGCAATTTCCAGTTCATTCACAAATCTTGCTACTGTTGCGGCCTGACGTAATGCCGTGACATACATAAATGTTGAGATTGTATTCTCGCCTGCGGCACCGAGATGAGGAACTCCTCGAGCGCCCTTCCACAATTCCGTCCAGTCAACAAAGTTCCAAATTTTTTCGCCTTTGGGAGACACAACTAAGCCATTCGCACTTAGCGCGCTCCGAAAGGTGGAAAGCACCGCCTCGATTCGAGGAAGGAATGACTTGGTAAACAATAAATCACCTCGGTGCATGAGGTGGTCTCGCACCATGTACACCCAAAAAAGCGCGAAATTTGGAATGATCTGGGGAAGGTTGCTGGGTGTTTGGCTAGCCGTGAGACCAAGCATGTCGCCCGAGGCGGCGAAGTCTTCGATTGCTCGCCTTACCAGCCTGTCATCGTTGGAAATGTACATTGTGAACAGCGCTTGAGATCTGGTGTCCATCGCGTATTGCAGCTGTTCATAGAACGGGCAATCCTCAAAAGTTTCATGCATGCAGTTGATTAACGTGCGTAAACTAACCTTCCACAATTCTAGGTATGAGCTGTTTGAGGTAGTGAAACCACCCTCGACTTGAAGCGGATAATTATGAATTTGAAAATTGAGACCTTCGATTCGAATCGGGCTCGAACCAGTTCGAACACGAAGTCGCACAAACCTAAACGTTCGGAACCAATACGGGCGATAAATTTCGGGGGAGCCTACCAGGCCATTACCGGCCACCACATAAGAATCAGGGTCTCCATAAAGGTCTTGCCCAAAAGGTTCGTCGCGCTTTCCCTTTTTCCGAATCCATGGAACTTCAATCGGGGGCAATTCGTAGCATTCTGCAGCTTCAATCGAAATCGATGCATCAGATCCACCCGATATCTGCAAGGTCAAAAATGCGGTAACCAGCTCTCCGGCATCCAAATCGACGTAAACATTGCTGCCGGGGGCAACCTCGACACCTGAGCCTAGGATTAAGGGAATCCAATCGTGGATGGAATTTTGCTTCGAGATTCTGGTAAAACGACTCTCATTAAAGGTCAGTTGCGGAATCTCTCGAGCACGCAGCCGATCTTTGCCGACGGCAAGCTGCGGTGACATCTGCTCAGTCGGAGTCCAGCTAGAGTCATCAAATTTCAATTCAGACCATCCCGCAGGAAAGTCGCGCCCATCGACCATCTCTTGGATGCCCAGAAATTGTGTGTTTGTTCCTTGTAGAAACTTAGCCCCGACTGGCTCGAATGACTTCCAAGCGTGCGCTGCTTGCAAGTCCTTAAAGTCTCCGTTCGCCTGGATATAGATACCCGGCGTTCCCAAACGAAGTACTGAAGCATTGCCGGCCGCTTCCCCTAGGTAACTCAGGACCTCCACCGAAATCAAATTCGCGCCTTCGCGGAGAGTTGCAGGTAAAGCTACTCGATCAACGAACCAGATGCCCTGCCTTGATTTAGCCGGGCCAACTCCAATTAAGGTTCCGTTGAGGTATAGCTTGTAGCGTGAATCCGCACTGATCCAGATTTCACCCGTTGGCCAGGTGGCATTCTGAAGATTGAACTCTGCGCGAAACAGCGTCAATCGAGTCGACGCAGCCGTTTTTGCTTGGCAGACACCTGCGGGTTTTTTATGGCCAAGCCATAAACCAGTGAAATTCACGTCAAACCTGGGTACTTTCGCGATTTACAGTGCCTTGATCGACACTGATTCTTTGAAAAACGATACTTGCATTGATTCGAGTCATCAATTTGAAATGCCCGCGCCTGAGAGAGATGGCGCTAACAAATTTCAAATTCTGCACAAAGCAAATCTTGTGGTCTCGAGCTAGGTCCCACCAAAAGGTTAAAAGCACCTGGTTCAACTCTACGAATTCCAGAACTATCAACTATCGAACAATCTGCTGTTGCCAATTCGAGTTCAACTATTTTCTCCTCGCCAGGATTCACAAGAACTTGCTTATAGCCTTTGAGCTCCAATCCCGCCCAAGTTGCACTGGTGACTAAATCAGACACATAAAGCTGGACAGTCTCAAGTGATGCCCGCAGCCCCTGGTTGTGAAGTTTGACGGTGGCCCTCAGAACAGAGTCAAGATCGTATGTGTGAGCGCTTATTTGTAGATCACTGTAGGAAACCTTGGTGTAGGAGAGCCCGAAGCCAAATGCAAATTGCGGATCTTGAGTCAAATCAGCATAGCGATCGCCGTGTTGGCCTCGAACCTGGTTGTAGTAGACCGGCTGCTGCCCAACATGCTTGGCGAAAGTGATCGGCAACCTGCCCGAAGGATCGAAATTTCCTAGCAATAACTCTGCAATTGCCCTACCGCCTCGCATGCCTGGACTAAATGCCTGAATAATCGCCCCCGCGGCAAAAGCAGACTCGGGCAACACGAGAGGTTTTGTCGAAATCACGACGAGAACAAAACTTTTCCCCGATGCCGCAATTTCATCGATCAGCTTTATTTGACTGCCGACAAGATTTAGCGTTGCGGTTGACAGAGTTTCACCTGCCAGCGGGATGCTGTCTCCAACGACAACTATCGAAACATCGGATGCATTAACCAAATCAAGTGCGGGTTGAAGGATTGCAGCTTTTGGTCGCGCTGGTTTCAACACGGGAGGCCGAGGCTGCCCATCCTCGAAGTTGGCTCCGCGTTCATCCGGCACTAATTCTCCAATTTCTGCGCCGACCGAGTGTTCGATTTTCCAGTGACTCGGACTGAGTTCCCGCAGCCCATCCAAAACGGTTTCGATCATGTGCCGAGGTTGACCATCAGGCATCCAGTTAATCTGACCCGAGTTTCCGGCCCAATCCCCCAGCTGGTTCTGTGCGTCATCGGCATTTGGGCCTACTACAGCAATCTGCATCGCGCCAATGTTTTGATTTATGGGCAGCAGGCCATTGTTTTGCAGGAGAACTAGTGATTTTCTAGCGAGCTCTAGATTTGTTTGCGAATGATCAGTGTGACCGATAACCCGTTTTTGCACTTCTTCGTCAGGCAACCGAGGATCTTCAAAGAGGCCCAGTTCGAACTTGAGCGAGAGAATTCGGGTCACAGCCTTATCTATTTGATCTTCTTTGACTAATCCAGAAGCTACAGCGTCGATTGCGCCCTGATAAAACTGCCAAGTGGTCATAATTAAGTCATTGCCAGCATTAATGGCGGTGGCCGCGGCATGCATCTGACTTGGTTCCGTTTTTTGCTCCCAAACCATGCGTCCAACATTGTCCCAGTCTGTAACCAACGTACCTTTGAAGCCCCATTCAGCCCGGAGCACATCGTTGAGTAGCCATTTGTTTGCCGTGATCGGAACCCCGTCGATCGACTGGTAGCCCAACATAAACGTGCGGCAGCCCTGTTTCGCCAGCTTCTCGAATGGCGGAAGAAACCAAGACCGCAATTTGCGTCGACTCAAGTCCGCTTCACTGGCATCCCTGCCGCCCTGGGTTTCTGAATAACCGGCAAAGTGTTTGGCAGTAGCTAGTACAGCTGTTTTATCTGCAAGCCCTTCGCCCTGATATCCGGCTACCATCGCCGAAGCCAACTCGCCAATTAGGTACGGGTCTTCGCCGAAAGTTTCCCCAACCCGACCCCAACGTAGGTCTCGGGTTATGCAGGCCACGGGCGAGAAAGTCCAGTGAAGACCCGTCGCCGCCACTTCCTTGGCTGTCTCGCGTGCCGCTCTCTGAATCAGGCCTGCATCCCAACTACAAGCCATTGCCAATTGCGTTGGATAGATTGTCGCACCCGGCCAAAAAGAGTGGCCATGAATTGCATCGTCTGCAGTTAGAAGAGGGATTTGAAGTCGCGTTTTTTGTATGTAGCCGGCCGCCTTGATCATTTGTTCTGGCGACGTATGCAAGATAGAGCCAACCTCAAACTCCGTGATGAGTTTCTCAACTCCGAGGCGTGAATCTAACTGCAACATTTGACCGACTTTTTCGGAGAGTGTCATCCGCTGAAGCAAATCAGCGATTCTGTCTGGAATCGCGGCTTCGACGTTTTTGTAAATTGGTGTCAATTCTGATCCCAGCTTGAATTTTGTAGATTGATTTACATTTAATCTGATTATAGGTTCTAGTGGCGACCTTGGGCATCAGACAAATCACAACTCCAAGCGAAGCCCGGGCAACAGCGAAGGCGAAGCCGAAAGGCTGTCAACCCCCATTTCGATTAGCAGGCGTGCTGTTTCGGGGTCGCTTGCGGCCTCGCCACACACTCCAACCGGTTTGCCTGCAGCCTTGCCAGCCTCAATAACTGCGCTAATCAGGCTTAGCACCTCTGGCCTACGGGTATCGGCCAATGTAACGTTACCGTTTTGGCGGCTCAAACCCAGTGTGTAGTGTGTGAGGTCGTTGGTGCCGATGCTCAAAAAATCTACATGCTTCAAAACTTCGGCAATCACCTCGGGCGAAGCAATCTCGGGCACCTCAACCATCACACCAACTTTTTTGATGCCTGCACGTCTGGCGAAGCCAGCAAAGGCAGCCGCATCTTGGGCAGTTAAAACCATTGGGGCCATCACCCAAAGATCGGCCATCGGCGCAATGGTGAGGGCCTCGGCTAATGCCCGAAGCTGGGTGTCGAGAACTTGCGGGTTGGCAAGCAACACCTGCAAACCGCGGTTGGCATAGCGCCCCTCGCCAGCCTGCTGCAAAAACGGCAGGGGTTTGTCGAAATCGAGGTCGAGCACCCGAACGATAACCCGCGAAGAGCCAAATTGGCGCAATAGTTCTACATATTCGGCGACCTGTTCACCAAACGTGGGCGGCTGATCGCGGCCCAGATAAAGCAACTCTGTGCGAAACAGGCCAACACCCTCGGCGCCCGATTGCAGGGCCACTTTTGCCTCGATGCTTGAACCCAGGTTGGCCAACAATTTCACGGATAGCGGCTTTTCGCTCGGGTGCAGAGCCAACTCGAGGGCCTCGGTTGGCGGGTTGGCCGCGCTTGCATATTGCGCCCGACGGTCAATTGTTGGCTCAACAAACACCTGGCCCGAACTTGCATCGACCAACAGGTTTTGCCCCTGCCTAATAACCGGGGCGCCGACTGCGCCAACCACCATTGGCAATCTTGCCGCCCGAATAATTATTGATGAGTGCGAGGTTGGCGTGCCCTCGGCTGTGATGACGGCCAACACTCGGGCCGGGTCGAGTTTTGCGGCATCAATCGGCGAGAGCGCATCGGTGACCAAAATAAACGGTTCAGCCGGAAACTCTGGGCCACCTTGCCGGCCGCTCAACTCTTCGATAACTCGGTTGCCCAAATAACCCAGGTCGGCAGCTCGTGCAGCAAAATAACCACCAAGCGCTTCTAACTGGCGGGCGAATTGATTGAAGGCGCCGCGAATTGCTCGCGAGGCATCGTGCCCCTCAGAAAGGTGTGTTTTAACTACTTCGAAAAGTTGCGGATCACGCAAGATCATGGCGAGGGCTTGCATAACCTCGAGGGCGGCACCGGCGGTTTGCACCGAATCGAGCTCGTTGGCAACCTCATCGATTGCTTTTTTGATTGCAATCAAGCCAATGCGAGCACCCGGTTTTGAGATTTCGGCGAGCGCTTCGATAGCCTGAAAGTGCACAAACGCCGGGCCAGAGGCAACGCCCGAACCAACCCCCGCACCAACCAACACTCGCTCTGCCATAAAACGAGTCTAGACGCGCGGTTAAACTGGAACCATGTCTATCAAACTGGTTACCGTAAATGTAAATGGCGTGCGCGCCGCATTTCGAAAGGGCATGGCCGATTGGATTGCCGGCGCCGATGCCGACATCATTGCGCTGCAAGAGGTTCGTGCAGAAACCAAAGATTTGATTGAGCTTTTTGAAACCACCGGGCAATGGCATGTTCTGCACGATAATGCCACCGCAAAGGGCCGCGCCGGAGTTGCCATTGTGAGCAAACTTGAACCAGTGGCCCACCGCACAAATCTTGGCCCAGATGACTTTGACTCGGCTGGCCGTTGGTTAGAAGTCGATTTCAAGGTGGGCGCCAAAACCTTAACCGTAATCAGCACCTACGTGCACTCGGGTGAGGTTGACTCACCCAAGCAGGTCGAAAAATACAAGTTTCTTGAGGCGATGCAAGAGCGCATGGGCGAGCTGATTGCTGGCGGCGGCTATGTGGTTGTGGTTGGCGACCTAAATGTTGGCCACACCGAGCTAGACATCAAAAATTGGAAAGGCAACCTCAAGAACGCGGGGTTCTTGCCAGAGGAGCGAGCCTATTTTGACACCCTGATGAAGACCCAGGGCTGGGTGGATGTTGGCCGCGAGGCTCACCCCGATCAGCCTGGGCCATACACCTGGTGGTCGTTTAGAGGCCAGGCCTTTGACACCGATGCCGGCTGGCGAATCGATTACCACTTGGCAACCCCGGCGCTGGCCGCCGTTGCTAGCGGCTATAAGGTCGAGCGAGCTGCCAGCTATGACACCCGCTGGACAGACCACTCCCCCGTGGTCGTTGACTACGCCATCTAACCGACACCAAACCACAACGCACCTTTTAGGATTGACCCATGACTAAGCCAAACTTGCTAAGCGGCATGCAGCCATCGGCCGGCTCGCTGCACCTCGGAAACTACCTTGGGGCTTTGGTCAACTGGACAAAAATGCAGGACGACTACAACGCCTACTACTGCG
Organism: Rhodoluna sp.; assembly: GCA_024641985.1. Classification (GTDB taxonomy): domain Bacteria; phylum Actinomycetota; class Actinomycetes; order Actinomycetales; family Microbacteriaceae; genus Rhodoluna. Next base: position 107,747 of record JAHEBZ010000001.1, on the reverse strand, counting down.
TTGTTGATTTGCACGCAATCACGGTTCCGCAGAACCCCGATGACTTGCGACGCAACACTCGAGTAACCGCTGCCCAATATCTGGCGGCGGGCATCGATGAAAATAAGTCGGCCCTGTTTGTGCAATCTCACGTGCCAGCGCATGCTCAACTTGCCTGGGTGCTAATGACCCTGACTGGCTTTGGCGAGGCTGGTCGCATGACCCAGTTCAAAGACAAGTCGCAAAAGGCCGGGGCCGATGCGGCTTCGGTGGGCCTGTTCACCTACCCGGTTTTGCAGGCTGCCGATATTCTGCTTTACCAGCCAAAGGCTGTTCCGGTTGGCGAAGACCAGCGTCAGCACCTCGAGCTAACCCGCGATTTGGCAACGCGCTTCAACTCACGTTTTGGTGAAACTTTTGTAATTCCCGAGGCAGTGATTCTGAAAGAAACCGCCAAGATTTATGATCTGCAAAACCCAACTGCCAAGATGTCGAAATCGGGTGACCCAAAGGGCTTGGTGAACATCATGGATGACACCGCGGTTGTGGTGAAAAAGATTAAGAGCGCGGTTACCGACCTCGATGGTGTGATTCGTTTTGATCGCGATGAAAAACCCGGCATTTCGAACTTGCTTGGCATTTATTCGGCGATCACCGGCGAAGGCGTTGACTCGCTGGTGGCCCGCTTTGAGGGTGCCGGCTATGGGGCACTCAAGACCGAATTAGCCGAGGTTGTTGTTGCTGCCATTGAGCCAATCAGAAAACGCGCCGAAGAGCTTTTGAGCGACCCGGCCGAGCTTGACAGGTTGCTAGCCCGTGGAGCCGAGAAGGCCAATGAACTCGCCGAAAAAACTTTGGCAACCGTTTATGAGCGCATCGGTTTCGTAACCGCAAATTAGTTAAGTTTGGCCACCAGCGCACGCGCGGTGTTTGAATCAGTTACCAAAACGTCTATCCAGCCACCTTTGGCCGCCGCATAAATGGCCTCTACCTTGCGAACACCGCCGGCAACGCCAACTCGGCGCTCAACACCCATAAGGGTTTCGGCGGCAATGCCAACCAAACGCTCTTCTAAATGATCGCTAACCGGCTGACCGTTTTGATCAAAAAAGTGCAAGCAAATATCGCCAACCGCACCTTGCTTGCGAAGGTTCTCGAGGTCTTCATCGGCGATGGTGTTGCCCGAATCGCGTAGCAGCGGCGAAGGCTGCAGCGCACCGATGCCAACCAACGCGATGGTTAATTTAGACCAAGCCTTGGCAACCTCACTTAAGAACGGGTCGCTAAGCAGGCCATCGCGAACCTGAGCGTTGGCCACCAAACCCGGTGCCGAAAGATAGCGAACATCGGCGTTGGTAACCCTGGCAAAACGGTCGGTTAGGCGGGTTGCCAAAACCTGCGCCTTTGGGTTGCCCACCCCACCTTGCATCTGAACAATTTCGATTGCCTTGGCATTTCGGGCGCTCATGGCCTCGACCACGGCAAGCAAACTGGCCGACCAAGATGAAAGACCGATGCGATCACGGCCTCTGAGAGTTGTTTCGAGGTAGTTGGCCCCGGCGTTGCCGATGGCCGAAAGGGTTGCCTCTTCAGAATCGTCATCACAGTGCGCAACGATCACATCGCGCAGGCCGAGCCCTTCGCGAAGGGCATCTTCGAGCTCTGGATAAACCAAATCGGGGCTAACAATGCTGATGCGAACCACGCCAAGCTCCTGGGCCTCGGTCAAGAGTCGTGAAACTCGAGATTGCGAGATGCCCAGGCGCTTGGCGATTTGGGGTTGCTTATAGTTTTGCTGGTAATAAAGGCGCGCAACTTTAGTTAGCAAGGCCAATTGGTCGTTGCTTAGTTGCTTGCCCAAATTATTTGCCATCGTTTAGCCGAATAGCGCCTCACGAGCCAAACGGCCGGCGGCAACTGCATCGTGGCGGCTCTGGGCCTCTTGCAGTGCATCAAAGTCGAGGCGGTCAAGACCCTTCTCAACGCGCTTCAAGAACTCGATTGCCATTTTGGCTGCCTCAACGTGGTCGTCGCGGAACGGGAACTGATCGAGCTGCCAGACACCTTCCCAGTTGTTCTTGCGAAGCACATAGAAGAACTCGAAGAGCTCCATTGGGTGCACGGTTCCGGCAATGAGGTCGTCATCCCAGCCACGGAAGTTGTCGTTCACATCCATGCCGAACAGACGACCGTAGTCGATTGCCAACTGAGCAGAATCGGCCGGTGACTCGCCGCCGAAAAGAGCGTGACCAAAGTCGAGCAGGATGCCAACGTTAGGCAGGTTGATCTTTTCTAGGGCAAGCAGTGTGCGTGAGACAGAGTCGTAAGCCATCTTTACGCGTGGCTCGCGAGGCTTGTATTCGATCACAAACTTTACGTCTGGGTTCTCGGCGGCCAACTGGCCAACGCCATCCATGGCAAGCTTCCAGTGGTTGTGGTGATCAACCTGGAATGGGTAATCCCAGCCATCTTGGCCCGGCCAAAGCTTTACATAGCTGGCACCAAAATCTTTAACCACGGCAACCGCATCGGTGATCAACTCGTGAGCCTCGCGGCGCACACCGGCATCTGGGTTAGTGAAGGCACCCTTCATGAATTTGCGAGTGTAAATCTCGGGGGTGATGCCAATAACCTCGAGTTGGTTCTTAGCCAACTGTGCCTTGATTTTCTCGTGAGTTAGCCCTGGGTCAACGAACGGCCAAGTTAGGTCGACCACCGAAAGGTCGCCAACAGAGCCGGCCATATCGATCATGTCGAGTAGTGTGCGGTGATCGCCGTAGCCATCGGTTGCATAGCGGTCTAGGTAATTAGCGAAGTGCCAGATTCCGGCACCGAACTTCTGATTTGAGGCCATTAGTTGCTCCTTTGCATTGATGTTCCGATTGATGTTCCGATTGATGTTCCGATTGATTTTTGTACTGCTTTGTTCCAACTTGCTTTTCTTTCGGCCGCAGCAACCGCTGAGCCCTGAGGTGCAAAAATGTCTGTGGCCATTGGCATTAGGTTGGCCCAAATTGCCGACTGTTGGCAAGCAAAAGCCGCAACACCAACGGCCGAAAGTTCGGCCACCTGGTTTCGCACCACGGTGCGCCCGGTTAGATCGGCGAACAATTGCATCAGCCACAGATTGGCAGTTGGCCCGCCATCAACAAACACGGTTTTGAGTGGCAGGTGAAGAGCCTTTTCGGTGGCCAACAAAACATCTTCGATTTGCAAAATAATTGCTTCGAATGCGGCCCTAGCCAAATCGGCCGGCGTCGAATCGAATGTCATGCCCTCGATTATGGCCTTGGCATCGTTTGCCCACCAGGGCGCCCCCAGCCCACCAAATGCCGGAACCAAATTGATTTGACCGCTGCCGCTTGGTGCCAATTGGGCAAGTTGGGCAACCGATTTTGAAAGTTGATTTGCCAACCAAACGAGAGTTGACCCCGACGAGAGAATGTTGCCCTCGACCGCGCCAACAACTTGCATGTTTTGGGTAGCCCAGGCAATTGTTGAGACCATACCGGCGGCTTCGGCCGAGCCGGCATCGAGGTTTTGCGCCAGGCTCATGATGCTCGAGCCGGTGCCAAAAGTGGCCTTTACGGCAGGTTCAGCTGGGGTCATCTGGGTGCCGATCGAGTGGGCAAACAGCGCCGCGTGCGAATCGGCTAAAACCGCTAACACCTTTAGACCTGCTGCGGCCCCAACCGTTATTTCAGAACTAGGGTGGTCGCTTGCCACAACCTGCGGCAGCGCCTGAATCGGAATGTTAAACAGATCAAGCAGCTCTGGTTGCCAGGCGGCAGTTGCCACATTTAGCAATTGGGTTCGGCTGGCATTTCCGGCTTCGATTCGATGCTCGCCGGTGAGGCGATAAAGCAAAAAGCTATCGAGTGTGCCAAGCATTATTTGGCCGGCTTTGGCGGCTTCGCGATTCGGGTCGATCTGGTCTAGCAGCCAAGCAAATTTTAATGCCGAGAACATCGGGTCGAGTGGCAGACCAGTAACTTCTCGCACCATGGCAGCATCGGAGACGCTGATTTGTTCGGCAGCCTCGGTAGTTCTTCGATCCTGCCAGCCCAACATTGGGCCAAGCGGTTTTCCGCTAGCGGCGCTCCAGGCCACCGCCGATTCGCGCTGGTTGGTTAGAGCGATTCCTGCAATTTCAACCTGCTCGCCCATCGCATCGGCCTTGGCCACCAACTCGGCAATAACGGTTTCGACAGAGTCAAAAATCGCTTCTGCATCTTGCTGCAACCAGCCGGGGCTCGGCGATTCGATGTTGATTGAAACCGATGCGCTGGCAAGCGGCACCAAAGACTGATCAAGCAACAGCGCCTTGGTCGAACCAGTGCCCTGGTCGACTGCAAGGATTAGCTGCTTAAGCACGTGATAGAACCTCTTTTGCCTTTGCAACGATGTTAGCCGCGGTTAAGCCAAAGTGCTCATACAAGCCATCGGTGCTGAGCGTTGGCGACCAATCGTTGGTGCCAATGATTGCCATCGGAACCCGGCCTGCCTCGGGCGAAGTGGCTACCAAACTGGCAACTGCGGCGCCCAAACCGCCAGAAACATTTGCCTCTTCAACGGTCACGATTGCTCGGGTGCCGGTTGAGGCATCGATGATTGCCTGCTGATCGAGCGGGGCAATGAAGGTGGCGTTAAGCACGCGTGCACTCACGCCCTGCTCTGCCAGGGTTGCCGCTGCCGATAGAGCCCTAGAAACCATTGAGCCCGTTGCGATGATTGAAACATCTGAGCCCTCGCGCACAGTGACAAACTTGCCGCGCTCGAATTTTGCACCGGCAGGCGTGGTGTTTGGCACCTTGTGGCGACCAACGCGAATATACATTGGGCGCGGATTCGCAACCGCGGCCTCAACCGCATCGCGAATTTGCTGCTCATCTGCCGGCACGATGATGTCAAGCCCCGGCAGCGCACGCATCCAAGACAAATCTTCGACAGAGTGGTGGGTTGGGCCAAGCTCGCCATAGGCCATGCCTGGGCTCATTGCGCACAGAATAACTGGAAGTTGGCTGTAAGCCACATCGGCCTTGACCTGCTCGGTGGCGCGACCAGAAAGAAACGGGCCGGCGGCACACACGAATGGAATCATGCCAGCGTTTGCCAAACCAGCGCCCACGCCCACCATGTTCTGTTCGGCGATGCCAACGTTGATTAGGCGGTCGGGAAACTCTTCGCGGAACGCACCCAGGTTGCTTGAACCAACTGAGTCGTTGACCACTGCCACGATGCGCGAATCTTTTCGAGCTAGCTCGATTAGTTTTTCGGCAAAGGCAACGCGGTTGTCAAAAACCGGCAGGTCTTCGCCTGCGATGTTGTAACTGTTTGGGGTTGGCGCGCTCATGAAAGCTCCTCGAGTGCTAGACGAACCTGATCGGTGCTTGGCACTTTGTGGTGCCACTCGACGCGGTCTTCGATAAATGAAATGCCCTTGCCCTTGAGGGTGTTGGCAATGATGGCAACTGGCTTGCCGGTGGTAGATGGCTCGAGCGCCTTCAATAGGGCCTCAAAATCATGGCCGTCAATCATGCGTACTTCTAAACCGAACGACTCGAGTTTTTCATCGAGCGGGTCGAGACCATTGGTGTCTTCGGTGCGAGCACCCTGCTGCAGACGATTGCGGTCAACAATTGCTGTCAGGTTTGAGAGCCCAAAGTGGCTTGCACTCATGAGGGCCTCCCAGTTAGAGCCCTCTTGCATTTCGCCATCGCCCATGATCACGAACGTGCGGTCTGCGCGACCTTGCAATCGGGCCGCAATTGCTGTTCCTACGGCAACTGGCAACCCGTGGCCAAGTGGCCCGGTGTTGGTTTCTACGCCTGGCACCTTGTTGCGATTTGGGTGGCCGTTTAGAGCACTGTATGGCTGCATAAACGTTGGCAGTTCGGATTCGCTAAAAAAGCCTGCACTAGCTAAAGTCACATACAGCGCCGCCGAGCAGTGCCCCTTGCTCAAAATGAACCGGTCGCGGTTGTTATCGGTTGGGTTGGCCGGGTTTATGTTGAGCACACCATAAAACAGCGTTGTCATTACATCGATAACGCTTAGGTCGCCACCGATGTGCCCCTGGCCGGCAGATTCGATTGTGGTGATGATGCCACGGCGCGAAAGATCTGCCCGATTTTTGAGCATTGCTGCGCGCTCTTGAAGGTTTGCTTTGGCGAACTGGTCGCGAAATGCCTGCCACGTGGCAATTGCGGCTGGGTTTGCCGCTAACTTAGCTTGGCTCATTGAATACCTATTCAGTCAAGAATTCTTATCTAACTTGAAGTTACTCAGGCTTTTATTTAGTCGCAACTCTGCATAAATAGTCGCCTCAGCCTAGGGATACATCTGGCGTACCGAAAAACGTAGGGTGCGCAGGAATACTTCTGGTGCGCACCAGATTGAGTGGGATAATAAATAAAGGCGAAGCAGATTCGCCGCAGCACAATGTTCTTCGGGGTCAGTGAAAATCTGAGCCGGCGGTAAAGTCCGCGACCCGACGCATCGATGCTTTCAGATCTTGAAGGCTCTAAACGAGGCGGCGGTTGAACTGGTGAAATTCCAGTACCGACGGTTAAAGTCCGGATGGGAGAAGAACCTGGGTTCGCCATGCGCTCTTTGAGCACAGGTGACCCTAGCTTTTCTACCCCGATGCGCGTTTTCAACGAAGGCACAGGGTAGATGTTAGAAACCACAGGCTACGAAGCGGCGATGACTCGCGCGCTTGAGCTTGCCCTGCTTGGCCCAAGTTGGGGCGTGAACCCTCAGGTTGGCGCAGTAATTTTGAACCAGCACGGCCAAATTTTGGCCGAAGGCTGGCACCGCGGCGCCGGAACAGCCCACGCAGAGGTAGACGCATTGGCTAACCTTGCCGCAAAGGGCATCGACCCTGCAGGCCTAACCGCGGTAGTTACCCTAGAGCCCTGCAACCACACCGGCCGAGTTGGGCCATGCGCCCAGGCGCTCATCGATGCCAAAATTGCCAAAGTTGTTTATGCCGTTGCCGACCCGGGGCAACTTGCCGGCGGTGGCGCTAAAACTTTGCAACATGCCGGCCTTGAGACAGTAGCCGGAGTTTTGGAGCAACAGGCCACCGAGCAAAATCGTGTTTGGCTAATTTCGGCAAAACTTGGCCGCCCTTTCGTGACCCTCAAATGGGCCTCGAGCCTCGATGGCCGAAGTGCCGCCAACGACGGTTCAAGCAAATGGATCAGCGGCGCAGAATCACGAGCGGATGCACACCTGTTGCGCTCGAAGGTTGATGCAATTTTGGTTGGCACAAACACCGTTGCCATTGACGACCCAGAGTTAACCGCTCGCAGAACCGACGGCAGCCTTTATGAACACCAGCCGCTTCGCGTTGTTTTGGGCCAGAGCGAAATTTTGCCGACAGCCAGGGTGAATAACGGCGATGCCGAAACCCTGCAGCTGCGCACCCACTCGATTCACGGCGCTTTGGCCGAGCTGTTTGAGCGCGGTGTTAGACACCTTCTCGTTGAGGGCGGCCCCACCGTTGCCAGCAACTTCATCAAGTTGAACCTGGTCGACGAATACATCAACTACATCGCCCCCATGTTGCTTGGCGGCGAGCGCACCTCGATTCGAAGCATCGATGTGGGCAACATGGACGATGCCAAACACCTGGAGTTCAAAGAAATCAGGCAAATTGGCGCCGATATTTACATCCGATCTGCACCTAAATTGACCAGCAAGAAGGAGGGCTAATGTTTACCGGAATTGTTGAAGAACTTGGCCGCGTGAAGGCCATTGAGGCTCAAGAAGATGCTCTGCGAATCACCATTGAAGGCCCACTTGTGGTTTCGGACATTCACCGTGGCGACTCGATTGCGGTCAGCGGAACCTGCCTCACTGCGGTTGAGAATGACGAGACCTCGTTCACAGCAGATGTGATGCTGGAAACCCTTAGGCGAACCTCGCTTGATGGCATCAAGGTTGGCGACCCGGTAAACCTTGAGCGAGCCATGACCGCCGCTACCCGTTTCGGCGGGCACGTGGTTCAGGGGCACGTGGACGGCGTTGGCCAAATTATTAGCCGTGAGCCATCAGAAAACTGGGAATGGGTTCGGGTGCAGGTGCCTTCGGAGCTCATGAAATATGTGGTCTTGAAAGGTTCGATCACCATCGATGGTGTGTCGCTAACGGTGAACGAGGTTGGCGACAATTTCGTTGGCCTCAGCCTGATCCCAGAAACTTTGAGGCTAACCACTCTCGGCGCCAAGCACCCGGGAGACAAAGTCAACGTTGAGGCCGACGTAATGGCCAAGCACATCGAGCGTTTGCTCGAAGCGAGAGGAATCTAATGCCGCTATCGACAATCGAAGAAGCTCTAGACGCTCTTCGAGCCGGAAAACCTGTTTTGGTTGCCGACGACGAAGACCGCGAAAACGAGGGCGACGCCATTCTGGCAGCCGAATTTGCTAGCCCAGAGTGGATAGCCTGGATTGTGCGAAACACCACCGGGTTTCTTTGCGTTCCGATGGAAGAGTCGCGTGCCGACCAACTTGAACTGCCGGTTATGTGGCTCAAAAACAAAGACCCGCACTCAACCAACTACACAATTACCGTCGACGCAACCAACCGATTCAGCACCGGCGTTAGCGCGGCCGATCGCGCCAATACGGCCCGCGTTTTGGCAGACCCGGCTTCTGTGCCAGATTCGCTGATTCGCCCTGGCCACATGATTCCGTTGCGCGCGCATCCGGGTGGCGTTTTAGAGCGAGCCGGCCACACCGAAGCAACGGTTGACCTTTTGAAACTGGCCGGCCTGACCCCGGTTGGCGTGATTGGTGAGCTGGTTGCCGAAGACGGCTCGATGATGCGCATGCCAGAACTGCAAGAAATTGGCCAGCGAGATGGATTGCCCGTGATCACCATCGCGCAATTGATCGAGCACCGCAAGGCTCAAGACACATTGGTGCGCGACACCCCCGCTTCAAGAATTCGCTTTGAAGCCGAGGCAAAGTTGCCAACCACTCACGGCGATTTTAGGGTGCGTGGCTATTTTGACACCAAGACCACAGCAGACCACGTTGCCATAATTGCTGGCAACCCAACCGGCGATGATGTTTTGCTGCGCATGCATTCAGAGTGCATCACCGGCGAAGCCTTTGGTTCGCTCAAATGCGAGTGCGGCCCACAACTTGATTTTGCGCTTGACCAAATTGCGGCCGACCCAGCCGGTGGCATTGTTATTTATTTGCGCGGCCAAGAGGGCCGAGGCATTGGTTTGTTGAACAAACTAAGGGCCTATGCGCTGCAAGAGCAAGGCCTTGACACCGTTGAAGCTAATTTGGCTCTGGGCTTGCCAGCCGAAGATCGCGAGTATGGCGCGGCAGTGGCCATTTTGCGTGACCTTGGGGTTACCAGCGTTCGCCTAATGACAAATAACCCAGCCAAATCTGCCTTCTTAAACGAGGCCGGCATTAAGGTGAACTCTTTCGTTCCCGTAATCGTAGGCAAGTCGACTCAAAACGAAGGCTACCTAGAAACCAAGCGAGCAAAAATGGGTCACCTCATTCCAGAGGCAACCAAGGAAGGTAACTAATGAGCGGCGCCGGAGCACCCAAACTACAAATCGATGCAAGCGGTTTGCAGATTGCAATTGTTGTAACCAGCTGGCACACCCAAATTACTGACGGCCTTTTAGCCGGAGCAGAGCGAGCGCTAAAGGCGGCCGGCAATACCGAGTATGAAATCTGGCGCGTTCCCGGAGCTTTTGAGCTTGCCCTGGGTGCGCAATATGCAATCGATGCTGGTGCAGATGCTGTTGTTGCTCTGGGCGTTGTAATTCAGGGAGACACCCCGCACTTCGACTACGTGTGCTCAGCCGCAACCGATGGGCTAAACCGTGTTCAGCTAGACAGCGGAGTTGCGGTGGGCTTTGGGCTGCTGACGGTTAACACCGAACAGCAGGCTCTAGACCGCGCCGGCCTGCCCGGTTCAAAAGAAGACAAGGGTGCCGAAGCAGTTGAAGCCGCGGTGCTGATGGCTAGACTGAGGGCATGAAACTAGTTCTCGACATTTTTCTTGTTCTGCACCTGCTTGCCTTCGCTACCGTTCTAGGTGGCGTAATTGCCGAAGCCAAGAACTTTAAGGTTGGCGCAAAGGTCAACGCCGGAATTATCCACGGTTCTTGGCTTGCATTGATCACCGGCTTGGTTATGGCCGGAATTTTGCCGATGGCAGAGCCCGACGAACACCTGAACGGAACCACTCTGGCTATCAAGGGCCTTGCCTTGACCGGAGTGTTCTTGTTGGCCTATACATACCAAAAGAAAGAACAAACCCCTAAGTGGGTTGTTCCGGCAATTGGTCTTCTTGAGGTTATTGCGGTTTCGGTTGCAGTTCTTGTTGGCGTTGCTGCCTAACTAGTTCACACCTACAAACTTGATCTGGGCCTTTAGGCCAACACCGCACTGAGTTCTTGCGCTCACTCGGTAAACCCAGCTGAAGCCCTTGCGCGGAGCCTGCACCGAATAGGTAGTAGCCGAAGTGGTGTAATAAAGGCGCCAAGTTGCGCCATTGTCGGTCGAATATTCGATTTCATACCTCGAGACTGAACCGCCACCCAACTCGGTTGGGGCAACCCAGCTGAGGGTTGCACGGCCCGAGGTGTTTGGTGAAATGGCAAGGTTTGAAACCGCGAGGGCTTGCGCGAACGGGGTTTGCAAAGCCGCCATGCGGCTTGGTAGCGAAGCACCCACACTGTTGACGGCCGTGACTCTGAAATTGACTAGCGCGCCGGCTGACTCACGGGCCAAACTCAAAATCAACGTTTGTGAATTAACCTCGCCAACCAGCGACCAAACGCCGGCTAGTTGCTTTTCTACTTGATAGCTGGTTAGCGCAGAACCACCAAGATCTGTGGATCTTGCCCACTTGATTAGCATTGAGCCGTCGGCAGCAAAAGACGCAGAAATCGAAGCCGGCACAGAGGGCGCCGTTGCCGCTATGCTCAAAACAACCGAATCAGAGTTGAACCCGGCGCCGGCATTTGTGTATGCATAAACCCGATATGTGCGAGTTGTTCCCTTTGCCGGGGCAACTTGACTGAACACCGTGGTAATTGCCGAGGCCTTAGTCCAGGTTGTTCCGTTGTCTGAATATTCGACTACGTAGAAGGACGGCTTGATTGCTCCACCCAAATATGCAGGCGCCGCCCAATTGAGCGTTACGAAGCCTGTTTTGGTGGTGGTGTCGGCAACCAGGTTGGTTGGCGCGTTTGCCCTTACCAAAGGAACACTGATCGACGCATTGGCAGTGGGCGCTGAATCTCCGATGGAGTTGATTGCAAAAATACGGAATATTTGAACCTCTCCCGGATGCCCGCGTTCAATTGCAAGTGTTTTTGCGGTTGGTTCTAGTGTCGCAAGCGACTGCCAGACACCGGCAACCAGGCGCTCAATTCGGTAACCGGTAATTGCATCGCCACCCGTGTCGACGGGTTGAATCCAGCTCAACAAAACACTCGAATCAGCTGCGAATTTGATGCTGACTAGGCGAACCGCACTTGGGGTGGTTTTTTCGAGTAAGACCGCAACAGAATCACTGAACTCGCCGTTGCCACCCAGAGTGGTTGCACTTACGCGATAGAGAATCGAGTCGCCCTTAGTTGGTGAAACAATAGTGACCGATGTGGTGGCCGAAGTTAGCAAAGCCCTAAAGGTAACCCCGTTATCGCTGCTGTATTGCAGGTTGTAGGCGGTGACTGGCGAGCCGCCGGTGCTAGCTGGAGGTTGCCAGGTGAACGTTGTTTTTAGGGTTGCGAGATTAGTTGAGGCTGCAAGAGCCAACGGTGCCGAAGCCTTGTTGAATGGCATGCTCAGCGGCGCTAGCGCAAATGGCACAGACTGCCCGATGGCGTTTATGGCAATTACACGAATTTGCATTTTCGACCCCATCGGGTCACGATCGATTTCGAGCGCCCTCACATCGGCGCCAACCAACGCAACGTCGAGCCAAGCTGTTCCGTTCATTTTTTGAACCAGCATGCCGGTTAGCGCGCTGCCTCCGGTATCAACCGATGGCTTCCAGGTGACTATCACTTTGTTGTTTGGAGCCAAACTTATTGCAACGTTGGTTGGCGCAGCAGCAACGGTAACGGCAGTTTCGACTCGAACTGGCTCAGAGAAGTTGCTGATGCCGGATGAATTTTTAGCCGCTACTTTGTAGAGAAGGGCAAAGCCCTTGGCCGGCGCCGACACGGTTGCAGCACTTGTTGTTGGGCTAGCGACAGTTACCCAGGTAACTCCGTTATCGGAGCTTTTCATGATCGAATAACCAGTGACTGGGGCCCCGCCGTCATCGGCTGGCGCTAACCAAACCAGATTTGCTGTAGCAAGAGATTGGCTAGAAACAACCAGGCCGGTTGGTGCTGAGGTTTTGTCGGCAGGGGTGTTGAGCGCATATGCCTTTGAAGGCTCACTGAGACCCATGGCATTTCGAGCGAAAACTCGGTAAGTTGCTGACGAGGCGCGAGCCGGCATTGGCACAACGAGGTTGGCCGCGGTTGGCTGAGCAACCTCGACCCATTCAGCGCCATCTAGCCGCTGCACAACATAACCCGTGATGGGCTCGCCGCCGCTAAGCGCCGTTGCCCAAGCCAAATTATATGTGTTGCCAGTGCGTGCACCCATATTGAAGTAAGGAGCAGATGGAGTGGTTGCCAGGGTTATTAGTGTGATTGAGGTGGCCGGGCTTAGCGCGATGTCGCTTTGAGACTTGACGCTTACCCAATATGGAGCTTTAGCCGAAAGCCCTGAAATATTGGCTGTTGGTTCGCTTAGATTGAGCGTTTTGATTGGTGTTGAAAAGCCGGTTAGACCAAATGTAAGCACGTATGAAATTGGCACCGACTCTGCGGTGCGCGAAACGACAGGCCAAGTTATTTTGACCGAGTTTGCCGTGAGCTCTGAAACATTTAGCGATGCTGGGCGCGCCGGAGTTGGAGTGGAGGTGCGGAAGTTAAATGGTTCGGTTGGCGCCGAACTGCCCCAGTTGTTGACCGCGCTTAGGCGCATTGTGTAATCGGTGAGCGGGATCAAGCCGGCGATCACGCCGTAAATCGAAGTGGTGTAATTGGCCTCGACCCAGGTTTCGCCCTTGAGCAATTCGAGGCGGTAACCCTTGATTGGGTTGGCACCCGAAGACGACACTGCATTCCAGGTGAACTGCGTGCCAACACCCCAGCTTGCATCAACTTTTAGGCCCGTTGGTGCAACAGGCGGGTCGCCGGCGGTGGTTAGCACCACAGTTGGGCTTGGCTGCGAGGAACCAATGGCATTAACCGCCGAGACTCGAGCTTGATAGCCAGTTGTTGGAGCCAATTGGCCGATCGTTATCGAAGTTTGATCGGTAACCACACTTGACCAAACCGAGGTAGCTGCGCTGCGGAATTCGACCTTGTATCCGGTGATTGGCGAACCGCCATCGGTAGGGGGCTGCCAACCAAGCGCAAAAGAATCTCGAGTGATCGAACTGGCTGATGGAACGCGAGGTGACGCGGGCAACCCGGCAACAGGAGGGGTGTCATTTGAATTGAGGAACCTGGTGTTCAACAAGATGTTGCCGTTTGGCGTTAGGGAGTTGCTAATAACACCGGCTTGGCCGTTTCGTTTCAATGCGTCAGTAACCTCTGCGGGCGAAGCGGATGGGTACTTGGCTAAGAAAAGCGCTGCCGCTCCAGAAACGTGCGGGGTTGCCATCGAGGTGCCGTTCCAGGTGAGCGGAGCATTGAAATCTTTGGCGTTGTCGGAGGTGATTGCAGCACCCGGAGCAAACATGTCGGTGCAATCGCCCCAGTTAGAGAATGAAGCGCGAGCATCGGTGTTGGTGCTGGCACCCACTGTGATTGCACTTGCAGTTGATGCCGGAGACACGGTGCAGGCATCGAGGTTTGAGTTTCCGGCGGCTACGACGGTTAATATTCCGGCAGCGTTCACCTTTTCAAGGGCAGCGTTCACGGCAAGGCTCTTTGGCCCGCCAAGGCTCATGCTCACGATGCCCGGGGTGCCGGCAGGGTGGTTGGCAACGATCCAGTCGAGGGCGGTGATTAGGCCGGCATAGCTGCCCGAACCTGTGCAACCCAAAACGCGAACCGGCACAATTAGAGCCTGCTTTGCAACCCCGAATTGCGTGCCAGCGGCGGTGCCCGAAACGTGTGTGCCGTGGCCGTGGCAGTCGGTTGCCGAAAGCCCCTGACCAAAGGTGTCAAAGCCCGGCAAAACTCGACCGGCTAGGTCGGGGTGGTTGGCCTGCACGCCCGTGTCGGCGATATAAATGCGAACCCCCGCCCCTGCAGATGACGGGTAGCTGAAAGATTGGTCGAAAGTTGTATTTAGTTGGTCGAGGCGGTCAAGACCCCAAGATTTTGTTGGGGTATCAATATCGAATAGCGACATTGCCTCATCGGGGGCAACCGAAATGACGGCGGGGTTTAGCGCCAACTGCTGCGCCTCGAGATCGGTAAGGCTAAGTGTGAAACCATCAAGAACATAGTCGAGTTCATCAAGCGGGGTTTCGCCCATCGAGGCGATAACTTTGCGAATTTCGATTTCGGTGCCGGGCTGAATTTGAACAATGTAAACGCTGCGCTCAACCGCCGCAAAAGCTTGCGCAGGCGCCAAAGCAAAGACCATGGCACAGGCCAAACCCAAGGCCAAACCCAAGGCCAACCCCAAGCGAATTTTGATGCGCATTGCAAACCAGAAACCGTTGTTCATCTATCCCCCGATGTAGTTGAAATCAACCTAAATCAAAGGTATGACAATTAGCGGCCTGGGTCTAGCGCATAAACAGGGCGGTTAGCCGTTTGGTGGTAAACACCAAACCAAGCACAATCATGGCCACGAAGTAGAGAATGTGGCCGAAAATCTCTGGTGAAAGATTGCCGAGCATAAAGGCCCGCTCAAGTTGAATTGCGTGCCAAAGCGGCCATGCCTGAATAAAAGCCTGCAGCCAATCTGGGTAGATTGACAGCGGGTAGAAAGTGCCCGAAAACAGAAACATCGGCAACATGAAGAAGTTGATCCAGTTCATCTGATGAAGATTTTTCAGGTAAGACGTGATTCCCATGCCCACCGAGGCAAAACCAAAGGCAATCAACACCGCGCCGGGAATTGCCAAGATGGCCCACCAACTGGTTATAAGACCAAGGGCAGCCATCACTGTCATGAAACCAAGCGAATAGACCAAACCGCGCAGCAACGCCCAACTGATTTCGCCGATCGCCACATCCAAGGGGCCAAGCGAGGTTGACAGCATGGTTTGGTAAAGCTTGGCAAAGTGCATCTTGAAAAACACGTTCCAAGTTGAGTCATAGATTGCGCCGTTCATGGCCGAGGTGGCCAAAAGAGCCGGGGCGATGAATGCGGCGTATGAAATTTGTTGGCCGTTAGACCCTGAAACAGCGCCAACCAACTGACCGATGCCAAACCCAAAGGCAAGCAAATAGAGAACGGGCTCAACGAAGCCAGATGCCACGATGATCCAGTTAGATGTTTTCAGCGCCATAAACCCGCGCTCGAGAACCACCGAACTGCGACCCGAATAAACGCTTGATCCAAGCTTGTTGCGCCGCCGTTCGGCAATGGCGATGGCCGAGTCAACGCTCGCATTTATCAGGCTCATGCTGCCAACCTCTGCGAAATTTTTCGTGCTGCCAAAGTCATTCCGATTGCCGCCCAAACGGTTAGATAAACCCAGTGGCTAGCAATTACCCAAGCCTGCTGGGGCTGCCCATAACTAAGGATGCGCCCCAAATCGGTGCCATGCCAAAGCGGCGAAATCCAGCCGATCCACTGCAGATAAATCGGCATAGATTCGAGCGGGTAGAAGGTGCCCGAGAACATGAACATGGGCGCAACCACAAAGCGGCCCACGATGGCAAAGAACCCGTCATCCTCTTTAACGTAGCTGCTTGCGGCCATCATGCCGGCCCCAAATGCCAACCCGGCAAGCAGTGCGGTAAAGAACATCGGCAATGCCGCATCAAGCTCGATTGCCCCAAACAGAAGCAAGATGGCCTCATAAAGCGCCGTGGTGAAAATGGTGCGAACCATTGCAGAGGCCAGCAGCCCGCCCATGATGTCGCGACCGCGAATCGGCGTTGCATTCATCGCAAAGAAGGTTTTATCCCAGAGGAACCCCTCCATAATCGGAAACGAGAGCTCATCTTGGCAGGCTTGAATGGCAGCGGTGGCAAGCAATGCCGGCGCCAAAAAAGCTAGATAAGAAACCCCACCCAACTGACCATTGGTGCCGTTTGAATCGACCAGGGCACCGATGCCAATGCCCACCGAAAACAAATACAACACGGGATTGCCGAGCCCGAACGAGAGCATCGAACCCCACCATTTGATCATGGTGCGAAGGCGAGCCTCGGCGACGTGCATCCAGGCAAAAGTTATTGCGCGCTGCACGTTAACTAACTTGAATGAACCTTGCCAGGCGCTTTTGTGAACCTTCTGTTCGATCGAGGCTGCTTCGGCCATTATTCGACCAACGTTCTGCCGGTTAGTCGCAAGAACACATCTTCGAGCGAACTGCGGCGAACCAACGATGTAACCGGGTCTAGCCCACGAGTCAAAATGGTGCGCAGGTCGGCCTCGCCGTTTTCTGAGTAAATCAGAATACGGTCAGGCAATATCTCGATTCGATCGCCAATGCCCTTGAGCTGTTCGGCCACCTCTGCGTTGCGGCTTGACCCGAATCGAACCTCTAATACTTCTTTCGATGAATACTCTCTGATTAGGTTGGCGGGCGAACCCTCGGCCATAATCTTGCCCTTGTCCATCACAATCAGGCGGTCGCAGAGCTGCTCGGCTTCATCCATGTAGTGGGTTGTAATCACCAATGTGACACCCTGCTCTTTTAGCCTAAACAGGCGATCCCAGAGGATGTGCCTAGCCTGTGGGTCGAGGCCGGTGGTTGGTTCGTCGAGCATCAAAATTTCGGGTTCGTTAACCAGGCCGCGGGCGATTGTGAGGCGGCGCTTCATGCCACCCGAAAGCTCTTCGGCTTTGCTGTTTCGCTTTTCGGTCAACTGTGCAAACTCGAGCAGTTCTTCTACTTTGCCCTTCAAAAATTTGCGACTCAGGCCAAAGAACCGACCATAGCTAAACAGGTTCTCGTGAACCTTTAGCTCGCGATCAAGATTGTCTTGCTGAGGCACAACGCCAAGGTGGGCTCTGATTTCGGGGCCGTATTTATTTGGGTCTTTGCCCAGAATGGTCAGCTCGCCACCGGTGCGCTTTGACACCGATGCAATCATCTTCATGGTGGTCGACTTGCCCGCGCCGTTTGGCCCCAGCAGACCAAAGGCCTCGCCCCGCTTGACCACAAAATCGATGCCATCGACGGCAACGAAATCGGCATATTTTTTAGTTAGGCCCTTGGCCTCGATCATGTTCTGCATCGACATTGAAGAGTTCATAGTCCCTCCAATCTACTAGCCTTATTGAATGCCTTCTAACACCGCTAAACCTGCCGTGCGCCAGCGCCCCGGCAACAAGCGAGTGACAGGCAAAGAGCAGTATTACACGCCAAAAGAACTGGCTAGGCAGCTAATAAAAGAGGTTGCCGCGCTCGTGCCAAATTTGGCTGAACGGGCAGTGATTGAGCCTGCTGGTGGCACCGGTTCGTTTATTGAGGCGGCCAGATTGGCGGGGGTAACCGATTTTCTTTCGTTCGACATTGAGCCCAAACATCAAGATGTTTTGAAGGCCGATTTTCTTGCGGCCCCGGTTCTCACCGAAAACGCAGTGACCATCTCGAACCCGCCCTTTGGCCGCAACAACTCGCTGTCGATCCCCTTTTTCAACAAGGCAGCAGACCACAGCGAATTCATCTGCTTCATCGTGCCAAGATCTTGGCGCAAATGGTCGGTTATCAACCGGCTCGATCGCCGCTTTCACTTGATTGCCGATCACGATATTCAAATTGATTATGAAGACGATTCGGGCAGCAAGATATCACAGCGAAACGGCCTCAACACCTGCTTTCAAATATGGCAGCGCAAAAGCGATCTGCGCCCACTTATCAAGGTTCGCGACCAAGGCTTGATCGAAAAGACCGATCCCGTTTCGGCAGATATTGCTCTAACCATTTTTGGGTTTGGCTGCGGCACGGTTCGAACCGATTTCGAGCGCAAACCAAACTCGACTCGAATGTTTCTGAAGCTTACCCACCCAAAATCACTCGAAGCCTTGCAAAGCGTTAACTTCGAAACCTTCTACAAAAACACCGCCTACACCCCCGCACTTTCGCTACCAGAAATCAACTATCTTCTGAACGAGAAAATCCTCGGGAATCCACATCTAGAGAATCAGGTTTAACTAAATATGAGCATGATGGGCGGCCGCGGGCGCGGCAGATCGATGGCACCAAAAGACACCGGGCCGAAGGCAAAATTCTCGCAGCTTTGGCCTTACCTAACCGAACACAAAAGTGCGCTCTGGTTGGCTATGGGGCTATCGGTTGCTGGCGCTGCGATCAGTTTGGCGCAACCGCTAGTTGTTGGCATGGTTATTAGCGCCGTTCAAACCGGTGGCGATCTTGGTTCGCTGGTGTTGATCTTGGTTGCGGTTATTTTGGGCAGCGCGGTTCTTGGCGGCTTTATGTATTACGTTTTGGCCAAAGCGGGCGAAGGCGTAGTGTTTTCGGCGCGACAAAAGCTGGCAAACCGACTGCTCAAATTGCCCATTCACGAATACGATCTTCGCCGCACAGGCGACCTGGTTTCGCGGGTCGGTTCAGACACCACTTTGCTCAGGGCGGTGCTAACCCAGGGTTTGGTTGATGCGGTTGGCGGCATTTTGATTTTTGTTGGCTCCCTGGTTGCCATGGCAATCATCGACCCAATATTGCTTGGCCTAACCCTCATCATGGTGGTCATCGCCATCGCTTCGATCGCCATCACAGCACGTCAGGTTCGCTCGGCCACAACCAAGGCTCAACAGCGAGTTGGCGATATGTCGGCGGCGGTTGAGCGGGCACTGAGCGCGGTTCGAACCATTCGTGCAGCCCGAGCCGAAAAACGCGAAAGCAGATTGATTGCCGATGATGCCAAAGAAGCCTTCAAGCAGGGCGTAAAGATCGCCAAGATCAACGCAATGATCACCCCAATTGCCGGCCTTGCCATGAATGGCGCATTCATTGTGGTGCTCGGCGTGGGCGGTTATCGGGTTGCCACTGGCGCCACCACGGTTGCCAGCTTGGTCACGTTCATCCTTTTAATGTTCCAGATGATTCGCCCGCTTGGGCAGGCCTTCGGCGCCTACAGCTCGGTTCAATCTGGTTTGGGTGCACTGGCTCGCATTCAAGAGATCTTGGATGTGCCGGTTGAAGAGACCGAGAAAGAAACCAAAAATTCGGCAAAGCCAAAGGCCGTCAACGATGTTGCCATCGAGTTTAAAAACGTAACTTTTGGTTATGCCGAGCCGGCAGCCACCGAAGAAAACCCAAACCCCGAAGCGCGCGAAGTTCTTGAAAACGTTTCGTTCTCGATTAAGCGCGGTTCAAGGGTTGCGCTGGTTGGGCCATCTGGTTCTGGCAAATCAACCACCTTCTCTTTGATCGAGCGATTCTATGAACCAACCGCTGGGCAAATTTTGATGGATGGTCAGGCGGTCACCTTGCTTAGCCGAGATGCCCTTCGCGCCCAAATTGGTTATGTAGAGCAAGATGCCCCGGTGCTTGCCGGCTCGATCAAGGCAAACCTGCTGATCGGTGCGCCCGATGCCACCGACGAGCAGCTGAAGGCAGTGCTCGAAGAGGTGAACCTGACCGAGGTGCTCGAACGCGACAAGCGTGGGCTCGATGCGGAGGTGGGCGAAAACGGAATCATGCTTTCGGGTGGCGAGCGCCAGAGGCTTGCGATCGCGCGTGCGCTTTTGGCCGCGCCCCCTATTTTGTTGCTCGACGAATCGACCTCATCGCTCGATGGCTTGAACGAACAGCGCATGCGTGAGGCCATTGATTCTGTTGCCAAAAACCGCACTCTTTTGGTGATTGCCCACCGGCTATCAACTGTGGTCGATAGCGATCAAATCATTGTTATCGAACACGGCAAAATTGTCGGAATTGGCACACACAGCGAATTGGTGGCCTCGACTCCGCTCTACAAGAAGCTCGCAAAACAGCAGCTTTTGGTCTAGTTCGCAACTGGGCAAAGTCACAAAACTTAACAGTTAGTCACACGCTGTAACTTTCAAATGGCAATGGCCGCACCTCGGTAATTTTGAATGAATCCATTCACCGTTCGAGGAGCCCCCATGTCGCTTTATGTTGCCGAAATTGACACGACTGCTAACGAGAGCATCCAAGATGTTCTTGCCGGCATTGAGGCGGCAGCGCAAAAAGCCGGCGGAAGTTTTATTGAAAGCCAAGTGACGGCTGACCACAATCGAGTATTTGCCGTTCTCGAGCACGACAACATTGTGACCCTTCGAGGTGACCTCGACTCGGCTGGCTTCAAGGTGGATGAACTTGCTTTGGTGCGCTTAATCGGCGCCGAACTCGAAGACATCAAAAAGCTAAAGCCGGCTGGCCAATATTTGGTCGAGTGGGATTTTCCAGAGGGTTTAACCATGGACAAGTATCTTGCTCGCAAGAAAGAAAAGTCACCGCTTTACAACGACATCGAAGACGTAAAGTTCTTGCGCACCTATGTGCGTGAAGACATGGTTAAGTGCCTCTGCTTCTATGATGGCGACAGCGAAGACGCAGTTGTTGCGGCCCGCCAGGTTGTCGACACCCCGATCAGCCGACTACACAAACTAGAGGGCTAACCATGCCTGCCACCACACTTGACTCGCTTCTTCAACAGGTCGAAGATTGCGCTAAGAACGTCGATAAAGACGACCACAATCTGCGACGAGTGCTTCTAGAAGACATCGTTGGCCAGGGTTTCACGGCCTTCGGGTTGTCTGACAGCGTTGCGCCAATTGCCGCTCAGGCCCAGGTTATTCAGGGCCTCGCCGAAAAATGCATGAGCTCTGCCTTTGTTACTTGGTCGCACCGCATGACTACCGAATATGTTGATCGTTTCGGCAGCGAGGCGCTGCGCGCAGCTCACTTAGATGAGTTGAGATCTGGCACTCGAGTTGGGTCGACTGCACTGGCTACCGCTCTTGCCGATAAGTCTGGCAAAGAGCTATTGCCAATCACTTTCACCGAAGATGCGGGCACGTTTGAGATCAATGGCGTGATTCCCTGGGCATCAAACCTCTATGAAGACACCTTGGCTGTGTTTGCGGCCCGCAATGAAACAACCGAAGAACGTGTTGTATTTGCCGCGTTGTTGGGCCAACCGGGCGTTTCGGTTAAACCCGCCGGCGAGCTCTTGGCGCTAAATGCAACATCTTCCGGCACGGTCAAATTTGAAGGGCTGCGCCTGGCCGCCAACAATGTTCTAACCCGCGATGTCGACTTCTTTTTGGGGCAAATGCGCCCCCGCTTTTTGGTGCTGCAGTCGGCTTTCTGCCTTGGCCTCAGCAAGGCATCGTTGAAGGCCGTGAACGCCTCGAGCGGCACGTTGCCGTTTGCCGACGACATCTCACGATTCGAAGAAGAACTTGCCAGGCTTCAGGGCGAACTTAATGTTTTGGCCAACGACCTAAACGCTTACCCGGCACCCGCCAACGGTTTGGCCCCGCTGGCATTCTTAAAATTGCGCTTGGCCGCAGCCGAGCTTGCCCAGGCGATTACCCGAATCGAGTTGGCTACCATCGGTGGTCGCGGTTATTTCAGCTCCAGCGATACCTCGCGCCGAATTCGCGAATCTCTATTTCTCTCGGTTCAAGCGCCTACCGAGGGGAGCCTGCGATGGGAAATCTCGCAGCTAGCCTCGTAAATGTTTCGATCAGCCGCGCAAACAATGTTGCGCCGATAATCGAGAACCTAAACCTAGAAATCACCGAGGGCGAGATTCTTGCCGTTGTAGGTGGCTCGGGTCGAGGAAAAACCACTTTGCTTCACGGCTTGGCAGGTTTGCTTCAAATCGCTTCGGGCAACATCGAGCTTTTTGCCGCACCTGGCAAACGGGCTTCGGGTTTAGTTTTTCAAGAGGCGTTGCTGTTGCCTTGGCTTTCGGTTCGCCAAAACGTTCGGCTGGGCTTTAGCTTCAAGGCCAATCGCAAGGCATTGGGTGGCAGCGCAACCGAACGCGATGCCAAGGTTCTGAATCTGCTCAAAATTCTTGGCATTTCTGAGTTAGCCGACCGCAAAGTTAACCAGCTCTCTGGTGGGCAGGCGCAGCGCGTTGCGATTGCCAGAACCATCGTGACCGAGCCAAAGTTGCTGCTGCTTGATGAGCCTTTTTCGGCGCTCGATGCGGCCACTCGTGCTGGCCTGCAAGCCTGGCTAAAAGATCTGCGCGCCAAGCTCGAGCTGACCATCGTGATTGTCACCCACGACATCGATGAAGCCCTCGCTGTTGCCGATCGGGTTCTTTTGCTCAATGAGCCTGGCGTTGCCGCAACCAGTTATTCGGTGGCCGAAAACGATCAAAGCAAACAAGGCCTCAAGGCCGAAATTATTTCACAACTCGGCTATTCAATCTAAGAGAGAAAAAATGTCTGAAAACAATGCCCTAGATGCTACCTGCGCACACGACACCAACGGTTGGTTCGACCGCCGCACCCTGTTGCGCCTAGCCGCAGTTGGCGCCGCTTCGGCCTCGGTGGTTGGCTTTGGCGAGGCTGCGCCGGCAAACGCCGCCAGCTGGACAAACGCCCTTGGCAAATTGAAGATTGGTTACCTGCCAATCACCGATGCATCTCCGTTGCTGATCGGTCACGCCAAAGGCATCTTTGAAGAAGTTGGCATTAAGACCGAGCAGCCAAAGTTGTTCCGTTCGTGGCCGTCGCTGGTAGAGGCCTTTCAGGCCAAGCAACTCGACGTTGTGCACCTGCTGATGCCATTGGCGTTGCAGCTAAAATTTGCCGCTAAACAAGACATCAAGGTGATCACCTGGAACCACACCAACGGCTCTGCACTGACCGTGAACAAGAGCATCAATAAGTTCAGCGAGCTAGCCGGCAAGACAGTTGCGATTCCATTTTGGTATTCGATTCACAACGTTGTTTTGCAGCAACTGTTTCGCGCCGAGGGCCTGAGCGCCATAACAAGCGGCGATGCCAGTGCGGCCAAGAAAACCGTAAAACTGGTAGTTCTTGCGCCCGCCGACATGCCAACCGCATTGGCCAACGGCCAGATTGCGGGCTACATCGTAGCCGATCCGTTTAATGCCGTTGCCGAAGTGAAGGGCATCGGAAAGATTTTGCGTTTCACCGGCGATGTTTGGAAAGAGCACGCCTGCTGCGTAACCGTGGTGCGCGGAGATTTGATCAAAAACAACCCTTCGGCCGCAATCGCGTTGACCGATGCAATCGTTCGCGCTCAGCTCGAGCTGATCAAAGACCGAAAGGGTGCGGCAAGCCTGCTCTCATCGAAGGGCTACTTGCCACAGCCGTTGCCGGCGATCAACAAGGCCCTCAACGACTATTCGCTTGCCGAATACAAAACTGCGATCAAGCACCCCGAATGGAAGTCGAACCGCATCGATTTCAAGCCGTTCCCGTTTCCTAGTTACACAACCGCACTGATTAGTGAGCTGAAGAAGACCAAAATTGACGGCGACGCCAGCTTCTTGAGCAAAATCAACTTGAAGACCGCGCACAAAGACCTGGTTGCAGTTGGCCTAGCCGAGGCGGCAATTACCAACAACGGTGGCAACGCAAAGTTTGGCCTACCTGCCAAATTAACCCGCACCGAGGTCATCAAGCCGTGATTCTAGGCGTCTTTCTTAGGGCCATCACCGCGTTGGCAGCAATAGCGCTGTGGTGGTTCTCAACCGATGTGCTGTCGGCCGACAACCCCATTTTGGCTTCGATGAGCCCCTTCGACGCGGTTGCCGCATTGGCAACCACATTCGAATCTGGAGCCATTTGGCAAACCATAGCGGTTAGCCTCGAGCGCCTCGGTTATGGCTTGTTAATTGCCGCAGTAATCGGTGTTGCGCTTGGGCTTGCCATTGGTTCACGTCGTCGAGTCGAGCAATCGACCTCGATCGTGGTTCAGTTTTTGCGCATGGTCTCGCCGCTGTCATGGGCACCCGTTGCCGTTGTGCTGTTTGGCATTGGCACTCCCCCGGTGGTTTTTTTAATTGCCATCGCGGCGGTTTGGCCAATCACCATGTCTACGGCTGCCGGCGTGAAGGCGCTCGACCCAAACTGGTCGTTGCTGGCCAAATCGCTCGGCGCAACCCGGGGCGAAACACTGCGCTCAATAGTGGTGCCTGGCATTCGCTCACACGTGCTCACCGGCGTGCGGTTGGCTCTGGGTGTGGCCTGGATTGTTTTGGTGCCAGCCGAAATGCTTGGCGTTGATTCTGGTTTGGGCTATCAAATTCTTAACGCTCGCGATCAGCTTGCCTATGATTTGCTGGCCGGCATCATGCTTCTTATTGGGCTAATTGGTTTTGCCATGGATTGGTTGGCCCAGGCGCTTTTCAAGCGTTGGAGCGCGGCAACCGCCTAATAAAACAGGTTAGATTTGGACCATGAACCCGAAGCTGCAGCTCGCCCAATTTGGCGACCCAACCGACCGCGCGACTGCTCTGGCAATGGATTCGGCCGACCCGCTGACTGCATACAAATCGCAGTTCTTCATCAAAGACCCCGACCTTTGCTATTTGGATGGCAACTCGCTTGGCCGACTGCCACTTAAGGCAATCGAATCGGTCAATCACTTTTTGACCGAAGAGTGGGGCACCGAGCTGGTGGATGGTTGGTCGCATTGGATCGATGAAGCCCAGGTGGCCGGCAACCTGCTTGGTCGCGCAACGCTTGGTGCGGCCGAAGGCCAAACTCTTGTGCAAGACACAACCTCGGTGAATTTCTATCAGCTCTGCGTGGCCGCAATCAAGGCTCGCCCAGGGCGCAAGACCGTCATCATCGATTCGTCAAACTTTCCGACCGATCGCTATATTCTGGCCGGCATCGCCGAATCGATGGGCCTGAATCTGATCACACTAAACAACGATGGTTTTGGTGGCCCGGGCCAGGTTGATGTCGACTCTGATTGCGAGATGATCACGACCGAAATATTGGCACCGCTGCTAAACGACGATGTTGCGCTGGTGACTTTGCAGGCAATTCACTATCGGTCTGGTTCGCGCCCAAACATCAAGGCCATCACCGATTTGGTTCGCTCGCACGGCGGCTTGGTTGTCTGGGATGCCTCGCACGCCGGCGGTGCAATCGACCTTAGATTCGATGAATGGGGCGTTGACCTAGCGGTTGGCTGCACCTACAAATATGGCAACTCTGGGCCTGGTTCGCCGGCCTGGTTATATGTGCGCAAAGAACTGCAAACCGATTTTCTGGCCCCGATTCAGGGCTGGTTTGCCAACGACAAACAGTTTGTGATGGGCCCGGTTTTCGAGGCCGCGCAGCACATCCGCCGCTTTCAAATTGCCAGCCCATCGATTATCGGCATCAG
This sequence comes from Rhodoluna sp., assembly GCA_024641985.1. GTDB lineage: Bacteria > Actinomycetota > Actinomycetes > Actinomycetales > Microbacteriaceae > Rhodoluna. The sequence goes on along the minus strand of JAHEBZ010000001.1, from coordinate 82,253 downwards.
GGGTGTGCAGGCAAGCTATGCAATGATCGAGGAGGCCGGCATGCAGGCAATTAGCCACAAGGCGGCCGTTGGCACCGAACTAATTTTGGCTCTGTATGACACCTGGCTGGCGCCGCTTGGTTTTAGCCTGCTAACCCCGCGTGATCACAATCAGCGCGGCGGGCACATCACTGTGGGCCACCCCGAAGCAAAGCGAATCGCGGCGGCCATGCGGCAGTTTGCAAACACCATTCCCGACTATCGGGTGCCCGATTCAATTCGCCTTGCTATCGCACCATTGCCAACCAGCTACACCGAAATTTGGGATGGCATTTCGCGCATGCGCGACATCGTGGTTTCGAAAAAGTATCTTGAAATTGAAGACAGCGGAAGCCGGGTTACCTAGGGTTTAGCGAAGGTGAGCGGTGCGAGTTGCTGTGTCGACAACGTTCTTCACGAGCATTGCGCGAGTCATGGGGCCAACGCCCCCCGGGTTGGGTGAAAGCCAGCCGGCAACGGCCGCAACGCCTGGGTCAACATCGCCAACCAACGTTGCCTTGCCGCCTTCGCCGTCAACCCGAGTGATGCCAACATCAAGAACTGCTGCACCGGGCTTGATCCATTCGGGTTGCACAAAATGCGCAACACCAAGGGCTGCCACAACGATGTCGGCTCGCTTTACGGCGTGCTCGAGGTCGAGGCTGGCAGAGTGCAAAAGTGTGACGGTCGAATCGATGCCCTTGCGAGTCATTAGCAACCCGAGCGGGCGACCAACGGTAACGCCGCGACCGATCACGGCCACCTCGGCACCGCGGGTAGGGATTTGATAGCGCGACAGCAACTCAACAATGCCGGCCGGAGTGCAAGGCAGCGGTGAATCTAACTGGCCAGAAACACCAAGCACTAGCCGGCCAAGGTTGGTTGGGTGCAGGCCATCGGCATCTTTGGCAGGGTCGATCAGCTCGAGCATCTCGTTGGTGTCGATGCCAAAAGGTAGCGGCAACTGAACGATATAACCGGTGACATCGGTGGCCGAGTTAAGGTCACGAATTGCAGCCCGAACATCGGCCGAGGTTGCGTTTGCTGGCAGGTCGACGCGAATCGAGTGAATGCCAACTTCGGCGCAATCGCGGTGTTTGCCGGCCACATAAGAGTGCGAACCGGGGTCGTCGCCGACCAATAGCGTGCCAAGCCCAGGGGTGATGCCCTTTTGTTTTAAGGCAACAACCTGCTCGGCAAGCTCGGCTTTGATGGCCTTTGCAGTTGCCAGGCCATCGAGCTTAATCGCGGTCAAGCGACTACCAGTTCTCGAGGCCGCTGTATAGCGGGAACGCCTCGGTTAGCTTGCGAGTGCGGGCGCGAAGAGCGGCGATGTCTGGGTTTGGCACCAAAACACCGGCGATGATTTCGGCAACCTCGGTGAACTCGGCAGCACCAAAGCCACGGGTGGCAAGTGCCGGGGTGCCGATGCGCACACCCGAGGTAACCATTGGTGGGCGTGGGTCGTTTGGCACCGAGTTGCGGTTTACGGTGATGCCAACTTCGTGAAGCAAATCTTCGGTTTCTTGACCGTTGATTGGGGCGTTGCGCAGGTCAACCAAAACTAGGTGAACCTGGGTTCCACCGGTTAGAACCTGCACACCGTTGGCCACTACATCGGCCTGGGTTAGGCGGTTTGCAATGATGGCCGCACCCTCGATGGTGCGCAGTTGGCGCTCTTTAAACTCTTCGGTCATTGCGGCCTTGAAGGCCACTGCCTTGGCGGCAACAACGTGCATCAGAGGGCCACCCTGTTGGCCAGGGAAGACCGCCGAGTCGATCTTTTTGGCGTATTCGGCCTTGCACAAAATAAGACCAGAGCGAGGACCGGCAAGAGTTTTGTGAACGGTAGTTGAAACCACATCTGCAAACGGAACCGGGTTTGGGTGCAAACCAGCCGCAACCAAACCAGCAAAGTGGGCCATGTCGACCCACAGCTTGGCACCAACTTCGTCGGCGATCTTGCGGAACTCGGCAAAATCGAGGTGACGAGAATATGCAGACCAACCCGCAATTAGCACGGTTGGCTTTACCTCGTGGGCGCGGGCACGCACGATATCCATGTCGATTAGGTGAGTTTCGGCGTTTAGCTCGTAGGCGTGTGCCTCATACATTTTGCCCGAGAAGTTCAAGCGCATGCCGTGAGTTAGGTGGCCACCGTGGGCCAATTCGAGACCAAGGATGCGATCGCCTGGGCTGGCCAAAGCCATAAGAACTGCTGCGTTAGCCGATGCGCCCGAGTGTGGCTGAACGTTTGCGTGCTCGGCACCAAAAAGAGCCTTTGCGCGGTCGCGAGCTAGGTTTTCGGCAACGTCAACGGCCTCGCAACCACCGTAGTAACGCTTGCCCGGGTAGCCCTCTGCATATTTGTTGGTTAGAACAGAACCCTGAGCCTCTAGAACACCGCGCGAAACAAAGTTTTCGCTGGCAATCATTTCGAGGGTGTGGCGCTGGCGGTCAAGCTCGGCTGCCAGAACGGCTGCGATCTCTGGATCGGTCTCGCTCAATGGAAGGTTGAAAGAAGAAGACATATTGGGCTCCTAGAAGGCCGGTTGCGGTAGTCAAATTCTACCATTCGACGATTGGCACCACGCAGACGAACGCTGCATTCGGTTAACCCCACTACCTCCCACGCTCTCTCGGTGAATGTGCCTAGACTGGGGGCTGAAATGTTCGGGGGAACATAAAAACAAGAGAGACAAATCAAAATGCTTAATGCACCACTTCCGGTAATTATCGGAATCGTAATGATCGTTCTAGGCCTGGGGCTAGGTGCCTGGATAGCAGTTTCGGTGAATAACAGCCGCAATCGTGAACGCCGCAACCGCGGTTAATTGCCCCTCGGCGGTTAAACTAGCCACATGACTTCTGCAGCCACAACCCACTGGGTTCTCACAATCGTTTGTGACGACAAGCCCGGCATTGTTCACGCTATTTCAGGTGCAATTTTTGCTGCAAACGGAAACATCACCGAATCGCACCAATACAGTTCAAACGACACCGGTCGCTTTTTTATGCGCTTGCAAATCGAATCTGCGGCACCACGCGAATTCTTCGAGAACCAGCTCACTCCGGTTATCGAGCGTTATGAAATGGATTGGCACCTCGATGTGGTTGGCCGCCCGATGAAGACCTTGATTCTGGTTTCAAAGAGTGCACACTGCCTAAACGACATGCTGTTTCGCCAGCGTTCGGGCACATTGCCAATTGATGTGCCAGCGGTTTTTGGCAACCACCCCGATCTATCCGAGATGGCCGCGTTCTATGGTGTGCCTTTCGAAGTGCACCCCATCAATGGCGAGGCCGACAAGCGTGCCTTCGAACAAATGCTGCGCACCTACATTCACTCAGCCGGCATCGAGCTAATTGTTTTGGCTCGCTATATGCAGGTGCTTTCAGATGAGTTCTGCCAAGAGTTTGCTGGCAAAATTATCAATATTCACCACTCGTTCTTGCCTGGTTTTAAGGGCGCAAACCCTTATGCGCGTGCACACGCGCGCGGCGTAAAGCTAATTGGCGCCACCGCACACTTTGTAACCGGAGACCTCGACGAGGGCCCGATTATCGAGCAAAACGTGGTTCGGGTTCAGCACAGCGATTCAAAGAACCGCATGGTTTCGATTGGCCGCGATGTTGAGGCCAAAACCCTCACCCAAGGTGTGCGTTGGTTTGCCGAGCACCGCGTGCTGCTTGATGGCGATCGCACGGTTATTTTTAGCTAAAACCACTAGGCATAAACCCAGCTGGCATAAAGCCGCTATGCATACAGCCGCTGCAATCTCTTGCTAGGTCTGGTGCGCCTTGAGGTCAAAGCGCGGGCCACGCCAAGCGTTATGGCAGCGCCTGTTAAGCCGCCGACACCCAAATAAATCAAGGGCATTGGCTCGAGATTAGCATCGGTTGATTCAATTGGCCCACCTGGTTCGATTGGGTTCGTCGACTCGATTGGTTGCAGTGAATCGGTTGGGTTCGTCGACTCGATTGGTTGCACCGATTCGCTTGGGGCAATTAACTCGATTTTGCCGGTGGTTGCCACATGAGGCCCCGAGGTGGCTCCAAATTTGACGGCAGACCGATCGAGAATTGTTGCCTCCTTGGGCGATTCTGGCAGCGTTTCAACCGCGACATCAATAACCGGTGAAGCCACTATCGGCGTGGCAACAACTTCGGGTTCAACAAC
>JAHEBZ010000001.1:0-77955 GCA_024641985.1 Rhodoluna sp. | reverse complement strand
AACTACCACCTCGGGGTTAGGTGCCGGTGCCGGGGCTGGTGCCGGTGCCGGGGCTGGAGTTGCAACGGCGGGCGGTGGAGGCGGGGCTGGAGCTTGAATAACGGGCTCAACCGTAGGTTCGGCAGAAGGGCTCGGTGACGGCGAGGGGGTTGCCGCCACCGAAGTTGATGGGGATGGAACCGGAACCGCAAGCGTTGCAACCGGCGACAGAAGCGCGCCACCAGAATTGCCTAGCAAATCGGTGAACGCCGCCGAGGCAGCGGCCAATTGCACAGAACCAACACTGCACCCGGTTAGGTGAAACAAGAACGACCGACTTGACTCGACCTCGTGCATGGTTAGGTTGCAATTGGCAGCCGAGCCGACCACCAAAAAGTCGCTGAGCTCGAGCCCAGAAACACTCTCGGCAAACACAAGGTCAAAGTCAACAGCATCAAAACTTGAGCCAACCAAAGTGGCAATCCAGGTTGGGGTGGGTGCGGTGCGATCAATCAGAATCTGTTGGCTCGAGATTGTCGTAGCCGGGCCAACATTGCCGAGAGCATCTTGAATTGAGCCTGCCAAAAGCGACACGGCTGCCCGTTGCCCATCGGCACATCCAGAAAGAACCACCGAATAATCGAGCAGATCGCCAGTTAGGGCATCGATGTGACAGCCATCGCCGGCAACAGTTAGGTCATCAACTGCAAAGCCAACGACAGGCTCGTTTAGCGCGAGGCCGAACTCGATTGCATCGGCGCTGGTTGAGCCGGCCGGTTGAGCAAAGTTGCCGGTTGGGCCCAGGCGATCGATCTGAACAACTGCGCTCAGCTGGCGCAACGCGGGGCTTTGATTGCCAGCGGTGTCGGCCACCGCGCTGGGCTTGATGGCTAACGCCATCGAGACCGAGTCTGCGCAGCCGCTGACCGTTATGAGATAGTCGCTGGCATCTTGAGTTATTGCCGAGGCAAGGCAACCTTGCCCTTCGACTTCAAAATCAACGAGGCTCAAGCCAACAACTGCCTCAGATGTTGCCACTCGAAACGCGAAAGTGCTCGCGTTGCTTGGTGAGGCAGGGCTGGTAATTATGAAACTCGCCGGCAAGATGTCTGTGAGAGCCGAGCCACTAACCAACGCCGCAGCTGGCGCTAGGTTGCCAACGATGTCGGTGACCGAGCGTGCAGCCAACGTTAAGACAACATTTGAACCTGTGGCGCAAGAAGTCACTCGAATAGTGAAAAAATCACCCTGGTTGATGGGCGCCTGAACTATGCAGCCGGCGCCGGTAACAGCAAAGTCGGCTGAGGTTAGCCCGAGCATGGGCTCACTGGTGCTAACCCGATAATCGAGAATTGTTGCGTTAGTTAAACCCGAAGGGCCGGTTAGCGAAAGAGTTGGCGAGACCCGATCGATTGTCATTTCGGTAGCCAAGCGCGAGGTTTTTGGCCCGGCAAGTGCGCCCACAACAGCGTCTACTCGAAGCCTGAGTTTTAGAGTGCCGTCGGCGCAGCCCGCGAGCACAATTCGGTAGTTTGCGGCCGAGCCCGTCACCGAGGTTGAACTGCAGGTTGGCGAGCCTGCATCCAAGCTAAAATCAGCCGAGTCGAGCCCGGTAACCGATTGGGTGAAGGCCAGGTTGAAGCCCACCGAATCGGCGTTGGTGAGAGCAGCATCCGCGTTGAAGAAACTCACCTCGGGTGGCATCTGATAGCTGATGACAGCTTTGCCGGCGCCCGACTGAACGCCCTTGGTGTTGGCTGTCAAGGTGGTAAGCGATGTGTTGTTCCACGACGAACCACCTCCGCCGCCGGCACCGTTTTGGCAGCATGGATCGATGTCGGCACCGCCGCCTCCGCCACCAAAATAGCCACCGCCACCACCACCTCCGCCCGATTGATAGCTGCTGCCGCCGGCTCCACCGTTTGCGCCAGAACCCGATGCGCCCCAGGTGCCACCGTTTGGATAACCGCCCACTCCGGCAGCAGTAATCGATCCGCCGAAACCTCCCTGACCCTGACCGCTGTTACCTTGGCTGCCTTGCGCAGTTCCGCCTGCTCCACCTTGGGCTCCGTTTAGTCCACCTGAACCGCCACCACCGGCTGCCACCAAGATGCGATCGGCTATGTTAACCGTGCTGCGAATATCGGTCGCTCCACCACCAGAGCCCTCGTCACCAGCGCCAGATCCGGCTTGACCACCACCGTTGAACCCGCCCGCGGCATTATTGCCCACCTGGCCAACGCCACCTACATAAATGAGAAGTTCTGTTGGCACCGAGGTGAACGAACCGGTCATGCGCCCGCCGAGTCCTCCGCCTCGGCCACCCTGTGCACCATAAATATCAAAACCCACGTTTTGGGCGAAGCTGGGAGGAGACCAGCGGTAATAATCGTTGGTCTCCTCGAAGGTGACCGTGCAGTTTGCGCCCACACAAATAGGGGTGGGGTTGCTGCCAACTGCTCGGACGGACTGAGCGACTAATCCCCCGCAAATGACAGCAAGAATCGCGGCGGCCGAAATAAGCTTCGAGCCTCGGAATTTTGAGTTTCTGTTCATCGGGCAAATCTAAAACTCAAGCAAACCTTCCCGCCAGAGTTATCCACAGGTAGTGGCTCGATTAGATAAGCGAGTCGCGCCAGGCCTTATGCATCTTGGCAAACTTGCCGCTGCCAGCAATAAGTTTCGCCGGGGTGTCATCCTCAATAACCTCACCGTGCTCCATCACCAACACCCGATCGGCAATCGAAATGGTCGAAAGCCGGTGGGCAATGATGATTGAGGTGCGGCCGTTCAACAGAGTTTTTAGGCCATGTTGAACCATACGCTCGCTCGGAATATCGAGCGATGCCGTGGCTTCGTCGAGAATCAAAACTGCCGGGTCGGCAATGAATGCGCGCGCAAACGAAATCAGTTGGCGTTGGCCAGCCGAAACGCGGCCGCCGCGCTTGGCAACATCGGTGTTATAGCCCTCGGGCATGCTCATGATGAACTCGTGCACACCAACGGCCTTCGCCGCCTCAATAATTTGATCCTCGGTCGAATCTGGCTTTCCGAGTGCAATGTTCTCAGCCACGGTTCCCGAAAACAGGTAAGCCTCTTGCGTGACCATTACGATTGCGCGTCGAAGCTCAACATCGGAGATCTGACGAAGATCAATTTCATCAAGCTCAAGGTTGCCGTGAGTTGGGTCATAAAAACGCGACACCAACTTGGCCAATGTTGATTTGCCAGCGCCGGTTGTGCCAACCAAGGCAACAGTTTGACCAGCCGGAATGTTCAGATTGAATGGTTTTAGAACGGTGATGCCGTTTGAATAGTGAAACTCGACATCCTTGAACTCGAGATGGCCTTTGGGTTCGGTGAGCGGGGTTGGGTTTGCCGCTTCTTCAACTGTGGGCTCTTCTTCAAGCACTCCCGAAATTTTTTCGAGAGCCGATGAAGCCGATTGGTAGGCGTTGTAGAACATCGCCAGGCCTTCCATCGGGTCATAAAACCTGCGCGAATAAAGAATGGCCGCGGTAACAACTCCGATGCCAATCGAACCATCGATCACTCGAAGCCCGCCAACCAACAGAATCATGGCAACGGCCACTCGGGCAATCGAAATCAAACCCGGGTCATAAATTCCGAAGAGTTGAATAACCTTGGCATTCACCTTGCGGTATTCCTCGGTTAGCTCTTGATAGACCTCTTGGTTGCGCTTTTCTTTGCGGAAGGCTTTGACCGCACGGATGCCGGTCATGGTTTCGACGAACTGAATGATCAATTTGGCCGAAGCCACCCGAGTTTTTCGATAGTTCAGTCGAGTGTTCTTCTGAAACCAGCGGGTAAGGAACGCAAGGGGAATCAGGCTCAACATAAGAATTGCGAAGCTTGGCAGATCGAGCAGAACTAGAGCCACCGCAGTGAAAATCATATAAAGCACACCGGCGATGAGCTCGCTGCTGCCCGAATCGAGCAGCTCTTTGATGGCATCGAGGTCGCTGGTTTGACGCGCGATTACTCGACCCGAGGTGTATTTTTCGTGGAACTCGAGGCTCAACTTTTGAGTGTGCACGAACACGCGGTTGCGCAGATCGAAGAGCACATCTTGGTTAACCTTTGCCGCGAATCTTAAGAAGAATGAAATTAGCGAGCCGGTGGCCACCGCAGCAAAAAGATAGGCTCCCACCGAAAGCCAAAGCGGGGTCATGTCGTTTTTGATTGCCGCCGGCAAAGCGGTGTCGATGGCGAATGCAATCAACATTGGGCCAACTACTCTAAAAGCCTGGCTAACAATGACCACAACAAAACTAAGCACCAAACGCAACTTCACCGGGCGAATCAGAGAGAACAGGAGCTTGAGCGAGCGAGCTCTAACTTCTTTTTGCTGCTCTTTGGTTAATTCAATTTGGTCTTCGTTTTCAACTCCGCGCATTCCTCCGCCGTGACGAGCCATTAGTTCACCTCGTCTTCAACAGAAATCTGGTTGCCGGCGGCATCCAAGCTTGAAATGACAAATCGATAGTGATCGTTGACGGCAATAAGTTCGCTGTGCAAACCAAACGCGGTTATCTTGCCGTTTTGCATCAAAGCAACTTTGTCGGCCAACTGAACCGTTGATGGCCGGTGCGCCACAATCAACGCGGTGGTTGCGGTTAGAACTGTGCGCAGGGCATCTTCGACCATGGCCTCGGTGTCTACATCGAGCGCCGAAAGCGGGTCGTCGAGAACCAAAACTGCCGGGGCGGCTGCCACCGCACGGGCTAGGGCAAGGCGCTGACGCTGGCCACCCGAAAGGCTCATGCCCTCTTCGCCGATAGTGGTATCGAGGCCGTCTGGCAGGTCGTAGGCAAACTTTGCCTGGGCAATTTCGAGGGCCTGATCTAGATCGGCATCACTGGCATCAGGGCGGCCGAGCAAAACATTTTCGCGCACCGTCGATGAGAAAAGGGTGGCATCTTCGAACGCCATGGCGATGTTTGAGCGCAGGTCATCGCGAGTTAGCTCACGGATGTCGACGCCATCGAGCGTGATTGAGCCACCGGTAACCTCGTATAGGCGCGTTGCCAAGGCAGTCAGTGTGGTTTTGCCACAACCGGTAACCCCAATCAGCGCCACAGATTCGCCCGGCTCAAGCACCAGGTTTATGCCATCCAACAGATCGGGTGATTCGGGCGCTGCGTCAGGATATTTGAAGTGCACATCTTTGAACTCGAGGCGCCCCTTTGAAACCGCAACGGCACGCGGGTGCTCGGGGTCGGTGATATCGACCGGCGCATCGATGACCTCGAAAAAGCGCTGCACGGCGCTGGTGGCATCGATTGTCATTGAGAGCAAGAAACCAATCGATTCGGTTGGCCAGCGAAGCACCGTGGTGGTGGCCAGGAACGCCACCAACGTGCCAACCGACATCTGCCCATCGGCAACAAGGCCGATGCCAATGAATAGCGAAATGCCCACGGCGAATTCGGGAATCAAAATTAGATAGAGCCAAAGGTTGCCAATCAGGCCAGCCTTTTTTAACTCGGTGCCGCGCAGCCTAAGGGCATCGGTGGCAAATTTGCCAGCTGCGTGATCGCCTCGGCCAAAAGCTTTTAACACACGGATGCCGTGCACGCTTTGCTCGACCGAAGTAGCCAAATCGCCGGCTTGATCTTGGCTGAGCCTTGCGGTGGTGTGATATTTCTTCTCGAAGTTGAACCCGATGACCCAAATGGGCACGGAAATGGCGAAGTAAATTATGCCCAAGGTTAAGTTGAAGCCGATCAAAATTACGAAGCCAACAATAAGAGTGATGCCGTTTGCAACCAGCAGCACCAGGCCAAAAGATAGCCATCGGCGAATCAGGCTTAGATCGCCGGTGGCTCGGCTAAGCAACTGCCCACTTGGCCATTTGTCGTGAAATGCCACCGGAAGGTCTTGCAATTTGGCATACAGTTTTGCTCGCATGCCCGCTTCAACGTGAGTGCCCGGGGTTAGCACCAACCAACGCCGAAGCAAAACCATCACGGCCTCAAGCAAACCCAAACCGAGCACTATAAAGACCAAGGGCAAAAGCGCCTCAACCGTGCCAATGTTTTTTAGACCGTTGATTAGGTCGCGCAGAACCTGCGGAATTGTGAGGGCAAGCATGTGCCCGCCGAGTGCGGCAAGCATGCCAAGGGCAATTCGTGGAAGCGCCGATTTAGCGTAGGGAAAAATTCGCAACAGAGTTGCGGGTGTGCCTTGCTTGCTCATCTTTAAGCCCAATCTGCTGACCTAGAAAGTTATTCCAAATCTAGGCAGCTTTGTAGGCTAACACGCCTAGTGGAAGAAGTGACGCTCACCCGTGAAATACATGGTGATGCCAGCCGCCTCGGCAGCCGCAATAACCTCGGCGTCTCGCATTGAACCGCCCGGCTGAACCACTGCCTTCACGCCGGCATCGATCAAAATTTGAAGACCGTCGGCAAACGGGAAGAACGCATCTGATGCGGCAACGGCGCCGCGCGAACGAGATTCGGCTCGCTCGACGGCCAACTTGCACGAATCGACGCGGTTAACCTGGCCCATGCCAACACCAACCGAGGCGCCCTCGCGAGCAAGCAAAATGCCGTTCGATTTAACAGCGCGGCAGGCACGCCAAGCAAACTCTAGGTCGGCCATTGTTGGGGTGTCGGCCTTTTTGCCGGTCACAAGCTTCCAGTTAACTGTGCTGAAGTTGCTGAACTCATCGGCTTGCTGAACCAAGAGGCCGCCCGAAATCTGCTTGATTTCGAGTGATTCGCGAGCATAGTTTGCCGGAAGCTCAAGAACGCGCAGGTTCTTCTTTTCGAGCAAAATTTGCAGCGCTTCTAGCTCGTAGCCTGGGGCAATGATTACCTCGGTAAAAATGCCGGCTACCTGACGTGCCATTGTGACCGTGACGGTTCGGTTGGTTGCAATAACGCCGCCGAAGGCCGAAACCGAATCGCACATGTGCGCCTTGGCGTGAGCATCGGCAATCACATCGGGCGCATTTGGGTCACCAACGGCAATGCCGCAAGGGTTTGCGTGCTTGATGATGGCAACCGCTGGCTCGGTGAAATCGTAGGCTGCGCGTAGCGCCGCATCGGCATCGACATAGTTGTTGTAAGACATCTCTTTGCCGCCGAACTGGCGGGCCTGAGCAATGCCGGCAACCGCTGAATCACCAACGGTGCGATAGATGGCGGCTGCCTGGTGGGCGTTTTCGCCATAGCGAAGCACGTTGCCAAGCTGGCCTTTTAGCTCTACGGTCGAGGCAAACCCAGGGTTTTTGGCTTCGTTTTCAGCCGACTGGCCGGCCTCGCGCTGCCAAGCCGCCTCAAGCTCGGCGCCGAACCAAGAGGCAACCGCAGAGTCATAGCGGGCTGTGTGTGAAAACGCCTGATAGGCAAGCTCGCGACGTTGCTGCATGGTTGTGCCGCCCTGCTCTACGGCCGTGATGATCTCGCCATATTTAGCCGGGTCAACAACGATTGCAACGTTGGCGTGATTTTTTGCCGCCGCACGAACCATGGCCGGGCCACCGATGTCGATCTGCTCGACAACGGCATCGCCTTTGGCGCCCGATTGAACGGTTTGAACGAATGGGTAAAGGTTGACCACGACCAACTCGAAAGGCAAAACCTTGAGTGCATCAAGTTGCCCCTCGTGCGCAATTAGGCGCATGTCGGCCAAAATGCCAGCATGGATGCTTGGGTGCAGGGTCTTTACGCGACCATCGAGAGTTTCTGGAAAACCGGTGACCTGCGAAACCTCGGTAACCGGAATTCCAGCTGCCTTGATAGCACTGTAGGTGCCGCCGGTAGAGATGATGTCGACGCCAGCTTTATCGAGTGCGATTGCCAAGTCGAGCAGACCGGTTTTGTCTGATACAGAAAGCAGTGCGCGGCGAATGCCAATGCGATCGCGGTGACGGTAGTCGGCTGGCTGGTGGTCGTTGTGAGCTGCCAAGATGGTGCCTTTCGAAGGTGGTTAGAGCGTGATTGTCTTCGCGGCGATAGCTTTTACGGTCGAAACCAACAGCTCGCGCTCAACTAACTTGATGCGTTCGTGCAGGTCGTGCTCGTTATCGTCGGTTTGAACCTGCACTTCTGCTTGCGCAATGTGAGGCCCGGTATCGACACCTTCGTCGACAACGTGGATGGTGACGCCGGTTGTTGTTGCACGGGCTTCGAGGGCATCGCGAACGGCGTGAGCGCCAGGGAATGCTGGCAAAAGTGATGGGTGGGTGTTGATTAGATTTGGGCTAAGTGCGCGCACAAAGTTTGGCGGCAAAATTCGCATGAAGCCAGCAAGAACCACTAGGTCTGGCTTGAAGTGTTTGATGTTTGCCAGCAGCACATCGGCCCACTGTTCGCGGCTGTTAAAAGCGCCTGGCGTGACCACAAAGGTTGGCACACCAAATCGCTCGGCGTGAGCCAAGCCATCGGCTGGGTTGTCTGAACCAACGGCCACAATCTTGGCTCCGAAAAGCGGGTTTTCGGTTGCTTCGAGCAAGGCTTTCAGGTTTGAACCCGAGCCCGAAATGAGAACCACGATAGAAAGCATTGGTCTAGTTTACCGTGAGCGCTCGAGCAGAAGCGGGTGGTCTGGCTTATCTGGCCGGGCGCTAAAGAACGCTGCCAAAATTGACACCGAAGCTGTCTCAACAAACACCACGGCCATAAGCATCAATGGGTTCACGCCAACGGTTTGCAACCGGCCAGGGCCAAAGCCACCCGATGCGGCTGCGGCCAATATGCCCATCTCGATGGCGGCAACAAAACCAATGGCCAAGCCAAGCGAAATTGCCGCGTTCCAGGCCGAGGCAAACTCGAATCGCACTTCATCGGCGTGATGTTTGATTAATAACGTGGCGGCAAATGCGCCAATTAGTGGCACGGCCACAGCAAGCAGCCCAAAGGTAAGTTGCCCCGCCGGAATAGCGCCTACAAGCGGAAAAATGGGCATAGGCCCGATGTTTGTGGCCATCGGGCTAATGAGCGAGCCGGTGCCGATTTGAAAACCTACGCCGGTGAGCCACGCTGCTCCAAAGATGACCAAGTTGGGCAGAACAGCCAGTTGGCCGGCGGTAACCATTATTCCGCCGAACACGCTAACCTGAAGACCCTCATAAAAGCGTGTCACGGTGATCCAGTTAAGTGCCAAAAGCACGGCAATCATGAGCCCCGAAACCGCCATCAACATGGCCACGATGCCGGTGCCAGCACGAAGTGCAGGCATTGCGATTGCCCTAACCCCCCAGTGCAGGTTGTCGATGCGGTTGGCAAGCCAGTTTTTAAACCAGATGCGCTCGGCGGCTTCGGGCAGGTTTGAGGCCTCGCCATAAAGCTTGCGTTTGCCAGTTAGCGAGCCGACAATCAAAATGATGGCAAAGAAGGTTGGCGGCAAAAAAGTGCCCTGCCAGTTCACCGGATAAACAGCCGGGTTGTGGGCGGCAGTGCTTAGAAAAAGCGAAACCGCCCCGTAAACCAAAGTTGCAGAAAGCCACCCGGGCCAGAGCTCGTTTGCTGCGGTGAGCCGGCGCCCAAGACGAAGCGAAAGGTAGCCAATCAGAAACGTGAGGCCAAGCGGCACAACGCTGATTACGAAGCTGGGCACCGAAACACCCATAATCACACCCTCGGCAACAATTAGGCGGGTGCCGTGCGACATCAGCCAGATGTCACTTGCGGTTCGGAAGGCCACAAACCAGTCGATCGAAGGGTCATTCTCGAAAAGCCAAATCACCGTCAAAGGTGCAAGCGTGATGCCCACACCGATGCCGGCGATTACGAGTGCTTCAAATGCTGCAATAAGAAAAGTGAGCCTGCGATTCAACTCGAGCCACTCCCCCTAATTGCTAATGCTGCTGAAGGTTTACAGGCTCTTGAAGACCTCGCGCATAAGCGCCGCGGTCTCTGATGGAGTCTTGCCAACCTTTACGCCAGCTGCCTCGAATGCCTCTTTTTTGGCCTGAGCTGTTCCGGCTGAACCAGAAACGATTGCACCAGCGTGACCCATGGTCTTGCCCTCTGGAGCGGTGAAACCAGCAACATAGGCTACAACCGGCTTGGTTACGTTCTCTTTGATGTAGGCAGCAGCCTTCTCTTCTGAGTCGCCGCCGATTTCGCCGATAAGAACAATTGCCTTGGTCTCAGGGTCTGCCTGAAAAGCCGCAAGAGCATCGATGTGGGTGGTGCCGATAACTGGGTCGCCACCGATTCCGATTGCGGTTGACATGCCGATGTCGCGTAGCTCAAACATCATTTGGTAGGTCAGTGTGCCCGACTTTGACACTAGGCCAATTGGGCCAGGGCCGGTGATGTCGGATGGGGTGATGCCCGCATTCGATTTGCCTGGAGAGATGATGCCGGGGCAGTTTGGGCCGATCAAGCGAGTCTTTTGACCCTTTGAAACGTTGTATGCCCAAGCCTCGGCAGAATCGTGAACAGGGATGCCCTCGGTGATTGCAACTGCCAATGCGATTTCGGCGTCGATTGCCTCGATCATGGCGGCCTTTGCGAAGGCAGGTGGAACGAAGATTACGGTGACGTTAGCGCCGGTAGCGCTCATGGCCTCGGCAACTGTGCCAAACACCGGAAGCTGTTTGCCCTCAACGTCGACGGTTTCGCCGGCCTTGCGTGGGTTCACTCCACCAACAATGTTTGAGCCACCCAACAGCATGCGGCGGGTGTGCTTCATTCCCTCAGAGCCAGTCATGCCCTGAACGATGATTCGAGAGTTCTCGTCTAGAAAAATAGCCATTTCGGTTTCCTTTTGCTCTCGGGCTTAGCGGTTAGCTAGCTCGGCTGCCTTGTCGGCAGCTTCATCCATGGTGTCAACAACGGTAACTAGCGGGTGTGCAGCTTGCTCAAGAATGTAGCGACCCTCGAGCACGTTGTTGCCGTCTAGTCGAACTACTAGCGGCTTAGAAGCCGAGTCGCCCAGAGTCTTTAGTGCGCCAACGATGCCGTTTGCCACTGCGTCACAGGCGGTGATTCCACCGAACACGTTTACGAAAACGCTCTTTACCTGTGGGTCGTTCAAGATAACGTCAAGACCTGCAGCCATTACCTCGGCAGAGGCACCGCCACCGATGTCTAAGAAGTTGGCTGGCTTCACGCCGCCGTGGCGCTCGCCCGCATAAGCCACAACATCGAGGGTCGACATAACCAAACCGGCACCGTTTCCGATGATTCCAACTTCGCCGTCAAGCTTCACGTAGTTGAGATCCATGGCCTTAGCCTTGGCCTCTAGCGGGTCAAGCTCGTCGCGCTCCATTGATTCGCGTTCGTGGCGGAACTCGGCGTTGTCGTCGAGCGAAACCTTGCCATCGAGGGCAATGATCTGGCCGTCGGTGGTAAGAACCAACGGGTTCACCTCTACGAGAGTTGTGTCTTCTTTAACGAATACTTCGTAAAGCTTTACGAATACCGGAGCAACCTTTGCGGCTAGCTCGTCGTCGAAACCACCCTGCTTTGCGATGTCAAGTGCGGTAGCCAAGTCGATTCCCTTGGTTGCATCTACTGGCACCTTGGCCAACGCCTCTGGGCGCTCTTCGGCAAGTTGCTCGATCTCCATGCCACCCTCAACGCTGCAAAGCGAAAGGAAGGTGCGGTTTGAACGGTCGAGCAAGACCGAGAAATAGAACTCTTGGGCAATCGAAGCACCCTGCGCAACCATCACACGCTTAACGATGTGGTCTTTGATGTTTAGACCAAAGATGTTTTTTGAAAGCTCTTTTGCCTCTTCAGGGGTTTTGGCAACCTTTACGCCGCCGGCCTTGCCGCGACCTCCGGCTTTAACCTGTGCCTTAACAACAACCACACCACCGATCTTTGCGGCAGCAGCCTCAACCTCTTCTGGGGTGTCTGCGATTAGACCCTGAAGAACTGGAACGCCGTAAGCCTCGAACATGTCGCGGGCCTGATATTCGAATAAATCCACTTTGATTTCCGTATCTGTGAAATGTGGGCAACCCCTCAAGTTTAGACGCTTTGGGGAGTTAGTTTTTCATTGGGGCGGTTAGAGCTTTTCGATTGGAGCAACCTTGACCAAAAGCTTTTTTACGCCGATCGAACCAAAGTGAATTTCGGCGGTTTGGCGAGGCGCAACGCCTGCAACCGAAATAACCTTGCCCTTGCCAAAATCGGAGTGCATAACCAGGTCGCCCACATCGAGCACCAGCCCCTCATTGTTGCGCACCGATGAGATTGCGCCCTTCCATTCGGTTTTGGGTTTGGTGCTTGGGGTGCCACCATAACCGCTGCCCGAATCGGTTGAGCCATAGCCGGTGTCTTCGGCGATAGAGCTGCGATAGCGCTGGTTTGAAACGTTGCGGCTTGAGACCGCACCGCTTTCGCGCCACTCGATTAGGTCGCTAGGGATTTCTTGAAGGTATCGGCTTGGGGTTGACGATTCGGTTTCGCCGAAGGTTGAGCGCATCATGGCCAAGCTGATGTGCAGCTTTTGGCGCGCACGCGTGATGCCCACATAGAACAATCGGCGCTCTTCGGCCATGCCGCCGGGGGTGAAGAAAGACATTTTGTGCGGCAACAAACCCTCTTCGATGCCGGTCAAGAACACGGCCTCATATTCGAGGCCCTTTGCGGTGTGCAGGGTCATCAACGAAACGGTGCCTGACTCGTCGTCGATGTCGTCGGCGGCGGCGACCAACGCAACTTCGTTCAAGAAATCTGGGAGGCGCCCCTCTGGATTGTTGCGATTGAACTCGCGAGCAACCGACACGAGTTCTTCGAGGTTTTCGACTCTGGCTTCGTCTTGTGGGTCTCGGCTTGAGCGAAGTGACTCGAGGTAGCCGGTGCGTTCGAGCACGGCGCGCAAGATGAAATCAACCGGTTGCGTTTCGATCATGGCCTCAAGCTCGTTGAGCAAATCGGCTAGCTGAGTGATGGCGCCGGTTATTTTGGGGCCAAAGCCCAACTCTGCAACGTGCGCAAGTACCTGGCGAACCGAGAGATCGTTGCGGGCTGCAAAACTTGCAAGTTGAGTTTCGCTGGCATCGCCGATGCCGCGCTTTGGCACATTAAGAATGCGGCGGGTTGCTAGGTCGTCTCGGGTGTTGGCAATTGCTACCAAATAGGCCATGGCGTCTTTGATTTCGAGGCGTTCATAGAACTTGGTGCCGCCGACAACTCGGTATGGAACTGCCGAGCGAATAAAGATATCTTCGAGGGCTCGGGTTTGAGCATTGGTGCGATAGAAAACCGCAATATCGCGATAGTTGGTGCCCTCGCGGTGAAGTTTATGAATTTCGTCGGCGATGAACTGCGCCTCGTCGTGGGCCGAATAACCCGTGTAACCAACAATCTTTTCGCCGTCTCCAGATGATGTCCAGAGGTTTTTAGATGGGCGATCGAAGTTGTTTTGAATAACAGCGTTGGCAGCCGACAAGATGTTTTGAGTTGAACGATAGTTTTGCTCGAGCAAGATGGTTTTGGCACCGGCGAAATCTTTTTCGAAGTCGGTGATGTTTCGAATATCGGCACCGCGGAAGGCATAAATCGATTGGTCTGAATCGCCGACTACGGTTAGCGAAGAATTGGCAGCTAGCTCGCGAATGAGGGCATATTGGGCATGGTTGGTGTCTTGATATTCGTCGACCAAAATGTGCTTAAACTTTTGCTGATATTGCTCGCGAATATCGGGGAATGCGCGAAATAAGTGAACAGTTTCGCTAATTAGATCGTCGAAGTCGAAGGCGTTGTTGCGACGAAGCTCACGTTGGTAGCGCTCGAAAAGCTCGGCGAGCATGCGAGCAACCGGGTCGGCTTGATCGATGGTGCGGGCATAGCCCTCGGCATCTTGTAGTTCGTTTTTTGCATTCGAAATAACGCTTGCTACGCCGGCTGGCGAGAGCTTGTGAATGTCGGCGCCAAGCTCTTTGATGAGGCGCTTCAAAATTGCGCGGCTATCGCCAGAGTCGTAGATTGTGAAGTTTGAATCGTGGCCAAGGCGATCGCTTTCGCGACGCAAAATTAGCACGCAGGCTGAGTGAAAAGTTTTTAGCCACATGCCATCGGCGGCCTGACCAAGCAACTCTTTGACGCGCTCGCGCATTTCGGCGGCGGCCTTGTTGGTGAATGTAATTGCCAAAATTTGCGAGGGCCAGGCCTCGCGGTTGGCCAGCAAGTGAGCGATGCGGTGCGTGAGCACTCGGGTTTTGCCAGAACCGGCGCCGGCCACAATCAGAAGCGCGGGGCCGCGATATTCGACGGCCGCGCGTTGCTGCGGGTTTAGCCCCTCGACAAGCTTTTCGCTTGCTCCAAAGGCGCCACCAAAAATATCAAGTTCAGACATAATTCCGTAATCCTAGGTCAGGCCTGCGACAACTTCGACGAGCAGATCTGGTTGGTCGGCAAAGATGCCATCAACCCCGCTCAAAATGAACTTCGCATAGTATTCCTCGATGCCGTTTTCGGCATCTTCCGCCCTGGCTGTCCAGGTGAAAATTTTGAGGCCCAGATAATGAGCCATTTCAACAACCTCGGGGTGATCAAAAATCACTTTCGAATTTGGGCTGATGCCATCGAAGCGCTCGGCCACCTCGGTTAGAACCGCTAACTGGTCGGCCTGGTCTTTAGGAAATTCGTGGTGTTCGACCAACAATACATACTCGGCAAACTCGCCGCAGGTGCGCTTCAGCTGCTCGAGCGCCTTGGCCTCAAAGCTTTCGATGATGATCTTTATGCCCCGCTGTTGCCAATTGCTCTCACGAAGTTTGCGAGCCAATATTGCCGCAACCGGAATTCCGACTGCTGCAAAATCGGCGGCACGCTTGACTTCGAGAATCAGGGTTTTGCCATCTGCAAAAGGTGCGGCAAGCAACTCATCCAGGGTTGGCACTTCAAACTGACCATCAAATTTGGCGCTGCCGGGGCGCAAATCGGCAAGCCGTTCGTTGGCACGCAAGGTCTTAATTTGCGTAAGCGTGAGATCTTCGGTGAACCAATCGGTGCTGGTGGTTCGCCAGCCGGTTTTGCCAACTCTGGCCTTGCTGGCCAACTCGGGTCGCGAGGCAATGTCGGTGGTGCCAGCTAAAAAGTTGTCATGACGAATAACCAGCTCGCCGTCTTTGGTTGGCACCAGATCGCACTCAATGGCATCTGCACCTTGCGCAAAGGCAAGTTCAAAGGCCTCGAGGGTGTTTTCTGGGCGATAACCCGAAGCCCCCCGATGCCCAAATACGGCTATTCCCACTCGATGGTGCCAGGTGGCTTTGAGGTTACGTCAAGAACCACGCGGTTCACGCCGTCAACCTCGTTGGTGATTCGGTTCGAAATCTTGGCAAGCACGTCATAGGGCACACGGGTCCAGTCGGCGGTCATGGCATCCTCTGATGAAACCGGGCGAAGCACAATTGGGTGGCCATAGGTGCGGCCATCGCCCTGCACGCCAACCGACCGCACATCGGCCAACAACACAACTGGGCACTGCCAAATTTCGGCGTCAAGGCCGGCGGCGGTTAGCTCTGCTCGCACAATTGCGTCGGCTTTGCGCAGCAGATCTAGGCGCTCTTTGGTTATTTCGCCAACGATGCGAATGCCAAGGCCTGGGCCAGGGAAGGGCTGTCGCTGAACAATCTCGGCAGGCAAGCCAAGCTCGGCGCCGATTGCGCGAACTTCATCCTTGAAAAGAGTGCGAAGTGGTTCGACCAATTCGAATTCGATGTCGTCTGGCAACCCACCAACGTTGTGGTGACTCTTGATGCCCGCGGTTGCGCCGCCACCAGATTCAACAACATCGGGGTAGAGCGTGCCTTGAACCAAGAACTTGATTGGGCGGTCGTCGGCCTTCGACTCTTCATACAGCGCAGCCTGGGCTTCTTCGAAGGTGCGAATAAACTCGCGGCCAATGATCTTGCGTTTGGTCTCGGGGTCGCTCACGCCGGCAAGTGCGTTCAAGAACTTATCTTCAACGTTCACGGTTACCAAACGAATACCCGTTGCCGCAACATAGTCGCGCTCAACCTGCTCGGCTTCGTCTTGGCGCAGCAAACCGTGGTTCACAAACACGCAAACCAGCTGATCGCCAACCGCCTTGTGCACGATGGCCGCTGCAACCGCCGAATCAACACCGCCAGAGAGGCCACAAATAACGCGAGCATCGCCAACCTGGGCGCGAATCTTCTCAACCTGCTCGGCAATAACATTGCCCGAGTTCCAGTCGGCGGCAATGCCGGCTGCGTTGTGCAAGAAGTTGGTCAAAACATTCTGACCAAACTCTGAATGCTTAACTTCTGGGTGCCACTGCACGCCATAAATCTTCTTTTCGTGGTTGGCAAAGGCTGCCACCGGGGTGATTTCGGTGTTCGCAAGAACCTCAAACCCGGCCGGCGCCTTGGTCACCTGGTCACCGTGCGACATCCAGCATGTTTGCGAGGCAGGCTGGCCTTCAAGAATCTCGCCGCCTGCCGTAACATTCAGCTGAGTCGCGCCATACTCGCGAATTCCGGTTGGTTCAACAGTGCCACCAAGAGCGTTAGCCAACGTTTGAAACCCATAGCAAATGCCAAGCACCGGCACCCCAAGTTCAAGAATTGCCGGGTCGAGTTGCGGCGAGCCAGCCTCATAAACCGATGATGGGCCACCCGAAAGAATGATGGCAAGCGGGTTCTTAGCAGCCACCTCGGCCGCGGTTACGTTGTGGTGCACTATCTCGGAATAAACCGAAGCCTCGCGAACGCGGCGCGCAATCAACTGCGCGTATTGAGCGCCGAAGTCGACTACAAGAACCGGTCGGGCATTGGTTGATTGGGTCATTAAGAAACCTTCTTCAGTTCGGCTTCGGCCACCTTGGTGAAGTGGCGCTCGGTAAAGAATGACAGCAGCGGCACAATGCCACCGAGTGCGATGATCAAGAAACGCAAGAAGCTCCAGCGCATCAGAGTCCAGAGTCTGAAATCGCCAAACAGATAGGCAACATAAAGCCAGCCGTGAACAATCAGCGAAATAACGGTGATGTCGAGGCCACTGGTTGGCAGCCCAACCTTTTCGCCTGCTGCGTCTAGTGAATAGAACGCCAGGTAAAGAAACCCATCGGGGCCGGCAAGCCACAGATCTGCCTGAATGCTAAGGCGAATGCCCCACAAAATCATGATCAGAATCAAAAAGATTCCGGTGATGTAGCTGGTGACCTTGAAATACTTCAAAACGCCACCGATAGCGGGCAACGCGGGCTTTGATGGGGTTTGGGTCATGGCTCTAGTTTATCGTTTCGTTTTGTTCCAAAAGTTGGGCATCTTTAACCAAGCGCCACCACAAAAAGACTGCAAAGCCGGCAAACAGCATCCACTCTAAAAAGTAGAAAGCGCTTAGCCAGTTGATGTTTTCAGATGCCTCGCCATAGTCGACCCAAACCGGTTCGAGTCCATCAAATTTTGGCATCATCACCGCGTAATACTGGCTTTGAGTGGCAATTGGCACATCGGGCGAATAGAGGTTTATCAACTGCGCCACCGAAATCGACTTCAATAGGTATGGCTTCGCCGGGTCGGTCTTTTGCGGTGCCTCATCGGGCAACGGTGCCCCGCTATATCTCAAAAATGCCTGAGCCTGAACCGAGCTCATCAGGTCTTCGCGAATCTTTTCGGCGCTCTGCAAATCTTTTGTCCAACCGAGCACCAATGTGTGGTTCACCATGTCTTTGTCGTGCGCGGCCAAAGTTACCCAATAACCGCCAACCCCCTGTTGCAGGCGGTTTTCAACCAGGTATGTGTGCTTGGGGTCAAGCATCAACTCGAGGCCAATCGCAAGCGTATAGCCGGTCGATTTGAACTGCACGGCTGCATCCTTGGTGAATGCTCGATCGAGTTGCCACTGGCCAAGCCCGCCAAAAATGGCGGCCACAAGCAGCGAAAGCAACAAAGCCCCGATCCACTTTGGCCGTGTTGCAACGGCAAACCAGGTTGGGGCTTTGTTTGACATTTATTTATGCGTGATAGGGAGCAACCACAACGTCAACGCGCTGAAACTCTTTGACGTCTGAATAGCCGGTGGTTGCCATTGCGCGACGCAAGGCCCCCATGAGGTTTGTGGTGCCGTCGGCCGACGAAGATGGGCCAAGCAAAATTTGCTCGAGGCTGCCTGAGGTGCCAACGTCAACTTTGTGCCCGCGAGGCAGTTCGGCGTGGAAGGCCTCTTGGCCCCAGTGCGAACCCTTGCCAGGCGCTTCTTCGGCACGAGCCAAAACCGAACCAAGCATCACGGCATCGGCACCAACCGAAATTGCCTTGACGATGTCGCCCGAGGTGCCAAGACCACCATCGGCGATCACGTGAACATAGCGGCCGCCAGACTCATCCATGTAGTCGCGGCGAGCGCCAGCCACATCGGCAACGGCGGTTGCCATTGGTGCGTGAATGCCCAAAACCTTGCGAGTTGTTGAGGCAGCGCCGCCACCAAAACCAACCAGCACGCCGGCAGCACCGGTGCGCATCAGGTGCAATGCGGCCGTGTATGTTGCCGCGCCACCAACGATCACCGGAACATCGAGTTCGTAAATGAACTTTTTGAGGTTCAACGGTTCGTGGTCTTTAGAAACGTGTTCGGCCGAAACGGTGGTTCCGCGAATCACAAATAGGTCAACGCCCGCCTTGATAACGGTGTCGCTGAACTCGGCGGCGCGCTGCGGTGAAAGTGCTCCGGCAACGGTTACGCCAGCTGCGCGAATTTGAGCGATGCGGTCACGAATTAGCTCGGCCTTGATTGGCTCTGAATAAATTTGCTGCATTCGCAAGGTTGCCTCGGCGCCCGATAGGCCGGCAATCTGGGCTAGCTGTTTGGTTGGGTCTTCATAGCGAGTCCAGAGGCCTTCGAGGTCGAGCACGCCCAACCCGCCAAGCCTGCCAATTGCAACAGCAGTTTCAGGCGAAACCACAGAGTCCATTGGTGCACCAAGAACTGGCAAGCCAAACTCGTATGCGTCAATCTTCCAGGTGGTCGATACATCTTTTGGGTCGCGGGTGCGACGGCTTGGCACGATGGCAATGTCGTCGAACGCCCAGGCGCGGTTGCCGCGTTTGCCGCGGCCAATTTCAATTTCGCTCATGAAGGTATCCCCTAGTTCGCTTTAGCGAGTTCCGTAGTTTGGTGCTTCTACGGTCATTTGAATGTCGTGTGGGTGGCTCTCTTTTAGGCCAGCGGCGGTGATGCGAACAAACTTGCCCTTTGCCTGAAGGTCTGCAATATTTTCGGCGCCCACATAGCCCATTGATGCGCGAAGCCCGCCAACCAGCTGGTGTGCAACCGAGGCAACCGAACCGCGATAAGGAACTCGGCCCTCGATGCCTTCGGGCACCAATTTGTCTTCGCGCAAAACATCATCTTGAAAGTAGCGGTCTTTTGAATAAGACTTTGCCTGGCCGCGGCCCTGCATGGCACCTAGCGAACCCATGCCTCGGTAGGTCTTGAATTGCTTGCCGCCAACAAAGGTGATTTCGCCCGGGGCTTCATCGGTGCCGGCTAGAAGTGAGCCAAGCATTACGGCGTTTGCACCGGCAACCAAGGCCTTTGCTATGTCGCCAGAATATTGAAGACCGCCGTCGGCGATAACCGGAACCCCCGCTGGGCGAGCAGCCAAAGAGGCCTCATAAACCGCGGTGACCTGTGGAACACCAACACCGGCAACAACGCGGGTGGTGCAAATTGAACCAGGCCCAACGCCAACCTTTACGGCATCGGCGCCGGCGGCCACTAGCGCTGCGGCACCCTCGCGGGTTGCAACGTTGCCACCCATGATGTCTACACCCTTGGCGAACGGCTCGGCCTTTAGCTTGGCGATCATTTCGAGAACCGCACGGTTGTGGCCGTGGGCCGTGTCGACCACAATCAGGTCAACGCCCGCGTCGATAAGCGCCATCGAACGCTCCCAGGCATCTTGGCCAACGCCAACCGCCGCACCAACAAGCAGGCGGCCTGCGCCATCTTTAGATGCCAGCGGGTATTTCTCTGATTTGTCGAAGTCTTTGACTGTGATCAAGCCGCAAAGCTTGCCGTTGCCATCGATGAGGGGCAGCTTTTCGATGCGGTGTTGGGCAAAGATTGCGATTGCCTCATCTGGGTTGATGCCAACCGGCGCAGTAATAAGGGGCATCGGGGTCATCACATCTTTGACCAGAGTTGTGGTGCGCTGAACATCGAGCACAAAACGCATGTCTCGGTTGGTAACAATGCCAACCAAGCGGTCGTGCTCATCAACAACTGGCAGGCCCGAAACGCGGTAGCGACCGCAAAGCTCGTCAACCTCTTGAATGGTCGCGAATGGCGTGGTGGTTACCGGGTGGGTGATCATGCCAGCTTCTGAGCGCTTAACCAAATCAACCTCGGAAGCCTGTCGGTCGAGCGAAAGGTTGCGGTGCAAGATTCCGATTCCGCCTTGGCGTGCCATTGCAATTGCTAGGCGGGCCTCGGTGACGGTGTCCATTGCCGAAGAAAGCAGCGGAACGTTGATTTCGAGTCGGCGGGTGATTCGCGTCTTGGTGTTTACACCAGAAGGCATGATGTCTGACTCGCCCGGAAGCAGCAAAACATCGTCATAGGTTAGGCCGACAAAGCCAAAAGGGTCATGTTCAGTCATTTTGCAATTCTACCTTCTTATTGGCTTTCGTAATCGGGTCGTAATACAAGCCAAGTAGGTTTATAAAAGTGCCCTGAAACACAAGCGTTTTAGAGTAATCTCAATCAACGGAACTGCAACGACGCGAGGTTCGCGTAAAAGTTATACGGAGGCTGGTTTGAACCACCTAACACTCGGCAAAAAGCGCGCATTTTCGCTTTGGCTCGGTGCGCTATCAATCGTGTTTGGAATGCTGTTTTCGGCAACTCCATCACTGGCAGCAAGCCCTAGCCCATCGCCTTCAACCAGCACAGAACAGCTGCTTATTAAGGGCACCATCAAGAACGAAGGCGAACCGGTTGCCGGAGTTTCGGTTCAGATAACCGGAAATGGTGTTGACGCCAAAGCAACATCTGGTGCCGACGGCAAGTGGGTTCTCGAGGTTGCCACCAAGGGCGTTTACAAGGTCGAAATTTTGCTCGACAGCCTGCCCGAGGGCGTTGGTCTTCGCGACCCTGAAACCACCGTTCGCGAGGCAAACCTAACCGCCACAAACACCGCGGCTGTGTTGTTTCCGCTTGGCAAAGACCTGCGCGTGGTTCAACCAATTGGCGATCAAATAATTGTTCGCGTTTTCTCAGGTCTAAATCTTGGCCTGCTGCTCGCGGTTGCGGCCATTGGCATCTCACTTATTTTTGGCACCACCGGCCTCAACAACTTTGCCCACGGCGACATGCTCACCTTCGGCGCACTGTTCACCTACCTCTTTTATGTGGTTTTCGAGTGGCCGCTGCTCATTGCGGCAACCGCAACCATTGCACTGAGCGCTTTGTTTGGCTGGAGCCAAGATGCCGCACTCTGGCGCCCCTTGCGCAAGCGCCGCCTGGGCTTAAACCAAATGATGATCGTGTCGATCGGTTTCTCCATCGTGATTCGCTACATTTTGCTGTTGGTCTTTGGTGGCGAAACAAAGGTTATTTCGGGCGAATTTGAAGCCGTTGTGATTGGCCCAATTAACACCACCGTCAACTCACTTGGCTCGATGGGCATCAGCGTGATAACCCTGGCTGCGGTTGCCCTGTTCCTTACTCGCACCCGCATCGGCAAGGCAACTCGCGCAGTTAGCGACAACACCTCGCTTGCCGCTTCAACCGGCATCGATGTCGAGCGCATCATCCGCATTGTTTGGGTTGTAGCCGGCGCCCTAACCGGCCTAGCCGGCATCCTTTACGGCCTTCAATTCCAGGCCAACTGGATGACCGGATTCCAGATTCTGTTGCTGTTGTTCGCAGCCGTAACCCTTGGTGGTCTCGGAACCGCTCTTGGCGCAACTGTTGGTGCACTCATCATCGGAATGGTTGTCGAGGTTTCATCGCTAATCATTCCAACCGACCTAAAGTATGCCGCTTCGCTCATCATCTTGATCTTGGTTCTTCTGGTTCGCCCACAGGGCGTGCTTGGCAAGAAGCAGAGAATCGGCTAAGGGAGAAAAACCATGGATTGGCTAAACATCGGAAGCCTGGCTCTCGGCGAGCTATTCAGCCCATTTACCGCGACTTTCATTCTTTGCGCGCTAGGCCTATCGGTGCACTTCGGTTACACCGGTTTGCTTAACTTTGGCCAGGCAGCCTTCGCTGCGGTTGGCGCCTACGGCATGGCAATTTCGGTGCTCACTTTTGGCCTGCCTTTGGGGCTAGGTGTTCTTATCGGTCTCTTGGCTTCGGCCGTGTTCGCGGTGATCCTCGGAATCCCAACTTTGCGACTACGTGCCGACTACCTGGCTATCGTGACAATCGCAGCATCTGAGGTGTTCCGCTACTTTATGACCACCATTGGTTTTGCAAAGGTCACCGGCGGCTCGAACGGCCTGAGCCAATTTGGCGAAGACTTTTGGGCGGCAAACCCGTTCGCCGAAGGCACCTACGGTTTCGGCCCGTTCATGTATCGCGCTGACGAGCTCTGGATTCGCCTGGTGGCATTTTCGATAATCGCACTCGGCGCCGTGTTTGTTTGGCTCTTGATGCGTTCACCTTGGGGGCGCGTGCTAAAGGGAATTCGTGAAGACGAAGATGCCGTTCGCAGCCTTGGCAAAAACGTGTTTGCCTACAAACTGCAGGCGCTAATCATCGGTGGAGCCTTGGCGGCTCTTGGTGGCATGGTGTTTGTGGTCAACCTTTCAAACGTGCAACCACAGTCATGGGGAACCACCTTTACATTCATGATCTGGACAGTGCTTTTGCTCGGCGGCGCAGCCACCATCCTTGGCCCAATTGTTGGCGGAATGGTGTTCTTTGTTCTTCTAAGCGTGACTCAGGGCATCATGAGCGGCTTGGTAGAAATCGGGGCGCTGCCGTTCCTAACTCTTCCTCAGGTCGGTCAGATTCGATTCCTGTTGATTGGTCTTGCACTAATGCTCTTGGTTATTTTCAGACCACAGGGCATCTTCGGCAACAAAAAGGAGCTGCAGTTCAATGGCTAACGAAATTTCAATTGGTGCGGCCGCTCCGGGCTGCAAAAAGGTTGACCCCATTCTGGTTGCCGACAACGTTATGCGCCAGTTTGGCGGCCTTACAGCAGTCAACGTTGAGCACGTCGAGATTCCGCGCGGGCAGATCACCGCTCTTATCGGCCCAAACGGCGCCGGCAAGACCACCTTCTTCAACCTGCTAACCGGTTTCGATAAACCAAACACCGGCAGCTGGACATTCGAGGGCAAAAACCTTGCCGGCGTTGCTTCTTATAAGGTTGCACGCCTTGGCATGATTCGAACCTTCCAGTTGACCAAAGCTCTCAGCCTGCTAACCGTGCTCGAGAACATGCGCCTTGGCGCCCAAAACCAACCTGGCGAAAACTTCTTGCGGGCACTCATTCGCCCGCTTTGGTCTAAGCACGAGGCAGCAATCACTGTGAAGGCCGACGACCTGCTAAAGCGCTTCAAGCTTGACGCCAAGCGCGAAGACTATGCCGCTGGGCTTTCGGGCGGCCAGCGCAAGCTTCTCGAGATGGCTCGCGCTCTTATGAGCGAACCAAAGCTTGTGATGCTTGACGAGCCAATGGCTGGCGTGAACCCGGCGCTAACCCAGAGCCTGCTAGATCACATCAAAGACCTAAAGAAAAATGGCACAACCGTTTTGTTTGTCGAGCACGACATGCACATGGTTCGCCACATCTCTGACTGGGTAATCGTGATGGCCGAGGGCAAGGTTGTCGCCGAGGGCCCACCGGCACAGGTCATGAAAGACCCAGCCGTTATCGATGCCTACCTCGGTGCTCACGCCGACACCGACCTTGGCACAGTAGCAATCAACGTTCCAGGCAAGGCAGGCAACTAATGACTACCCAAACTCCGGTTGTTTATGCAGAACACCTCGACGCCGGCTATCTGCCTGGCATCAACATTTTGAACGACTGCTCGTTGGTTGCCAATAAGGGTGAGCTGATTGGCATCATCGGCCCAAACGGCGCCGGCAAATCAACCCTGCTCAAATCAATCTTTGGTCAGGTCAATGTTCGTTCTGGCAAAATTTGGCTAAACGGCGAAGACATCACGGGCCTCAAGGCCAACAAGCTGGTTTCTAAGGGCGTGGCATTCGTGCCACAAACCAACAACGTGTTCCCCAGCCTCACCATCGAAGAAAACTTGCAGATGGGCGTGTTTCAGACCCCCAAGCGCTTCGATGAGCGGTTTGAATTTGTTACCAGCCTGTTCCCAGATCTTGGCAAGCGCCGCAGCCAGAAGGCCGGCTCACTATCGGGTGGCGAGCGCCAAATGGTGGCCATGGGCCGCGCTTTGATGATCGACCCTTCGGTGTTGTTGCTCGATGAACCATCGGCCGGCTTGTCACCGGTTCGCCAAGACGAAACCTTCTTGCGCGTTCGCGAAGTGAACCAGGCGGGTGTAACCGTAATCATGGTCGAGCAGAACGCCCGACGCTGCCTTCAGATTTGCGACCGCGCCTATGTGCTTGATCAGGGCCACGATGCCCACACGGGAACCGGCCGCGAGCTTCTCAACGACCCTAAAATGATCGAGCTTTACCTGGGCAATCTAGCCGACCTATAGACCGCTAAACTTTTAGCTGTCCGTGACCGCTCTCTCTGGTCATGGCAAAGCAAAATCCCCCGAGCTTTCGCTCGGGGGATTTTGTGTTTGTTAAGTGATTACTTAACCGAGTTACCTGCTACGACCTCAAGAAGGGTGTAAGTACCTTCCTTGCCATACTGGTGGATACCGATTGAAGCACCGGTTGGGTCACCATTGTCGTCGAACTCGATTGGGCCAGAGAAACCGTCGTAGTCAATGTCTTTGCCAGCTTCTAGAGCTGCAAGACCTGCTGCGAAGTCGGTAACCTTCTCGCCACCGGTTGAAACTGACTGCATGTTTGCAGCGATAGCCTCACCAGAGTCGTTGCCAGCCTGCTGAGCTGCAAGAGCTAGCAATACAACGGCGTCGTAGGTCTCTGCAAGGTAAGCAAATTCCGTTAGCTCTTCGCCGTGGTTGGTCTGGTATAGGTCTGCCGCACGCTGCTTGAATGCTGCGTCGGTGTCGCCACCAGGAAGAGTTCCCTTAGCGCCCTCGATGTAGCCCTTCCATGACTGGTCAGAGAAGTTAGCTAGGTTGCCGTCTACGAAGTAGATCTTTGAACCGTCGAAGTTCTTCTTCTGAAGAGCTGGAACGATCTTCTTGATCTCGTCGTATGAAACAACTAGAACAGAGTCAGCGCCAGCAGCGATGGTCTGGTCAACGATGGTGTCGAAGTTGGTCTCTGCCTCTGGGAAAGGAAGTGACGAAACAACGGTTGCGCCAGCTGCTTCGATAACTGCCTTGGCCTTAGCCTCTAGGCCCTCACCGTAAGCGGTCTGCTGGTAGATGATTGCAACGTTTTCGTTGCCATCTGCCACGATCTGGTTACCTACGATTGCACCCTGAAGAAGGTCTGAAGGAGCGGTGCGGAAGTAGTAGCCGCCGTCTTTCCAGTCAGTTAGGTCTGGTGCGGTGTTTGACATCGAGATCTGAACGGTCTTGTTCTTGGTGATCTGGTCGATGATCAAACGGGTAACGCCTGATGCTGCTGCACCAACTACTGCGTCAACGCCCTCTGAAAGCAACTTGGTTGCTGATGCTGGAGCGATTTCTGGGTGGTCGCCGTCTGATGAGTCTTCTACAGACCATTCGACTGGCTTGCCTAGAACGCCGCCGGCTGCGTTGATGTCTGCAACTGCAAGCTCTGCACCAGCGATTTCTGGTGGTGAAAGGAATGACAGTGCACCGGTTAGTGGAATAACTCCACCAAGCTTTAGTACGCCATCGCCCGCTGCATACTCAGATGCTGGGGTCGATGCGCAACCTGAAAGTGCTAGGGCAGCTGCTGCAACTAGTGCAACCGCGCCAGAGTACTTGCGCGAGGTTGAAAATGCGCTCATATGTATAGCTCCTAATTTTGGGTAAGTCGGCAGCGGCGTCATTGCGGGTCGCTGCACAATGACGATTCTAGCCAGTTGTAAGGGCTTGCAGTCGTGGCAGTGAAACAGATTGAAACGTTCGGCAGTTGACCCACTTCGGGATAAGTAAAAATCTCCACTCAAATTGCGAAATCGGTTGCGAACATCGTGAAATCATGCGAAATCAGCAGCAAAAAGAGTCTTTGGCAACGGATGTAACAATCTTGTTTCATCTTCGTGAATACTAGGCAACCGCAAGAACAACGCCTAGTTTGAGCACAAACCTATGGCTTGCTTAGGCGCTTTGAGCGCTGCAACATATCGAAGGTGAGTGCGGCGAGGCCCACCCACACCAGACCAAAACCTACCCAACGGGCCGGCGGCATGGGCTCGTGAAAAACCGCCAGGCCGGTGATGAACTGAAGCACCGGGGTCATGTATTGCAAGAGCCCAACATAAGAAAGCGGCAGTAGCTTGGCAGCCGAGCCAAACATGATCAGCGGAATTGCCGTCATAAAGCCAAACAGCGCCAAACCAATCGCACCCCATGGGCCGTGCTGATCGAACTGCAAACCGGGTGCGCTTGCCGCCACGAACGACAATTGAATTATTGCGATTGGGGTAAGCAGGCCTGACTCGATTGCATAGCCAGTAAGTGGGGCAATCTTGGCGCCCATCTTGTTTTTTGCGAGCCCGTAGATGCCGAAAGAGAACGCCAGGCTCAGCGCGATCCAGGGCAGGTGGCCATAATCGAAGGTGAGTAGGGTAACCGCTACGGCCCCCAGGCTCACGGCAACCCACTGCAGCGGGCGCAGCTTTTCTTTCAAGAAGATCACGGCCAGGGCGATGGTTACTAGCGGGTTGATGAAATAACCGAGCGAAGATTCGATGATGCGCCCCGATGCAACGCCGATCACATAGACCCACCAGTTCACCATGATCATTGCGGTCGAGAGCAGCATCCAGGCTAGTGATTTTTTGTCGCGGATGACCGGCAAAATGCTGCCCCAGCTGCGGGTGGCGGTGAGCAGCACAACGGCCATAACAAAGCCAAATAATATGCGCCAGCCCACAATTTCATCGGCAGATGCGTAGCTGCCCAGAACTGAAATTGCGATCGGAAAACTGCCCCAAATTAGGTAGGCGCCGATGCCAAAAGAAAACCCCCGACCTAGGTCAGGGGTTTTCGAAGAATTCATACCTCTTAGCGTACGACTACCGCAAGCACATCGCGTGCCGAAAGCACCAAATACTCTTTGCCGTTGAACTTTAGCTCGGTGCCGCCATACTTCGAGAAGATGACCTTGTCGCCTACGTTTACGTCTACAGGAATGCGAACACCCTTGTCGTCTACGCGACCCGGGCCAACGGCAATAACCTCGGCCTCTTGTGGCTTCTCTTTTGCGGTGTCTGGAATAACCAGACCCGAAGCGGTTACCTGCTCGGCCTCTACGGGCAGAACAACGATGCGATCTTCAAGTGGCTTAATTGAAACCGACATGATTCCCTCTTCTGTTTCTAACGGATGGTGCTTCAAGATTAGCACTCTAAACCCGAGAGTGCTAGTTGCAACAAAGTATCGTTGAGGCATGGAACGCGAAGACTTTATTGCCCTGCTTTCGCCAGAGGGCCAAGCGCTCTTAAGCAAAGTGGCAGATGTTGACGCCAAGGCCGATGTGGTTAGCCTGGTCTCGAAACTGAGAGCCGAGGGGCACAACCCAATGCTGGTGGCTGCGGTGCTAACCCAGGCCAAGTTGCGCCGCCGAGCACAGGCAAAATTTGGCGAATTCGCATCGCGCATGCTGTTCACCGAACCAGGGCTCGAACAGGCATCGCGCCTAAGCGTTGCCGCACTGCACGCCGGCCGTTTTCGAAACGCTGGCATCACCGATGTTGCCGATCTTGGCTGCGGCATCGGCGCCGAATCGCTTGCCCTTGCCAGCCTCGATATTCAGGTTCACGCCCGCGAGATAGATGAGGTAACCGCTGCAGTGGCCACCTATAACCTGGCCCCTTTTGACAACGCCGAGGTGCAGCAGGCCGATGTGACCGAACTAAACCTGGATGCATTTGGTGGCCTATTTTTTGACCCGGCCAGGCGCGAACTAGGCGGCCCCGCTCGCGAACGAGCAGCTCGCAAGTTTGACCCGATGGCTTTTTCGCCGAGCTTCGATTTTGTGATGCAGGCCGCAGCCAAAAAACCGACCGGCGTCAAGTTTGGCCCCGGCCACCCGCACGAGGCAATTGCCGACGAAGCCGAAGCCCAGTGGGTTTCGGTTGGTGGCGACCTGGTTGAACTGGGCCTATGGTTTGGTGCTGTGGCCCGCCCCGGCGTGAAGCGCGCCGCCCTGCTGCTTGCAGCCGATGGCAAGCACGAAATAACCAGTGATTCGATTGCCCGCCAAGATGCCGAACTCGGCGCACTGCAAGAATTTGTTTACGAACCCGATAACTCGGTGGTGCGTTCGCACCTGATCGGGCAACTGGCCGAGCAAATTGGGGCTCACATTTTTGCTCCCCAGATCGCCTATCTAACCTCGGCCAAACAAATCGATTCGCCCTGGCTCAAGGGCTACCGGTTGCTCGACGAAATGGCCTTCGATCGCAAAAAACTAAAGGCCTATCTCAAAGAACGTTCAATCGGAACCCTCGAGATCAAAAAGCGCGGCTCAGATATTGTTCCTGAGCAACTGCGCAAAGAGTTGGCGCCCAAAGGAAAGGGCGCCGCCACCCTGATTGTTACCAGGGTGGGCGACGCCCATCGAGTGCTGATTTGCGAGAACCTAAACTAACCGGGCTCTGGCAAAACCGAACCTAGTTGTTTTGAGTGGTGGTGCCGTCGGTCATCATGTTGCCAGGCATCTCAGGCATCTGAAAACCCTGACCGCCGTTGACCTGGCCGCCATTCATTTGGCCACCCATGCCGCCATCGCGATCGCCAAAGCCGCCACCAAAACCGTAGCCGTTTTGCATGCCCTCACCGAGGTGGTTTAGACCCCAGATTCCGGCAGCTGCCCAGAACACGGTCGAGAGAATCCAGAAGCCGATGACCGCATAACCAACCGCGATGCCGGCGATTGCCATGCCACGGCCAGACTCGGCGGTCTTTTTGATTTGGGCAAGCGAAATGTGACCGGTGATCACACCGGCAACAGCACCGAAACCGGTGACTGCGGTTGCCAGCGAGACAACCGAAAGAGTGTTGAGTTTGGCAAAGTCAAACTTTGCCTTTGGTGCCTCGATAACCTCGTCGGCAACTACCTCTGGGGCTTCGTTCTTTTCTGCCATTTTGAATCTCCTTGGGTTTCGCCCTTTATTGGGCTCGAGACAAGTTGACCAGCGGTGTCTGAGAGATTGCTGAATCTAACCTGCGAGCGGGCTAGGAGATTTGCGCCGCAGCGGCGACTACAAACTTTGAACCGTGGTGACCGGCAGGGTCGATTCTGAACCAAAGTTCAATGATGATGGCTGGCGACCGGCCATGATTAGTTGAGCGCCAAGCGTGGCGATCATGGCGCCGTTATCGGTGCAAAGGTTAAACGCCGGAATTCGCAGTTCGATGCCGTGCTCGGCACAGCGCTGTTCGGCAACCTCGCGAAGCCGGGCGTTGGCAACCACGCCGCCGCCAAGCAACAACCGAGGAACACCGTGGGCAACGCAGGCGTTAACCGCCTTGGTCACCAAAACGTCTACTACGGCCTCTCTAAAGCTGGCGGCAACATTGGCAACGCTAAACGGTTCACCCTTGGCCTCGGCAACCTCTACCCATCGTGCCACCGCGGTCTTTAGACCCGAAAAACTGAAGTCATAGCGATGCTTCTGCATATCTTTTGGCTGGGTCAAACCCCTTGGGAACCTAATGGCCTTTGGGTTACCCGAGGCGGCGGCACGATCGATTTCGGGGCCACCCGGATATTTGAGCCCAAGCACTCGAGCAACTTTGTCGAAGGCCTCGCCAGCGGCATCATCGATGGTTTCACCAAGCAGTTCAACATCGGTCAGCAGGTCGCGCACCAACAGCAACGATGTGTGCCCGCCGCTCACCAGCAGCGCGATGGTCGGGGTTTCTAGCTTGCCGCGCTCGAGAATATCTACACCAACGTGGCCAACCAGGTGGTTCACGGCATAGATGGGCTTGTTGAGCGAAACGGCGAGCGCCTTGGCCGCACCGATGCCAACCATTAGGGCACCGCCAAGGCCTGGGCCATTGGTTACGGCAATCGCATCGATGTCTTGCAGGCTCAAATTTGCCTGTCGCAACGCCTCGCGCAAAGTCGGTTGCAAGGCTTCGAGGTGTGCCCGCGCAGCGATCTCGGGAACCACTCCGCCAAAGCGCGCGTGCTCATCCATGCTGCTTGAAATAACGTTGGCCAACAGGGTGTTGCCACGCACAATGCCAACCCCTGTTTCATCGCACGAAGATTCGATGCCAAGCACAATCGGCTCGCGGCCAACGCTGGCCTTGGCAAATTGAAGGCGCATCACCCAGGCATCGATGCCATCGGGTTGGTAATAGTTTTTGCGGGTGTCGATGTGCTCGAAACCCAAGCCCAAATAGAGGGCCTGAGCAACCGGGTTATCGGCGCGAACCTCAAGAAACATGTCGTTGGCATGCTGTTTGCGAGCCTCGGCGATGAGGTGCAACATTAGCGCCTTGCCAAGCCCTCGCCCTCTTGCGGCCGGCGCAACTGCGATGGTTTGAATATCGCTTTGGTCACTGCCGGGCACCTTGCTCAGCCCAGCATAGGCAATGAGCCGCTCACCCTCATAGATGACCGCATAGGTGGTGTGGTGAGCCATGAGCTCGAGGTGCATGTTGCCGCGTGACCATGCGTCGGTGGCAAAACACTCGTGCTCGAGCGTCATGATGTTGTCGAGGTCTGCCTCTTGGGCAAGCCTGATGGCCGCTGCACTCATCCGCTAACCTTCTTGCCGGCTTCGCGAAGATCGCGCGGCACGGTTGCATCGGCTTCGCGCAAATAGAGCGCGGTTACATCGGTGTTTGCAGAACCATCACCAAGTTGCGCTTCGAACAAGGCTGTTAGCTGACGAGCA
The DNA here is from genome assembly GCA_024641985.1 of Rhodoluna sp. Taxonomy (GTDB): domain Bacteria; phylum Actinomycetota; class Actinomycetes; order Actinomycetales; family Microbacteriaceae; genus Rhodoluna. The sequence goes on along the minus strand of JAHEBZ010000001.1, from coordinate 46,935 downwards.
GCGATGGGCAAACTGGTTCGTTGAACCTGAATATTGCGCTCTTGCAGCATTGCCTCAAGCGCAGCCGGCTTGATCACCCCGGGGCCTTCGATGCAAATGGCAACACCGTTTGATGTGAGCCCCGAATAGAGCGCCCAATAAACCTCGCTGCGGCGGGCATCGGCGGTAACCAAAAGCGGGGTTTCGGCCGAAACCAATGCGGCAAGCGGCTGGCCCGATGAGCCATCGGCGGCTGTGCCCTCGAGTGCGGCCTTAGCAATTGCATCGAGGCTAACCACGCCAAAGAGTTTTGCGCCACTACCCTCGGCAAACATCATGCCGGCTGCAATGCCAATGCGCAGCCCCGTGAAGGGCGCGGGCCCACGGCCAACCACAACCGCTCCAACCCGATTTGCCTCAACCCCGGCCACTTTTAGAACCTCGGCTATCGACGAGCCGATGCGTTCGGCGTGCTTCATGTTTTCTAGATATTCAACTTCGGCAATCAGTTTGCCGCCTTGGTGCAGCGAAACACTGGTGCCGGCCGAGGTGTCGATTGCGAGCGTGTAACTCATTCGAAGCTCACCCCTGCCCATCGGTCTCCGTATGCGCTAATCAAGACCGCTCTCGTTTCAGAATCGCCGGTGTGATCGCGTTCGATTTCGATGTCGAGCCAATCTTCGGTGATGCCATCTGTGAGGCCTTTGCCCCACTCGACCAGAGTTATTGAGTTAGCAAAATCGATGTCTAGGTCGTCGAGTTCGGCTGCGCTGGTGAGCCGATAGGCATCAACGTGCACCAAATCTGGGCCGCCAACGCACTTGTGGGTGCGAGCCAACACAAAAGTGGGGCTCGAAACATTGCCAATGGCGCCTAGTGCTTCGCCAACCCCGCGGGTCATGGTGGTCTTGCCGGCACCCAACGGGCCGGTCAACAAAATCAGGTCACCGGCTCTAAAAATTTGAGCCAATCGCTCGCCCAAAGCGTGCATTTCTTCGGGGGTTTCGATGTTGAGCTTGGCAATCACGCGCGAGCTCATCAGACCTCTTCGCCCAAATAGCTGCGCTTAAAACGGCCGCCCATGCGGGTCACAATTTCATAGTTGATGGTGCCGCAAGCTGCCGCCAAATCGTCGGCTGATGGCACGCCCGAGGCTGGGTCGCCAAAAATTGTCACAAGATCGCCGGCCTTCACGCTGTCGTTGCCAACATCGAGCACAAACTGATCCATGGCCACACGGCTGTTCACATCGTAGGTTTTGCCCTTGATGCTCACCTTGGCCTTGCCGCTCGCGGCGCGAGGCAACCCCTCGGCATAGCCAACCGCAATCAGCGCCAAAGTGCTCTGCGAAACGGTTCGGTGCAGGTAGCCATAGCTAACCCCCTCGCCGGCCTCAACCCGCTTCACTAGCGAAACCTTGGCGGTTGCAGTCATTGCCGGGCGCAAATTAAAGTCGGCCGCGCTGTTCTCTTCGAACGGCGAAAGACCATAGAGCGCAACCCCGATGCGAACCATCTCATAGTGAGCCTGCGGGTATTTGATCGAACCGTCGCTGGCGGTGAGGTGGCGAAGCTCAAATTCAACACCCGCGGCTCGAGCCTGCTCAACAGCCTTATCGAACCGCACAATTTGGGCTAAATCATCGGCCTCTGTGGTGCACGAAAGGTGGCTAAAAATTCCGACTACCTGAACAAAGCCCTCGGCAACCAAGCCGTGCACGGTTTGCAAAAGTTGCGGCCACTGCTGCTCGCTTGCGCCGTTTCGGCCAAGCCCGGTGTCTATTTTTAAATGGATGCGGGCCACGCGACCAAGGTGTTCGGCCGCCTTGGCGATTGCCTCGACCTGAGCAATGTTGGCTACACCGAGTTCGATTCCGGCATCGACCGCGCGAACAAAATTTTGCTGAGGGTCGTGCAGCCAAGCCAAAATAGGCAGATCGATCGAGGCTTCGCGAAGCTCAAGGGCCTCATCGATGTCGGCGACACCAAGATAGTCAACGCCGGCTGCCTCGAGTTTGCGCGCCACCTGAATCATGCCGTGGCCATATGCGTTTGCCTTCACCACGCCAAGCACCAAAGCCTTGCCCACGCGGGCACGCATGGTGGCCAGGTTGGCGGCCACTGCATCGAGATCAATAATTAGCTCTCTCAAAGCGCACCTCCCTGGTTTGACTCTGTCGAATGTTCTGCGGCGCCCTCGGCAACCACAAAGGCTACCGCGTGGTTGCCATCGTGGCTGATCGAAACATGAAGCTTGCGAATGCCGGCCCTAAGTGCAACTTTAGCCGTCGAGCCGTGCAGCCAAATAACCGGTTTTCCGGTTGATTCTTTGCCAACTTCGATGCCGTGCCACTCAATGCCCGGGTCACCGGCAAGTGCCTTGATAACCGCTTCTTTGGCGGCAAAGCGGCCGGCCAGTGTTTGCAGGCTGGCATCAACGGTTTCGATGTCGAGAAACAATCGGTCTTTTAGGCGTGGCGTCTCGGCCAGCTTGGCCTCAAATCGGCTCAGCTGAACGGTGTCTATGCCAACGCCGATAATCATTTGGCTATTCGACGGTTACAGACTTTGCAAGGTTACGCGGTTGGTCAACATCGAGGCCCTTGGCAGTTGATAGCTCGAGAGCAAAAATCTGCAGCGGAACCACTGTCAAAATCGCGGCAAATATTGACTCGGCCTTTGGCACAAACACCACGTGCTCGGCATAATCGGCAACCTGGTTGTCGCCCTCTTCGGCGATGGCAATCACTCTGGCGCCGCGGGCGCGAATTTCTTGGATGTTAGAAATCACCTTTGGGTGCAGGCTGTCAACATCGCGCTGGCTAGGCACAATCACAATAACCGGCTGCCCCTCTTCGATGAGCGCAATCGGGCCGTGCTTTAGCTCACCGGCTGCAAACCCTTCGGCATGAATGTAGGCGAGTTCTTTGAGCTTGAGCGCACCCTCCATGGCAACCGGAAAACCAACGTTGCGGCCGAGAAACAAGACCGACTTGGCGTCAGCCATATCTTTGCCAAGTTGGCGAATAGGTTCGAGGCGCTCGAGCACCTCGGCCACGCTCGCGGGCATTTGCAACAGCTCTTGGCCAAGTCGCGCTAGCTCGGCCTTTGGCATTGCGCCGCGGCCGGCAGCCAAAAACAAAGCCAGCAGGTAGCCGGCTGTGATTTGCGCAACCAGGGCCTTGGTCGATGCAACCGCAACCTCTGGGCCGGCGTGGGTGTAGATCACGGCGTCTGATTCGCGAGCCAGAGTTGCACCCTGGGTGTTGCAGATAGCAAGCACCTTGGCGCCCGCCTCTTTGGCGTATCTAGTAGCCATCAGGGTGTCCATGGTTTCACCCGATTGGCTTACGGCCACAATCAATGTGTTTGGCGTTACGATCGGGTCGCGATAGCGAAACTCGTGCGAAAGCTCTACCTGCACCGGAATGCGCGAGAACTTTTCGATTGCATACTTGGCAACATCACAGGCATAGGCGGCGGTGCCACAGGCAACCATGACGATGCGATCGATGTTCAAGATGTCTTGCTCGCTGAGGCCATCGATTTCGCTTAGGCGAACCGAACCGTCTGAGGCCAAGCGGCCCATCAGGGTGTCGGCAACAGCCTGAGGCTGATCGGCGATTTCTTTGGCCATAAAGCTCGACCAGCCGCCCTTGCTGGCCGCCGAGGCATCCCAGTCAATGGTGAATTCGACCGGGGTCACAGGCTCGCCCGAGAACTTGCGAATGCTAACCTCGCCGGCTCGCAAGCTAACAATTTCGTCTTGGCCAACCGAGATAGCGCGCTTGGTGTGCTCCACAAACGCGGCCACATCTGAGCCCAAAAAGTTTTCGCCATCGCCCAAACCAATCACCAAAGGTGCGTTGCGTCGGGCCGCCAAAACCACATCGGGCTGGTCTTCGTGAATTACCAAAATGGTGAACGCGCCGTGCAAGCGCTGAACCACGTTGGCAAACGCGGTTGGCAGGTCGTTGGTGGCTTCAAATTCGCGCGCAATAAGGTGCGCGGCAACCTCTGAGTCGGTCTCTGATGCAAACCGGGTGCCTTCGGCCACAAGCTCGGCCTTCAGCTCGGCAAAGTTTTCGATTATGCCGTTGTGAATTAGCGAAAGTTTGCTGGTTGGGCCACCAAGGTGCGGGTGCGCGTTGCCGTCGGTTGGCGCACCGTGGGTTGCCCAGCGGGTGTGGCCAATGCCAATGTTGGCGGCCGGCAACGGGTGGCTGGTGATTTCGGCAATTAGGTTGTCAAGTTTGCCAGCTTTTTTGCGGGTTTCGAGGCCGCCGCCGTTGGCGATAACCGAAACACCGGCCGAGTCATAGCCGCGGTATTCGAGGCGGCGCAAGCCGCCGAGAAGAACATCAAGGGTTGACTTCGGGCCTACATAACCAACGATTCCACACATGCTTCTAATTTACGGCAGAATGGCTACTTGTGAGCGCAGCACAGGCGGGCAACAACATCGATTCGGGCAATCAACTAAGCCCCTTCGTAGAAATTTCGCGCGCCGATTGGGCCGAGCTAGGTCACGCCACCGAATTGCCGCTAACCGAAGCCGAAATTCAGCAGATTCGTGGCCTCGGCGACTTTCTCGACATCAAAGAAGTCACCGATGTCTACTTGCCGCTCAGCCGCCTGCTAAACCTGTATGTTGCCGAAACCCAAAAGCTGCACAGCGCAACAAGCGATTTCATGGGTGAGCGCGCCGGCCGCACACCGTTCATCATTGGCGTTGCCGGTTCGGTGGCCGTTGGCAAATCAACCGTGTCGCGCTTGCTCAAAGAACTTCTAAGCCGTTGGGAGGGCACCCCTCGGGTTGAACTCATCACCACCGATGGTTTTCTGTTTGCGAACGCCGAGCTAGAGAAGCGCGGCCTCATGGCTCGCAAGGGGTTTCCAGAATCCTATGATCGGCTTGCCCTCTTGAAGTTCGTTGCCGATGTGAAGTCGGGTGCGGCAGAGGTTGAGGCTCCGGTTTATTCGCACCTCAGCTACGACATCGTTGAAGGCGAAACCATCGTGGTGCACGCGCCCGATGTTTTGATCGTTGAGGGTTTGAATGTGTTGCAGGCACCTGGCGCGGGTCAAGAGCTGGCACTAAGCGATTATTTCGACTTCAAAATTTATGTCGATGCCGAAGCCCATAATTTGAACTCTTGGTTTATCAAGAGATTCGAAAAATTGCGCGATTCGGCCTTTACTAACCCAGCATCATATTTTCACCGTTATGCCGAAATGCCCTTTGATAAGGCCCTGGCTCGTGCAAACGAGATTTGGCAAACCATCAACTTGCCAAACCTGATTCAAAACATATTGCCAACCCGAAACCGTGCCACCCTGGTGCTTCGCAAGGGCACCAACCACACCGTCGAATCGGTTTTGCTGCGCAAACTTTAGGGTTTTAGTTCGACTTCAACCACGCGGGAAATGCGCTCGGCCCAGCTTTGCGCGGTGCCTTCATCGGCGGCTTCAACCATCACTCGAACAAGAGCCTCGGTGCCCGATGCTCGCAGCAGCACACGGCCACTGCCATGCAGATCGGCCTCGGCCTCGGCCACAACCGCCTGCACCGCTTGGTTCGAATCAACCCGAGTCTTGTCAACACCCTTTACGTTGATTAGAACCTGGGGGTAAACCTTCATGGCAGAAGCAAGCTCGGCCAAAGTCTTTTTGGTTCGAGCCACCTCGGCACCAATTTTTAGGCCGGTCAAAATGCCATCGCCGGTGGTGGCATATTGGCTAAAAATAACGTGACCCGATTGCTCGCCGCCAAGGGTGTAGCCGCCGGCGCGAATCTCTTCGAGCACATAGCGATCGCCAACCTTGGTTTCGATCATGTTGATGCCATTTTCTTGCATGGCAATCTTGAGGCCCAGGTTGCTCATCACGGTGGCAACCAACGTGTTGCGAGCAAGCTGCCCGCGCTCTTTTAGCGACAACGCCAAAATTGCCATAATTTGATCGCCATCAACAATGGCACCGGTGTGGTCAACCGCCAGGCAGCGGTCGGCATCGCCATCGTGCGCAATGCCAAGGTCTGCGCCGTTTTCAAGCACAGCCGTTTGCAGGGCACTCAGGTGGGTCGAGCCATAGCCATCGTTGATGTTGAGGCCATCGGGTTCGGCGCCAATCACAATTACCTTTGCGCCGGCATCAACAAACACTTCGGGCGAAACCCCGGCAGCGGCGCCGTGTGCGCAATCGAGCACAATCTTTAGGCCATCGAGGCGATTAGGCAAAGACTTGAGCAGGTGCACGATGTAGCGATCTTCGGCATCGGCAAACCGACTAACGTGGCCAACGCCTGCGCCAATCGGGGCCAGCTTTTCGCCGGCCATTGCCGCTTCGATGGCCTCTTCGATCGAATCATCAAGCTTGTGGCCGCCGCGGGCAAAGATTTTGATGCCGTTATCGGGGGCCGCATTGTGCGAAGCCGAAATCATGACACCAAAATCGGCATCGAGGTCGGCAGTTAGAAAGGCGGTGGCCGGGGTGGGCAGAACACCGGCATCAAAAACGTCAACCCCCGAACTCGAGAGCCCCGCTGCAACTGCTGCTGCAAGGAACTCCCCAGAGATTCGGGGGTCGCGGCCGATAACGGCTTTAGGTTTGATGCCACGGCTGCGGGCCTCTGAACCGAGAACGATTGCGGCCGCCTGAGCGATCTGCAATGCCATCTCGACAGTCAAGTCACGGTTGGCTAAACCACGAACACCATCGGTGCCAAATAGTCGAGCCATAAGTGAAGACTAGCGAAGCCAGCGCGTGAAGCGAAGGATTAACGCTTCGAGAACTGAGAAGCCTTACGTGCCTTCTTGAGACCGGCCTTCTTGCGCTCGATGACACGTGGGTCGCGCTTTAGGAAGCCAGCCTTCTTAAGGGTTGGGCGGTTGTTGTCGCGGTCGATCTCGTTCAATGAACGAGCAATGCCTAGACGAAGTGCGCCAGCCTGACCAGCCGAGCCGCCGCCTGAGATGCGAGCGATTACGTCGTAAGCACCCTTTAGGTCAAGAACGGTGAATGGGTCGGTGATTAGCTGCTGGTGCAACTTGTTTGGGAAGTAGTCTTCAAGCGCACGGCCGTTAACCTTGATGACTCCGGTGCCTGGAACGATGCGCACGCGAGCAATTGCCTGCTTGCGGCGACCAAGGCCAGCGCCTGGAGTGGTTAGTGGGCCACGTGACTTAGCCGGTGCTGCCTTGGCAGCTGGAGTCTCGGTGGTGTAGCTCTCTGGAGCTACTACGTCTTCTACGATTTCGTTCTTAGCCATTGGGAGATCCTTACTGAGCTACCTGGTCGATGATGAAAGGCTTTGGCTGCTGAGCTGCGTGTGGGTGCTCTGCGCCGCGGTAAACCTTAAGCTTTGAAAGCTGGTCTGCACCTAGCTTGTTGTGAGGCAACATGCCCTTGATAGCCTTCTCGACTGCCTTCTCTGGGCTCTTCTCTAGAAGCTCAGCATAGGTAGTTGCGGTTAGACCACCTGGGTAACCAGAGTGACGGTAAGCCTTCTTCTGCTTGAGCTTCGAACCGGTTAGGGCTACCTTCTCAGCGTTGATGATGATTACGAAGTCACCGTTGTCCATGTGAGGTGCAAAGGTTGGCTTGTGCTTGCCGCGAAGCAAGGTAGCAGCGTGAGTTGCAAGACGGCCGAGAACTACGTCGGTGGCGTCGATGACTAGCCACTCGTTGCTCAGCTCGTGAGCCTTTGGAGAATAAGTACGCACGGTAAATTGCCTTCTATTTCTATATCGGATTGAAATGAATCCGCGCTAGAAGTTCTAACTTCTCGGGATCCAAGTTTTCACATTGGCATTTAACGTTTGCCAATACCAAAGGTCAAGTCTAGACCGTAGATGCCCTGCGGGTCAAACCCTAGTTTTCATCCAATGAGCGTCGATTTTTGGCAATCTCTGCTTGGGCAGCCAGCTGATCGTCGCTTGGGTAACCAACGCCAATCAAAGTTAGGCCGCGAGGCAGTTGAACCTTGTATGAGCCAACTCGTGTGCGCCGAGCCAGAGCTGCCGCAATATCGGCCGGGCCGGCTTTGCCTTCACCTGCGGCAATCAGTGCGCCAACTATAGATCGAACCATGTTGTAGCAAAAGGCATCGGCCAACAGCTCAACCTCGATAACGTTTCCCTCGAGTTTGTTGCGGCTAATTTCGATCGATCTAATTTGGCGAATCGTGGTTGAGTTTGGTTTGGGGCGGCAAAAAGACGCGTAGTCGTGCAGGCCACAAAGTTCTAGAGCAGCGGCCTTCATGGCCAAATCGTCGAGTTCATGCTTAACCCACAGCGTAAAGCGCCCCTTTTGCGGGTCTTTAAGTGCGGCACCATCAGCGATGCGATATCGATAGCGGCGCCAGGTGGCCGAATAGCGAGCATCAAAACCGGCGGGTGGCTCGGTTATTGAATGCACATGGATGTCGTCGGGCAGCAAATCGTTTAGTTTGCCCACAAAACCATTTGAGCGACCAAGCCGTTTGAGCTGCTGCCTAGAAAGATCGATGTGGGCAACCTGCGCGGATGCGTGCACACCGGCATCGGTTCGGCCGGCAACGCGCATTTCAAAATCGTTTTTGCTCTCACCAAAAATAGTGGTCAGAGCGGCAAGCAACTCGCCTTGAACGGTTTTGAACTTCTTTTGTTGGGCATAACCCCAATAATCAGTTCCGTCGTAGCCAAAATCGAGCCTAAAGCGAATCAGCCCGTCGACCTTGTGGTCAACGGGCTGATTCATGAGCTTGTTAGCGGTCAGATTATTCTGCAGCTGCAGTCTCGTCGGCGGCTGGCGCCTCTGCAACGGCTTCAGCTGAAGCCTCAACTGCTGCTTCGGTCTCTACGACTTCTTCAACAACTGGTGCAGCAACTGCGGTTGCCTTTACTGAGTTCTCAAGCTTTGGCTTCTTGGTAACTGCCTTTGGGTTCACTGGCTCAAGAACTAGCTCGATCAGTGCCATTGGCGCGTTGTCACCCTTGCGGTAACCAAGCTTGGTGATGCGGGTGTAGCCACCCTGGCGCTCGGCAACCTGTGGTGCGATGTTTGCGAATAGCTCGTGAACAACCGACTTGTCGGTGATCTGCTGCATAACGCGACGGCGTGCGTGAAGGTCTCCGCGCTTTGCGAAGGTTACTAGACGCTCAGCCACCGGACGAAGGCGCTTGGCCTTGGTCTCGGTGGTGGTGATCTTGCCGTGCATGAACAACGAAGTTGCCATGTTGCGAAGCATTAGACGCTCGTGTGATGAGCTGCCACCTAGACGTGGACCCTTACTTGGGGTAGGCATTGTTTTCTCCTCTTAGATTTCTGTGATCCAGAGACCGGCTTACGCCTGGTCATCCTCGTCGTAGGCCGAGCTGAAGTATGCTGCATCGAAGCCTGGGACGGCATCCTTGAACTTGAGTCCCATTGAGGTTAGCTTGTCGCGAACCTCGTCTACCGACTTGCTACCGAAGTTACGGATGTTCATCAACTGGTCTTCTGACAAAGCGATTAGCTCTGAAACGGTGTTGATGCCTTCACGCTTTAGGCAGTTGTATGAACGGACGGTTAGGTCCAGGTCTTCGATAGGCATTGCGAGCTCTGGCGACAGGCCGGCCTCAACCGGTGCTGGGCCAATCTCGATGCCTTCTGCTGCAACGTTCAATTCACGTGCCAAGCCGAATAGCTCAACAAGGGTTGAACCTGCTGATGCAACTGCATCGCGAGGGGTGATCGAAGGCTTTGACTCAACGTCAACAATTAGCTTGTCGAAGTTGGTGAACTCTCCCGCACGGGTTGCCTCAACGCGGTATGAAACCTTGAGAACTGGCGAGTAGATCGAGTCGATTGGGATAACGCCAGCATCTGCATCTGGGTTGCGGTTCTGAGATGCCTGAACATAGCCGCGGCCACGCTCGATGGTTAGCTCAACTTCGAACTTTGCCTTTGCGTTGATGGTTGCAATAACTAGCTCAGGGTTGTGAATCTCAACACCGGCAGGTGCCTGGATGTCGGCAGCGGTAACCGGACCAGCGGTTGCCTTGCGAAGGTGTGCAACAACCGGGGCGTCGTGCTCAGAAGAAACAACGAGGTCCTTGATGTTAAGGATGATCTCGGTGACGTCTTCTTTAACGCCTTCGATGGTTGAGAACTCGTGAGGAACACCTTCGATGCGGATGCTGGTAACAGCTGCACCAGGAATCGATGAAAGAAGGGTGCGACGTAGTGAGTTGCCTAGGGTGTAACCGAAGCCAGGCTCTAGTGGCTCAAGCGCAAAGCGTGAGCGGTTTGGAGATAGGACTTCTTCGTGAAGAGTTGGACGCTGTGCAATTAGCACGTTTGGTTCCTTTCAGCTAGATATCCACTATTTGATATCTATTTGTTGGGGGCTTCGCAGTGGCCACTGCAAAGCTTTGTTGCGAAATAAAGGTGGATGAAGGCGAAGGTTAGACGCGGCGACGCTTTGGAGGGCGGCAACCGTTGTGTGCCTGAGGAGTTACGTCTGAGATTGAACCAACCTCTAGACCAGCAGCCTGTAGCGAACGGATTGCAGTCTCGCGACCAGAACCAGGACCCTTGACGAAAACGTCAACCTTCTTTAGGCCGTGCTCTTGAGCCTTGCGTGCTGCCGACTCGGCTGCAAGCTGCGCTGCGAATGGGGTTGACTTGCGTGAACCCTTGAAACCTACGTCACCTGAAGATGACCATGAGATAACTGCACCCGTTGGGTCAGTGATCGAAACGATGGTGTTGTTGAAGGTCGACTTGATGTGAGCCTGACCCACAGCAATGTTCTTCTTTTCTTTGCGGCGTGGCTTGCGGGCGGCTGAGCCGGCCTTTGCCTTCGGTGCTGCCATGGTTGTTCTCCTAAATTCTTAAGGTTTGTGGGAAGGCCCGCTACTAGCGGGTTGCCTTCTTCTTGCCGGCTACGGTGCGCTTTGGACCCTTGCGAGTGCGAGCGTTGGTCTTGGTGCGCTGACCGCGCACTGGTAGGCCCTTGCGGTGGCGAATACCTTCGTATGAACCGATTTCAACCTTGCGACGGATGTCTGCTGCTACGTCGCGACGTAGGTCACCCTCAACCTTGAAAGTGCCATCGATGAAGTCACGGATTGCAACCAGCTGGTCGTCGGTTAGGTCTTTAACACGGGTGTTCTTGTCGATCTTGGTCTCGGCCAAGATCTGTACTGAACGGGTACGGCCAATGCCGTAGATGTAGGTAAGTGCGATTTCGACGCGCTTCGCGTCTGGAATATCGGCTCCGGCAACACGTGCCATAGGAGTTCTCCTTGTTTTAGAAGGTCTGAAGTAACGCATCCGAATCTCACGATTGGGCCCCGGCCTTCTCCGGGGGTGACAACTCGGTTTCGAGGAAACTTTGCCGTTGCGCTACTTTTTTATTTTTAGTTTTGCTTCTTGGTGCTTGGGTCTTTGCTTTGGTTCTGCTTCATGCTGCCCGGGTTAGCGGACAATCAATCTGCTGTTAGCCCTGACGCTGTTTGTGGCGTGGGTTTTCGCAGATAACCATGACGCGACCGTGGCGACGGATGACCTTGCACTTGTCGCAAATCTTCTTGACGCTTGGGTTTACCTTCATGTCTCTTGCTTCTGTTTGGGGTTATTGCTAACCGTTTTTCAAACTGCCCAGGTCTTTTGACCCAGCCAGAAAGTCTTTATTTGTATCGGTAGATGATGCGGCCACGAGTCAGGTCGTAGGTGCTTAGCTCAACAATCACGCGGTCCTCTGGGAGGATGCGGATGTAGTGCTGACGCATTTTGCCTGAAATGTGTGCAAGAACCTTGTGACCGTTAGTCAACTCGACCCTAAACATTGCGTTTGGGAGAGCCTCGACGACCGAACCCTCGATCTCGATGACACCGTCTTTACTGGCCATAACTCACTTATCTGCTTCAACTAATTCGGCATTACGAGCGCACGCAAAAAAACCAATCTTGCGATTAGGGAATGCGTGTAGAAACACCGAGTTCCAATCCTAGACGAAATACCGAAATATTGGTAGTCCAAGATTTTGCCACAACCAACCGAACCGGGCTGGCTGCCGCCCTCTAACTAAGTGCGACCGGAGTCACACCGAATTGAGCTAACTTTGCGAGCCCACCATCTGGTTCGGTGAGCACCCAAATTCCTTTGTGGTGCACAGCAACCGAGTGCTCCCAGTGCGAGGCATCTGAGCCGTCTTTTGCCGAGACTGTCCAGCCATCAGCCAAAATCTTGGTCTTAGCAGAGCCATTGGTGATCATTGGTTCGATGGCAACGCATAGGCCGGGCACAACCTTGGGGCCCTTGTCGCGAATGCCATAGTTATAAACCGGCGGGTCTTCGTGCATCGATCTGCCAATGCCGTGGCCAACATAGTCTTCGAGAATGCCAAATTTGCTTCGGTGCTCAATTTCTTGGCTTTCAACATAGGCTTCGATCGCTCGGCCAACCTCGTTCAAATGCTCGGCCTTAGCCAAGGCGGCAATGCCAACCCAAAGCGATTGTTCGGTGATGTCGCTTAGCAACTGACGCTTCGCGACAACCTCGGGGTCTCCCCCGGCAACAATAAAGGTAACCGCCGAGTCGCCGTTCCACTCGCCAATTTCGGCGCCGCAGTCGACCGAAACAATATCGCCGGGCTGCAAAACTCGTGAACCAGGAATTCCGTGCACAACCTCATCGTTTACCGATGCGCAAATGGTGTGCTTATAGCCCTCGACAAGCTGAAAGTTTGAGTGGCCGCCATGCGCACGAATGGCATCATCGGCGGCTTTATCTAATTCGAGAGTTGTTATGCCTGGCGCAATTAGCTTGCGAATTGCATCTAGGCCTGCGGCGGTTGCCAAACCGGCCTGGCGCATCAAAATTATTTGCTCATTGGTTTTGAGCTCAAAGCCGTGACGTGACATGGAGGCGAGTTGTTAGAGACCCGGGGTCAAGCCGCGAGCGTCGAGCGCCTCAAGAATGCGGCCGGTAACCTCGGCAACCTCGCCAAGACCGTCGATCATTACAACCAAGCCGCGCTGCGCGTAAACACTCGTTAGTGGGGCAGTTTGCTCTTCATAAACCTCTAGGCGGCGGCGAATAACATCTTCGGTGTCGTCTGCGCGGCCCTGCTCGAGTGCACGGTTTAGCAAGCGGCGCACAACCTCATCGGTGTCGGCGGTTAGCTGAACAACCACATCCATTTTGGTGCCCTGCGCTGCAAGAATGTCGTCGAGTTCAACAACCTGATCTGCGGTGCGAGGGTAGCCATCTAGCAAAAAGCCAGTTTCTGCATCTTGGTGTGAAAGGCGGTCGCGAACCAGGGCGTTGGTGAGTGAGTCAGGAACATACTCGCCGCGATCCATGAACGCCTTCGCCTGCTTGCCAAGGTCGGTTTCATTCTTTACGTTGTGGCGAAAGATGTCTCCGGTTGAAATTGCAGGGATTCCGAATGCCTCAGAAAGCTTTTCAGCCTGGGTTCCCTTGCCAGCGCCAGGGGCGCCAATCAAGAGCAGGCGGGTCACTTCAGTAGGCCTTCGTAGTTGCGCTGCTGCATCTGTGCGTTGATCTGCTTGACGGTTTCAAGACCAACACCAACGATGATGAGGATCGAGGTTCCACCGAATGGGAAATCTTGGTTGGCACCGATTAGCGAGAACGCCACTAGCGGAATCAAGGCGATTAGACCCAAGTAGATTGCACCCGGGAAGGTGATGCGGCTGAGCACGAACTCAAGGAATTCGGTGGTTGGGCGACCGGCGCGGATGCCCGGAATGAAGCCACCGTATTTCTTCATGTTTTCGCTAACCTCTTCTGGGTTGAAGGTGATAGCTACGTAGAAGTAGGTGAAGCCCAGGATTAGGAAGAAATACAACGCCATGTAGAACGGGTGATCGCCCTTGGTTAGGTAGTTCGAAACCCAGGTAACCCAGTCGGCAACCTTGCCATTTGCATCTGGCTGGTTGAACTGCGCAATCAGCGCTGGCAAGTAAAGCAATGAAGATGCAAAGATGACTGGCACAACGCCGGCCATGTTGACCTTGATTGGGATGTAGGTGTTTTGACCACCGTAGGTGCGACGGCCAACCATGCGCTTGGCATATTGAACCGGGATGCGGCGCTGTGACTGCTCGACCAAAATAACAAGGCCAACCACAAGCACGCCAACGGCTAGAACCAGAAGCAAGGTTTCAATGCTCTTGGTGTTTGCAATGCCAAACAAAGATGCTGGGAACTTGGCTGCGATTGAGGTGAAGATAAGTAGCGACATGCCGTTACCAACACCGCGCTCGGTGATGAGCTCACCCATCCACATGATTAGGCCGGTGCCGGCTGTCATGGTGATAACCATCAACGCCACGGCAAGTGGTGATGAATCGGTGAGGATTGGAAGCACACAGTCGGCGCCAAATAGTGCACCCTGGCGGGCAACAGCGATGAGGGTTGTTGACTGAAGCAGACCTAGCGCAATGGTTAGGTAGCGGGTGTACTGGGTCAGAGTTGCCTGGCCCGATGCGCCCTCTTTATAAAGAGCTTCGAAGCGCGGAATAACCACGCGAAGCAGCTGGGTAATGATCGATGCCGTGATGTATGGCATGATTCCCAGCGCGAAGATGGAGAGCTGAAGCAAAGCGCCACCAGAGAACAGGTTGACGAGCTCATAGAGCCCGCTGGTGTTCTGGGTCTGTGCTAGACACTTTTGAACGTTGCCATAGTCAACGAATGGGGCAGGTATAAACGAGCCCAAACGGAAGATGGCAACGATCGCAAGCGTGAAAGCAAGCTTGTTACGCAGGTCCGGGGTGCGGAATGCACGAACAATAGCGCTAAGCAACTTAAGCCTCCTGGCTTTTAAGGACTAGTCGGTGACTAGTCGTTAACCGAGCCACCAGCGGCGACGATCTTGGTCTTTGCAGACTCAGAGATCTTGTCAACGCTGACATTGAGTTTAACCGAGATGTCGCCATCGCCAAGCACCTTTACAGGCTCGTTCTTGCGAACTGCACCCTTTAGCACTAGATCGGCTACGGTCACGTCTCCACCCATAGGGTAAAGCTCGGCTAGCTTCTCAACGTTTACAACCTGGTATTCAACGCGGAATGGGTTCTTGAAACCACGAAGCTTTGGAGTGCGCATAACTAGACGCACGCCACCACCTTCGAAGCCAGGGCGAACCTGGTAACGAGCCTTAGTACCCTTGGTACCACGACCAGCGGTCTTACCCTTAGATGCTTCACCACGACCAACACGAGTGCGGTCTTTCTTTGATCCAGGAGCTGGACGTAGGTGGTGCAGCTTGAGTACGTTTACCTTTTCTGCAGGAGCGGCAGCCTTAGCAGCAGCCTTTGGAGCAGCAGCCTTAGCTGGCGCCTTGGCTTCTTTCTCTTCGGCAGCAGCCTTAGGAGCAGCAGCCTTAGCTGGCGCAGCCTTTGCAGCGGTAGTTTTTGCGGCTGCCTTTGGGGCAGCAGTCTTAGGAGCGGCAGCCTTTGCAGGGGCCTTCTTCTCTTCAGCCATTAGTTGATCTCCTCAACCTTTACTAGGTGTGCAACGGTGCGAACCATGCCACGAACCGAAAGGCTGTCATCTTTAACAATGATGTCGCCGATGCGCTTTAGGCCCAGGGTGCGAAGAGTCTCGCGCTGGTTTGGCTTGTTGCCGATAGCACTCTTGATCTGAGTTACTTTGAGACTAGTAGCCATTAGGCACCTGCCTTCTGCTGGCGAAGAAGACCTGCCGGAGCAACTTCTTCGATGCTTAGGCCACGACGTGCTGCAACTGCTGCTGGCTCTTCGAGCATGCGCAGTGCCTCAATGGTGGCGTGAACGATGTTGATGGTGTTTGAAGAACCCAACGACTTCGAAAGAACGTCGTGGATGCCTGCACACTCAAGAACTGCACGAACTGGACCACCGGCGATAACACCGGTACCAGCTGCAGCTGGGCGAAGAAGAACTACACCAGCAGCTGCCTCGCCCTGAACTGGGTGAGGAATGGTGCTTGCGATGCGAGGAACGCGGAAGAAGTTCTTCTTTGCCTCTTCGACACCCTTAGCAATAGCTGAAGGTACTTCTTTTGACTTGCCGTAGCCGACGCCCACTAGACCGTTGCCGTCACCGACAACTACTAGAGCGGTGAAGCTAAAGCGGCGACCACCCTTAACAACCTTTGAAACACGGTTGATGGTGACAACGCGCTCTAGGAACTCGCTCTTCTTCTCTTCGCGGTCGCGACGCTCGTTGCGTGGGCCACGCTCACGTGAACCACGGCGTGCTTCGCGCTCGTCGGTGCCTGTCGCTTCTGCAACAACAGTGGTTGCTGCCTCAGTTGACTCAGTTGACAACTTTTGCTCCTTGTTCTCAGTCATTAGAGGACCAACCCACCCTCGCGTGCGCCATCTGCGATAGCTGCAACACGACCGGCGTACTTGTTACCGCCACGGTCGAAGATAACCTCTGAGATGCCAGCAGCCTTAGCGCGCTCTGCAACAAGCAGACCAACAGCCTTCGACTTAGCCGACTTGTCGTCCTTTGATGAACGGAAGTTCGCTTCCATGGTTGATGCTGACGCAAGGGTAATGCCCTTGGTGTCATCGACAACCTGAACGAATACGTGGCGTGCCGAGCGGGTTACGACCAAGCGTGGACGTAGGCCGGTGCCTGAGATCTTCTTGCGAAGACGTAGGTGACGACGGGTACGTGCAGCAGCCTTGCTCTTGCCGCGGGTTCTAGTAGTTAGACCCATGATTACTTACCACTCTTTCCGGCCTTGCGGCGAACTACCTCGCCTGCATAGCGAACGCCCTTGCCCTTGTAAGGCTCTGGCTTGCGTAGCTTGCGTAGGTTTGCGGCAACCTCACCAACAGCCTGCTTGTCGATACCCGACACGCTGACCTTGGTGTTGCCCTCAACGGTGAAAGTGATGCCGGCAGGAGCCTGCACCAAGATTGGGTGCGAGTAACCAAGCGCGAACTCAATGTCTGAGCCCTTTGCAGTTACGCGGTAACCGGTTCCAACGATCTCGAGACCCTTGGTGAAGCCGTTTGTAACACCCTGGATGTTGTTTGCGATCAAGGTGCGAGTTAGACCGTGAAGTGAACGTGAAACACGCTCGTCGTCAGGGCGAGTAACGACAATGCTGTCGCCCTCTACTGCAGCGGTGATCGGTGCTGGAACGGTGTGGGTCAGGGTGCCCTTTGAGCCCGTGACTGTTACAACGTTTCCGTCAATCTTTACTTCGACGCCGGCTGGAACCGGAATCGGCAATCTACCAATACGTGACATCTATGATTACCAAACGTAGGCGAGGACTTCTCCGCCTACTCCCTTCTTGGCAGCCTGACGGTCAGTTAGTAGACCGGATGAGGTGGACAGGATTGCGATGCCAAGGCCGCCCAATACGCGTGGAAGCTCGGTTGACTTTGCGTAAACGCGAAGACCAGGCTTTGAAACACGCTTGATGCCAGCGATTGAACGCTCGCGGTTTGGGCCGTACTTTAGCTCAACGCTTAGGGTCTTGCCGACCTCTGCGTCTTCAATCTTGATGCTTGCTACGTAACCCTCAGACTTGAGGATCTCTGCGATGTTGGCCTTTAGCTTGCTGTAAGGCAGGCTAACCGACTCGTGGTACGCAGAGTTTGCGTTGCGAAGCCGGGTCAGAAAATCTGCTACCGGATCTGTCATTGTCATGGTGTTGCACCTTCCTCGGAGGTATCCAGGCCGTTTACAAGCGGCTGGACCTTACCGATTTCTTTTATTAGTTGGTCTTGAACGGGAAGCCAAGTGCCTTTAGAAGCGCACGGCCCTCATCGTTGTTGCTTGCGGTGGTAACGACAGTGATGTCCATACCACGTGAGCGGTCGATGTTGTCTTGGTTGATCTCGTGGAACACGTTCTGCTCTGAGAGACCAAAGGTGTAGTTACCGTTGCCATCGAACTGCTGGTCGCTCAAGCCGCGGAAGTCGCGGATGCGAGGAAGAGCAAGTGATAGTAGACGGTCTAGGAACTCCCACATGCGGTCGCCACGAAGAGTTACGTGAGCACCGATGGCCTGGCCTTCGCGAAGCTTGAACTGCGCGATTGACTTGCGAGCCAAGTTAACCTGTGGCTTCTGACCGGTGATTGCGGTTAGGTCCTTTACGGCACCATCGATGAGCTTGCCATCTTTAGCGGCGTCTCCGACACCCATGTTCACAACGATCTTGGTCAGGTTTGGAACCTGGTGAGGGTTGGTGAAACCGAATTCCTTAGCAAGTTCCGCGGCGATTTCGGCGCGGTACTGAGCCTTTAGGCGTGGAAGCGCCTTAGCTGCTGGAGCAGTCTTCTTGTCAGCCATTAGATGTCCTTACCTGAGCGCTTCGCGATGCGAACGCGAACAGTCTTCTTAACGCCGTTTACGGTTTTGGTCTCTAGACGAGCACCGATACGGGTTGGCTTCTTGGTTGATGGGTCAACCAGAGCAACGTTTGAAATGTGAATCGAAGCTTCAACAACCTCAATGCCACCAGTCTTGGTGCCGCGGTCGGTCTGGCCAACCTTGGTGTGCTTGGTGATTAGGTTGATGCCCTCGACTAGAACGCGGTTGGTTTCCTTGTTTACGGCAAGAACGGTACCGGTCTTTCCGCGGTCGCCGCCCTTAGCCTGCTTGCGGCCAGTGATGACTACTACGGTGTCGCCCTTTTTGATGGTCGCCATGATTAAATAACCTCCGGTGCTAGCGAGATGATCTTCATGAACTTCTTGTCACGAAGCTCGCGGCCAACTGGACCGAAGATGCGGGTACCCTGAGGCTCGCCATCCTTCTTGATGATCACAGCAGCGTTCTCGTCGAACTTGATGTAAGAGCCATCTGGACGACGGGTCTCTTTCTTGGTGCGCACGATGACAGCCTTAACGACATCACCCTTCTTGACGTTGCCGCCAGGAATTGCGTCTTTGACGGTGGCAACGACTAGGTCGCCTAGGCCCGCGTAGCGGCGCTTTGAGCCGCCAAGAACACGGATAACCAAGATTTCTTTGGCGCCGGTGTTGTCGGCAACCTTACATCTGGATTCCTGTTGAAGCATTTTTTACTCCTTGTTATACGAACACCCATTACCGACGGGTGATCGAGGGGTGATTACTTGGCCTTTTCGACGATTTCGACTAGGCGCCAGTTCTTGGTTGCTGAAAGTGGACGGGTCTCGTTGATAACAACGAGGTCTCCGATGCCTGCAGCGTTTAGCTCATCGTGAGCCTTGACCTTGGTTGAGCGGCGAATAACCTTGCCGTAAAGCGGGTGCTTTACGCGGTCTTCAACCTCTACAACGATGGTCTTGTCCATCTTGTCGCTGACAACATAGCCGCGACGAGTCTTGCGGTGACCGCGCTCGTCTGCAACTGCTGGAGCCTCGACGTTAGTCTTCTTCTCAGCCATTGTTATGCCTCCTCGGTGGCAGCAGCGTCAGTTGACTCTGCCTTCTTAGCCTTGGTAGCTGGCTTGGCGGCCGCAGCAGTTGGAACTGCACGAATGCCGAGCTCACGCTCACGGATGATGGTGTAGATACGAGCAATGTCGCGCTTTACGGCACGTAGACGACCGTGGCTTTCGAGCTGGCCGGTGGCCGACTGAAAACGTAGGTTGAATAGCTCTTCACGAGCCTTCTTTAGCTCTTCTACCAATACTGAATCTTCGATCTTGTCGAGGTCAGTTGACTGTAGGTTCTTTGAACCGATCGCCATTATGCGTCACCTTCTTCACGCTTGATGATGCGTGCCTTTAGAGGCAGCTTGTGGATTGCGCGGGTCATTGCCTCACGAGCAAGCTGCTCGCTAACACCGGCTACTTCGAAAAGCACGCGGCCAGGCTTGACGTTTGCTACCCACCACTCCGGTGAACCCTTACCTGAACCCATGCGGGTTTCGGCTGGCTTCTTGGTTAGTGGACGGTCTGGATAGATGTTGATCCATACCTTTCCACCACGCTTGATGTGACGGGTCATTGCGATACGAGCAGACTCGATCTGACGGTTGGTTACGTATGCAGGAGTTAGAGCCTGGATACCGTATTCACCGAAAGCTACGGTGGTTCCGCCAGAAGCAATACCCGAACGCTTCGGGTGGTGCTGCTTGCGGTGCTTTACGCGACGTGGAATCAACATGATTAGGCCTCAACCTTTTCTGCTGCAGGGGCTGCTGCCACTGGAGCTGCTGCTGAAGGAGCATCGTTGTTGCGGCGTGGGCGGTCTGAGCGCTCTGGGCGCTTAGGTGCGTTTGCCTGCTGAACAGCAAGTTCCTTGTTGGTGATGTCACCCTTGTAGATCCAGACCTTTACACCGATGCGACCAAAGGTGGTCTTGGCTTCGTAGAAACCGTAGTCGATGTTGGCACGGAGGGTGTGTAGAGGCACACGGCCTTCACGGTAGAACTCTGAGCGAGACATTTCAGCGCCGCCAAGACGACCGGCACACTGGATACGGATACCCTTTGCACCCTGACGCATTGCGCCCTGCATTCCCTTGCGCATTGCACGACGGAAAGCAACGCGGCTTGCAAGCTGCTCTGCTACACCCTGTGCAACAAGCTGTGCGTCGATCTCTGGGTTCTTAACCTCAAGGATGTTCAGCTGGATCTGCTTGCCGGTTAGCTTCTCTAGGTCTGCGCGGATTGCCTCAGCCTCTGCACCACGACGGCCAATTACTAGGCCTGGGCGAGCGGTGTGGATGTCAACGCGAACACGGTCACGGGTGCGCTCGATCTCAACACGTGAGACACCAGCGCGGTCTAGGCGGCTGGTTAGAAGTGCACGAACCTTGATGTCCTCGGTTACGTAATCCTGGTAACGCTGACCCTTTTTGGTTGAGTCAGAGAACCAACGCGATACGTGATCGGTGGTGATTCCTAGACGGAAACCGTATGGGTTAACTTTTTGACCCATTAGTTGCCACCTTTCTTAGCAGCTGCCTTGTTAGCAACCTCGTCTGGAGTTGCAACCACAACAGTGATGTGGCTGGTGCGCTTCAAGATCTGGAATGCGCGACCCTGAGCACGAGGCTGGAACCTCTTCAGGGTGGTGCCCTCGTCTACAAACGCTGCTGATACGAACAGGTCGTCCTCGTTGAGGAAGGTGTTGCTTGCGTCGGCCTTGACCTTAGCGTTAGCAACTGCTGCCTGTACTAGCTTGAAGATTGGCTCGCTGGCTGCCTGAGGTGCGAACTTCAGGATGGCCATGGCCTCTGAGGCCTGCTTTCCGCGGATCAGGTTAACGACGCGGCGAGCCTTCATTGGGGTGACGCGGATGTGGCGCACACGTGCGACTGCTTCCATTGTCTTTCCTCTCGTCTTTCAGGCGCCGCTTACTTGCGGCGACCCTTCTTGTCGTCCTTCACGTGTCCACGGAAGGTGCGGGTTGGTGAGAATTCGCCTAGCTTGTGCCCAATCATGGACTCAGTGACGAAAACAGGGATGTGCTTGCGACCGTCGTGAACAGCGATGGTGTGACCCAACATTGCTGGAACGATCATCGAGCGGCGTGACCAGGTCTTGATCACATTCTGGGTTCCGGCTTCGTTTTGCTTGGCTACCTTCTTGAAAAGGTGGTCATCAACGAAAGGACCCTTCTTTAGACTGCGTGGCATATGTTCAGACTCCTACTAACGCTTCTTGCCGACGGTACGACGACGAACAATGAGCTTGTCGCTTGGAAGGTTTTGCTTGCGGGTGCGGCCTTCGGCCTGGCCCCAAGGGGTTACTGGGTGACGACCACCAGAGGTCTTACCTTCACCACCACCGTGTGGGTGATCAACAGGGTTCATAGCAACACCACGAACGGTTGGGCGAACGCCCTTCCAGCGCATGCGGCCAGCCTTACCCCAGTTGATGTTTGACTGCTCGGCGTTGCCGACTTCGCCAACGGTTGCACGGCAGCGTGCGTCTACGTTACGGATTTCACCAGATGGTAGACGAAGCTGTGCGTATGGTCCATCCTTAGCAACCAAGCGAACTGAGGCACCAGCTGAACGGGCCATCTTGGCACCGCCGCCTGGCTTTAGCTCGATTGCGTGGATTACGGTACCAACCGGGATGTTCTTCAATGGAAGAGCGTTGCCCGGCTTGATGTCTGCACCAGCACCCTGCTCAATGCGGTCGCCCTGCTTTAGCTTGTTCGGCGCAATGATGTAACGCTTTTCGCCATCTGCATAGTGCAGAAGAGCGATGTTAGCGGTACGGTTCGGGTCGTACTCGATGTGAGCAACGGTAGCTGGAACGCCATCTTTGTCGTGACGACGGAAGTCGATCACGCGGTATTGACGCTTGTGGCCACCACCGATGTGACGAGTGGTGATGCGACCAGCTGAGTTGCGGCCACCGGTTTTGGTTAGTGGACGGAGCAGCGACTTCTCTGGGGTTGAGCGGGTGATTTCAGCAAAATCTGAAACCGACGAACCGCGACGACCAGGAGTCGTTGGCTTGTACTTACGGATACCCATTTTGTATGTTCCTCTACTTCCGCTTAACCGACGTTGGTGAAGATGTCGATGGTGCCGGACTTTAGGGTGACGATGGCGCGCTTGGTGTCTTTGCGCTTGCCTAGACCGAACTTGGTGCGGCGGGTTTTGCCAACACGGTTCAGAGTGTTAACCGAAGCAACCTTGACGCCGAAGATAACTTCGATGGCCTGCTTGATTTCGGTCTTGTTCGAACGTGGGTCCACCTCAAAGGTGTACTTTCCGTTGTCGATCAATGCGTAGCTCTTTTCAGAGACGATTGGCTTGATGATGACCTCGCGTGGGTCTTTGTTGATCGCAGTCATGCTTATGCCTCCTTGGCGGCCTCAGCCGAAGTTGCAACAGCCTTAGCCGATGCGCCCTTGGCAGGACCTGCGATGTATGCGTCAAGCGCTGACTTGGTGAACACCAAGTCGTCGCTCAACAAGATGTCGTAAGCGTTTAGCTGGTCAACAGGCAGAACGTGAACGTTCTGTAGGTTGCGCAAGCTCTTGTAGCTGGTGTCATCGGTGCGGTCTAGAACAACTAGAACATTGCGACGCTGAGTTAGCTGAGCAAGAATTGCGGCTGCTGCCTTGGTTGAAGGAGCGGTGCCAATTGCGAACTCTGCGATGACGTGTAGACGGCCGTTGCGTGCGCGGTCAGAAACTGCGCCGCGGATAGCCGCTGCCTTCATCTTTTTAGGAGTGCGCTGGTCGTAATCGCGAGGCTTTGGACCGTGAGCAATGTAACCACCGCGCATCTGAGGAGCACGCATCGAGCCCTGACGAGCGCGACCGGTTCCCTTCTGCTTAAAAGGCTTCTTACCGGTACCAGAAACCTCGTTGTGACGCTTGGTTGAGCTGGTGCCCTGGCGAGCTGCTGCTAGCTGAGCAACAACAACCTGGTGGATTAGTGGAACGTTTGTCTGGACATCGAAAAGGTCTGCAGGAAGCTCTGCTGAGCCTGCCTTCTTACCTGCGACGTCGAGAACGTCAATCTTGGTGACTTCGGTCATTAGAGTTACGCTCCCTTCACTGCGTTGCGGACGAATACGAGCTGACCCTTAGGACCAGGTACGGCACCCTTGATTAGCAATAGACCCTTTTCGGCGTCGATTGCGTGCAAGGTTAGGTTCATAGCGGTAGTGCGCTCGCCACCCATGCGACCAGCCATGCGGGTTCCTTTGAACACGCGTGACGGGGTTGATGAGGCACCGATCGAACCAGGCTTGCGGTGGTTGCGGTGAGCACCGTGAGATGCACCTACACCCGAGAAGCCGTGGCGCTTCATGTGACCGGCGAAGCCCTTACCCTTTGAGGTTCCAACTACGTCGACCAGCTGGCCAACCTCTAGTACCTCAACACCGAGCTCCTGGCCTACTGAGTAGTCAGCTGCGTCTGCGGTGCGGATCTCGGCGATGTGACGACGAGGAGTAACGCCAGCCTTTGCAAAGTGACCAGCTAGAGGCTGGGTGGTCTTGCGTGGGTCGATGGCGCCGTATGCGATCTGAATGGCGGTGTAGCCATCGATCTCGATGTTCTTGATCTGGGTGACAACGTTCGAGCCAGCCTCAACGACGGTGACAGGAACAAGCTTGTTGTTCTCATCCCATACCTGAGTCATGCCGAGCTTCTTGCCCAGAAGTCCCTTGACGGTTCTGTTGGTAGACATGATTTTCCTTAGAGCTTGATCTCGATGTTGACGTCTGCCGGAAGGTCGAGACGCATCAGAGAGTCAACTGCCTTTGGAGTTGGGTCAATGATGTCGATAACGCGCTTGTGGGTGCGCATCTCGAAGTGCTCGCGGCTGTCTTTGTATTTGTGCGGTGAGCGGATCACACACACAACGTTCTTTTCGGTCGGCAAAGGCACTGGGCCCACAACGGTCGCACCGGCACGGGTAACCGTGTCGACGATCTTGCGTGCCGAAGTGTCAATGACCTCGTGGTCATAAGACTTAAGTCGAATGCGGATTTTCTGTCCGGCCATCTTGACTCGCTCTCGTTCTACCCGTGATTTCTCACGGGACGCTTAGTAGCACTACTTCTGTTGCACCACTGTTCTTCTGTCAAAACCCAGTTGCCTGGGGTACTGCTTGTCCGACCCACGCTGTCGGGCGTGTCGCGCATTTTTATGAACGCAAACCCTAAAACTCTTGGTCGAATACATTTTTGTTCAGCTGCCGGGGGAACCAACCTTGCGGTGATTCACATGCCTGCAGTGGTTCACGCAAGAAAGCGCGACTACTCACGAACTTGTCTATCTTGCCACAGTTCTGGCCTGCAAAGCAAATTAAATCTTGGGTGAATATTTAGAACATTGTGTTGTTATTAACGGCGCTACCGGGCACAACCTGCAAGACATCCCAGTGCTCGACAATTTTGCCATTTTGGAGGCGATAAAAGTCGGCGACGGCTGCCTCTGCGCCACCCTTCGGGAAAGCACGCACGTGCACCACTGCCAAATCACCATCGACCAGGATTTTTTTGATTTCAAAGTTGGCATTGGGGTGGCCGAACTTTTCGGCGAGCGCTTCAATTGCTGCCTGAGCGCCATCGCCAATGGTTGGGTTGTGCTGAATGTAGGCGGCACCTGCGACAAACTTGTCGAAAGCCCGCTTCACATCGCGCTGGTGATAGAAAATCTCGGCAAACTCAGTGATGATTGCTCGGTTGTCGTGTGACATTTGAGTTCTCTACTTTGAGAAGGCTGCGTCGAACGCGCCCGCTGGCTTTTCCCAGAGCAAAGAACGAACAAAGCCCACCGCCTCTTTGGCGCCCAGCAGGCGGTCCATGCCGGCATCTTCCCATTCGATCGAGATCGGGCCTTTATAGCCGATGAATTCTAGGGCCCGGAAGCTGTCTTCCCACGGCACATCGCCGTGACCGGTAGACACGAAATCCCAGCCGCGCTGCATGTGCGACCAAGGCAGGTGTGAACCCATCACTCCCCTGCGGCCGTTTCCTAGACGCATGCGTGTGTCTTTGCAGTCAACGTGATAGATACGATCGGCAAAATCAAGGATGAATGCCACCGGGTCAAGGTTTTGCCACATCATGTGAGATGGATCCCAGTTCAAACCGAAGGCTGGCCGGTTGTCTATTGCCTCAAGCGTCTTTATCGTCGTGTAATAGTCGTAGGCGATTTCGCTAGGGTGCACCTCGTGTGCAAAGCGAACTCCTTCGGCATCGAAGACATCGAGAATCGGGTTCCAGCGGTCTGCAAAGTCTTGGTAACCGGCGTCGATGACCGACTCGGGCACCGGTGGGAACATAGCAACGTACTGCCAGATGCTAGAACCGGTGAACCCCACAACTGTGTCAACGCCAAGCTTGCGAGCCACTCGGGCCGCGCGCTTCTGCTCTTCGGCGGCACGTTGGCGAACACCCTCGGCTTCGCCATCGCCCCACATGTAATCGCGAAGAATTGCTTGGTGACGAAAGTCGATCGGGTTGTCGCAGACTGCCTGACCACTGAGGTGGGTAGAAATCGCGTAGACATTCAAGTTGTATTTGTCGAGAATGTCTCGACGCCCTTGGAGATACGTCGGATCTTCCTCTGCACGTTTGAGATCGAGGTGATCGCCCCAGGTGCAAATTTCTAATCCGTCGTAGCCCCAAGAAGACGCGAGACGGGCAACTTCTTCGAAAGGCAGGTCGGCCCATTGACCAGTAAATAGCGTTACAGGGCGGGTTGATTGCGACATTTGATAATCCCTTCGGAAAAAGTTCTAATTCGAATATTTACATGAATTTCTTCATGAAGTCTTGCTGCTGCTTCACCACCACGAACGGGTCAACCTGGCCGATGTCGGCAAAGGCGTGACCTTCCCATTCAGATGAGATGTACCCGTCGAAGCCGCCTTCAGCAAAAATGCGAGTGTGCTTTTCGTAGTCGATTGCCTCAACCGAACCGTCTTCGTTCATGTCGAAGAACTTGGCGTGAATGTGAACCACCTGGTGCATGATGTCTTTCCACTCTTCAGGAGCAATGTGGCCATTCATGTTGAACGCCATGCGGCCGAATGGACCGAGGGTATTGGCATCGATTCCGCGGCTAGCTAGGTAGTCAACGAAACCTGCAATTCGCTCAGGGTTTGGTGCATCTGATGCCCAGAACTCAAGCGCCTTCTGAATCGCTGCCTCATCCAAGCCGCGGTCACGGAAGGTCTGCAGCATCGAGCGACCCATGGTGTGCATGGTCGACGAGAAGTCAGGCACGAACCCGAGTAGCGGGCTGTCTAACTTGGCATAGGTATCGCGGATCTTCATGATCTTGTCGGTGTTTGGGCCTTCAGGAGCGTGAATCTCGTAGCCGAGCTTTACATTCAAGCGCTCAGCATGCGGCAGAAGTTTGGTAAGCAATTCACCGGTTGCACTCTGGATCTTGATGGTCGGGAACCCCATCTTTGCTCCAGCTTCGATCTGCTTCAGCACGAATTCATATTCTTCGTCCAGAGTCATTTCCTTAGCGCGGTTACGCCCCATGTCCAAGTTGGTGCCATACATCGAAGGAACGAATCCGTACTTATCTACGTAGCCCAACCATTCCTTGACGAATTCGTCTGGAGTTTCTGGATAGGTGCGCACGGTCTGGGAGGCCATGATTTCGACACCGGGGCCGATGCCCATGTCAACAACTCGCTTTAGCATCGAGTCGAGGTTGTATTCACCCGCAGCCCACTCAGATGCGAATGAATAGAGGGTGACGCCGAGCTTGAATTTAGCTTTAGTTGCTACTTCGGTCATTTTTTATGCCTGCACTTTCAAAGTGACTACTTGGTGAACGATATTCGGAAGATACAAGCCAGGCTTGATCTGCATGTAGGGCAAGCGCATTTCTACGTGAATAGTGATCTCGTGATCTTCACCAGTTACGCCGGCCGCACCTAAATCCATATCTAAATAGGCACGATCCTGCATGAACCAAAGGGTTTCCCATTGGTTCGGAACTTCGCTCATTGGCCAAGACTGCCCGTTCAGGCGAAATGACAAGTTGTCTTGGGGAACTTCTTGCCCATCGATCGAAACTGTGATTGAGGTAACCGATGAGACCCAGAGACTGCGATACCAAGGAACTGTCAGTGCCAGCGACAAACCGGTTGGTGTTGCAGCCAGGCTCTTTGTATTGAGGAGTGTGTCGTGAGTTGCCATTATGCCTTTGTCCTTACTTCGTAGCCATAGCCTTGCATGATTTCGCGAATGCGCTTCTGGTGACCGTCGACCTGCTCGAATGGGTTGCTGAATTTATCCCAGTGAAAACCTTCGTATTCGCTTGAGATAGAGCCGGTGTAGCCGTGGTCGGCGTAGACCTTGAGGATGTCGACCAACGGAGTGGTTGGCTCGTCGCCGTTTTCATCCATGCCAAAGAACTTGCCGTGGGTGTGCCAGACCAGGTGCATGATGTCGGCCCACTCGCTTGGATCAGCGTGGCCGAAAAGACCGCAGTGGTTGATTGCATAATCGATAGCGGTTTCGCCGAAGCCATACTTAGCGGCGATGCCAGCAACCTGGCCCATGCGCATGCCCTGAGTGCGGCCATCCTTCGGTGCGCCTTCAGCGTGGTGAACCTGCCAAAGGTCGAGAAGCTCGGTAATCATCTCTTCTGGCACACCGGTTTCGCGATACTTTTTGATCAGGCTCGGTGGCATGCCAACGGTGGTGGCACCGAAGTCTGGCACGAAGCCCAAGAAACCCGAGTTCAACTTTTCGTAGCGCTCGATGTGAGCGACCATTTCTTGGTGGCGAGGCGAGTGGTGCGAGTGAACTTCGAGGCCCAACTTCACATTTGCCTTTTGAGCAACCGGAAGCAACGCCTCCATCACATCTGGGGTCATTGAGATCTGCACGCGGGCCAGAGGGAACCCGAGCTTTGAGGCAAGGTTGATCTGCGCGGCCATGTAGTCGATCATTTCGTCGTGGGTAAGCAAGCGGTCGCGACGCAAACCCAAGTCGGCGTTGACGGCCAGCGAGGTTGGAATCAGGCCAAGTTCTGCGATTAGATCTTTGAACTTGCCAATGAACTCGTCACCAGGGTTCGGAAAATTGCGAATGCTCTGAAAGCCGATGACCTCTAGGCCCGGGCCTTGGCCTCGGCGAGCGACTTCACGGATGAGTTCTTCCATTGTCATTTCGCGCTGGTGGAACATGCGGGTATAGCTGTAGAGGGTTGTGCCCTGTAGGTGGCCTTGCTTCAGTGCAGACATTACGCAGCCTTCTTTTCTAGCTTCATGGTCTCTCGGTTGCCCTCGTGAACCAAAAGGGTTCCGTTTCCGGCATCGATGTAGGGGATGTAGATGCCCAAGCCAACGTGAACCGCGTGGTCGGCAGTTGGGTCAAGCTGTGCGACTACTTCGTCGCTAAGCGTGCCCGAAAGGATCGCGGTATCAGCAACGAACCACCAGTCTTGATAAAGAGGCGGCAATTCGTCTTCGCGGTAGTTCACGCCGTTGATGAGCCAGCGGGTTGAGGCCTTATCGATTGCCTGACCATCGATGTCTAGCACCAGGTCGCAAACCGAAGACAGTGGCAGGGCGCGATACCAAGGCATGCGAACACCCACCGACAGCGTGTTGCCTTCGAGCTTGAGCGAACCCGGCTCGATGATGGCGTCTCTCATCATTTTGAAACTCCTTTGTTTACGGCCCTGGCGGCCTTTATAGCGAACGCCATGGATGTTGGGGTTGGGTTGCCGGCAGTTTCGGTGGGGATGACACCGTTGCCGCCGACATAGAGGTTTTCGAAACCCCAGATTTTGGAATCTTGGTCGCAAACGCTCGTGCCGTCATTTGACTGACCCATGCGAACGGTACCTAGATAGTGCAGTGAACTGCCCGGAGGCATGGTGATTGGGCCATTTCCTAACGGCGTTCCGATGGTGTCTAAGACCTCTGCTAGAAGCACTTTGGCTTCAGCGAATCGGCGGTTGTCTTCATCGTTCCATTTGTAGTGAAGAGCTGGCTTTGGCATGCCGAAGAAATCTGTCTCGGTTTCAGAGAACTCAACGGAATCTTCGAAAGTGACCTGCTTAGGCACAAAAAGGCCAACGCCTACGTAGGCACCTGGTCGCGGCTCCTTCAAGTCTTGAAGTGGAATCGGCGAGGCATCCATCTGCATAATCTGCGCGTGAACCGGGAAGCTTTCTCGGTCGTACGGAATCCAGCTGACGCCGCTGTATGACGAGAGGGATCCGCGTTTTGCTGAGTTGCCTGAGGTATCGGTAACCGAATCCGGTAATTCGGCCAAACCAAGCACCTGACCGTGGTCGTTTAGGTAGTGACCGAGCGCCCTAGGGCGAATGCCCGATTTAAACAGCAGTTGTGGCGTGCGAATCGAGTCGCCTGCCACGAAAACCGCATCGGCCTGAACCTCGCGGGTCTCACCGGTTTTGACATCCTTGACAACAACTCCCGTTGCCTTTGAACCATCGTGAATTACCTCGGTGACAAGTGTTTCTGAGACGATTTCGAAGCGAGAAGAATTCGCCATCGATGAAACGATCACATCGGTGCCTGTCCACCAGGCGCGGTCATCTCGCACTTCAACTGCAAGCGGCATTGGTTGCACAAACCGATCTGGCGTGCGGCCCACGTTGTACTTTGCACCAAGAATCTCGCGAAGTTGCTTGCCCATTGGAAAGTTTTCGAAGGCGGTCTGCGTGACCTTGAGCATGGCCCAAGCCTCGCTCAGATCGCTGTCGTATTCGGCGCGGTCAATGAATTCTGGCACCTCGCCGGCACCAAAGCGTGGGCAAGCACAAGTCCAGTGAGCACCCATTCCACCGACGTTTGCCGACATAGCCGTTGCTGGCATCTCAGAATCCGGCTTTTCCTCTACTAGAAAAGTGCCTGGGCGAGCGGTGACTACGCCGGTGTGCATCTTGGAAGCATCGTGAGCTCTGCCTGCGTGCGGGCCTTGGCACTTTTGCTGAGCCTCGACCATTTCTGCATCGCTATCGAGCGTGCGCACATGGCGACCCAGGGGCTTGGTGGCAGCTGGGCCCACCTCGAACATGGTGATGGTTACGCTCGGGTTTAGGTCATGAAGCTTTTTGGCAAAGGCCGAACCAATTGGACCCGATCCAACGACAACTACATGACTCATTTGCCATTGACCATAGCGGGCATGTTTCCCACTTCTACCCAACCTTTTGACTTAACAGATTGAAGAACGGCATCGGCCAGTTGAGCGCCTCGAAGGCCGTCGGCAAAAGTTGGCATTACCTCTGATTTTGGCGCACCAGCGTGGGTTGAGTAAACATCAGACACAAAGTCATTGAAGCAGGTCTGATAGCCCTGGGGGTGGCCTGCCGGCAAAGAGTTTGAACGCACGGCCAAACCGGTTTGTGCATTTGGATCGCGACGAACAATCTTGTTGTCGCCAAGCGTGCCAACCCAGCCCGTTTCGGGGTTTTCTTGATCAAACGAATATGACTCTTGCGTGCCATCGAACGAGAACCAGAGTCGGTTAGAGCGACCGGCACTTGCCTGGCTGATTACGGCAGAACCAACAGCGCCCTTATCGGTTTCAAACGTCACCAGGGCGCCGTCTTCGGTATCCGTTTTGTGAACCTTGGCCATCAACGCGTTTAGCTTGGTAACACGGTGCCCTGTCACAAACTCCATCAAGTCGAACCAGTGAACACCGATGTCGCCAAACGCGCGGGTTGGGCCACCCGCAGCAGAGTTGCTGCGCCAGTTAGTGGTCATCGATGCGGCTAGCCAGTCTTGCAGGTATGAACCGTGCAGCAACCAGAGATTGTTTTCGGTGTTCTCGGCGATGCGCTTGCGCAGTTCGAGCACCATGGCGTGATAGCGATAAACAAAAGGCACCGCGGTGACTTTTGCCGAGGCCGACATTTCGAGCAATGCTTGCGCATCTTCGACGTTGGTTGCCAAAGGCTTTTCAACAATCACACTGATGCCGCGATCGATGGCTGCCTTGGCAAATTGAAGGTGGGTTGAGTTTGGGGTGCATACGTGAAGCACATCTGGTTGCGCGTCAAGCAATGCATCGATCGAAGTGAAGCCTTTCGCTCCCCTGAAGGTCGAAGCCAAGCTGTCGGCCTTCTGCAGCGAACTGCCCGCAAAGCCCAAAAGCTCTATGCCATTGCTCTGAATGGCCTGGCCATGAACGGCTCCCATAAAGCCTGTTCCAATAACCGCTGCTTTCATAGCCGCTCCGCCTTTACCGGGATGCTTACCGATGTATCCACGCTGATACTTCGGTAGCAAACCGCTACACTTAAGTTCTAATCGACCATCTTCTGATGGATACATTCAGTCTATTGTTGATTTTCGACAAAAGTCAATCTGAGTCGATAACGATTTGGTAAGGGTGGGGCTAGTTTGAATTCTCTAGAAACGGTTGTCTCGGTCGACGAGATGACCATCGAAGAGCACGACGCTCTCTTTGTTTTGACCGAGCTTGTGCGCACCGGCAGAGCTCAAACCCGCTCAGACCTTGGCCGACTCTCGGGCCTAGGCCGAAGCATTGTCACCCAGCGAGTTGAAGAGGCTCTAAACCTTGGCCTGCTTGAAGAAGCCGACTTTGGTGTTTCAACCGGCGGTCGGGTTCCGCGAACCCTGCGATTCAAGTATGAAATCGGCACGTTTGTTGTGGTCGAATTTGGCGCACGAAACCTTGGCGTTGCCGTGACAGACCTCGCAGGCAAAATTGTCGAGAGCGTGCACGAAAACTGGGACATCACCGAAGGCCCAGAGAAGTCGCTCGACCGAGTTGTCAAGATGGCAAGCTCCCTAATCAAGCAACACAATCTTCCAGATGTCTGGGCTGTCATCATTGGCGTGCCTGGCCCTGTCGAGTTTGAAACAGGTAAGCCAGTCGCTCCGCCGATCATGCCTGGCTGGAACGGGTTCGACATCCGTGGATTTATGTTGAATGCCTTTGGTGCACCGTGTTGGGTCGACAACGACGTGAACCTGATGGCACTTGGCGAGCAAGCTGTTTTGAAAGCAACCAACCAGCACGGCACTGCTGCCGACAACCTGCTGTTTGTAAAGGTTGGTTCGGGAATTGGTGCCGGCATTATTTCGGGCGGTAAGGTTCACCGCGGAGCCAACGGATCGGCTGGAGACATTGGCCACGTTGCTATTGCAGAAGAAAGCAAGGTTGTTTGCCGCTGTGGGCAGATTGGTTGCCTCGAGGCGATCGCCGGCGGCTGGGCTCTTGCGCGCGATGGTGAAATTGCGGCGAAAGAAAGCAAATCTCCTTTCCTGGCCGAACGCTTGAAGACGCGAGGCTTTTTGTCGCCGATTGATATTTCAGAAGGGGCCAACAGCGGCGATGCATATTGCATCGAGGTGGTTGCACGCGCCGGGCGCATGGTTGGCGAGACCCTGGCCACCTTGGTGAATTTTTTCAACCCAGGCATGCTGGTGGTTGGCGGTACCATTGCTTCGACCGGCGACCTATTCTTAGCTGCTGTTCGCCAGACCGTTTATCGCCGCTCACTGCCACTGGCAACTCGCGACCTTCGGATTGTGCCGGCAAACCCGAATCACGAGGAGGGATTGATTGGCGGTGCAGCATTAGCCCAGACCGAGATTTTCAGCCGGTCTCACATGACAAAGTGGATAACCGAAAGCTCGCCCCGAGCAATTCTCGGTCACTAGCAAACCTCTCAAAGTTACTGTTCTTAGCCTGCATCACGGGCGAGAAAAAAGGGCACCCATTGGGTGCCCTTTTTCATCCGCTCAAGCGCAGAGCTAGTTTTTAGCTCTTGATGCCGCCCGAGAATCCCTGGATGAATTTCTTTTGGAAAATTAAGTAGACGACGGTGATCGGGATCATCGCAATAATCAGAACCGAGAAGATGTTGTTCCACTCGATGTTGAACTCGCCAACATACGAATAGATAACAACCGGAAGGGTTGGGTTCTCAGAACCACCCAAGAAGATGAGTGGCGTGTTGAAGTCATTCCACACGATGATTCCGGCCATGGTTGCAACGGTTCCGGTGGCTGGTGCAAGTAGCGGGAAAACAACCTGAATATAGGTGCGGAGCTTGGATGCCCCGTCGATGTTTGCGGCCTCTTCATATTCGGTTGGTAGTGCTCTGACAAAGCCGGCATATAGGAATACGGATAGCGGCATAAGCATTGCTATGTAAACCACGCCCATACCAAGCGGACTGCCGAGCAAACCAAGTTTCTGAGCACCAATATACAAAGGAACTAGACCCAGCTGGGCCGGCACCACGATGCCGATCAGAACCATATAGAAGGCAAATTTGCTGAGCCTTGAAGTTCGACGAGCCAATACATAGGCGGCTGTCGAACCTAAAACAATCAACCCAAATACGGCGACTACGACAATCAGCATGCTGTTGAAAAGGCCAAGGTAAAGGGTTGAAGAAGTATCAGAGGCTAGAACGTTGACGAAGTTGTCGAAGGTAGGTTTCAACGCTGGTTCAAAAGCAGGTGTTGCAATGCTGTCTTCGCGGGTCTTGAGGGCGATGTTTACCAAAAAGTAGAAAGGTGATAGCAGCAACAGGGCGGCGATCCACACGATAATCTCGCGAAGCAGAGTGAGTTTTGTATATCTGTTCATGATTAGTTATTCACTCCACGGTCACGGGTTAGATAAAGCTGAATGGCGGCAGCAGCAAGAATCACTACAGAGAAAACCAACGAGATAGCGGCGCCATAACCGTAGTTCATGAACTCGTAGGTGTTTCTATAAATCACCGTCGAGAGGGTATCGGTTGCACCGAAAGGCCCTCCGTTTGTCATTGCCTTGACCTGGTCAAAGATTTTGAGGCCGCCGGTAAGCGCAAGCGTTGTGTTGATGGCAATGGCTGGCTGAATCATTGGCAAGGTTATGTGCCTAAATCGACCCCAAAGCCCAGCGCCGTCGAGGGCCGCAGCCTCTTCTAGTTCTTGAGGCACCAATGCCAAACCAGCCAGATAGATGACCATGGCCATGCCGATGTTTTGCCAAACTGCAACAATCAGCACCGCAACCAAAGCCGAATCGGGCTCGGCCAACCAAATGCGCTGAAGATCGCCCAACCCAATAGCCGCAAGAATTGCGTTTAGCGGGCCATCAAAGGCAAAGATGTATTTGAAGATATATGAAACCGAGATGGCACTGAGCACTACCGGCAAGAACAAAATTGTGCGCAAAAGGTAGCGGGTTTTTAAGCCGCGGTTTAGAGCCAGAGCCAACAGCAAGCCGACAATATTTGTGATCACCAAAAACCCGATGGCTATGAACGCTGTGTTGCCGAGCGATGCCATCACTTCGTAGTCGTCGAGAATTCTAACGAAGTTGTCGATGCCGACCCACTCAAACGAACCGATGCCGTTGAAGTCGGTGAACGCATACGATGCGCCTAAAAATGTGGCTACATAGTGCACTGCCAACACCGCGGCTAAACCCGGAAGCGCCCACCACCATGAACCGTGAACCACCATGTTTTTGTGCTTAAGGGCAGAGGCCCCGAGCTTACGCTCAGGGCCTCTGTTGAGGCCAGATCTCTTTGGAGAAGTGGTAGCTGTCTTTTCCAGAGAATCTGACATCATTTCCTAATTGCTAGTTGTTGCGATTTTGAAACGTTGGTTACTTCCAGGCGCGGTCTACGCCAAGCAGAACCTGGTCGATGATTGCGCGTCCGGTTAGTAGGCCCTGGATTCCGGTGCCGAGGCGAATGTAAACCTCAGGTGCAGCCCAAGCCTGGTTAGGGAACGCATAGGTCATGCCTGACTGAAGGAAAGGAATGATCTCTGAGTATTGGACAGGAAGCTTAGCTGGGTCGATTCCCTGAACCGGTAGGGTTCCTGAAACCTTCTGGTAAGCGCTCTGGCCTTCGACAGTTGAAGCAAAGTTGATGAAAACTTTAGCCGCTGCCAACTTCTTGGTCTTTGCGCTCACAGCAAGTGCGTAGTTGCTCGAAACTGGCACGCGCTTTGAACCTGGGAAGATACCGGTCTTTAGAGTCCACTTCTTCATGAACGGGATGTTGCTGAAGGCAACCGAGGTACCACCTGGAACGAATACCGAGTAGGTCTTGCCAGCGAAGAAGCGGTCGTCAATTGCATCCTTGAATCCACCCGCCGCAGCACCATCCTGGAAACAACCAGCTGCAGTCATCTGCTGAATCTGAGTCATGACTGCACGCCATTCCTTTGATTGAGTGAATGAAACCTTACCCGCAGCACGAAGCACGTTCCAGCCATCGCCCTTTGCATAAACGTTTGCGCCTGACATGCCCATGATCATAAGACCGTTGTTGGCATACATTGAGCCAGCTAGACCAAAGAAGGTCTTGCCCTTTTCGCGGGCAACCTTACAGGCCGATAGTAGGCCAGCAAA
Organism: Rhodoluna sp.; assembly: GCA_024641985.1. Taxonomy (GTDB): domain Bacteria; phylum Actinomycetota; class Actinomycetes; order Actinomycetales; family Microbacteriaceae; genus Rhodoluna. The sequence continues at coordinate 11,194 of JAHEBZ010000001.1, read as the reverse complement.
TGAGGTTGGCCAGGTTAGGCCATCGGTCTCTAGCACGGTCTTGTTAAAGATCATTGAACCAGCGGTCTGGTCTAGAGCAACGGCATAGGTTTTGCCAGCGGCACCAAGAACGTTAGCTGCACCCTTTGGGTTTGACTTTGAGGCATTGGTCGCACTCAGGTCGGCAACATATTTTGCCTTGATAAAAGGGATGAGCGCGTTTAGAACGCCGTTGCCCGGCTGCACCATAAAGATGTCTGATGCATTGCCGGCACGAAGCTTGGTGACCAAATCGCTTGGAAAGGTTTCAGTCGGAGCTTCAACCAACTTTGCCTGGTAGTTTGGGTATTTTGCGTTGAACGCCTCAACGAGCGCCTTATAGGGTGAAGCGGTGCCGCCGCCAGCAACTGGCGCTGCAACGGTGATTGTGTTTGCTTCTGTTGCAGCCTGAGCTGAAGCGCCGAACCCTACCAACGCAGATGCGGTTAGCAGAGAAACAGCGAGGCTTGCGACCGTGCGCTTTGTTGCATTTCTCATCGAAGAACCTTTCGTGACTTCTTTGTCATGCCACTAAAAGTTTTAGCGGCCGAATCTACTTACGTGTAGGACTCAATTTGAACTCTACTCATACTTGCGTTGATTTTCGACAAAAGTTGTGTCAAAAAGACCAAGTGTTATGTTTCTGTTAGATATAACTTTTTGGCGCGCTTGAAACCTAGCTATTTTTTAAATGTATCTTGGGCAGCGTCAAAGCCAAAACAAGGATCACGATGTAAGCCATCACGGAATTCAAGAAAATTGGATGGAAAGCATCGAAGTAAGCCTGTTGAACCTGCGCCTTTAGCGTTGGATCAAATTGAGCAATCGCTTCGGGCGATAAGTTTGAACCATTTAGGCCCTGAGGCAATGGCAGCCGATTGAGCAGGGCCACCGCGCCGTAGCCAAAAATGCCACCTGAGATCGTGGACACAATTGCACCCGACATGTCGCGAACAACGGAGAATGTCGAAGTGATGGCGCCCAAGAATTTTTCTTTGCTGTATGCCTGAGTCAAGGTGAGGTTTAACTGAACGTAGGTTCCAAGACCTGCGCCGCACACTACGAGGCAGGCAACCAAGAACCAAGGGCCCAGCTGAGAGCTGAATAAGAAGGCAGCCAGCATTCCGAAGCCAGCGATAGCGCTGCCGACCACCGGCAATTTTGTGTAGTTGCCTGTTTTGCCAACTCGCCTTGTAGTAATGAGCGAGACGCCGAGCATAGCTAGAATCATCGGCCCAAGAGCCAAGCCGGCAAGCCAACCCGGAACACCGTAAGACATTTGCAGCAGCGAAGGCACATAGCTGGAAACGGCAAAAAGGTTAGCGCCGCTGAGGGCCGAAATTATGAGCGCCGTGATGGCGCCGCGGCTAGCAAAACTGCGGATTGGGATAATCGGGTTTGGCGCCCTCAAAGTGCGCCAGAAAAACGCTACCAACGCCAGAACTGCGAGCGCGATGAAGGCATACGCGGGCGTTGAATTTGTTCCAATCGATGCCGTGAAACCATTCAAGGCAAAAATGAGCGAACTTGCGGCCAGAACAAACAAAATCAGGGTTGAAATATCGAACAGCTTGCCCGGTTTCAATTCTTCGTTCTTTGGAAGCACCTTGGCAACCAGCAGAATCGCAATTAAGCCGATAGGTAGGTTAATAAAGAAAACCCAACGCCAACCAAGCACCTCGGTTAAAAAGCCACCCAGAATTGGGCCGGCGATCGTGGCAATCGCCCATACCCCGCCAAGGCGAGCCATGTATTTTGGGCGTTGACGCTCGGGAAGGCTCGAGGTGATGATGGTCATAGGCAACATGCTTAGGCCCGCGCCGCCAAACCCTTGAATCACTCGAGCGACAGTCAACACTTCTAGATTTGGTGCCAGGCCGCACAAAAGCGAGGCGCTCAAAAAGATTCCGACTGACCAGCCGAATAATTTCGCCGACCCGTATTTGTCGATCAATTTTCCATACACCGGCAGCGCCGCGGCCGTGGCTAGTGAATAACCAACCAAGATCCAAGAGATATTTTGGGTAACCCCAAAATCGGCAACTACGTTTGGCAGAGCTGTGGCAATTATCGAAACATCAAGCGCACCCAGCAGCATCAAAATTGCCAGGGAGTAATAAAGCCGATTGAAATTCGCCGGCGGCGTGAATTTCTGCACTAGTTAAGCTCAGACACGAGCTTTTGCGCCCCACGCACTGCAATTGCAACGCTGGTGAGGGTTGGGTTCACCGCATTCGCCGTAGGAATTGTGCCATTGCCACCGGTGTAGAGATTCTGGTAGTTCCACACTCTTGAATAGGTGTCGCACACGCTCGTGCCGTCATCATTAGGACCAATTCGGTGCGTGCCCATGTAGTGCAGGCTGGTGCCCGGGGTCATCAGGCGAGGCTCCCCCATGCCGGGCACGAAAGCGCCAAGCGCATCGGCGGCGCGGTGCATGAACACCTTGACGTCTTCCATTTCTTTCTCTTCACGTTCGGTGAGCGAATATTCGACGTTGATGTTTGGAAACCCGCGATAGTCGAGCTCGTTGTCATCGAAAGTCACGGCGTCCTCGAATCGAGGGAACTTGCGGCCACCCCAACCAGCCATGGCAAATCCGTATGAGTGGTTTTTCAAAGGGTTGTCGTCGGCCATTGGGAACGGCGGCTTGGTGACATACATAATTTGCGCCGAGAATGGGTGCAGTGGTTCGACGAATGGGACGCGCGTGACGCCGCTAACCGGGTCGCCTGGGCTAAGGGCAGCGAGCGCCTTCTCGGCCTCGTAATCTGCCTCGCTTGCATAGGTAGCCAGCTTTTTAGGGTCGAGTGCGATTGAACTGAAACAAACCGGGTGCTCGGTTAGGTAGTGGCCAAGGGCGGGCGGGCGAACGCCAGAAGCCCAAAGCAACTGCGGGGTGCGCATGGCATCGGCCGCAACCACAACTCGGTCGGCTAACAATTCAGACTGCTCGCCAGTAACCGCATCTTCGATTAGAACACCAACCGCTTTGTTGCCCTCGAGCAATATTTTGCGGGCCATTGTGAGCGGCTTGAGCGTGAAGCGCGAGGCAAGCGGGTTGCCCTTTTCGATAAGCGGGCCAAAAACAAAGTCGGTGCCACCCCAGTGCATGCGGCCATCCGGAAGCTCTTCGGCTGACACCGGCAAGAAGTATGGCTCGTATTTGTCGGTAGAAATGTCTTTGAACTCTTCTTTGAGTGCAGCGCGAATAGCGGCACCGATTGGCGACTTGCTAAATGGGGTCTTGTTTGCGCGCAGCAAAACCTCAGCGCGAGAAATCATGGTTTCCCACTCGCCCTCGGCAATGAAGTCAATTTTTTCGCTGAACTCTGGGCGCGGAACCGCACAGGTCCAGTGGGCACCCTGACCGCCAACATTCGTTGCAACGGCTGCCATCGGGAAGCTTTTAGAGTGCCCACTGCCTGTGCCACCAAAGTCAATTAAGTGAGTACCCTGACGTGCTGTCAAAGTGCCCTCTTGTAGATATGGAAGACCCAGTTTTGCGCGAGTTTCTTCATCGGCCTGAGGGCCCTGCGACATGGCGCGAGCCTTAGCGCGGGCGTCATCGTTGGCGATGTTTTTTACAGATTGGCCAGGAATCTCGGTTAGTTGCGGACCCATCTCGAGCATGGTGACAGTTGCGGTCTTGTGGTTCTCGAGAATTTCACGAGCATAGGTAGCGCCGATTGGACCACTACCTACGATTACTATGTGTGGGTTTAACATTTGAGTTCCTTGCCTTGTGGTTCAGAGAGTTAGCGAGATTTAAGCGAACGAATTGATGAACTCGATCGACTTAGATGTTGCCTGGGTTGGATAGAATTCGAGACCGACCACACCCTGATAGTTGGCTGCAACAGCGGCCATGATTGGGTTCCAGTCGATGTTGCCAGAGCCTGGCTCGCCACGACCCGGAGCATCGGCCAACTGCACATAACCAATTAGGTTCTTGTGCTTGGCAAGCATCTCGACGACGTTTTCGCCTTCGACACTCGAGTGATAGATGTCATAAAGAATCTTGAAGTTTGGTGAGGCCACTTTTTGTGCAATGTAAATTGCCTCGTCGGTGCGGTCTAGCAATGCACCCGGGTGATCGTGGCGAGTGTTCACTGGCTCAAGCACTAGCTCGATGCCGGCCTCTTCGGCAACCTTGGCAGCATCGCTAAAGATCTCGGCCAGAGTGTCTAGCTGAGCAGGGCGCTTTTTGCCCGGAAAGCCCATTCCTGAACCAAGCACCAGACGGGGTGAACCTAGGATTTTTGCATTTTCGATTGAGCTCTTGAGGCCCTCGAAAAATACATTTAGGTCTACGCCTGGCATGGTGAAGCTGAAGCGCGGTTCGGCAAGCACGGATGAGAACTGAATGCCGTGATCTTTGGCGGCGGCGGCTAGTGAATGCACGTCTTGAAGGCTAGACATCCACATTTCTACAAATTTGAAACCGTCGGCAGCGGCGGCAGCGATTCGGTCTTCGAACTTTTCGTGTTCGGTGTAGAGCAGTTCTATATTGGCGGCAAATGTGGTCAAGGGGTTCCTCTCTGAACCAGCACCCTGCCAAAACGGGAATCACGTTGATTGGATTTAGTTTACCTAACTTCTGCTGTAAATCAGCGAAAGTTTATAACGATTCCACTATGGCAAATGTGAGCTGCGCAGGCAACAACAGACCACTTGATGCAGGTTCGGCATTTTGTTCAAAGATTGGATAAGCCAGATAAGTCTTTGACTGGCCTTCGAATGCGGCCTTGCCCAGCTGATCGCCGATGAGTCGGTTTCGCCAGCCGTTTGCGACCTTGAGCGAGATTTCGTTTGTGCCGGCTTTAGTTGCTACCGAGATACCGATGGTTTGACCCTTTGCCCAAACGACGCCGACAAAGGCTCCATTGACTGAGACCTCGGCAATGCCAGTGAGGCCTGGAAGCGTGAGGGCAACCGCACCTACGCTCGCGCCAACCTGTTCGGCGGTCAATTCGAACGATGCCTTGGCCGCGAAGACGCCCGAGAAGTATCGAATTCGCTCATCGGCGTTGGCCGCCAAGTCAAAAGTAGAACCGGTGACTAACTTCTCGCCACAAACTTCGAGTTGCCACTCATCAATTTCGGTCAGACCAGTGGATGTGCCTGATTCGAAATCAAACGCGAGCGCAGCCGATTCATCATCTGAAATAACGACAAAACAAGACCCATATGCTGTCAAATCGAGTTCGATTGAGTCGGCAGCGATTCGCTTCGGTTTGTTTGTAGGGTCAACCGCATCAAACACGAACGCGTGTGCGCCAGATGCGGCGAACCGGGCGAAAAACTTGATGGGTTGGTTTTTGGCATTGGCAACAAAGTAGATGTCGCTGCCATCAAGTGCGCGTCGAATGCAGCGCAAGTCGGCATTCCCAATCAGTCGCGAGTCGAGAGGCTTGCCATTTTGACTGAACCGCCAGTCGATAGCAACCAAACCTTGCGCCTTGGCGATTTCAACGGCCTGGGCTATTGAGCCAACCACCGCAACATTGGCACTGCCCCAAATTGAAGCAGCCAGGCGATCAAATTCTTCTGGCGAATCGGCAAGCGATGGCGAATAAGTTGGCTTTGCCCCAAAAATTTTCACGCCAGATTCGGCGAGCGAGAGCACCTTTCGCAAGATTTCACAGGTCAACAACTCCGAGTGTCCGCCCAGATAAAGAATCGAATAGCTCGTCTGGGCAGATACTAGCCTCCCGCCATCAGCCGAAATGTTGTTCAACAAGCCATCGGCCGAAACAAAGTCAAAGTCATAGCCCGAAGGCACGTCGAACTCTGCCGAGCCCCAAATGCCTGTCACGGGTGCCTCGCATCCGGTGAAATAAAGAATTTCGGCGACCGGCTTGCCCTGATTAAGAACGTGACTGGCACGGGCGATGTATTCGACCCATGGCCCGGCCATTTCGGCCCAGGTTTCGTTTCGAGTGAAAACCTGCCCAAGCGTTGGGGTCAGGGTTACGCCTGGACCGGTTATAACCGAAGGCTGATGCGGCGACGAGTGAATGTTGAAGAGCGTGACGCCCAAGGCTAGCTCGAGGTCGGCGACTCTCTTGAGCTCTTGCGGAGACCACACGAATGGCCTGCCGAAGGTGCTAAATGATTCACAGCCGGTGTGTGACTTGCCATAAACGTGGGCCACCGATGATGCGCCTTTTAGGTCGGCCAAATAGGTTTGCTTTGGCAACTCACCCTCGAGCCAAGACCACATCGCACCCATTGGCACATCGGCGTGAGAGCGCATTTCAAGGTCATCGCCCAGCTGAGGCCTGCTGTCTTCGAGCGCCTCGCTGTAATAGCGGGCACCATTTGAATGCGCAAACTCTTTTATGAGGCGATACATGCAGTCGCTTACCAAATCGCTGAGGGTGAGCCTAAAGTCATACAAGAATTTATCGGTAGCCCCGGTCGAACCGACTACCCAACCGGCTATTGCGGGAAGCCACTGACGCATCGAATAACCTCTGCGTTTTTCGAACTCGTCAAAAATGCCTTCGGTAAAGTTTTGCGAACGCGATTCAATGCTGTCGGTCAAAATTGCTTGGATGCTCGAAGCGCTCAACCCACGACTTTCAAGTTCTGCAAACAGTGGGGTGAAAAAGGTTTCGAGATAACTGCTGATGCGCACCGGGTCAAGCTTGTCGACTTCGAGACCGGTGGCCTCTGCCGGAGCCGGGCCGTTTTCGTGACCGGTGAGCGAGTAGCCGATTCTGATGATCTGCCATTCCCCCTCGGGCGCAACCCAGTTCAGCACGTCATTCTCATCAATGAATTGTGTGACATCGATTATGGTCGAGGGGTCAATGACTTGTTTGTGCTCGACACGCTTGTTCAGCGAGAAATAGTCGGCCGAAATTGAAAAGGCTGACTTGTATTCGGCCGCGTGAACCCTGCCACCCGAGTGCAAGGCAAATTCGGCAAGCATGAATTTATCGAAATCTTTTGGCTTGAAACCAAGTGGGCTAACCCCAGGCATCATGGCTGGCAAACTTTCGCCAAGAGGTTTACCGCATAGCCTAAGCCGCACGGCTTTGGCCTGCACAGGGTCAAAAGACAATGTTCGACTCGCGGTTTCACCCATTTGGCCCATAGTTTCGCTCATCTCAAATGATGCGATTTCGGTGAATTCCACCCCATCGGCACTCACCTGCAGGTATGCGTTGGCCAGCTCGGGTGCACCGAAACCTATTGGCCCGGCAACACCGATCTGGGCCGAACCAATCGTGGTTAGACTCTCGAACCTGTAAGTTACAAAAACTTCATCGGTTTTAGTAACGTCCCGCTGCATCGAAATCCAGGAGCCAAATTTTGAGTCGTTCAACGCAGCTAGATCACCGGTGAAATCGCGACTAACTTCGATCGATGCGGGCAGAAGCCGGGTGAAATTATCGTTGTGAGGTATGGCGAAACAAGCCACATCGCCGCCAAAACTAAACCTTTGATCGCGCGCCCACTTGGTCAGATCTTGAAACGGCCCCTCGCAATTAGGCAGCGGGTTGAGCGGGTGGGCCGACTGACCGCCCCTCACAAGCGTTTCAGACCACACAAACTTTTTCATCGCGTTCTCTGGTTTCACCCAGGGCGCCCCCAAAACACTCCACCCACCGCTAGAGGCAACCGAGATTTCGATCCCTTTTTCACTAGCCGCAGTAAGCGCGGCCGTGAATGCGTCGTACCACTCAGGCGATCCATAGACCAACCTGTTCTGCACCACCTGGGGTGAGCCCATGCCGCCTTCAAAAATTTGAGCCCCACCGATGCCAACACGTTGCATCCAATCGAGGTCTGCTATCAAACCTTCGGTGTCTATGTTGCCGTTCATCCAGTGCCACCACACCCGAGGCCTCGATGCTGAGGTTGGCGTAAATATCTGGTGCCAAAAATCAGCTGGCAACAGCCACCGCCTGCTTGGCCGAAGTGGTTATTACCACCGGGTGTTGCGGGCCCATAAATAGGTTTGGCATCAAAAGTTCGAAAGATAAATAGAGTTCGAATTGTTGCCGGGGTTCGACAAATCTGATGGTTTGGCGGTCTTGCGGATACCATTCAAGGTCAGTTAACTGGCCGAGCGCGGCAACGTTGTGCCAGTTGCCGTTGATCAACATCTCGATCGGCGAAGCTGGCCCTTGATCTGCCGAAGCGGTGAGGCCAATGATGTGCGACATGCGAAGCGACCGAAACCAGGGCAGCCCAATGCTCATCTCGATGAAGTCACCTCTGCGGTCAATTTCATCGGCCACAATTACTTGACTGGTGAGCGTCATAACGATTCCACTTCTTCGTGATCTTCGAACAACGATTGCCTTAGCCTAGATACTTAGACTCTTTTTCAACAAAAGTTTTGACTTAGTCTACCTAAGTAAGTTGGTGTGCATGAATCAGACAGCGTGGCAAGGCCAGTGGGCCGTAACCCTATTTTCTTTTTCGAATGAACTAATGGCTGCCGAGCGCAGCGCATGCGAACTACTTGACGACGTTCTTGCCTCAGGGCTGTCAAAGATTGTCGAACTTGATGGCCCCCAGCACTTCAGAAACTACCCCCGCCCGCCGGCAAAGCAGGTTGAAGACACCAAAGCCGTGCTGGCAAAATACGGTGCCAAGGTTGGGCAGTTGGGCATCTACATCGATCGCACTGTGGCCCAAGCAAAGTTTCTAGATCACGACCAAGTGGTGGCACAGGTGCGAGTGCAACTTGAGCTAGCGGCAGAGTTGGGTGCTGGGTTTGCTCGGCTTGGGCTGGGGTTTGCCAGCCTGGATGAGCTTCGCGAGATTGTGCCGATAGCCGAGAGGCTTGGAGTCACTTTGGTGCTCGAAGTTCAGGGAACCCAAGAGGTGGGCTCATCGCCGGTAAAAGAAAACCTAGACCTAATGCGCGAACTAAATTCGCCCAACTTTGGCCTGCTTTTCGATTCGAGTCTTTGCATGAGATCATTGCCACCAAGTTTTGTTGATGCACTTGGGCATTCGGGGTTTAGCCAGCAGCAGGTAGGCGAGTTGGTTGGTGCCTGGACAAACCTGAGCCTGAGCGAACTTCGACCAGTGATTTTTGGCAAATGGCTGCCGTCATCCCCCTCAACTGCCGCAACATCGCTTTTGCTCTCGCTTGTCACTCGCATGGGCAAGGCAAAGGTTAGCGACTGGGCCGAGGCAATGCCCCTAGTGAGGGGTGTGCACCTAAAGTTTTGGGATACCGATGACCAAGCTGGTGCAATCAGCGACCCAACCGCTGAACTCATCAAAGCGCTTACAGAGCAGGGCTTCGAAGGCTTTGTCACGAGCGAGTGGGGCGGCCACGAATGGCACGAACTTGCCGAGTTTTCGTCGTTTGATGTTGTTGCCGAGCACAAACTGCTTTACGAAGCGCTCTTGTAACTCCACTTTGTTAGCAGTGCAGACTCGAAAGCAAGCACACCAATCACGCGTCCGGTCATGCCGCCGGCAACTTCGGTGCTGATGTACCGCCCATCAAGCGCCGCAACTTCTAACTCGGAACCATCGCTGAAACGCACCGAGCAGTGCAACTTGTCTGGGCCAACCGGCGCGTGAAAACCCCCTTCCATGGCAACGCTTCGAATCACAAATTCAAATTCTCTGTCGCCAACTTCAACCGCACCTATGTCGGTTCGGTGATCCCCGATTGTCCAGGTGGCTTTGACCTCGTTACCCCACTTCATGAGCCCCAGGTGGTGACGGCCGTCGATGCCAACTCCAATGCCGTGTGGTGTTGATGACTCAAAGTTGGCAACCAACTCAAAATGTTGAGTGGTTTGGCGACGTGCCACAAAACCGTTGAAAAGCAAGCCGTTCGGTGTCTTTTTGCAGTTGTCGACCGGAAACGAACCAACCGAGATCCAGTCGGCGGGCAGCTCGCTGTTGGAATCTAGAACTTCGACAACGCTAGGGTCTGAAGCCGGTTCAATCGGTGGGCCAAGCACCGGCCAGCCATCGCACCATTCAATTTCAACAGCACAGGTTTCTCGGCCCATGATGTGCCACTCGGGACTAGAGCCTTTTGGCCGAGTGCCGTGAAACACCATCGCCCAATGGCCATCGACCCGTTGAACTAAATCGGCGTGACCAGTGCTCTGAATCTTGAAATTTGTGCCGCGATTGGTGAGTAGTGGAGATTTAAGATCGAACTCAAAGGGCCCAGAAACACTTTTCGAGCGAGCCACGGTTACTGCGTGGCCGCGCTCAGTGCCACCTTCGGCGATTAGCAAATAGAACCAGTCGCCCACCTTGTAAATGTGGGCACCCTCTGGAAATTTGCCGCCCGTGCCCTGCGTAATCAAGTAAGGCTCACCAAGAACGTGTCCGGTTTCGGTGTCAATTTTGACCTGACCAATGCCGTCCAGCGGCACCGAAGCGTAGGTCATGTAGCAGTCACCGTTGTCATCCCAGAAGAGGTCTGGGTCGATGCCAAACAGATCGATCCGAACCGGGTCACTCCATGGGCCGGCGGGGGTATCGGCCGTTACCAAAAGCTGCCACTTTCCGTCGGTCAATGTGGTGATCATATAAAACTTGCCGTTGTGGTGGCGCAGCGTTGGCGCAAAAATACCCATCGAGTTTTCCATGCCGGCAATGTTCATGTGCCGCGCGGTCGGCAATGAGTGCCCCTCGAACTTCCAGTTCACTAAATCCGCGGATGAATGGATAGGCACACCTGGCCCATATTCAAAGGTTGAGTTTGCAAGATAAAAAGTTTCGCCAACGCGCACAATCGAGGGGTCGGGGTAGAAGCCCGGCATGATGGGGCGCTTGATGTCGAGCGCGCTTGCGTACTTCGGCTTGGTCATCTTTGAACTCCTCGTCGAGTCGAATTAGTCAAGCATAGGTTAAAGCGAAATCCCCCAGCCAAAAGGCTGGGGGATTTCTGAAATCAAAAGTAATCGAAATTACTTGGTGATCTTGGTAACGGTTCCTGCACCTACGGTACGGCCACCCTCACGGATAGCGAAACGTAGACCCTCTTCCATGGCGATTGGCTGGATTAGCTCAACCGACATTTCGGTGGTGTCGCCAGGCATAACCATTTCGGTACCTGCAGGAAGGGTGATAACACCAGTCACGTCAGTGGTACGGAAGTAGAACTGTGGGCGGTAGTTTGCGTAGAACGGGTTGTGACGGCCACCCTCATCCTTTGAAAGGATGTAGACGT